>NZ_JACJUQ010000001.1 GCF_014235845.1 Pontivivens nitratireducens | reverse complement strand
TCGTCGATGCCGAAGGCCGCCCGATCCGCTTGGCGCTCACAGCAGGTCAGGCGGGCGACGCGCCTCAGGCTTTGCCGTTGATGGCGGACCTGAAGGACGGCGCGATCCTCTTGGCGGATCGGGCTTACGACACGAACGCCATCCGCGCCTTCGCCTCATCGCGCGGCGCTTGGGCCAACATTCCGGCGCTATCGACCCGCAAAGACACGTTCAGCTTTTCGTCCTGGGTCTATCGGCAGCGCAACCTCGTCGAACGGTTCTTCAACAGGATCAAGCAGTTCCGTGGGCTGGCAACGCGATACGATCGAAATCCGGAGAACTTCCTGGCAGCCATCAAGCTCGCAGCGATCCGCATCTGGATTGCTGATCAATGAGTCCACTCCCTAGGCTCAGGACCCATTAAATGATTGCGGGCTTGAACGATCTCTGACTCACTGGCGGCATGGAGGTGTCGTGATGAGTGATTTGTTTTGGCTTTCGGCGGCGCAGATGCGCCGGATTGAACCGTTCTTTCCTTTGTCGCACGGCGTTGCGAGGGTCGATGATCGCAAGGTTGTCTCAGGCATCGTTTTCGTCATTCGCAATGGGGTGCGCTGGCGATGCACCGGCCGACTACGGCCCACACAAGACGCTCTACAATCGCTTTGTGCGGTGGAGCCGAATGGGCGTGTTCGACCGGATCTTCGCAGGCCTTGCTGCCCAAGGCGACGAACCGGACGAGGTGATGATCGACGCGACCCATCTGAAGGCACACCGGACAGCCGCCAGCCTGCTAAAAGGGGGGTGCTTCCCCGGCGTATCGGGAGAACCAAAGGCGGCCTGAACTCGAAGCTGCATGCCGTGTGCGATCAGGTGGGGCGGCCCATCATCATGCTGCTCACCGAAGGCCAAGTTGGCGACGACAAAGGTGCCGCGACCATTCTCCCGGCGCTTCCTACGTCCGCCAGGACCCTGATCGGCGGGACAAGGGGTACGACGGTGATGCGTTAAGGGCTGCAATTACGGCGCGTGGCATCGAACCCTGCATCCCACCCCGCAAGGGGCGCAATCATCCAGCCCCCTACTGCAAGCGCACCTATCGTCGACGCAACCTCGTCGAACGTATGTTCGGTCGCCTCAAAGACTGGCGCCGCATCGCGACCCGCTACGACCGATGCGCGCACACCTTCTTCTCAGCAATATGCATTGCTGCAACCGTAATATGGTGGATCAATGAGTCCTGAGCCTAGGCTCCCGGCACCCCAAAAGCTGAGCCGCGCTAATGATACGCCGAAGGTGGGAATTCTAAAGGTTGAGTGGTAAGGTTAGTAAATTCCTAAAGGTAGCAGCAATTTTCTTGACTCCCCCTTCCCCCAATACTTTACGTGGAGCAATAGCCGAGGGTGGAGAAGGGAATATTTGCGGGATGCTAGCGAGGCTGCAAGTTGATCGGATGGCGAGGGACGCAAAAGCAGCCACTGTCAGGCGGTGCGTGGCTCGCGCGAAGGGGCAGCCGGTATGCTGAAATCAGTGACGAAATCCCACCCTTTGCAATTGTTGCTTCAAGCCCGTGCGATTTGCGTTGGTGCCCTCAAAGTGCTTGGCAATCAATTTGCGCGGGCGGCGCTCGTGGCCGTGCTCGTGGTGCCGGCAGTCGCCCACGCAGATGTGGCCGTACCGGGCGAGGACGCTTCGGAGTACCAAGCCGCAGTACAGCTCTGGCTGGATGGTTCGGATGATCTGAAGGCGCTGCGCCAGTTGTCGGGCCTGGCCAATCAGGAGAATACCGCTGCACAGATCCTTTTGGCTAGCATAGCTCGCACAGAACACACCCATGTTGCAGTCACTCAGAGCTTACAACGACGGGAGCGTATCGCGTTGTTGCGCGAGGATGTGGGCCTGTCGGGGCGCGATTGGTTGCAGCGGGCATCAGAAACATCGCCGCTTGCTCAGGCACTATGGAGCTACATATCCCCAGCCGTTGGTCGTGGGTATGACCTTGATGCTGTGGACATCCTTCTCTATCACGGGGAAATTCGGCACGGTTTTCGGGCCCTGAACAACTTGGCTGCGCAAAGCCCTGGATTCGAGATCGCTCTCTTCATTTACGAGCACCAAGAAGAGCTTGGCGCCGGGAGCCTGTCAATACTCGACTATGTTCTGAGGAGCGAAGTTGCTGAGGGAGCGACAGTAATTCCGGTTCCTAGGACAGGCATGTCAGAAGATGATTTGTCTCAGTTCTTATCCGGTCTTTCAAATCCGCAAAATCGCTTCGCTCAACTCGGCTTGCTCGAATTCATCGAAGGACCCGATTCGTATAGCGTATCTGAAGCGACGATTTTGGAGTGGGTGCGCGACGATCCTGGGTTGCCTCCGCTGATGACTTTCTGCAGTAGCGAATGCTCAAATGCCGTTGATGCTTGTCTTATTTCTGGCGCTAGAGCGCTGACATTTTCGAGCGGCTTTCCGCATCCGTTGGCCAGCCCTTCACAATCGCTGGTTCCGGATCAAGTCTACTGGGGGAGTGGACGATTTGTGAGAGACCTCACGTCGTTGCTTAATGCCGGACAGTGGGAGGGGTGTAGATGATAACTTTTACAGGGTAGGGGTTCAGTAAAGCGATTTTTGAGGGGCTTGCATCATGGGTAGATCCGTGGAAAGCCGATTCTTGAATTTTTACGACAAAAATCCCTTGATGGCGAGCCTATTCGGATTGACGTCTCTATTTATTGCGTTCGCTTTTATTGGCGTGGCTACGGCTGCAATAAATAAACTAGCTGGCCTACCCACGCTTATTATAGTCTTTCTGCTTTCGCCAGTTTTCATTTATTTGGTCAAGCCGATCATTATGATAGCGTTTTTGGCTAACGAGTTTTTCTGGAAATCCTTAGGGATATTTTATTTCCTCGGAATCAAGGGCCTTCCAATTTGAGAAAGATACAGTCAGGGATCGGAGATGAGCGATGGCAGGTAGCGGAGACTCTGGAGGGACAATTACCTTTGATGGATATGGTAATGTGGGACCACTTCAGACACCGGACGCGCCATCCAGCAGCGCACGTTTCCATTGATTGATCATCGTCGCCTCTCGGTGTTTGCATGCAAACACCTGCCGGTTATAGATGCACGCTGAACCGGCTCGCCAGTTCCTACACGGTCGCCTCGCCTTTCAGCGCTTCCAGCGCCACCTTCGCCTTGAACTCAGGCGTATGCTGCTTTCTCTTTGTCATTTCGGATCGTCTCTCTCGTCAGGCGATCCACCTTAACAACTGATCCAAATTTTCGCGACCACCTCTGCCCTGCCTGGATGCGCCTCTCCGGCCGCTTGACATTCGAATAACTGTTAGAATAGGTGATTGGCGTTGGATGTTGAGCTGCTAAGTTCACTGAATCGAAGTCGCTGGCGGGCAGATGCATGATGGCTCAGGAGCTTCCATTGTGGGCCGGATCACACGTGGAGTATCTCTATGGGGCTGTTTCTCAGACTAGTCGATGGTCTCAACATATGTGTCGGTCGCGTGGTCGGCTGGGTAATGATATTCATCATGATGGTGACGGTTTACGATGTGATGGCCCGCAAGCTGTTCAACGCGCCGGTGATGTGGGCATTCGACCTATCGGTGCAGCTATTTGCGCTGCACTTCATGATCACAGCCGCTTATGCTCTTTTGTATAATGAGCACGTCTCGATCGACATCTTCAAGGACCGCCTGTCGGTGCGCGGCCAAGCGGTGCTCGACATTGTGTCCTTCATCGTCTTCTTCTTTCCGTTCGTCATCGCACTGCTAGTCTATGGGTGGGACTTCGCCGCACGCTCTTGGGCGACACGCGAGACGAGCTGGGGCATTATCGCCTTACCAGTCTACTATATAAAAACGGTCATTCCCATAACCGCGGTCCTTCTCCTCCTGCAGGGCACCGCAACCATTATCCGTCTAATTGAAACGGCGCGTACGGGTGTAGTGAAATGAGCGGCGAACTCCTGACCGTCCTAATGTTCGCCGGCCTTCTCGTCGGCCTTTTAATGGGCCATCCGCTGGCCTTCGTACTCGGCGGGCTGGCGCTGATTTTCGCCTATCTCGGACCAGGTCCGCAGGTGTTCGGCATAATCATCAACCGCATCTACAGCCAGATGGACAACTACATACTTATCGCGGTGCCGATGTTCATCCTAATGGCGCGGCTCCTGAGCGATTCCGGCGTTACGGAAAACATGTTCCACGCGCTGCGGTTGATGCTGGGACGTGTGCGCGGCGGTCTTCTATTCGCAACGATCGCGATATCCGTCGTGTTGGCCGCGACGACGGGTGTAATCGGCGCGTCCATGACGGTTATGGGTGTGCTGGCACTGCCGTCCATGGTCAAATATGGCTATCAGAAGGAGCTGAGCACAGGCGTGATTGCGGCCGGCGGTAGCTTGGGCATCCTTATTCCGCCGAGCATCATGCTCGTCATTCTAGGCAGCTACGCGCAAATATCCGTCGGACAGCTCTTCGCCGCCGCTCTGGGGCCGGGGCTGCTGCTTGCGGGTCTCTATGCGCTCTACTGCGGTGTCCTTACCTTCTTCCGGCCCGACCTCGGCCCGCCCGTTTCCGAGGATGAGCTAGGACAGACAAACCGCGCCGAGATCCTCAAGCTGGTCATCAAGATGGCTTTTCCGCCGATTGTGCTTGTCATCGGCGTGATGGGTTCGATCTTCGCCGGCTGGGCGACGACCACCGAAGCCGCTTCCGTAGGTGCCTTCCTTACTTTCCTGATGGTGATCGCCTATGGGAAATTCTCTTGGTCGATGCTTCAGGACGCCGTTTCGGCGACGGCGCGTACGACCAGTATGGTGCTCTTTGTCATCGTGGGCGCTACGGCGTTCACCGGCGTCTTCGTGGCAATCGGCGGAACCCGCATCGTCAGCGGCTATTTGGACGGACTGGGGCTCGGTCCATGGGGCGTCTTCTTCCTCATGATGCTGATAGTTTTCATCCTTGGAATGTTCCTAGACTGGCTTGGCATCGTACTCATCTGCCTACCGATCTTTCTGCCCATAGCCACCGCGAACGGCTTCGAGCCCCTGTGGTTTGTTATGATGACCGCCATCGTCCTACAAACCTCGTTCCTGACGCCGCCTTTCGGCTACGCGCTGTTCTATCTCGAAGGAGTCGCTCCGCCCGGAGTAACGCTCGGCCACATCTATCGCGGCGTCATACCGTTCATCATTCTCATCATTATCGGCTCTGTTCTCTGCATAATTTTCCCGCAAATCATCACTTGGCTGCCGACAGTGATCTTCTCATCCTACCGGTGAAGTTCTAACCCGATTTATTCATGAAGATGTGATGCGGGTAGTGTAACGTATTGAAAGCAGTTATTTTTCGATCGTTTCGACCAAAGTTTCCGGTTTCCCAAGCAGGCCCCCCTCAGGAGCGCTGCTTTCGAGGCTCAGTGGCCGCGATCTGCCACCGGGATGACGCGATCAATGGGGAGCGCTTCAGAACTGCCTCCAGCATGGCTTGAAGCGTCTTGGTCTTGGCGGCATTGCCGGGGTTAACTGTGTGCATGAGCGACAGGCCATCCGCCGTCTGCACAATGCCCAGGACAGCTTGACGGGCGATACCGCCCCGTTCCTTGTTCATCCCGAACGCCCGGATATCATCTTCAACCATGCCCTCCCCGTGGATGCGCACTGTGGTCAGGTCGTAGAAGACAACAGCCAGATCGCGATCAACCAAGGGGCGAATCTAGCGCGCCAAGGCATCCTCTACCACCTCGCCATTGTCCATGAGCGCATCCATGGCGCGGATCAGCGCTTCGGCGTCAAATTTCCCTACGGCTTGAGCGCCTTCTGTAACCCAGTTCACACCAGAGTTCATGCAGCGCAAAGACATTTCCATATACCCAGCCTGCCTCCTTAATGATTTCCGCCGAGGTGTTCTCGCTGCGCCCAAGCCCGCGGTTAGCCCATTGATCAGCGGGCCGAAATTATCGGGGCTCAATCTGTCCTAGCGCCCGAGATTGGCTATGACGCGCACGCGCACCTGCCTGCGGTCGTTGCGGAAGGACACGACCAATTGCAGGTTTTGGCGGTCGCGGACCTTAGTGATGCGCGTATACATTGTGTAGCTCGGAGGCGTGGAAGTTCGGTTGACTAGACTCTGACCTCTGCGTAATCTTTTCGCAGGATATAGCTTGGCTGCCGACAGAAATCCTCTCGCGCCAGTCTCGGCTAAGTCGAAAAAGAGGGGGAGGAAAAGGAACAACATGAGAAATCTTGCAAGCACACTTTCAGGCGGTTTGGTCATTCTTGTTTTGGGCACCACGACGGCGGTCGCGCAGGAGGAAGAAGTCACCATCCAGATGACATCGACCTGGCCTCCCGGCATCAACATAATCGATGCCGACAATCACTTTGTCGATCTCGTGAACCGGCTGGGTGAAGGAACTGTCCAGATCGAGTTCTTCCCCGGCGAGAGCCTAGTCCCCTCCACGCAGGTCTTCGATGCCGTTCAGACTGGCTCCATTCAGGCGTCTGGCGACTGGCCCGGATACTGGGCCGGAACTGACACGGCGTTTTCGCTCATTGGCTCGTTTCCGATGTTGTTCACGACCCAAGACTATCTGCTATGGATCAACAATTGGGGCGGGGCGGAACTATACGACGAAGTTTACGGTAAATATAATATAAAATATATACCGTTTGCCATTTTGGGTACCGAATCCGGACTGCGCTCAACGGTTCCGATTGCATCCTTGGACGAACTCGAGGGCAAACGGGTACGCATGTCAGGCCGCCCTCAAGGCGCTATCTTGAGAGAATACGATGCCGCCCAAGTTATGCTGCCGGGTTCCGACGTATATCAGTCGCTGGAGCGCAACGTGATCGACGCAGCAGAATTCTCTATGCCGAGCACCGATTTGGGTATGGGATTTGCTGAGGTGACGGAGCACAACATGTCGCCGGGCTGGCATCAGCCTGCCTCGACAACCGGCGTAATGATCAACATCGATACGTGGAATAGTCTGTCTGACCGTGCAAAGCTGATATTCGAGACCGCCGCCGCAGCAACGATATCGTGGTCTATTGGCCATTACGAAAAGAGTTCGACTGAAGCAGTCGCGAGATTCGACGAAATGGGGACTGCCGTGCACCGCTTGGATAGCGAGGACATGGCGGAACTGCAGAGCCTATCCAATCGCATTCTTGTGGACGAGGCATGTTTGAATCCGCTCTTCGCAAAGGTCGCGATTTCCCAACTCGAATATCTGCAGGACTATTCTGCATGGCGCGAGATGCAGGGTGAGTTCGCCATGGGTCGCAACATTGCTGACTTCCCCGACATTGAAGCGATTCGCAGCTGCGCGGAATGAGTCTAACATCGTGTGTGGCTTTTCTTGTTAGCCTCTGCTTCTGATCTAATAGGGGGAAGCCTGAATGGATATGGGTAGTGTTCCTGAGGACGTACGCCGAGACTTCGAGCTTGCGCGCGAGGCTTCTCGGTTGACAATTGGTTCACTCTTTAGGCAGACCGCTCGCTCGTGGCCAGATAGGGTTTCTCTGCAGGCGGGCGACATACAAGTAACCTACGCAGAACTCGATCAGCGTACCGATAGGCTTTGCAATTATCTGAAAGGGCGCGGCGTCCTCAGAGGCGACCGAATTGCGATACTTTCAGAAAATCGCTTTGAATATGTAGAGCTCCTCATTGCAGCTGCCAAGATGGGCGTGATCGCGGCCTGCCAGAATTGGCGGCTTTCGGATGATGAGTTGCACCATTGCTTGGAACTGGTAGGTCCTAAACTGCTGTTTACGTCGCCGCTGCATCAGGGGGCTGCGGCGCGATGTGATCATATCGCACCAAGCCTGATGTTTGGTCCTGATTACGAGGCAGCGCTCGACGCGGCGCTGCAGGTTCCGGTTGAAGGTGATTGCGACTCTGAGGACGGGGTAGTTATACTCTATACAAGCGGGACAACGGGCATGCCAAAAGGTGCGCTCATCAGCCAACGCGCCGAGATCGCGCGGGCAATGATACAGATGACCGATACACCTACTGCCGCCTCCGACGCCTTTGTCGCTTGGGCTCCGCTCTTTCACATGGCCTCGGTCGACGCGGTGTTCATGAAGCTGATACAGGGCGGCAAGGTGATTTTGACCGCCGGCTTCGACGGCGCTGAACTCGCTTCAATCGTATCTCGAGAGCGGCTCGGATGGCTGGTCCTGATGCCGGGCATGATCACGCCGTTTATCGCGGCAATGGAAGCATCTGGCGCGTCTGTCGCCGGTGTCAAGTGGACCGGTGCGATGGCTGATCTGGTGCCGCGCGAACAGATCGCGGCGGTGACCCGCCTTCTGGGCGCTCCCTATCTCAACAGCTTCGGGTCAACGGAGACCGGTCTGGCCCCAGCCTCGCGCGGCATCATCGAGGTTGGCGTCGTGCCTGAAAAGCTCGACAAGCTGCGCAGTTCGTTCTGCTCCATCCGGCTCGTGGGGTCCGACGATGTCGAGGTTCCCAATGGCGAACCTGGTGAACTTGCGATCCGAAGTCCCGCGCTGTTCTCTGGTTATTGGAACAATCCCGATGCCAATCAGAAGGATTTTCGCGGCGGCTGGTTCCACATGGGTGATGTTTTCTCGCGCAATCCCAACGGCACGCTCTCATTTGTCGACCGTAGCAAGTATCTGATAAAATCCGGCGGCGAAAACATCTATCCCGCCGAGATCGAGCGCGTACTTATGGCCGAGCCGATGGTCGCCGAAGCAGCAGTGGTTAGGAAAGTGGACCCGCGGTGGGGCGAAGTCCCTGTCGCCTTCGTGGTGCGGCGGGACGACAGTTTGACAGCCGATGCCTTGCATGCACGCTGTGCTGCCCAGATAGCGCGCTACAAGCTGCCGAAAGAAATCCATTTTGTTGACGAGGCAGAGCTTCCTCGCAGCACCACCGGCAAGATAAAGCGTCACGACCTTGAACAACGCATTGCAGGGAAGCTTTGATGAACAAGGTGCTCCTCGAAAAGACCGGCCACGTTGGCTTGGTGACGATCAATAGGCCCCATGTCCGGAACGCCTTGGATCCAGAGACACTCTGTATCATGGCGGATGCCTTCGAAGACTTACGCGGGGACAACATGATCCGTGCGATCGTCGTCACGGGCACCGGTGACAAAGCCTTTAGTGCAGGCGCCGATCTCGGACGCCTGATCCCATTGATGAGCGGCGCGCGCGAGCCTGAGGACGAGTGGGATCGCCGCTTCAAAGCGAATCCCGACCTTTTGCACCGAGCCCTTCTGCGCGGCTACGACGTAGGCAAGCCGGTTATCGCCGCGATCAATGGTTCCGCCATCGCGGGCGGCATGGAATTAGTACAAGGCACGGATCTGCGCATTGCAGCCGACACGGCTATGTTTGGTGTCCAAGAGGTAAATTGGGCAATTTTTCCGGCAGGAGGCTCGACCGTAAGATTGCCGCAGCAACTGACCATGCCACGTGCGATGGAACTTCTCCTGACGGGAGATCTCGTCGACGCGTCCACAGCCTATCAATGGGGATTCCTCAATCGCGTTGTGCCAGCCTCCGAGGTTATGGGGGTGGCTATGGAACTAGCAGAACGCATCGCTGGAAAAGGACCTATTGCGGTCCAGGCAATCCGCCGCTCGGCCCGCTCCTGCGTCGGATTTCCGGAGGACAAGGCTCTAGCGATGGAGTTGGAATTCGCCGCTCCCGTCTTTGCCAGCGAGGACGCACGTGAGGGTCCACGCAGCTTCATGGAGAAGCGTCCGGCGGTCTATCATGGCAAATGACCGGCATCCTGCTCATCGGTGATGATGCGCAATCCAACCCCATCATTGCCAAAATGCACACTCCCTAGGCTCAGGACCCATTAAATGATTGCGGGCTTGAACGATCTCTGACTCACTGGCGGCATGGAGGTGTCGTGATGAGTGATTTGTTTTGGCTTTCGGCGGCGCAGATGCGCCGGATTGAACCGTTCTTTCCTTTGTCGCACGGCGTTGCGAGGGTCGATGATCGCAAGGTTGTCTCAGGCATCGTTTTCGTCATTCGCAATGGGGTGCGCTGGCGATGCACCGGCCGACTACGGCCCACACAAGACGCTCTACAATCGCTTTGTGCGGTGGAGCCGAATGGGCGTGTTCGACCGGATCTTCGCAGGCCTTGCTGCCCAAGGCGACGAACCGGACGAGGTGATGATCGACGCGACCCATCTGAAGGCACACCGGACAGCCGCCAGCCTGCTAAAAGGGGGGTGCTTCCCCGGCGTATCGGGAGAACCAAAGGCGGCCTGAACTCGAAGCTGCATGCCGTGTGCGATCAGGTGGGGCGGCCCATCATCATGCTGCTCACCGAAGGCCAAGTTGGCGACGACAAAGGTGCCGCGACCATTCTCCCGGCGCTTCCTACGTCCGCCAGGACCCTGATCGGCGGGACAAGGGGTACGACGGTGATGCGTTAAGGGCTGCAATTACGGCGCGTGGCATCGAACCCTGCATCCCACCCCGCAAGGGGCGCAATCATCCAGCCCCCTACTGCAAGCGCACCTATCGTCGACGCAACCTCGTCGAACGTATGTTCGGTCGCCTCAAAGACTGGCGCCGCATCGCGACCCGCTACGACCGATGCGCGCACACCTTCTTCTCAGCAATATGCATTGCTGCAACCGTAATATGGTGGATCAATGAGTCCTGAGCCTAGGGGCGCATGACCCGCACATCCACCGGCATCACGAATCCGTCGAAATAGAACGAGATCGACGCCTCCCCCACCGGGGGGGCGCGAGATCCTCAAACCGCAGGAACAGGCCCCCGTGCATCAGGTCCAGCGCATTGCCAGGTTGCAGCGCGATCTCGAAAAGCTCCTCGGTGATATCGTCATGCGTGGCAAAGATATACCCGTCCTCACCATCCGGCCCGTCGGCCCCCAGTAGGGTGATCGGCACATCGCCGACATTGTAGACGATGCCGTGAATATCCCACGCGCCCTGTGGCCCGCGATGCAGTTCGGCGTTCACCACGGACACGACAATCTCCTGCGCCGCTGCCATGCCAGCCAGCAGCGTGAGGATCAGCGCCCCCGGATATGCGGATCGAGCGCGTCGCGAAGTCCGTCTCCGACATAGTTCACCGACAATACCGTCAGGGACAGCATCAATCCGGGCCAGATCACCCGGCTGGGCGTCAATGTCATGAAGTTCGCGCCGTCGAACAACAGACGCCCCCAGGTCGGAAAATCGCTGGGAAAGCCGAGGCCGAGGAAGCTGAGCGCGCTTTCCGTGATGATTGCCGTCGCGATGCCCAGCGTCGCGGACACCATGATCGGGCTCAAAACATTCGGCAGGACATGCCGCAGGATGATCCGGTGCGCAGGTGTGCCGATGGACCGCGCGGCCAGCACGAACTCCCGTTCCTTCAGCGCCAACACATCGCCGCGCACGATCCGAGCGGTCTGCATCCACGACGTGATCCCGATAATGAAAACGATCAGCAGGAATATCCCCGCCTCCGGCCCGAAGGCTTTGCGCAGCGTATCACGGAACAGCATGATAATAACAAGCAATAACGGCAGGATAGGCAGCGCCAGAAACAAATCTGTCACACGCATTAAGATCCCGTCGAGCCTGCGGAAATACCCGGCAAGCACGCCCACCAATGTGCCGAAGAACATCGCAATGGCCATCGCCGTGACTCCGACGAGCAGCGAGACTCGCCCGCCTTGCAGCACCTGCGCGAACATGTCCCGACCCAGATTGTCGGTTCCCATCGGATGCGCCAGGCTCATCCCCTGGTTGCGGGCCCGAAAATCGCTGTAGGTCGGATCAATCGTATGAATGAACGGACCGAAACTGACGCCCAAAACGATCACCAGAAACACCGCCAAGCCCGCCATCGCGCCACGGTGGGCGGTAAACTGGCTCCACACGTCACGCAACAGGGTGCGGGGACGCTCCTCCACCTCATCGACCACAGTTTGGGCGAAGATACGGTCCTGATCACTCATAGCGAATCCTCGGGTCCAGAATGCCGTAGAGGACATCGGCGATAAGGTTGAACAGTACGATAAGCACCGCAAAAATGAAGGTCAGCGTCTGTACCAGCGGAATATCGGCCCCCTGGATGCCGATGATCAACAGCTGCCCGATGCCGTTCACGCGGAAGATCTGCTCCGTTATGATCGCCCCGCCAAAGATCGTGGGAATGTTCAGCGCGATCACCGTAACCACCGGGATCATCGAGTTTCGCAGAACATGGATCATGACCACCACCCGCTCCGTCAGACCCTTCGCACGGGCGGTGCGCACGTAATCCTGTTGCAGATTGTCCAGCATGGAGGCCCGCATATACCGGCTCAACTGCGCCGCCGTCGCCAGCGCCAGAACCATGGTCGGCATGATCATCTGCTTGATCTGAAACACGAAACTATCCCAACTGTCGATCACGTGGTTGGTGTCATAGATCGACGGAAACCATTGCAGATGCACGGAAAACAGAACGATGAACACCAGCCCGGTAAAAAAGGTCGGGATCGAAAATCCGACCATGCTGACAAAGGTGCCGATCTGGTCGAACCACGAATATTGCTTGTAGGCGGAGATGACGCCGATCGGCACCGCGATCACGATGGCGATCACCTGACTCATGCCGACGACCCACAGGGTTTGCGGCATCCGCTCGATGATCAGATCGACCACCGGGGATCGCGTCGCCCATGAGGTGACGCGCATCCGCTCTCCATCGCCCAGGGTCCAGCCGGTCCACCCCTCGATCAGGTTGAGCGGTTCGTTGATGAAAAACTGTTTGAGCCACAGCAGATAGCGGATCGGAAACGGTTCGTCCAAACCCAGTGAGGACCGGATCTGCGCCCGCACCTCGGGTGAGATGGTCAGCGGCAGGTTTCCGGTCGGATCGCTGGGGGCCAGGTCCAGGATCGCGAAGATAATAAAGCTGATGGCCAGAAGCGTCGGGATCGCGAACAGCAGTCTGCGGATTGTAAATGCGAACATCGACGCCTCGGGGTGATAGCCTTGAAAAACAGGGGGGTGGAGCGGCGACGCATCGCCGCTCCTGCTTCGCGCTTATTCGGCGCGGGTCCAGTCCGCGATGTTCCACAACTCGCTGTCCCACTCATTCATCAGGACGCCCTCCAACGTGTTGGAATGGGCCGAGACGCCGCCACGGTGCACCAGCGGAATGATCGAGCCGCTGTTCATCAGCATGTCGTTCATCTTGATCGCCAGTGCCGCGCGATCCTCCAATGCGGCGGTCTGGCCGAACTCGACGACCAGCGCGTCATATTCCTCGGAACAGAAGCGCTGCATGTTCGAGCCCTGCCACTGCGTCTCGGGCGAGGGGATTTCGGCGCAGGCCCAGTTGCCCATGTACCGCTCAGGGTCCGTGCCGTCGAAATTGTTGGTATACATCTCGATATCGGCAAAGAACTTCTGGAACGTATCGGGTGAGGAAGGATCGCCGCCGAAGAATACCGAGCCGTCGATATTGCGCAGCTCCGTCTCGACCCCGATCTCCTCCCACATCTGCTTGACCAGCGCCTGCGTGCCTTGGCGGACGGAGTTGGTGGAGGTCTGGTAGAGTATGCTCAGACGCTCGCCGTCCTTGGTGCGCACGCCGTCATCGCCCATGACCCAACCGGCCTCATCCAGCAGGCGGTTTGCCTCATCGGGATCGTAGTTCAGGCACCAGTCGTTGTTGGTCGATGCATAGATCGCCGGCGCGGGCAGCACGTTACAGGTCGGCTGACCGGAGGAGCCATAGCCCGCCTCGACCAGAATCTCCCGGTCAATGGCAAGCGACAGCGCCCGGCTGACATTCGGGTCGGTCAGGAACGGATGCGGATGTGCCACCGTGGCCCGTTCGTCCCCCAGTTCGGGGTCGGGATCGGTCTGGTTGACGTGCATCCGCTCCACCGAAGTGCCGAAGGCCGACACGACCGTGCCCTGTCCTGCTGCTGCCATCTGGTTCAGGATTTCCGGCTCCACCTGAAGGTTCCAGGCGTAATCGAACTCACCCGTTTCCAGAACGGACCGCGCCGCCGATGCCGCATCGCCGCCGCCCTTGAGGTTCAGTGTCGCGAAGGCAGGCTTCATCGGGTCGCGGTAATTCTCATTCGCGACGAAGCTTGCGACGTCGTTCGCCTTGAAATCGGTGACGACAAACGGCCCGGTGCCGATGGGGGCGAAGTTCGCATCCGTGCAGGTCGGTGCCGCCGCCCCCAGACAATCCGCGAATTGCGCGGCCTGGATAATGGGCGATTGCGCACCGACGAACGGGCCGTAGGGGAACGGCTTGGGCACGCTGAAGGTGATCTTGATCGTTCGATCGTCCACCGCCTCGACGCTTTCCACATCGTTGTAATTGGAAAGCTGCGCGCAACCGGATTCGGGATCGGTGCAGTACTGCCAGGTGAACACCGCATCCGCCGCCGTCAATGGCGTGCCATCGGACCACTTGATGCCCTCGCTCAGCGTCCAGGTGATCGTGGTCAGATCCTCGGACACGCCGCCATTGTCCACTGTGGGAATTTCATCCACCAAAAACGGCACCATCGTGCCTGTCTCGTCATACCGGGCCAGCGGTTCGATCACGAGGCTGGAGGCCTCCAGCTCCTTCGTGCCGCCAGACAGATAGGGGTTCAGCAGAGAGGGCGCCTGCCAGTAGATGATGTTGAGGTGACCGTCCGTGGCGCGGCCCTCATGGGACTCGGCATGGGCGGAACCGGCGGCGACCAGCGCGGTCGCGGCCATCAGGAAACCGATCTTTTTCATTGGGTCTCTCCTTGTTGGACATTATCATTTTTGTTTTCGCGCAATACACTTGCGTCTTTTTCTTCATCAATCAGATGACACGCGGCAAACCGGCCCGGCATATGCTCGACAAATACTGGCGACACCTCGTGGCAGACCGGCATCACCTTGGGGCAGCGCGTGCAGAAGTTGCAGCCCTTCGGCGGGTTCGCCGGGCTGGGCACGTCGCCCTGCAGAATGATCTGTTGGCGCGTAGCCTCCACCACGGGATCCGCGACGGGAACCGCGCTCAGCAATGCCTCGGTGTAGGGATGGCGCGGATCGGAATACAGCGCATCGCGCGGGGCAAGCTCCACGATCTTGCCCAGATACATCACCGCCACTCGGTTCGCGAGGTGGCGCACCATGCTCAGATCGTGGCTGATGAACAGATAGGTCAGGCCCAGATCGCGCTGCAAATCCTCCAGCAGATTGACCACCTGCGCCTGGATGGACACATCCAGCGCCGCGATCGGCTCATCACAGACAATGAACCTGGGGTTCAGCGCCAGGGCGCGCGCGATGCCGATCCGCTGCCGCTGACCGCCCGAAAACTCGTGAGGATAGCGGCTGGCAAACGCCCGGTTCAGGCCGACCGCGTCCATCAACTCCCGCACCCGGACGTCGCGTGCGGCGCGGTCCATATCGCTATGTTCGCGCAACGGTTCCGCGATGATCGAGCCGACGGTCATGCGCGGGTTCAGGCTGGCCTGCGGATCCTGAAAGATCATCTGCATCTGCGGTCGGGCACGGCGCAGGTCCGCACTGCCCAGCGATGCCACGTCCACTCCGCCGATCCGCACCGACCCCGCCGTAGGATCGTAAAGCCGCAGGATCGCGCGACCGGTCGTGGACTTGCCGCAGCCGCTTTCTCCGACCAGGCCCAGAGTCTCCCCCTCCATGATATCGAAGCTCAGCCCATCCACCGCCTTCACCGCGCCGACCTTGCGGCGCAGGATACCGGCGTGGATGTCAAAATGCATGGTCAGGTCGCGAACTTCGACCAGCGGCTTGATCGGCGCCATCTCAGACATGGCGCATCTCCCCGGTTTGCGGATCCCACCAGCAGGCAACATCATGGCCGCCGCCGACCTCGATCCGCTGGGGGTTTTCCGTCAGGCACCGCCCGAACGTATGTGCGCAGCGCGGCGCGAAGGGGCAGCGATCCGGCGCCCCTCCTAGCGAGGGCGGTTGCCCCTCAATGGTTCGCAATCGTTCGGACCGCGCGCCCGTAACACTTGGCAAGGTTTCCAGCAAAGCGCGGGTATAGGGATGCTGCGGGCGGGCAAACAATTCGCGCACCGGCCCCTGCTCGACGATCTGGCCAGCATACATCACGATCACGCGGTCCGCGATGCCAGCGACCACGCCCAGATCATGGGTGATCCAGACGATTCCCATGTCGAGCTTCTGCCGCAGATCGCGCACCAACGCGATGATCTGCGCCTGAATGGTCACGTCCAGCGCCGTGGTCGGCTCATCCGCGATCAGCAATTTGGGGTCACACGCCAGAGCAATGGCGATGACCACCCGCTGACGCATACCGCCGGAAAACTGGTGGGGATAATCCTGCAATCGCCGGGCAGCATCGGAAATGCCGACCAGACTCAGCAACTCCGCCGCGCGCATCTTGGCCTCGGCCTTGCTCATGTTCATATGCTTGCGCAGGCGTTCCGTGATCTGGCGCCCGACGGTGAACACCGGGTTGAGAGAGGTCATGGGATCCTGAAACACAAACCCCACGTCACGCCCGCGCAACCGCAGCAGTTCCGCCCGGTTCATCGCACGCACGTCGCGCCCCTCGAACAGGACCTCCCCGCCGACAATCTCAGCCGAGCGGGGCAGCAGGTTCATCAGGCTCATCATCGTGACGGACTTGCCCGAGCCGCTTTCACCGACAACCCCCACCAGTTCACCCGGCGCGACCGAGAACGAGACCGAATTCACCGCGTGAACCGCGCCGGATCGTGTGTGAAATACGGTCTTCAGCTGCGCTACATCCAGTAGCGGTGCGATGGTGTCGCGCATGTAATCCCCATCTGCGATCGTTCTGTTCACACTCTCACGGCATGATTTTGATCGCCTGTCGATCAAACTAGACGACGATTCCCATTTTGGCGCAAGGGGCGATACGCCTGCTTGACGCCGGTCCGACAGCGGATCAATCTTCGACCGGAGCACAACCGAAAGGTCAGGGATGGCAGATCATTACACCGCACGGCAGATGCTGGAACGTCTGGTCGCGATCCCCACGATCAGCAGTGACAGCAATCTGCCGCTGATCGATTTCGTGGCCGATTACCTGACCCAGCACGGGGTTGAGACGCATCGCACCTATGACGACACCGGAACCAAGGCCAGCCTGCACGCCCTGATCGGCCCCCCGGTCGCGGGCGGCGTGATCCTGTCCGGCCATACGGATGTCGTTCCGGTCGAGGGGCAGGACTGGACGTCGGATCCCTTCACCCTGACGGAGCGCAAAGGAAAGCTTTACGGGCGCGGCACCTGTGACATGAAGGGGTTTCTGGCCACCGCGCTTGCCGCTGTGCCGGACATGCTGAACGCGAACCTGACCCATCCGATCATGCTGGCGTTGAGCTATGATGAGGAGGTCGGCTGCCTCGGCGCGCCGCCGATGATTGACCGGATCACCGCCGAACTGCCCGCCGCGCGGGCCTGCATCGTGGGCGAACCTTCGATGATGAAGCTTGTGGATGGACATAAGGGCTCCATCGGGTTGAATGTGCACGTGCACGGGTTCGAGGTGCATTCCTCGCTGGTCCATACCGGCGTGTCCGCCGTGATGACCGCCGCCCGCCTGATCACCTGGATGCATGACACAATGCAGGCCAACCGCGCCGCCGCGCCCTCGGATACCGGATTCGAGCCGCCGTGGACGACGCTGCACGCCGGGGTCATCCATGGCGGCACCGCGCACAACATCACCGCGAAGGACTGCACCTTCGTGATCGACATCCGCGTCGCTCCGCATGAGAGCGTCGATGAATGGGAGGATCGCTTCCGCGCCAAGGCGGCGGAACTGGAAGCGGAGATTCAGCAGATCCGCCCCGAAGCATCCATCCAGATGGAACGGCGCGGCCGCGTTCCCGGCCTGTTGCCGGAAACCGACGGCGCGGCGGAGGCGCTGGTCCGCCGCCTGACCGGCGACAATTCCACCGAGAAGGTCTCCTACGGCACCGAGGGCGGTCAATTTCAGGAACGCGGCGTCTCCACCGTCATCTGCGGCCCCGGTTCCATCGAGCAGGCACACCAGCCCGATGAATTCCTGAGCCTCGAACAATTGGCGGAGGGGGAGCGTTTCATCGCTCGCCTGATCGCGGAATTGCAGAATTAACATTGCGTGCGCGCTGCCGCCTCTGTCCGTCGCAGTGCAGCCGCTCGGTTAACGCGCCGCCACGTCGAGGGACAGCGCATGGATCGGCCCGGCCAGTTCCTCCTTCAAGGCGGCATTTACCCGCCGATGGGCGGCAACTCTGCTCAACCCGTCGAACGCATCGGCGCGCATGACCACGTGAAAATGGCTCTGCCCGCCATCAGGCGCACCGGCATGACCGGCGTGAAGATGGGATTCGTCCACGACCTCCAACCGGGTGGGGTCAAAGGTTTCCTGTAATTTCAAACTGATACGATCTGCCACACGCAAAACTGATCTCCTTGGGCTCTGCGGCTCTTCACCTCCGCTGGGATAAGTCTAAACTCTCGTCTCCCGACTCGGAAGTAGTCCCGGCAGGAGAGATTTGGCATGGCCCGTAACAACCCGTTCGATTTTGACATTTCCGTCGGCGCAGATAAGCGGCGGCGCGCGAAATCGCGTGGTCAATCGGGCGCCGTCAACACGTCCACGAAACCCTGCGACAGCCCCGGCTGCCAGGAAAAGGGCCTGTATCGCGCACCTAAATCCCGCGAGAGGCTCGAAGAATTCTTCTGGTTCTGCAAGGAGCATATCCGCGAGTACAATCAGAAATGGAACTTCTTCGAATATCATACCGAGGAGGAGTTCGACGAGCAGCTCGAAAAGGACCGCGTCGGTGAACGGCCCACATGGTCGTTCAAGACCGGGGCCGAGAAGGCAAAGACCGCCTCCCACACCGAGGGGCGCGCCTGGGCCCGCTTCGGCTTCGACGATCCCATGCAGGTGCTGGGCGAAAACGCCACGATGAACCCCGCCAGCGCCCCCAACCGCCCGCGCAAGCGCAAGCTGCCCCCGACGGAGCGTAAGGCCCTCGACATCCTCGGCGCGGAGGACACGTTGACAAAGTCCGAATTGCGCAAGGTTTACAAAAGCATGGTCAAGGACCTTCACCCCGACATGAACGGCGGAAAGCGCGACGACGAGGATAAGTTGCAGGAGGTCGTCTGGGCCTGGGACCAGATCAAGGTTTCGCGATCCTTCCCCGAATAACCTTTCGCAAACCTGCATGACGTAAAAAGGGGCGCCACATGGACGCCCCTTTCTTCTGTCTTCAAATATCCAAAACCGGTCTCAATCAGCGAACGGATCCGTGACCAGAATGGTGTCCTCCCGCTCGGGTGAGGTGGACAGCAGGGCCACGGGGCAGCCGATCAGCTCCTCGATGCGGCGCACATATTTGATCGCCTCGGCAGGCAAGTCCGCCCAGGACCGCGCACCGCCGGTCGAGCCCTTCCAGCCCGGCATCGTCTCATAGATCGGTTCCACCCGCGCCTGCTGCGCCGCGGCGGTGGGCAGATGGTCGAGCACTTCGCCGTCCAGCCTGTAGCCGGTACAGATCTTCAACTCGTCCAATCCGTCGAGCACGTCGAGTTTCGTCAGCGCGATCCCCTTCACGCCGCTGGTCGTACAGGTCTGGCGCACCAGCACCGCGTCGAACCAGCCGCAGCGGCGGTCGCGTCCGGTGACGGTGCCCTTCTCACGACCCACGGTTGCCAGATGGGTGCCGACCTCGTCGTTCAGTTCGCACGGGAACGGCCCCTCACCCACGCGAGTGGTGTAGGCCTTGACGATCCCCAGCACGAAACCGACGGAGCCCGGCCCCATGCCCGATCCGGTCGCGGCCATGCCCGCCAGTGTGTTGGACGAGGTGACATAGGGATAAGTGCCGAAATCAACGTCGAGCAGCGCGCCCTGCGCGCCCTCGAACAGGATGCGGTTGCCGGCCTTGCGTTTCTCGGCCAAAATCTTCCAGACGGGGGCGGCGAATTGCAGGATGCTGGGCGCGATTTCCAACAGGCGCGCCTTTAGCTCCGCACGTTCGATCGCCTCGGCTCCCAACCCGATGCGCAGCGCATCGTGATGCGCCAGCAGCCGGTCCAGACGGTCGTCGAGCGTCTTTTCATCCGCGAGATCTGCAACGCGGATCGAGCGGCGGCCGACCTTATCCTCATAAGCGGGGCCGATGCCGCGCCCGGTGGTGCCGATCTTGGCCTTGCCCGCCGCGTCCTCACGCATCTTGTCGAGGTCCTGATGGACCGGCAGGATCAGGGGCGTATTTTCCGCAATCATCAGGTTGTGCGGCCCGACGGTGACGCCCTGCCCCGCGATCTTGTCGATCTCGGTCATCAGCGACCACGGGTCCAGCACCACGCCGTTTCCGATCACACCCAGCTTGCCATCACGCAGAATGCCGGAGGGCAGCAGCGACAGTTTATAGACAGTGCCGTCGATCACCAGCGTATGGCCGGCATTGTGCCCGCCCTGAAAGCGCACGATCACATCGGCCCGCTCGCTGAGCCAATCGACGATCTTGCCCTTGCCCTCATCGCCCCATTGGGCGCCTACGACGACGACATTGGCCATATCATTCTCCTTGGCTGTTACGGTGGCGGTATAGCGTCGGATGCGCCGGGGGGGAACCGCAAATAGCAGGTGCGATCGGCCGATGTTCCCTGTACGGTCCCATTCAGGAGGCCCCATGGACCAGATCAACCAGATTCTCGCACAATATCCCTGGCTGCAACAATGGTATGTCGTCGCCATCGCGGCGGCGGTTCTGGGTTGGTTGCTGTGCAACCTGACCAGCGTACGGGCCTTGAAACGCGATGTCGCGGCCCTGCGGTCCGAGGCGGAAACGCACAGGACCATGGCCGAGGAGGCCGCCCGCGCCCGCTCCACGCTGGATGTCGAATGTGCCCGGTTGCAGGAACGGGCCGGCCACGCAGATCACTACAAGGACCGCCTGGATGAGACGAACGATGTCCTGCGGGAGGCCGAACAGCAGATCGCCGGTCTGAGCTCCGAGCTAAAGGCCGAACGCGCCAACCACGCCGCCCGGATGGAGGAATTGCGCGGTGCACAAGAGGCGCTGGAAAAACGCTTCGACGAACTGGCGCGCAAGGCTCTGGACGGCAACGCCGAACGATTCCTGACCTCCGTGACGGAGCGGTTCGAGAAACACAAACAGGCCGCCGATGCCGATCTGGGCGCACGACAAAAGGGCATCGAGACCTTGCTCGCCCCGATCCGCGAGAACCTGACGAAATTCGAGGCACAGACCCGTGAAATCGAAAAGGCCCGCGAAGGTGCCTATCGCACCGTCACCGAACAGGTCGGCAAACTGCATGAGGAACAGCGCCGCCTGACCAAGGAGACCAACCGCCTGGTCACCGCATTGCGAGAGCCGAAGACTCGCGGAAACTGGGGCGAATTCCAACTGCGTCAGGTTGTCGAGATGGCCGGAATGATCGACCATGTGGATTTCCACATGGAACAATCGGTCGAGGTGGACGGCCAGCGTCAGCGCCCCGATGCCACGGTCAATCTGCCCGGAGGCAAGCGGATCGTCATCGACGCGAAAACCCCGCTCGATGCATTCCTGACCGCCGCCGGTATGGATGACGGGCCTGAGAAAGCCGCCAGCCTGGCCCATCATGCGCGCCAGCTTCGCGTGCAGATGCAGGGCCTTGCAAAGAAAAGCTATTTCGACGTCATCGCCGGATCGCCCGATTTCGTCGTCATGTTCATCCCGGGTGAGGCATTCTATTCCGCCGCGTTGAGCGAAGATCCGACATTGTTCGAAGATGCGATCCGCAACAAGGTCATCGTCGCCACGCCGACAACCCTGATCGCCCTGCTGAAATCCGTTGCCTATGGCTGGCAACAGGAGCGGATGAGCGAGAATGCGCAACGCGCAACCGATCTGGCGCAGGAGCTTTACAAAAGGCTGTCCACATTGGGCAAACACCTCGACAAGCTGGGGCGCTCGATCTCCAACTCCGTGCGCGATTACAACACGATCGTTGGCACGGTCGAAAGCCGCGTGCTTGTCACGGCCAAACAGTTCGAGGGCATGTCGATCGCCCCGCAGGGCGACAGCGTTCCCGAAATACCGTTGATTGAGTCAGATATACGGCAATTGGACGCACGCAAATTTTCGGATCTGGACGATTAGACCCCTGAATACCCGGCCCGCGATACTGCATAGCGAACCGAGTGTCGCACCACAGTCCCGCCCAATACCGGAATTTCGGGGCCAAACCTGCCCTTCGGACGGTTTACATCCATCTCACATCCATTAGGTACGACCGATGCAACTGGCCCCCCGCCGTGTCGAGGTGGGGCGGCAAACAAGCAGGAGGTCCGATATGACCACAGCAAAGGCAGGCGACACCGTCGCGATTCACTATACCGGCACTTTGACGGATGGCACGAAATTTGACAGTTCCGAGGGGCGCGATCCGTTGAGCTTCACCCTCGGCTCCGGCCAGATCATCAAGGGTCTGGACGACGCCGTCACCGGCATGGATGAGGGCGCAGAGGCGACCGTCACCATTCCCGCGGATGAGGCATACGGCCAGGCCGATCCGAACCAGGTACAGCAGGTTCCCCGCGAAACCATCCCGGACGAGATCCCGCTGGAGGTTGGATTGCAGCTTCAGGCGCAGACCCCTCAGGGTGCCACGATTCCTCTGGTCGTGACCAAGATCGAGGAAGAGACCGTCACCCTGGACGCCAATCACCCGCTGGCTGGCAAGGACCTGACATTCGAGTTCAAACTTGTTTCGGTCGCTCGCTAAAAAAATCGGAACCAAATTCGATCCTGTAACGTTAAGGCACCAAGGCCAAAAAAATCAGGACCGAGTTCATGGACAGTATCTTGTTCGCGGTGGTCGCTATAGCGGCTGCGGCGCTAATAATTTTCGCAGTCACGACACGTGACAATGCAGACGACAACGGCAGTTCGGACGACCGGGCCGGACCGACAAAACGCTAAGACCCCTGAGGCTTCTCAGGGGTCTTTCGCTTATTTTTCTTGCACTTTTGGGGTCTCGATCACGACGTCCCGGTCAAAGCGGCCACTACCAGTCTGACCGCTCCACGGGGGTTAGGCCCACTATCGTGATCTGAATGGCCCCACCTGCGCAGGGCCATCCCGACAAATCAGAACTTCAGGGCTTTGGCCTGCTTGACCTGCGGCAAGGCGCGGATTTCCGTCAGCGTTGCCTCGGACAGTTCCTGATCCACGCCTATCAATGCGATCGCTTCTCCATCCTTTACCGACCGGCCAAGGGCGAATGTCGCGATGTTCACGCCCAGATCGCCCAGCTTCGTACCCAGCGCACCGATATAGCCCGGAGTATCGGCATTGGTGGTGTAGAGCATGAAGTCGAGCGGCTCCGCCTCCAGCCCGATCCCCTTGATCTGAATGAACCGCGGCTTGCCGTCCGAGAAGACCGTACCGGCGACCGAGCGGGTCTGTTTCTCCGTCGTGACGATCAACCGCATATACGAACCGTATGCGCCCTGCTCGTCCTTGCGCGTCTCCGCGATTTTCACACCACGCTCGCGTGCGACGATAGGGGCGGACACCATGTTGACGCCGCCCTCACCGACCAGCGGTTTCATCAGCGCGGAGGTCAGCGCCGAGGTCAGCGGCTTGAGGTTCAGCTCACCGACCTTGCCGACAAACTCGATCTCGATTTCCTTGATCGGAGATTCGGTAACCTGACCGGCAAAACCGCCGAGGATTTCAGCGAGGTCAATCCACGGCTTGAGGATTGGTGCTTCCTCGGCGGTCACAGACGGCGCGTTGATCGCGTTGGAGATCGCGCCCTTCATCAGATAGTCCGACATCTGCTCGGCCACCTGCAGTGCCACATTCTCCTGCGCTTCGCTGGTCGCGGCGCCCAGATGCGGCGTGCACACGACGTTGGGCGCGGTGAACAGCGGGTTGTCCGTGGCAGGCTCCTCAGCAAAGACGTCGAAGGCGGCCCCGGCCAGATGACCGTCGTGCAGCGCCTGCGCGACAGCCGCCTCATCCACCAGACCACCCCGGGCGCAGTTGATCAGATAGGCACCCTTCTTCATCAGCCGGATGCGATCCTCGTTCAACAGACCGGCGGTTTTCTCGGTCTTGGGCAGGTGCAGCGTCACGAAATCCGCGAGGGGCAGCAGCTCCTCGATGGTTTCGACCTTGGTCACGCCCAGCTTCTCCGCCCGGGTGCTGGACAGGAACGGATCGAAGGCCACGACCTTCATCCGCAGACCCAGCGCACGGTCGGCCACGATGGACCCGATATTGCCGCAGCCGATCAGACCCAGCGTCTTGCGCGTGATCTCGGTGCCCATGAAGCGGGACTTCTCCCACTTGCCGGCGCGGGTCGAGGCATCGGCCTCGGGGATCTGGCGGGCGACGGCGAACATCATCGCGATGGCGTGCTCGGCCGTGGTAATCGAGTTGCCGAACGGCGTGTTCATCACCACAATCCCCTTGGCGGAGGCAGCGGCGATATCGACGTTGTCCACACCGATCCCGGCGCGGCCAATAGCCTTGAGGTTGGTGGCCTTGGCGATCAGATCGGCGGTCGCCTTTGTGGCGGAGCGGATGGCGAGGCCATCGTAATCGCCAATGATCTCAGCCAGTTTCGCCGGATCCTTGCCCAGCTTGGGCTGGAAATCCACCTCCACCCCATTGTCGCGGAAAATCTGCACGGCTGCTTCCGAAAGCGCGTCGGAGATGAGTACTTTTGCCATTTTGAACGGTCCTGTAACGGTCGCCTGCCCTATAGGCGGCGCAAAGAAAATGCCCCCGGCACGTGGCCGGGGCGCGAAATCACATGGAGGCTTTGACGGACTGAAACGCCCAGTCGAGCCATGGCGTCAACCGACGTATATCGGTCGCGTCCACCGTCGCACCGCACCAGATGCGCAGACCCGCAGGCGCGTCGCGATAGCCGTTGATGTCATAGGCGACCTCTTCGGTCTCCAGCAACTTGACCATCTTCTTGACGAAGGCCCTCTGCCCGTCCTCATCCAGCGCCACGACCGCCGGATCGGTGATCTTGAGGCAGACGGACGTGTTGGAGCGGTTCAGCGGGTTCGCCACCAGGTTTTCAATCCAGTGCGTGTCGTCCACCCAGTATTGCAGGGCGGCGTAGTTGTCCTGCGCCCGCTCCATCGTCGCTGTGGCGCCCAGATCGGCCACCCAGTCCAGCGCGTCCTCGGCATCGGCGACGGCCCACATGGACGGCGTGTTGATCGTCGCACCGCTGAAGATGCCGTCGATCAGCTTGCCGCCCTTGGTCAGGCGGAAGATCTTGGGCAACGGACGGTCCGGGGAATAGCTTTCCAGCCGGGCGATGGCGCGGGGCGACAGGACCAGAACGCCGTGCGCCCCCTCCCCGCCCAGCACCTTCTGCCAGGAGAATGTCAGCACATCTACCTTGGACCAGTCGACCGGCTGCGCAAACACGGCGGAGGTCGCATCGACGAAGGTCAGCCCCTGGCGGTCACTGGCGATCCAGTCGAAATTCGGAATGCGCGCGCCAGAGGTCGTGCCGTTCTGCGTGAAGCAGATATCGGCGTCCTTGCGCACATCGTTCAGGTCGGGCAGTTCGCCATAGGCGGCCTCGATCACGCGGCAATCGTCCAGCTTGAGCTGTTTGGTGGCATCGGTGGCCCAGCCCTTGCCGAAGCTTTCCCAGACAAGCATATCCACCGGGCGCTCGCCCAGCATGGACCACATCGCCATCTCATAGGCGCCGGTGTCTGAGGCTGGCACGATGCCGACCACGTAATCGGAGGGGACGTTCAGCAACTCGGCGGTCTTGTCGATGACGGCCTTGATCTGCGCCTTGGGGCCGGCGGCCCGGTGCGAACGGCCAAGGAAGGCACGTTCCGCAACTGCGGCGGCAGACCAGCCGGGGCGCTTGGGACAGGGACCGGAGGAGAATTCAGGACGCGCAGGCTTGACCTGCGGCTGGGTAGGGAAGCTCATGGACGGCTCCGTCGTCAGGGCGAAATTCCTGAGTACACCGCCGCTCGCCCTTAGTCCGGCTGTGCACCCACAAACCGGATATGGTGCAATGCATCCCGCGTCAATCGCTCAAATGCGCACGCTCAACTGCGCGGGACAAAAAAAGGCCCCCGATCAGATCGAGGGCCAGTCATAGCCATCCGTCGGGAAGAGGGTTGGCCAACACGTGCGAGGATGCGCTCAATCCCAGAAGGGGCGCTGCACCTCACGCTGGGCGGCCAGGTCGCTCAACCCGATATCGCGCAACAGGTGACTATCCAGGCGTTTCAAATGGCGGCGTGTGCGCGCACGACCTGCCCATGTCGCCACGACCGACGCAAAACCACGACGGGATCCGCCATAGAGGAACGTAAGTGTGAGATAGGACATTATCGCCTTCCTTGTACCAATACAATATGCGGTTTGTGTCTGTTAAAGCCACGCGATACAGGTACAAACACCACCGACGCTTTTCCACCGGAGTTTTGTCATGGGTACAAGATTCGATACGAGCTGGGTTCCCGACCTTGCCAACAGCGTGGCCCCGAAATATCGCACCCTCTCCGTCGCGATCGAGGACGCAATCCGAAGCGGCGCTTTGGCATCCGGGGCGAAGCTGCCCCCGGTACGCGAACTGGCGTGGGAGATTGGCGTGACCCCCGGCACCGTCGCCCGCGCCTACCGTGAGGCAACGGAGGCAGGCGCCCTGCGCGCCACCGTCGGTCAGGGCACATTTGTGCGGGATCGCCGGGAGACCGGAACCTTTATCCCCTTGCACCCATTAACAAATCAGACTTTGGAAGGTCAGATAGACCTGCGCAACTCCCGCTCACCCATGGTGGGTCAGGAACACCTTATAAACGAGGCGATCAAGCGTGTGATGCAGCGCGGCTCCGTCGTGCTGGACGATTACACCCGCGCCACGAATGACCTGTCCACGCGCAAGGCGCTGGCGGGCTGGCTGGCCGAGGGGGGCGTCGTCGCGGACAAGGATGCGATTGTACCCACCTATGGGGCACAACAGGCCGTGCTTGTCGCGATGATGGCTGTCACCTCCGGCCCGCATCCCGTTATCCTGGTATCCGACCTGATCTATCCCGGCTTTCAACAGGCGGCGAAGCTGGCTGGCGTCACATTGTACCCCATACAGTCGGACGAACACGGCTTGCAGATCGACGCCCTGACCGAGGCCTGCCGCACCGCCCGCCCTCAGGCCATGCTGGTCACGCCGAACCTGCACAATCCCACTCTGGTCACGATGCCCGAAAACCGGCGCATCCAGATTGCAGAGCTGGCCCGCGCCCATGACGTGCAGATCATAGAGGACGACGTCTATGGCTGGCTGATGGAAAGCCGCCCCCCGTCCTTCCCGGCCCTCGCGCCGGAGAGGACATGGTATGCCACCTCGCTGTCGAAATGCGTCGCGGCGGGATTGCGGTTCGGCTGTCTGGTCACGCCCCCCGGTCGCGGGGCCATCGGACAGGGCATCATACAGGCGATGAACTACCGCGTGTCCTCCCTGATCGGACAGACCGTGGCCGAGTTGATCGAGAGCGGCACGGCGGACGAGATTCGCATCAATGCGCGCAAGCATCTGGAAGAACGCGCCGCGCTGCTGCGCTCCTACCTTGCGCCATGGGGCGTGCACACGGCGATCGGCGCGAACTTCGCTTGGTTGCCCCTGCCCGAGGGGTGGCACCTCGCCGCCTTTGATCGCGCCTGTGCCGAGGCAGGCGTGCGCATCGCCACAGCCGGCGCCTACGTTTTGCCGGGCGCGGACGTGCCCAACAAGATCCGCATCGCCCTGGGCATGGGATTGAGCGATGAGACCTTCGCGGATTGCCTCAGCCGGATCAGTCGCATCCTAGCCCATCCGCCGGTGGAGTTGATGGCGTGAGCACGGTTGCCGTGACCGCGAATGCCACCCCGCGCGACTGGGCAATGCTGGGACTGCTCGGCCTGATCTGGGGGGCTTCGTTTCTGGGGGTGGAACTGGCGCTGACCGGCTTCGGCCCGATCACGACGGCGGCAGGGCGCATCGGTCTGGCGGCAATCATTCTGGTGGGATTGGCCCTGCGCGCGGGCGGTCTGCCGCGCTGGTCCGCGCCGAATGGGCCGCGCATCTGGGCGCACATCCTGGGCATGGCCCTGTTCACCAACGCAATCCCCTTCGCCCTGCTCAGCTGGGCTCAGGAATCCGTGACCTCCAGCTTTGCGGGGATCACCATGGCGATCGTGCCATTGATGGTGCTGCCGCTGGCGCATCTGATGGTTCCGGGTGAGAGGATGAGCTTGCGCAAGGTTGCGGGCTTCGCCATCGGCTTTGCGGGCGTCGTCGTGCTGATCGGTCTGCCGCAAGGGCAAGGCGCGGGGCTGGCGCGATTGGCCTGCGTCGGCGCGTCGGCGTGCTATGCCATCGGCTCGATCAACACCCGGCTGTGTCCGCCGGTGGGCCTGATCGCCTATTCCGCCGCGGGCCTGACGGTGGCCGCGATATTGATCGTGCCCGCGGCCCTGCTGATCGAGGGTGTTCCCGCCCTGCCCCCGGTCAAGGCCGTGGCCGGGTTGCTCTATCTGGGGCTGCTGCCCACGGCGCTGGCAACGGTCATCCTGGTCAGCGTCACGCGCAGCGCGGGCCCCTCGTTCCTGAGTCTGGTCAACTATCAGGTTCCGGTCTGGGCCGTGATTCTGGGCACAGTATTCCTGGGTGAAAGCCTGCCTAGCGCGTTCCTGTTCGCCCTGATCCTGATCATCGCCGGTCTGGTGGTCAGCCGCAGCCCAGCGCAAAGATTGCGCCCGTGAACATTGCGCCGATGAAGCCTGTCACCAATCGCCGCGTATTGGCGATCGCGTTGCCCATCGTTCTGTCGAACGCGACGATCCCGCTGATGGGGCTGGTCGATACCTATGCCGTGGGCCAGCTGGGCGCCGCCGCCCCGATCGGAGGGGTCGCCATCGGTGCGATCATCCTCAGCGCGATCTACTGGATTTTCGGTTTCCTGCGCATGGGCACCACTGGCATGGTCGCGCAGGCGGCCGGGCGTGGAGACATAGCGGAGCGTGACGCCCATCTCAGCCGCGCCTTGCTGATCGCCGGTGTCGCGGGCCTCGCCCTGATCGTGCTGCAGCTTCCGATCACTCGCCTTGCCTTCTGGATTGCAAAGGGCAGCGACGAGGTCGAAACCCTCGGCCAGACCTATATCGCCATCCGCATCTGGGGCGCGCCCTTTGCCATTGCCGTCTACGCACTGACCGGCTGGCTGATCGCGGTGGAGCGGACGCACGGCGTTCTGATCCTGCAAATGACCATGAACGGCCTGAACATCGTGCTGTCGCTGACCTTCGTGCTGGGGATGGACATGGGGGTTGCCGGCGTCGCGCTGGCCACCGTGATCGCGGAGCTTGCAGGCGCGGCGGTGGGCCTGTTTCTGTGCCGCGACGTGTTTCGCGCACCGCATTGGCGCGACCGCGCACGGGTCGGTGACATGGCAATGCTCAAACCCATGATCGCGGTGAACACCGACATCATGATCCGGTCGGTCCTGCTGCAACTGTGCTTCATGTCGGTCACGTTCCGCGCGGCTGGGTTGAGCGACGTGACGTTGGCCGCGAACCAGATCCTGCTGCAATTCCTGAACCTGACGGCCTACGCGCTGGACGGTTTCGCCTTCGCGGCGGAGGCCATGGTCGGTGCCGCGTTCGGCGCGCGAAACCGCGCGGCCCTGCGACAGGCCGCCCGTCTGACCAGCCTGTGGGGCGTCGGCGCCGTCTGCCTGATGTCCGCGATGTTCCTGTTCGCGGGCGGTGCAGTCATTGAGCAGATGACGACCGCGCAGAACGTGCAGGACGTCGCCCGCGTCTATCTGCCATGGATGGTGCTGGCCCCTGTGGTCGGGCTGCCATGCTTCATGCTGGACGGTATTTTCATCGGTGCGACACGGACACGCGACATGCGCAACATGATGCTGCTGTCCGCCGCCGGATATTTCGCGGCATTGTGGACGCTGGTGCCGCTCTTTGGCAATCACGGCCTGTGGGCGGCGCTCATGCTGTTCTTCGTGCTGCGCGGTCTGACACTGGGCTGGCGCTATCCCGCATTGGAGGCCGCCTCCACCCGCTGAATGTCGGGCCGCACGCACACCAGTACCATCGCGGCCAGTCCCGCGCGGGCCGCCACGACCTCCACCGCGCCGAAACCGCGCAGCGCCACGTCGGTCAGGGCAAAGGCGGACCCCCACACGATGCCCAGCGTGCCAACGGCCCCGTACGAGATGTAATCGGGACGGGTTTTCATGCTGAGGCCCCCCCGTGATGCCGAATGACCGGCAGAAGACGGCTCACCGCCCCCCGTTCACTTTCCCGAAATATCCCCGCCGGAGGCACTTATCTGGCTCTGGGCATCACGAAATGCACCATCGCTTCGGCAAAGGGGCGGGTCTTGTCGTCCTGCCAGGCCTCCACCCGCACCGAGGCATAGCGCCGTCCCGAGCGTGAGACCGTCGCGCGGGCATAGGCGTCGCGCGGCAGGCCGCTGCGCAGGTACTCCACCGTGATGTCCAGGACCTTCGGCCATTCTGGGAAGTCGCCCGCCTCGATCGCCTCGGCCTGCGGGCCGCCTGCCTCCATTTGCTCCCAGACCTGCGACCACATCAGTTCGACCAGAGCCGACGATTCCAGAAACCCGCCGATCGCCCCGCCATGCAGCGCCTGCAGCAGCGGGTTGCCGATCAGGTGGTCGGAATATTTCATCACCGCCGTCAGCTCGTTTCCCCGCCGGTCGAAGCTGATGCCCATGAACTGCATATAGGGCACCGCCTGCGTCAGACGCGACAGCGCGGCGTCGCGGCGGGCCTTCACTTCCTGTACGGGTTGGTTGCGATCCCGGCTCATGGTGTCTTTCCGATCTTGGTTCCGTGTGGCTCCACCGTGAAGGCTCCGTTGGCCTGCGCCACGGGATCGGCGGGGTCGCCATCATCCGCCACGGCCCGCACGAACGCGACGGACTGGGTGATACGATAGCATTCGGCGCGGGCGGTCACGGTCTTTCCGGGTTTCGCCCCGCGCATGTAATCAATGCGCAGGTCGATCGTCGCCGTACCGCCGGGTGCCTTGGGGTGGGTCATGACGGCTGTGCCGCAGCACCCGTCCAGCAATGCGGTAATGACGCCGCCATGCAAGACGCCGGTCGCCGGATCACCGATCAGCCTGGTATCGTAGGGCACACTTATCACCGCCGTGCCGGGGCCGACATCCTCGATATGCATTCCCAGTTCACGCGAATGCGGAATGACGTGCGCCATCCTGCGCGCCAGTTCCAGCAGCTCCACATTGTCCATCTCAAGCGGCTCCTCGATATTCTGCCCCCGGCGGGCTCGCGCAGACAGTATGTCGCGCTCCACCGGTTTGAAAGAGCCGTCGCGGATGGGCCGGGAAATCGCGGAATGTTTGTAAGCCTTGATTTTCCTGCCGTATGTCCGAAATTAAAGGAAAGGCGGCGGGCAGACCGGTCATATGTACAGGAGGTTCAGGGGATGACGGAAGTAAAGCAGACCCTTCAGCAGATGTGCGAAGAGTTCGACATCACCCCCAGAACGTTGCGCTATTACGAATATATCGAATTGCTGACACCGCAGAGGGACGGTCGCAAGCGGCTGTATGGCGCGCGTGAGCGTGCGCGACTGACCTTGATTCTGCGCGGGCGACGCTTCGGTTTCAGTCTGGAGGAAATCCGGCAATGGCTCGCCCTGTACGAGATTGAGGATAACCAGACCACGCAATATCGCGAATGGGTCGAAATCAGCACACGTCAGATCGAGGAACTGGAATCGCGAAAGCGGGAGCTGGAGGAGGCGATAGATGAGCTGACACGCCTGCGTGACGTCGTGGAAAGCGCCTTGGAAACCTGACGCGGACAAGGCACCTGCCCTTACAAGCTGCGAAAATCGAAATCGTGCCCCGTCAGCGCATGTGCGGCGGATCTGACCTGCGCCGGATCGCCCGTCGTCAGATAGGCTATCGTTGGATAAGCCGTTTGGCGCGAGGGGTCGCCCGGCAGATCGCCGTGGCGCGGGTGGCGTTTCAGGTAATCGCGCAGACTGGCCGCGACGCAATCGGGTTGCGACAGGATCGGCGTGCCCGGTGGCAACCCCGCAGCGAAGGCATCCGCGACCAGCGGATAATGCGTACAGCCCAGAAAAACCTTGTCGGGAACGAACCCCTCCAGCCTGCCCGCGAAATCGCGGGCCAGCGCGCGCGCCTGTCCGGTCTGCCCCGCCTCCAATGCCTCTACCAGACCGGGGCACGCCACCTGCCTGATATCGACGTTGCGGGCGCGATAGGCCATTTCGCGCGGAAAGGCCCCGCTGTCCACGGTGGCCTGCGTGGCGAAGATCGCGATCCGCTGCCCCGCACCGTCGTCAGGGGGGCTGTCATCTGCCCAGCCGCGCCCGGACAGGGCCTCGATCACCGGTACGAAAACGCCGAGCGCCCGGTGCCGGGGATATTCCCGCGCCAGCCATCCCTGCTGCAAATCGCGCAATGCGACCGCTGCCGCAGTATTGCAGGCGATGATGACCAGAGTGCACCCCCGGTCGAACAGGCTTTGCAATGCGGCGCGGGTCAGGGCCGTGATCTCACCCGGCGTGCGCGACCCGTAGGGCGCATTGGCATGGTCCCCCAGATAGAGGAACGTCTGTTCGGGCAGATCGCGCTGCAATGCGGCCAGCGTGGTCAGCCCGCCGTGGCCACTGTCGAACACGCCGATCATACGGCCCCCAAGTCCAAATCTAGGGCCGCATAGCTGCGCCCCAGTTCCGCCTGCACCCAGTCGAAGAAGGCGCGAATGTCGGGCGTCATGCGCGGCCCCTGCGTAATCAGCCAGTATGCGTTGCCGCTGGACAGGATCCCCTCGACCGGGCGAACCAGTTGGCCCCGCGCCAGCGCGTCCCCCGCCAAGGTCGGCCACGCCATCAGCACGCCCTGCCCCGCAATCGCGGCATCCAGACACAATGCCGCGTCGGAATAGGCCGGTCCGGTGCGGGCGGGTGGCGCGCCTCCGCCCGCGTGTTCGCGCCACCAGTCCGGCCAAAGGTCTGCGGCGTGCAGATCGTGCAGAACCGGCAGGGCCCGCAGATCTTCCGCCGATGCCACCCGTTCGGCCAGTGCGGGACTGCACACCGGGAACACCAGCATGTCCGCCAGCTTTCGTGCGTAGACGTCCCGCCAACCGCCCGGCCCCACACGGATCGCGACATCCGCACCCCCCATGCGAGGGGAGATGAGGGACATGCTCGCCTCGATCCGCAATGTCAGGTCAGGATGCGCCTGCGCGAAATCGTTCATCCGCCAGACCAGCCATTTCGAGGCGAAAACCGGGGCCACGGATACCGTCAATGCGCTTTCATCCCTGCGCGACGCGGTGATGACGGCCTGTTCCAGCAAGGCAAATCCACGGCTCAGATCGGTGACGACGGCCTCACCCAGCTCCGTCAGGATCAGCCCCTGCGGGCCGCGCGTGAAAAGCTGCGCGCCCAAACGATCCTCCGCCCGGCGCAAATGCTGGCTTACCGCGCCCTGCGTCACACCCAGCGCCGTCGCGGCAGCGCGCAGCGTGCCCAGTCGCGCGACCGTTTCGACCGCGCGCAGGGCGTTGAGGGGAATGTCACGAAGCTGCGCCATATAGCTTTTCTAATATGGTTCGGCGGCGTTCTCCACTCCAAACCGCAGTCAGGCGGAGCTATCTTGAGAGCTATAGAAAGGAAAACTGATATGAACATGACCATTGCGCGTTTCTTCACCCGGCTTTCGCGCCCCAAAACCGAACGCTGCGCCCCCTTCGATCATCCGGACATCGCCCGTATGGACCAGCGGATGCGCGACGACCTGCCGACTCCGGGGGATGCCTGTCTGCGGTAATCTGAAACAAATCACCGTGGCGCTGCGTAACTCCCCTCGAAGCCCGCTCAATGGGTGACAACAGGAGAGAGTATAATGACCAAATTCACGATGATCGCCGCCGCTGCCATGACCTTCGCCACGTCCGCATTCGCGGCCGCACATTCCGAATTGGGTGTTGAGGCCATGGATCAAGATGTATCGGGCGGCACCGTCACCGCAGATGCCATCACCGCCGGCGCCAATGGCTGGCTGGTCGTGCACCGCACCGATGCTGAAATGAAGCCCGGCCCCGTCGTCGGCCACGCCCCCTTGAAAGAAGGCATGAACACCGATGTCAGTGCAATCCTGACGGAGCCGGTCGCCTCGGGCGAGATGCTGATGCTGATGCTGCACGCAGAGGATGGCGGCATGGAGACGGGCATCTTCGAATACACACTGGGCGCGTCCGAGGATGGACCTGTCCGCGTCGAGGGCGATCTGGTCATGACCGTCGTAACAGCCGAATAATCTGCACGGCGCTATCCGGCGCAAACACGCAAGGGGCGGTGATCATGCGGTCGCCGCCCCTTTCTCGTGACGTTGCGTTGCACCTTACGCGCACGTCAACTTCGTGGTTGAAGACCCGTCCGCCCTACGCCAGATTTAATTGAGCATTAGGGGGACATCGCCATGACGGAAGAGACCTACAGCACCATCGGACAGATGTGTGAGGAGTTCGACGTAACGCCACGCACCCTGCGTTTTTACGAGTCCAAGGAGCTTCTGTTTCCGCGCCGCGAGGGCTCGCGCCGCCTGTTCACCCGCTCGGACCGCGCGCGTCTGGTGCTGATCCTGCGCGGCAAGCGCTTCGGCTTCAGCCTGGAGGAAATCCGCCAGCTTCTCGACCTGTACGATATCGGCGACCAGCAACGCACCCAGATCGCGCGGACCTATTCCGTCGCGCTGGAGCGGCTGGAAGCGATGCGGGCGCAGCGTGACGAACTGGACGCTGCCATCCTCGATCTGGAGGATCAGATGGCCCTTGCCCGTGACATCCTGAAATCCCGCGGGGTCGGCGTCGCCGCCTGATCCTGATGCCCATAATGTGCGGTGCAAACGCCGCCAGCCCAAAACGACGGAGAGAAACATGCCCTTTTACGAGCCGACCACCAAAGATATGGAATTCGTGCTGCACGACCTGTTGAAGGTGTCCGAGCTGGATATCCCCGGTTTCAACGAGATGGACCGCGACTTCACCGGCGCGGTGCTGGAGGAAGCGGGCAAGATTGCGCGTGACGTGCTGGCCCCGCTCAACCCCGTTGGCGATCACGAGGGTTGCAAGCTGGAGAACGGCTCCGTGCGGGTGCCGACCGGGTTCGAGGATGCGGTGAATGTGCTGCGCGACGGCGGCTGGACCGGCTTCGACTGCGACCCCGAATATGGCGGTCAGGGCATGCCCTACACGCTGTCCGTCGCGGTGGGAGAGATGCACTCCTCCGCCAATATGGCGCTGATGATGTATCCCGGCCTGACGCATGGCGCATATGCCGCGATCCACGCGCATGGTTCGGATGAGCAGAAGGCGAAGTATCTGCCCAATCTGGTCAGCTTCAAATGGGGCGGCACCATGAACCTGACGGAGCCGCAATGCGGCACCGATCTGGGCCTGATCCGCACCAAGGCGGAACCGCAGGACGACGGCACATACAAGATTTCCGGCCAGAAGATCTGGATCTCCGCCGGGGAACATGGGATGGCCGAAAACATCATCCACCTCGTTCTGGCGAAGATTCCCGGCGGCCCCGAGGGGGTAAAGGGGATCAGCCTGTTCATCGTGCCCAAGTTCCACGTGAACGAGGATGGCTCGCTCGGCGATCGCAACGAGGTGTCGTGCGGCGGTCTGGAATCGAAGATGGGCATCCACGGCAACGCGACCTGCGTGATGAACTACGACGGTGCCACCGGCTATCTGATCGGTGAAAAGCACAAGGGCCTGCGCGCCATGTTCACCATGATGAACGAGGCGCGTCTGGGCGTCGGAATGCAGGGTCTGGCGCAGGCATCGGTCGCCTATCAAAACGCGCTGGCCTTCGCCAAGGACCGCATTCAGGGCCGTGCCGTGACCGGCGTGAAGGAGCCGGAGAAGGCCGCGGACAGCATCATCCACTTCCCCGATGTGCGCCGCATGTTGATGGATCAGAAATCCTTCGTCGAAGGGGGCCGCGCGTTCATGCTGTGGGCCGCGACGATGATCGACCGTTCGCGCCGGAACGACGATGCGGATGCCGAGGGGCTGGTCTCTCTGCTGATCCCGGTGGTCAAGGGGTTCCTGACGGACAAGGGACTGGACGCGACGATTTCGGCGCAGCAGGTCTATGGCGGATCGGGCTTCACCACCGAATGGGGCGCTGAACAGTTCGTGCGCGATTGCCGCATCGCCCTGATCTATGAGGGCACCAACGGCATTCAGGCGCTGGATCTGGTGGGCCGCAAGCTGGCGACGGACAATGGCAAGCACGTCATGGCGTTTTTCGATCTGGTGAAGGATTTCATCAAGGAAAACGGTGAGGATGAGCGCATGGCGGAGTTCATCACACCGCTCAAGGCCGCGTCGAAGGACCTTCAGGCGGGGGGCATGTACTTCATGCAGAACATGGGCAATCCGGATGACGCATTGTCGGGCGCCCATGATTTCATGCACCTGTTCGGCCATGTCTGCCTGGGCCTGATGTGGGCGCGGATGGCCAAGGCCTCGTTCGAGGCGCTCGACGCCGGCGCGGCGGACACCGAGTTCTATGAGAGCAAGCTGGTGACGGGGCGCTATTACATGACCCGCAAACTGCCCGAGACCGCATTCCTGCTGAAAAAGGTGCAGACAGGTGGCGAAAACGTCATGGGCCTGTCGGTGGCGAATTTCTAACTGCTCGCCTATCGTGCCGCGATCAAAAAACCGGTTCCCCGCGGGGAACCGGTTAACGCAACGACGGTCAGAGCATTGATATATAACATCTTTTCTTATAGATAGTTAATATCGCAAGGTTCTGGAAGGTGACGGGCACCAACGCCCGCGCAAAGACCGGGAGGGGGAAACGACAGGATGATGTTTCAGAACCTGATATCCCATCGGATATTCGCGGACTGTGACACCTTACCTCTTACCCGGCACCTCCTACCGGGCAGGGGTTGACCCCGCGTCGTGAAGAGCGCGGGATATGCCGAACCCTCCCTGACCCCTCGCTAGCCCGCAACCGGGCGTGAAAAGGAAATCGAATGGCCGAATATGAACTGCATTGTTTTGGCGAAAGTGGACATTCCTACAAGGCGGCCCTGATGCTGGAGCTGTCTGGCTGCAACTGGTCGCCGGTCTTTCTGGATTTCTTCAACGGTGAGACACGCTCCGTCGAATTTCGTGAGATCAACGAGATGGGTGAGGCCCCGGTGCTGCGCCACGCCACCCGCACGGGTGAGGTGGTGCTGACGCAATCGGGCGTCATCCTGGATTACCTGTCCACGATCACGGGCAAGTTCGCCGCAGGCTCCGCCATCGAGCGGCGCGAGGTTCTGCGTTGGATCCTGTGGGACAATCACAAGATGTCATCGCAGGTCGGTGTGCTGCGCTTCATGCTCAACTACCTGCCTGAGGAGAAACGCTCCGACGATGTCATCGCATATCTGCGCGGACGGGTGAGCGGGGCCTATCAGGTGCTGGAGCAGCATCTGGCGACCGAGGACTGGCTGGTCGGGGACAAGCCGACCATCGCAGATTTTTCGTGCTGCTCGTACCTCTACTACCCCGAGCCGTTCGGCTTCGAGCGGGAGGACTGGCCGAACATCTCCGCCTGGCTCGACAGGATCGCGGCGCTGGACGGTTGGAAAGCACCCTACGACCTGATGCCGAGGAAGGCGTGAGCGGTCGCAAGCACATAGACGGAGGACAGCCATGATCGTGTGGTGGCTGCTCGCGCTGAGCCTTCCCGCGCTGTCGCTGGTGATCCAGCCCGCGCGTGAGGCCCGGCCCGACACGAACGACATGGAGCCGGAGAATCCGTTGAGCCATGCGGCGGCGCAGGTCATCGCGGGCATCGCGTTCACCTCCATCACTTTGCTGCTGCTGGTTCAGCACGGCATCATCTGGCCGGTCATCGCGGCGATCACGCTGTTGCTGGCCTACAAACTGGCCCCACACACCGGGGCCCTTAAAGTTTTCTATAGATGGCAACTGGCCATCGCGGTGTTCGGCACATTTGCTGCCGCACGCCTCTGGTATTTCTGGATCAGTTAAGGAAAGGGCGGATCATTATGACCGAAGCCTATATCTATGACAGCGTTCGCACCCCTCGGGGCAAGGGCCGCAAGGACGGCTCGCTGCATGAGGTAACCTCCGCACGGTTGTCAGCCGAAGTGCTCAACGAGTTGAAGCGGCGCAACGATCTGGCAACGGATGAGATCGAGGATGTGATCTGGGGCAATGTCACCCAGGTCGGCGAACAGGGCGGTTGCCTGGCGCGCACGGCGGTCCTCTACTCTGATTTCAACGAGCGTGCCCCCGGCCTGTCGATCAACCGGTTCTGTGCATCGGGCATGGAGGCCGTCAATCTGGCCGGCAATCAGGTTCGCGGTGGCGCGGGCCACGCCTATATCGCCGGCGGGGTCGAGATGATGGGCCGCGTTCCCATGGGCTCGGACGGGGCAGCGATCGCTGTCGATCCGTCGGTGGCGATGAAGACCTATTTCGTGCCGCAGGGCATTTCCGCCGATATTATGGCGACGGAATACGGTTTCAGCCGTGACGACGTGGACGCCTACGCCATGGAAAGTCAGCGCCGCGCCGCGATGGCCTGGGATGAAAACCGGTTCGAAAAGTCCATCATGACCGTGCGCGACCAGAACGGCCTGCCGATTCTGGATCGTGACGAATACATGCGCCCCGGCACCGACATGCAGTCGCTGGGCGGGCTGAAACCGGCGTTCAAGGATATGGGTGAGACGATGCCAGGCTTCGACGCCGTGGCCCTGCTCAAGTATCCGCATCTGGAGAAGATCAATCACGTGCACCATGCGGGCAACTCCTCGGGGATCGTTGACGGCGCCGCCGGTCTGCTGATCGGAACGAAGGAATTCGGGGAAAAGCATGGACTGAAGCCGCGCGCGCGCATTCGCGCCACCGCCAAGATCGGCACGGACCCGACCATCATGCTGACCGGCCCGGTTCCGGTGACGGAGAAGATCCTCGCCGATACCGGCATGAGCATCTCAGACATCGACCTGTTCGAGGTGAACGAGGCATTCGCGGCCGTCGTCCTGCGCTTCATGCAGGCATTCGACGTCGATCACGACAAGGTCAACGTCAACGGCGGGTCCATCGCCATGGGCCACCCGCTGGGCGCGACCGGCGCGATGATTATCGGCACCGCGCTGGATGAGCTGGAGCGTAGCGGCAAGGGCACTGCGCTGGCCACGTTGTGCGTTGCATCGGGCATGGGCGCGGCCACGATCATCGAGCGGGTCTGAGCTATGGAGAATGCGGGTGTCACCGACGTTCTGAACACGTTCCGCGCAGCCTTCGAGGCTGAGCGGCACGAGGAATGGGCCGTGCTGTACGACACCTCCGTCGTGTTGATGCGCCCGCACCAGACCCTGCTCATTGATGGCCCGCAGGAAATGCTGCCCTACGGGCGCAACGTGTATGACAGCTATGCGAAACTGGGCTTGGCCAAGGTGTCACTGACCATCCGGGACATCCGTGGATTCGATCCGGGGATCGTCCTGGCCGAGGTGACATGGCGCTATGCCACGGCCGAGGACGAGGAGCTGATCCTGCACGATTGCACCTACGGCCTGCGGCGCCGCGCGGGCGGATACAAGATCGCGTTGCACATATCGCATAACGAGATTGTTCGCCGCCCGGTCTTCCTTGAAAGCTCGGCCCCGGAATTGCTGATCGGGGGCGTCTTCTGATGCCCCCCTACCCCTCTTTTTCCTCCAACGGGAGACAGTAAATGACCATATTCAACTACGACGTCGATACAGACGGGATCGCGACCCTCAGCTGGGATCTGCCCGGCAAATCCATGAACGTCATGACCCTCGAAGGTCTGTCGGACCTCAACGATGCGATGGACAAGGCGATCGGTGACGATGCGGTCAAGGGCATCGTCATCACCTCCGCCAAGAAGGACTTCGCAGGCGGCATGGACCTCAACATTCTGGCCAAAATGCGTGAGGATGCCGGCGACGAACCCGCGCGCGGCCTGTTCGAGGGCACGATGGAAATGCACAAGCTGCTGCGCAAGATCGAGCGCAACAGCATGGACGCCAAGACCAACAAGGGCGGCAAGCCCGTCGCCTGGGCCTCACCCGGTACTGCTGCCGGCATCGGGCTGGAAATCGGTCTGGCCTGCCACCGCCGGTTCGTGGCGGACAATCCCAAGGCGAAGATCGGGCTGCCCGAAATCCTCATCGGCATTTTCCCCGGTGCGGGCGGAACCACGCGCCTGATCCACATGATGGGCGTGATGGCGGCCTCCCCCCTGCTGCTGGAGGGCAAGATGCTGGCCCCCGCGAAATCGAAAAGCGCGGGCGTGATCGATGAGGTCGTGCCGGCGGATGAGCTGCTGTCGCGCGCGAAGGAGTGGGTGAAGTCCGCGACCGACGCGGATATCGTCAAGCCGTGGGACGCCAAGGGCTACAAGATGCCGGGCGGTGCCGCCTATCACCCCGCCGGATTCCAGACCTTCGTGGGCGCGAACGCGATGGTTCACGGCAAGACGCAGGGCGCGTTCCCCGCGGCCAAGGCATTGCTGTCCGCCGCCTATGAGATGACCATGGTGCCGTTCGACACCGCGTTGAAGATCGAGGCGCGCTGGTTCACCAAGGTTCTGATGAACCCGTCCTCCGCCGCGATGATCCGTTCGCTGTTCCTCAACAAGGAAGCGCTGGAGAAGGGCGCCGTCCGTCCCGATGGTGTCGATGACCAGACGGTCAAGAAGGTCGGCATCCTGGGCGCGGGCATGATGGGTGCGGGCATCGCCTATGTCTCCGCCATGGCGGGGATCGAGGTCGTGCTGATCGACCAGAAGCAGGAGAGCGCGGACAAGGGCAAGGCCTACTCCGAAAAACTGCTGGACAAGGGCATGAGCCGCAAGAAGGTCACGCAGGAGAAGAAGGACACCGTACTGGGCCAGATCACCGCGACCACCGATCTGCAAGCCCTGGCCGGGGCCGACCTGATCGTTGAGGCCGTGTTCGAGGATGTCGGCGTCAAGGCCGAGATCACCAAGGAAGTCGAGGCGATTGTCGGTGAGGATTGCATCTTCGCCACCAATACCTCCACCCTACCGATTACCGAGCTGGCCAAGGCGTCTGTTCGGCCCGAGCAGTTCATCGGCATCCACTTCTTCTCCCCCGTGGACAAGATGTTGCTGGTCGAGATCATCAAGGGTGAGCAGACCGGCGACCGGGCCGTGGCCAAATCGCTCGACTTCGCGCGCCAGATCCGCAAGACGCCGATCGTGGTCAACGACGCCCGCTTCTTCTACGCCAACCGCTGCATTATCCCCTATGTGAACGAGGGTGCGCGCATGGTGGCGGAGGGTGTCGAGCCTGCGCTGGTCGAGAACGCGGCCAAGCAACTCGGCATGCCGCTGGGCCCGCTGCAACTGACCGATGAGACTTCGATTGATCTGGGCTACAAGATCATGAAGGCGACCAAGGCCGCGATGGGCAACGCCTATCCCGCATCGGGTGCGGACGACGTTATCACCAAGCTGTACGAGGGGGATCGTCTGGGCCGCAAATCCAACGCGGGCTTCTACGACTATGATGAGAAGGGCAAGCGCGGGATGCTCTGGTCCGGCCTGCGCGACACGTGGGCCCCGAACGATGAGCAGCCCGATCTGATTACCGTTCAGCACCGCTTGGCGATGAGCCAGGTTCTGGAGGCCGTGCGCGCGTTGGAGGAAGGCGTGCTGATGGACATCCGCGAGGGCGATGTCGGTGCGATCCTGGGCTGGGGCTTCATGCCGTGGTCGGGTGGTCCGTTCTCCTGGCTGGACATTCTGGGCGCGGAAAAGGCCGTCGAAATCTGCGACGATCTGACCGCGAAGTTCGGAGACCGGTTCGAGACGCCCGCCCTGCTGCGCGAAATGGCCCAGAACGGTGAAACCTTCTACGGCCGTTTCGGACCTGAGGCGAAGGCCGCCGCATAAGTCGTTCATATTTAAGTGAAACAGAGGGGGGCGGAACCGCATGGTTCCGCCCCTTTCATGTGGTCATGCAGAGATCAGATTGGCGGGAACCGCGTCCTTAAACATGCCGCGCCGTCGGATAGGCGTAGGAGTTCTAACACCCCTCATCCGGTGTGAGGTCGATGGCGATAACCTCGATCTCGTTCGGCTCTCCTCGCAATGTCACGACAGCGGTATCGCCCACGCCCAGCCCCATCAGGGCGCGCGCGACGGGGGCGGTATAGGCGACGCAGCCATCGGTCGGATTCGCCTCATCCTCACCTGTCAGCTTGATCGTATGTTCGGTGCCGTCCTCGGTCGCGTAGGTCACGCGGCTTGCGAACTGGACCGTGTCCAGCGTCGTATCCGGGTGGGTCAGGCGCGCCGTGGCATGGCGGGAATCCCAGTATCGCAGATCCCTGCGATGGCGGGCCAGATGCACCTCATCCGGTCCGGCAGCAATCTGCGCCCGCAATTCCGCGATCCGCGCATCTATCAAGCGCAGACCGCGCGCCGTCACCAGATTGGGTGCGGCGCTGATTGGGTGCTCTGGCAAGATCTCGGGCCGCAACCCGTCGTCCTCCTTCACGAATGCTCGGCTCATGTTATCCTCCTGCACGCAACGATAGCGCGGCATTCGGGTCCGACCAGTCAGCATAGCGGATCCAGATATGGACCTGACGTTGTCAGCGCCGCTTGGCGCGAACGTGTCCTGCTCGCTCAGCGCATCCGACGCAGGAATTGCCCCTGCCCCTTATCAGTCCGCAAGGAATTGGGAGATGACATCAACGAAGGCACGGGGTTGTTCGGCGTGCAACCAGTGCCCAGCCCCCGGAATCGTATGGAACGTTGCCTCACTGAAATGCGAGGTGATCTTGGCGTGGTGCGCTTCGGTCAGGTAATCCGAGGCCCCGCCCACCACGAACAGCGCGGGGCCGGTGAACTGCCCGCTTACGTCCGGCCAACCTATAATCTTGTCCATGTCCCGTTCGAGGATATCCAGGGCGAGCTTCCACGATGGTCCGTCAGACAGGTCGAGGCTTTGCAGAAAGAACGCCCGCAAACCGGCGTCGGGCAGGACAGCGGCCAGACGCGCATCCGCTTCCGAGCGCCGGCTAATGCCCGTCAGGTCCAGATTGCGCATGATTTCTATGTGGTTGGTATGGTCATGCGCATACGCGACGGGCGCGATATCGGCCACGATCAGCTTTCGCACCTTCGCAGGTTGGGTGAGGGCCAGCATCATCGCGGCCTTGCCCCCCATCGAATGCCCCAACAGGTCCGCCTGCCCCCCCAGATCGTTTATCACGGCCGCCAGATCCGCCGCTATTTCGTCATAGTTGTGTGGTGACCTGTGTGGGCTACCGCCATGGTTGCGCAAATCGACGGCTACCACGTCGCGCAGATCTGAAAGACGTTTCGAAATGACACCCCAATTGCGGGCAGAGCCGAACAGACCGTGCGCAATCACGAGAGGTGGTTGGCCACTGTTCGCGCGCGCGGGGTGTACAATTCGATTTAGTTCTATGGAGGCCATTTTTGATCCTTTTTAGAAAAGCTTGCGTATACAAAGCTACTTACGATGATCCAGCCACACCACCAGGCTGGACGGAGGGCCAAGTCAGTTCCGAAACATGTATGAGTATGCGTGAAGAAGAGATGTCATGACTAGGAATTTTGAGATTCAAGGCAGCTTGCGACTGATTTGCACGACCGATCTGCACATGGCGATCGACGGGTCGCGGTTGCTGGCGGATGGGGTGGACAATGCCGGGCTGGCAGCGCTCGCCCCCGCCATCGCCGCGGCCCGGGCCGAGGTTAAGCATAGTCTGCTGTTCGATATCGGGGACGCATTTCAAGGCTCCGCACTGACGGATGATCTGGAGCCGGATGCTGCCCACCCCATGCAGCAGGCGTTCGACATGCTGGGCTATGACGCACAGACGCTGGGGAATCACGATCTGGATTTCGGACTGGATGCACTGGAACATGTGTTGAAGGGGGGGCGCATTCCAATGATATGCGCGAACCTGCTGTGCCCGATGGGGCAGCCGCTGTTCGATCCATACCGTATTCTGGAGGTGCCTTTCAACGATACGATCCTGCGCGTCGGCATCACCGGCGTTGTCCCTCCGCGTGTCATGCGCTGGAACGGGCACCATCTGCGCACCCGCGTCCGGGTCAGCGACAGCGTGGACGCTGTACGCGGCGTCCTGCCCGAACTGCGCGCCGCCGGGGCAGATATCGTGGTTGTGCTGGCGCATAGCGGGATCGTGCCGATAGATCACGCCGATCTGGATGAGCAGGCCGCCCTGCCCATCGCCAATCTGGACGGTGTGGACGTGGTTCTGTGCGGCCATCAGCATCGTGTTTTTCCCGGCCCCGACTTTCCCCCTGCGGATGGAATAGATCCGATAGCCGGCACGCTGAACGGGACTCCGGCGATCATGGCCGGATCCTCGGGGCAGCGGATCGGGGTGCTGGATCTCAGCCTGGCCCACGATGGCAAGTGCTGGTCGGTCTGCGCGCATCGGGCCAGCTTTCGCAGGGCGGCTCCTCAGCGCGATCCTGCCATCACCGCGATCGCAGCCCCGCATGTTGCGCGCACGCGGGCGCGGCTGGCCGAGCCGATCGGCAGGACGCCATATCCGTTGTGCACGGTCTTTGCCGCAGTGGCGGACAGTCGGGCGGTTCGCGCGGTACAGGCGGCCTATCTGGATGCCGGACGACGCGCGCTCGACACGGAATTGCCTCTGCTGGCGGTATCTTCCCCCTATCGCACGGGGGGGCGTTCCGGGCCCGAGGCCTATACCTCTCTGCCTGCGGGAACCCTGTATCACAGCGCGATTTCCGATCTGTGCCCGTTCGCCAACCGGATCATCGCGGTTGAGGCGACAGGGGCGCAGATGATTGATTGGCTGGAAATGGCGAGCCTGCATCTGGGGCATCTGCATTCCGACCAGCCGACGCAACCGCTGATAAATCCTGAAATGCCGGGCTATAATTTCGATGCGGCGCTGGGGCTGACATACCGGATAGACCCGACGCAACCGCCGCGTTTTTGCGTCTCCGGTGCGCTGATCGACCCGTCCGCGCGCCGCATCGTCGATATCCGTCACGGTGGCGCACCGCTGGATCCTGCGCAACGCTTCGCTGTCATCACAAGCAGCTACCGGGTGTCTGGCGGCGGAAACTTCCCCGGATTGAGCGATTTGCGCATTCTGCATGACGGGATCGGCACGATGAGCGATCTGGTAACCCGCTGGATCAGCGCCAGCCCTGACGGAATAGAGGTGCCGCCACCCTCGTGGCAGCTGAGCCCATCCAGTACGGTCCGCGCGACATATCGAACCGGTGCGGGGCGCCCTTCGCAGGACGTTCTGCCGCACCAACTGGTCAGCGCGGGTGTCACGGCCGAGGGCTGGCATGACTGGGATGTCACCCTGAATCCGCTTGAAGACTGAGGTCAGGCCGCCTGCGCGATCACATTGAGCGCGGCGGTGATGCCGTCGCCGTGGGGGATGTCGAGCGCCTTCATCCCCGCCTCGATACAGGCGAGGGTTCCCAGCAGGGAATGCGCGTTCAGGTGGCCCATATGGCCGATGCGAAACAGCCCGGCACCGCGCGTCTGCGTCATGTCGAGACCCAATCCGATGCCCAGCGTGACGCCGGCCTTCTTCTCACACCAATCGCGCAGGGGGGCGGCATCATGACCCTCCATCAGGAACGTCGTGACGGACACCGCGCGGTTCGCCTCATCCCGAACGTTCGGGCGAACGACGCCACCCTCGGCCCATTTGTCCCCTGCCGCCCAGACCGCGCGCGCCAGAACCCGGTGGCGCGCCCATGCGGCCCTGACGCCTTCCTCATGCACCAGCATGGTCAATGCCTCACGCAGGCCGTACAGATGATGGGTCGGGGCGGTGCCGCAAAATCTGTTATAGAATACCTCCGGCGTGGCGCGGAGGGACCAGTCCCAATAGCCGGTACGACAATCCGCGCTCTGCCAGGCATAGGCGGCGCGCGGTCCGAAGAACACGAAGGCCATGCCAGCCGGGGTCATCAACCCCTTTTGCGAGCCTGTGATTGCGACATCCACGTTCCAATTATCCATTTCGAACGGTTCACAGCCCATACTGGCGATGCAATCGACCATGAACAGCGCATCGTGACCCGTCTGACGGATCGCGGCACCCAGCGCCTCGATATCGTTGCGGATCGAGGTCGCCGTGTCGGTCTGCACGCACAGAACGGCCTTAATACGGCCATTGTCGGCCCGCAACGCTTCGGCCACACGTGCAGGATCGATCGGCCCGTCAGTGCCGAAATCGATCATGTCAGAGGTCACGCCCAGCCTGTGAGCCATGCCGCGCCAGCCCTGCGCGAACCGGCCCGTTGCCAGAACCAGAACGTGATCGCCCCGGCTCAGCACATTGGTCAGCGCCGCCTCCCATCCGCCATGGCCGTTCGCGATATACATCGCGACGTCGTGCCGGGTGCAGGCCACTGTTTTGAGATCCTCGACAATGCCGGGCACCATATCGATCAGTTCGCCATCATAGATGTTGGGGGAGCCGCGATGCATCGTCCGCAAAACACGCTCCGGTGCCGGGCTGGGGCCGGGAATGGCGAGCATCTGTTGTCCGAAAGCAAGGGTCATGGCGGCCTCCTGATAGCTGAGCGGATCAGACTGCCGCGCGGCGTTTCTGTCCAGTCCGCCACCGCGCCTTTTTCGTATCAGGTACAATCACACGCGGTCACCCGCGGTCAAAATACCCGCGCAGGATGCGGCCATAAATCGTCTTGAGCTGCACGATGTGTTCGACACGCACATGTTCATCCACCTGATGCATGGACTGTCCCACCAGCCCGAATTCGACGACAGGGCAATGGCCCCTGACGAAGCGCGCATCCGAGGTGCCGCCGCTGGTGGACAGCACCGGGTTGAGGCCCGTCTGCGCCGTGACCGCTTGACCGATCAGGTCGGATAATTCGCCGGGGGGGGTTACGAAACTCTCGCCCGACACCTTGATCCGCAGGTCGAGGGTGATGCCGGTATCCGCCTCGATCCGCTGCGCCTCCTCCTGCAACCACGCGCTCAGATCGCGGCTGTGATGCGCATCGTTGAAGCGGATGTTCACGCAGGCCGTCGCCTGCGCCGGGATCACGTTATTTGCCGGATTGCCGGTATCCACCGTCACGATGGCCAGCGTCGAGGGGTCGAAATGATCGGTCCCGGTGTCCAGTTCACGGCTCGCCAGACGGTCGAGATATCTGACCAGCGGCGGCAGCGGATTCAGCGCCCGGTGCGGATAGGCCGAATGACCCTGACGGCCGCGCGCGGTGATCCATGCGGACATCGAGCCGCGCCGCCCGATCTTCATCATCTCGCCCATCTGTTCAGGGCATGTCGGCTCCCCCACCAGACAGTGATCCATCGTCTCACCGTTATCCTGCATCCAGTCGAGGATGGCAGCCGTACCATCCACGCCGTCGCCTTCCTCATCCCCGGTGATGGCGAGGACGATGGAACCATCGGGCGGAGTGTCGCGCACGAAGTCGATGGCAGCGGCGGCAAAGGCCGCGACGCCTGATTTCATGTCGCAGGCACCGCGCCCGTACAGGATGCCATCCTCGATCCGGGCGGAAAACGGCGGATAGGTCCAGTCGTCCGGATTGCCCACCGGCACCACATCCGTGTGACCGTTGAAGCCGAAGGTCCGCCCGTTGCGCCTCTCGCCCCAGCGGGCGAAGAGGTTGGCGATGCCGTTGCGATCGCAACGCTGCGTTGCAAAGCCTGCCTCGCTCAACAATTGGTCCATGACTTCTATGGCGCCGCCTTCCTCGGGCGTGACCGAGGGGCAGCGGATCAGTTGTTGCGTCAGGGCGACGGGATCGACGCTCATTCGCGCAAATCCGTCGTGTCGAGGCGCAGCAGGCCAAACGTGCCGTCCGCCTGCAATTGCCAGATCAGATACCCGCCACCGAGCAGCGTTTCACCCTCGCTGACCTGCCAATCGACAGCCAGGACGGTGCCGGGATAGTCCGGCTGCTCATGATACCAGGTCAGACGCAGCACGCGGCGCGGCGCGCCGAAATCAGCGGTGGGGCCGACGGCAGCGGCAAATTGTTCCATCGTCACGGCCCGGCGCAGCGCGGGTGTGGCCAGTCCGTAGGCAATCGCCAGATCGCCCCGGTCGAGCGCGGCCCAGAACGCCGCCGTCGCCCCCAGTGCCGCGCTGGTCATGTCGCGGCTGGGCGTGAACTCCCCCACGATGCGTTGGTCGATGCCGTCCTGCGCATGGGCGACGGTCACGGGGGCCAGCGCGAGCAATGCCGCGCAAAGTGTCTTGCGTATCATTCCAGTTCCAATCCCATCAGGTCCGCCGCGATTTCCACCACATCCTCGGGCGATCCGGCCAGTCCGTCCGCCTCGGCCATGTGCAGCTCCTCCGGCTCCGCGAATCCCCACAGCGCGCCGATGGTGGGAATGTCGTTGTTGCGCGCCCCGTCGATATCGTGCCGACGGTCGCCCAGCACGATGCAGCGCGCAGGATCATGCCCGGTTTCGTTCAACGCGAAGGCGTAGAGCGAGGTCTTGTCGGAATTCTCACCGCTGATTTCGGAGCCGAAGATGCGATCCACATGCACGTCGAGGCCGAGCGCCTCCGCCTGCCGTTCCGCCACCGGCGTGGGCAGGACGGAGGTGATGTAGATCGCCACCTCCAGATCGCGGAACAGGTCAATCATCTCTCCCACGTCGTCCTGCAACAGAACGTCGCTGACCCCGCCCACCATATAGGCGGCGTAGAAATCCGTCACCGCGTCCCCGATATCCGCGCCCGGTCCCAGCAACACTTCGAGAACCTCGAAGATCGGCAGGCCGATGGTCCAGCCCAGTTCGGCCCGCGACGGCGCATCGACACCTTGTGATTTCAGCGCCAGCCCCAGCGCAGGGAACCACCCATCGGAGGGATCGGCCAATGTGCCGTCAAGGTCGAGAAAGATGGCCTGCATGTCGTACTCCCCGTAAACCTGCCCCAGACCTATGCCCCACGCCGCGCGCGGGCAAGCCTCGGTCGCAGGCAAATACGGGCGGTCAGCAAGGGCTCAGTAGGGAACAGGCCACTTTCGATGCAACGTCGCAATCCCGTCCAGCACCGCATCGCTCAACGTCAGATTGACCGCGTCCAGCGCGATATCCAGTTGTGCCAGCGACGTCGCGCCGATGATCGTCGAGGCCATGAACGGACGAGAGATGCAGAACGCCAGCGCCATCTGCACCGGGTCCAGATCGTGCGATCTGGCAAGCGCCACGTAATCATCCGCCGCGTCGAGCGTGTGGTCATTCATGCGCCCGCCCAACCCCTCGGCCGAGACATCGCGCCGGGATCCCTTCGGAATGACATCGTCGGAATATTTCCCGCTCAGCAAACCGCAGGCAAGCGGCGAATATGCCAGCAGACCCACCTGTTCGTGATGCGACAGTTCCGCCATATCCAGATCATGGTGGCGGTACATCAGGGAATATTCGTTCTGAACGCTCACGACACGCGGGAAGCCCTCTTCGCGCGCGATCCGCAACATTCTCGCGATGCCCCACGTGGTGTCGTTGGACACGCCGATCCAGCGGATACGACCCTGCTCCACCTGTTCGCTCAACGCCTCCAGCATCCGGCGCAGATCGTCGTCCACGTCCTGACGGTCCTGATCCGAGGGGTCATAGGCCCATTGCTTGCGGAAATGGAAATGCCCCCGGTTCGGCCAATGCGTCTGATACAAATCGATCGTGTCCACGTTCAACCGGCTCCGCGAGCCCTCGATGGCATCGGTCAGCGATGCGGGGGTGATCGGCGCCCTGTCGCGCAGATGGGCAAATCCGGCACCGACGATTTTCGTGGCGACGATCACCTCGTCACGGCGTGCGGTCTTCTTCAGCCATGATCCGATGATACGCTCGGTCTGGCCGCAGGTTTCCGCCTTGACCGGCGTTGTGGGATACATCTCCGCCGTATCGATGAAGTTGACGCCCCGCTCCAAGGCGCGGTCGATCTGGGCGTGGCCCTGCGCCTCGTCGTTCTGGCTGCCCCATGTCATGGAGCCGAGACAAATTTCACTGACGTCGAGATCCGACGTGCCGAGGCGATTTCGTTTCATGGGAATGTCCTTGTTCTGTCCGGGCGGCACATAGCGCCACCCCCAACGGGGTCAAAGCCGGTGGGCAAGACGATCAGTCGTAATAGGGTGTCATCTGCGCGATGACGACCGCGTTCTCCGCCAGAGCCCGGTCCATCAACGCGCGTTCCTCCGCGTCGATCTCATGGCCCTCGGCCTCCCGCTCCTCTGGTGTGCCATAGCCGGTCACGTCCAGCGGCGACAGGCCCGCCTGTTTCAGCAGAGCGACCGCTTCGCGCACGGCCTCGGCCTCATCCACGCCGGACGAATACAGCATCATCGCGCCGCCCGTTGCCTTCTTGGGCAAGTCGTCCTCGGGCGAGCGTCCGATTTCCACCAGCAAGGTATAGACCTGCTGGCGGCTTTCTTTCTTAGCCATTCTTCTGTCCCCAAATATCCCCGCCGGAGGCGCCTCAGTCGCGCAGCAATTCGTTGACGGAGGTTTTGGACCGGGTCTTCTCGTCCACCCGCTTGACGATCACGGCGCAGTACAGATGCACACCGTTGCTCGATGGCATGGAGCCCGCGACGACAACGGAATAGGGCGGAACCTCACCGTAGAAGACTTCGCCGCTCTCCCGGTCCACGATCTTGGTGGACTGGCCGATATAGACGCCCATGCCCAGAACCGATCCTTCGCGCACGATGCAGCCCTCGACCACCTCGGAGCGGGCACCGATAAAGCAGTTGTCCTCAATGATCGTGGGATTCGCCTGCATCGGCTCCAACACGCCGCCGATGCCGACACCGCCGGACAGGTGCACGTTCTTGCCGATCTGTGCGCACGATCCAACCGTGGCCCAGCCATCAACCATCGCGCCTTCATCCACATAAGCCCCGAGGTTCACGAAAGACGGCATCAGCACCACGCCCTTTGCGATATAGGCGGAGCGGCGCACGATGGAGCCGGGAACCGCGCGAAAGCCTGCCTCGCGCCACTGGTTGTCACCCCAGCCCTGAAACTTGGACGGAACCTTGTCCCACCATGTCGCACCGCCATTGCCACCCGGAATGGTTTCCATGTCGTTGAGGCGGAAGGACAGCAGGACCGCCTTTTTCGCCCATTGGTTCACATGCCAGTTCCCGTCGCGCGGCTCCGCCACACGCAATGCTCCGGTGTCGAGGGCGACCAGAGTCTCCTCCACCGCGTCACGCACCTCACCCGTTGTGGTGGTGGAGATGTCGGCGCGGTTTTCCCATGCGGCGTCGATGGCGGATTCGAGCTGAGCGGTCATGGCGGTCCCTTTTGCTTGGTTGTCCCCTGCCCTATAGGCGAGGTGGCCGGATCGCGCAATCAGTCGCCGGGGACCAGCACGTATTCCGTGATCAGGGTGCGTTGCAGGAACATGAAATTGTCGTCCGAAATCATCGTCAGGCGCAGCTGCCCCTGCGCATCGCGCCAGACGTCCAGCCCTTCGGCATTGTCCAGATCGCTGACCGGGGGCACGTCGTATCGCATGTCGCTCAATTGCCCGTCCATAGGTGCGGGATCCATCGCGAAACTGCGCACCTGCACGCGAAAGCTGAACCCGGTGAAGTGCCGCTCCAACACGTAGAGCCGCCCGTCAGGCCCGACATCCGCATCCGTTGGCAGGAAAGGCGGCTCGCGCGGAATGCTCAGATCGGTATCCCAGACGCCATCGCGCAATCGGTAGATGGGAAAGGGCCGTTCCAGCGCGCCCGACCGTTCCGGTATGGCCAGGATCGCGCCCTCCGGGGTGGTGGTCAGCGCCTCGATCCCCGAATTGGTTTGCAGCGTCGCGATCCCTTCGGGCACCGCGACATCCATCGGCACGGCACCGATGGCATCATAGCGCCAGATTGCGTTGCGCCGTTCGAGCGAGATCAGCAGGTCAGCGCCCAACATGGCGAGGGATTCGGCGTCCGCGTCCTTGTCGAACAGCACCGTAGCGTCGGGCGCGGTCAGACGGTGCCGCGCCGTTTCATGCACTCCGGTCAGGCGGCCGTCGGCATGGCGGATCAGATCGGCCTCGATCAGCAGGCCCTTGTCGCTGACCGCGATCAGCGACATGCCGTCCGGTGCCATCAGCAATCCCGACAAGCCGCCGAAATCGGCCCCCTGCCCGTTCCATTCGATCTGGGCGCTGCGGCGGGCCGGTTCCGTGACCGAGCCTGCGACACCGCTGCCACAGCCACCGGCCAGAACCGCGAACAGCGCAAAGGTGGGGGCGGCGATACGCATCAATTCGCGATCACCATGCTGCATTGTTGCGGCAGGTCGGCCATGGTCAATTGGCGGCGCGGCTCGGGCGCAGGCGTGCCGGGGGCGGCGGGCGGTGGGTTCAGCGCCTCCTCCGATGTCCACCAGGCCAGCGTTTCGTCACAGCCGTCACCTGCCGGGATCGGAGCCTGATTTTCACACCAGTTCGCCCCCGCCGGGCAATTAAGCCGCACGTGGAAGTGATAATTGTGCCCCCACCACGGCCGGATCTTGCGCAGCCAGTCGCGGTCCGGGCCGGCGGTGCGGCACATCTCCTGCTTGACGGCGGCGGCCACGAAGATGCGGGCCACCGCCGGGTCCGTTGCCGCGGCACGCAGAACCGCCTGATGGCCGGGTGTCCAATTGGCGTTGACGCTGCGCTGATCCTCGGTCCGGACGGAGATCGAGCTGAGATCCTCACGCTGCTGCCGGGTCAGGTCCAATCGGGATGGCGGCAGCATCCAGATATCGGCGTCCAGCCCCATCTGGTGCGAAGCATGACCGCTAAGCATCGGCCCCCCGCGCGGCTGGCTGATGTCACCGACATAAATTCCGTTCCACCCGGCCTCATTCACGGCGCGCTGACTCAACCGCCAGATGAAGCTGATCATGTCAGGGTGGCCCCAGTTGCGATTGCGGCTCAGGCGCATCGCCTGCCATGTCGGGCCGGTTTCGGGCAATTGCACGGCCCCCGCAACGCAGCCCCGCGCGTAGGAGCCGTAGGGTTCGGGCGAACCGGGCGTGCCTTGCTCGGCTGTGCCGAACAGTTGGCGGGCCTCGGTCTGGGCCGAAGCGGGAACCGCCAACAGGGCGGCGATGGCAATCAGGACAGGTTTAAGCACGGGACATATCTCCTTTGGGACGCACCCAGATTAGCAACACGAGGCCCAGAACGAACAAGCCCACCACCGGCGTGACACCCAACCGTTGCGAGGATGTCACGTCGGTAACGAAGCCGATCAGGAACAGGCCGAGAAACGCCGTGGCCTTGCCCGCCAGACCGTAGAGGCCGAAGCTCTGCGTCATCACCGCCGGATCGGATGCCTGACGCACCATCAGGGACCGGGAGGACGCCTGCAACGCGCCCCCCGCAGCCCCGATGAGCGCACCCAGACCGAAGAAAACAAGCGTCGGCACCCCGCTGTCCGGCCCAAGGTCGACGCCCGCGAAGCTGGTCGCCGTGGTCAGCGTCAGGGTCAACGAAAACAGCGCCAACGACGCGGTGCAGAACACCACGACCGGTTTTGGCCCCAGCCTGCTGTCGAACCGCCCGCCGACCCACGCGCCCAGCGCCCCTGTCACATTGGCCAGAATCCCGAAAGCGCCCAATTCGATGATCCCGATGCCCAGCACGCCCGCCGCGTAGATACCGGCAAAGGCATAGAGCGCCGCCAGCGCATCGCGATAGAGCATCGACGACAGCAGGAACGTCATCAGCGAGGGGCGCTTGGGCAATTGCCCGATCATGCGGGCCAGTTCCTGCAATCCCCGCCGGGCGGAGACAGCCACCGGCTTGCGCTTCACATCGGGCGTGAACAGAAACAGCGGAATGATGAAGACCGTGTACCAGATCGCGGAAAAGGGACCGGCGGCGCGGCTGCCCTCCCCCATTGCGGGGTCCAGGCCCAGGATCGGCGCGATGCCCAGCATCGTCAGACCGGTCTCGGGATCGCTCGCCATCAACCCCAGCACCAGAATCAGCGAGACCAGCCCCCCCAGATAGCCCATGGCCCAGGCAGAGCCGGAAATCCGACCGATCTCACTCTCCGACCCCAGATCGGGCAGCATCGCGTTGAGGAAGATGAACGCCAGTTCGGTCGTGATCAGCGCCAGTGCGAAGGCCAGCAGAACGATGGTCGGATCGTCCATCCCCGGAGCGCCCAGCCACAGCGCGGCGACGGCCAGAACGTGCAGGGCCGACAGCCCGGCGATCCACGGCTTGCGCGGGCCGGACACATCGGCCATCGCGCCCAGGATCGGGGCCAACACCGCGACGATCAGCGCGGCGGTGCCGGTCATGTAGCCCCAGGTCGCCTGCGCCTGATCGCCGCCACCCAGCCCGAACTCCACAAAATACGGCGCAAAGACGAAGGTGATGCACAATGTATGAAACGGCTGCCCCGCCCAATCGGCGAGCATCCAGGCCCGTACACCGCGTTTGCTGACTTGCGCCACTGATGACCCCTCCGCCAAATCTCGATGCGATAGGACAGTGCCGGTCCGGCCATGGCAAGCGTGCAATCAGATTTCCGGCGGCCAGGGGCGTTCGGCTTCTTCCTCGATCCAGCGTTCGACCCATTCGGGCAGAGGTGGATTCCAGTCGGGTTCGCGCATTTCCTCCAGCACTTCGGCTATCGGAACCATACGCCGCGCCCCGGTGGTGGCGATCCGGTACACCACATGGACATGACATTCGTCCTTTCGCCAGATGCTCTGATGCAGATAAATGAACCGTTCGTCATAGCCCAGCGCGCGCGACAGCATGGTATAGCGTCGAAACGGCAGGATGCGCTTGCGGTACTGCACGTTCGCCCCGGCGGTGGTCAGCCCCCAGCCACGGCGGCGCAAGGCGCGGGCCAGGCCGCAGCGAAACCCCCACGGGATACGCCCCAGATCGAAGATCGTCAGGATACGCCCGTTGTTCATCTCTCCGAACACATCGACATCCCAGGGCCAGCAGATATGACGGGATTCGTGCAAGCCACCTGCGGACAGGTCCGGCTGACGGTTCGACAACAGCATGTGCCATGCTAGTCTTGCGAACGGATACATGGGTCCTCCTTCGACAACTGCGGCAGGCACTCTTGCAGGAAATCGCCGTGGCGACTACCTCTTGTCGAACCCGATCCAGATGCTCGTGCGCAGTATAGTTCAAAGCCGCACCCCCACGAAAGGCCCTGCCGATGACCTCCCTTCTGATGATCCTGCTCTACGCCATTCAGATCGCGTTCTGGATCGTGCTCGCGCATGTGATCATGAGCTGGCTGATCTCCTTCAATGTGGTGAACTTGCAGCAGCCCTTCGTCTATCAACTGTGGTCGGGCCTGAACCGGCTGCTCGAACCGGTTTACAGCCGTATCCGCGGTTTCCTGCCGGCAATGGGCGGTCTGGATTTCGCGCCGCTGGTGGTGTTCTTTATCCTCTACGCGCTGCGGATCATCATCACCAACAACCTCTACACGATCTAGGATGTCAGGCTGATCGGCCCGCGTGGCGTGGTGAGGGTCGCACTTAGTGCGCTGGATGCCGACGCTACGCAGTGAACGGCCTCGATGTCGCGAACCAGTGTTTGCACCTCCTGCGATGCGCCCGCGATTGTCAGGCGTTCAAGTGTGATCCCGCTGTCCGGCAGGCTTCGTTCCGGGGTGGTGACATCTGCGGGCCATTCGATAAGGGTCGGGGCGCGCCCCTGTTCGACCAACGCGCCGTCGGGGCGAATGCTCAGATCCCAGTGCAGGCCGGTGCGGCTGACACGCACGCCCTCACCCAGCGGCAGCGCCGTCGCGCCAAGCGCTCGCGTCAGATCGTCCACCCGTGCGACCCAAGTCAGCAAGCGCGGACCTTGCCGCAAGGAGGCACGCACCCGCGGATCGTCCAGTCCGAACCAGCGCGGGCGCGTCACCACGGCCTTCGGATCCACCGCGATCACTTCGAGATAGCACCCACCCAGAGACCACAGCGCGTTGTGCGTCCCCATAAGCGGATGCACGCCCGCCCCGCCCGGCGCAACGCCGAGCGTCCGTTCCATCCACGCCCGCCCCGTTTCCAGATCGTCGGCGGCGAAAACAAGGTGGTCGATCTGCATCATTCGCCTCGTGTCATCATGGCTTCATATGGCGATGACATTTGCATATCATCCTCGCGCGGGACATGGCGATCTTTCATCCTCTGCCGGCCATTCTCTGCCGACTGGATTTCAGGTCTGGGCGTCGCACGGCCCTACGCAATGGGAGCGTAAGACATGATCGGATACCGACTGCACCCAGCGTCATTCAGAAGGCCCGCTGCACGTGGGGGCGCGGCGTCACTTGGTGGCGCGAAGCCTGAGGGGATCACATGACGCACGTCCCGCTGTCACACGCCTTGCCTGTCTATCTGCGCATCGGGCTGCTGTCCTTTGGCGGGCCTGCGGGGCAGATCGCTCTGATGCATGAGGAACTGGTGACGCGGCGCGGCTGGGTGGCGGCACCTGCCTTTCAGCGCGGCCTGAACGTCGCGATGTTGCTGCCGGGGCCGGAGGCGCAGCAGCTCGCCACGTGGCTGGGCTGGCGGGTGCATGGCCTGTGGGGGGGGATCGCGGCCGGTCTGGCCTTTATCCTGCCCGGTACGGCCTTGATGATCGTGCTGGCATGGATCGCGGCAACGCAAGCTGACAGCGGCCCGGTCGCCGCGATCTTCTACGGCATCCAACCGGCGGTTCTGGTCATCGTCGCACGGGCTATGGTGGCACTGTCGGGCCGGTCCCTGCAGGGTGCGAGGTCTTGGGCACTGGCGATCGCGGCCTTCGTAGCGCTGTCGGGTTTCGGGCTGAGCTTTCCACTGGTGGTGCTGCTGGCGGCGCTCATCGGATTCGTCCTGCCGCCTGTTCCGCAACCGGATATTCCCCCGACCGCACCCGCCCGGGCAGCCACCGGGCGGTTGATCGCGGTCTCGGTCCTCGGCGTGGCGATGGTCTATGGCATCGTACGCTTCACGCTGGGTACGACGCCCTTCGACGGTGTGGCGGAGCTGTTCCTCTCCGCCGCGTTTGTCAGTTTCGGCGGCGCCTACGCCCTGCTGCCCTATGTGGCGGAGCAAGCGGTGGAGGTACATGGCTGGCTGACCCCGGAACAGATGCTCAACGGGCTGGCCATTGCGGAGGCGACACCCGGCCCGCTGATACTGGTCAACGTCTATGCCGGGTATTTCGCCGGTCATTCCGCCGGAACCTCGGGTGTAGTAACCGCCTGTCTGGCCTGTTTTTATACATTCGCGCCCAGCTTCATGCTGATCCTCGCCGCGGCACCGCATGTCGAGAGCATCCAGCGGCGGCGCTGGATCCGGCAGGCGCTGGCCGGTGTTTCCGCCGCCGTGGTCGGAGTGGTGGCGAACCTCGCGCTCTATCTGGGGCGGGCGGCGCTATGGCCCAATCCCGCGCACGGACCCGACTGGATCAAGCTGGCACTGCTGGTCATATTCGCGGGAATCGCCTGGAGGTTGAAACCATCCGTGCCCATGCTGATTGGAACAGGGGCACTGGTCGGATTGCTGTTGCATCTGGCGGGGGTGATCTGAGCAGGCTTTCCTTACCAGCGATGATCCGACATCCTGCCCGAAACAGGAGAGATTGATGACTGACCTGCCCGCCCGCCTGCTCGACGTGATCGAACACGATATATTGCCGTTAACGCGTAAGGGCGTCGCGCGCGGGGACAAGGTGTTCGGCGCGGCCATCCTGCGCAAATCTGACCTGTCGCTGGTTCTGGCCGGAACCAATGCCGAGACGGAAAACCCGCTCTGGCATGGGGAGGTTCACACGCTCAAACAGTTCTATGAGCTGCCCGATACGCCCCCGACAGACGAACTGATCTTTCTGTCCACCCACGAACCCTGCACCATGTGCATGTCCGCAATCACCTGGGCGGGCTTCGACAATTATGCCTATTTCTTCAGTCACGAGGACAGCCGGGACGGATTCGGCATTCCGCACGACCTTAAGATCATGAAGGAATTATACGGGCTGGATGCAGGTGAGTACCGCCGCGACAATGCTTTTTTCAAGGCCAGCGCGATCAGGCCAATGCTCAACGGCTCACCAAAACTGACGGCACAGGCGGACAGGATTTCAGCCGCCTATGCCGATTTATCCGATGCCTATCAGAAAACGAAATCGGGCAATTCAATTCCGCTCAATTGAACGCGGCATGCTCCCCCCAGACCTGCTCGACCCGCGCATCGCGGCCGCAGCGCGCGCGGTAGAACCGATAGCGCAGAGGGTTCTTTTCGTAATAATCCTGATGATAATCCTCAGCCGGATAGAACGTTCCGCCATCCACGATTTCCGTCACGATCTGCTGGCCCAGTTCCTCTGACAAGGTGGCGGAAACCTGTCGGGCGATTTCAAGCTGATCCTCATTTTGCGCATAGATACCAGTGGTGTAGCCGTATCCACGGTCACAGAACTGCCCCCCGTCGTCGAGCACGTCCACCGTGCGCAGCAGGTATTCGGTCAAGGTCGCGTAATCCACGATATCCGCATCGTAGACGATTTGGACCACCTCCCGATGGCCCGTTCCACCTGCCGTGACCTCACGGTAGCTGGGGTTTTCCACCGTGCCGCCCGCGAAACCTGATGTCGTCTCCAACACACCGTCCAGCTTGTCGAAATCGCTCTCCACGCACCAGAAACACCCCCCGGCGAACACGGCCTCCTGCCGGTCCTGGGCCATGGCGGGGCCGGTGAGGGTCAGCAGAGCGGCTGCGGCGAGGGAAAGTCGGATCATGTTCAACTCCTGATGCGGGGGTGTTGCTGTGAATTGATGCCAATCCCGCCTCCGGGCAAGCGATCCTACGCAGTCGTGATGACAACGTGAGCGTGGCAACAAAGTCTTAAACCTTTGCGTGCATCAAAGCTGAAATCGAGAAAGGTCATCATATGCCAGTGTTTGCCATCGTCATGCAGGGAATGGCGCTGATCGGCCTCCTGCTGTTCAGCCTGGTTCCCTCAGCAGTCACGTGGGTGCCATGCTGATCTGGTCGCGTGAGGACGTGCAATCCGTCGCTGAACGGGCGGGGGCGCACTGGGCGGGCCTGCAGGGGCCGCTGGGCACGCATATCGTTACTGGCTCCGCGCAAAGCCTGCATGATCAGGGCGCGTTCGTTCTGCTCAATCTCGAAACTCTTGCCGTCCTATGTGGAGCGAACGCATGAAAAGATTTGCAACCCGGAGTGGCGTCGTACAGGTAACTGCTGCCTTCTCCATCCTCCATATTCCTTTCATCGGTCTGATTGCGTACATCATGAACATGCCCATGCTGCTGGTCATGGGGTTATCCGCCGCTCTGTCAATTCCGGCGATGATACTGGCCATACGTCGGGAATACGGCGCGCCCAGCTCGGTTGCGCTGGGTCTGGTCGGGCAAGCGATGATTTTGCTCGCCCTGCTTCAGGGACACACGATGCAGGGCGATCTGCATATGTATTTCTTTGTCATACTGGCCATCGTCGGAACGCTCGACAGCCGCCCGGCGATCATCGCCACCGGGGCTGCGGTGGCGCTGCACCATTTGTTTCTGAACTACTACCTGCCTGCACTGGTTTATCCCGACGGCAGCAGCTACGGGCGGGTTTTTCTACACGGTCTGTTTGTCGTGATGGAATGCATCGCGCTCGTTCTGGCCCACGGATGGCGCAAACGCCTGACCGATCTTCGCAATATCGCACGTGTGCAGGCGGAGCGTGACGCGGAGGTCGCCCGTGAAACCCAGGTGCAGCTGACAGAAGTTACCGACCGTGCCAACAGTGAGCGTCGAAGAACAATAGAGCAGTTCGACAAGGCGTTCGCAGATCTGATTTCTCAGGGCGCGGCAGGCGATTTTTCCGCACGACTGTCCGAAGATTTCGAGGAGGAGGTCTTCTCCCGCATCGCGGCGAAGCTCAACCATCTGTTCACCTCCGTCGAATTCAGTGTCGATCAGGTGGAGCAGCACTTCCGTGCCCTGGCCGACGGACGGTTGCAGCATCGTATGGATACGGCCGGGTTGGGCCGGTTTGCGGATATTGGCATTGCCGCGAATGGGGCCACCAGCGCGCTGGAGGCCGTGCTGAGCGAGACTGACCGCGCGGTACGCATGACGCGGGAGACGGTGACCAAGGTTCTATGCGATACCGATACCGTGTCCGAGCGCGCCTCTCAACAGGCCGCCGCCATTGAGGAAACCGCCGCCACGACGCAGCAATTCACGGAATCGCTGGAAATCGGGCAAACTCTGCTGCGCGATGTGGGTGCCATGGCGACGCATCTGTCGAAACATGCGAGTGAGGGCGCCGACGTGACCGCCGCCGCCGTCGCATCCGTCGGCAAAATCGCGCGCGGTTCCGGTGAAATGCGTGAAATTCTCGGGGTGATCGAAGCGATTTCCTTCCAGACGAACCTTCTGGCGCTCAACGCGGCGGTCGAGGCCGCCCGCGCTGGCGAAGCCGGTCGCGGATTCGCCGTCGTCGCGACCGAGGTCCGCCGTCTGGCCAAGCGCAGCGCAGACGCCGCCAACGACATCTCCGCCCTTATCGAGGATTCGAACGGCAACATGCAAAGCGGGGTCGAGATGGTCGAACGCGCCGGCGGGATGCTGTCCGAGATAACCGAGCAGACACGCAATGTCGCAACTCAGGTCGCCCAGGTCACCCGCACGGCTGAGGAACAGACCATAGGCTTGCGCGAAATCGACGCCGCGATCACCGCCATGGAGAGCAGCGTTCAGTCAACCGCCAATATTGCGGAGCGAACAACCCGATCCATGGGAGAGCTCGCAGACCAGATCGGGCTGGTGGAACGCAACCTGCGCAGTTTCAGCATCGAGCGGATGATCGAAGAGGAAACCCCCGAACCGGCGGCGGACACAATCCCGCCCCTTAGCACAGGCAACACTGCGCTGGCCTATGAGGAGGATTGGTCCGAGCTTTGAGCGATACGCCCCGATCGCTCACTTGCGATCGCGGGCTGCCAGCAATTTCAGCCGAAGCGCGTTGATCTTGATGAAACCGGCGGCGTCCTTCTGATCATAGGCACCGGCATCTTCCTCGAACGTGACGTGCTGTTCCGAATACAGGCTGTCCTCGGACCAGCGTCCGACACATTGCGCGCTGCCCCTGTACAGCTTGAGCCGCACCGTACCATTCACACGCGCCTGGCTGTGGTCAATCGCGGCCTGAAGCATCTCACGCTCCGGGCTGAACCAGTATCCGTTGTAGATCAGTTCGGCATAGCGCGGCATCAACTCATCCTTCAGGTGCGCCGCACCGCGGTCCAGAGTGATGGATTCGATGCCCCGATGTGCTTCGAGCAGCAAGGTGCCGCCCGGCGTTTCGTAGATACCGCGCGACTTCATGCCGACATAGCGGCCCTCGACCAGATCGAGCCGACCGCAACCGTGCTTGCCGCCCAGTTCGTTCAGCTTGGTCAGGATTGTCGCGGGGCTCATCTCCTCCCCGTTGATCGCAACGGCATCGCCCTTGGCAAAGGTGATCTCGACATGTTCGGCTGTATCGGGGGCGTTCTCGGGGCTGACTGTCCGCTGGTAGACATAATCGGGTGCCTCGATCGCCGGATCTTCGAGCACTTTGCCCTCAGACGAGGTGTGCAGCAGGTTCGCATCGACGGAGAACGGCGCCTCACCGCGCTTGTCCTTTGCAATCGGGATCTGGTTCGCCTCGGCAAATTCCAGCAACCTTGTGCGCGATGTCAGATCCCATTCACGCCAGGGCGCTATGACCTTGATATCGGGGTTCAGGGCATAGGCGCTGAGTTCGAAGCGCACCTGATCGTTGCCCTTGCCGGTCGCGCCGTGGGCGACGGCATCCGCTCCGGTTTCAGCGGCAATCTCAACCAGACGCTTGGAAATCAGGGGACGGGCGATGGACGTACCCAGCAGGTACAACCCCTCATACACCGCATTGGCGCGGAACATCGGGAACACGAAGTCCCGCACGAATTCCTCACGCACGTCTTCGATGAAGATGTTCTCTGGCGCGATCCCCAGCAGTTCCGCCTTCTTGCGGGCTGGCTCCAGTTCCTCGCCCTGCCCCAGATCGGCGGTGAAGGTCACGACTTCACAGCCGTATTCCGTCTGAAGCCACTTGAGGATGATGGATGTGTCCAGCCCGCCTGAATAGGCCAGGACTACCTTCTTGGGTGCGCTCATTGCGATCTCCTCACACGGGGGCAAACAGTTACGGCTTCGCCTATCCGATCGGGCGGGGCTGTTCAAGCGACCCGCAGATCCTTGTCCGGCACCACTGCGGTTTCACCGCATGCCTGCGCCCACATGAGAATGTCCTCAATGTGGCAAGTGCCGGTGACGCCTCGATTGCCGCGGGAGGTGATACAACCTGAAATTGCGTGTTGTGAGGAGGTTTTGCGATGCCACACGAAATGCGAACCAGGGAAAGCCAGCCGGAAAATCCGCCGCACCATGGATATGCAAAACGGAGCGCCCCCATTGGGGACGCTCCTAATGCATTGAAAATTTAAAAAATATGTGCTTCGATTTCAAAGTCAGTTCGTTAGAAAGTCTTAATGCACCCAAGCTGCCTCGCAATGGTTAACGAGGTCTTTAGAGAGGCGAGTGATTGCGCCTAGATTCATGCTCAGGTTTATTTTTGCTTAAGGAGTTCAACTCTTAGCAGATTAAGTTCTCGTTCTTTTCCGACTGATACACGGATGCACCGATTCTGAGGGCTGACGAAAGGCATCCGAACGAAGCATCCGGCCTGTGACAGCGAATCGAGAATCGCTTTGGCACGATCCACCCCTTCACCGCAGCCGATGGCCACGAAATTCGTGGCGGAGGGCAGCGGCGCGAAACCGGCCTGCCGCGCCATGTCGGACAGGTCATCGCGTGCGGCGGCGGTTCTGGTCAGCACGCTTTGCAGCCAATCCTGATCCTGCAGAGCGGCAAGTGCGCCCGCCTGCGCGATCCGGCTTACGCCAAAATGGTTGCGCACCTTCGCAAAGGCGGCCGCCAGATCCGGGTGCGTGATCGCATAGCCGATGCGGGCCCCCGCCATGCCATAGGCCTTGGAAAATGTCCGCATGCGGATCACGCAGGCATTCGAGGTGTCGAGCGGGGGCAGCGTGCCATCCGGCGCGAACTCTCCATATGCCTCGTCGAGGCACAGCACACATCCGTCCGGCAAACCGTCGATCAGGCGCTGCACCGTCGCCGCATCGTGCCATGTTCCCATGGGATTGTCGGGGTTGGCCAGATAGAGGAGCTTGGCGTCCACCTCGCGCGCCTTGGCCAACAGGGCCTCGGGGTCTTCATGGTCGTCGCGATATGGCACCATGTGCAAAGTACCGCCATAACCCGTCACGTGGTAATTGAATGTCGGATAGGCCCCCAGCGAGGTGACCACGGCATCGTCCTGTCCGACCAGCAGCCGCACCAGATAGCCCAGCAGACCGTCAATCCCCTCGCCCACCACGATGGTGTTCATGTCCACGCCCAAATGCTCTGCAAGAGCCGTGCGAAGGTCGTAATTCTCGGGGTCGCCGTATTTCCAGCTGTCCGCCGCGGCATCAGCCATCGCGGCAATGGCGCGGGGCGACGGGCCGAAGCCGCTCTCGTTTGCCCCCAATCTGGCCGCGAAGGCCGCACCACGAGCGCGCTCCTGCGTTTCAGGCCCCACGAACGGCACGGTCGAGGGAAGCGAGGCGGCCAGCGCCGTGAACCGGGGACCGCTCATGACACGACCTTGCGCAATTCCGGATGCATGACCCAGACGAGCGCATCGTCACGCGGTTCACCGGGCCAGCCGATCAGGCCGAGCGCGGCATCGGCGCCCTTGTAGGCAGGCTTCTTCGGCAGGTCCATGTCCAGCGCATCCGCGATTTCGCGCGCCATCATCCCGTATTGCAGGTTCACACCGGCGGGCGTGGGGTATCCGGCGGCGGCGGCCAGTTCGGCCACGGTCAGCCCCGCATCGCCTGCTGCCGCATGGGCCAGCGCCATGGCGTGCAGCTTCGGCGCAAGGTCCAGGGTGGCCCAGGCCTCGCCATATTCCTTGGATGTGGGTACGGCGAACTTGCCGATCCTGCGCCGCGCGGCCTCCCGATCGCCATCGCGGCGGTCGAGCATTTCGCACAGCGTATCGACGGCAGCATCCGCCGTGTCGTCCTCGGCCTGGGCGACGGGCGCGTCGTCCCCGTCGATGAAAGCGGTGGCCCGGACCAGATCGGAAATGGAGGAGACGCGAATGAAATAGCGTCCGTACTGAACGTCGTCGTGTTGGTTCATGCCAGTGCCCTCACCCTGATTTGTGCAGCGCGCAGCTTGTCGGCCTCGGCCTCGGCTGCGGCCAGTCTGTCGCGTTGTTCGGCAACGATGTCCTCTGGCGCTTTGGCGAGGAATTTCTCGTTGCGCAGCTTGCCGTTCAAGCCGCCGATTTCCTTGGCCAGCTTGGCCAGCGCCTTGTCCAGGCGGGCCTCCTCGGCCTTCACATCGACCAGCCCGGCCAGCGGCAGGCAGATCGTCGCCCCGGCGAGGCCCAGTGTTACCGCCCCCTCGGGCACGGTATCGGCATAGGTCACGTTCTCGACCCGCGCCAGACGTTCGACCAGCGCGCGGTTATCCTCGAACCGCTGACGGGTTTGATCGTCTGCCGCGACCAGGACGAGGCCCGTCTTCGCGCTGCCCGGCACGTTCATTTCCGAGCGGACGGAGCGGATTTCCTCGATCATCGCGCGGATCCAGCCGATCTCCGCCTCGGCATCTGCATCGCTGAGGTCGCCATAGTCCGGCCAGTCGGTGGTGACGAGCATTTCGGGCCGCTCCGCCGTTCCCTTCCACAACTCCTCGGTGATGAAGGGCATGAAGGGGTGCAGCAGGATCAAGCATTGGTCGATGACCCACGCCATTGTCGCGCGCGTCTCCTCCGCCTGATCGCTGGCGAACAAGGGTTTGGCGAACTCGACATACCAGTCGCAGACCGTCCCCCAGACAAAAGCGTAGAGCGTGCTGGACGCATCGTTGAAGCGATAGGCGGCGAGCGCTGCGTCCACATCGGCCTTGGCACGGGCGGTTTCGGCCATGATCCAGCGGTTCACCTTGGCGCGCGGATCGGGCTGGCCGCCGGCATAGCTGGCCGGTGTCGCATCGTTCATTTCGGCAAAGCGGGCGGCGTTCCACAGCTTCGTGCCGAAGTTGCGATAGCCCTCGATCCTCTGGGTGGACAGCTTCAGATCGCGCCCCATTGCCGCCATTGAGGACAGGGTAAAGCGCACCGCATCCGCGCCGTACTGGTCGATCAGGTCCAGCGGGTCGAGGACGTTGCCCTTCGACTTCGACATCTTCTGCCCCTTCTCGTCCCGGACGAGAGCATGGACATAGACGGTATGGAACGGCGCGCGCGATTGCGGGTCCATCTGCTTTTGCATCATCATCATCCGGGCAACCCAGAAGAAGATGATATCGAACCCGGTGACGAGGACGGAGGTCGGGTAATACTTCTCCAACTCTGGCGTCTGATCGGGCCAGCCGAGCGTGCCCATCGGCCAGAGGCCAGAGGAGAACCATGTGTCGAGGACATCTGGGTCGCGGCGAATACTGAGTCGCAGAATATTATTGCTGCGACCTATCCAGCTGAATCCACGATCGTGCCGATAGCCCAAATCGGAGACTTCGATCTCAACTTCGGGGCCATAGTACTGCTGCGCTAGCTCGATAGCACCTTCTTCGCTTCCGGCACAGAACCTCCTTTCACCCGGCTCCATACCTGACTCGGGTCCTCCTGCATCAACCCACTCTTTCGTCGGCCCATACCACACCGGCACCTGATGTCCCCACCACAACTGGCGGGAGATGCACCACGGTTCGATATTTTCCATCCAGTGAAAATAGACCTTCGCGTCACGCTCCGGCAGGATCTGCGTCTCACCGGATCGGACGGCCTCCATCGCGGGACCGGCCAGCTTGGCGGCGTCCACGAACCACTGGTCGGTCAGCATCGGTTCGATCACCACGCCGGAGCGGTCGCCATAGGGCTTCATGATCGACTTGTTCTCGACGAGGGGAATGTGGCTGGGCACGTCCCGGACCTGATCCGGGACCGCCTCGCCGTTTTCTGCATCGGTAGTGTCCTTCGCGGCCTCCGGGTTCGGGATCATCACGGCCAGCCCCTCGGACGTGATGGCCTCGACGATCTTCGTGCGGGCCTCGAACCGGTCCAGACCGCGATATTCGTCGGGAACGAGGTTGATCTGATCGACCTCGGCCTCGCTGAACTCCGCACCATCCAGGATCGCCTGCGCTTTCGCCGCACTGTCCGCATAGGACAAGCCGTCGTCGCGCATCGCCGCGACCGTGTTCATCAGACGGTAAAGCGGGATGCCGCCACGCTTGGCCACCTGATAGTCGTTGAAATCATGGGCGCCTGTGATCTTCACCGCGCCGGAGCCGAAGGCCATGTCGGGATATTCATCGGTGATGATCGGGATCAGGCGGCGCGTTTCCTTCGGCCCGACGGGGATTTCGCAGCGCTTGCCGACGATGGGGGCATAGCGCGCATCATCGGGGTGCACCGCCACCGCGCCGTCGCCCAGCATGGTTTCGGGCCGGGTCGTCGCGATGGCGATATAGTCGCGCGTTTCGCGCAGGGTGACAGTGCCGTCCTCGTCCCTCTCAACGTATTCATAGGTCTCACCGCCTGCCAGCGGGTATTTGAAGTGCCACATGTGGCCCGGCTCGTCGCGGTTCTCGACCTCCAGATCCGAGATCGCCGTCTCGAATTTCGGGTCCCAGTTCACCAGCCGCTTGCCGCGATAGATCAGACCGGCCTCGTACATCTCGACGAAGGTCTTGATGACCGCATCGGGAAAGGTGCCGGACATGGTGAAGGCGTTGCGATCCCAGTCGCAGGAGGCGCCCAACCGCTTGAGCTGTTCGATGATGGTGCCGCCGGATTCTTCCTTCCACTCCCAGACCTTGTCGAGGAATTTCTCACGGCCCAGTTCGCGGCGGCCCGGCTCCCCCCGCGCAGCCAATTGGCGTTCGACCACCATCTGCGTGGCGATTCCGGCATGGTCCTGTCCCGGCTGCCACAGCGTGTCGAAGCCGCGCATCCGGTGCCAGCGGACCAGAATGTCCTGCAATGTGTTGTTGAACGCATGACCCATATGCAGTGAGCCGGTGACGTTCGGCGGCGGGATCATGATGCAGAACGGATCCGCGCCGGGCTTGGCGTTGGCCCCTGCCCGGAAGGCCCCGGCCTGTTCCCACGCGGTCGCAATCGCGGCCTCGCTGGTGGTTGCATCGAAATTCTTGTCCATCGCCATGTCTGCTATCCCTCATCCGGTATCGGATGCGGTTTAACCGGCACGGCGGCGGAGGGGAAGCGGTCAGTTCAGGCCGCGTTCCTTCAAGGCGCGCACGATATCCTTGCGCAGGGATTTTCGCAGGGACCGAGGGAAGTCCGGGCCAAGCGCGGATTCCAGTTCTTCCGCCACGATGGCGCGGATCTCATCGCGCAGATCGCTGCTATCTGGTCGCCCTGACAGTTCCTCACGCACGATGGCGCGTATCGCCTCGGCATCCAGCTCCGTCTCGGAGGAGGAAGCGGCCGCAATCTCCACCGGATCCGGCAGCGGTTCGGCGAAGGGGTCCGGGCTCCAGACGTCATATTCCGAGGGGGGCATATCCGGGGCCGGTGACCAGACGTCGTATTCGGCGGCATTGGGCGGACCGGTCTCCGCTCTTTCCTCTTGGGTTGGTGTGGAATGGCTATCGTCTTGCCCAACGTCTTGCGGTGTTACGACCTGTTCCACCGATTCAACCCGGGGTTCATCGCGCAACTCCTCGATCACCTCGGAGGTCGCTCTTTCCGCCTCGGTCGCGTCGATTGTCATCGCTTCGGGCTGACTGGCGAACAGGGGTGTGATGGTGGCGCCTGTGCCATCGCCTGCTTCACCCTCCGGCTCATCCTCCACATGCATATGCGGAGCCTCGGGCACCTCCGTCGCGGGGGCCGAGGGTCGGCGCCGCAGTGGCGCGGTGTCCTGAACCGGGGTCTTCAGCTGTAGCGGTGGCACAGCGGACGGCTGGTCAACAGGTGTGTCCAGCCGCAAGGGCGCGTCCGGTTCGCGGCGCAAGGGCTGCACGGCATCGGAATCGTCGACCTGCTGCGCCTCACCCAGACGCAGTGGCGGAGTGCGGTCATCGGGCCGTGCCGACAACCCTGCCTCATCCGCCTGAACGCGCGCACGAATGGCGGCAAGCACGTCCTTGACGCTACGCCCTGCGTCGTCCTCACCATTACCCATCACGACATTTCCTTAATAGCGTCCCAGAACCCGGTCGAGCACGGCGCCACGGTTTGGCGCGAAGGGACCGTCTTCGACAGCCTCAAAGTAGACGTTCGGATCATAGGCGTCCACCGGCAAGCCCAGATGTTCCACCGTCATCAAGCCCATCGCAGATAGCAAGGTGTAGGCCGCGACATACTCATCACGCTGCGCTGACACCAGATCGGACTGCGCGTTGAGCAGGTCCTGCTCGGTATCTAGAACGTCCAGCGTCGTGCGCGCGCCCAAGCGGGCTTCCTCGACGATCCCCTCGAACGCGACCCGCGCGGCAGTGATCTGCTGGCGGCTCGACCGAATCTGCGATCCGGCGACCCCGAAATTCGTCCACGCGACCGATACCTGCTGCTGTATCAGCCGGGCGGTGTCGTTCAATTCCGCCTGTGCCTGTTCCAGTTGCGCGACCTGCTGGCGAACGGCACTGGACAATGCGCCACCCTGATACAGCGGCATAACGACGCTGGCCCCGATCTGCGACGATCTGTTGCTGACCTGTCCGCCCCCAACGACATCGTCAAAGGTGTTGCCGTAGGACACGTTGCCGTTCAGTTCGACCGACGGGCGGAAATTGGCACGGGCCTGTGTGACGGCGAACTCCGCCGCCCGCACCTGCGCCCGGCGGGCCAACAGCAAGGGATGATTCGCATTTGCGATCGCCAGCGCCTCACTCTCGCTTGAAGGGAGTTCCGGCAAGGTGGGGGGCGGTGCCAGATTGCTCGGCGCCACGCCGACAACCGCAGTATACGCATCGCGAGACCGCTCCAGCGCGCCCTGGTTCGAGACAAGATTGGTTTGCGCCGCAGCCAGCCGGGCCCGCGCCTGACTGACATCGGTACGGGTGACTTCGCCCACCTCGAACCGATCCGAGGCCGCCTGAAGCTGGCGGGAGATGACCCGCACGTTGTTCTGGGCCAGGGACACGAATTGCAGATCGCGTCGCACATTCAGATAGGCGGTCACGGTGTCGAGCAGTACGCTCTGCTCCTGCACGGTAAGTTGCGCACGCGCACTGCTGACCGTGGCAAGCGCTGCATCGACTGCGGCAGCGGTCTGCCCGCCGTCAAAGATCGTCCAGCTGCCGTTGAGGCCCACCGTCTCACTATCGGCGAGGTCGTCCCTGCCGCCGAAAAAGCGGTCATTGCTCGTGGCCACTGTCGCCCGCGCCGTGGCTGACACGCTGGGCCGCAATCCGGCCCGCGCCTGCGGAACCCTTTCGTCGGTGGCCCGCAATCCGGCCCGCGCCACATCCAGCGTCGGAGAGTTGTTGTAGGCCTGAACCAATGCGTCGGTCAGCGTTTCCGCCTGAACGGCACTGAAAGTGCCGAACGCACCGACCGTCAGCGCCATAACCGAAAGAGTCGAGGCGAGCCGCCCAGCAATACGCTTCATCGCAATATCCTTATACTGTCCTGTCGGGTTTGGTGATCCCGGGTCACTTAAATTCGAGTCAACCGCAGCCCCGGTCAGAACACAAACGCTTTTTCGGCTGCGAAGCCCGGAAGGATCGGAGCCGTTGCATCAAAGCTGCGCCGCCAGCTGATGCCGTTCGCACCCTTCACGCCCAACTGCGCCACTCCCAGTGGCCCCATCATCTCGATCACTGCGATGCGACCGTCGGGGCGCAACTGATCCGCAATCGCGTCGGGCAATGCCTCTATCCCGCCCTGGATAATGATCACGTCATAGGGCCCATGGGACGGCGCTCCACCCACCAGCGGCCCTTTCTCGACCACGGCGTTGTCCACGCCCTGCGCGCTCAACGTAGCGGCGGCTTCCTCGGCCAGCGCCTCGTCTTCCTCCAGCGCGACGACCGCCTCCGCAATATTGGCGATGATCGCGGTAGAATAGCCCAGCCCGCAGCCGATATCCAGAACGAGGTCATCGGGCTGAATCGCCAGCGCGTCTATCAGCTTGGCCAGCACGCGCGGGTCCAGACAGACACGACCGCCACCGATGTCCACATGCTCCCCCATATAGGCGATGGCTTGCGCCTCGCTCGGCAGGTACTGCTCTCTCGGCACGGTCAGCATGGCCTGAATAATCGGGTAGCGCGTCACTTCGGAAGGTCGGATCTGGCAATCGACCATGGCGGTGCGGGCGGACTTGAAATCGGTCATGAGCTGGGTGTCCTTGCGAGCGGCATATGTCTGCTCCACGATGTGCCACAGCGCGGCGTCGTGGGCAACGGCTCAAGAACCCTCAAGACTTCCTGAGAACGCACCACAAGCAATACGCCGGAACACCAGCCGTAACAATGCACTTGCACAGCCCCACGCACCACGCTATCAGCCCAGCACCACAAGGCTTTGAGGCGAGTTGGCGGAGTGGTGACGCAGCGGATTGCAAATCCGTGTACACCGGTTCGATTCCGGTACTCGCCTCCAACAAAATCAATGGGTTAGCAATGTAGCGGCTCATTGGGGTATCACCTCTGGTATCAGTTTCACGTTCTGGTCTCGTTCTGTCCGACGCACTACCGTCGCTTTGCAGCAGCTTGACGCGCCCGCATAATTTGCCTCGCCTCCCCTGCATATTTGATAATCATTGCCTTCGAGGTGTGTCCGCTAAAGCTGGCGATTTCGTCGTCAGTGCAGCCCGCCCACGCCAATTCCATCACACCGCGATAGCGCAGCGCATGTTGGTCATATGCCATCAGGCCCAGCCGCTTACGCTCGCGCACCATGACGCGGGCCATCGCGTGATAGTCCATCGCAGAACCATCACCGCGCGTCAGGATATGCCGCGACGGGTGCGGGGCGAACCCCAGATCGGCCTTGGCACGGTTCAACGCGGCCTTGAGCGTCTCAGTGCATGGAAGGTGCAACGGCTTGTCTGTCTTGTTCTGGCGCAACTTGAGGGTGTCGCCGTCATAGTCGCCCCACTGGAAATCCACCCAATCGCCAGGACGCTGAACGCTGCCCACACCGATTTCAAAGATCAACAGCGGCAAGGCTTCCCCCTCGGCTCGCATCTTCTCCACGGCCCAATCTGCCCACGGAAGGTGCGGCTTCTGACGCGCCGTCGGAACTTTGAGCAAGTCCATCTTGAGAAAGGGGTTATCTTTGCGCCAGCGTTTCTTGACCGCCAGCTTTGCCAGCATGGAAACCGCAGTAGGAATGTAGTTTGCAAACCTGACACGATGCTTATTGGCGTCCATCGCATCGTAAATATCGGCAGGGGTAAGACGTGCGACATCGGCTTGACCAATCTTGCCTCTCAAGTATTCGAATACTGGCTCAAGATCTCTGCGATACCGGGGTGAAAAGCTCTCCCACTTGTCCGTCTCACGCATGGCGTCGATCAAGGCCCCCCAGGAGGTCTTAGCGGCAGCAGACTTGCCGCTCACTATCTCCCAATATTGCTGGTCAAATTCGGCGGTGCCTTCCTCGGCTTTGATCCGGCCCAAATAGGTCATCTTGCCGTTGATCGTCTTGCGAACATACCACCGGCCAGATTTATGCTGCCACAGGAGCTTTTTCTTCACCATGCGATAGGTCCGCCATCGACCGCATCACCGCGCGCGATGCATTGTAGTTGCTCTACGTCCCACCTCTCGAAGCCACCGATTTTTGTTGGCTTCGGCAACACCCCATCATCCACCAGCTTGCGAAACTCCGTAGGCTTCATGTCCAGTAACGCGGAAGCGTTGCGGTCATTGGCAAAGAGAGGTGTAAGACGGGGTGCCATTGATTTGCTCGTTTTTCAGTCCGAAACGTAGGACGGTGAAGCAGCGCTCATAACCTTCCGGCGAGCACGTTCATTCTCTGCAAACCAATCGGGGAAACCGGTCAGGTCGCGGGGACAGTTCGGCAGATCGGAAAAATCCAGCACGCCCAATTCACGCCCGGCCTCAAAGGTCTTCGATGCAATCTCGGAAACGTTCACGGCATAGATCGACCGCAACGAACCCTTGCCGTCGAAGCTGGAAACGAACGCGGTTGCCTTGGCATTCAGATCGGCCCAACGCCCCCCGACGATTGTGCGGCCCTTCCAATCTGCCGCAGGGGCTTCCGACCAATCATATTTCACAAGAGCCACGAAGACGGACTCTTCCATAACGAACAGCGGGTCGATCCCATCGAGTGCCGAGTTCAAATTACCCGCGATTTGGGAAGCCCCCGCAACATCACAAACCTTTGCCGCTTCAACCATCACGGCCAGCCGAACCGCATCGCTCAAATCGTAATCTGTCCAGCGATCTTGGATCTCGAACGGCAGAAAGCCGCGAGCCGTGTATGATTCGAACATCTTCACCGTGCACCCAGCAATCTCAAGCAGCGCTTTGCGTTTCATAATAAAGTCTCCCTTTTCTGAGTGCACTCTGCCAGAAAGATTTAAGCACGGCAATAGGGTGCACTCTTTAAGGGTGTTAAATTTGAAAGCTAAACTACCGAACATGACTTTCGGCTTGCAGAGGCGTGAACCCTGCCAGACCACACGCCTCGATGATGAAATCTCGGCCCGGTTCAAAATCCCCAAAGTGTATTTCAACGATGAATTTCAGCGCCAACGTCTGCACGTCAGTCGCAGGCATTTTGGCGATCTCATCCGTCATCCGGTCATAGTGGCGGCATTCATGTTCTAATTTATCGTCTGACCAATCGGCCTCAGCAGACTCGTTATTGATGCGTTCGCGCTCGGCCAGCCATTCGTGCGCCAAGGCGGTAATGGGATTGATTGGGTCAGCGGCTTCGGAGTGCGCAGGGGTGCCCATGCAGGCAACCAGGGCACTGGATGCGGCAAAGGCGCGGCGGGTCATTTGATGGGTCATTTTGGTTCTCACTGGTTTTTGGCTTGCTACGGCCATCGCCCGGTGCGTCCGGGTGCCGGGGCGTTAGCAACCTGCCAGTGAGACAGGCGAGACGTTTTTGCCTTACGGCTCTTGCATGGCGTCTCCGCCCCGACATAAGATGCCGGCAGACGGATGACCGCCAAGCCATCGTCACGTTGCCGCACAGCCCTCGCCAAAGGGATGACCTTAACCAAAGGTATGCGGCTATCACTGGTCCGGGTTGCTACGCCCACGGATGAGTTAGCATCATGACAGATATTAAATCAAGCCACCCCTTTAGGGGAGCTTGTGCTATTCATTTGCCGTGAAGGAGTTTGTTAAGATGCCTCGAATTTCTGTGCAGAGAGTGTCCGCATCAAAATTGGCCGCATACCAGCCGAACGCCGAATGTTGCGATTGTGGCAAAGAGGCTATTGATGATGGGGGTCGGGTCTGGACGATTCAGGGGACGCATTCGCGCTGCACAAAGTGCTCGCAGAACGAGGGCATCCTAGACTAGCGGACCGATGAAGATGTTTAGCAACCAGCCTAAGATGATCCGCGCAATGGCGGTAGCTAGCATTGCCGCAAAAGCATTGCAAAAGGCTGGCGTGGACTTCATCTCAGGTAACTACGGTAGTGCCGCAGGCTGATTAAATGAGGAGTTAAAAATGATCGAGATCGGGAAAAAATACACTCTTACCATGTTGGAGTTAGGGCCTGACGGCTATGATAAAGGGGCAATCAGCGTGACTGTAACTGGCCGTGACGGCAATCTAGTCGAGGTAAACGGATGCGAGGTCATCAACCTGGCTTCGCCTCTTTTTTATTCGCTTATCGATGAAGCAGGGCAGATGGCTTACTACCAAACGCTTCAGGACAACGTAGAGAAATCAATTTCTTCGAGCTAGCTTATGTCAAAACTGTCTGCGCCGCGCCCCGGAGGAGTTCCGGGGCCGCGCAGTGACGGGGTTCTAACGTGACTCTCCGTCTATACCGTGCGGATCGGCTCGTACCCATGAGCCAGCGCGCAACCGCTATTCTGTTCACATGATCGCGTCGAATAATCCTGCGCTGATGGGCGCATCCGCTATAGCGCCGGGTCCGGCCTGGTTAGCCCTTGCAGCTCGCAGCAACGCCGCATCCATTGCGCGGATCACTGCGAGGTGCCGGGCTTCGAGGTGCACACCGGATACAGCTTGCCACGCTGAGAGGTCTGCCCATGTGATCGGCTGCAAACCCCCCGGCCCATGCTGGCGGCTCTGTGAGAGGGCGCTGAACGCCTCCCAGAAGAAGACGCCGCCATCAGGCAACCGGGGAGCATTGCCGGTCTTCACCGTCACCTCGATCGCAGAGGCCATGCGGTCAATGAACCGGGTATACGCGCGGGTCATCATGGCTTTAGCTCCAGGTCAAAGACGACAACAAAGATGCCCCGGCCCAGACCTCGAATGGAGTAAGGCCGATCCGTAAACCGCCAGGTGCGCAAAACGGCATCAGTGGGGTGGATCATCTCGAACGACAAAGCGCCGTGCATCAAAGCGACTTTGTACCAAGCGATAAAGTCAGCCCGCATCGCAGGGTTTCGCGCGGTGAATTTCAACGTGAACATTTCAGGCGCCGCGGTAGAGACTCGCCTTTGCTTTGCCGGTCCCGCGTCCATCTGAGTGCGGCGAATTGCGGTCGGTCCCGTTTCAGAAAACTGGGATATCTCGAACGGGAGCGGCAGTGAGGAAGGCCAGCTAATCGACATATCAGGCCCCTCCAACGGCTTGTTTGCGTACGCCAAAGGTCGCAAGCTCTTTGCGGAAATCGCCTTTCTGGAACCCGCGCTTTACAACACCGGTGATATACAGATCGATCTCACGTCCATTGCCGGAACTCTCCACGCGCTCCTCCCGCGCACCGGAATGCACGGTCAGCGAAACCGGCACCGTAACATTTACATCTGCGCCGCTGTTCGATGTAGGCATCCGGCCGGCGTTGATCCCTTCCAGCATCGACCGCACCCCCGGCTGGCGCGTCGCCGCCGCGTTCACAACGAACTCCTTGCCGTGAACCACGCCCGCGACGTCACCAACCCCGCCGTTGCCGGTGTACCCACCAGACGAGAAGCCCAGCAGCCCCCCAAGTGTTGAAAAGACGCCACCACCTGCGGCGCGCTCGCTCACAGCAAGATTGACTAATAATTTCTCCATCTGGACTTCGAGGATCTGCAAAAGCAGCTTCTCCAAAGCCTCTTCCGCCGTCAGGCTGCCCGTTACGATCCCGGTGAACAGGCTTGCCATTTTCTTTGCACCGGCGATAGCCGCGTCCTCCATCTCATCGGCCAGCGCAATCACCTCTCGCATCTCATCTGCTGCCATATCGGCGCCCTGCGAGACCCCCGACAAGGATGCGGCGAGGCCATCAATCTCCGCTTGCAGTTCCGGCGTGATGTCGCGCCCGTCTTCTATAGCATCGACCAGCAGTTCGGCACGGGTCCGCGCATATTCAAAGGCATCACCGACGTCTTCCCCCGATTGCATGACAGCCGTCAGGCCCGCCGCTTCCGCCTTCAGAAGCCGGACGCGGCGGGTGACACTTTCCACAGCTTGCTCGTACGCTGTCAGGCGCTCTTGTGCGGACGATCCACCGCCACCGCCTGAACCCGGTGTAGGTTGCAGATTATCAGGACGCGGCGGCGGGGCGCTGGACGTGCGCGGGGCGAATCTGGACGGCATCGGCGGGGCGTTGGGCAGATCGCCATAAGTCCGGCCATCGCCAGACGTGGTGCCGTCGCCATCCGAACCGGGCAGAGACGCGCGCAATTCCCGTGCCCGTGCAATCGCCGTGCCAAGCCAATCCACCAGACCGGACACCTGCGACAGGACGCCGCCAAACTCCACTGCGTCGATAGTTTCCAAGGTGGTGAACGCCGTCCGCGCTTCTTCGCTCAGAGTGGATAGACGGTTCTCAAAGGTTTCGGCATCGACTTCGCCGTTTCGCACGTCGGTCGTCAATTGCCGCATTTGCTCGGCTACGCTCATCAGCGCATCCGCCGCGCCCGTCTCACCATAAGCGCGAAGCTGTTGAATGGGCAGATAAAGGCTGGACGCCAGTTGATCCCCGCGTTCGCCCAGGGTGCTGTAGATCGCGATGATTTGCCGGATGGTGTCGGCATGGGTGTTCAGCGCGTCCTGATCTTCTTCGAGGGCATCAGCTATGCGCCCGCCCAGCAGCGCATCGGCCTGATCCATCGTGCGGAACAGGTCTGTGAGCTTTTCGTTCTGCTCCGCAACGGCAACGCCGAACTCGGCAATCCCCACCACCATCGCCTTGAATGTCGTCGTGGCAGTTGCCTTGAGTTCCGAGAACTTCGCGTCGATCTCTTGCGCCCGCCGGATTACATCATCTTCGAGAACCGCACCGACTTCATGCGCCCGCTGCGCAGTCTCTCGCAAGGCATACTCACCACGCCCGACAAGTTCCACGAACCGTTCACCAGCCGACCCCCCGAATACCTCGTCAGAAATGCGAATGCGCGCCGCGTCGTCCAGGTCTTCAAGCCGTCCGATAATGGTCAACATCAGGTCCGCAGGGTCTTCGAGGCCGCGCGATAGATCGGCTGCACTCAGACCAAGCCGTGCGAAGGCTTCTGCCCCCGGTCCCGCCCCGGTCACAATGAACTCGTCCGCGCGCAGGCTCAGTTCCTTCAATCCATCAACAAGCTGATCCACCTGAATCCGGTTCTGATCCGCAACGAATTTGAGTTCCTGAAACGACTGGATGCTTACCCCGGCCCGCCGTGCCTCATCCCCCAGCGTGGCGACAGAGCGCACCGTGCGGTCCACCACAGCCGCAGCAGCAGCCACAGCAGCAAAGCCCGCCGCCATTGGACCACCACGCCCCAGCGCCTGCCCTACGGCCCCCACACGCGAAGAAATCGAGGTGAGCGCCGTGTTTGTCCGCAACGCCGCGCGGTTCATGTCCGTCTCCATCTGACGGGTGGCGCGCCCAGACCCACGTTCAAGGTTGCGATAGGTCCGGGTGCCGCGCTTTTCGGCTGCGAGCATCTTCTTTTCAAAGTCCCGAACACGGGCTTCCAGCATTACGACAAGCTGTTCGTCAGCATTCATATTCGCCTCCTATGCGGTCCACATATCTTCGGTGAACCAGTCCTGATCGCTGATGAACTGGCCTTCTCCTTCGGCGCACCGCGCCACGGCCATCGCAGCCGCAACGGCTCCATCGATCTTGTTTCCGGATTTGCCCTTATGGAATGAGGCGTTGCCCGCCGCATCGGTTTGGAGCTGAATGTTCTCGAAGTTCCACCGCAACACTGGGTTGCCGCCATGAATGAACCGGCCGGCAATGATCGCGCGTTCCAGTTCCTTGACTGCCGGTGCCATCGTCACCCATCCCTGCCGGAACTCGACAACGGGCAAGCCCTCTTCGCCAAGTTCGGCCATCATGTGCCGTCCCATGTGCGGATCGAAGGCGGCTTCGCGGACGTTGAACCGTGCGCAAAGTTCGCGGATATGATCGGCCACGAACCGAAAATCCACCACGTTGCCGGGGGTCGGGATGATGAAATCTTCTTCTGCCCATGTAAGGTAATCGACGCCGTGGTGATCGCCCCGATTGCGCAGATTGTCCTCGGGACAGAAGAACCACGGGCGCACCTGATAGCCACCACCGCCGTCCTCCCAGCAGGCCACGACAACGGTTAAGTCCTCGTTCTTAGACAAGTCCACGCCAAGCCAGCAGGGCGATTGCACAAGCTCCAACTCGTCCAGATCGACAGGCAACGCACCTTGGTCATAAACGTGCATATCCACGAACGGCGACGTGCTGGCGTCCAACCACTGATTAAGGTTCAACTGCTTGAAAGCATCACGCTCGAATGCGGAATGCGCTGCCTTCGCGGCCTTGTCGCGAAAGCCCATTATGTCAGGGTAGCCGTGCTTCAGCCCCGGATTGACCGCAGTCCACAGCGCCTCGTCCAGCCAATCGTCTTCTGCCTCTGCCATGAATATGACGGGCAACGTGGCCGGGTCCTCGATCTCGCCTTTCTGGACTCGCACGGCATAGTTCACTTGCTCCCACGCAAGGTTCTCCTGCCCGCGCCCGGCGGTGCTGGCGATAATCATCAACGTACCGGGGATCTTCACAAGCGCACTGTCGAGCGCCTCCCATTGCCGCAGGCCTGCCCGGCCTTCCCATGCGTGCAGCTCGTCCGCAATCACGACATTGGGGGTCTTGCCGTGCAGAACTTTACCGTCCGACGCGACGGCCACGTAGCGGGTTCGTTCGGCTCCGAAGCTGATGCGTGACTTGTAGTCGAGAACTGACAGATGCTTGCGCATTCGCGGATCGCCCTGGACGATGCCCGCCGCTTCCTCGTACAGCTCGCGCGCCTGCTCGTGCGCGGAGGCGGCGGACACGATCAACCCCCCGGCCTGCCGTTCCGGTCCCATCAGATGTAAAAGGGTCAGCGCCGCCGCGAGGCTGGTCTTGCGGTTCCCCCGTGGCAACAACAGCACCACCCGCCGCACCACGCGCGTGCCGTCAGGGTGGCGCGGGCCATAGATGCGACGGACGATCCGCTCTTGCCAAGGGTCGAGCTGGAACGGATGACCGAGCGCCGGGTTCTTGGGGTGCTTGAGCTTGCGCAACCATGTGACCGCACGTTCGCCGTTGCCGAACGTGTCCTCGATCTCTGATCCGTCATCTATCCAGTCAGGCACAATCATTCGAGAAGCTCATCCATATCCAGTTGCTCAGAGACTTTCGGGCGGGAACGCGAAACCGGCGTGAGGCCCAGTTCAGATGCGAGCATCCGGGCGCGGTTCATCGCGTCAGCCTGAATAGCGACGGCAGGATGCTTCTTGAGCGCCCCCTTCTCATTCAAGACGTGACCGTCCATTTGCAGCATCCGCTCCATTTCCCGAACGGTGCCGGTGGCCACGCAATAGGCTTCCAGACAGCCCATGTCGGCCTCCGTGAGGATCTTTCGTTCTGACAAGACGGGAACCACCCGAACCCATTCGCGCGCGGCGTCTTCCGAGAACCAGTCAGGCACGGTTGCGCCTTCCAATTCGTCCCCGGCGATATGCAGTGGGGGCTTGCGACCCTTCATCAATCACCCTCCCCATCATGCCGGTCGCAGCGCAATTCCATGCCGTCCCGGTGTCCGATCTCGGCAATCTCTCGGATGTTGAAAAAGCTGCCCCGACACTTCACCCGGTCGGCGGTCTTCACGTCGTCACGGTAGCGGGTGCGGAACACCACGCTTTCCAGATCGTCAGCCCCGGCCTTGAGAAACTCGGTCGTGCTGCGCTCCACCTGTTCGGCGCGGAGCCGTGCAAGGTCTGCCCAGGTATAACCGGGGGTGCCATATTCGTTTGTCGTGAACGTGCTGCGCTGGATTGTGATGGTGTAGCGAAGTTTCCCCGACTTCATGGCATCACCTCCTGCACCGTCGCCATGATGGTCAGAACGCCATGCGTGGTTTCGCCATCAGGGTCTCGCAGGGCGCGAACGAGTTCTATACGCCAGTCGGCAAGGCTATAGCCTGCATCGAGGTTGGGGCGCTCACTGCGCACGGCCTGCGAGATTGCGGAAAGGATGCGCTTGGCCTGCTCGGTCGAGGGTTCGCGCGTCCAGACGTGTAGAGTGTGCGACACGCTCCACACCGATCGGTCAAAGCTGGACAGAACGCGCAGGTCCGTCTCTCCCATGATGATCGAGGGGCGCGGTGCGGGGCGCTGGTTGCGGTCCAGTATCGAGGCCGCAGGTACAAGGTCAGTGACGCCCTCAGACGCGGCCAGAACGACGCGCAGGGCCTTTTGCAATGTCAGGTCCGGGCCGATCATCGGGTGTCCCTCACGGCCTTGCCTATGGCTGCTTTGATGCGCCTCATAGCCTTGGCACGAGACAGTCGATAACCCGGCCAGAAGAACGGCTGCGCTGGCGAGGTCGCGGTGCCGTATTCGACAAGGTGCGGATAGCGAACGTCGGAACTGCCGACAGTCACCGCCGCCTGATTTGGAGCAAGGGCGGTCTGCCCGCCGGGCTGCGAATAGGGTGGCGTCACCCCGCCCGGTCGCGTGACCGTGACGGAGTTCTTCAAATCGCCGGTGTCCTCCGGGGTGAGTGCTTCGATGGTGTCCGCAATATCCTGCGCACCCTTGAGCAAAGCGGGCTGCACCGACTTAGACCCGTTCACCCGGATCGCGCGCATTCGGCGCTGATATGATGCGAGGCCCCGGCCCATTAGAACGTGAACCCCCGGTATTCAGTGATGATCTCGGACACGCCGAACGGCACGGTTGTGACGGTCACGCCGCTAACCGCCGCTTCGCGCTGGTCATGCCACCATGCCGCCAGCATCAGGACCGCTTGGACGAGTGGCGCGGGCAAGTCGTCCTGCCCATCGCCGCCATAGGTATCCGCGAAGGTGAAGCCCAGCAGCCGTTCAACGTGACCCTCAGCCGCGTTCAGCACTTGTGCCAGCACGGTTGCGTCCTCGTCCTCGTCACCCGTCAGGTTCAGGTGCGCTTCGAGCTGGTCAACTGTCACCATCGACATGCTTAAACCGCCTCAACCGCCGCTACGCGCACGAAATTGGAGTTCACCCACAGACTGCCGTTCAGCAGCGTCAGGTTGTTCACCTCGTCCACGGTCTCGGTAACGGCCCCCACAGTTGCACCGAATAGACGCTCGGAGCCGGTGCCACCGGTTGGTGCGTCAGGGAACAGGATGCGGAATGCATAATCGGTATCCGCCTGCAAAGCTGCGTAAAGGGCGAGCTGGCCAGGATCGGATGTATCGAGATTGCAGACCGTTTCGAAGGTGCCGTTGTCGGTCAGGCCCTTCATGCGCTGCATGACCGGCGAACTGAGCACGGTGCGGTCGATTTCAGCCGGGGAACTTCCGAACGTCCCCAGCCCCTTCAACTCCTTCACCTCCACCCACACCTCGTCCGTAAAACTGGCCTCGGTCAGCAGGGCGTCGGTTTCAATGACGCTGCCGATGTAGAGCTTGGCTCCCGCCGCTGCGAAAATAGTCATGGTGTTGTCCTTTCGGCGCGTCGGTCCTCGGACTGCTTCGCGCTGTTATGGTCGTGCGCGCAAAGCGCCTGCCAATTGGATTGATCCCAGAAAAGCGATTGGTCGCCCTTGTGGGGTTTGATGTGATCCACCACCGTCGCGGTTCCGCCGCACCGAACGCAGAACGGATGCGCAGAGAGGTACGCCTTGCGCGCCATCTCCCATTTCCGCCCGTATCCCCGCGCCGATGACGACGGGCGCTTGCGGTCATGCTTGGCCTTGGATCGTAAAGCCGCCGCACGTTGACAGGGACACGCGATGCCAGCGGCAACGCGGTATCCACAGCCACATATGTGAGGCGGCTTCGTGGGCATCAGGACGCGGGCCGGGTGGCGAGGTCGGACTTGATCGCCGTTCCACTTGCGCCGATGGACGTGCCACCGTTCTTCGTCAGGACGAGACGCGCGTACCGCTTGAACCCGCGATAGCCGATCCGGTAGTTGGAGTTGGCTTCAAGGGTGGCCGGGGCGTCGGTGTCGATCACCCCCGCCGCTGCGTCGGTATAGGTCGCGTCGTCGTCGGATTCCTGCACCGATGCGGTGAAGTCGCCAGACGAAACGATTGCGCCAGTGGCGACGATGAATGCCAGCCGGTTGCAACCGAACGTGTCGATCCCGGCCCCGTTCACAGTCGCAGAATGCACCGCCGGGGCAATTGCCGCTTTGGCTTCGATGTTGGATATTGCGTCACGCATTGGTTGATCCTCCCTTACGCGGTCATGGCGAGTTTGCGGAACTTCGCAGGTTGCAGAACACCGCCGCCCGTGCGCCGGGTCGCGTGAATGCGGGTGATCCCGTTCGTGGCCAGCAGGTAGGGGTTGGAGAGGATCGAGAGTGCGAGCCGATCCACGATGCGGTAGCCGCTCCAATCGCCGTAGATGATCGGCTCCGCACCCGCTCCGATATCGGGCATGTCGATCATCTCCACGACGGGACGGCCCAGAATGGTTTCAGGCTGGCCAGCCGCATAAGACGGTTGCCACAAGAACCGACCATCACCGTCTTTCATCTTACGGATCGCAGAAAGCGTAGTGCCATTCATCGCCCAGGACCCCACGTTCCGATAGGTTGCAGGGACCGCATAGAGCAAAGTGATAAGGGCATCCGAAAGCAGGCCTGTTGTCGATCCGTTTGCTGTCTTAGCAATATCTGCGTGCTGCATGACGCCGTGCGGCTTGTTCGCACCGTCGCCATTGAGGAACGCCTGCCCTTCCTTCTGTCCGAAATCCTCGGCAAGCGCGCCACGCACTTCGGCCTCCGCCATGCCCGCGCTGTCTGCGAGCAACTGGTTCGAGATATCGACGTAGGTGTTCAGTTCGTGGATCACGATGGACTTTTGCCCGAACGTCGGCTCCGAACCTTCCTGCGCTTCCGTCTCGCCTTTCCACTTCGCCGCCGTGCCGCCGGTCCGGGCCGGGTAATCGACAGCAGGGCTTCCCGTGGTGCGAACCGATGCAACCGAACGGATAGGCGAATATTCCACCAGCTCACGGATGAACTCGGCGCTCATCTCAGCCGGTGCGAGGTAGCCGCCTTGCGGATCGCTGGACACAACAAGCGTTTTCAACTCGTCCACCGGGGCGTTGTTGCCCTTCGCCAGATAGGCCGCGAACGCCTTGCGCGCCTCGGTCTCGTCGGGCTTGTCAGCATCGCCGCTGCCCTTGCGGTTCAGCTTGGCTTCCAGCTTGTCGAGACGGCCCGCCGTTTTCGTTTCGGTGTCGTCGCCTTCGATCTTGTCCAGACGGTCGGTCACGCCCTTCACCGCATCCGTCAGCGGCTTGACCAGATCGGCCACCGCTTTCTGAACGATGGTGTCGGCATCGTCGTCGTCACCTTTGCGCTCGATAAAGGGAAACGCTCCCATGTCGTGCTTCGTCATGTCAGTTCCTTCGAGATTTGCGCCGTGGCGCGGTTGAGTGCAGCGGCCAGTTGGAGCGCGCGGACGGCTGATTTCGCGGATGAGACTTGGGCGCCGGGGTGCATCGGAATGACGACAAGGGACGCTTCCAGAAGTTCCAGCTTCTTGATGGTGCGGCCCCCGCCTTTGCGCGGCTCGGCACCCTTGATCGAAAACCCGATGGATATGCCGCGAACGGCACCGGCTTTGACCAGGGCGTGAACCTCACGGGCGCGGGGAACGTCGTTGACCAGCAGACGCCCCGTCAGACGCAGCTCGTCCCCCTCCGGTGCGGCCTTCTCCCAGACGCCGATAGGGTCGTTGCCGTCATGCCCAAAGAGCATCGGCAGGGGAACGGCCACACCATCGAAGGCGCTCTTGCCGATCACGTCCCCGATCCGGTCGGGCATCGAGAACTTCCACGCCACGCCGGAAATCGCGCCGTCGTCGCTTGTTGCGAATTTGGTTTCGAGGAAAGCGTGATGCATCAGTCTGCCCCCACCATCGGGGGACGCTCACCTGCGAAGGCGTCAACCTGTTGCTGCACCCACAGACCCGCGTTCAGCAGGCGTACGACATTGGCGTGACCGAACGGGACCGGTGCGCCGTCTTCCTCGATCTCCCAATCCAGAACGCATCGCGCCAGGGACTTGATGCGCAGCCGTTCACGGACCTCGGCAGAGACGCGCCCGTTCTCGTCGGCCATTTCAACAAGCTCGTCTGCGAGAGCCAGGCGGCTCTTGTGCTGAGTCTCAGAATCGGGACCGGCGATGCGCAGGCGAATGCCGCTCGGCTTGCCTTCCACCGGCTCGGCAAGATCGAACCAGCGGCCCTTTTCCTGATCCAAGCTATGCGCGGTAATGTCATTCAATTGCATCTGTCTGCACCTCGTCTGGCGTGTCGGTCGGCGTGGCGATATTCGGGTTCAGGAAGGCTTCCCCGCCCGCATAGGGTGCGAGGCCAAGCCATTGCCGCCCCTCGTTCGGGTTCAGCACACGGGATGAAATCAGGCTGTTGATGACCGTGGCGCGGGTCGCCAGATCGGCGCGGGTGATATCGTCCCGGTCAAAGCGAACCACCAGATCGGCGCGCTCATCTTCGAGGAACAGACCCCGGCGCAACGCCCCTTCGATAGCCACCAGCCAAGGTTCCAGCGTATAGCTCAGGAACTCCAAGCCTTGCTGTTCAGCATTCGCCCAGGTCGCACGTCCAAGCTCGGCCAGCATCGGCGGCGGAACCCGGAACGCGCGGGCCACTTCGAGGATTTGGAATTGCCGGTTTTCGAGGAACTGCGCATCGGTCGAGGCGAGGGTGAGCGGCGTGAAGCTGGCGCCGTCGTGCAGGATCGCGGTGCGCCCGCTATCTCCTTCGCTCTCCTGCGTGGCGCGCCACGCCGTGCGCGCCGCTTTCACCGCAGCCTCACCCATGCCCTTCGGAAACGACAGGACGCCAGAAGGCCGCGCACCGCGCCCGAACAGACGTCCCGCGTGACGATCCAATGCGACCGCCGTGGCAATCGCATCACGGTACAGGGTCAGCGGAGACCGCCCGAACGGGCTTCGCAGGTGAATGATATTTGCAGCAGGCTCAGGACGCCCGTTGATCTTGTACGAGGGTTCTCCCGTGGACTCGTCAAACTGCACGTCGATCACGCCATTGCGATACCGGACCAGTTCCAGAACCCGTCCATCGCCCGCGCGACTGACGTGGACCATGCCGCCCTTGTCGTCAGTCAGCGCGTCGATCACCAGATCGCGGATGATCTCGAACCCGCCGGTCCAATCGTTCGCATCGCCTTGCAGCAGATCGGCAACGGGATGCGCCTCTATCGTTTCGGTGCCATCCGCCGCCTTGCGCTTCACCGCAATGTCGAGGGTCGCAGCCGCCTCGGAGATAAGCCGAACGGCAGACCCGACAGCGGGAACGCGCAGCGCCGTGTCGGATGAAATCGTAATGCCCGCCGGGCTGGACGGGACCAGGCCGAACAAGGCGAGCATGTCCTCGTCGGGTGAGGCGAGGCCCTTCTGAACAGGGGCTGATTGGGATTTTCGGAACAAATTGAACATGACCTCAATATCGCCGATGTTGATTTCAACAAAAAGCTAGCGAACCGTTGCTATTCGTTGGTGTTCGTTGTTATGGTAGGCAAGTTATTGATCTTCCTCAAAAACTCCAATTCTACACTATCGGCAGATGTGGACCCCGGACCGGTCCCCGCCGACCCCGGAAAGTTCAGGACCACCCCCCACGCATCGCTTACTTGGATTTCGTCCCTGCGGATTGCCCGCCCTTGTGTTCACTGGACGATTGAACCGACCGTTGACCGCCGTATCGGTTGACCCCGCCACCGCGATAGCGCTTGGGAGTTATTGCCTCTTCGATCTCATCAGGCTCCGCGCATTTGACGGTCGACGTTCGAAGCCAGACTGCGAGTTCATCACGCAGGGCGAAATACTGGCTGCTTCCGACAGGTCGATAGATCGGGACGCCGTGCACGCTGGCGAGACGGCGGGTTGCGTCCTTACCCAGTCCGATTGCGGCGGCGATGCTGTCGAGGCCCCATAGCTTCTGCGACCCACGGGTCAGACGGTCAAACTGCGCCGTGTCGAGTACCGGAATCGTCATGCCCGTTCCTCCAGGTCATCGCCGCCCAGACCGATGATCTTGCCGAACTCGTTCATGCGCAGCCCGCAATCCTGCACGACTGCTCGCGCCTGGTCCGGCGTCATCCTCCGACGCACAGGCGCCACAGGTGGTCCACCGCGCCGCGCATCGATCTCCCTGCGCAGAACGAGGATCTCCACAGATGCCAGGTGTGCGATATCCGCAGGTGAGGGGCGCCGGCTTTGAGTATCAACCCACCGGTCGAAAGCCTTCTGCATGGCCCATTCGGGGAAGCGAGACAGCGCCCGCACGAACTCGCCATAGCTGTTGATCCGGGTGGCCTCATCGAGGTCGGGCTCCCAATAGAGGGCCAGCACCGCGCGCGTCCGCTTGAGCGTCTTTCCGTCATTGGCCGCCGAATGGATCGCGGTCTGAAGTGTCGACGTAGGCCTGTCCTGAAGAGAGCTGGTTCTCAAGCTCATTGAGGGCAGCATTCGCAGATTGGCGTTCATGGCGTTTACCTCTGGTTTGAGTTTGTTTCGTGGGGTTGAGCTTTTCAGCGTGCTTTGAGCCAGCGAAGCGCTGCATCGCCGGTGTGAAATATCTGAGGGTGGAAACCGGCTGGTAGCCTTTCTGAGCGGCCACTTCCTGAACGATGGTCACAATCTCGGCTTGAGACAGGTTCAGGTCGTTCCGCCATCGCTGGACTTCGATCATCTCAGCAGAACTTCCGACGATCCGACCTGTTGCCGTCAGTCCGGTCGGATCGTGTCCGGCTGCAATCAGAATTTCCTCGCGCTCGGTTCCAGCCACAGGTGGTGGTGGTGGTATACTCTTAACCGGTTCCTGATGGTTAAATGACGGTTCGGGTGCACCTCCTGCGGGGGTAGGGGTGCACCTCCTGCGGGGGTTAGGCGCACCTCCTGCGGGGGTGCACCTCCTGCGGGGGCGCACCTCCTGCGGGGGTTCCGCATCCAGTTCGGGGGTCAAAACCGTGAACACATTGCAGCCGCGCGGACCTGCATTTCGTTCGATTTGCAGCCAGCCACGCTCTTCAAGGTTCTTAATCGTACTCTGTGCCCCGCGCTCGCTCAGGCCGGTTTTAGCCACCAGCCGCGCTAGCGACGGATAGCAGACGCCATCGTCGTTCGCGTGGTCTGCCAGAGACAGAAGAATGAGCTTCTCAGTCGGCTTGAGGCCACCCGATTCCCAGATCCGAGACATGATCTTGATACTCATGCCGGTGCCCCCCAATGGCTTTGGAGGATCGGGAATGCACCAGTATCATGTTCACTGCCGGTTCGGCCTTTGTCCTGATACCTTTTAGGGGCTTCCACATTGAAATCATTCAGCAAGTGTGTGGATTGCAAATCCGTGTACACCGGTTCGATTCCGGTACTCGCCTCCATTTAAAAACAATGGGTTAGCTTTATGCTTGCTTGCTGGGTATTATCGCCAGTACAAAAGCCGTGTAGAAGCCATTAAAGTTGCCCCTGCCTTGCCACGTCTCCACGAACGGTTGACGCTATAGCAGGCGATTTCGTCGGCAACTCCCCTAGCATCCCGGATTACTGGTCCAAAGGTCTACGCGGCGGCGTCTTGTCCGCCGACTTTGCCCGTCAACAGCAAGCCCAGAATGATCGAGGCCACAGTCAACCCAACGATATCGCTTACCCAGCCAGGAACGATCAAGGCCATGGCCGCCACGCCCAGGATGATCCGGGCAAAGGGCGGGATTGGGGCCATGAGGTAGCCGATGGTCGCGAAGGTCAGCGTCGCCACCCCCAGCACGCTCGATATAACGGCCAGAACAATCGCGAACAAACTGCCCTGCAACAGCAATACCGGATCCATGACGAAGAGAAAAGGAACCAGGAACAGGCTGAGCGACAGCAGGATTGCGTGTCCGGCAGTCGGAATGACCGATCCCCGACTGATCGCACAGGCTGCGAAGACCGCGGAAGCCACGGGCGGCGTAATGGCCGCGAGGCAGGCGAAATAGTAGATGAACAGATGGGCCGGCAACATCTCCAACCCCAACCGCGCGAGTGGCGGGCCCAGAACGGCTGCCGCGACAGCATAGGCAGCCGGCGTCGGCATTCCCATCCCCAGCAGGATCGCCACGCCCATCGTCAGCACGAGCGACAGGATCAGGTTGCTCTGCCCCAGGCTCACGATGATCTGCGACAGGGTGACACCCAGCCCCGTGAGGTTGATTACAGCGACGATGATCTGCGCGGCTGCAATGATCATTCCCACATAGGCGATGTTGCGTGCGGACAGATCAAACGCGGCCCCCAGCGCAACAATCGGTCCAGGCCCCGCTGATTCCTCACCCTGTGCCTTGCGACGCGGCAAGGACTGGAGCAGATAGAGCAGCCCCGCGATCAGTATCGCGAAAAGCACGGCATATTGCACGGTGAACCGCGCGACGACGAGTCCGACCAGCGTGCCGATCGGCAATAGCAACGTCAGCATGGCCAGCGGGGCGTAGGCGACGGCACGGCTGGGGATCATGTCAGCGGGAATCGGTGTCAGCCCGTTCTTTCCCGCAAAGAGCCAGACCGCCAGCAGCAATCCGACATAGAACAACGTCGAGGGGATCAGCGCGGCGACCGCAACATCCAGATAGGAGATGCCGAGCAGCTCCGCCATGAGGAAGGCACCCGGCCCCATGATCGGCGGCATGAACTGTCCTCCGGTGGAGGATACCGCCTCGATCGAGCCCGCAAGGTTGCGCGAAAAGCCCAGCCTGCGCATGAGTGGAATGGTCAGAACGCCGGTAGACGCGACATTCGCCACCGCGCTGCCGTTGATCATGCCCATGAAGGCACTGCCGATCACGGCGACCATACCGGCCCCGCCGCGGAACCCGCCGCCCAGCCGCAGGGCGATATTGATGAAGGTATTGCCCGCACCGCTCGCGTTCAGGATCTCTCCAAAAATCAGGAACAGTGCCACGATACCGGCCGAGATACCTATCAACATGCCGGCAACACCCTGGCTTCCCAGGTAGAAGCTGAAAATCAGCCGGTCGAATGACAGCCCCCGGTGACCGAAGGCGCCCGGGATCCACGGCCCGAGCACCGCATAGCCGACGAAGATCAGGATCAGGCCGACGAACCCCCAGCCCAAGGCGCGACGCACACCTTCGAGCAGGGCGAGAAACATCACGGTGCCCAGAATGCGTTCAGGCCATAGATAGGTGAACCAGTTCGACAGCAGGATCGCATCGCTGCGGATCACCAGATAGAGGGTGGCGGCGATGACAGACGCAATGATGCCTGCGTCTATCAGTCGCCAGCGCCCCGGCAAGGGCTGGTAGGCAAGGGTGAGGATGATCGCCCCACCCAGATGCACGCTGCGCAACACGTGACTGCCGACGATGCCGAAGCCCGCAGCGGCGAGGTGAAACACCACCCAGGCGGACGCGATGCACAGCAGCACCCGCCCGGGAGAGATCCAGGGCTTGGAAACCCCGGCTTGCGTTTTCTCATTCGCTGCAGGCCCGCTCACGGGATCAGTCCTGCGTTTTCAGGTCTGCGGGAACGGTGTAGCCCGCCTCCTCAAGGTAGCGTACGACGCCCGAATGCAACGGCGCGACCGCGGCATCTATGGTCAACTGGGCTGCGTCGATGGTTCTGGCCGGGGCATAGACCTCGGCGGCTGCTTCCCTGCCTTCCTCGGAGAACACAGCCTTCGCGATCTGGTAAGCGATCTCCTCGTCAAGGTCGCTGGTCGTGTTGATCCCGATTGCCGTTTGCAGCGAGTTAACCTCACCCTCGGTCTCGCCATAGAACTCTGACGGGGTGCTCTTTGCCGCGCTGAAGAAGGGATAGGCCTCGATCGCGGCGTTCCGCTGTGCTTCGTCGAGCGACAGGAATATTATGTCACGGGCCGTCGCAGCTTGCTGAATGTAGCCGTCGGGATGATTGCCACCCTTGACGAAACCGCTGACCCTGCCGTTTTGGAAGGCGTCCAGCGCATCGCCACCCTCGGCACGCAGCCAGTCCGGCGTGACGTCGATGCTTTCCATGATCTGTTCGACCTGCCGTTCGGTCGAAGTGCCCCGCCCGCCCGGGTTGAAGGCCTGACCCTCAAGCGCGTCGATACTGTCGATCCCGGCATCCGCCGCCACGACGAAGTTCAGCGGCAGGGGCGCGAAATAGTACAGAGTGCGCAGATTGTCCGCTTCGCCACGGAAAGGTTCGATCCCGTTCATCGCCGCGAAATCCGACGACGTGACGGAAATGCCCATGTCGACCTCCTCGCGCAGCAACGCCTCGGTCGACACTTCCGCACCGCCGAGTTCGCGAACGTTGATGTTCACCCCCTCCACTGCGGAGTTAAGGTAGTTCGTGATCCCCACCTGATAGGCATAGAACGACGAAGCGCTGTGCGTGGCCCCCATGGTAAGCCGTTCCTGCGCCTGCGCAGCACCGCCGATACACAGGACGGCGGTTAGCGCCAAACCCTTGAATGTGGTAGTCATGATGGTCTCCTCCCATTATATTTTGTTATGCGCGCAAGGTTGCGAGCAATCGGTCGTACGACGCCTTGAGCGTTCCCTCTGTTATCTCGGGATTCGCTCTCAGCGCTTCTTCCACTTGGCGGTCCGCAAGGGCCCGCAAGTGATACCGGCGACGGCTTTCGCGCGTCGTTTCCTCAGTTCGGTTTTCCACGATGCTGTTTCGGTGCGCGTCGATCGCGCGGTCAAGATCGGCCACGCCACGGCCGTCAGCCTGCGTTTGCAGGACGGGAACACTGCGCCCGCTCCGCTCGTTCAGCACGGCAGACAGGTCCGATGCCATGCGCCGCGCGCCGGGCATGTCCGCCTTGGTCACCACGATGATATCCGCCATTTCCAGAATGCCCGATTTCATCGTCTGCACACTATCGCCCGCATCCGGGGGTACGATCACCACCAGCGTATCGACGACCTCATGCACCGCGACCTCGGATTGTCCTACCCCGACCGTTTCGAGGATGATTTCATCGAAGCCCTGAACCTCCAGCAGCGTCAGCAGATCGACGACGTTGTCGCACAATCCGTTGCGCGCGCCCCGGCTGGACAGGGAGCGCAGATAGAGCCCCGGCAGATCCGCGATTGCATCCATCCGAATCCGATCCCCGAGGATCGCCCCACCGCTGACCGGACTGGAAGGGTCGATGGCCAGAACGGCGAGCGTGTCCAGCGTGCCGGGCGACAGCCGCTCCTGAACCAGCGCGTTTATCAGCGATGATTTTCCGCCCCCCGGCGGGCCGGTGATGCCGATGCGAAATGCCGGTTGGACCTTGCTGTCACCGATGGCTGCGAGCACTTCCGCCACCGGCGCGTTGGCAACCCGCGTCAAGGCACGCGATATCCTGCGTCGGTCGAGGGGCGGGGCGTCACTCATCTGCGCCCCCCTGCCCGTCATCGCCAAGCAGCGCGGCGTTGTGTTCCCCCAGCATGGGTGGCGCGCGATAGCTCGGCACCTCACCCGAGATCTTGATGGCGTTACCGATGAGGCGCAGTTTTTCATCGCCCACGGGGATCTCGATCACCATGTCGCGCGATGCGGTAAGCGGTCCGTCAAGTGCCTCGGGAAAGCTCTGGATCGAGGCCACGACCAGCCCGAGGGGCGCAAGTTGCTCCACCCATTCCTCGGCGGTCTTTTCCTGCATTCGCGCGCTGATCGCGGGAATGACCAGATCGCGGTTGGCGGATCGGCCGGCCATCTTCGCAAATCGCGGATCGGTCAGCCATTCCGCCTCGTTCAGGGATTCCGCGAACAATTTCCAGAACTTGTCATGCGTGATGAAGAGCACGACGTAGCCGTCGCTTGTCGGAAACAGCTGCGCGGGCACGATATAGGGATGGGCACCGTCCTTGATGCGCGCCGACTTGTCGCCCGAGTTGAGGTAGCTGCTGCCGAGGTAATTGAGCTGGGACATCATCGTGTCGTACATCGACACGTCAACCTGCCCGCCCCGGCCCTCCAACATCTTGGCGACCAGTCCGAGGGCGCCCATGACCCCGGCTGAGTTGTCCACCGCCGAATAGCCCGGCTTTACCGGGGGGCCGTCCGGGTCGCCCGTCAGAAGCATGACGCCGGTCATGGCCTGTATGACGTAATCATAGGCGGGCGAATCCGCGTATGGACCTTCGAGGCCGTAGCCCGTCAGTGCCAGACAGGCGAGCGTGGGATTGATCCCCTTCAGGCTGTCATATGTCAGACCCAGCTTCTTGATCGCCGCCGGGCGCAGATTGGTGACGAGGCCGTCCGCCTGCGCCACCAGTTTGGCCAGCCCTGCCCGGCCCGCATCCGACGCGAGGTCGAGTGTAACGCTTTGCTTGCCGCGATTGAGCGAGGCAAAGTAGGTGTTGTGTCCCGCCACATCGTGGGGCCCGATATTGCGCCCGATATCCCCCTCCGGCGACTCGATCTTGATGACCCGCGCGCCCAGATCGGACAAAAGCATGCCACAATAGGGACCGGCCAGCATGTGGCCTATCTCGATGATCGTCCTGCCTTTCAGAGGCCCGACCATCATGAAAGCTGACTGTCGATTTCCGCGATGACGGACTCGATGGTCATTTCGCTGGTATAGATGCCGCGTACCCCTGCGGCGCGAAGGGTTTCGAAATCCTCCTCCGGGATCGTGCCACCGACAAAGACCTTGATGTCGGCTGCGTCCTCGATGCGCAACCGCTCGATGACGGATGCCGCAAGCTCCTTGTGACTGCCGGACAGGATCGACAGCCCAAGCATATCGACATCCTCGTCCACGGCGATGCGCACGATCTGTTCCGGGCTGCGCCGCAATCCGGTATAGATCACCTCCGCCCCCGCGTCGCGCAGGGCCAGCGCGATGACCTTCGCACCGACGTCGTGACCATCGAGGCCGGGTTTGGCGATCAGGATGCGTTTCTTTTCAAGTGTCATGATGTCAAAACCTTATGGGTTCCTGGAATTCGCCCCATTCCTTCTTGAGCGATGCGACCATCTCTCCGACGGTGGCGTAGGCGTGGCAGCACTCGACGAGATGCGGCATGACGTTTTCGGTATCGGTCGCGGCGGCGGCGCTCAGCGCGGCGAGCGCTCGGTCCACCTCAGCCTGATCGCGGCGTTCGAGCGTCGCCGCGTGCTTTGCCAGAACCTGCTTCACCGTCTCGGGGTCCTGGCTGAACATCTCACCCTTGTCGCTTTCGTTGCGCGCGCGGGTGCCGACGTTGACGCCCACCACAGGGCGCGCGCCGCTGTCCGTCGCCTGCTTGCGCTCCTTCGCGCGCTCGGCGACCTTGGCTTGCAGATAGCCGTCCTCGATGGCCTTCACGACGCCGCCATATTCGTCGAGCTCATCCATGATCTCACCGATCATCTCTTCCATCTGATCGGTCAGCCACTCGACGTAATAGCTTCCGCCCAGCGGATCGACGGTGCGCGCCACCCCGCTTTCCTCGGCTATGATCTGCTGCGTGCGCAGGGCGATCTCGGCGCTCGTCTCCGTGGGGATCTGGTAGGCCTCGTCGAAGGCGCAGGTAAAGATCGACTGCGCCCCGCCCATCACCGCCGCCATCGTCTCAACCCCGACGCGGACGACGTTGTTCATGGGCTGCGCCGCCGTCAGCGAAGACCCCCCGCACACCACGCCAAAGCGGAATTGCAAAGCCTTCTGATCTGTAACGCCGTAGCGTTCGGCCAGCATCTTCGCCCACATCCTGCGCCCGGCGCGGAACTTTGCGACCTCTTCAAAAAGGTCCATGTGCACGTAGAAGAAGAAGCTGAGACGTTTGGCGAACTTCTCGATATCTCCACCACGCCGGTTGAACTCGTCAACATAGGCAAGCCCGTTCGCCAGCGTGTAGGCCATCTCCTCCGCCGCTGTTGAGCCGGCGTCGCGCACATGCGCACCCGCGATGGAAATCGGGTTGAAGCGCGGTGTCTGCTCGTTGGCGTAGAGCACCGAGTCCGCGATCAGCCTCATGGAGGGGCGCACCGGGAAAATCCATGTGCCCCGGGCCACATATTCCTTCAGGATGTCGTTCTGGATCGTGCCGGTCAGCTGCGCGCGCGGAACGCCCTTCTTGTCGGCCACGGCGAGGTACATCGCATAGATGATCGCAGCGGTGCCGTTGATGGTAAAAGAGGTCGAGATCTTCGAAAGGTCGATCTGGTCGAACAGGATCTCCGCCTCCGCCAGGGTCGACAACGATACGCCGACCTTGCCGATCTCGGACATGGCCATCTCGTGATCCGGGTCATAACCGCACTGCGTTGGCAGATCGAGCGCGACCGACAGGCCGGTCTGCCCGCGATCCAGCAGGAACCGGTAGCGTTCGTTCGTGGATTCCGCCGTGCCGAACCCGGAATATTGCCGGATCGTCCAGAGCCTGCCCCGGTATCCGTTTTCGAAGATGCCCCGCGTGAATGGGAACTGCCCCGGTTTTCCTTCGGACAGGTTCCCGACCATCTCGGCCGTTACGGTGATCGGCACTTCGATGCCCGAAGGCGTATGCGATAGGTGATCGGACATTGTCTTGTCGCTTCCCGTTTGTACTGCCGCGGTCATGCGGGCTTCATTTTGTTCAACAGCCGGTCCACGGCCCTGTCATGATCGGGGTGCGCCCAGGCGAAACCGAAATTCGCGGTTTCCAGTCGGTCCATCTCGGCCCGGTCGTTCCGGCGCAGGTGCAGGGCCATCGCCTTGAAGGAGCGCATCACATGCGGCGATTGTCCGCGCATCGGTGCCACGAACGCCTCAAGCGCATCGTCCAGCGATACGCCATCCTCAGCGGTGGCATTGTAGAGGCCCATGCCGGTGGCCTGCGCCGGGTCCAGAACCTCCATTCGGGTCATCATCTGCAAAGCGTAGCCCGTTCCGACCAGCCGCATCAGGTCCGCGCCGCCGCCCCAGGCGGACGTGATGCCGAGCTTTCCCTGAATGAACCCGATCCGCGCATGGGATGCAGCGACCCGCATGTCACAGGCCAGGGCCAGCTCCGCCCCGCCCCCCAACGCATCGCCATTCAGAGCTGCGATCACCGGCAAGGGAAAGTTGCGCACGGCGGTGAGCGCCTTCTTCGCGTGGGTGGCCATGGCAATCGCCGCCTCCTCACCCTTGACGGCGGAAAGCTCCTTCAGATCGCCGCCTGCGGCAAAACTCTTGTCCCCGGCCCCGGTAAGGACCGCGACCCTGAGGTCCTCATGCACGGCTGCCTCGTCGAACGCGGCCGCGATTGCATCCAGCGTCGCCATGCTCAGCGCGTTGCGCTTTTCCGGGCGATCAATGCAGATTCGCAGGACGCCATCGGTCAGGCTGGTAACGACAGGGCGCTTCATCCGAAATCTCCACTGATGCGGGTGCAGGCCGTTGTCAGCGCATCCTCGATTTCGGCCTGCTTGCTTTCCATGCGTCCGATCGGACCGGCGACGACGACGCCGTAAATCTCCCCTCCGATGCGCACGGGGGCGGCCATCGCCAGAACCTCCGAGACGTTCTCGCCGCGCGTCATGTAAAATCCCCGGTCGCGCGACTGTTCGAGGTCCCTGCGCAGAACGTCGGGCGTGGTCAGCGTGTTTTGCGTGACCGCGTCGAGCGGCAGGGTTTTCAGGAAACCCTCCCGCACCTTCTTCTCGGATTCGCCCAGCATCAGCTTGCCGAGAGCGCTCGAATGGAGCGGCTTCATATCGCCGGGCCGCGCGCTGTAGCGGATGGAGTGCGGGCTCTCGACGACGTTCAGGTAGACGACCGCATCCTTTTGCAAGGTGCCCAGGATCACGGTCTCCTCCGTCGTATCGCGAAGCTCCGCCATGTGAGCGTCGAAATATTTCAGAACCGGATCGTTGGCGGCAATCGTCTCCGCGATCTGCAGGAGCCGCCGGGTGGGATAGTGCCGCCGGGACACGTTGTTCGAATAGAGATACCCGCCATTCTGAAGCGCCTTCACCAAACCGTGGCAGGTGCTGAGCGGCGTCGCCAGCAAGTTGGAAATCTCGCTGAGGGACTGCGGCGCCCCAACGGCGGCGAAGGCTTCAAAGAGGCGTACGGATCGGGTGCTTGATGCATCGGCAAAATTCATAATACAGAAAAACTCTTCGATATATCGAATCGAGTCAAATAAAAAATTCTGGTGGCGATGCGGCAGCCACAGGCAGCACCCCCGTGATGCGGGTCAGATCGTGAATGAAAAGTCGGATTTTCGATGCAGGCGCGGGCCTGACAGCGCACGGAAAGCTGCAATCGCCCCACAAACGAAAAAGGGCGGCCGCATGCGCGACCGCCCCCCCTTTCGTCGAGGTCGAAAGCCTCAGTTCGTGATGATCTCCGGCCCCATGCGTGATGTGGGCAGCCAGGTGGAAATCCACGGCACATATGTGACGATGATCAGAAAGACGAACAGAACCAGCAGGAACGGCAACGCGGCCTTGACCACCCCCATCATCGGCATGCGGGCGACGCCGGACGTGACGAACAGGTTCAGTCCCACCGGAGGGGTGATCATTCCGATCTCCATGTTCACGACCATAATGATCCCCAGATGGATCGGGTCGATGCCCAGTTCGATGGCAATCGGGAACACCAGCGGTGCCACGATCACCAGCAGGCCCGACGGCTCCATGAACTGACCGCCGATCAGCAGGATCACGTTGACCATGATCAGGAAGGTGATCGGACCCAGCCCCATGCTCAACATGGATTCCGAAATCCGTTGCGGGATCTGCTCGTCGGTCAGCACATGCTTGAGGATCATGGCATTGGCGATGATGAACATCAGCGTGATGGTCAGCTTGCCCGCATCCAGCAGAACGCGCCGCGTGTCGGCGTGAACGAACGATGTCAGCAGCGCCTGCGGCTTGTGCATCACGGATGAACGCGGCTGTCCATCCTCAGTCTCGGCCAGCGGCCCCATGTCGCGATAGATGAAGCACGCGACCAGGAATGCATAGACCGCGGCCACGGCGGCGGCCTCCGTCGGGGTGAAAATCGCGCCGGTAAATCCGGGAATCCCGTAGATGCCCACCATGATGATGACGATCAGCAACAGGCCCCAGAACGCATCGACGAAGCTGTTCCATATCTCGCTCCAGCCGTTCCACTCACCCTTCGGCATGTCCTTGATACGGGCCACGACGTAAATCGCGATCATCAGCATGGTGCCAGCCAACAGGCCCGGGATCACGCCCGCCAGGAACATCCGCCCCACCGATACATCCGTCGCGGAGGCATAGACCACCATCACGATGGATGGAGGGATCAGAATGCCCAGCGTTCCCGCGTTGCAGATCACGCCGGCGGCGAACTCCTTGGTGTAGCCGACCTTCTGCATGGCGGCGATAACGATGGAGCCGATGGCGACAACAGTGGCAGGTGAGGATCCCGACAGCGCCGCGAAGATCATGCAGGCCAGAACCCCCGCGATGGCCAGCCCGCCGCGCATATGACCGACACATGCGATGGAAAACCGAATGATCCGCTGCGCCACGCCCCCGGTGGACATGAACGAGGATGCCAGAATGAAGAACGGGATCGCCAGCAATGTGGAATGCCCCGCCATCGCCTGAAACAGGGATTGCGCGATCGAGGCGAGCGACGTGTCCCCCAAGACCAGCAGAAACAGGATCGAGGACAGGCCCAAGGCGACCGCGATCGGCACACCGATAGCCAGCAATGTGATGACGCACAGAAACAGGACGACGACTTCCATTATGTACGCTCCTCGCGGGCCAGTTTGTCTGCCGCTTGCTCTACGGCTTCTTCAGCCTCATGACTGACGATCAGGCTCGACGAAGTGCCGCGAACGATGGCGATGGTCGCCTGGATCAGGCGGAACAACAGCAGGGCGACGCCCAGAGGCAGGATCAGATACGGGATGGCGCGCGGCAGCTTTTGAAAGGGTGGATCGCCGTCATACAGCAACCACCCCTCGACGAACCGCAGCAGGTCGGGCATCGGAACGAACCGCGTTTCGTACCAGCCGTTTTCGCGGGTGTTTTCGTCCAGCCCCGTGGGGAACCAGCGGCCGGTCGTCTGATCCAGGTTCGCGAACGGCGCCCAGTAATCCCAAGCACCCTTCATCAGCAGTCCGGCATAGATCAGACAGAAGATGGCGGCGATCAACGCTGTGATCCGCTGGCCGCGTGCCGGCAACAGGGATGTCAGCGCATCGACGCCCAGATGCGCCGTGATCTTCACGCAATAGCTCATGCCAAACAGAACCAGCCAGGCAAAGAGATACTCCACCACCTCCGGCCCCCAAAGGATCGAAGAAGAGAATCCGTATCGCAGCACGACGTTGAGGAATGTCATCGCCGTCATCAGGGCGAGGATCAGGGCAATGACGTTTTCTTCAAACGCACCGAAAAAGCCGCCTAGACGTCCGCGATGCGGGGGGGCCACGCTGTTCATGCTCATCCTTTCGATAGACCGGGCTTTCGATAGACCGGGATGCCGCCACGACAGGCGAGTCCACAAGGCAAAATAACGGGAGCGGCCCGTCAGAACCGCTCCCGCTTCGTCAGAACCACGCGCCGGGCGCGTGGCTCCCCGCATCAGTGGCGGGAGTTGATTTCCTGTGCGGCATCAATGTTTTCCTGACCGACATCGGCCACGAACTGCTCCCACACGGGCTTCATCGCATCGACCCATGCGGTCCGCTGCTCGGGCGTCAGGCTGCGCACGGTGCCGCCGGCGTCGATGATGGCCTGACGGGCCTCCTGGTTCACGGCCTCGGATGCGGCGTTGCGAGAGACGGTGACCTCGTTCAGGATGGTCGCGAGCTGATCGCGCACGTCCGCATCCAGGCCCTGCCACCAATCCTCGGACGTCACGACCAGATAGTCGATCACGCCGTGGTTGGTTTCGGTGATGCCGTCCTGCACCTCGAAGAACTTCTGACCGTAGATGTTGGACCAGGTGTTCTCCTGACCATCGACAACACCGGTCTGCAACGCGCCATAAACTTCAGCGAAGGCCATAGGCTGCGGCGAGGCATCCAGTGCCTCCATCTGCGCGACGAGCACTTCAGAAGGCTGGACGCGGAATTTGAGGCCGGACGCATCGGTCGGCAGCTCCAGCGGGATGTTCGCAGACATCTGCTTCATGCCGTTGTGCCAGAATTCCAGACCACGAATGCCGCGACGGATCATGACTTCCTTCATCGCCTGACCGGCATCGGAGTTCTGGAATTCATCCACGGCGGAGATGTTGTTGAACATGAACGGCAGATCGAAGATCCGGTACTGGCGGGTAAAGCTTTCGAACAGCGACAGCGAGGGCGCGGCCATCTGAACGTCGCCCTGCAACATCGCCTCCAGAACCTGCTCATCGGTATAGAGCTGGCTGTTGGGGAAGACTTCCATGCAGGCGGTTCCGTCCATCTCGGCGTTCACACGCTCGGCCAGTTCGGTGGCGGCGATGCCCTTGGGGTGACGGTCGGTGTTGGTGACGTGACTGAACTTGATGACCAACTCACCCTCTTCGCAGCTGGCCAGCGCAGGCAGAGCGGTCAATGCGGTCGCCGCGAACATCGCGGCAGTCATAAGAAGTTTCATGGTCATTCTCCCAGATACATATGTATGCCGACGCGTCCCGCGCCATGCTTCCGAACCCCGCAGGGCTCATGGCGCAATCGGGCACCATTGCAAGGGTCCGCGTCAACAGATCATACACCCTTCGGTGCAACTTTTTGCCGTTGACACCGTGCCCGGTTATCGGAATACGCATCACGCGCGCGCGAGCGGTATGGCACCACGCTGGAGGCCATATCGTCGTCGCGTATATGAGGCGCATCCCGTTTTTTGGCTGGTTTGCGCCTGTCATTCGGTCACGGGGCTCTGTCAGTACTTTCTTGGCCATCCCCCGTTACCCGCCGGTCCAGTCACGCACCAGCCACAGCGTGTATCGCCGTTCGCTGCCCGCATGATCCGGGATGGAGCGCGCGCCCAGTATTCGCCGATTCGCAAATTGCGAGGCCATCGCAACCCCGTCATCTGGCCAGAAGGCCACCAGCACGCCGTCGCCCTCCACCGCCAGGGGGCCTTGCGCCACGCGCAGCGGCAATGGTCCGTCGGTCGTCATGCCGATGACGGGCGTATCGCGTAGTCCACCCCGCCACGCGCAAGGCAACAGGGGTGCGCGAGCCGCTCCGATCAGCGACACGGCGCCTTCTTCCTCCATGGTCAGCAGGACATCCTCGCAAAATGCCGCATCCGCCCGCCGGGCTGCATGGGGGTCCGCGATCGCGGGCAGTCCCTCTCCGAACGCCGCATACATCATCGACACCGCCAGCAGCATCGCGCCAACCGGCGCGCCAATCCCGCCCAGCGCGATCAGCCGCCAGCCACGCAGCGCGCTTCCGGCTTGCCTCAGAGCCAGAGGGGCAACCAGCACCGCCGTCAACATGGGCGATCCCCGCTCCAGCAGAGCCAACGCGATGCCCAGCGCAATCACGCTCCAGATCCACAGGCCCAGCGCATCGGTGGAGCCGCGCAATCCGCCCAGCAGCAGAGGGCCCAACGCCAGCACCGCCAGCGCCAGTTCCCACCATGCGGACGATCCGCGCACTGGCAGCGCACCCAGCAAAGGTGCCCCCGCCGTCGCCGCGGACCAGATCACGAACGGCAAGACCAGCACCGCGATCACGCCTAATGCCAGCACCGGCCCGCGCCACGCCACCCCACGCCAGATCAGCAGCGCGAACAGCACCAGCATGGCGCCTATCAACAGTGGTTGCGCGTGCAACAGGACCGCGCCCGACAGCCCCAGCCAGAGCCAAGGACGCAGGGGCGGCGTCTTCTCCCGCTTCGGACGGGGGGCGGCGGCCCGCTCCAGCAACAGGGCAAAGGGGGCGGCTGCGGCCAGCAAGACGCTCGCATTCAGTCCCGACAGGACCAGCCACCAGACCAGCGGCGACGACAGACCGGCAATCAGGGCCATGCGGCCGCGCGGCGCCAGACATCCCAGCAATACGGCCAGCATCGCCAGGGACGAAAGTCGCAATGATGCCAGCATGTCACCGCCCACGAACAATGCGATCCGCAGTATCCAACTGCCCAGTGGCGGTGCGTCGAGAGGCAGGAACGGCCCACCCAACGCGCGCCGCCATTCGGCCGCCTCACCCGTGGACAGTTGGACTGCTGGCATCACCGCACCGAGGGCCGTCAACAGGATCAGGAACCCGCCCAGAACCGGCGCAAGCCAGACGGGCGGCGGGGAAAGCCGCTTTCTACGTGCCATATTCGACGTGGAATCAGGCGGCGCGACGCAAACCGGCGGCGGCCCGCCCGAATGCTTCGAACAAGGCGCGGGAGACCATATCCTCCCCCGCCTTGTATTCAGGATGCCACTGCACCCCCATGGCGAAACCGGGCGCACCCTCGATATAGATCGCCTCGGCGGTTCCGTCGGGCGCGCGGCCATCGACGATGACGCGACTGCCCGGGTCCTCGATCCCCTGCCCGTGCAGCGTATTGGTCAAGACTTCGGGCGCACCGAACAACCGTGCAAACGGCCCATCGGGGGTCAACGTCACCCAATGGCGCAGCGCGAACTTCTCCTCCATCGTGCCATCGGGGGGCATACGGTGGTTCAGGCGTCCGGGAATGTCGCGGATTTCAGGGTGCAACGTCGATCCGAAGGCCACCGCCATTTCCTGAAAGCCACGGCACAGTCCCAGCACGGGAACGCCCCGCGCCACGCATTCGCGGATCAGGGGCAGCGCCAGCGCATCGCGCGCGCGATCGAACGTGCCGTGGGCCTCCGTCTCCGCATGACCGTATTCCTCGGGGTGCACATTGGGGCGCGCACCCGGAAACACGAATCCGTCACAGACCTGTATGGCGTCCGCGACCCCGATCATTGCTGGATCGGCTGGCAGCATCATGGGAATCGCGTCGCATACCTCAACGATTGCGGTGATATTCATCGTGCCGACGGCCTGCACCTGATACTGATCGTTGATCTGGTGCTGATTGCCGATGATACCGATAACGGGACGGGACATGGTCGCTCCTGAATCGTGTGCTGCATCGCAGTATGCCCGCACAGTTACGCTTCGTCCACGCCCCGGTTTTCACTTTCCGCAAATATCCGCGCCGCAGGCTCTTACTTCTTGCGCTTGCCACCGTTGGCAACGCGGGCCGTCACCTCGATCTCGATCAACATGCGCGGGTCCAGAAGCTCGGCCACGAACATCGTCGCGGCGGGTCGCACGTTGCCCAGCCAGGTATGCAGCACCTCGTGGCTCTGCTCGAACAGATCGCGGTTCGGCACCATATAGGTGACGCGCGCAACATCCGCCATGGATGCGCCGACCGCTGACAGGGCCGTGTTGATGTTGCGCATCGCCTGATCGGTCTGCACCGCCATATCGTCCGAGATTTCCATGGTCGCATAGTCAAACCCGGTGGTGCCCGAAACGAAGACCCAGCGTCCGTCCCGCACGGCGCGGCTGTAGCCGATGGAATTCTCGTATTCGGACCCTTGCGAGAAGAGTTGTCGCGTCATCATATGCTCCGTATCTTGGGCGCAAATCGGTGAGCACCGCAGGACCATCCTGTGTGATGCGATCTATACCCGCCCTGCAACCCCGGCAAGCGAAACGGATACGGGTCCCGGCTCCCGATCGCTTCTATCCCGACAGGCCTATACGATGATCCGAACAACACTGCTGGCCCTGACCGTCGCCGTTCCCGCACAGGCGGAAATATCGCTGAGCCTGCCGCTCGGCGCGCAAACGGAAACCATAGTGGTCCACCACACCTGTGCCGACGGGCGCGATCTGTCGGTTCGCTACATTACCGACGCCCATCAAAGCCTTGCGCTGCTGTCCCCCGACGGCTCCGAACGGCTGTTCGTGGCCGTGCTCGCCGGATCGGGCGTGCGCTATGTTTCAGGCGAATGGGAATGGTGGAACAAGGGCAATGAAGGCACGCTGACGAACCTGCGCACCCGTATGGCTCCCCTGCTCTGCGAAGCAAACGAAGACTGATCTCGCAGGGTCAATCCGCCTGGACGGATATCGAAATAAGCCCGCCGCGGATTTCTGAGCCTAAGGCTCGCCGTGGCCTCGATCCGGCTATACCCGCCAGTTGATCGTTGTCCGCGCTGTCGCAGGTCACCCACCGCGCCGACGACCGCCTCTTTCTTGTCCAATACCACGACGGACAGAGGTTTGAGGGTTATCTCGTCTTGCGGCGGGTGATTTCAGACATCGAGCGTCCTTTGAAGATGCGCCGGAGGGATGCCTCCGGCGGGGATATTTGGGGAAAGTGAATGGCTCAGGATGCCTTCAGTTCCAGCCTGCGGCGGTGAAGGACCGGTTCGGTATAGCCCGAGGGCTGCTCCGTCCCCTTGTAGATCAGGTCCTGCGCCGCCTTGTAGGCTATGGTGTCGAAGCCGGGGGCCATGGGGATGTAGTCGGGATCGCCGGCGTTCTGGGCATCGACCTTCGCGGCCATGCGTTGCAGCACTTCCTCCACCTGATCGTGGGTCACGACGCCGTGGTGCAGCCAGTTCGCCATGTGTTGCGAGGAAATGCGGCAGGTCGCGCGATCCTCCATCAGGCCGACATCATTGATGTCGGGCACCTTGGAACAGCCGACCCCGTGATCGACCCAGCGCACCACGTAGCCCAGGATCCCCTGGGCGTTGTTCTCCAACTCCGCCCGAACGTCCTCCTCGGACCAGTTCTGCCCCTCCGCCACAGGATAGGTCAGCAAATCGTCGAGCGTTGCGCGCGAGCCGCCTGCCGCAATCTCATCCTGACGGTCCAGAACGTTGATCTGGTGGTAATGCGTCGCGTGCAGGGTTGCAGCGGTGGGCGACGGCACCCAGGCGCAGGTCGCGCCTGCCTTCAAGTGGCCGATCTTCTGCTCCAGCATATCGGCCATAAGATCGGACATCGTCCACATCCCCTTGCCGATCTGCGCGCGCCCCTTCAGACCAGCGGTCAGTCCGATATCGACGTTGCGATCCTCATAGGCCTTGATCCAAGGGGTCGCTTTGATGTCACCCTTGCGCATCATCGGCCCGGCCTCCATCGAGGTGTGCATCTCATCGCCGGTCCGGTCGAGAAAGCCGGTGTTGATGAACGCCACGCGATGCTTGGCGGCACGTATGCATTCCGCAAGGTTGACCGAGGTGCGCCGCTCCTCATCCATGATGCCCAGTTTTACGGTGTGACGGGGCAGGCCCAGAACATCTTCCACCCGATCGAATATCTCATCGGTGAAGGCGACCTCATCGGGGCCGTGCATCTTGGGCTTTACCACATAGACCGAGCCGCAGACCGAGTTGCCGCCGTCGCGTTGCAAATCATGCATGGCGCACAGCGTCGTGACCATTGCGTCCAGCAGCCCCTCCCCGGCTTCGTTTCCGTCGCGATCCAGCACGGCGGGATTGGTCATCAGATGGCCGACATTGCGCACCAGCATCAGGCTGCGCCCCTTCAGCGATAATGTGCCGTCCGTGCTCTCATATGTCCGGTCAGGGTTCATCTTGCGAATGAAGGTCTGACCGTCCTTTGTCACCTCCTCCTGCAAATCGCCCTTCATCAGGCCCAGCCAGTTGCCCCAGGCCAGAACCTTGTCCTCGGCATCGACGGCGGCGACGGAATCCTCGCAATCCATGATGGTCGAGATCGCGGATTCCAGCAGAACGTCCGCGACGCCCGCCTTGTCCGACCCGCCGATCCGGCTGTCGCGGTCGATCTGGATTTCGATATGCAGGTTGTTGTTGCGCAGCAGGATCGCGCTGGGCGCATCCCTGTCGCCGCGCCACCCGGCGAACTGTTCCGGGCTGGCCAGCAGCATCCCGTTGAACACCTTGGGCGGCTTTCCGGCGGAGGGGACCTCGCGGCTCTGCATGGTTTCGGTGCCGCGCGTATCCTCGTCATTGAGAATCTCCGCCTCCAGCCCGCGATCAGTCACGCGGTAGCCCGCAACATCCGCGTGCGAGCCGGAGAACAGGGGTGCCACCTCATCCAGAAACGATTTCGCACGGGCGATCACCCGCGCGCCACGCTCCGCGTCATAGCCCTTGCCGGTGGGCAGATCGCCCAGCGCATCCGTACCGTAAAGGGCGTCGTACAGGCTGCCCCACCGTGCGTTGACCGCGTTCAGCGCATAGCGGGCGTTCATCACCGGCACCACCAATTGCGGGCCGGGTGTGCAGGCGATTTCCGGGTCCACATCGCGCGTCTCGATGGTGAAGGGTTCCCCCTCGGGGACCAGATAGCCGATTTCGCGCAGGAAATCTTTGTAGGCCTGCGCATCATGCGGTTGACCGCGATGCTCGATATGCCAGGCGTCGATCTTCTCCTGCATCTGACGTCGGATCGCCAGCAATTCGCGGTTGCGCGGGCCCATATCGTGGATCAGGTTGGACAATCCCTTCCAGAATGCGCCCTCATCGACACCGGTGCCCGGCAGGGCCTGCGTGCTGATGAAATCCTTCATCTCCTGCGCGACGTGCAGGCCTTCGATCGCTATCCGGTCTGTCATGGCCGTCTCTCCTCTGGGATGTTTCCGAACAGATAGCGCGTGGGGCGCGCAACGCAATGTCGGGGGCAATGTCGGTGGGATCCGATTTCATATGGTGGAATAGGCCGACCGCTTGCACTTCCCCCGACGCACGCCCACCATAGGGCCGAACCGCTCAGAGGGACCATGTATGAGCCGACAATCCGTCATCCGCCTCGAAGATTATAAGCCGTTCTCGCATCCGGTCAGCACGGTGCACCTGACATTCCATCTGGATCCGGAGGCCACCCGCGTGCGGGCCGAGATCGCGTTCGGGGCAGGCACCGGCGACCTGCGGCTGGATGGTGTGGACCTCGACCTGCTCAGCGCCGCGATCAACGGGGTGCCCGTTACCCCCACATGCGATGAGGACGGCCTGACCGTCGCCGCCGCCGACCTGCCCGACGGTCCGTTCACATGGGTTGCGGAAACCCGGATCGACCCCGCCGGCAACACCACGCTGGAGGGGCTGTATTACCGCCGTGACCTGTTCATCACGCAGTGCGAGGCCGAAGGCTTTCGCCGCATCACCTACTTCCCCGACCGTCCTGACGTGATGGCGGTCTACACGGTGCGCATCGAAGGCGACATGCCGGTGTTGCTGTCCAATGGCGATCTGACCGGCAGCGGACCCGGCTGGGCCGAATGGCACGACCCCTGGCGCAAGCCCAGCTATCTGTTCGCGCTGGTCGCGGGTGATCTGTGCAGTGTCGAGGACAGCTTCACCACCATGTCCGGTCGCGATGTCACGCTTAAAATCTGGGTGCGCGATGGCGATCAGGGGCGCTGCGCCTACGCCATGGATGCGCTCAAACGGGCGATGAAATGGGACGAGGACACCTACGGACTGGAATACGACCTCGACCTGTTCCAGATCGTCGCGGTGGACGATTTCAATGCCGGCGCGATGGAGAACAAGGGCCTCAACGTCTTCAACTCCAAATACGTGCTGGCCAGCCCCGAAACCGCCACGGATGCCGATTTCGACGGTGTGGAAAGCGTCATCGCGCATGAATATTTCCACAACTGGACCGGCAACCGCATCACTTGCCGCGACTGGTTCCAATTGTCCCTCAAAGAGGGGCTGACCGTCTTTCGCGATCAGTGCTTCTCCGCCGATATGCGATCGGCCCCGGTCAAGCGCATCGAGGACGTGCTGCGCCTGCGCGCCGGGCAGTTCCGCGAGGATGCAGGCCCCCTCGCCCATCCCGTGCGGCCCGAAAGCTATGTCGAGATCAACAATTTCTACACTGCCACCGTCTATGAAAAGGGGGCGGAGCTGATCCGCATGCTGCGTGAGATTGTCGGGCAGGATGCCTACGACGCGGCGCTGAAGCTGTATTTCGAACGCCACGACGGGCAGGCCTGCACGATCGAGGATTGGCTGAGTGTGTTTCAGGATGCGACGGGCCACGACCTGTCCCAATTCCGCCGCTGGTATCATCAGGCCGGAACGCCCCACCTGACGGTCGAGGATCGGTTCGAGGGGGGGCAGACGATCCTGACCTTTCGCCAGACCACCCCGCCGACCCCCGGTCAGCCGGACAAGCAACCGGTGCCGATCCCGATTCGCTGGGGCTTGCTGGACGATGGGGGCGAGGTCGCGAATGGCACGTTCCTGTTGACCAAGGCCGAGCAGGAATTGCGGGTCAAGACTGCCGCCCGCGCGGTCCCCTCCGTCCTGCGCGGCTTCTCGGCTCCTGTGATCCTGGAGCAGAAGGGGCAGCCGGGCGATGCCGCCCTGCGCCTGGCCCGCGATACGGATGCGTTCAACCGGTGGGAGGCCGGGCGCACCCTCGCGCTCGACGTACTGGCAGGCGATGGCGACCCGGCACCCTGGCTGGACGGCGTGTGCGCGGTTCTGAATGACCAGACGCTGGACCCGGCCCTGCGGGCATTGATCCTCAGCCTGCCCACGCAGGAGGGTATCGCGCAGGAGATCGCCTTGCGCGGCGGAACCGTCGATCCTGATCTGGTGCATGTGCGGCATCAATCGCTTGAGGAAGCACTGACCTCACGCCTGGGCGCGGAGGCGATGCGCATCTCGCGCGCGATCCGGCCCACCGGGGACTATTCGCCCGATGGTCAGGCGCCGGGGCAACGGGCGCTGGCAAACCGCCTGCTGTCGCTCGCCGCCCGCCGCGACACCGATCTGGCGCGCGAGGCGCTGGCGCAGGCGTCGAACATGACGGACCGCCTCGCCGCACTGGCGCCCCTGATCCGCGCCGGACAGGCGGAGGCGGAGCTGGCCTCATTCCACGCCGAATGGACCGGCACCGACCTGGTCATCGACAAATGGTTCGCCATGCAGACCAGCCTCGCCCCGGCACATGAGGCGCTGGACGTGGCGCAGCAACTCCAGAACCACGAAGATTTCGCATGGACTGTGCCGAACCGGTTCCGTGCGCTGGTTGGCGGGCTGATCGGCAACACCGCCGCGTTTCACCGCGCCGACGGGGCCGGTTATGTCTGGCTGGCGGACTGGCTGCTGAAGGTGGACAAGCGCAACCCGATGCTGGCCGCGCGCATGTCAGCCGCGTTCGAGACGTGGCGGCGCTACGACGAAGGGCGGCAAAAACTGATCCTCGATCAACTCGAACGCATCGCCAGCGCCGATGGGTTGAGCCGCGATACCGGGGAGATGGTCGGTCGAATGCGAGCGCAGGCATAGTCGGTCGGATGCGAGCGCAAGCGTAGGACCGGGATGTTCGGACGACCGCAAGAGGCGGAAGGTTTCCCTCCGCCCCTTCACCACTGTCCGAACGCAGTCCGAGGGTGTGCTAGCCGACAAAGGCCTTCTCGACCACGAAATCGGCCGGCGCGGAATTGGATCCTTCGGTAAAGCCCGCCTCCTCCAGAATGGTCTTCACATCGAGGTTGAGGCCCATTGATCCGCAGATCATCACACGATCTTCCGCCGGGTTCAGCGGCCCGGTGCCGAGCGCCTCATACAATTCGCCAGAGCGCATCAGGTCGGTAATTCTGCCTTTGTTTACAAACTCTTCCTGAGTAACGGTGGCGAAGTAGTGCAGCTTGTCCATTGCCTGCTCCCCCACCAGAGGATCCTCGGGCAGACCCTCCACCAGACGCTGACCGTAAGTCAGCTCCTGAACCGTGCGGCATGTATGCGTCAGGATAACCCGCTCATAACGCTCGTAAATATCAGGGTCACGGATCAGGGAGGCAAACGGGGCTATGCCCGTGCCGGTCGCCAGCAGCCACAATCGCTTGCCCGGCAGCAGCGCGTCGGTCACGAGCGTCCCGACCGGCTTGGGCCGTACAATCACTTGATCCCCAACGGAAATATTTTGCAGTTTCGAGGTCAGCGGCCCATCCGGCACCTTGATCGAATAGAACTCCAGCGTCTCATCCCAACTGGGGGAAGCGATGGAATAGGCGCGCAGAAGCGGTTTGCCGTCCTCCTTGAGCAACCCGATCATCACGAACTCACCCGAGCGGAACCGCAGAGAGGCCGGTCGCGTCACCCGGAACGAAAAAAGTCTATCGGTCCAATGCGTTACTTCGGTAACAATTTGCGCATCAGGGCGCACAGGGGCGTTTACGGGCTGTTGAATCGTCATGAGTCTGTCCTTGAGAACCGATCAGGCGGAGCGGCGGAATTTCGATTGGTAGCGAAGCGTCTGAACCGGGCTCCACTGTGGTGCGGGCTGGCGCGCGGCGAGCGCATCGTCAATCTCGACCTCATCAAAGCCGACGCCGCGCGCCTTTCTATATTGTTCTGCAATAACATGCCCCTGCGCGCGCAACTTACCGCGATATCCCAAATCGCGCAGGCGCGCGGCGATGGTAAATCCGCGTCCGTCCGCGCTGGACGGAAAAGGAATGCGGATCAGCGGAGCGTCCTTGATCGTGTCGAAAACCGCCACCACATCTGCATCGTTCGGCAGATCGACACCCTGTCCGTCGGATTGTTCGCCCGGCGCGGCAAACCCCGCGTTGAAGCCGTCAGGGCCGAAGCCTGCATCGGTCACGATCACGCTCATTCTACTGTCTCCTTGATGGGCCCACGCACCATCTTTCCGTCGATGAAGTGGATGCCGCATTCTTCTTTTTCCTCGCCACGCCAACGGCCTGCGCGGGGATCTTCACCTTCCTTTACCTTCGAGGTGCACGGCGCACAGCCGAGGGAGGGATAGCCCTGCGCGACCAGCGGATGTCGGGGCAGCTTGTTGTTCCAAAGATAGTCCTGCACATCCGACGGGCCCCAATGGGCCAGGGGGTTGATCTTGATGCGCTGGTCGCCCTCCGCTTCGAAGAACTCCAACGCCGCGCGGGTGCCGGACTGGAACCGCTTACGCCCCGTGATCCACGCATCATAGGGCGTCAGCGCGGCCTCCAACGGGATGGTCTTGCGCAGGGTGCAGCACGCATCGGTATCGCGCTGGTGCAGCGTGCCGTCAGGATCCTGCGCGGCAAGCTGGGTGCGGCTGGCGCGTATAATCTGAACGTTCGTCAGGCCCAGCGTCTTCGCGACGTCGTGTTGATAATCCAGCGTTTCGGGAAACAGCATCTCGGTATCAATAAACAGCACCGGGATATCGGGATTTACCACGGCGGCAAGATGCAGCAGCACCACGCTCTCCGCCCCAAAGGACGAGACGACAGCGACACGGCCGGTTTCCTTGGCGTTCAGCGCCTCACGCAGGACGGCGCCGGCGGCATGGTGCCGGAAGCGGTCGTTCAGCGCGGCGACGCGTTCGCCTACGGTTGCGAAATCCTGCTCAGGCCGCATTCGCCCTCTCCTGCTTTTCGGGGTAGAGCGCCACCTTGAATGGACCCATCCCGACCCGGCGATATGCCTCCAGGAACGTCTCCTCAGGGTCGGCGCGCAGGTCCAGATAGGCCTTGATCAGGCGCTCGACCGCCGGAACAATCTCATCATATGCGAAACCGGGTCCGGCCCGTTCGCCGATGGTGGCCGTCTCGGTGCCGTCGCCGCCAAGGGTGATCTGGTAGTTTTCGACCCCTGCCCGATCCAGCCCCAGAATGCCGATATGGCCGACATGGTGATGCCCGCAGGCGTTGATGCAGCCCGAGATCTTGATCTTGAGCGGACCGATGTCACGCTGCGCGTCGATATCCGCGAAGGCCGTGGAAATCTGCTGCGCGACCGGGATCGAGCGCGCCGTCGCCAACGCACAATAATCCATGCCGGGGCACGCGATGATGTCAGAGACGAGGCCGACATTCGCCGTCGCCAGACCCGCGTCCTTCAGCGCCGCGAACACGGCCGGCAGATCGCCGCGATGCACGTGCGGCAGGACGACGTTCTGCTCATGGCTGATGCGCAGCTCATCATGGCCGTATTTCTCGGCCAGATCGGCCATCACGCGCATCTGGTCCGAGGTCGCATCACCCGGCGTTTCCCCGATCCCCTTGAGCGAGATCGTGACGATGGCGTAATCGGGATTCTTGTGCGCCACGGTGTTGGTGTCGATGAAGCTGCGCAACGCGCCGTCCAGCACCGGCGCGATGTCGGCCGTCTTGTAAGCGGGCGGCTGGAAGCCGGTTTCGATGTGGTCGATCAGATCCTGCGGCACCACGAAATCGTCGCGGATACGCTCGAACACTTCGGCGACGCGGCTTTGCATGACTTCCAGAGATTCTTCGTGGACGAGGATCTTGATGCGCGCCTTGTACTTGTTATCGCGGCGTCCGTGCAGGTTATAGACCTGCATGACCGCTTCGAGATAGGGCAGCAGATCGGCCTTGGGCAGGTAGTCGCGCAGCACCTTGCCGATCATCGGCGTGCGGCCCAGCCCGCCGCCCACGATCACCTCGTAGCCCGGCGCCCCGTCCGCGTTACGCACCATGCGCAGGCCGATATCGTGCGCCTTGACCACGGCGCGATCGTTGGAGGAGCCGGTGACGGCCACCTTGAACTTGCGTGGCAGGAACTGGAATTCCGGATGATCCGTGGACCATTGACGCACCAATTCTGCGGTCGGGCGTGGATCCTCGATCTCATCCGCGGCGGCCCCTGCGAAATGATCGGCGGTAACGTTGCGGATGGTGTTGCCCGAGGTCTGTATCGCGTGCATCGACACATCCGCCAACGCTTGCAGCATGTCGGGCACGTCCATCAGCTTGGGCCAGTTGTACTGGATGTTCTGGCGTGTGGTGAAGTGGCCATAGCCCTTGTCCCACTTGTCCGCGATCATCGCCAACTGGCGCATCTGGCCACTGTTCAGCGTGCCATAGGGGATCGCTACGCGCAGCATGTAGGCGTGCAATTGCAGGTACAGACCGTTCATCAGGCGCAGCGGCTTGAACTCATCCTCGGTCATCGAGCCGTCGAGGCGGCGCGCCACCTGGCCGCGAAACTCCTGCACGCGGGTGTTGACGAATTCGCGGTCGAAATCAGTGTAATCGTACATGGATCAGGCCTCTGCGGCTTCGGCTTGCTTGCCGTGGCTGTAGTTGGAGGGGCCGCGTGTGCGGAACGCCTCTCTGAAATGGACGGGACCGGGGGTGCCGTTCGCGTCGAGCGTGGCTTCGGCCAGATACGGCCCCACGATCTTGAGCTGTTGCGCGGCGGCGGTGGCGAGCATCGCCTCGGCCTGCTCCGCATTCTGGGCGACCTGGGCGCTGGCGTGGTCGCGTGTCCAGCCGCCCTCGGCGGTCAGATAGATCACGTCGCCCAACAGCAGGTCGTTCGCGGTTACGATTTGGGGTTTGAAGGCCTTGGCCATTTTATGCCTCCACTTTCTGGAATTGCGGGGATTGCAGGGTTGGGATCGCGGCCTCGGCCGCGCGGGGTGTCAGGCCCAGCATCAGGATCACGGGGCCATTCACGCCCTCACGCGACAGCATGTCGGGCAGGTCGATCAGGGTGCTGGGCAGAACCCGCTGATTCTGGCGGCTGACATTCTCGATCGCGGTGATCGGCGTATCCTCGGGCGCGCCGTACATCATCAGGCGCCCCCGCAGGAAAGTGCTGGCCTTGCGCCCCATATAGATCGCGGCGGTGGCCCCTTCGCGGGCCAGATCGCGCCAGTCCTGCTCGGCGAAGCCATCGACATCGTGGCCGGTGACGATGCGGAAGGACTTGTTGCGGCCCCGCTTGGTCAGGCTCTGCCCCAGCGATGCAGCCGCGGCAGAGGCGGTGGTGATGCCCGGAACGATTTCCCAGCTCAGACCGTGCGCGTCGAGCGCCTCGATCTCCTCGTCCAACCGGGCAAAGATCGCCACGTCGCCGCCCTTGAGACGGGCGACCTTGTGACCCTCGGCGGCCTTGGCAACGATCAGGGCGTTGATGTCTTCCTGCTTCCACGAAGGACCGAAGCCGGTCTTGCCGACCTCGACAATCTCCGCCTCGCGCCGGGCAAGCTCCAGGATGCCCGGCCCCACCAGACGGTCGGTGACGACGACATCCGCCTCATGCAGCAGGCGGCGGGCCTTCATGGTCAGCAATTCCGGATCACCCGGACCCGCACCGATCAGGGCGACGTGACCGATAGCGGCCTGCCCGTTCAGGGTTTCGTTCAACAGCTCGTCCAGTTCCTCACGCACCGCAGCCTGCCCTTGGCTCAGCGCGCGGGGGCCACGGTCGAAATAAAAGGCGGACCAGAAGGCCCTGCGAATGCTGCCCATTGGCAAAGCGTCGGCAACAGGGCGAAAGGCCTGTCCGATACGGGCCAACGTGCCCAGATTGGCGGGCAGCATCTCCTCCACCCGGCGCTTGATGTCCCGGGCCAGCACGGGTGCCGCGCCCTCGGTCCCGATGGCGACGGTCACGGGATCGCGGTCCACGATGGCGGGCGTGATGAACTGGCTGTCCTGAAGGTTATCGACGATGTTGATGAGAGCCCCGGCGCGGCGCCCGATCTCGGCGGCCCGCGCATCCTCAACCGCATCCTCGTTCGCCCCGTAGAGCAGCGCCGCGTCGATCGCGTCCCCCTCCGCGATCGGGCGTTCGATCAGGGTCAGCTTACCGTCTGTCGCAAGCTCACGCAGCTTCGCATGCGGATCGGTGCCATAGACGGTTACGTTAGCTTCGGTTTTGAGGATCAGCCGCAATTTCGCCAGCGCACACTCCCCCGCGCCCGAAACGACCACATTGCGTCCGGCGAGATTCAGAAAGATCGGGAAATGGCGCATCGCTCTCTCCTGCGTGATCTGCTTGGCCTGCTTGGCTTTGACTCCACATGGCAGCTTAGAACATAATTCCAAGATTCAGGGTATATGGCGCTGGAAATAAGAACGATGATCCTATACGGGGGAGGCAAACACACGTTTTTACCGGAAAAGCGGGAATTTACAGAATGAGCATCCGACTCGACGATACAGACCGGAAAATCCTTGCCGAATTGCAGGAGGATTCCGCACGTTCCCTCGACGAAATCGCCCGCCGGGTAGGTGCATCCAAGACCCCGGTCTGGAACAGGATCCGCAAGATGCGCGAGTCCGGGATCATCCGGGGCCAGACCACCCTGCTCGATCCCGAAAAGCTGGGGCTGGAGGCCTGCTTCTTTGTTCTGATCCGCACCAGTGAACACGATGCAGGCTGGTTGGAGCGGTTCCTGAACGCGGTCAAGAACCGTCCCGAGGTGATGGAGGCCCATCGACTGGCCGGTGATATCGACTACATCCTGAAGGTGCGCGTCGCCTCCGCCCGCGCCTATGACGTATTTTACAGGGCGCTGATCCAGGAGGTGTCGATCTACAATGTCACCTCCACCCTGTCGATGGAGGAGATCAAGAACACCACCGCATTGCCCATCCCGGACAGTTCGGCATAATCCGTGCCCTGCCCCCTTGCCCTAGCGTCAGGTCAAAAGGTCGCCGAAACGCGTATCGGCCTTATGTGATGATACATACGGCCCCATACTTATGGGCAAGGACGATGACGTCACCGAAGCCGCCTTCAGCATTCACCCAAGGGACGCAATCATGAAAATCGCAATGATGGCGCGAAACGCCAATCTCTACTCGCACAAGCGTCTGGTCGAGGCGGCGCAGCAACGCGGCCACCAGATCGACATTATCAACACGCTGCAATGCTATATGAACATCGCATCGCGCCGGCCCGAGATCTACTATGACGGCAAGTCGCTGACCGGCTATGACGCGGTGATCCCGAGGATCGGTGCTTCGATCACGTTCTACGGCCTCGCCGTTCTGCGGCAGTTCGAGATGATGGGCGTCTTTCCCCTGAACGAAAGCGTCGCCATCGGACGCTCACGCGACAAGTTGCGGTCCATGCAATTGCTGGCGCGGGACGGCATCGGCTTGCCGGTCACGGCCTTCGCGCATGATGCCAAACAGGCCGGAGAGGTCGTGAAGCTGGCGGGCGGCGCGCCCGTTGTCATCAAGCTGCTGGAGGGGACGCAGGGCATCGGCGTGGTTCTGGCCGACACGGAGCGGTCCGCCAAGTCGGTGATCGAGGCGTTTCGCGGTGCGAACGTCAACATCCTCGCCCAGGAATTCATCAAGGAATCCGGTGGCACCGACATTCGCGCCATCGTCGTGGGCGGCAAGGTGATCGCCGCGATGAAACGCACCGGGGCGGAGGGTGAATTCCGCTCGAACCTGCACCGGGGCGGGTCCGCGAAGGTCATCAAGATCTCACCCGAGGAACGCTCCACCGCCGTGCGCGCGGCCAAGGCGATGGGCTTGAGCGTTTGCGGCGTGGACATGCTGCGCTCGAACCACGGGGCCGTGGTGATGGAGGTCAACTCCTCCCCCGGGCTGGAGGGTGTCGAGAAGGCCACCGGCCTCGACGTGGCGGGCACGATCATCGAACATCTGGAAAAGCACGCCAAGCCCGGCGCGACCCGGACCAGGGGCAAGGGCTGACCACCCCGTTTCGCCCCCTTCCTTTCCAGAACATCGAATGAGCCAATGTCCACCAAACCCAAGAAACCCAAACCTCAATTAATGGTAATCGGCTGGATCGAGCATATCGCCCTGCCCGATCTGGGCATCCCCGATATTCGCTGCAAGATCGACACGGGCGCACGCACCAGCGCCCTTCACGCCGACGATATCGAGCGGTTCGGCAAGGATGACGAGGATTGGGTGCGCTTCGGCCTCCGGCTCAAATCACACGGTCCGGCAATGCGGATCGAGGCGCCGATCTACGACATTCGCAGGATCAAGAACACCGGCGGCATCCCGCAGGAGCGGATCGTGATCCGCACCACGGTCAATCTGGGTGGGCGCGAATGGCCGATCTCCGTCTCGCTGACAGATCGGTCCAGAATGAAATTTCCGATGATCGTCGGACGCTCCGCGCTCAAGAACCAGAACATCGCCGTGCACACCCGCCACGCCAACCTGACCCGTCGCTGAGGACCTTTCGCAACATGCCCAAACGCGCCGATTACGATTTTGCCGGCACCGCCATCGCCCCCGGCACGCGCAGGACGATCGAATTGCCGGTCAGCGTGATGTCCGACCACACGCCGGTCACGATGTCCGTGCATGTGATCCACGGAAAGCAGGACGGCCCGACCATGTTCGTCAGCGCCGGGGTGCACGGGGATGAGGTCATCGGGGTCGAGATCGTGCGACGGTTGTTGCGCACACCGAACCTGAAATCGTTGCGCGGCACGCTGATCGTGATCCCCATCGTCAATGCCTTCGGGTTTCTGAACCACTCACGCTATCTGCCGGATCGACGCGACCTGAACCGGTCATTTCCGGGCAGCGCGCAAGGGTCGCTCGCCTCGCGGCTGGCATCGCTGTTTCTGAACGAGATCGTCCTGCGCTGCGATCTGGGCATCGACCTGCATTCCGCCGCGATCCACCGCACGAACCTGCCACAGGTCCGCATTTCGCCCGACAATGCCCGCACTGCCGAACTGGCGGAGGTTTTCGGCGCCCCCGTCATCCTGCAATCCCCCCTACGAGAGGGGTCGATGCGCGGCGCTGCGAAGGATGTCGGAAAGGACGTGCTGCTGTTCGAGGCGGGTGAGGGCCTCCGCTTCGATGAGATGTCTGTGCGCGCGGGTGTTGCCGGCATCCTGCGTGTGATGCGCCATATCGACATGGTTCCGGCCAAGGGCATCGCGAAACCGAAATCCGCCTCTTATTACTGCAATTCCAGCAAATGGCTCCGCGCCCCGGCGGGGGGGCTCTTGCGGTCGTTCAAGGGCGAGGGCGACGTGGTCAGTGAGGGCGACCTGATGGCCGTCGTCGCTGACCCCTTCGGCAACAAGGAGATCGAGATCCCCGCCCCGTTCAGCGGCATCGTGATCGGCCGGGCCGTGATGCCCGTGGTAAACGAGGGCGACGCAGTCTTTCACCTCGCCCGCGTGACATCCGTGGCCCGCGCGGAGGCGCTGATGGATGGACATACGGATCAGATGACGGACGATCCGCTGTTCGATGAGGATGAGATTATCTGAGCCATAACGCTGCATCCTGACAGGCAACCGTGCGGCACGCTGATGCTGCACTGCGACAATAGGGCCGGACCCACGCGATTGCCTTGGCCGGGGCGCAGGCTTAGCTTCGGACCGATAGATAACGAGGTTGTCCATGCTCGGTTCATTCGACGCAATCCTTCTGGCGCGGATCCAGTTCGCCTTTACCGTGTCGTTCCACTTCCTGTTCCCCGCCTTCACCATCGGGCTGGCCAGTTACCTCGCCGTGCTCAATGGATTATGGCTGTGGACGCGGGATGGCAGATACCTCGATCTGTTCCGGTACTGGGTCAAGATTTTCGCGCTGGCCTTTGCCATGGGTGTCGTGTCGGGCATCGTGATGTCCTACCAGTTCGGCACCAACTGGTCCGTCTTCTCGGACAAGGCTGGGCCGGTGATCGGCGCGCCCATGGCCTATGAAGTGCTGTCGGCGTTCTTCCTTGAGGCGGGGTTCCTGGGCATCATGCTGTTCGGGCGCAGCCGGGTCGGCGACACGCTGCACATGATCGCCTGCGCGGCCGTGGCCTTCGGGACGTTCTTCTCCGCTTTCTGGATCCTCAGCGTCAACAGCTGGATGCAGACCCCCACCGGGTTCGAGATCGACGCCATTACCGGGCAATTCATGCCGGTGGATTTCTGGCAAATCATATTCAACCCCTCGTTCCCCTATCGCCTGCTGCACACCGTTACGGCGGCCTACCTGACCACGGCGTTCATCGTCGGCGGTGTCGGCGCGTTCCACTTGCTGCGCCACCGTCGACGGGGCGAAGCGCCCACGCCCGCGACGCGCACGATGTTCTCAATGGCGATGTGGATGGCGGCGATCGTAGCCCCTGTGCAGATTTTCTTAGGTGATCTGCACGGCTTGAACACGCTGGAGCATCAGCCGATCAAGGTGATGGCGATGGAGGGGCACTATGAAAGCCACCCCGAAGGCGCACCGCTATACCTGTTCGGCCTGCCAAATGATGAGACGCAGACGCTGGACTATGCGATCGGCATTCCAAAGGTATCCTCGCTGATCCTGCGGCATGATCTGAATGCGCCGATGGACGGTCTGGACACGATCCCGGACGACGAACAGCCGCCTGTGGCAATCGTTTTCTGGTCGTTCCGGATCATGGTCGCGCTTGGCTTTGCGATGCTGGGGATCGGTATGTGGTCGCTGGTGGCGCGGATGCGCAGGCAATTGTACGATGCGACATGGCTGCACCGTGCGGCCCTGATCATGGCGCCCTCCGGCCTGATCGCGGTTCTGGCCGGTTGGATCACGACCGAGGTCGGGCGTCAGCCCTATACCGTCTACGGATTATTGCGTACGGCCGACAGCGCCGCGCCACTGGCAGCACCTGCCGTGGGCGCATCGCTGGTCGCGTTCATCGTGATCTACTTTTCCGTCTTCGGAGCGGGCACGTTCTATATCCTGCGTCTGATGGGCCGTCAGCCCAGTTCGAAGGAGCCGAGGCTGGCCGATTCCGTCAAGGGGCCGATCCGCACCGCCGGAACCACCCCCGCACCCGAAGAGGCGAGCCGCCGCCCCGACACGACAGAAACGGGAGCATGACCATGCCAGTCGAAGGTTTCACACTCGACCTGACCACCATCTGGGCCTTCCTGATCGCGCTGGCAGTGCTGATCTACGTCATTCTGGACGGGTTCGACCTGGGCCTGGGAATGCTGTTCGCGTTGGAGCGAAAGCGTGGCGATCGGGATGTGATGATGAACTCCGTCGCCCCGGTCTGGGACGGAAACGAGACCTGGCTGGTACTGGGCGGCGGCGGTCTGTTGGCGGCATTTCCGCTGGCCTACGCGCTGATCCTGCCCGCGCTCTACGCACCGATCATCGCGATGCTGCTGGCGCTGATCTTTCGCGGGGTCGCCTTCGAGTTTCGCTGGCGGACGGAACGGGGCCGCTGGGCGTGGGACATCGCGTTCATCGCGGGTTCGGGCATCGCCGCATTGTCACAAGGCATCACCCTGGGCGGACTGTTGCAAGGCATCCAGATCGACAAGGCCGCACGCGCCTATTCCGGCGGCTGGTGGGATTGGCTGACGCCATTTTCGCTGACCGTAGGTGTGGCGGTGATGGTCGGCTACATGCTGCTGGGCGCGACCTGGCTGGTGATGAAGACCGGCGGTCCGTTGCAGGAGCGAATGCGGGCCCGCGCATGGCCGCTGGGCGCTGTCACGCTGGCCTTCATCGGTATCGTCAGCCTGTGGACGCCCTTTTTGCAGGATGGGTACTACAATCGCTGGTTCGCGGATTGGCGCATCGCGCTGGCTGGCGGGGTTGCTGCGGCGGTTCTGGCGATTGCGGCGCTGATGTTCCGCTCCCTGACGATCCATCGCCACGAATACCGTCCCTTCGTGCTGGCGCTGATGCTGTTCGTGCTGTGCTTTGTCGGGCTTGGCATCTCGATGTTTCCCTATATCGTGCCGACCGAAATCACGATCTACGAGGCCGCCGCCCCCGCAAAGAGCCAGATATTCATGCTGGTCGGCGCCGTGATCCTGTTGCCTGTCATCCTGATCTACACCGCCTATGCCTACTGGGTGTTTCGCGGCAAGGTTGACGAGGGGACCGGGTATCACTGATGGCCGAACGCCCTTCCCCCCTATGGAAACGGCTGATCTGGTTCGTGGCGATCTGGGTGCTGTCGATCACAGCGTTGGGGATCGTCGCCTACGGCATTCGCCTGATGATCCTGTAGGGCGCGTTCAGGTGAACTTCCGGTACAGTCTGGTCTGATCGAAGATATCTTCCAACGCCTCCATCCGGGTTCGGGCCTCCCCCCAGTTCACGTCCTGCACGGCGGCGATCATGGTTTCCACCAGCAGCAGGGTCGTCGCCATCGAATCCCATGCCGAGGGGACAACGATGCGATTGGAAAAGCAGATATCCGCGACGCTGTGGATCGGGGACCGCCACTGATCGGTGATCAGGATGATCGTCGCACCCTTGGCACGCGCCATCTCGGCCAGCTTCAGCGTGTTGTTCTCATATCGCCGCATGTCGAAAATCACGAAGACATCACCCTGCTTTGCGTCCAGCAGGTGGTGCGGCCACGCGTTCGAGGTCGATTGAATATGTGTGATCCGGGGCCGCACCACCTGCAAGTGCAGGAACAGGTATTCGGCAATGGTATGCGTCACCCTGCCCCCCACGATGAACAGCGGGCGTTCGGTATCCGCAATCAGGGCGCAGGCCGCGTCGAAGGTCGCAGGCTCGGTCTGGGCGAGCGTCAGCCGGATATTGTCGATCACCGCCTCGGTGAAGCGGTTGAGGACATGGCCCGAGGGCGCCCCCTCCGCCCAGGTATCGTGCTTTGCGATGGGGTTCTTGACCTTCGCCTTCAGCTCCTCGCGCAACTCCGCCTGAAAATCGGGATAGTTACGAAACCCCAGCTTTTGCACCATGCGCGCCACGGTCGGCGCTGAAACCTGCGCATCGCGGGCCAGCGCCGAAAGCGGGCCGAGGCCCGAGGCCGGATAGTTTTCCAGAATCGAATGCGCCAACTGCCGTTCCGCGCGGGTCAGCGTGTCGAGCTGGGTCTGAATGCGCTCGGCTATGGTCATTTCCACTTCGGGCAAAGGTGCCTCCATTCTGACGCTTTTCGTTACAGGGCGAACGACGATGTGCGATCCATTACAATATTGTGTTGACATGACGCCCCGCGCGCAAGAGCCTTGTCCCGGTCAGATGGGCAATTGAGGTGAACCAACCATGTCGGATCAGGTCGTTCAAATCGTGAACCCTGACGGTAAATCGCCGGTGCTGCTGGTGTGCGAGCATGCCTCTTACGCCATCCCGGATGACCTGAACGGGCTGGGGCTGACAGCGCAGGAGGCGATCAGCCATGTCGCTTGGGATCCCGGCGCGATGGCGACGGCAACCCTGCTGTCTCAGGCGCTGGATGCCCGCCTGATCGCCAGCCGCATCAGTCGGCTGGTCTATGACGCCAATCGGCCGCCCGAGGCACCGGATGCCATTCCCGCGCGCAGCGAGCAAACCCACATAGCAGGCAACGTTGATCTGAGCGCGGCGGACCGGTCCGAGCGCGTGACACGATATTACACGCCCTTTCGCGATGCTCTGGCGGCACAGGTCGCCGCACGGCCCGCGCCCGTGATCGTCACGATCCACAGTTTCACCCCGGTCTATAACGGCAAGGAACGGCATGTCGAAATCGGCGTTCTGCACGATGCGGACACCCGGCTTGCCGACGCGATGCTGGCAGAGGCTGCGCGCTTCACCGATTTGCAGGTCGAGCGTAACGCGCCCTATGGACCCGAGGACGGCGTCACCCACACCTTGCTGGAACATGCGATCCGCTGGGGGCATCCCAATGTCATGCTGGAAATCCGCAACGACCTGATCGCTGACGCCCAGGGGCAGGCCCGCATCGCGGCGATCCTGAAGCCCTGGCTGACGGCGGCACTGTCCGCGCTGAAGGTGGCGGCATGAGGGTGCTGCGTCGCTTCATCGGGGCCGTGGACGGGGTGAACTATTACACCGGTCGCGTGGTGATGTACGGCATCTTCGTGCTGATGGGCATCTTGCTGTGGTCCTCGATATCCAAGACGTTCTTCCTGCCATCGCTGTGGACGCTGGAAATGGCGCAGTTCGTGATGGTCGGATACTACGTACTGGGCGGTCCCTACTCGATCCAGCTGGGATCGAACGTGCGGATGGATTTGCTCTATGGCGAATGGTCCCTGCGCAAGAAGGCATGGGTGGACCTGTTCACGGTGCTGTTCCTGATCTTCTATCTTGGTGTTCTGTTGTGGGGGGCGTTGGCCTCCACCGCCTATTCACTGGGCTTTTGGGGCAGCAACCCGCTGGAATTCTTCGGTGGACTGGTGACGGGATCGCAGGAGGTCGGGCGGCTGGAACGCTCCCCCACCGCATGGCGGCCGGTGATGTGGCCCATCAAGGTGGTCATGATCGTCGGCATATTCCTGATGCTGCTGCAATGCCTTTCCGAACTTTTCAAAGACGTGCTTCGGCTGCGTGGTGAGGCGATCTGATGCCCTATGAAATGATCGCGACATTGATGTTCGCGACGATGATGCTGATGCTGCTGACGGGGCAGCGGGTGTTCGGGGCCATCGGCTTCGTCGCCGTGGTCGCGGCGCTGCTGCTGTGGGGGGACCGGGGCGGTTACGACCTGGGCTTTGCCGCCGCAATGAAGCTGATGAAATGGTATCCGCTGCTGACGCTGCCGATGTTCATCTTCATGGGATATGTCCTGTCGGAGTCCAAGATCGCGGACGATCTGTACAAGATGTTCCATGTCTGGATGGGCGGCCTGCGCGGCGGGCTGGCCATCGGCACCATCGGGCTGATGGTGCTGATCTCCGCCATGAATGGGTTGAGCGTGGCCGGCATGGCCATCGGATCGACCATCGCGCTGCCCGAATTGCTCAAGCGGGGCTATGACAAGCGGATGGTGACGGGCGTGGTGCAGGCGGGATCGTCGCTGGGCATACTGGTGCCCCCGTCCGTGGTGCTGGTGCTGTATGCGATGATCGCGCGGCAACCTGTCGGGCAGTTGTGGCTGGCAGGCGTGGTGCCCGGCCTGATGATGGCCGCCATGTTCATTGCCTATATCGTGATCCGCTGCCGGATGAACCCCGTTCTCGGCCCGGTCCTGCCGCCGGAGGAACGTGACATTCCCCGCGCCGAAAAGCTGCGCCTGCTGCGTGCGGGTCTGCTGCCGCTGGTGATCTTTGCCGTGATGATGGTGCCCTTTGTCAACGGCTGGACCTCGCTGGTCGAAAGCTCCGCCATCGGGGCGATTGCCGCCTTCGCCGCCGCCGTGCTCAAGGGCCGGATGAACCGCGAGGTGTTCGAGAATTCGGTGCGCAACACACTGGGCATCACCTGCATGTTCATGTGGATCATCCTCGCGGCACTTGCCTTCGGCGCGGTGTTCGACGGGCTGGGCGCGGTGAAGGCGATCGAAAGCCTGTTCACCGAAAAACTCGGCCTGAACCCCTGGGTGATCCTGATCCTGATGCAGCTCAGCTTTATCCTGATGGGCACCTTTCTGGACGATACCGCCATGCTGGTCATCGTCGCCCCGCTCTACGTGCCGCTGGTGGGGGCGCTTGGCTTCGACCTGATCTGGTACGGGATCCTCTACACCATCACGACGCAGATTGCGTATATGACACCGCCCTTCGGCTATAACCTGTTCCTGATGCGGGCGATGGCCCCGCCCGAGATTACGTTGCGCGACATCTATAGCTCAATCACGCCGTTCGTGCTGGTGATGATCGGCGCGCTGATACTGGTCATGGCCTTTCCCGGCATCGCCACGTGGCTGCCGCAGGTCATCTACGGAAACTAAACAAAGAGCAGGTGCAGCCTGCCGAACCCTCAACCAAGGAGAGATATGATGACGTCCAGACGCAAGTTTATCCAAGGAGCCGCCGCCGCCCCGGTCGCGGCTGCCGCCCTTGCCACCCCTGCCCTTGCCCAAGGCACGATCCGCTGGCGGATGCAGACCTATGCAGGTGCCGCGCTGGCCGAACACGTGATCACCCCCGCGGTCGAGGCGTTCAACAAGATCGCGGGCGACCGGATGCAGATCGAGCTGTTCTATGCCGATCAGCTGGTCCCCACGGGCGAGTTGTTTCAGGCGATGCAGCGCGGCACCATCGACGCCGTGCAATCGGATGACGACTCGATGGCCTCCCCCACCGACGTCACCGTGTTCGGCGGCTACTTCCCCTTCGCGTCACGCTACTCGCTCGACGTGCCGGTGCTGTTCAATCAGTACGGTCTGAATGAGATCTGGGACGAGGAATATTCGGCCCTTGGCGTCAAGCACATCTCCGCCGGGGCTTGGGATCCGTGCCATTTCGCGACGAAGGACCCGATCCGGTCCCTCGCCGATCTGGAGGGCAAGCGCATCTTCACCTTCCCGACCGCAGGCCGCTTCATGTCGCAGTTCGGCGTGATCCCCGTGTCCCTGCCGTGGGAGGATATCGAGGTCGCGATGCAAACCGGAGAGCTGGACGGCATCGCGTGGTCCGGCATCACCGAGGATTACACCGTCGGCTGGGCGGACGTGACCAACTACTTCCTGACCAACAACATCTCCGGTGCGTGGGCCGGATCGTTCTTCGCCAATATGGAGCGTTGGAACGAGCTGCCCGAGGATCTGCAAACCCTGTTCCGCGTCTGCTGCGACCAGTCGCATTACTATCGCCAATGGTGGTATTGGGGGGGTGAGGCCGCCCTGCGCGTCAATGGTCCCAAGCTGGAACTGACCACGATCCCCGATGATGAATGGCAGAAGGTCGAGGATGCCGCGCAGGAGTTCTGGGAGGAGATCGCCGCCGAGAGCGACGTGAAGCGCCGCGTGGTGGATATCATCAAGCAGTACAACGCCGATATGGTGAAGGCCGGTCGACCCTACCGCTACACCTGATAAAGTGCGGGGCGGCCCATCCGGGTCGCCCCTCTACTGCCGGAGCACCGCATGTCCGACCACGCTGAACTGAAACGCGAAAACGCCAAAATCCTGCGAAAGCTGGCCAAGGAACTGGACCTTTCGCAACCGCGTGAGATCGAGTTCGCCGCCGCATTTCCAACCCGCGAACAGGCGCAGCAGGCTGCGGATTACCTCAACGCACGGGCGCAATCGCGCGCACTGCGCGCCACGGTGATCGCGGCCGGTGACGATTTCGATTGCGTCCTGCGCGTGCATATGGTGCCCGACCTCTATGACATTACCGATATCGAAAGCGTTCTGGCCGAGGCCACCGACCGCTTCGATGGCTTTGAGACCGCATGGGATTTTCCCGGTTAGACCCTTTCACAACAGAGTGTACCCACATGCCTACCCCCCTGACATTCGATGCGCTCAAGGCGCAGGTCGCCGATGGCTCCATCGACACGGTTCTGGCCTGTCTGGTGGACATGCAGGGCCGTCTGATGGGCAAGCGGTTCCACGCGCAGACATTCGTGGACAGCGCCTATCGCGAAACGCATTGCTGCAATTACCTGCTGGCCACCGATCTGGAAATGGCAACGCCCGACGGCTTCGCCGCGACCAACTGGGCCTCGGGCTATGGTGATTACATCATGCAGCCCGACCTCGACACGCTGCGCCCCGTCCCGTGGCTGGAGGGGACCGCGATGGTGCTGTGCGACATCCTGCACCACGACACGCACGCCCCGGTTGCCCATTCCCCCCGCGCGATCCTCAAGGCACAGATTGCCAGGCTCGACGCGATGGGGCTGAACGCGGTGATGGCCACGGAGCTGGAATTCTTTCTGTTTGCCAAGAGCTTCGAGGAGATCGCGCGCGGTGGTTTTCGCGATCTGGAACCGATCAGCGCCTATAACGAGGATTACCATATCCTTCAGACCACCAAGGAAGAGGGCATCATGCGCCCGATCCGCAACCACCTCTACGCCGCTGGCATCCCCGTGGAGGGCAGCAAGGGTGAGGCGGAGGCCGGTCAGGAGGAGTTGAACATCCGCTATGCCGCGGCGCTCGACTGCGCCGACCACCACACCATCGCCAAGCACGCGATCAAGGAAATGGCGTGGTCCAAGGGGCACGCGGTGACGTTCCTGCCGAAATGGGACGCGGGCAAGGTCGGCTCCTCCAGCCATGTGCACCAGTCGCTGTGGCGCGACGGCACATCCGCGTTTCACGACCCTGACGGGGATCTCGGCATGTCCGATCTGATGCGGCACTACATGGCCGGGCTGATCGCCTACGCGCCCGACTACACCTATTTTCTGGCGCCCTACGTCAACAGCTACAAACGCTTCGCCAAGGGGACATTCGCGCCCACGAAAACCGTCTGGTCCATCGACAACCGCACCGCCGGTTTTCGCCTGTGCGGGGCCGGAACCGGGGGCGTGCGCGTCGAATGCCGCATCGGCGGCTCGGACATGAACCCCTATCTGGCGCAGGCCGTGATGCTGGCCGCAGGCATTCGGGGGATCGAGGAAAAGCTGGACCTGCCGCCCCCCTCCTCCGGCGACGCGTACAAGGATGCGGAGGCCGCCGACATTCCGCAAACCCTGCGGGCTGCCACCGAAACCCTGCGCGCCTCGACTTTCCTGAGAGAGGCCTTGGGCGACGAGGTTGTCGAACATTATCTACGCTCCGCCACCTGGGAGCAGGAAGAATTTGACCGCGTCGTGACCGATTGGGAAATCGCGCGCGGATTTGAGAGGGCCTGAACATGATTACCTGTATTTCACCCATCGACGATACGACACTGGTCGAGCGTGAACCGCTTTCCTCCGAGGATGCGGCCAAGGCTGCTGCCCGTGCGCGCGATGCGCAACCCGGCTGGGCCGCCCGCCCGCTGGATGAGCGCATCTCGCTGGTCCGCGCCGCGACGCAGATCGTCGGCACGATGAACGATGAGATTGTGCCCGAGCTGGCCCGCCAGATGGGCCGGCCCGTGCGCTTCGGCGGGGAGTTTGGCGGCTTCGCCCAACGCGCCGATCATATGAGCGACATCGCCGCCGAGGCACTCGCCGATATCGAGGTCGAAGATTCCGGCGAATTTCACCGCTTGATCAAGCGGGTGCCCCATGGCGTCGTGCTGGTCGTAGCCCCGTGGAATTATCCCTACATGACCGCGATCAACACCATCGCCCCGGCCCTGATCGCGGGCAACACGGTGGTCCTGAAACATGCCTCGCAAACCCCCCTGGTGGGGGAGCGTCTGGCCAAGGCGTTCCATCAGGCCGGCATCCCGGAGGATGTGTTCCAGAACGTCTTCCTCGACCATGCCACCACCTCGGAACTGATCGCCGGCGGGGCGTTCGATTTCGTCAACTTCACCGGCTCGGTCGAGGGGGGCCGCGCGATCGAGCGTGCGGCGGCGGGAACCTTCACCGGGCTGGGGCTGGAGCTGGGCGGCAAGGATCCGGGCTACGTGATGGAGGATGCCGATCTGGACGCCGCCGTCGATACGCTGATCGACGGGGCGATGTTCAACTCCGGTCAATGCTGCTGCGGGATCGAGCGGATTTACGTGGTCGAAAGCCTGTTCGACGCCTTCGTCGAGAAAGCCGTGAAGATCGTTGAGGGCTACAAACTGGGCGATCCCCTCGACCCCGACACGACGATGGGCCCGATGGCGCAGCCGCGCTTTGCCGATATGATCCGCGCCCAAACGGCGGAGGCTGTGGCCGCAGGCGCGAAAACCCTGATCGATCCTGCCGTGTTTCCCAAGGATGGCGGTGCTTATCTGATGCCGCAAATCCTCGTCGATGTGGATCATTCCATGCGCGTGATGCGTGAGGAAAGCTTCGGCCCCGTCGTGGGCATCATGAAGGTCGCAGACGATGCGGAGGCGATCGCCCTGATGAACGACAGCGAATATGGTCTGACGGCCTCGCTTTGGACGCAGGATGAGGCGCGCGCCATGTCCATCGCGGACCGGATCGAGACCGGAACCGTCTACATGAACCGGGCAGATTACCTGGATCCGGCACTGTGCTGGACGGGCTGCAAGAACACCGGGCGCGGGGGCGGATTGTCCGTCATCGGCTACCAGAACCTGACCCGTCCGAAATCCTACCACTTCAAGAAGGCCTGAGGCATGAACGTCACAGCAAACTGGTCCTACCCCACCGCGATCCGCTTCGGCGCGGGCCGCATTGCCGAAATCGCCGAGGCGTGCACGGCGGCGGGCATCACCAAACCCCTGCTCGTCACTGACAAGGGCCTCGCCAACCTGCCGATCACCACGCAAACGCTGGACCTGTTGGAGGCAGCGGGCCTGGGCGGCGCCATGTTTGCGGATGTCGATCCGAACCCGACCGAGGTCAACGCCGAGGCCGGTGTGAAGGCCTACCGTGAGGGCGGCCATGACGGGGTCATAGCGTTCGGTGGCGGCTCCGGTCTCGATCTGGGCAAGGTCGTGGCCTTCATGGCCGGGCAGTCGCGCCCGCTATGGGATTTCGAGGATATCGACGACTGGTGGACTCGCGCCGATGCGGATGCCATCGCTCCCATCGTGGCCGTGCCCACCACCGCCGGAACCGGGTCCGAGGTCGGGCGCGCCAGCGTCATCACCAACTCGCAAACGCATGAAAAGAAGATCATTTTTCACCCCAAGCTGTTGCCCGCCGTCGTGATCTGCGACCCGGAACTGACGGTCGGAATGCCGCCGATGATTACTGCGGGCACCGGCATGGACGCCTTCGCCCATTGTCTGGAGGCGTTCTGCTCGCCCCACTACCACCCGATGAGCCAGGGCATCGCGCTCGAAGGAATGCGGCTGGTCAAGGAGAACCTGCCCAAGGTCTTCGCCGACGGCACCGATATCGAGGCGCGCGCCCACATGATGTCCGCCGCCGCGATGGGGGCCACCGCGTTTCAGAAGGGGCTGGGCGCGATCCACGCCCTGTCCCACCCTATTGGCGCGGTGCATCACACACATCACGGCACCACGAACGCCGTCGTCATGCAGCCGGTGCTGCGCTTCAACCGTGCCGCGATCGAGGATCGGCTGGCACTGGCTGCGGCCTATCTGGGCATCGAGGGCGGATATGAGGGGTTCTACGCCTTCGTCGGGGATCTGAACGCTTCGCTGGGAATCCCCGCGACCCTGACCGATCTGGGCGTTGCGAACCCGGATATCGACGCGCTGGTCGCATCGGCATTGATCGACCCCAGCGTCGGCGGCAATCCGGTGAAGATGACCGCCGAAAACACCAGGGCACTGCTGCTGGATTGTTTCTAGAAGGCCAGACCCTTTTCTAGAAAGTCAGACCAGTTTCGAAAAGGTCAGACCGGGGCGGTTGCGCCGCCCCGGTTGATCAGGCCAACCGCGCCGCCGCGAAATCGCGCAGGGTATCGGCAGGGCCTTTCTCGGCCAATGTCTTGACTGCGTTCGCGAATGCCAGCCGCAATGTCTCATTCTGTCCCATCTCACCAAACACATCGTGGATGGCAAGGAAGGCAGACGGGTCGCTCTCCACCTTGCTGGCCGCTGCCAGCAACTGCTCGGCGCGCGGATCGTCCAGAGTGAAGCCGAAATCAGCGTTTGCGGTCTGCGCGCAGTACCGGCACCACAATGCCAGCTCCATCGCCAGACCATCGACAGGCAGGCCCTTGCCCAATGCATTCGCAATCGTGGGCAGCACGAATTTCGGCTGACGGTTCGATCCATCCTGACACAGCCGGGCGATGGTGTCCCCGATCAGCGGGTTCGAGAACCGCTGCACACAGGTCGCCAGATACCCCTCGAAGCTGACACCGGGGATAGGCTCCAGAACGGGGATCACCTCGGACCGCATCAAGGCAACCAGCCAGTCGCGGATCAACGGATCCGCCATCGCATCATGCACATAGACATGCCCCAGTAGAGCCGAGGGATAGGCCAGCGCTGCGTGACCGGCATTGAGGATGCGCAGTTTCATCGTCTCGAACGGGGCCACGTCAGCGACGAATTCGACGCCGACCGTTTCCAGCTGCGGGCGGCCCTGTGGGAAGTTGTCCTCCATCACCCACTGGCGGAACGGCTCACACGCGACGGGGGCGTCATCCTCAATGCCGAACGTCTCGGAGACCAGCGCGCGTTCGCGGGCGGAGGTTCCGGGCGTGATGCAATCGACCATGGAATTGGGAAACGCGACATTTTGCGCGATCCAGTCGGCCAGATCGGTGTCCATCGCGCTGGCCAGACCCAGCACGGTCTGACGGGTGATGTGGCCATTCTCAGGCAGGTTGTCGCATGACAGGATGGTGAACGGGGCGGTCCCCTGCGCCCGGCGGGCCTTCAATCCGGCGATCAGCAGGCCGAACACGGTTTCGGGGCTGTCGGGCTTGGTGATGTCGGCCTGAATGGCCGGCGCGCCCAGATCGAAGCCGCCGGTCGTGGCGTCGACGAAGTAGCCGCCCTCGGTGATGGTCAGCGATACGATGCGGATCGCCGGATCGGTGATGCGCGTCACGATTGCTGCCATGTCGATCTCGCAAAAATCGATCATCGCCCCGGTGACGCGCGCGGTCAGGTTGCCGGGGGCCAGCTCCACCACCGTGGTCAGCCAATCCTGCGATTTCAATATCTTGCGCCTGTCCGCATCGAACGATTTGATGCCCGCCCCGACGATGGCCCAGTCATACCCCGCCCCGGTCGAGAACAGCTTGTCGAGATAGACGGCCATGTGCGCCCGATGAAAGTTGCCGATGCCGATATGCACGATGCCCGCGCTGAGATCGTCGCGCGAATAGGAGGGAACCGTCACATCGTCCTGGAATGAGGGCAGCGCGGACAGGGAAAGTTTCTGAGACATGGAATGATCCGGTTTGCGCCATGGACGTGATCTGTCAGGGCGTTCATTTGTGCAATGGAAGCGATAAGGGGGGCGTCACATGCGCGACGCCCCGGTATCACGCATCAGTCCAGACGCAGCCCGTCCGGCCCGAAACGGTGCAGTTTGTCCGCCTCGGGTGTCATGTAGATCGTGTCCCCGTGGTGCACGTTCATCTCACCGCTGACACGCACCGTCATCAGGTCACACAGACCCGTGTCGTGAATGTGCAGGAAGGTATCGGAGCCGAGATGCTCGGACACGCCGACACGGCCCTTCCAGGTGCCGCTCTCGGTCGAGACGCCGATATGCTCGGGCCGGATGCCGATCGTGGTGGCGTTGTGCTGGGCAGCCTCGGGGCCTTCGATCAGGTTCATCTTGGGCGAACCGATGAAGCCCGCGACGAAGGTGTTGCGCGGCCGGTGGTAGAGTTCCAGCGGCCCGCCGACCTGCTCGATGACGCCTGCCTGCAACACGACGATCTTGTCCGCCATGGTCATGGCCTCAACCTGATCGTGGGTCACGTAGATCATCGTGGTGGCCAGCTTCTTGTGCAGCTCGCTGATCTCCATCCGCATTCCGACACGCAGGGCGGCGTCGAGGTTGGACAAAGGCTCATCGAACAGGAAGGCCGCAGGCTCACGCACGATGGCGCGGCCGATGGCGACCCGCTGGCGCTGACCGCCGGACAACTGACCGGGGCGGCGGTCCAGATAGGCCGACAGGTTGAGGACGCTGGCGGCGGCCTCGACCTTGGCGTCCTGCTCCTCCTTGCTCATCCCGGCCATGCGCAGGGGGAACGCGATGTTCTTGCGCACGCTCATATGCGGGTACAGGGCGTAGGACTGGAACACCATGGCCAGGCCACGCTTGGCCGGGGGTGTCTCGGTCGCGTCGCGTCCGTCGATCTGGATGTTGCCGGAGGTGACGTCCTCCAACCCCGCGATCAGGCGCATCAGCGTGGACTTGCCGCAACCCGACGGGCCGACGAAGACCACGAACTCGCCGTCGTTGATCTGAAGATCCAGCGGCGGGATGACTTCGACTTCACCGAACTTCTTGGTGATCTGGTTGAGAGTGATATTGCCCATTACTTTACGGCTCCGAATGTGAGGCCCCGGACGAGCTGTTTCTGAGAGAACCAACCCATGATCAGGATCGGCGCGATGGCCATTGTCGATGCGGCGGAGAGTTTGGCGTAGAACAGACCCTCCGGGCTGGAATAGCTGGCGATGAAGGCTGTCAACGGTGCCGCCTTCGCGGCCGTCAGGTTCAGCGTCCAGAATGCCTCATTCCAGGCCAGGATGATGTTGAGCAGCACGGTGGATGCGATCCCCGGCACCGCCATAGGCGTCAGCACGTAGAGGATTTCGGACTTGAGCGTCGCGCCATCCATTCGGGCCGCCTCAAGGATCTCACCGGGGATCTCCTTGAAGTAGGTGTAGAGCATCCAGACGATGATCGGCAGGTTGATCAGCGTCAGCACCACCACCAGCGCCACCCGGCTGTCCAGAACCCCCAGGTTGCGGCTGATCAGGTAGATCGGGATCAGCACGCCGACCGGCGGCAACATCTTCGTGGACAGCATCCACATCAGGACATCTTTGGTCCGCTTTCCCGGAACGAAGGCCATCGACCACGCGGCAGGCACCGCGATGATCAGACCCAGAACCGTGGACCCGACGGAGATGATGACCGAGTTCATGAAGTGCAGCGGATAGTTGGACCGCTCGTTCACGACGCCGTAATTCTCCAGCGTCCAGTCGAACCAGAACAGCGAGGGCGGATCGGAGATCGCCTCCGCCTCGGTTTTGAAGCTGGTCAGGATGGTCCAGAAGATCGGAAAGAAGATCGCCATCCCGATGGTCCAGGCCGCCAGCGTGGCGATCAGTTTGCGTTTTTGAGTTACTGCGCGTGCCATATCAAGCGTCCAGATTCTTGCCGATCATCCGCATCAGGAAGATCGCAACGATGTTGGCAAGGATGATGGCGACAACACCACCGGCGGAACCTTCCCCCACGTCATAGTTCAGCAGACTTTCCGCATAGACGAGGTAGGTCAGGTTTGTGCTCGCCGTGCCCGGACCGCCATTCGTGGTCACAAGGATTTCGGCGAAGATCGACAGCAGGAAAATCGTCTGGATCAGAATGACGACCGTGATCGCGCGGCTCAGATGCGGCAGCGTGATGAACCAGAAACGGCTGAGCGGACTGGCGCCATCCATCTCGGCCGCTTCCATCTGCTCGGAATCCAGAGACTGGATCGCGGTCAGCAGGATCAGCGTCGCGAAGGGCAGCCATTGCCAGCTGACGATCCCGATGATCGAGGCGAGCGGCGCCTGCGACAGGAAATCGTAAGGTTGCAGTCCCACCGCCTTCGCCGCGTAGGCAAACAGGCCGTTGACCGGGTTCATGAACATGTTCTTCCACACCAGCGCGGAAACGGTCGGCATCACGAAGAACGGTGCGATGACCAGAATACGCACGATGCCCTGCCCGAACATCGGCTGGTCCAGCAGGACCGCCAGCAGAACCCCCAGAACGACGGTGATGATCAGCACCCCCAGCACCAGGACCAGCGTGTTGACCAGCGCGTCCATGAAGGCGGGATTTGTCAGGAAGTTCTCGTAGTTACGGAACCCTACCCAACCCGTCCGGTCCGGCGTCAGCAGCCGGTAACGTCGGAATGAATAGTAGAGCGTCATACACAGCGGTATCAACATCCACCCCAGCAACAGGACTGTTGCGGGCGCGATCATGAAACGGGCAGCCGTGCGGGAATGCTGGGTCGACATGACATAGACTCCTAGTCTGCCGGATGAGGGACCATTGGCCCGCCCCCCATCCGACGACCTTGCAGCGGTTCAAGCAGGAATGCGCGGAGCGGTCGGGAAATCGCCCGCTCCGCGCGGTGGAATCGAAGGCTCAGTAGCCTGCGTCTTCCATTTCGTTGGTGGTCAGCTCCTGCGCGTTGGCAAGAGCGTCCTCAACGCTGGTCTGGCCGGCAAGCGCGGCGGAGAACTGCTGGCCGACCGCAGTCGCGATGCCCTGGAATTCAGGGATGGCAACGAACTGAACGCCGGTATAGGGGACCGGATCCACGCTCGGGTTGGTCGGATCAGCGGAGTTGATGCTGTCCAGCGTCATCTGTGCAAACGGAATGTCTGCATAGTTCTCGTTCTCGTAGAGCGAGGTGCGCGTGCCCGGAGGAACGTTCGCCCAGCCTTCGTTTTCGGCCACGAGAGCGGTGTACTCCTTGGAGGTCGCCCACTGCACGAACGCCTTGGCTGCCTCAGGCGAATCCGTGCCTGCGGGGATTGCCAGGGACCACGCCCACAGCCAGTTTCCGCGACGGCCCAGACCGTTATCGGGTGCCAGCGCGTAGCCGACCTGATCGGCAACCTGCGAGTCGTCGGGGTTGGACACGAAGGATGCCGCAACGGTCGCGTCGATCCACATGCCGCACTTGCCCGTCTGGAACAGAGTCAGGTTTTCGTTGAAGCCATTGTTCGACGCACCGGGAGGGCCGGATTCGTTCATCATGTCGATGTAGAAGTTCAGGGTGTTGGCCCATGCTTCGCTGTCGAACTGGGCGTTCCACTCCTCGTCGAACCACTTGCCGCCGAACGAGTTGTTCATGGCGGTCAGGAACGCCATGTTCTCACCCCAGCCGGCCTTGCCACGCAGGCAGATGCCGTAGATCTCGTTCTCACGATCGGTCATGGCCGCGGCAGCTTCACGAATGAAGTCCCAGGTCGGCGCGTCGGGCATTTCCAGACCGGCCTCTTCCATCAGGTCCTTGCGGTACATGACCATCGAGGATTCACCGTAGAAGGGCGCGGCGTACAGTTCACCATCGACCGTCAGACCGTCGCGGATGGCGGGCAGCAGGTCGTCAGCATCCCACTCCTCAGGCAGATCGTTGAGCGACAGCAACCAACCCTGCTTACCCCAGATCGGAACCTCATAGGTGCCGATGGTCATGACGTCGTACTGACCGCCATTGGTCGCGATGTCGGTGGTGACGCGCTGACGCAGAACGTTCTCTTCGAGGGTCACCCACTCCAGCTCGATGCCGGGGTTTTGTGCTTCGAATTCACTTGCCAGACCCTGCATCCGAACCATGTCGCCGTTGTTGACCGTCGCGATGGTCAGGGTTTGTGCGGATGCTACACTTGCAACCGTGCACAGGGCCGTAGCGCCCAAAAGGGCGCGCAATGTCGTATTCATCATTCCTCCCAATGCCCTTACCGGGCAAATGCTTATACAGTGGGCAAATACTCACAAAAGAAGTGATTCGAGTCAATACGCCTTCACGGGAGGGTGAGTCCAGAGCGCAAATCATTGAAATTAAAAGAGATAATTACGATTCAATCAGAATCGCTTCGGCCGTGCTCTCATCCGTGATCAACGCGTTGATCAGATTGCCGCGCAGTGCCGCCGCGATTGCAGAGACTTTTGCAGGCCCGTTCGCGATGCCGACGACCAGTTCCTCGGGGTTCTTGTCCAACGGAGCAGAGGCGACGCGATCATTGAAACCGCCGGTCACCACATGGCCCTCGCGGTTGAACACCCAGCTTGTAATCTCCCCCACGACATCGGCGGCGGACAGGGCGGCGACCTCCTGCCGTGTCATGAAACCATCCACGACCAGCGGGGCGTCCATGTCGATCTGTCCGACACCCACGAAAGTCACGTCAGCCTGCTTGCACAGTTCCAGCGTATTGTGGACCGGCTCCTGCGAGTGCAGGATTTTCCGTTCCTCCACGCTGCGGGCCAGCACGGGCAAGGGCATGGGGTAATGGCGCGCATCCACCCGTTCCGCCAGCCGAACGACCACATTGTAAGGGGTCGCGGACCCATCCGACATCATGTTGCCGAGGCGCGAGACGATGCGGTGATGCGGGCAGCTCATCGCTGGCAGATGTTCCAGACAGGCCCGCAGGGTGCGACCGGTTCCCAGCGCCAGGATCTTGGGTTCCTTTGCCTTCAGATGACGCTCCATCTCTACCGCGCCCGCAATCGCGACGCCGGTAATCAGGCCCGGTGCATCCGGGTCACTGGGGACGATTTCAGCGAAACGAAGCCCGAACCTGGTGGTCAGCGCCCGGCTCAATTCCATGCAGCGGGCGATGGGATGGTCCAGCCGGACCTTCACCAATTTTTCGCTTACCGCTGTTGAGACAAGCCGCTGCGCCGACTGGCGCGATACGCCAAGCTTTCGTGCAATCTCATCCTGAGTATTGCCTGCGACATAGTACAACCAGCCAGCCCGGGCGGCGTCGTCCAGTTTGCCGCTATCATCCCTGACCACCATGCGCATAGCCTCCCATTGTGAGTTGTGGCGCCAGTAAGCGCAGGTCGGACCAGTTGTCAAAGGTCGGCACAGTGTGGGGATGCTTCAAAATCCGCCCCTTCAGATGCTCCCCCCCGGTATAACGCAAGACGCGCATTTGTGCTGCCAGCGCCGCTGCGACCCCCGGAATGCTGTCCTCGATAACCAGACAGCGTGCGGGATCGACCCCCATCCTGCCGGCGGCATGCAGGAACAGATCCGGCGCCGGCTTGCCGCGCCTGATCTCGGAGGCGGTAAAGATATCCGCCCCGAACCGCCCGCTCAGCTTCGCGATGCGAAGCGAGTGCGAAACCCGCTCCGGGCTGCTGCTGGTGGCGACGCAACAAGGGGTCTGCAAGCTGTCCAACATTCCAACCAGTCCGGGTGTTGGTTGCAATTCACGCTCAAACACATCCAGCAGTTCATCACGATAACTTTGCTCGAATCCCTCAGGCAGCGCGACATGCCAGTTCTCGCGGATATCACGGGCCACGGTCGGAAAACTGCGCCCGACGAAATTCGCGCAGAAATAATCCATGTCCACATCAACCCCCAGATCGGCCAGAACCCGGATCAGCACACGCGCGCTCAACCCTTCGCTGTCGATCAGCACACCGTCGCAATCGAATATGATCAGATCGATATCGCTCATTTCCCGCCCTCACCTCTGGACGCACAAAAGCCTATCGGTCAGGATTTGTCATCGGTTCGCGGCGAATTTGATGGGGACGAGATGATCGAACCACCGGGCCTGTGGCGCGACACCTGCGCCGAGCATGTGGACAGCACTCCACTGATGGGCGACGTCACCACCGACGTGGCGGTGATCGGCGGAGGATTCACCGGCCTGTCCACGGCGCTGCATCTGGCGGAGGCAGGATGCGACGTGCATTTGCTGGAGGCATCAGCCATCGGCTCGGGTGCCTCGGGTCGCAATGTCGGGCTGGTCAATGCCGGGCTGTGGCTGTCGCCGCAGAAAATCCGGGCACGCCTGGGTGCGCAGATCGGGGGCAGGTTGGTTGAGGAACTGGGCCAGGCGCCGCGTCTCGTGTTCGATCTGATAGAACGCCATCAAATACAGTGCGAGGCGACGCGCGCGGGCACGATCCACGTCGCGCAAACGCCCCGCCAATGCGCCGACCTGCGCGAACGGGCGGAAATGTGGCAGGAACTCGGCGCGCCGGTAACACTTCTGGATGCGCAGCAAACCGCGGAACGCACGGGAAGCGCCTCCTTCATCGGCGGTCTGTTCGATGGACGGGCAGGAACGGTGCAGCCGCTGGGCTATGCGCGGGGGCTGGCGCGGGCGGCGCTCGGCGCGGGGGCGATGATCTCCAACCACAGTCGGGTGCGGGCAATCACGCGCGATCCCGACGGCAGCTGGCATCTGCATACCGCGCAGGGCAGTCTGGACGCCCGACGCATCGTGATCGCGACCAATGCACAGACCGGCGACCTGTGGCCCCGTCTCGACCGCTGTCAAAGCCGGATCGACTATTTCCAGCTTGCGAGCCAGCCACTGGGGGACCGCGCCGCCCATATCCTGCCCGCTGGCGAGGGCATCTGGAACTGCGGCACGATCATGATCTCTCTGCGGCGCGATCAGGCCGGGCGGATCATCCTCGGCTCCATGGGGCGGCTCGTGGAGACCGCGCGGCTCAGCGAACGTTGGGCGAGCCGGACCCTTGCGCGCCTGCTGCCCGATCTCGGCCCCGTTGAATGGCAGAGCGCGTGGCACGGCACGATTGGAACGACCCCGGATAAGCTGCCCAGAATCGTGCAACTGGATCGAGACGTTTTCGCCCCGTTTGGATATAACGGGCGTGGCATCGCGCCGGGCACGGCGTTCGGCATGGGGCTGGCGCGGCTGCTGACCGGGACGGGTTCCTGTGCCCTGCCGCTGAGCGCACCGCAGCCCTTGCGCGCGCCCCGCACCTATGCCCGCGCGCTGGATGCGGCACTGTTGGCGCGAAAGGCATTCGGCACGATGTTCTAGCCGACATTCTAGCCCACATGCTAGCCGTCTGCGACCCCCGCCTCATCAAAGGTGGCCATGCCCGAATGGCAGGCCAAGGCGGCGCGGACGATGTGAATGGCAAGAGCGGCACCAGACCCCTCGCCCAATCGCAATCCCAGATCCAGCAGCGGCTCCAGACCCATCGCGTCCAGCAGACGTGCATGCGCCCCCTCCGCCGACAGATGCCCGGCCACGCAATGCGCCACCGCGTCGGAATCGACCCTGTGCAGCACCAGTGCGGCGGTGGAACAGATAAAACCGTCCAGCACGACGGGAATGCGCAAGCTGCGGGCCCGTGCGATGGCCCCCGCCATAGCCGCGATTTCCCGCCCGCCCAGTGCCGCGAGCACCGCCAGCGGATCGCGCGACGGGTTTGCGGCAAGGCCGCGATCGACAACCTCGGCCTTTCGCGCCAGCCCGTCATCGTCCACACCCGTGCCGCGTCCCACCCAATCCGCGCCTGAACCACCCAGCAGCGCCGCCGCAATCGCCGCGGCGGAGGTGGTGTTGCCGATCCCCATCTCACCCACAACCAGCAGATCCGTGGTGACGTCCACGGCGTTCCACCCGGTATCGAAGGCGGCGGTGCAGTCCTGTGCGCTCATCGCCGGGTCTTGGGTGAAGTCCTGCGTGGGGCGGTCGAGTTCGAGTGCGTGAACATCCATTCGCGCCGCCGCATCCCTTGCCAACTGGTTGATCGCAGCGCCGCCCTGCTGAAAATTCGCGACCATCTGCGCGGTAACCTCGGCCGGAAAAGCAGAAACCCCCTGTCCCGTGATGCCATGATTGCCGGCAAAGACGATGACCTGAGGGGTCAAGACACGCGGCGCCGCGTGCCCGCGCCATCCGGCATACCAGATCGCCAGATCCTCCAGCCGCCCCAGCGCGCCGGGCGGCTTGGTCAACATCTCGTTTCGCGCCCGCGCTGCGGTGCGTGCAACCATATCGACGTCAGGGCGCTGTGCGATCCGGGCGGAAATATCGGGGAGGGTCGCGGTCATCGGCAATATCCTTGGCTGGCAGCGTCAGGCAAGGCATAACGGCGCGGCTACGCCCACGTAACCCCCTACGCGCCGTCAGGACCGCCATGAACGAAACGCCCCCCGCAATCGAAGTGCACGACATTCCCGTCGCCTTCAGCCTGCTGACACGCCTGCCGGTCCCGGTCGATCATGCCCGCGCGGGTCTGCGAGGCGCGCGGGCCGGATGGGCGTGGCCCCTGGTCGGCGCGATCCTTGGCGCAGTGGCGGGCGCGGTGGGATGGGCTGCGATGTGGATCGGCTTGTCCCCGACACTGTCCGCAGGCCTTGCGCTGGCCGTTCTGGTGCTGATGACCGGCGCGTTGCATGAGGACGGGCTGGCCGATTGCGCCGATGGTCTGGGCGGCGGTCGCGACAAGTCCCGTGCATTGGACATCATGAAGGACAGCCGCGTCGGCGCGTTTGGCGTGGTGGCGCTTTTGCTCGCGCTCGGTTTGCGCTGGCAAAGCCTCGCCCTGTTCGATGGGGCGGGGCTGCTCGTGGCGATGATGCTGAGCGGGGCGGCCTCGCGCGCGGTGATGCTGGCGGTGATGGCATGGATGCCGCTCGCCCGAAGCGAAGGCCTGTCCGCCTCCACCGGTCAGCCGAGGGGGGTGACGGTTGCGATCGGCACCGGACTGACATTGATCGCGGTTCTGCTGATCGCCCCGGCCAGCCTGATCGCAATCGTGCTTCTGCCCCTGCCCCTCATCATACTGGCCCTGCGAAAGATCGGTGGGCAGACCGGTGACGTTCTGGGCGGCGTGCAGCAACTGGCCGAAATCGGCTGTCTGCTGGTATTGAGCGTGGTGTATTCCTGATCTTCCAGATCGGAGGACGATACGACTGAGGCCGCCCGATGCGGACGGCCTCAAACATTTCTATTCATCGTGGAGCGGTGAGGCCTCAGGCCGCTGCGGCCCGTGCCTCCAGCACCGCGTCGATCTTGGACTGGGCGGAGGCTTCCTCGACCCCGTCCACAGCCGCGACTTCGCGTGTCAGACGTTCCAGCGCCGCCTCATACAGCTGACGCTCGGAATAGGATTGCTCACGCTGATCATCGTTGCGGTGCAGGTCGCGCACGACTTCCGCGATGGAAATCAGATCGCCGGAGTTGATCTTCTGCTCGTATTCCTGCGCACGACGCGACCACATCGCCTTTTTGACTCGGGCGCGGCCCTTGAGCGTATCCAACGCCTTTTCGACGATATCGGGCGAGGACAGCGACCGCATTCCCACCGAAGTCGCCTTCGCCGTCGGGACGCGCAATGTCATCTTGTCCTTTTCGAAGGAAATGACAAACAGCTCCATTGAGATGCCTGCGATTTCCTGCTCTTCTACAGCGGTGATGCGCCCGACGCCATGCGCCGGATATACGATGAAATCGTTGGGTCGAAATTCGTTGCCCGTCTTCGCCTTGGTCATATTTGTATCCCTTGCATTGAGTGTGGGTCCACAAAGGCGATCAAAAACCCAGCGCACGGCAATTGCCTCCGTACACCCGGCTCAAGACATCCTGATCGAGACTGCGCCGCCCTCGCCCCCGACGGGATCGAACGCTCACCACATATATGAAGATTATATAGCACACGTGACGTGCAATTTCAATTTGCACGCACGCCTCGACAATGCAGATGCTGCGTCGCACCCTTAAAAAGCGCGCATCATGCAACCTGAAGTTGAAAATTGACGTTACGATAACGATTCAAACCGCACAAGACCCTATGACGGGGCCGAGCAGCGAATCGCTCAGCCCCCCTCCCCCGGCGCCTCGGAGAAGTGGGTTTCCAGCTTGTTGGCCGTGCCGTCCAGTTCCTCTGCTTCGGGCAACTGGTCCTTCTTGGTGATGATGACGGGCCACGCCTCGGAGTATTTTCGATTGAATTCGACCCAGCTTTCCATGTCCGGCTCGGTATCCGGGCGGATCGCGTCGGCCGGGCATTCCGGTTCGCACACGCCGCAATCGATGCATTCGTCGGGATGGATCACCAGCATGTTCTCACCCTCGTAGAAACAATCAACGGGGCAGACCTCCACGCAATCGGTATACTTGCAGGCGATGCAGTTGTCGGTGACGACATAGGTCATTGTCGGATTGTCCTCGAGGCAGCGGGATTTCAAGCGTCGTTCGGCCCGATTTAGCCCCCGTTCCGCGATGGTGCAAGGTCTCGCCGGTTCAACTGTCCGGGTCCTGGGACAAAAGCGCATCGGTCGCACGGCGGTCCCGCTTGGTCGGGCGCCCACCCACCCGTTCGGGCGCTGCGGAACGTTCGCGCGGTTGGGGCGGATCCAGATCGGTATAAAGCGTTTGTGCCTCAGGTGCGGGTCCGCGCCGCTCACCCAGCACCTCCACCTGTATCCTGCGGATATGCTCGTCCTTGGCGAAGGTCACGACATCGCCCACCCGAACGGGGGAGGCCGGCTTGGACACCCGTGTTCCGTTCACCCGACACCCGGAGGTCTGCACCACCTTGGCGGCGAGGGTCCGTGTCTTGAAAAAACGGGCCTGCCACAGCCACTTGTCGATGCGCAACGTCTCTCCCATCACGACATTTCCCCTGCGACAGGCCGCGCCATGGCATCGGCCAGGTCATTCCCGCGCAAGCCCTGTGCCAACAACCAGCCCAGCTTCGTCACGGCGGCAGGCGTGGTCAGATCGCCACCGGGGATCAGGCCCAGCTGCGCCACACTCGCACCCGCCGCATAGGTGCGGGCGGCGACCTGACCTCCGCCGGTCTGCGTGACGACGACGATTTCCTGTCCACGTCTGCGCGCGAGCATCAGCCCCGCATGAAACGATGTCCCCTCCCCCGGCATATTGCCGGAGCCGAAGGCTTCCACCACCAGACCGGGCAGATGAGCAAAGCCGCCCAGAGCCTCGGCCCCGATGCCGGGATAAAGCTTTAGCACGCCGACAGGTGAGATCTGACGTCCGGTGAACGGATGCGCGAACTGCACAGACTCGGCCCCGTTCAGCGCCGGGAAGTTCGGCGAACAGAAGGCCTCTGGGTTCTGCGCATGACATTTGACCGCCCGATTGCCGCGCAGCAAGGCTCCACCAAAGGCAATCATCACCTCTGCTCGGGGGCTTCGCGCCGCCACATCCAAAGCCAGTTCCGCGTTCGCCGCCGCGTCGCTACCCTCGGATTGCATCGGAATCTGAGCGCCGGTCAGCACCACCGGCGCGCCCAGATCGTGCAGCAGGAACGACAGAGCCGCTGCCGTGTAGGCCATCGTATCGGTGCCGTGCAGGATCACCAGCCCACCTGAAATATCACACGAAAGGTCCGCGATCGTCTGCCAATCCTGCGGCCCCATCGCGCTGGAATCCAGCAAATGCGGTGTTTCGAGCCAGTGGAAATCGCGCGCCGTCACGGCGGCGCGAAAGGCCCCCTCGAACGCGGCATCCGGACCGAGGCCATCCGGCCCCGGCCTCATGCCGATGGTGCCCCCGGTATAGAGGACTGTAACAGGCCGCATCAGTGGATCACTTCTTGTCCTTCAGGGCCATCAGCGCCGCAAAGGGATTGTCGGGATCAATAGGCTTTTCGCTGCGCTGCGGGCGGGCGCTGTGGGTCTGAGGCTTGTTGCCGCGCCCCTTTTCACCCGGCTTGCCGCCCTTGCTGTCAGGCTTGCGCCCACGGCCCTTGCCGCCCTTGCCCTGCGGACGACCGCCGGATTTTTCACCGCCTGCGTCGGACGCATCGCGGCGGGGACCAGAATTGCGGTTGCCGCGCGCTTTCGGCGCCCAGGTGAAGGTGTAAAACACCTCCTGCTCCTCGGGCTTGGCCTGCGCCGGTGTATCGGCCACGGCTTCTGGCGCGGGAGTTTCCTCGGCTATTTCGGCGGAGGCCGGGGCCGCGTCCGGCGGGATCGCATCCGCGACCTGCTCCGCCGATTCCGTCGCAGGCTCGACCACGACCTCGGCCGTGATATCCAGCGCGTCGGCGGGCTTATCATCTGCCACAGGTTCGGCAGGGGTCGGCTCAGCGGGGGTCGGTTCGGCAGGAGCGGATTCGGTGGAGGTAGATTCTGCGGTGGTCGCTTCGTCAGTTTTCGGCGTGGCCGCAGCGGCAGCCGGCTTGACCTTTGCCCGCTCACCCTTCTCGGCCTTGTATCCCAGACCGCTCATCAGATCGGCGAACTGATCCAGCGTCAGACCGGTGATCGACAGCATGTCCGGGTTCGCCTCGAACCCGCCGCGCGTGTCCTGACCGCGGATCATGTCGGCCAGACGCTCCAGCATGTCGATGCGGATCGCCCGCTCACCAGCCAGACGGTATCCGGCCATCGGGTAGTAACCGTGCGGAGCATCCTTGACAGCAGGCACCGTGACCAGACCGGGGGGCGGTGCCTCGGGGAATTCATCGAGCCCTTGGGCCAAGCTCCACAACACCAGTCGCAGCCGGGTCGGCGCAGGTTTGAGCAGCAACGGCTGGAACAGGGTGAACTGACCGAAGCGCACGCCATGCTTGCGCAGCATTCCGCGTGCGTCCTGCTCCAGCGACTTGACGTCCTGAGCAACTTCACCGCGCGGCAGCACGCCCATATTCTCAACAATGCGGAACGCGATGCCCTTCGCCAGACCGGTCATCGCCTCATCGTCGCGCAATGCGATCAGCGGTTCGAACAGCGCCGCGATCTTGCGGTCCAGCCAGTGGCCAAGACGACGTTTGACCTTTTCGGCCACGTCGGGTCCTGCCTCGTCATCGACGAAGACCTCGATCTGGGGCGACAATATGTCCGCCCCCTTGCACATCTTGCCGACGGCATGTTCGCCCCACATCAGGCCGCCCTGTTCGGTGACGTCGATTTCCTTGTCGGGCGCGTTATAAAACTTGTCGGAGGACAGGTTGTATTGCGGTTGCAACGCCGCCAGAGCTGCGGATCGCAACGTCTTCGCCTCCTCGGCGGTGGCGGTGGGATCTAGCTGGAAGCGGAAGCCCGAAAGACGGCCTACGAACTGGCCCTCCACTGACACTTCACCTTTGTCGTTCACGTCGGCCACGAGGCCCTCCTTCTGTTTCAACCGGCGCATGAGCACGGATGTGCGCCGATCGACGAATCGTTGTGTCAGGGCCGCGTGCAGCGCATCCGACAATCTGTCTTCTACCGCACGGGTTTCCCCACGCCAATGCTCGGGATCACTCAACCATCCCTTGCGTTGCGCCACATAGGTCCATGTGCGCACGAAAGCCAGTCTTTTGCTGATCGCGTCGATGTCACCGTGCACCTTGTCGATGCGTTTGACCCTGTGCGCCAGCCAATCGTCGGGAATCGTGCCACCGTCCAGCAGGAACCCGTGGATCCGGCTGAGCAGGCTGGCATGTTCCGCCGCCGCGACCTTGCGAAAATCCGGCACCTGGCAGACATCCCACAACATGCGCACCTCGGGGCCCTGACGCACCTTGTCGTGCATCTCGGGCAAGGCCCACAGTGTGCGCAGCGCCAGCAGATCGTCCGCCTCGCGCGCGCGCTGCAAGTCGGGATGTTCGGGCGGCACCTCAAGCGAGCGCAGCAGCGCCTCCACCGTGCCAAATTCCAGCCGAGAGTTGCGCCATTGCAGTTTCTTGATGGGGGCGAAGCGGTGTTCCTCGATCGCCTCGGCCATGTCGGGGTCCAGCGGCTCCGCCTCACCGGTCGTGCCGAAGGTGCCGTCATTGGTATAGCGCCCTGCCCGGCCCGCGATCTGCGCCAACTCGTTGGGCATCAGATGTCGAAAACGCCGCCCGTCGAACTTGGCCGTACCAGCAAAGGCCACGTGGTTGATGTCGAGGTTCAGACCCATCCCGATGGCATCGGTCGCCACCAGATGATCCACATCGCCGTTCTGGTACAACTCCACTTGGGCATTTCGCGTCCGAGGGCTGAGCGCGCCCATCACCACCGCCGCGCCACCCTTTTGCCGGCGCAGCAGTTCCGCCATCGCATAGACGCCATCGACCGAGAACCCCACGATAGCGGATCGTGCGGGCATGCGGCTGGTCTTCTTGCCACCAGTATATGTCAGTTTCGACAACCGCTCACGCCGGATGAACCGCGCCTCGGGGATCAGGTTGGAAATCCGCGACCGCATCGTGTCCGCACCCAGAAACAACGTCTCATGCAATCCACGCGCGTTCAGCAGCCGGTCGGTAAAGACGTAACCGCGGTCCGGGTCGGCGCATAGCTGGATCTCATCCACGGCCAGAAAGTCCAGCGCCATCGGCGGCATCGCCTCGACCGTACAGATCCAGTAGGTCGCGCGCGGCGGCACGATCCGCTCCTCCCCCGTCAGCAGCGCCACGACCGACGGGCCGCGCACTGCAACGATGCGGTCATAGACCTCACGCGCCAGCAGGCGCAGCGGAAAGCCCATGATGCCGTTGCGATGGCCAAGCATACGCTCGATGGCGTAGTGCGTTTTCCCAGTGTTCGTGGGGCCGAGTACAGCCGTAACGGTGCGGTCGCGAGTCATGAAGGTCCGGTCTTAGAAAGGGTCAGGCGTCGGCGCTGAGCATGCGGCCCAGGCGGTCCAACGCGTCAGTCACCGCAGGCTGGTGCGGATTCAGCGCATCGGCCATGCGAAATGCGGCCAGTGCCCGAGGGTAGTCTCCGATCTCTTCCAATATCAGGCCCAGGCCGGTCATCGCCCCGTAATGCTGCGGGTTCAGGGCCAATGTCACGCGAATGTCCGCGACGCTCAACCCATATTCGCCTTGCAGGAAATAGGCCGTTGCCCGCCCGTTCCACGCCTCCGCGAAATCTGGGGCGTGATCTATCGCGGCACTGAAATGCTCGACCGCGCGCAACAGGTCATTCTGCGCCAGCGCGTCCTCCCCCCGTTTCAGCAGGAAATCCACCGCAGGGGATCCCGATCGCGACCAGCGTCGCTGAATTTCGGCCTGAATTCCGGGCACATCACGGGCGTCGGGTTGCGCCAGTTGCCCCATCAGATCCGACAGGGTCCGGTCCTGCGCCATCCCCGGCAGGGCCAGTGATAACGCCACGGCAAGGCTTGTCAGAGCGATTGATACCTGTCTCATGAACGTTAAGGTAACACCGATATTTTCAATTGCGAGGCCTGCCTCGCGCCAGATCAAGGATAACGACATGAGTACAATCGTGGACATGGCCGTCACCGCCCTGCGTGAGAAAATCGGCGACGGGTTCGACGACGGTTCGATCAAGTTCGTGATCGAGGACGAAGGCGCGGTGCGCATCGACGAAAGCGGCGTCAAGGAAGACGATTCCGATGCCGACTGCACCCTGATCGCGGATGCCGACACCTTTCAGGACATCCTGTCGGGCGAACTGAACCCGACCTCCGCCTTCATGGGTGGCAAGCTCAAGATCGAGGGCGATATGGGCCTCGCCATGAAGCTGGGTTCGGTCCTTGGCTGAGCCTGCCCCCCTGCATTCGGATCTGTCCGGTGCCCCTGCGGGGGGCACCGCGACCTTTCACCGGACCAGCGACGGGATACGGGTGCGTATCGCCACATGGTCAGGTGGCACTCGCGGCACCGCGCTGATTCTGCCCGGCCGCACGGAATACATCGAAAAATACGCGCAGGTGATTGCGCATCTGATCGGAATGGGCTTCAGCGTTGCCTGTATCGACTGGCGCGGTCAGGGCCTGTCCACCCGGATCAACGACACGACCGAGCTGGGCCACGTCAAACATTTCTGGGAATACCAGCATGATGTCGCCAGCTTGCTGTCGGCAGTCGCGGACATGCCCCGCCCTCTGCACATGTTCGCGCATTCCATGGGCGGCGCGATCGGATTGCGGGCGCTGATCGAGGGGCTTCCTGCGGCCTCCGCCAGTTTTTCCGCCCCGATGTGGGGTTTGCATCTGCCTGCACTACAGGGATTCTTCGCGCCGTTCATTCTGCGCACCTTGCGCATATTCGGTCAGGGGGAAAATTTCGCCCCCGGTGCACGCGGGGCGGAGCATGTCGCCCTGCGCGGTTACAAGGGCAACCCGCTGACCACCGATCCCGAGCAATATCGCCGGATGCAAATGCTGATCGAGGAAATTCCGGATCTGGCACTGGGCCCCCCCTCCGTCGGCTGGCTGGCCGCCGCGTTCGATGAGATGGACGCCCTGTTCGACACCGACCTGCCGGAGCTGCCAATCCTCGCCGGATGCGGCACCGGCGACACGGTTGTCAGCTATTCCGCCGTGGTCAGCCAGTTGGAGCGGATGCGCCGCGCGACCTTCGTCAATGTCGAGGGGGCAAAGCATGAATTGTGGATGGAGCGTCCCGAACTGCGCGATCCCTTCTGGGATGCAATCTCCCGTCACATCGCCAAGGTGGAGGCGACCCTCTAACCGCGCAACAATTGCATCGCTGCGGCATGAACCTCGGTATTCGCGGCGGCGATGACTTGCCCGCCGCGATGCACGGGGCCGCCCTGCCAGTCGGTGACGATCCCTCCCGCAGCGGCAACCACGGCCATCGGTCCCTGAATGTCATAGGAATTCAGCCCGGCCTCGATCACCAGATCGACCCCGCCCAGGGCCAGCAGGGCATAACCGTAGCAATCCAGACCATAGCGCGTCAGCCGCACCTGATCGCGCACCCGGTCAAAGGCGGCACGCTCATCCGAGTGGCCGATTTCCGGAAAGGTCGTCAGCAGGATCGCCTCATCCAGACCGCGTGCGGCACGGGTCCTCAGCGGCCCGACAAACCCGCCACGATGCAGCTCCGCCCGGCCGAAACCTCCGACGAAGCGCTCGTCCATGTAGGGCTGATCCACGATGCCGAACAGCGGCGCACCGCCGGCATTGACTGCAATCAGGACGCCCCAGGTCGCCGCCCCGGCCAGAAAGGCGCGGGTCCCGTCGATCGGGTCCAGCACCCAGGTCAGGCCGCTTTTCGAAGGTGTGGTGCCTTCCTCCTCCCCCTCGATCCCGTCTTCGGGGCGCAAATCCGACAGTACCCTGCGCATTGCCCGCTCCGCCGCCCGGTCCGCATCCGTCACGGGATCGAAGCCAGCGGGCTCCTTGTTGTCGGCACACAGATCGCGGTTCCTGAAATAGGGAAGGATCGCGCTGCGGGCCGCATCGGCCAATGTGTGAGCGACCCCTCTCAGCTCCGCCTCCAGTTCAGGATCGAGCGTCCGGGTGGTGCTGTCGGTCATGGATATCTCCCGCAGGGGGCCGTGCCGGCCCGGCACCGCCCGGAGATTCCATATCGCTCCCCATGGGTCAAGCCGACTGCCGCGCCGCTGCGCCGCTCACGCGACGTCGCTCAACACCCGCGCAAGGTCGAACAGGCGGCGGCGCTGCTCCTCGGGGATGGAGTAATACGAGCGCACCAGCTCCTGCGCCTCACGATCCACCATCAGATCGCCCTTTTCCTTCGGCGCGTCGATATCGGCCATTGCCGCATCGCGCACGTCAGCATCCAGACCCTCGAAGAAAAAGCCGATCGACACTTTCATGGCGTGGGCGATGTCCCACAGACGCGAGGCACTGACCCGGTTCATTCCGGTCTCGTATTTCTGGATTTGCTGAAACTTGATTCCCACCAGATCGCCAAGTTGCTGCTGGGTCATTCCCACCATCCAACGACGGTGACGAATACGTTTGCCTACATGCACATCTACAGGATGCTTCATACCACGCTCCACTTGCTCTGGCCCCTAAACTCTCAGGTATATATGCAAGAACTGTGCCAGCTTTGAATTGAGGCGAAATCAGGCAGATGAGGTGCGGGACTGGAACGGAAAAAATTTTCAGCATGGTGAACGTAAGCCTGCATCCTAAGGCTGCAACATGTTCTTGCCACAATCGCATACAGGGCATTTTGCATTTTGCATTGCATTTTGCACACAACCAGAAGTTTATTGCAAAATGCGAATATTGGCGCGGCCTACCTATTTCAATCACCCTATGCAATTTTGCCGCGAGTAGTAGTGTACCTCAGCGAACTACCGGCTTCGGATAACGTCGATCCTAAAGGTCAAAAATGAAACGGGCCCGCGTATGGCAGGCCCGTTTCCGTACGATGCAAGAGGGGTTCACCCCGCCGCGCGCGACTGGCGCTTGCGCTCGTTCGGATCCAGATACCGCTTGCGCAGGCGGATGGAACCGGGGGTGACTTCGACCAGTTCGTCATTGTCGATATAGGCAATGGCCTCCTCCAGACTCATCCGCAGCGGTGTGGTCAGAACCACGGCATCGTCCTTGCCGGAGGCGCGCACGTTGCTGAGTTTCTTGCCCTTGAGGGGGTTCACTTCCAAATCGTTGTCACGGCTATGCTCCCCCAGGATCATGCCCTGATAGACCTTCTCACCCGCGCCGATGAAGAACTTGCCACGATCCTCCAGGTTGAAAATCGCGTAGGGAACGCTGGTGCCCGTCTCCATCGAGATCAGAACCCCCTGACGCCGCCCTTGGATTGCGCCCTTGTACTCGGCCCATGAATGGAACACGCGGTTCAGAACGCCGGTGCCCCGGGTATCGGTCAGAAACTCACCATGATAGCCGATCAGACCGCGCGAAGGCACAGTCGCCACGATCCGTGTCTTGCCACCGCCGGCGGTGCGCATTTCCTGCAACTCGCCCTTACGCTGGCTCAACTTTTCGACGACGACACCGGAATATTCCTCGTCCACATCGACGGTGACTTCCTCAATCGGCTCCATGCGCTTGCCGTCTTCCTCACGGAACAGAACCTGCGGGCGGGACACGGAGAGTTCGAAGCCCTCGCGGCGCATGTTCTCGATCAGGACACCCATCTGAAGTTCGCCACGACCGGCCACCTCGAACGCCTCCCCTCCGGGAGTGTCGGTCACCTTGATCGCGACGTTTGATTCGGCTTCCTTCATCAGGCGATCGCGGATCACGCGGGACTGCACCTTGTCACCGTCCTGACCGGCCAGCGGGCTGTCGTTGATGCCAAAGGTAACGGTGATGGTCGGCGGATCGATCGGCTGCGCCGGGATCGCCTCATTCACCGACATGTCGCAGAGCGTATCAGCCACGGTCGACTTGCTCATCCCGGCGATCGAGACGATGTCCCCCGCCTCGGCCACGTCGATGGGCTGTTGACCCAAACCGCGGAAGGCGAGGATCTTGGTGGCGCGGAACCGCTCCAACTCCTTGCCGTCACGGCTCAACACCTTGATCTGGGTGCCGGCGCGCAGGGTGCCGCTTTCAACGCGACCGGTGAGGATGCGGCCCAGAAACGGATCGCCGCCCAGGGTGGTGGCCAGCATGGTGAACGGCTCCTCCCGACGCGCGATCTGCGCGGGGGCCGGCACGTGGCTGACGACCATCTTGTAGAGCGCGTCCAGATTCTTGCGATCCCCCTCAAGCGTATCGTCCGCCCAGCCATTGCGGCCGGAGGCGTAGAGAACGGGGAAATCAAGCTGATGCTCATCCGCGTCCAGGTTCGCGAACAGGTCGAACACCTCATCCAGCGCTCGGTCGGGTTCCGCGTCAGGCTTATCCACCTTGTTGAGAACGACGATGGGGCGCAGGCCCAGCGCCAGCGCCTTGGAGGTTACGAATTTCGTCTGGGGCATCGGCCCCTCGGCGGCGTCAACCAGCAGCACGACGCCGTCAACCATCGAAAGGATACGCTCCACCTCACCACCGAAATCGGCGTGACCGGGCGTGTCCACGATGTTGATGCGGATGCCGTTCCATTCGACGCTGGTCGCCTTGGCGAGGATGGTAATCCCCCGCTCACGTTCCAGATCGTTGCTGTCCATCGCGCGCTCTGCGACGGCCTGATTTTCGCGGAAGGAGCCGGACTGCTTGAGCAGCTCATCGACGAGCGTCGTCTTGCCGTGGTCCACGTGCGCGATGATCGCGATGTTGCGAAGGTCCATTCGGATATCCTATCGGTGCGGGAAACTATCGCGCGCGTTCAACATCATTTTTGCCCGTATGGCCAGCACAGATTGCCCTGTTCCATGATGACAGAGCTGATCCGTGGCCCTGACGCAGCGCCAAAACCCGGCTAAACTTGCCTTGCCGTCAGGTTTTCGTCGTCCATCCCGTCTATCATATCTGCAAGCCCCATGGCCAGATCCCGTGCGCTATCGACGCCTGATTGGAATCTGTCCAGAAGCTGCGACAGCTGAGTCAAACCACCGTCCCGCGCCAATGAGCGCAGGAATTGCAGGGGATACAGCAACTGCCCCTCGCGCCCTGACAATACGGCCTTCAGGATGTGAATTCGTGCTTCTTGCAGATCACGTCGCAGCAAGGCAGACGACGCCATCGGCATCTGGCTCTGAAGTGACGGTGCGTCCCGTCCCGCCTGCGTGAGGATTTCAGACAGGAACGTGGCGGCGCTCAGGGGTTTTTCCAGGAAGTGATCCGCGCCAGCGGCCAGGGAATCGCGCGCGATCTCGTCGTCACCTGATACGACAATCAGGCGTGGACGGGTGGCACCCATCAGCCACAACCGCCGGATCAGACGCAAACCATTTCCATCGGGCAATCCCGGATCGACCAGAACGGTATCCGGGGCGAAGCTGCGCAGGTGCCGGTTTGCGGAACTCAAACTGTCCGCCCATCGCACTCGCGCCCCGATGGACCGCAACAGCAAGCTGTATGCGTCCGCCGCACAGGCGCTATCCTCCACAATCAGGACGGAGGGGATCGCAATCGGGCGGCAGATCGTTACAGGCAGCTCTTCCTCCCGACGGAAGGTGAGGCCCACCACATTATCCGACTTATAGGTGCTGTCCCTGTCATCGCCGATCCGAACCATGGAGCCTCCCTGTCTTTGGGACATGCTCTGCAAGATTAGCGAATAAACCGTTAAGACGGCCCACGCTCACGACGCGTGGGACAAAAACAAGATAAAAACGAGCATTTTCAATGGTAGAACAAGGCTCTGGTACCCGTGGCCGGACTCGAACCGGCAAGCCTTGCGGCGGCGGATTTTGAATCCGCTGCGTCTACCAGTTCCGCCACACGGGCCCAGTGCCCCTCCGATAGCCTGAGCCGGATCGGCCCGTCAAGCACCTGCCATGCTTTGGCCCGCAAATATCCGTACCACAAGATTGCGCTCTCAGTCGGCCAGGCGACCGCACAAGCCTGCACCGATTTCGCAGCACGCAGATAGACAGCCCCTCACCGCCCTGCTACCGCTTCGTAATGATCAGAAAGCTGTACGATTTCACTCTGTCGCTGGCCTCTACCCGCTATGCCCTTTGGGTACTGGCGGCGGTTGCCTTTATGGAAAGCTCATTCTTTCCGATACCGCCGCACGCGCTGATAATACCGATGGTTCTGGCCGCGCCGCACAATGCCTGGCGGATCGCTTTGGTCGCGACGATAGCATCGGTGGTTGGGGGCGTGCTGGGATACTGGATCGGCGCGGCTTTGTTTGACAGTGTCGCATTGCCGATTCTGGAGTTCTATCACAAGGCCGATCTGTTCGATCAGTTTGCCGCCAGCTACAACGAACAGGGTGCATGGATCGTGCTGTTCGCCGGTCTGACGCCGTTTCCGTACAAGATCATCACCATCGCATCCGGCGCGACGGGCCTGAACTTCACGACCTTCATGGTCGCATCGGTGGTGGCGCGGGGCATCATCTTCAGCGTCATAGCAGCTCTGTTGTGGAAATTTGGACCCCCGATCCGTACCTTCATCGAACAACGTCTGGGATTGCTGTTTACCCTTTTCATGGTTCTGCTGATCGGCAGTTTCTTCATCGTGAGGTATCTATGAGCCGTTTTCTGATCGCCGTAGCCATTTTGGGATCCGTCGCTCTGCTGGGTGGTGCGCTCGCGTTTCAGTATCTCGGCGGGTTGGCGCCGTGTCAGATGTGCATCTGGCAACGCTGGCCCCACGCAATCGCCATCGTGCTGGGTCTGATCGCATTCGTTCCGGCGGCGCGTAAGCCTGCCACCCGACTTGCCGGATTGGTCGTGCTGATCGGTGCGGGCATTGCCGTGTTTCACGCGGGTGTCGAATGGAACTGGTGGGAGGGGCTGACCGCCTGCACCGCCACCGGCGATATGCTGGGCGGACTGGGAGCGGAAGACCTGCTCAGTACGGATGGACCGCTGGGCGTGGTGCGCTGTGACGAGGCGGCTTGGGTTTTCCTTGGCCTGTCGATGGCGGGGTGGAACGCGATCTTCTCCCTATTGCTGAGCGGGATCTGGATCGCGGCATCGAATTCCGACGACTAAGCGTCCAGCTCCGCATCCCAGTACAGGAAATCGACCCAGCTTTCGTGCATGAAGTTGGGAGGGAACTTGCGCCCGACATTTTGCAAGCGTTCCGGGCTGGGCCGTCGCGGCAATCGGTTCAGGCTCATGCCTGCCCGCTCCAGCGATTTCGACCCCTTGCGCAGATTGCACGGGCCGCATGCGGCGACGACATTTTCCCATGTCGTGCGGCCCCCACGCGCCCGGGGGATGACATGATCGAACGTCATTTCCCCCTCCTTGCCACAATACTGGCAGGTGAATCCGTCACGCAGAAACAGGTTGAACCGGGTGAAAGCCACCGTTTTTGCCGGCTTCACGTAATCCTTGAGCACGACGACCGAGGGCAGCTTCATATCAACGCTAGGGGAATGGGCTACCGCGTCGTATTCTGCGATGATGTCCACCCGGTCCAGAAAGGCGGCCTTGACCGCTTCCTGCCAGGGCCACAGCGACAGCGGAAAATAGCTGAGAGGGCGGTAATCCGCGTTGAGAACCAACGCAGGATGCTCTCGCAAATTGCCGGGTGAACGTACGAAATTGTTCGCGAATGAGGTCTCGATCATAGGACTCTGCTCCCGTCCCTTCCCGCCCTTCAGGGCATCGGAGACGGGACAAGCCCGTCCCAGTACTCGAACTATATCTGCGGCTTCAAACCGATCAACCCTCTATATCGTGGTGGCGACATTGCGTGCGGCCTTCGCGATTACGCTGACAGGAGTCACGCGCGGCCCCCAACCGCGCGCACCTTCAATCTCCCTATATAAGAAATATACGAACGTTTTTTCACGTAGCCACGGCGCGATAACAATCGCGCCGTGGCATCGGGTCCTATTCAGGACAACCAGCCCTGAATCCGCTGCAAGGCGAGGGACAGGCCGTCAGGGGCGATTCCGTGTCCGACGCCGGGGCTGACATGGCTTTGCACATCGAAGCCCGCTGATTTCAGGGCTTTCTCCGCCTCGGGCATGGAGGCGGGCGGCACCACCTCGTCGCTGTCGCCGTGAATCAGTTGCACCGGCGGCTTGCTGACCGCATCGGCGAGGCTCTCGGGTCGCATCAGTCGGCCCGAAAACCCAACGATACCGGCAAGTTGCTGCCCACGTTGAGGTCCGACATGCAAGGACATCATCGTGCCCTGGCTAAAGCCCACCAGAACCGTCCGGTCCGCGGGAAATTCCTTTGCCATTTCATCCAGATATCTGTTGAGCATATCAGTTGAGGCGGCAAATCCCTGCCCCATCTCGACCTCGCTCGACCCATCCATCCAGGGGATCGGGAACCACTGGTATCCCATTGGGTTCACAGAACATTTCTGCGGGGCGTTCGGCGCCACGAATGTCACGTTGGGCAAGTGCGGCGTCAGGGGATCGGCCAGCCCTATCAGGTCGTTTCCATCTGCACCGAAGCCGTGCAGCAAGATGACGAGCGCGTCCGCCGCGCCCGAGGCCGCATCGCGGCGTGGTCCAGTCAAAATTGTCATACGAACCCTTCGTTCATGTTTTCAGGTTATCCCCTCACGGGATTTCACCACGTGATAATAGGCCCAAAGCAACCGGGCCGCCACCGATCGCCAGGGCGACCAGGGGGCAGCCAGATCGCGAAAGGCCTTTTCCTTCGGCCGCTCGGGCAAGTCGAACAGGATTCGCGCCGCCTCCTGCAAGGCCAGATCGCCCGGGGCAAAGACATCCGCCCGACCGAGCGAGAACATCGCGTAGATCTCAGCGGTCCAGACGCCGACGCCCTTCAACGCGACCAAGCGGCTGACGACCTCATCATCCGGCAGATTGCGCAACGCCTCGAAATCCACATCGGCCTCGATCAGCCCGCGTATGTATTTTATCTTCGGACGCGACAGGCCGCAGGCCCGCAATTCATCATCACTCATCGCGTGCGAGCCGGGCAGTGTATGCGCGCCAGCCGCCTCCAGCCTGTTCCAGATACCCCGGGCCGCAGCGACCGAAAGCTGCTGGCTGACGATTGCGGACAGCATCGCGGGATACCCGTCGTCGCGTCGGCGCAAGGGCAACGGTCCGGTCAACTCCAGCGCTTTGGCAAACCGGTCGTCATGGGCTGCAAGCCATGCGGCTCCCTCGGCAACATCCTGATCCGTCTCGATGATCCTGCCGACACTCATATCGGCAACAGGTGTTGCAGATCACGCATCGCGTGAAATGGCATCGCGCCGACTGCGGACAGCTTCGCCCCGTCATCGTCAGGCGCGAAGCCGTAACATGCCATTCCTGCCGCCTGCGCCGCGCGGGCGCCGGTCGCGCTGTCCTCGACCACGACGGCATGTTCCGGCGCGACGCCCAGCAAATTTGCCGCCGCCAGATAAACATCCGGCGCGGGCTTGGGTGCGCCCAGCGCCACGGCGGACAGCACCCTTCCCTGCAACCGATCCGCCAATCCGCAGCGCGCCAGCGTGATTTGCATCTTTCGCTCCGGCCCGTTCGATCCGATGGCATAGGGAATTGCACGCGCGTCCAACCAGTCCAGCACATCCACCGCGCCCGGAATCGGTGTCACCTCCTGTTCGAGGACGGCGTAGATCTCGGCATAGATGGTATCGAGCCAACCGCTCTCGATCCGGGCACCACTGGCCCGCGCGACTTCACCCACACCGGCCACAGTTCCGCCGACGAAGCTGGTCATGATCCTATCGACCGGCCAGTCCAGCCCGCGTTGGGCCAGATTGTCGCGGATCACACGGTTCGTCAGCTGCTCGCTGTCCACCAGCACACCGTCACAGTCGAAAATCACGGCGCGGATCATGCGGCCTCCTGGAATGTATCAATACGCAAGATGCGTTGCGCTTCGGATGTCGCCGGTTCAAAATGCCCGAATGACAGCGATCACCGAACCACCCCGCCCTCTTGTCGATGATAAGCGCACGATGCGCAACGTTCGCGTTCTGGTCGCGGCGCAGGGTATTATGGGTGCGCAGATGCCCATCACCTTCGTGCTGGGGGGGCTGGCGGGCCAGATGCTGGCCGCCAACAAACTGTTCGCCACCCTGCCGATCAGCGTGATCGTTCTGGTGTCGATGTTCAGCGCCCCGTTGCTGTCCATGCTGATGGGAAAATACGGACGCCGCGCCGGTTTCCTGACCGGGGTCGGCGCAGGCGGTATCGGGGCTGCGATCAGCGTGTTCGCGCTGTATCAGGGCAGCTTCGGACTGCTGCTGGCAGGCCATGCTCTGACTGGTATCTATATGAGCGCACAGGGCTTTTACCGGTTCGCCGCCACCGATGTGGCCAGCGACGAGCTGCGGCCCAAGGCAATTTCGTGGGTCATGGCGGGCGGCTTGCTGTCCGCAATCATCGGCCCGCAATTGGTGGTGTTCTTCGGCGGTGCGCTGGCACCCATTCCCTTTGCGGGGGCATATCTCGCGATTGTGGGATTGAACCTGATCGGCGTGGTGCTGTTCTTCTTTCTGGACGCCCCCCGGCCCCCGGCGCGCAATCCCGGCGACAGCACCGGTCGGCCCCTGATGGAAATCCTGCGGCAACCTCGGGTCTATACCGCGATCATCTGCGCCATGGTCTCCTACGCATTGATGAACCTGATGATGACATCCACGCCGCTGGCCGTGGTGGGCTGCGGCTTCTCGACTGAGGACGCGGCGCATGTCGTGCAGTTCCACGTGCTCGCCATGTTCGCGCCCAGCTTCTTTACCGGCAACCTGATTGCCCGCTACGGGGCGGAGAAGATCATCGCCATCGGTCTGGCCCTGCTGCTCGGCGCGGGAGTGGTCGCATTGTCCGGTGTGGAGTTGAGCAGATTTTTCGTGGCGCTGGTATTGCTGGGCCTAGGTTGGAACTTCGGCTTTATCGGTGCCACGGCGATGCTGACCTCGGCCCACGCCCCGGCGGAGCGGGCGAAGGTGCAGGGTCTCAACGACTTCCTGGTGTTTGGCATGGTCGCGGTGGCCAGCTTTGCCTCGGGCGGTCTGATGAACGGCGTCGGATCGGACGATGTGCTGGTTGGCTGGTCCGCCGTGAACTACGCCATGGTGCCGTTTCTGGTGCTAGCGGGCGGGGTTCTGATGGTCTATGCGCTGCGGCGTCGGATGGACTGACTTACCACGGCTTACCAAGGTCCACTGTTTACCAGCGGCCGGCGAGGGTCCGTATCAGCAGGCTGCCCTTGCGCCGGAAATCCGACACCTCCACCCCGGTGAAGATCGCGGCGGGATCGCGGGCGACAGCCTTCAGCACGGCCTCGCTGCGCCATCCAGCGCGCAGGGCTGCCTTCGCGGTGTCGTTCAGACCGGGCCGATTTGCCTGCGCCAATCTGTCCAACCCGTCACGGGCAACCGCGCGCACGGCCTCCGCCACCGATGGTGGCATCTCACCGTTCAAGACCTGCTGGCGAGGCAATCCCCCATCAACGGGCAAAGGATCGCGCCCGGCCGACCACAGCGTCGGTAGGGCACGCAACAAACCTGCCGCTCCGTGCGCCCAACCGACATGGCCCGCAATCTGCGCGGCATCCTCACCGGACGAGGCAACGGCCAATCGCATCAACCCTGCCCCCGTCGCATCCAGATAGGCGTCGAAGGCGGACCGTCCGGCATGGGCATCGGCATAGATATCGAATGATCGCGCGTCGATCAGCGCCTCGAACGGATAGCGCGGCAGCGCGGCCTCGCGTATCACCCGGGCCAGCGGCTCTACGACCTCATGCTTGCGAGGGTGGTCGCCAGCATAGATCTCCGCGATGGCATCGCGCCACCATTGCAGCCGAATCTCCGCCAGTTGCGGTTCGGAGACAACCCAGGGCGCGCGGGCGACCTCGACGTTGAAGGCATAGAGGGGGAACAGCACCGCCCGCCCCTGCTCAGACGCGGTCATGGCGCTGAGGAAGCGGTCGGGGTCGGCCTTCTCCACTATGGCTGCACAGGCTTGCCAGTTCATGCCGGTTCCACCACGAAAACAGCGTAGGCATAGGCGTCGGAGTGGCGCTCAAACAGCTCGACCTCCTGCCGCGCACCATCGAGCACACCACGCAAGGTCTCATCCGCCTCGGGGCGCAAGGCATCCGCGCGCGCGCCCAGAGGGCCGAGATAGACCTCCCAATCCTCCTTCGGCTGCACGAAATCGTCGATCACGCGCCAGCCTGCCGCTTCGACCCGCGCACGCACGCCGTCGCGATTGGTCATTTCGGGATATTCCATCCAGAACAGGCGCGCCTCCTCAGGCACGGTGCGCTTGATCCACACCACTTCGGAGAACACGACCCGTCCCCCCTGGGCCAGCAGGGGCCGCCAGGCGCGCAGGCCAGCCTCGATGCCCATGAAATACATCGCCCCCTCGCACAGGATCAGGTCGAGCGTGCCGTTCGCAAATCCCGGTGCCCGCATATCCGCGACCCGCGTCTGCAACCGGCGCGCCAGTCCTGCAGCATGGGCGCGATGCTCCAATGTATCGAGATAGGGCGCATGGTGGTCCACCGCGATCACCTGCGCCTCAGGCAGGGCGCGCAACGTGACCATCGTCGCGGCACCGGGTCCACACCCCATATCAGCGATTCGCGCCGGACCGCGGACGCCTGACAGGGTCAGCGCGCGCAAGGTCGTGGCATCTGATCCCGGCGCCTCCCTCAACAGGCCCTGATGCAGGATGAATATCGGATCGCTCACGCTTTCACTTTCTTCAAATATCCCCGCCGGAGGCTCTTCATGCTGTCGCGCCGTCACGGATCAGTTTCCACGTCACCGCATCGCTGAGCGCCTGAAAACTGGCATCGACGATGTTTGCCGACACGCCGACCGTCGACCAGCGCCGCCCCTGCCCGTCCTCACTGTCGATCAGGACACGGGTCACGGCCTCGGTGCCGCCATTCGTGATGCGAACCTTGAAATCCACCAGCTTCATATCGTTGATGAAGCTCTGATAACGCCCCAGATCGCGTCGCAGCGCAGCGGAAAGCGCGTGGACCGGCCCTTGATCCGCCTCGCTTTCGGCAAAGAAGCTGTCCGCGGCGGAGATTATACGCTCCCCCCCGATATTGACCACAACGACCGCCTCCGAGACGGTGATTTTCTCACCTCTGGCGTTGCGCCTCTTCTCAACCATCACGCGGTAGCGTTCGACATCGAAGAACCGGGGCAACTGGCCGAGGATACCGCGCGCGACCAACTCGAACGAGCCCTTGGCACTGTCATAGGCATAGCCCTGATCCTCGCGCCGCTTCACTTCGTTCAGGATTTCGGACAGGCGCGCATCGCCCTTTTCCACGGCGATTCCGGCCTCCTCCAGCCTTTGCCGCAGATTGGATTGCCCTGCCTGGTTGGACATGGGCACCACGCGGGCATTGCCGACGGTTTCGGGCACGACGTGCTCATATGTCGTAGGGTCCTTGAGGATAGCTGAGGCGTGAAGCCCTGCCTTGTGCGTGAAGGCCGACGCCCCGACATAGGCCGCGTGACGGTTCGGCACGCGGTTCAGAATATCGTCGAGCATTCGGCTGATCTGCGTCAGGTCGCCCAGCTTTTCTAACGGAATGCCGATGTCGAATTGGCTGGCATAGGGTTCTTTCAGCAGCAAGGTCGGGATCAATGAGATCAGGTTGGCATTGCCACAGCGCTCACCCAGCCCGTTCAGCGTGCCCTGTATCTGGCGCGCACCGGCATCGACGGCAGCCAGCGCGCCTGCCACAGCGGTTTCCGTATCGTTATGCGTGTGGATGCCCAGCTTCTCACCCGGCACACCCGAGGCGATGACCTCGCCCACGATGCGGCCGATTTCGCCGGGCAGCGTGCCGCCATTGGTGTCGCACAACACCACCCAGCGGCATCCGGCCTGCAACGCGTCGTGCAGGCAACCCAGCGCATATTCGCGGTTCGCCTTGTACCCGTCAAAGAAATGCTCCGCATCGAACAGGGCCTCTCGGCCTTGTGCGACGACATGGGCAAAGCTTTCGCGGATATTCTCGCGGTTTTCGTCCAGCGTGATGTTCAGCGCCGTGGTCACGTGGAAATCGTGGCTCTTGCCCACCAGACAGACCGCCGGGGTGTTGGCATTAAGGACGCTGGCCAAAACCTCGTCATTGGCGGCGGATCGGCCAGCGCGCTTGGTCATGCCGAAGGCGGTAAACGTGGCCTGGTCGAGCGTGGGAGCCGCATCGAAGAAATCGCTGTCGGTCGGATTGGCACCGGGCCACCCCCCCTCGACATAATCCAGACCAAGCGCATCCAGCGCCCGTGCGATCCGCCGTTTGTCGTCCAGTGAAAAGTCCACCCCATGCGTTTGCTGCCCGTCGCGCAGGGTTGTGTCGAACAGAGAAAGTTTTTCGCGGGTCATGCCAGATCCTCCAGCTTCGTGTGATCGAAAGTAGGGGAAAGCTCCCACGTCGCGCCCTCAGCGGTGTCCTTGACGATCACGCCAGCCGCGGCGAAGCCGTCACGGATGGCGTCGGAGCGTGCGAAATCCTTCACGGCGCGGGCATCGGCGCGGGCCGCGATCAGTTTTTCAATTAAAGTGGCGGCATCCCCCGCATCCGGCGCGGCGGCCCAGCCCCCCATGCTTGCATCCAGCAGACCCAGCAGTCCGGCCCCCGCCAGCAATTCCGCGGGTTCGGACAAGCCATGCAACGCCGCAATCGCCCCCGGCGTGTTCAGGTCGTCGGACAGGGCCGCGACAACGGCAGGGGGCACGGTGGCGGCGGGTTCGATGCCCGCCGTCGCCGTTCGCCATTTGCGCAACGTCTTCTCCGCCTCGCCCACGCCACGCTCCGTCCAATCCAGCGGGGCGCGGTAATGCGTCGACAGCAGGACAAAGCGGATCACCTCACCCGGTATGCCCTGATCCAGCAAGTCCTTGACCGTGAAGAAATTGCCCAACGACTTGGACATCTTCGCGCCCTCGACCTGCAACATGCCATTGTGCATCCAGATCGAGGCCATGCCGTCGTGACCATGGGCGCAGCGGCTTTGCGCGGCCTCATTCTCGTGATGAGGAAACATCAGGTCGTTGCCGCCGCCGTGAACGTCGAACCGCTCCCCGAAGACTTCGCGCGACATGGCGGAGCATTCGATATGCCAACCCGGTCGACCACGGCCCCACGGGGACTCCCAACCGGGGGTGCCTTCGTCCGAGGGTTTCCACAACACGAAGTCCATCGCGTCCCGCTTGTAGGGCGCGACCTCGACCCGCGCGCCGGCAATCATGTCATCGACATTGCGATGGCTGAGCGAGCCATATTGCGGATCCGACGCGACCGAGAACAGCACATGCCCCTCGGCGGCGTAGGCGTGCCCCTTCTCGATCAGTTCGGCGATCATGGCGATCATGGCGTCGATGCTCTGCGTGGCACGCGGCGCCAGGTCGGGTTCCAGCGCGCCGAGTGCCGCCATATCGTCGAGATACCAGCCGATCGTTTCTTGCGTGATGTCACCGATGCTGCGCCCACTCTCGGCCGCGCGGGCGTTGATCTTGTCATCCACGTCGGTGAAGTTGCGCACATAGGTCACGGCGTCCGCGCCGTAGACGTGGCGCAGCAGGCGGTACAACGTATCGAACACCACCACAGGCCGGGCATTGCCGATATGCGCCCGGTCATAAACCGTGGGCCCGCAGACATACATGCCCACCTGCCCCGGAACCACGGGCTCCAGCTTCTTCTTTTGCTTGGTCTTGGTGTCGTGAAGGACGATATCTGTCATGCTCAGGCCTTGGCGATAGGGGAACCCCGCGCGGGCTTAACAGGTCAGGTTCTGATAGAAAACGACGAAACCCCGCGCGGACGATATGTCAGCGGATAATGCAGCACCGAATGAGGGGCGTTGGGTTAGTCATGCGCTGACTGTAGCCCCACAAACCGAAATGGCGCAAGCCCCTACGCGGCAGGATGCGCTTGGCACGAAAAAAGGCCGGGAACACGTCCCGGCCTCTCCATGTCATATACCGCTAGATCATGCAGCGTTGGCGCGCGAGGGTCCGCGACGCCGCCGGTTGGGGCGGCCGGATTTGGGCGCGCCGCCGGGCTTGCCGCCACCGCCACCGCGACGGTTGCCGCGCGGCTTGCTCTCCCCCTCGGGTGTGCCGCCGGGCAGCAGACGCTCACCGGTGATCTTCTCGACCGCGCGCATCTTCTTGACCTCATCGGGCGCGCACAGGGTGATTGCCACGCCGTCCGCGCCGTTGCGCGCCGTCCGCCCGATGCGGTGTACGTAGTTCTCAGGCTCATCCGGCAGGTCGTAATTCACGACATGGCTGATCCCCGGAACGTCGATGCCACGCGCAGCAATATCAGTCGCGACCAGCACCTTGACCGTGCCGTGGCGAAAGTTGTTGAGCGCACGTTGGCGCGCGTTCTGCGCCTTGTTGCCGTGGATCGCCTCGGCCTTGATGCCGTCTTTCTCAAGGTTCTGCGCAACACGATCCGCCCCGCGCTTGGTGCGGGCGAAGACGATGGCACGCTCCATTCCCTCCGCGTTCATCAACTGGGCCAGACGCGACCGCTTGGCGGTGCCGTCCATCAGTTCGGCGGTCTGCTCGATCCGCGTCACGACGGTGGATTGCGGCGCGACCTCGACCCGGACAGGATTGTTGAGGAAGCTGCCCGCCAGCCCCGAAACCTCGGACGGCATCGTCGCGGAAAACATCGCGGATTGGCGGCGGGGGTGCAGCATGGACACGATGCGGCGCACCGGCTGTACGAAGCCCATGTCGAGCATCCGGTCAGCCTCATCCAGAACCACGAAGCGGACCTCGTCCAGACGCACCTTGCGGTCATCGACCAGGTCGAGCAACCGGCCCGGCGTCGCGACCAGAACGTCCACGCCCCGGCCCAGATTGCGGATCTGCACGTTGCGCGACACGCCGCCCAGAACGAGGCAGGTGGACACGCGCGCGCCGCCCGCGAACCGGCGGAATTCGTCGAGGATCTGCACCGCCAGCTCACGCGTCGGGGCCAGGATCAGCGCGCGCGCCGTGCCCGGTGCCGCACGTCCCGGCATTTGCAGGATGTGATGCAGGATCGGCAGAGCGAAGGCCGCCGTCTTGCCGGTGCCGGTCTGGGCCAGACCCAGAATGTCGCGGCCGTCCAGCTGTGGCTGGATCGCCTGCGCCTGAATTGCAGTGGGTTTTTCGAATTTCGCACGCGCCAGCGCATCCTTGATCGGCTGGGCCAGGTCGAAATCGGCAAAAGTCTTGTCGGTCATGTATATCCTTGAAGCCGCACGATACGGCCATGTCTAGCGACCGCGAACACGCGGTCGAACTGCACGAAATCGCGCAATCCATCGATGAAGCGATGTTCGGATCTGGCCGCCCCGCACGAATGTCGGGTTGCATCCTCAAGGGATACAAAGGGCGGTCCGGGCAGCTAAGCCATCGCGTGGGTCGTTCGGTCGATCCGTGGAGCCGAACCCACGGCACGGACACAGGGTCCGCGTTACGGTAGGGATCACATAAGCCGCTGCACCTGCGAACGCAAGCGTGAACTGTCGCAGCGAACGGGGTTGTGGGCGTGCGCGGTATGGACGATCAATGGCGGGTGTTCACGCCATTCTGTTCACCGCACAAGGACCGGACCGTATCATGACCCTCGACCGCGACAGCATCCTCAAGTCCCTTGCCACCATCGCAGATCCCTCCGGTCAGGGCGATCTGGTCAGCGCGGACCGGGTGCGCGCGTTGAGAGTGACGAACGGCGACGTGCGGTTCGTGCTGGAAATGCCGGTCGAGCTGGCCCGCACCGCGGAACCTGTCCGATTGGCCGCGCAAAATGCCGTCGCGGCCTTGCCCGGCGCAGGCGCGGTCTCCGTCGTTCTGACCGCACATGCGGCACCGGGTGAGGCCGCGAAGCCGCCGCCCCCCAATCTCAAGATCGGGCGCCATCCGACCCCGCAGGCAGGCCCGGCCAAGATTACGGGCATCAACCGGATCATCGCCATCGCCTCGGGCAAGGGGGGCGTGGGCAAGTCCACGGTCTCCTCCAACCTTGCCATTGCGCTGGCGCAACAGGGCAAGCGCGTGGGCTTGCTGGATGCCGACGTGTACGGCCCGTCGCAACCGCGCATGTTCGGCATCAACGGGCGGCCGGGCTCGGGCGAGGACGGCAAGACGATCATTCCGCTGCGTGCGCACGGCGTCACGCTGATGTCCATCGGGTTCATGCTGAAGGAAGATGAAGCCGTGGTCTGGCGTGGTCCGATGCTGATGGGCGCCTTGCAACAATTTCTGGGCCAAGTGGCCTGGGGTGAGTTGGACGTTCTGCTGGTCGATCTGCCGCCGGGCACAGGCGACGTTCAGTTGACTCTGTCGCAAAAGGCCGAGTTGACCGGCGCCATCGTTGTCAGCACGCCGCAGGACATTGCGCTGCTGGATGCCCGCAAGGCCTTGGACATGTTCCGAAAGACCAAGACGCCGGTTCTGGGCATGATCGAAAACATGTCCACCTTCATATGCCCGAAATGTGGCGAGGAAACCTCGATCTTCGGTCATGGCGGCGCGCGGGAGGAGGCGGAGAAGCTGGGCATTCCGTTCCTCGGGGAAATTCCGCTCAACATGGATATTCGCCTTGGCGGTGATGGTGGCGCGCCCATTGTCGCGTCCCGTCCCGACAGCGCGGAGAGCAAGACCTTCGCTCAGATCGCACGTCGCCTGATCGACGGGGGCCTCATTTGACACCGGCAGACAACTGACACCGGCAGACAACCAGAGGTTGCCTGATTTGCCCCAATTCTCGCCGCAATACGGCCCAGATCGAATTGCATATTTCCACTATGGTACAGATGCATAACAAACCGCGCCCGCCGGAGGACGATGAACGACTGGGGTTTGCGCGTCGCATTCTGATTCTGGCGTCCATCACGATTTCCATCAGCACCTCCGTCGTCTGCCTGATGCTGGTCTTCGCCCTGGGGGAGCAATCCGCCGTGGTGCTGCCCATCATGCTGGGATCGCTGACATACCTTGCCATCCCGTTCATGCTGCACCTTGGAATGCGTCTGGGTTTGGCACGAGACTTGTTTTTCGTCGTGACCATCGCGGTGGTCCTGGTGATCGGCCTGACCCCGCAGGAGGGGATCGTCTTCGGCTTTGTGACCTATCTGCCGATTTTCATCTGCATCGCGGGCATGTTGTACCAGAAAAAGGGCATCATCATCCTGACCCTGATCAGCCTGGTCGTGATCGCGCTGGTTGCCGTCGGGGACATGACTCGTCTGCCGATCCAGCGCACGATAGAGGGGCCCGGCTCCATCGTAACGATCTCGATGCGTCACAGCATAGCTGTCATCTTTTCCGCCGTGCTTGTCATTGTGGCGATGGGTCTGTTCGAAACCATGCTGGAGCGTCTGCGCACCGCACGCGATCAGGCCCGTCGAGCGGCGGAAAGCAAGGCCGCGTTTCTCGCCAATGTCAGCCATGAGGTTCGCACGCCGCTGAACGCCATTCTGGGCATGGCCGAAATTCTGCGAAGCTCCGATCTGAACGAGGATCAGCGGCGCAAGGTCGAAACCATCTCCGAAAGTGGCGCGACGCTGCTGGAAATGCTCAATGACATTCTGGACATCTCACGCCTCGAAGCGGACCGGATGCCGATATCGCCCGCGCGCCAGGACAGTTCCGACCTGTTCGCAGGGGTCGAACGTCTGTGGGGGCCGATTGCCGAGGACAAGAACCTGCGGTTCCTGATCGATTTCGACGCGAACATGCCCGAAGCGATCGAGATCGACGCGCAGCGGTTTCGCCAGTGCATGAACAACCTCCTGTCAAATGCGATCAAGTTCACGCCTGAAGGTTTCATTCGCGTCGCCGCGCGCTGGGACGATCGCGTCGGCTCCCCCACGCGGTTGGTGGTGGATGTGCAAGACAGCGGCATCGGCATGTCGGTCGATGCGGCAAGCCGCATTTTCGATCCGTTCGGGCAGGCGGACGATTCGATCATGGGGGCTTTCGGAGGCTCCGGTCTCGGCCTGACCATCACACGTCAGTTGTCGCGCATGATGAACGGCGACCTGACATTCAAATCCATCGCCGGTGAGGGCACGATCTTTACCCTGAGCATCGGTGTGAAAGCGCTGGAGACGGAGGCCACACGCATTCCCCGCGACCCGCATCCCGCGAACGGATTGCGGGTGCTGGTCGTGGACGACATTCCGACGAACCTGATGATCGCCGCGACATATATGCGGGTGCTGGGCGCGCAGGTGGATGAGGCGACGAGCGGCACTCAGGCTGTGGAACTGATGCGCAATCAGGTATTCGACCTCGTACTGCTCGACCTGCATATGCCCGATATGAACGGGCTTTGGGTGCTGGAGAAAGTCCACTCCTTCCGCCGGAAACCGCCCCCTATCGTGATGATAACCGCCGGCGCGACCGAGGCGGAGATGGACCGCGCACGCAGCCTGGGTGCGCGCGACGTGCTGATAAAGCCGCTGACACCGCGTGTGATGGAAAGCCTTCTGCGCAGTTACGCGGCATGATCCCGCGCGATGCAGCCCACTTGCGCTGGGTCTGGCCCCTTGCTAACGCATGCGCACCCCAATTGAGCTGAAGGACGCCGGACATGGCCAAAATCAACGGAAACGAGATTCGCCCCGGCTATACGCTGGAACATAACGGTGGCCTGTGGGTCGCGGTCAAGGTCGGGCATGTGAAGCCCGGCAAGGGCGGCGCCTTCGCCCAGGTCGAGATGAAGAACCTGCGCAACGGCTCGAAACTGAACGAACGTTTCCGGTCCGCTGACAAGGTGGAACGCATCCGACTGGAACAGAAGGACCAGCAGTTCCTCTACGAGGACGACGGCATGCTGGTGTTCATGGACGCGGAAACCTTCGAACAGATTCAGATCCCGGCGGATATCCTGGGTGAGCGCCGCCCCTTTCTGCAGGACGGCATGACCATTCAGGTGGAATATCACGAGGCCGAGGCGCTGAACGCGTCCCTGCCCGAGCGTGTGACCTGCACCATCGTGGAGACGGAGCCGGTGGTGAAGGGTCAGACGGCCGCGAACTCATTCAAGCCTGCCGTGCTGGACAATGGCGTGCGCGTCATGGTCCCGCCCTTCGTCGGACAGGACGAGGCCATCGTGGTTTCCACCGAAACGATGGAATACGTCGAACGCGCCTGAACGTGAGGCCCCGCTGCGAGGGTAATCCGCAGCGGGGCCTCAATGACTGCGGAACGTGTAGTCGGATCGGTGTCGCACGATGCCGGAAGAACGCGTGGCAGCTATGAACCGCATTATTTGCAGTTCGTCATGCGCTGAGCATAGCGAGCCGATTATGCGCATTGCGGATGCCAGCCTAAAAATTTTATAATTTTTCAATGAGTTATAGCGCGTCTTTAACGCGGCACCTACCGCCATGCGCCGCGTCAAAACGTGTCCCTAAAAATTTCCGGATTTTCCACCCCCGAAGCTGAAACCTTCTTCATCATCCCTGCGTACCTTCGTTACGGATGAGGAGAAGAGCATGACCGAAGGCCAGATCGAAAGCGCGACAAGTCTGACATCATTGGAGCGTATCTTGATGGGCGTGGCGGCCGTTTTGCTGATGATCACCTGCATCACCGCCGCGATCACTCTACCCCAGCGGCCATCCTCGCTGATGATGAGCGTCACGACCGACGCGCTGACCGACGCACGAACCAAAACCGGCGCCGACGAGAGGCACTGAGCCTTCGTCCGCCGATCTGGGGGCGCTCTGCGACTGTCGGGGGCAGGACGCAGATCGAAGGTCCAGAGCGGGTTATGCCGGGCACAGCCCTTGCATAACCCGCCGGACCGAGTTACCCCGCCGCCTTGTTCCATTCGTCCGTCAGGTGCCCCATGTCCGTCGCTTCCGCCAACGTCAACATCATGATCAAGGCTGCGCGCAAGGCCGCGCGCCAACTCATCCGGGATTTCGGAGAGGTCGAAAACCTTCAGGTCTCCATGAAGGGCGCAGGCGATTTCGTCAGCAAGGCCGACTTCAAGGCCGAGGAGACCATTCAGAACGAGCTTATGGACGCGCGCCCCAATTACGGTTGGGTCGGTGAGGAATCCAAGGCGTTCAAGGGATCCGATCCCACCCGCCGCTGGATCGTCGATCCGCTGGATGGCACCACGAACTTTCTGCACGGCATCCCGCACTGGGCGATTTCCATCGCGTTGGAGCACAAGGGCGAAATTGTCGCCGGTGTCGTCTACGATCCGGTCAAGGATGAGATGTTCGTGGCTGAAAAGGGCGGCGGCGCATGGATGAACGACCGCCGTCTGCGCGTGTCGGGGCGGCGCGAGATGATCGAGATGGTCTTTGCCACCGGCATCCCCTTCGCGAACAAGGGCGATCTGCCTGAAACCCTGCGCGATCTGGGTCGGATCATGCCGGTCTGCGCCGGTGTGCGCCGCTGGGGCTCGGCCGCGCTCGACCTCGCTTATGTCGCCGCCGGTCGTTATGATGGCTATTGGGAGCGGAACCTGAATTCCTGGGATATCGCGGCGGGTCTGCTGCTGGTCAAGGAAGCGGGCGGTCTGGTCGGACCGATGGAGCCAGACGAGAGCATCGTCGAAAGCGGCTCGATCATCGCCGCGAACGAACCGGTCTTCGACCGTTTCGTGAAGCTGATCCGCAACGAATGATCCGCGCCGCCGCTGTCCTGTTCCTCTGCGCATCCGGCGCGGCTGCGCAGCAAGTGGCCCCGCTGGAGCTTGCCATCGGACGGTGCGCCGGGATCAACTCTCGGCTCGACCGGCTGGATTGCTTCGATGCGATTGCGCCCGATTTCGGCATCGCCACGACGCAGGCCGGAACCTGGGCGCTGGACATCCGCCCCGACACCTCGGACGGGCCTGCGGTCGTCGCACTGACTCTACAGGCCCTTACGGGCACGTCGGGTTTCGGTGAGCCGGTCGAACTGATCGCCAGATGCCGGGCCAACACGACCGAAGTCTTCATCCGCTGGCACGAATATCTGGGGGCGGACGGCAGCGACGGGACCGACCCGGTCAAGATCGTTTCGCTGTCGCTGGACGATGGCCCGGTGGAGCAAGGCCGCTGGCTCGTCTCTGACGATGTCGAGGGAACATTCACGCCCGAATGGGGCGGCACCCTGCTGCGCCGATTGGCCGGGGCGGACCGCCTGACCGCCCGCGTCACGCCCTATGATGAGCGGGAGATCGTCGCGACCTTCGACGTGCGCGGTCTTTCGCAGGCGCTGGAACCGCTGACCACCGCCTGCAACTGGCAGCTATAAGCGCGTCAGCCTCACAGGCGGCGTACGGTCGCCTGCCCTGCCTGCATCTCACCCTCCGCCCGGTCATAGCGCAGATAGGCGATGCCCTGCCCCGCAGCGACGGTAAACAGTTTGCCGGCCTGCCGTGTGTCCGCATTGATCGGCGTTCCGACCTCCGGAACCGGCCCCTCGACCGCGACACGCGCCAATCCCTTGCGCAGCTCCGTCTTGTGCTTCATGCGCGCGGTGACTTCCTGCCCGACATAGCAACCCTTGCGAAAATCGACGCCGGACAGCCGCTCGAACCCGACCTCAAGCAGATAGCTGTCGTTCGGGATCAGCTCGACGCCGGATTCGGGAACCAGATGCGCGACGCGACGGGCGTCGTATTCCGAACGGTCCATACCGGGCGTGTCGCCCCCGTAGAGCCGCCAGCCCATGCCGGCATCCCGTGGATCGGGATAGGCCCCGTCCACCGCTTCGGCCAAGGCCGCGACGGATATGTCCGTGTCCTCGATCTGCACATCAGCGCGCAGGCGGTACATGCCGAGGCGTTGCATCAATCCCCGGCTGAGGTCCCCTGCCACGTCCAGCAGGTAATCCTCCCCGTCACGCAGCACGAAGAAATCCGCCAGATATTTCCCCTGCGGGTTCAGCAAGGCCGCATAGATCAAACCGTCATCCGCCTTCGCGATGTCGTTGGAGATCAGCCCTTGCAGAAAATCGCGTGTATCCGCCCCTGAAAGGCGGAGTATCCGGCGGTCATGCAATGCATCTGTCATCTTGTTTCCTTTCGCGCAGCGTCAATCACGCATATAGGGTATGCCATCGCAATAGTCAGAGGCGACATGCCCGCACCGATCAGCATCATCATTCCCACACTCGACAGCGCGGCGGTGCTGGGGCCGTGCCTCGCATCCCTGTCCGACGGTGTGTTCGAGGGGCTGATTGCAGAGCTGATCTTGGCTGACGGCGGCTCCACCGACGATATCGAGGCCGTGGCGGATGCGGCGGGCGCGCGTCTGATTTCCGCGCCGAAGGGCCGGGGATCACAGCTGGCCGCCGGATGTGCCGCAGCGCGAGGGGAATGGTTGCTGGTCCTGCACAGCGACACCACGCTGTCCCGGGAATGGACCGGGGCCGTGCGCGACCACATGAACGACAGGGCCGACCGTGCCGGTTGGTTCCGATTGCGCTTCGACAGTTCCACGCCCCAGGCGCGCATCGTGGCGGGATGGGCAAATTTGCGCGCCCGCTGGTTCGGCCTGCCCTATGGCGATCAGGGATTGCTGATCCCGGCGCATCTGTACCGCACCAACGGCGGCTACCCCGACATTCCGCTGATGGAGGATGTGGCCCTGGTCCGCCGCCTCCCCCTCAGCCCGCTGGACGCGACGGCCACGACCTCCGCCGAACGGTATCGTCGGCAAGGGTGGCTGCGCCGTGGCTGGCGCAACCTCGGCACACTTGCGCTCTATTTCGCGGGTGTTTCACCGCACCGCCTGGCCGAACGCTACGCGAGAGGGCGATGAGGCCGCATCTGGTGATCTTCGTCAAGGAACCGCGTCCGGGCCGGGTCAAGACCCGGCTGGGTGCGGATATCGGGCTGGTGCCCGCCGCATGGTGGTTCCGGCATCAGTCACGGCGCCTGATCCGCACCATGTCGCGCGATCCGCGCTGGCAGACCGTGATCGCGGTCGCACCGGATCGGATGGGGCTTGAAAGCCGCATCTGGCCGCGCCATCTGCCGCGCCACCCGCAGGGCAGCGGCAATCTGGGCCAGCGGATGGCCCGCGCGCTGCGCGTAATGCCCCCCGGCCCGGCCATCATCATCGGGGCGGATATTCCCGGTATCACTCCGGCCCATGTCGCGCGTGCGTTCGACGCACTGGGGGCGCATGATGCCGTTTTCGGCCCCGCCCCGGACGGTGGCTACTGGCTGATCGGATTGAAGCGGACCCGCGCGATCCCGCCGACCCTGTTCGACAGGGTGCGCTGGTCGAGCGAGCATGCTCTCGCCGACAGCCGCGCCACCCTACGCGATCATACCATCGCGGAAGTGGCCATTCTGCGCGATGTGGACACCGCCGCCGACCTTTAACGCCACTGCACCCAGCTAATGCCACCGCACCCAGCGCCCGTGAAAATCGCCGCGCCCCAGTTCGACCGTCCGACCATCGGGAAAGCGGGTCAGCAGGATCGCGGCACTGCCGGGTGTGTCGTCCGCTTCCAGCCTCAACCACGCCAGTCGCGCACCGTCACGCGCACCGGCGGACCGGATTGCGTGCTCCGCCTGCTCCTGCTCGTCAACCGGCATGTATTGCCACATGATCGAGTGCTGGACGACACGGATGCGCCCTTCGGGAACGGGTGGGGCCAGTGTTTCGCGCAGAAACTCGGCGGCACCCTGCTTGCGAATATCAGGCTGCGCGTCCGCGACCATCGCCACGGCCCCCTCGAACCGGGCGATCCGCGCGGGTTGATCCGGCCAGACATAGGCGCGCAGGCGACGCCGCGCCGCATCATCCGCGACATGGATCGGCGCAACATCGCAGCCGACACGCGACACGATGCGTAGTGGCTGGTCGAGCGGCGGGCACTGGCCCGACCATTCGGTCACGATCCGAACCGGACCATCGCCATACTGGACGCCCTCACCCAGATCGTAGGCATATCGATCCGGATAGAGGTTCAATCCGGCGGAGGCTCCAACCTCCAACAGCTCGATTTCGCCGCCGATGTGCAGCAAGCCGCCCAGCAGGGCACTGCACCGCGACACTTCGTTGGTCTGCGGTGGACCGGCCAGCCATGGAACAAGCCGTGCATCATTCTGCTTCATCCACTCCGCCAGACCCGCAGTGAAGAACTGGTCGCTGATTTCCGCCGGAGGATAGAGCGCGGCGAGAGTCGCATCCTCCCAACTCAGCGCCTGAAAGCCGCCGCACACGCGCAGCGCCAACGCGTCCCCGGTCGGATCACCGGGCCAGGTCAGCACCCGCGCGCCCAGCGGAGTCTCGGGCGTGAGGACATCCGCCAGAACCGCGCATAAACGCGCCGTAAAGGGCGACCCCAGCCGTGCGCAAGCCTGCCCCTGCGACCGAAAATGTGCTCTGACAGCATCTGACGTGGCGTTCTTGCTGGGCATTCTATGCGGCCACCCCCTATCCTGCCGGAAAATCCAAAGGGGAGGTTACCATGAAAGCGATGCGTGTCCACGAACTCGGCCAGCCCATGCAGATGGACGATGTGGAAATTCCGAAGCCCGGACCGAAACAGGTGTCGATCGACGTGGCGGCCTGCGGCGTCAACTTTGCCGACACGCTGATCGTGCAAGGAAAGTATCAGGAGAAGCCGGACCTGCCCTTTGCGCCGGGTATGGAAATCAGCGGCCGGGTTCGTGAGGTTGGCGCGGGCGTCGAGCATCTGCGCACGGGTATGCGGGTGTCAGCGCTGATCGGCTCCGGCGGCTTCGCTGAGGTGGCGCTGGCGGATGCGTGGTCCTGCATTCCGGTGCCCGACGCGATGTCGGATGCACATGCGGCGGCCTTTACCATCGTCTACGGCACCAGCCACGTGGCACTGGACCACCGGGCGCGGTTGCAGCCGGGGGAAAACCTGCTGGTGCTCGGCGCGGCGGGAGGTGTCGGCCTGACTGCCATCGAAATCGGAAAGCTGATGGGCGCGAACGTCATCGCCTGCGCGCGGGGCGCGGCCAAGCTGGAGATCGCGAAACAGGCCGGAGCGGACCACCTCATCGATTCCGATGACGGCCACCTGCGCGAACAGGTCAAGAAACTGGGCGGCGCGGATGTGGTCTACGATCCCGTCGGGGGGGATTTGTTCAAGCAGGCGATGCGTGCATGCAACCCCGAGGCACGGTTGATTCCCCTCGGCTTTGCGTCAGGCGACATCCCGCAGATTCCGGCGAATATCCTGCTGGTCAAGAACCTGAGCGTGCTGGGCGTCTATTGGGGTGCGTATTCCAGGTTCAGACCTGAAGTGCTCCTGAACAGCGGACAGAAACTGATCGAGTGGTATCTGGACGGAAAGCTGAAACCACATGTCAGCCACGAGGTGCCGCTGGAGCGCGCGTCCGAGGCGCACGACCTGTTGATCCAGCGAAAGGCGACAGGCAAGGTCGTCGTCACGATCTGACGTCCTTCCTTTCGCGGGTGATCGACACGGAGCAAACCGGCTTATTCCGCAGCCATCACCGCAGGCGCCCCATAGGCGGCGCGAACCGAACTCGCAAGCTTACCTGCGAGTTCGGCATTGGCGCCGGGGGCGACATACATGTTGATGTTGACCTGCGGCAGCTGGGGCAAGGCACCGCCGTGCTTGATCGTTTCCATATAGGGCGGGGTCGAACCGGAAACGACCGCGTGAATCGCCAGATCGGCACTGACCGAAGCCTCGACCGTACGGGTGGAGTCACTCTCCACCGCCATTTCCCAGGCGATATCCTCGCGGTCCAACGCGGCCTGAACGCCCGCGCGAAAGATGCAGGCATATTCGAACGCCAACCGCAGGGGCCGCTGCTTCCAGGTTTGGCCGTTCGGCGCACCCACCCACTCAAGCGTATGGGTCGCCAGCGTCTCCCCCCCCGCATCCACATCCGCCTCGGTTGTCAGGATGATGTCGATCTCACCCCGCGCCATCTGCGATTTGAGCCCGCGCGTGTATGACGACACGAGTTGAACCTTAACCCGGGGGAAATCGACGCCGAACCGTTGGAGAATCATTGGCACATGTGGGTAGACGATATCGTGGGGAACCCCGAAGACGATTTCGCCCTCGTAGGCATGGTGCGTCATCCGGCTCCAGACTTCATCGTTCAGACGCAGGATACGCCGACCGTATCCCAGCAACTGTTCGCCCTGCGCGCTCAATGTGACGCCACGTCCCGAACGATCCAGCAACGGTTGACCCAGAGATTCCTCCAACCTCTTGATTTGCATGGAAACTGCCGATTGCGTCAGGTTAAGTTGACCGGCTGCACGGGTCACTCCACCGCATTCGGCCACGGTGACGAAGGAGCGCAGGGCGGTCATGTCTATATTTCTGGGCACCATCAATCTCCGTGATGAAACAGTTCACATTCATTCGTTTGTGTTACGCCGACTCGAACACTAGATCAATCACCGAAACAAATAATTCGACCCGTAACGATCAAATGTCCGAATGGAAAATACGATGTATATGACCGCCACCCTGCCCCGCGCAGTCCGCTCCCTTCCTCTTCTGGCCCGTCTCGCCGGATGGCACGCCTGCGCCCGTTCGCGCGTTCACTTGTCCCGGCTGGACGACACATTGCTGGCCGATCTGGGTCTGACCCGCGACGAAGTTCGTCGTGAGTGCGCCAAGCCCTTCTGGGCCTGATCAAACTGGGCCTGATCAAAGCAACGAAAGGGTCAGCAGCGGATTGTAGCGCGGGCCGTCGGGGTGCAACTCGGATTCGAAGAGCGTAAACTCCCGCGCGACAAAGGGCCCCAGACTGCGCGTCGCGTTTTCGGCCAACCAGTCGGCCGCACGAATATCCAAGGGCGCGCGGCGAAGGCGCGATATTGTGACATGGGGCACGAAGCGCCTGTGCCGCAGGATCAGCCCGGCATTTCGCGCGGCCCTGCGAACCTGATGATGCAGCTCCGTCAAAGCGGAATTTTCCGCGACCAGCGCATGGATCTGACGCGGTTTCGCAGCGCCGAAGACACCGAACCCGTCAATCTGCCATGCGAACCGGGGCACCGCGATGCCGGAGAGGTTCAGCCCGAACTCCTCCACCGTATCCTCAGCAACATCCGCCGCGAAGGCCAGGGTAATGTGCCAGTTTTCCTCCGGCACCGGATCGCCTGCGGGCAGCGTCTGCGCGATCTGATCCAGCGCACTCGCTGCATCCTCGGCCAGCGGCAATGCAACGAAAATACGCATCACTCGATCCTTGAGATCAGGTCCATCACACGGGGGCCCAGCGCCTCGACGATCAGCGCGACGCCCTGCGCGTTGGGATGTATGCCGTCCGCCTGCATCAGATCGCCGGCGGCGGCGATGTCCTGCCCCTCCACCCCGAACCCTTCGAAAAAGCTCTCGACGAGGATCGCATTGTGCTCTGCGGCCAGTTCGGGATACATGGAATCGAAATCGGCCTTGAATTGCGGGCCGAAATTGCCGGGCGCCTGCATTCCGATCAGCAGAACCGGCACGTCCTGCGCGCGGGTCAGGATCCCGTCCAGATTGGCGCGTGAGGATTTGGGATCAATGCCCCGCAACAGGTCGTTCCCGCCCAAGGCCACGATCAGCGCGTCCACATCAGGCGTCAGGGTCCAGTCGATCCGCGACAAGCCGCCCGCCGTCGTATCGCCGGACACCCCGGCATTCAGCACCGTCACGTCCTGCCCCTGTGCCTGCAACCACTCCTGAAGCTGCGGCACCAGCCCATCCTGCGGCGGCAGCCCATATCCCTGTGTCAGACTGTCGCCCAGCGCCGCGATCGTCATCTGCTGAGCACACGCGCCCGTTGCGGATGCAAGCAGCATCAAAACCGCCACCCCTGCATTGCGCATTCGCCGCGCGACCACATATCGAAGGCAACCACTCAGGTTGAGACCCGACAGGAGCCGCCGCATGATCGACCCCGTTCTTTCCCTCCGCGACGCGAAACTGGCGCTGGACGCCAACGCCGGGCGGGTCGAGATCCTGCACGGGATCGATCTGGATATCCGGGCGGGTGAGACAGTGGGGCTGACGGGTCCGAGCGGTTCTGGCAAATCTTCTCTCCTCATGATCATGGGCGGGCTGGAACGGGCCACCGGCGGCACGGTAATGGCCCTCGGCCACGATTTGACGGCACTGGGGGAGGACGCCCTCGCCCGGTTCCGCCTGAAACATATGGGGGTCGTGTTCCAGTCCTTCCACCTTATCCCCACGATGACGGCATTGGAAAACGTCGCGACCCCGCTGGAATTGGCCGGAGCCGCCGATGCGTTCGACCGGGCGGAAGCGGAACTGACCGCCGTAGGCCTGTCCCACAGACTGGATCACTATCCCTCGCAGCTCTCTGGTGGTGAGCAGCAGCGCGTCGCACTGGCCCGCGCCGCCGCACCGCGACCCGCGATCCTGCTGGCGGATGAACCGACCGGAAATCTGGACGGTCCGACCGGTGAGGCGATCATGGACATGCTGTTCGGCCTGCGCGACAGACATGGTGCGACGCTGGTTCTGGTAACCCACGCCCCCGAACTTGCCGCGCGCTGCGATCGGCAGATCAGGTTGCGCGACGGCCGGCTGGACACGCTGTCCGAGGCTGCGGAATGAGCGCCGCCTGGCGCATTGCGCGTCGGGAGCTGCGGGGCGGCCTGCGCGGGTTCTACATCTTTCTGATCTGTCTGGCCCTGGGTGTCGCCGCGATTGCTGCCGTCGGTTCCGTCCGCGCGGGGATCGAGGCCGGTCTGGCACGCGAAGGCGCGGCAATTCTGGGTGGCGATGCGCAGGCGGAGTTCACCTATCGCTTCGCCACGGAGGAGGAACGATCATGGCTCGAATCCGTCGCGGAGGAGGTCAGCGAAACCGTGGATTTCCGCTCAATGGCTGTGGCGGGAAATGAACGTGGGCTGACGCAGGTCCGCGGGGTCGATGACCTCTATCCTCTCTATGGTGAGGTGGTGCTGGACCCGCCGATGGATATCGCCTCGGCGTTGGAGCGTCGCGCCCTGCCGGGGGGTGTGATGCAACCGGTCCTCGCCGCGCGGTTGGGGCTGAGGGTGGGCGATACCTTCACGCTGGGCACCCAACAGTTCGAGTTGCGCGCCCTGCTGGAGCGGGAGCCGGACAGTGCCGGGGCAGGCTTTGGCCTCGGCCCGCGCACGCTTGTCACACTCGAAGGATTGCAGGAATCCGGGCTGATCACTGCCGGAACGCTGTACGACACTCAATATCGTTTGCGGCTGCCTGCGGGCACGGATCTGGAGGCGTTGGAGAATGCGGCGGAAACCCGTTTCGCGGAGTCCGGCCTGCGCTGGCAGGACAGCCGCAACGGCGCACCGGGCATCGCGCGGTTCGTGGATCGTCTGGGCGCGTTTCTGGTGCTGGTCGGGCTGTCCGGCCTGGCGGTCGGGGGTCTGGGCGTCAGTGCGGCGGTGCGGTCCTATCTCGAAGGAAAACTGGACACGATCGCGACGTTAAAGACTCTGGGCGCAACCGGTCGGGTCATCTTCACCGTATATTTCATTCAGGTCGGCATCCTGAGCCTGATCGGCGTGGGTCTGGGCCTGCTGCTGGGCGCGCTGCTGCCGCTGGCTCTGGGTCCGGTCATCGAGGCGCAATTGCCGGTGCCCGCCGTATTCACGCTGTATCCCGGCCCGTTGGTCGAGGCGGCGATTTATGGCCTGCTGACGGCGGCGATCTTCGTGATCTGGCCGCTGGCGCGTGCGCAGGACATTCGCGCCGCAGGACTGTTCCGCGACATCGCGGGCGGCGGCATGAGCTTGCCACGCTGGCCTTTCCTCCTCGTGATCGCGGCTTTGTCTGCGGTGCTGATCGCGCTCGCGGTCCTGTTCTCGGGCGCGTGGGCGCTGTCACTGGGGGCGGCAGGCGGCATTATTGCGGCGCTGGCGATCCTCGCGATCATGGCGGGATTGGTGCGGATCAGTGCGCGGCGCTTGGCCCGATCCCGCGTGGTGCGGGGGCGTCCCGCGTTGCGGTTGGCCCTAGGTGCTGTGGGCGGACCGGGGGGGGAGACCGCTTCCGTGATCCTGTCGCTGGGACTGGGTCTGACCGTGCTGGCCACTGTCGGACAGATCGAGATGAACACCCGCAACGCAATCTCGCAGGACTTGCCCGAGGTGGCGCCGGCTTACTTCTTCCTCGACATTCAGAACGATCAGTTGCCCGACTTTCTGGAAATCGCGCACGCGCAGGATGGCGTCGGTCGCATTGACACCGCCCCGATGCTGCGCGGTATAGTGACCCGGATCAACGGCCAGACCGCGCGTGACGTGGCGGGGGATCACTGGATTCTGCGCGGTGACCGGGGTGTGACATACGCGGCCAGTCAACCTGAGTCAGCCGAACTGACCCAAGGCACTTGGTGGCCCGACGACTATACCGGCCCCCCTCTCGTGAGTTTCGCCGCCGAGGAAGGGGCCGAACTTGGCCTGTCGCTGGGCGACAAGCTGACCGTGAATGTCCTTGGCCGCGATATTGAGGTCGAAATCGCAAACTTCCGCGTTGTGGAGTTCGGCGACATGGGCATCAACTTTGTGATGATCCTGAACGAGGCCGCGCTCGCCGGTGCGCCGCACACGCATATCGCCACCCTCTACGCCGAGGAAGCAGCGGAGGGGCCGCTGCTACGCACCCTCTCGCGCGCCTTTCCGAATGTGACGGCGATCGGGGTTCGCGATGCGATCACGCGCGTCAGTGAGGCATTGGGCGGGCTTGCGGCGGCCACGTCCTATGGCGCGGCGGCGACCCTTGTGACCGGTTTCGTCGTTCTGATCGGGGCAGCGGCGGCAGGGACACGGCGGCGCGTGTTCGAAGCAGCCGTGCTGAAGACCGTGGGCGCCACCCGGGGCCGCATTCTGGCCAGTTTTGCTTTGCGCAGTGCCATTCTGGGCGCGATGGCCGGATTGGTCGCCATTCTGGGGGGCGCTCTGGCAGGCTGGGCGGTCATGACCTTCGTGATGGAGGCCGATTACAGCTTTCAGGTCATATCCGCACTAACCATCGTGAGCGGTGGCGCGGTGGCCAGCCTGCTGGCCGGACTGGCCTTTGCATGGGCACCTTTGGCCGCGCGGCCCGCCCGTGTGCTGCGGTCACGCGATTGATCGACAGCTATTGGCCGGTTTGTCTTGAAACCACAACGTGAGTTGCCGATATTATCCTAGAATGGTGCGAGAATGTTTCGCACCACCCAATTACAGGAGTCAGCAATGGCACAATCCGATTACCTCCGGCAGCAAACCGCGGCCGGTGCGCGCCCGGCGGAAATCGACGCGGGCCTGCGCGCGCATATGAACAAGATCTACGGCACGATGTCCGTAGGACTGGTCGTGACCGGTCTGGTCGCGTGGGCGCTGGCGGCACTCGCCGTGACCTCCGACCCGAGCAACGCGACCGCCGCCTTGCGTGAGGGAACGTATCTGACGGATCTGGGTTATGCGCTATACGCCTCCCCGCTGAAATGGGTGCTGATGTTCGCGCCGCTGGCCTTCGTCTTCGGCATTTCCGCCGGCGTGAACCGGATGTCCGCACCGACGCTGCAACTGGTCTTCTACGCGTTTGCCGCCGTGATGGGCGCGTCGATCAGCTCGATCTTCCTGGTCTTCACGGGTGAGAGCATCGTGCAGGTCTTCTTCATCACCGCGGCCGCCTTCGCCGGTCTGTCACTGTACGGCTATACCACGAAGAGCGATATCAGCGGTTGGGGATCGTTCCTGATCATGGGCGTGATCGGTTTGGTCATCGCCTCGATCGTGAACATCTTCCTCGCATCCTCCGCGCTGGCGTTCGGCATCTCTGCGATCGGTGTGTTGGTGTTCGCGGGTCTGACCGCGTATGACACGCAGCGGTTGAAGAACGAGTATGTGACCTATGCGACGCATCCCGGCGCGGGTGAAATGCTCGGCAAATCCGCCATCCTCGGCGCGCTGAGCCTGTACCTCAACTTCATCAACATGTTCATGATGTTGCTGTCGCTGTTCGGCAACCGCGAGTAATCTCGCATACAGAACTGGATCAGGGGCCGGGGGGAAACCTCCGGCCCTTTTTCTTGGGGCCGAACAGATCAGACAATAGGCCCGAAACGCAAAAGGGCCGCACCGTGGTGCGACCCTTTGAAAAACGCTCAGAAGCGGAAGATCACTTGATCTTGCCTTCCTTGTACTCGACATGCTTGCGCACCACCGGGTCGTACTTGTTGACGGACATCTTTTCCGTCATCGTCCGGCTGTTCTTCTTCGTGACGTAAAAGTGGCCCGTTCCCGCAGTGGAGTTCAGGCGGATCTTGATCGTCGTTGGCTTCGCCATGATCCATCTCCTAAAAACGGGGCCCGGCCCCATACAGTTGGTGAGCGGCAGAAACCGCCCAAATCTTGAACCCGTTTCCTACACCCTCCCCTTGTGATGTCAAGCGGTTCAGAGCACTCGGAAGTGCGAGCGGTCCCCTTTATGCGAAAAGAACGGCACAGGGCGGGGGCCGTTTTCCAGCCGGGAATCGATTTCGGCCAGCACGACCTCGGTTATGAATGGCAATTCCAGCTTGCGCGCCTGGGGCAGTGACACCCAGTGCAGATGCGAAAGCTCGTCACATGCGGATGAGAAATCATCGGGATCGCTGGCCAGGTCCGCCGCGTCCGCGATGAAAAACCGCGCGTCGAACCGGCGGGGTTGCCCCATCGGCGTGATCGCGCGAAACACGAATTCCAGACCGGCCAGATGCGGCGCAAGGCCGAGATCGTAGAACGCCTGCCAATCGGCGGGTATGTCGCCTGCATGTGTGCCGGGCCGCCCCAGCGCCTGTCCGGTTTCCTCGAACAGTTCGCGGATCGCGGCACGGGCCAGCGGAACCGCCAGCTCCGGATCGGAGTGCTTGTTCAACCGCTCCCGAACAGCATCGGGAAGCTCGGTCGCATGGCTGAGATCGGCCCGGTCGGACGGGTCGAGCGCGCCCCCCGGGAATACGAACTTGTTCGGCATGAACACAGCTGCGGATCCGCGCTGCCCCATCAGGACCATCGGTCCATCGGTCGTATGTCGAATAAGGATGATCGTCGCCGCGTCGCGGATAGGTATATCGGTCATGCGCGGACTATGGATCAGCCGGGGCGATGCGTCCAGAGATCGTGAGCCTAATATTCGCTGGAGCCGCCGAATCCGTGCATCCGCTTGGCCCATTGAAAGGCGATGAACGCCCCCTTTATTCGCGGCAGCAACCACAGGCAGAGCAACACGAACGGAATCACGATCACGGCAATCATCGCGAGAGGATTGAGGCGAAACGACTCGAACAATATGATCATCATAGGCGCCATCAGATGGCCTGCGATCAACATGGTCGCCCAGGCAGGCCCATCATCGGCACGCTGATGATACAGCGCCTGATTGCATACGGGACAATCGTGACGGACCTTCAGATAGCCGTCGAAGATCGGCCCGGATCCGCAATTGGGGCATCGTCCCTTCCACCCGCGCCGCAGGGCAGGTTTCAGATCGCGTTCGTCCTGAGATGTGGCCGGTATATGCTGGATATCTTTCATAGGCATCTCGATACTCCATGCCTGAGGGCTTTGCACGTGGTCAGAACGCCCCCGCGTCGGGATGTCGCTCCCCCCGTGACCGGTTTCCGAAGTTTTCGCAGATTTCTGCGACGGAACAGATGGCGCGCACCCGTATCAGATGCAGAACGACGGCACGAGGCCACGTTCGGAGAAACTGATACCAACGAAGGACGGCAATATGACCTCCACCTCCAAGACTGCACTCGGCGTAACGCTGGTTCTCGCTCTTCTCGCAGGCGCGACGTCTGTGTCCGCGCAGGGCCAGAGCCGGGGCTTCGACTTCGCCGCGATTGACACGAACGGCGACGGGGAAGTGACCCGCGCCGAGGTTGACGCCCACCGCGCAGCCCGGTTCGCCGACATCGACACGGATGGGAACGGCATCGTGGATCAGGCCGAGCTGATCGCTGCAGCCGAGGCCCGGCGGCAAGCCCGCGACACCCAACGCGCCGAGCGCATGATCGAACGATCCGACGCTGACGGCGACGGCGTCCTGACGCAGGAAGAACTGCAACCGCAGCCCCGTGGCGGCGACATGTTCGAGCGTATGGATACCGACGGCAATGGCGCCATCAGTCAGGAGGAGATCGACGCGGCCCGCGAACACATGCGCGACCGTCGCGGCGATGATCGTGATGGCAACCGTGAACATGGTCGTCGCTCGCACGATTGAGCCCTTCGGCTGGACTTTCCGGTCCGCGGCTGGAACGCTGCGGGCCGGAGCTAACCTGAAAGTGCCCCAAACGCCCATGCCCGAAGATGCGCACGATACTGACGCGGCCCTGCTGGCACGCTTCGCGCAGGGCGATCAGTCGGCGGCGCGTCTGCTGGCCGCCCGCCACGCCCCCCGCGCCCTGTCTGTCGCGACGAGGATGCTGGGCGACGCGGTCGAAGCACAGGATATCACGCAGGAGGCGATGATCAGAATGTTCAGGATTGCCCCCGATTGGCAGGCGGATCGCGCGAAGCTCAGCACCTGGCTGTATCGCGTCGTCTCGAACCTGTGCATAGACCGGTTGCGTGCCCGTCGCGGCGGCACCGATCCATTGGACGAGGTGAACGAACCTGCGGACACGGCGCTGACGGCCCCTCAGCAAATGGAAGCGGACGACCGTGTCCGACTGTTGCACGACGCCATCGGGCAATTGCCGGAGAGGCAGCGCCTCGCCATCACATTGCGGCATATCGAGGAGCTTTCGAACCCCGATATCGCGACCATATTGGGAACCAGCGTCGATGCCGTGGAAAGCCTGCTGTCACGCGGCCGCCGAACTCTGACGACCCTGCTGGCACGACATCGCGAAGATCTGGAGCCTGTGACATGACCGACCATCCCCCTGTGGACCCGACCCGGATGAACCCCCAATCGATGGAACCCGTGCTCGATGATCTGTTCATGGCGGCACGCGCGGCCAAACCTGTCCCCGATGCTGACCTGATGGCGCGCATTCTGGGCGATGCTGCGGATCTGACTGTGGTCACGACCCCCGCACCAACACCTCGCGCCTCTATGTGGCACAGGCTTCGCCGGGGCATTGCTGACCTGGTGCCCGGGGGAATGCCGGGCGTCGCCTCTCTGACGACATGCGCACTGGGAGGGGTTCTGATCGGCTATGCCGGGCTGGGCGATCTGCCACTGCTGGCCGGTCTGGAATTGATCCAAGGGCAAGGCATCGTCACGTTGGACAGCGGCGTGTTCGATGAAGACGTATACTATCTCAGCACGGAGGACGGGGCATGACCGTAGAAGGACGCAAGCGTCGGGGGATTACCATCGCACTCGTCATATCGCTCGGCATCAACCTCATCGTAGCGGGAACCCTCGCCGGTGCGATGCTGCGCGATGAGGGGCATCCTGTCAGATTGCGTGTGACACCGGATTTGAGGGCTGCGATTTCCGCCTTGCCGAAAACGGACCGTGATCGGGTGCGCGATGCGCTGCGCGAGGCAATGCCGAACGAGCGGGGCGACCGTGTCGAGCGGTTGCGCAGCGAGCAGTTGTTCGCATCTGCGATCCGCGCGCAACCCATGGACCGCCAGACGATCGAAACGATCTTCGCCAGCCGCGCCGATGACGGTGAACGCCTCAGACTGGCCGCGGTGGATGTCCTGCTCGATACACTCGAAACGATGCCGCAGGACAATCGCATCGCCTTTCTGGAAAGGATGCGTCAGTCCGGGGCGCGCGCCCGCTCCGACAACACCCCTTCAGGTGAAAGCCGGCCGGCTGACAGGGCGCCCCGCGACTGATCAGTCGTCCCAGGCTGTCGCGATCCTGTCGCGCCCGCCGGCCTTCGCCTTGTACAATGCACGGTCCGCAGCGGTCAGAAGTTGCTGCACGTTGTCCGCACCCGCGATCGAGACGGCCACGCCGAAACTGGCCGTACAAACGATGGGATCACGCGTTCCGATCTCGAATTTCTGATCCGCGATGGCGCGACGAATACGTTCGGCCACTTGCAAGGCCCCCTTGCGGCTCGTACCGGGTAGAGCCACGCAAAACTCCTCCCCCCCCAGCCGCACGACGACATCCACACCCCTGACAGTTTCCTGCAGGCGGCGCGCGACCTGTCGCAGAACCTCATCCCCCGCATCGTGGCCATAGCTGTCGTTTACAGATTTGAAACGGTCGAGATCAAAGATCAGAAGAGCCAGATCGCTGCCCTCCGACCGGGCCTGCGTCAGCATGTTGACCAGATGATGATCGGCATACCGGCGGTTGTACAAACCGGTCAAAGGGTCGATCGCGGCCAACCTCAACCCGTCACGCAGATTGGTGCGCAGCATGTCCGAGTAGAGCTTGCGTCGCAGTTGGGATCGCAGCCTGACCGCCAGTTCTGTAAGGTCATGCGGCGGCATCACGTAATCCCACGCGCCCAGATCCAAGGCCTTCGCCGCCGTGGACATATCATTGTCAGACACTAGGAACAGCAAGGCAGAATGACGTGTCGGCTGCCGCCGCGCAATCGTCGAGATCAGGCGCAAGCCGTCCCCGGAATCCGCAAGGGTCTGATGCACGACGAACGCATCGGGCACATCCGCCGCGATACGATTGGCCATGTCTGCCTCGTTTGTGACGAAATCGACCTGTACCGCCAGCTTGTCCCGTATCGCCTTGACCCATGCGGCACCGCTCAAATGATCCGGGGCCGCGATCAACACGGAATGTGCCGGCGTCAGAACGATGTCGTCGATGCCCGCCGGGGCGGAATCCAGGCCCAGTTCGCGTGTCGTTTCTGCCCGCAACTGCAACTCGTCCGTGACAAACTTCATTCGCATCAGATTGCGAACCCGTGCGAACAAGGCCAGATCGTGAATCGGCTTGACCAGAAAATCGTCCGCCCCGACCTCCAGAGCGCGCAACCTGTCCTCGGCATCATCGACGGAGGTCATCATCACGATCGGGGTCAATGCCGTTTCCCAGCTGGATTTCAGATCGTGGCACAGCCCGAACGCATCCAGGGTCGGCATGGTGACATTTATCAGAACAACCGATGGCTGCTCTGCGCGAACAAGGCGATGCACATCCTCGGCCGTTTCGGCTACAAGAACATCGTAATAAGCCGACGCAAGTTTTGCGCGGATCATCACGCGATTGGCGGCTATGTCATCTACCAGAAGGATGCGTCCTGACATTAGCCCCTCACGACCCCAACTACACCACCACCTGATAGCGCCCACAAACCGGCAGACCATACGTTATGAGTGGCCCGTAAGCTAGCTGAACAACCCGACCAAACCTTACGAAACATGTGAAATTCTCATAAAACTGCCAATTATGTCGTGGGAATGTCCTCCAAAAGGGATTTCAGAAAAGTGATGGGCAAGCATGAGAGCGACCTGTATGACGTCAGTATTGCCTAGGGGAAAAGTATGAACAAAACATCAGCGGAGGCCCTGGCGGCGCAAGTTCTGGGCTGGCTGGCAGGTGATGATGAAAGACTCATGTCGTTTCTGGGCATGACCGGGGCGGAGGTAGGCGATCTTCGCCATCGGGCGAATGATCCGCAGTTCCTGGGCTTTCTCATCGATTTTCTGTTGCAGGATGAGCAGGCCCTGATCGAATTTTGCGACCGCACGAACACCCCCTACGACGCACCGCAACGGGCGCGATTGCTGCTTCCCGGTGGCGATTTGCCGAACTGGACCTGATATGGCACTGACCGACATTACCCGCGCACAGATCGAAATGCTGGATCTGGTGCCCGACTCGCCCCTGATCGCAGTCGATGCGGATGAGGTTCTCGTTTACTTCATGCGGCACTTTCGCGATTTCAGTGCCGAAAAATCCTGGCGGCTGAATCCTGGGGCAGGCCGTCTGGATCAGGCGCTGACCCATATCGAAGACGGCTCGATTGCCGACATGGCGACCGGCCTGGGCCTGATTGACGCCTTCTTTCAGGCGGAAGTTCACAACCAGATCGCCATAGATTGGGCCGCATCCAGTCTGAAGGAGGCAAGTCTCAGCGCGCAGATCGTCGTACTGACCAACCTGCCCCATGCCGCGCGCGACGGACGCATCGCGAATCTCGGCGGGCATGGCATTCCCTACCCGGTCGTCACCAACACCGGCGGCAAGGGCTTCGCCTTGGCCGAACTGGCCACGCGGGTCGATGGCCCGGTCCTGTTCATCGACGACAGCGCCGCCCAGATCGAGAGTGCCGCGAAGGAGGCACCGCATGTGCGCCGCATGCAGCTGATCGGATGCGATTACGCCGCCCCTGCCCTTCCCCGGACGGATGCGGCAGAAACCCTGGCGCTGGACTGGGGCGAAGGTCAGCGGTGGATCAAGCGGGTTCTGGGCTGACCCGCAGCCCCGGTCGCGCCCCTCAGGAAACGACGCGCAATCCGTCCCGGAACCGCTGCATGTTCTCGACATAACGCCGGGCCGAGGATTCAAGCATTCTGACGCCCGCATCGTCGATCTGTCGCACGACCTTGCCCGGCGCACCCATCACCAGCGAATTGTCGGGGATCACCTTTCCCTCGGTAATCAAGGCGCCTGCTCCGATCAGGCAATTGCGCCCGATCGTGGCCCCGTTCAGGACAGTCGCGCCCATCCCGATGAGGGAGTTGTCGCCAATGGTGCAGCCATGCAGCATCGCCTTGTGCCCGATGGTGCAGCCCGCGCCAATGGTCAGCGGATAGCCGGGGTCGGTATGAAAGACACAGTTTTCCTGCACATTGGAATTCGCCCCGATGCTGAGCAATTCGTTGTCACCGCGCAAGGTACAGTTGAACCAGATTCCTACCCCGGCCGAGAGGTGGACAGCCCCGATCACGTGCGCTCCGGGAGCGATCCAGACATCCGCGTCGCAGTCCGGCGTCAATTCGCCAAGGGTATAAAGCGGCATCATGCAATCTCCTTTATTTCGCCCGACATGATGCGGGCACGACGTGCAATATCAGGTCTGCGGTCGCGACGCAGCCGTTCCGCCGTCAGGATCGCACGCAGTTCGGAATAACAGATTTCCAGATCGTCGTTGATCAGGATGTAGCGATATTCAGCCCAATGGCTCATCTCACGCCGGGCTTCGCGCATCCGGCGCTCGATCACGTCCGTTGCATCCTGAGCGCGCGCATGCAGACGACGCTCCAACTCCTCGATGGAGGGGGGAAGGATGAAGATGGAAATCGCATCGCGCCCCATTTCGGAGTTGCGGATCTGTTGCCCCCCCTGCCAATCGACGTCGAACAGAACGTCCGAACCCTGTGCACAGGATCTGCGAACCGGCCCGATGGGTGTGCCGTAGAGGTTTCCGAAGACCTCCGCATGTTCCAGCATCTCCCCCTCGGCGACCATGCGTTCGAACTCGGGACGTTCACGAAAGAAATATTCACGTCCCTCGACCTCCCCCGCGCGCGGCGGACGGGTGGTCGCGGAAACGGAGAATGAGATCTGCGGATCATCGGCCAGCAGGCGGCGCGACAGCGTGGATTTTCCCGCACCCGAAGGCGAGGACAGGATGACCAGCATTCCACGACGGCTGATCTCGGGGCGTTCGGGGGTCATAGCGGCCTCACTCGACATTCTGGACTTGTTCTCGCATCTGGTCGATTACCACTTTCATATCGATTTCGACACCGGTTAACGCCGCGTGAGCCGAATTTCGCGGTCAGCCTGTCTGACTGATTGCGCCCCGGGCATTCACGCAGACGCCCCAGCCCAGATCATTCCGTCTATCCCTATGAACCGTGTCATGGACGGCATCTCGCGCCGCCGTTCACCGGCTGTTAACCTTTTAGGCGGAAAGATCGTTTAAAATGCTACTCAAATGCTATCATTCTCTTAACGTCCGCGTAACCATGGGCGAATGGCGTGGCCAGGGTGAGCAAGATGAACAGGCAGGACATACTCGGCGATCTGTCGGAATATTGGGAGGAGGTGCGCGGCAACAGGCTGGCACCCCGCCGGTCCGACCTGAATCCCAACCGGTTCGGCGCGGCGTTGGAGCATATGTTCATCCTTGAAACCGTCGAGGATGGACCGCTGCGCATCCGACTTGCCGGGTCGCGCCTGTGTGACATGATGGGGATGGAGGCGCGCGGAATGCCTGCCCGCGCGATGTTCGCGATCCCGGATCAGATGCGAGCGGACGATCTGTTCAGCGAGGTTGTTCGCCATCCCGCCTGTATCGACATGGATCTGACCGGCCTGTCCGGTGAGGCGGCGCAGTATCAGGGCAGCATGATGTTGCGCCCGCTTTTCGATGATCTGGGTGCAATCACGCGTGTACTGGGATGCCTGGTCATCGACGCCCCCCGCTATGAGACGGACATCGCGATCACCATTGATACCGTGCTCATCCACACGCTGCGTCAGAAGCCCAAATCGGCCGCGCCCGCCGGTTTCGCGGAGGCGCAGGCCGCCTTCGACAGCCCGCATCTTCGCAGTGTGTCCGGCAGTGCCCGCGCGCCCCGCCAGCCCTTGACCCGTTCACATCTGCGCGTTGTCAGTTCCAACGATTGAGGGGCGGGATCAGTCCTGAACCCACTCCTCCTGAGGAATGCCCTGCAGCGCGAGAAGTGCGGTCAGATCCGAATGATCGAGCACGGCATCCGCCCCGACTCGCAGCGCCTGCTTGGCCTTGTACGCCACGCCCAGCCCTGCCGCCTCGACCATCGCCAGATCGTTCGCGCCGTCCCCGACCGCGATAACGTCGCCCGCGCCGAAGCCACCTGCCTGAGCCAGTTCGCGCAGGGAATCGAGCTTCGCCTGCCGGCCCAGGATCGGGTCGGAAACCTTGCCCGTCAGCCGATCTTCGTGGAACAGCAGCGTGTTGGCCCGATTGACGGCAAAGCCCGCCGCCTGCGCCACGCGCGCGGTAAAGTAGGTGAATCCACCCGAAACCAGCGCCGTCTGCGCCCCCAGATGCGCCATCGTCCGCACCAGGGTCCGCGCACCGGGATTGAGCCATATGCGCTGCGTGTAGCATTCATCGAGTGCGCTGCGCGGCAAGCCCGCGACCAGTCCGACACGCTCCCTCAGGGCCGCCTCGAAATCCAACTCGCCGCGCATCGCCCGTTCGGTGATATCCGCAACGCGATCCTTCACGCCTGCGAAATCGGCAAGTTCGTCGATGCATTCCACCGGAATCATCGTGCTGTCCATGTCCGCGATCAGCATTTTCTTTCGGCGGCCCTGCGTGGGGACGAGGTTGAGGTCGCATCCCTGCGGCGCAACAGCGCTGCCCAGCGAAGCGCAGGCGATCTCAACCGCCGATGCGGCAAGGCGCACCGGATCGCCCGGTTGCACCAGTTCGGACAGGACCTGAGAAACCTGCGCGTCGGACACTCCGGCCGCAGCGGTCAGTATGGCAAAATTCTGCATGTATTCTCCGCCCGTACGGTCCAGCCCCGTGGGGCTGGACGTCGGGATCAGGGGATCAGACGGCGGCGCGATGCGCCAGCGGTGCCTTGTCCAGTTCCTCCGCCACGAGGAACGCCAGTTCCAGTGCCTGGCTGGCGTTCAGACGCGGGTCACATGCCGTGTGATAGCGGTCAGACAGGTTCTGATCCGTTACAGCGCGCACGCCACCGGTGCATTCCGTCACGTCCTGACCGGTCATCTCGAAATGCACGCCGCCGGCATAGGTGCCCTCGGCCTTGTGGATCTCGAAGAACTGCTGAACCTCGGCAAGAACGCTCTCGAACGGGCGTGTCTTGTAGCCGGAATCGGATTTGATCGTGTTGCCGTGCATCGGATCGCAGGACCAGACGACCTTGCGACCCTCACGCTCCACCGCGCGAATCAGTGCGGGCAGATGATCGCCAACCTTGCCCGCGCCGAACCGTGCGATCAGGGTCAGACGGCCCGCCTCGTTGCCGGGATTCAAGCGGTCGATCAGGTCGATCAGCTCATCAGGTTGCAGCGACGGCCCGCATTTCAGGCCGATCGGGTTTATGACACCACGGCAGAATTCGACATGCGCGCCGTCGGGCTGTCGTGTCCGGTCGCCGATCCAGATCATGTGGCCGGACCCGGCGACGACCTGCCCCGTGGTGGAATCGACGCGGGCCAGCGCTTCCTCGTATTCCAGCAACAGCGCCTCGTGCGATGTGTAGAAATCGACACGGCCCAGGGTGTCCGTATTGCCGGAGTTGATGCCCGCAGCCTCCATGAAGGCAAGGCTTTCGGAAATCCGGTTGGCAAGATCGCGGTATGACGTGGTCGCGGCCGCATCCGCGAACCCCAGCGTCCATTCGTGCACCCGGTGCATATCCGCGAAACCGCCCTGCGAAAACGCGCGCAGCAGGTTCAGCGTCGCCGCGGATTGGGTATAGGCCTGCAACATCCGGTCCGGGTTGGGGATCCGCGCCTCCGGGGTGAAGTCGATATCGTTGATGATGTCACCACGATAACTGGGCAGTTCCACCCCGTCCTTTACCTCCGTCCCTGCCGAACGCGGCTTGGCGAACTGACCCGCCATGCGGCTGACCTTCACCACGGGCAGCTTCGCACCATAGGTCAGGACCATCGCCATCTGGAGCAGCACCCGGTACGTGTCGCGAATGTTGTCGGCGGAGAATTCACCGAAACTTTCCGCGCAATCGCCCCCCTGCAACAGAAATGCACGACCTTCGGAGACCTGGGCGAGTTGCTTGCGCAGAGCGCGCGCCTCCCCCGCAAAGACCAGCGGCGGATAGGATGCAAGGCGGCTCTCGACGGAGGACAGCGCCTCCGCATCGAGGTAGTCGGGCATCTGGATGCGCGGTTTCGCACGCCATCCGGCTTTGGTCCAGGTCGGGGACATTTGCGTCACTCCTGTAACGATATAGGTTTTGGAGAGTCTGTGTAGCATGGGATTTCGGGCGCTGACCACCCGGATAGATGCGCCGAGGCCGGATTTGCCCGCCGGATCGGCCCGAATCTTCGACTTCGCCCGGTGCAGGCTATGAAGCTGAGCCGCGATGACCACAGATGCGACGCCGGCACGTCGCTTTCAGACGCTTGACGCCTCCCCTTGATTGCGACGAACTGGGGCGACGTTTCAGTGGAGACAGGCGAATGGCACCCTTCGAGAGCAAGACACAGACATTCGTCTTTCTGCTGACCGAGAATTATTCGCTAATGTCCTATGCCTGCGCGGTCGAACCGCTGCGCCTGGCCAATTGGGCGACGGGGCAGGAGCTTTATCGCTGGCGGTTGAGCGCCGATGGCGGTGAGTTTGCCGAATGCTCGAACGGGCAACGCACGCTGGTCGATATGGGGTTCGAGGAGATCGGGCGCGACGAGGTGTTGCTGATCTGCTCGGGCACACATGTCAAGAACGCCACGACCAGGAACCTGTTGCACTACATACGGCGCGAGGCGCGGCGCGGGATTGCCATCGGCGGCCTGTGCAACGCCACCTATATCATGGCGCGCGCCGGTCTGCTGGAGGGGAAGCGCTGCACGATCCACTGGGACAACCGCGACAGCTTTCTGGAGGATTTTCCGGATATAGATCTGAGCCACACGATCTACACGATAGATGGCAACCGTTATACCTCTGCGGGGGGATCGGCCTCCGCTGATCTGATGCTCAAGCTGATTTCGGATCGTCACGGGCCGGAACTGGCGAACCGGGTCGCGGATCAGATGATCTATACCACCATCCGCAGTGACCGCGATGAGCAGCGCCTGTCGATCCCCACCCGGATCGGCGTGCGTCACCCCAAGCTTGCCAATGTCATCCGCATGATGGAGGAAAATATCGAGGAACCCGTCAGCCCCTCCCTGTTGGCTGCGGATGTCGGAATGAGCACACGCCAGCTGGAAAGACTGTTTCGCCGCTACCTCAACCGCTCCCCCAAGCGGTATTACATGGAATTGCGGCTGCAAAAGGCCAAGAACCTGCTGATGCAAACGGATATGACGGTCATCAATGTGGCACTTGCCTGCGGATTTACGTCGCCGTCGCATTTCTCGAAATGCTATCGGGCACACTTTTCGACGACCCCCTACCGTGAACGCGGGACACAAGCCGTGGTTTGAGGGACGAATGTCATGCAGACGCAATCATGCGCCCCTATGACATTGCCTGTGACACGGATTGTTCACACGATAAGGCTTGCTTTCCATATGCGTCGGCCCTAGGTGGTTGGGTGTAAGGTTATCTACTCCGAATTCTTCGACTCATAGCAGCCGCAGTACTTCGATTTGGGATTGCATTGCGTTATTGCCCGCACATGTCGTGCGGGCCACACTATGAGGAATACTCGGATGGCTAACGGCACCGTGAAATGGTTCAATTCCACCAAAGGCTTCGGCTTCATTCAACCTTCTGACGGCGGCAAGGACGTTTTCGTTCACATCTCCGCTGTTGAGCGTGCAGGCCTGTCCGGCCTCGACGAGAACCAGAAGATCTCCTACGAGCTGGAAACCGGCCGTGATGGCAAGCAGAGCGCAGGCTCGCTGTCCGTCGAGTAAGCTCTCGCAGCTTTTCGACATTTGAAATTACGAACGGCGGTCAGGAAACTGGCCGCCGTTTTGCATTTGCCTTGCCGTATTTTGCATAAGTCGCGTTCAGGCGGGTGTTTCATAGCCCTGCTGGGCGGTCCAGCCACCGGGATGCAGAACAAATTCACGCATTTCCGTCTGTGCGAAGGTCGTGTCCTCGCCCTCGACCGCGTAGCGGTGCACGCTGACTTTGTTGCCGTCGATACCGATCAGGTTGAAATCGTTCGGCTCCCCACGCACTCGCGTCGAAAGCCCGGTTCCCGCATGTATCTGAAGAATCGCATTCCGTCCCGTCCGCTCCGCAAAGGTGGTGGCACGCCAAGTGTGCAGATGACCTGACAGGATGATGTCGGCGTTGCATTCGGACAGCTCGTCGATGGCGCGTTCGGCCCCGCGCATCAACTTCTTCTTCTGACCGGGCAAATGCTCCATCGGGTGATGCGCCACGACCAGACGCGCGCGCCTCCCCCGTGTTTCCTGAAAGGCCCCGCAGACCCGCGCAATGGCACGGCGGGAGAACCAGCCGCGCTGCCAGCTCAACGGATCGACCGTATTGACCCCGACGACGATCATTTCCTCATCCTCGACGAAGGGTTCAAGTTCCTTCGAAATCCACTTCCGGTAATTGCGCCACGGCATGAACAGCCGCATGAACAGATTGTGAAGGGGCACGTCGTGATTGCCCGGAACGACCATCACCGGCGGCGTCAGGCGCGCGATGAAATCCTTTGCCTCCTGGAACTGCGCGGGGCGTGCGCGTTGGGTCAGATCGCCTGAGATCGCCACCAGATCGGGCGAAAGATCATTAATCGCCGCGATCAGAGGGTCCAACAATTCAGGACGATCACGTCCGAAATGCAGATCCGAGAGGTGAACCAGCCTTCTCACCGTACCCCCTCCCGGCGCGCATTCGGCACCGTCACGGACAGCTCGCGGGGGTGCACTTGCAACTCGAACGGGCTTTTCATCCGCGTCCGCTCCCCGTCGCAGGCGACCATGCGTGCGCCGCGCCGCGTTTCGATCCGAATATGATCGGCGGCCATGATTTCGAAATTCCGATCCTGTGTGGCATTGCCCGCGATCAAAGCCAGAGCGTGACGGAGCATTCCCAATCGCCCCGAATTCGGCGCGATGAACAGGACCAGCTTGCCCTGCGCCACCTCCTCACGCCCGGCCAGTCCGATCTGTTCCAGTTGGAACGCGTTGTTGACAGCAAAAACCAGCGGAGTGGTCACATCCCGCGTTTCGCCCTGCGTGACGATCTGCAATTTCAAGGGACGGCGCAGCATGACCAGCGTCTTGAAGACCGACCAATAGGCCGCGACGCGGCTGCGCCCCCAGCGCGCATAGATCTCCTCGCGGTTCTTGAGAATCTCCGGGTAGGCCCCGAGACTGGAATTGTTGAGAAAGACCCGATCGTTGATGGTCGCGATCGGAACGTGCCTCTCACTGCCCCCGACGATAACATCAACCGCGTCTTCTACCTCCACCGGAATGTCGAGCGATCGTGCGAAGTAATTGAATGTGCCGAGCGGTATGATCCCCATCTTGCGCCCGGAATTTCGCACCACCGATGCGACAGCACAAATCGTGCCGTCCCCACCGGCCGCGACAATCGTCGAGAACCCCTCCTCAACGGCCCGCTGCGCCGTATCGGCAATATCCGTACCCGACTTCACGATGTCGAGCCTGTACGACACATCCGTCCGGCCAAATGCCGCCGCGATCCGGTCGGGTATCTGGGAGGTGTCCTTCTTGCCTGACCCGGAATTCATGACGATGCAGATGTTCCTGCGCCCGGTTTGCGGCGTCGTTTCAGTTCCGTTCGGAGTCGCGCCGGAATCATGCATCGGATGCGCCCGTTTCGGCGAATATGCGTAGAACGATCTGCATGATGACTCCATATGGAACGAAGAGGTTTCGCCTTCGCATGATGGGTAAACAACCACAAGGTGAGCGAAGTTCCATTGTGACCGATTTGCACGCCATACGGCGATACAATCGAAACTTGCCCCACTTCGACCGCTTCACTAGCATCTGAACAGCGTTCCCAAAAAGTGAGGGCTGGTATGCAATGGGCTTTGATCGGAGCGAGCAGAATCGCTTCGAACCACATGATTGACGCGATCAGAGGCCAGCCGGACGCGCAGATCGTATCCGTGCTGAGCGCGGACGCGCAAAGGGCGGAATCCTACGCCGCCACGCACGGGATTCCCCAGCATTTTACCGATCTCGACACCTTGCTTGCGCAATCTGATTGCGATGCTGTCTACATCTCGACCACGAACGAGAAACACCACCCGCAGGCAATGAAGGCAATCGCCGCGGGCAAGCATGTCCTGTGTGAAAAGCCCCTGGCGACCTCCACCACCGATGCTGTCGAGATGGTCACGCAGGCCGCGAAGCGGCGCGTTGTTTTCGGCACCAACCACCATCTGCGCAATGGCGGCGCCCATATAGCCATGCGCGACCTGATCGCGACGGGCCGCATCGGCAAGGTGTTGAGCGTTCGCGTCTATCATGCCGTCAGCCTGCCGGAACAGCTTCGTGGCTGGCGGATAAACGATGCCTTTGCCGGGGGTGGCGTCATTCCGGACATTACCGTGCACAATGTCGATACGGTCAGGTTCCTGCTGGGCGAGGACCCTGTGGATGTGATCGCGAAATCCACGACATCCGGTCTGGGAGAAGGCGTCGAGGACAGCGTCATGTCCGTATGGACCATGGCATCGGGGACAATGGTGCAAAGCCATGAGAGCTTCACCCACAGTTTCGCCCGCACCGGCATCGAGATCCACGGAACCGATGGCTCGATCTACGCGCAGAATATCATGCGGCAAGAGCCCGGCGGGTCGGTCACCTTGATTGATATGCAGGGTGAACATGAGATCGCGTTCGACACGCACAATATGTATCACCGCGCCCTGCACAGATTCACCGAGGCCACGCTGGGGCACGGCGCGCCCTCGGCCGATGGCATCGACGGCGTCAAATCGCTGGCGGTGGCGCTGGCAGTGCGTGAGGCTGCGCAAACGGGCCGGACCCGGACCGTCGATTATTCAGGCGTGCCGCAATAGGCGGCAAAATCCTCCCAATTCCGCCTCAAATGCATGGACGGCTTCGCGGGAATCGCGTTTGGTGGCGATAGGCATTCCGGGCAAGGCCGTGAAATCGGTCGTATCGGATCCGAGGAATTCCTCGAGGTGAAATCGCTGGTGATGCGCATCCGTCGCACATTGGCACCTTGGGTGAAGGCGGGGCCACGCTGACTTTGGCCACAAATAACGCAAACGGGAGGAAACCATGCGTCGTTTTACAAAGACTTTCACAGCGGTCGCGGCTTTGGCGATCGCGGGAACCGCGCAGGCCGAGGATGTCGAGGTTCTGCACTGGTGGACCGCCGGTGGCGAGGCGGCCGCGCTCAACGTGCTCAAGGAAGGGCTGGCCGAAGATGACATCGGCTGGCAGGACATGCCCGTCGCGGGCGGCGGCGGAACCCAGGCGATGACTGTGCTGCGCGCGCGGGTTACCTCGGGCAACGCACCGACCGCCGTCCAGATGCTCGGCTTCGACATCACGGATTGGGCCAAGGAGGGCGCGCTGGCCAACCTCAACAGCATCGCGGAGGAGCAGGGCTGGAACGATGTGATTCCCGCCGCGCTTCAGCAATTCTCGGTCTATGACGGGGAATGGGTCGCGGTTCCGGTGAACGTGCATTCGACGAACTGGGTCTGGGCGGACAAGTCCATTCTGGATGAGCTTGGCATCGCGCAACCGTCCACCTGGGACGAATTCGTCGCCGCGCTTCAGACCGCGAAGGACGCGGGCTATACCGCGCTGGCTCATGGTGGGCAGGCGTGGCAGGACGCGACGATCTTCGAAGCTGTCGCGATGGCGACCGGCGGTCCCGATTTCTATCGCTCCGCGTTCATTGAACTGGACGAGGAAGCCCTGGGGTCGGACACCATGAAGGAGGTCTTCGACCGCATGGGCACGCTGCGCGGTTTCGTGGACGACAACTTCTCGGGCCGTGACTGGAACCTTGCCACCGCGATGCTCATCAACGACGAGGCTGTCTTTCAGCTGATGGGTGACTGGGCGAAGGGTGAGTTCCTCAATGCCGGTCAGGTGCCGGGTGAGGATTTCCTCTGCTTCCGCTTCCCCGGAACGCAGGATCAGGTGATGTACAACTCCGACCAGTTCGCGCTGTTCAATCAGGGTGATGAGGTCTCCAACGCGCAATCCGCCCTGGCCGAGGCGATCCTCAGCCCCGAGTTCCAGATCGCCTTCAACAAGGTGAAGGGTTCGGTTCCCGCGCGGACCGATCTGGATGCGTCCGAATTGGATGCCTGCGGTCAGCAGGGCTATGAAGAGTACATTGCAGCGGGGCAAAGCGACAACCTGCTCGGCTCCTTCGCGCATGGCTACGGCAATCCGGCATCCGTTAAGAACGCGATGTATGACGTGATCACGGCGCATTTCAACGGTGAGTACGACAGCGAGACAGCAGTCGAAGAGCTGGTCACCGCGGTTCAGATCAACATGTGATCCGCGATACGGGGGGCGGTACGCCGCCCCTCGGCGACTATCAAGGAGCCTCGATATGTCACATGCCGATACGCCGCGCAGGTCCAGATCCGTCGATTGGCTGCGCGATGCCTTGCCCAAACTCGTTCTCAGCCCATCGATCGTTCTGGTCGCGATCTTCGTTTACGGCTTCATTGCGTTTACAGTTTACCTGTCGTTCACCGACAGTCGCATCCTGCCGTCCTTTGGCTGGGTCGGCTGGCAGAACTACACGAACCTGTTTCGGATACGCGCATGGGATACGGCCGTCACGAACCTCGCAATCTTCGGCGTGTTGTACATTTCGATCTGTTGTCTGCTGGGGCTGCTTCTGGCGATCCTGCTGGATCAGAAAATCCGGGCGGAGGGGTTCATACGCACCGTCTACCTCTACCCCATGGCGCTGTCCTTCATCGTGACCGGCATCGCCTGGAAATGGTTTCTCGATCCCGGCATCGGGCTGGAGGCCGTGGTACAGGGATGGGGGTGGGAGAGCTTCCGCTTCGACTGGATCAAGGACAGCGACATGGCGATCTATACCATCGTCATCGCCGCCGTCTGGCAGACCTCGGGATTCGTCATGGCGATGTTTCTGGCGGGCCTGCGCGGCATCGACGGTGAGATGCTCAAGGCCGCCCAGATCGACGGCGCCTCAACCTTCGCGCTGTACCGGCGGATCGTGATCCCGCAACTGCGCCCCGCCTTCATGTCGGCCTTCGTCGTGCTCGCGCATATGGCAATCAAGTCCTACGATCTGGTCATCGCGCTGACCAATGGTGGCCCCGGCACGGCGACCGAAGTGCCCGCGACGTTCATGTATTCGTACACCTTCACACGGAATCAGATGGGCATCGGTGCGTCCTCCGCCGTCATCATGCTGATGACCATAGCGGCGATCATCGTGCCCTATCTCTGGTCCGAACTGCGGGAGAAAAAGTGATGGCCACCGCTCCGACATCCGAGGTAATCACACCTGCCACCGGCACCCCTGCCCCGCCGGGACGATCCGCCCTGCGCACCCATTTGCCGCGCGTCGTACTTTACATCATTCTGGCGCTGTTCTGCATCTACTACCTGCTGCCGCTTTACGTGATGGTGGTGAATTCGCTGAAACCCCTGTCCGAGATTACATCGGGCGGAATGATGTCCCTGCCCTCGGACTGGACGATCGAGCCATGGGGCAGCGCCTGGTCCACGGCACAGGTCGGGGTGGAGGCGACGGGCCTGCGGCCCTATTTCCTCAACTCGCTGATGATGGTGGTGCCTGCGGTGGCGATCACCACGATCCTGGGCGCACTGAACGGGTATGTCCTGACCAAGTGGAGCTTTCGCGGATCGACGCTCATCTTCGGCCTGCTGCTGTTCGGGTGCTTCATCCCGTTCCAGATGGTGCTGATCCCGATGGCGCGGATGCTGGGGCTGATGGGGCTGGCCGGATCGGTTTCGGGCCTGATCTTCGTGCATCTGGTCTACGGCATAGGGTTCTCAACCCTGTATTTCCGCAATTACTACGCGGCCTTCCCCACGGAACTGGTACGTGCGGCGCAGATCGACGGGGCGGGCTTCTTCACGATCTTCCGGCGAATTCTGTTGCCATCCTCAGGCCCCATCGCAGTGGTCTGCATCATCTGGCTGTTCACGAATATCTGGAACGACTTCCTGTTCGGGGCCTCATTCTCGGATTTCGACAGCCAGCCGATGACCGTCGCGCTGAACAACCTCGTGCAATCCTCGACCGGGGTGAAGGAATACAACGTTCACTTTGCAGGCGCGATCATGGCCGCGCTGCCCACTCTTCTCGTCTACATCGTCGCGGGTCGCTATTTCGTCCGCGGTCTGATGGCCGGCTCCGTGAAAGGCTGATCCAATGGGTTTTCTCGACATCAAAAACGCGACCAAATCCTACGGCGCGGTCAAGGTTCTGTACGAGACCGACATTTCGGTCGAGGAGGGTGAGTTTCTGGTTCTGGTCGGGCCGTCCGGCTGTGGCAAATCCACGTTGCTCAACATGATCGCCGGGCTGGAGGACGTCACCTCGGGCGATATCGCGATCAAGGGGCGCAGCATGATCGGCGTCAAACCGGCAGAGCGCAACATCGCGATGGTGTTTCAGAGCTACGCTCTCTACCCCAACATGACCGTGCGCGGCAACATCAGCTTCGGCATGGAAATGCACGGCATCGCCAAGCCCGAGCGTGAGCGCAAGATCGACGAGGTGGCGGAGCTGCTGCAAATCCAGCCCTTGCTCGACCGCAAGCCGGGCCAGCTTTCGGGCGGTCAGCGGCAGCGTGTGGCGATGGGCCGTGCCCTGACCCGCGACCCGGACGTGTTCCTGTTCGACGAACCGCTGTCGAACCTGGACGCGAAACTGCGCGTGGACATGCGGACCGAGATCAAGAAGCTGCATCAGAAGCTGGGCACCACCATCGTCTACGTCACGCACGATCAGATCGAGGCGCTGACCCTCTCGACCCGCATCGCGGTGATGTATGGCGGCTATGTACAGCAGCTCGGCACGCCGAAGGAGGTTTACGACAATCCGGCCAACATGTTCGTGGCCGGTTTCATGGGGTCGCCCTCCATGAACCTGTTCCCGGCGCGAGTGACCAACCATGACGGTACGATCGCCGCCGAGGTCCGGCTGAGCGATGGCACGCAGGCACGGCTTCCGTTCGTATCCGGCACGATGGCCGCTCATGAAGGTCGGGAGATCGTTCTGGGTATCCGCCCCGAGGCCATCACGGATCGTGACGGCGCCGACCGGAATTCCAGCGCGATCCATATCGTCGAGGCACCGGTGGAGCTGACCGAACCGGCCGGATCCGACACCTTTGTCGCGACCAATATGGGCGGCAAGGACATCACCGCACGGTTCCGCGCCGACGTTCAGGTCAAGGCGGGCGACCGGTTCCCCTTCGCGATCAACATGGAAAAGGCCGTTGCCTTCGATCCGAAAACCGAAGCCCGCATCGCCTGATATGGCTGTGGCACCAATATGGGGTCGAGGAGTGACCGGGGCGATCTGCGGTCTGTGATTGCCCCGGAAACGAATCTGACGCCCGGATGGCGTTCGTGGGTCGGGCCTATCGCCCGCTCACATGTCCAATGCTTCGCGATAAAGTTGCAGAACAGCTTCTTCCTCGCTGATTTCCTGCGGGTCTTTCGCGCGAAGGGCGATCAGCTTGCGCAGTGCCTTTACGTCGTAACCACGTCCCTTCGCCTCAGCCATGATTTCCTTCTGCTGGTCCGCGACGACCTTCTTTTCCTCGTTCAACCGCTCCATCCTTTCCACGAATGAGCGCAGTTCCCCAACCGTAATCCGGTACTGGGAGGCGGGGCTGTTGTCGTCGTCGGTCACGTCCATAATCGGTCCTCGCAATCTATCAGGGGAAACGCGCGGACCATACGCACGCGGCGGCCCTTCGTCCAGCGCACTTGCGCCATTCGGGCGAAGGCCTTACGCCCGGGCGCAACGTCGAGTAGCGAGGGACATCCCATGACCATCCTGATCATCATCGGTGCCGTAACAGCCGCTTTGGGCCTGGCGGGTCTGGGGTATTGCATCCGCGAGGCCGTGCGCATCCGCAAGGGCGGCATCCCCGCCGAACAATCCGCTGCGAAACTTCGCGCGCTGGTCGCCGTGAACATGGCCGCCGTCGGCGTCGCATTCATCGGATTGGGCATGGTTGTGGCCGGTCTGCTGCTTTGATTCCGGTGTGATCTAGTTGAGCATGGTCGCGATCCAGCGGATCATCTGCTCGGAAATCGGATCGGTCTGTGACGGTGACATGATATCGCCCGCGATGACATGCGCGTCGGGGTCGTCACCTTCGTTCAGATCGGGATTGATGATCTGGACCGGTGCCCCCCATGCCTCCGCGATTTCGCGGGTGACGGAGTGGTCGACCACCTGATCCTCGTCCGAGAAGATGAACAGCGCGGGAACCTCCGTCTCCTCATAGGGCAACAGACCCGTCGCCTGTACCGATGCGGCCATCGGCAACAGCGCGAGGGTCGAATAGCGTGTCGTCCAGAATGCCGCGTGATCCGCATTGGCAACCTCGACGGACCGTTCCGTGCCAGCGAGGCGGGGCACCCAGTATCGTGCCAATGGCAATGTCAGCACGCTTTCCCCAGCACTGGCGATCCTGAAATTGGGGGACACCAGGATCAGACCGGCGACATCCTGCTGGATGCGCGTATCGAACAGACCCAAGGTTGCAATCGTGCCGCCGGTCGAGGTGCCCATGACGATCACCCGCTCACCGAGACGGGCACCGATGGCCACGGCCTGCGCGTAATCGTCAATCCAGCGCGGAACCGACCCGTCAAGCATGGCCTCCGCCCCCCGGCCGTGCCCTGCAAGGCGCGTGTAGTAGAGGTTGGCGCCCAGTGCCTCCGCCACGTTGTCGGGAACGGGGCGGATCTCTTCGGAGGTGGCGGAAAACCCGTGGATGTAGACAATCGAATAGGTCGTGCGCACCCCTGCCTCACCCGCCCAGACGATCCGCTTTTGCGTGCCCGGAACGATGTCGTCGTATTCGGCCTCCTCTGCGGCCAAATACAGGTCGAGGTCTTCGCCCAGCCTGTCCTGCGCGAATGTAAGCGGACCTGTCACCGGCTCCCTCGGGGCGAACAGCAGCAGCCCCGTTATCGACAATGCCAGCACGATGAAGATTGCGGCGAAGATACGCATGTCTGTCCCCTTGGTTTCTTTTGACGCGGAGCCTAGACAGGCCACATCAGCAATCAAAGCCGATTGTTGAATATCACCGCGTCATGCGGTTGTTTTGGGGGACCGTATGTCAACTATTCTGATTACCGGCGCAAGCCGTGGTATCGGCGCGCAAATGGCGATTCAGGCGGCGGCGCGTGGCGACGATGTGATTGCCACCATGCGCGAGCCTGCTACCGCCGACCTGCCCGATGGGATCGAGCGTCACAGGCTCGACGTGAAATCCGAGGCGGGCCAGTTGCAGCTTGCAATGGAGCTGGGGAACCGACCCATCGACCTGCTGATCTGCAATGCAGGGGTCTTTCAGGGCCGGGGCGGCATCGACGATTCCGGTCTGGATTTCGCCGCGTGGGAAAATACGCTGATGACGAATGTGGCCGGGGTGTTTTTCACCATCCGCACGTTCCTGCCGAACCTGCGCGCCGCCGAGGCCGGCAAGATCGCCGTCATCTCCTCGCAAATGGCATCGAGCGAACAGGCGTCAGGCCAGCATTATGCGTATCGCGCGTCCAAGGCGGCGGCCTCCAATCTGGTATTCAACCTTGCCGCCGATCTGAAACCCGAAGGCATCGCGATCGGCGCATGGCATCCGGGCTGGGTCCAGACGGACATGGGGGGCGCATCGGCAGCTGTCACCGCCCAGGACAGCGCTGCAGGCCTGCTGTCGGAATTCAACGCCCTGACGATGGCGCGGACCGGTTGTTTCCGCACCTGGGACGGCAAGGATCTCCCCGCCTAGGCGATCTGCGCCACGGTCCGCTCGATCAATGCGAGGCATTCCGGTGTGCTGAACCGGTGATCCGCGCCCTTGACGAAGGTCAGGCGCAGATCCTCGCAGGTCGCGTGTTCCATCAGCTTCAGCGGGCGGGACATATCCACGTCCACATCAGCCGTGCCATGCAACAACCGCACCGGAAAAGGCAAGGGCAGCGGATCACGCAACACCAGATGGGTGCGCCCATCCTCGATCAATCGGCGTGTGATGACATAGGGGCCGTCATCATACTCGCTTGGCAATTCCACCCTGCCTGTCTGGATCAGAGCCTCTCGCTGCGCCTCATCGAAGCCCGCCCACATCGAATCTTCGGTAAAATCGGGCGCGGCTGCGATGCCGACGAAACCCGCGATGCGTTCCGGCATGTTTCTGGCCACGAGCAGCGATATCCAACCGCCCATGGAGGAGCCGACCAGCACCTGTGGCCCTTGGGTCAGTGCGGTGATCGCATCGGTTGCGTCCCGCGCCCAGTCACCGATGCAGCCAAGCTCGAAATCGCCGGAGCTGTCGCCGTGCCCGGTATAGTCGAATCGCAGGAATGCGCGGCCCTGCGACTTCGCGAATGCCTCCAGCGCGACGGCCTTGTTTCCTCCCATGTCGGAGCGGAAACCGCCCAGAAACACGATACCGGGCTTGTCCGCTTCCGCGCCCTCGGCCATTGTGAGATGATAGGCGATATTGCGCCGCTCATCCGGTGCGAATACCTCGAAGGACGCCATGACAACTTCCGATCAGATGAATGATTTGGGCCCCGATACTGCCCGCCCGTTGACCGTACTGCAACTGGTTCCGACGCTGGAATCGGGCGGGGTGGAGCGTGGCGCCATCGAAATCGTCAAGGCGCTCAGCGCGGCAGGTCATCGCGCGCTCGTCGTCAGCGCCGGTGGACGGATGGAGCCGCAATTGCGCCGCGCGGGGGGGGAGTTCATCAAGATGGATATCGGATCGAAGAATCCCCTGACGATCTGGCAGAACGCCCGCGCCCTGCAGCACATCATCGAGGAACAGGGCGTCGATATCGTTCACGCCCGCTCCCGCGCGCCGGCCTGGGCCGGGTGGAGGGCGGCGAAGGCGACGGGAACACGCTTCGTCACGACGTATCACGGCGTCTATAACGAGGGCGATCTGCCGTTCAAACGCTGGTACAACTCGGTCATGGCACGTGGCAATCCGGTCATCGCCGTGTCCGGGCATGTCGCGCAGGTCGTGCAGCAGCGCCACGGCATCGACGCATCGCGGATCGTGACCATCCCGCGTGGTGCCGACATCCACAGCTTCGCTGAGGAGGCCGTGACCAGTGAGCGGACAGTAAGTCTCGCCCAGGCGTGGGGTGTCATCGACGATGCCCGCCCTATCGTGATGCTGCCCGGTCGTCTGACACGGTGGAAGGGTGCGGAAGATCTGATCGCCGCCGCAGCCCTGCTGAAAAAGCGTGATGCCGGGTTCGACATGCAGATCGTTCTGGTCGGTGACGACGCCGGGTCCGGCTATCGTGGCACGCTGGAGCATGCCGTGCGCAATGCCGATCTGGCAGGTTCCGTGCGGATGGTCGGACATTGTGCCGACATGGAGGCCGCCTACAAGCTGGCCGCCGTCGTCGTCAGTGCCAGCCGTGAACCTGAGGCCTTCGGTCGTGTCGCGGTCGAGGCGCAGGCCATGGGCCGCCCCGTCATCGCCACCGCCCATGGCGGGTCACTGGAAACGGTGGAGGACGGCGTCACCGGCTGGCTGTATCCCCCTGGCGATGTCGAGGCGCTGGCCGATGCCGTTCAAGCCGCCCTGTCGCTGGACGACAGCGCGCGCGCGCATATGGGCCTCGCCGCCCGCGCCCGCATCCGGTCCCGCTTCACGGTGGAAATGATGCAGCAGGCGACATTGGCGGTCTATGAGGGGGGCTGATGGCTGGGCGTGCTGGTCGCGTTTTCTCGAACTACAGGGGTGATTGCCTTGACCCCCTAGGCCCCCTCCTCCATACCTCCCGGACACATACCTGCAACCGGGCGCACTCGTAGGCGCCGAACCGAGGAGGCCCCCTGATGGCCCAGATCACGATCACCCTGCCCGATGGCGCACAACGCGAATATGAGGCGGGCATCACCGGGGGCGAAGTCGCTGCCGACATCTCGAAATCGCTGGGCAAGCAGGCAATCGCGTGCACCGTCGACGGCCAGTTCCGTGACCTGAGCCGACCGATTGACGCCGATGCCTCCCTCGCGATCCATACCATGAAAGACGAGGCGCAGGCACTCGAACTGATCCGTCACGACGCGGCGCACATCATGGCCCGTGCGGTGCAGGAAATCTGGCCCGATGTGAAGGTCACCATCGGACCTGTCATCGCGAACGGCTGGTACTACGATTTTGACCGCGACGAACCCTTCACCCCCGAGGACCTTGATGCGATCGAGAAAAAGATGCGCGACATCATCGCGCTTCGCGATCCGGTTCGCACCGAAACCTGGGAACGCGACCGCGCCATCGCGCATTACGAGGCCGCGGACGAGCCGTTCAAGGTCGAACTGATCCACGCCATTCCCGAAGGCGAGGATCTGCGGATGTACTGGCATGGCGACTGGCAGGATCTGTGCCGGGGCCCGCATCTGGTCCATACCGGCCAGGTTCCCGCCGATGCCTTCAAGCTGACCCGCGTGTCCGGGGCCTATTGGCGTGGCGATGCGAAGAACAAGCAGTTGCAGCGCATCTATGGCGTCGCCTTCCGCACGCGGCAGGAGTTGAAGGCTCATCTGCAACAGGTCGAGGAGGCCGCAAAACGCGACCACCGGCGTCTGGCCCGGGAAATGGACCTGTTCCACTTTCAGGAAGAAGCGCCCGGCATGGTGTTCTGGCACCCCAACGGCTGGACGGTTTACCGCGCTTTGGAAGACTACATGCGCCGCCGGCAGACCGAGGATGGTTACAAGGAAATCCGCACACCGCAGATCGTGGATCGCAAGCTGTGGGAGGCCTCCGGCCACTGGGACAAATACCGTGAGAACATGTTCATCACCGAGATAGATGAGGAACATGCGAATGAGAAACGGGTCAATGCGCTCAAGCCGATGAACTGCCCCTGCCACGTGCAGATCTACAATCAGGGTCTGAAATCCTATCGCGACCTGCCGCTGCGGCTGGCGGAATTCGGCTCGTGCCACCGCTACGAGGCGTCGGGCGCGATGCACGGGCTGATGCGGGTACGCGGTTTCGTTCAGGACGACGCGCACATCTTCTGCACCGAGGAGCAGATCGAGGCAGAATGTGCCAAGTTCATCCAGTTGCTCAGCCGGGTTTACAAGGATCTGGGCTTCGATGATTTCCGGATCATGTTCTCCACCCGACCGGAAAAGCGTATTGGCACCGATGCGGAATGGGATCTGACCGAGGGCGCGCTGGAGGCTGCGATCAAATCCATAGGCATGGACTATGAGGTCGATCCCGGTGAGGGTGCGTTCTATGGCCCGAAGCTCGACTTCAAGCTGACAGATGCAATCGGGCGCGAATGGCAATGCGGCACGTTCCAGGTGGACAGCCAGTTGCCCGACCGTCTGGGCGCGGAATATGTGGGGGAGGACAGCGACAAGCACCGCCCCTTCATGCTGCACCGTGCCGTTCTCGGCTCCTTCGAGCGGTTCATCGGCATCCTGATCGAAAACTACGCAGGCAAGCTGCCCTTCTGGCTGGCCCCGCGTCAGGTCGTGGTTGCGTCGATCGTGTCGGATGCGGACGAGTTCGTATCTGAAACGGTCGATATGCTGCGCAAGCAGGGCATTCGCGCCGAGGCGGACATTCGCAACGAGAAGATCAACTACAAGGTCCGTGAGCATTCGCTGGGCAAGGTGCCGGTCATCCTCGTCGTCGGGCGACAGGAGGTCGAAAACGGCACCGTCTCCATGCGCCGTCTGGGTGAGAAGCAATCGGCCGTCCTGTCGCGCGACGAGGCGATCACCTCTCTGGCGACCGAGGCTTTAGCCCCTGATCTGACCACTTCGTGAAAACAGTGGGGTCGCGGGGCGGAAGCGCCGCGATCCATCGTCCGCTACGTTGAATAGGCTTCGGTCAACACAATCACCGTCCCGATCTGGCCGGCGAGGTACGTGAACCAGATTGCAGCGCCGCTCACTTTGCGCAGCCCCGTACCTTCCTCAAGCAGGAATGTCTCGATCCCCAGCATCAATGTAGACAGGAAAAACAGCGTCGTCGTATAGCTGATGAGGATGTACTCGCCGCCGACCAGTTGCCCCACGGAAAACTGGAAAACCAGGACGGCTGAATGCAAAAGAGCCAGCAGCCAGAGTGCCTCGAACGCCCTCCAACACAATGCGATTGTCATAATCGTACAAAACACGGCCAAAATGACCGCCGGCCCTGCCTCGACAAGCGGTCGATCGATCAGGTGTGCGTATTCTATCAGATACAACGCATGAAACGAAAAGAAGGCCGTGCGGCTGACTGTCATCCATTTCAGATCGCCCCGGCTTCTCGCAAAATCGCTTATGGCCGCAAAGCCCAACGCGATGACGATCAGATTTGGCGTGTCGATCAGGATCGCCCAGATGATAAGCGACAGGATTGCCGTTGTCTTGGTCAGGGTACGGCTCCAGCTCGGCTGTCCCCAGGATTTGAAAAGGCCGTAATCCAGGCCGGCACCGATCGCGATTATGACGAACAGCAGCTCCATCTCAACCTCGCCTATCCTGCCCCCCCGATCATCATCAGGATAAGCCCACTATAGTAAAGCATCCATACAATAGGGCCTGAAATACGAAGAAAGCTATAACGATCGCTGAAAAATACCAGCTCGAAGCCGATTAATATCAAGGAAAGCAAGTAAAAGATCACCCCCAGGATCAGTTCGGGCCTGCCCGGAGAGGCCCCCAGCCCCAGCGTCAACATGACAATCGAGGTTACGGCAAAGGACACCATCATCGACTTGCGCGCTCCAAGCCTGGGCCAGATAAGAACAAAACCCCCGCCGAAAATGCCCAAAATACCGACGACCGCCACCAGCGGTGCCTCGATCCCTATCCAGAGCACCTGAGCGAACCAGAAGCAGAGCAGCACCTGCATCCCGACCGTGGCAGCTATCGCAAATCCGAGGGATCGCTCGGTGCGCAAACTCTTCATGTAATCGCCAATCACCGCGAGAATCAGCGCCCCGACATATAGCAGCGATACGCCGCCGGCCCATGCGGCGACGACCAGCGCCCCGGTGGCCACCGTCTTGCTCAAGGCTCTTTGTATCGTCACCGCGCGCAGTTGGTAGTAAACCACATATAGCAGTGAGCTGACCACGGAGATTGCGAGCGCCGCGTCAGCGAGAGGCGTGTATTCGAACATATGTACCTTATGCGTCCTGCCGCGTAACTACGCTACATATGAACAGTGAAACGCCGCAAAAAACAGCAGCAGTGACGTGTAGTAGAACAGCCAGATCGCATGTCCCCCCAGTCTCACCTCCAACGAATACGGTTGCAGGACAAAGAATTCCAGCGACATGAAAATCTGCGACAACACGTAGAACAACATTCCGACAACCGCGAACTGACCATAGGTCGTTGAGCCGAGCGCCAGATATGTCGCCACCAGGGTTCCCACCGAATAGCAGACGATGATCAGGCGCATACGCTCCAGCGCGCCCCAGATCAGCATGAAATATCCGATCCATATGCCCGAAAGGCCCAATACGGCGATGAGGGGCGCATCAACTCCCGTCCAGGCGGAAAACAGGCTCAGACACAGGAAAATCTGCGACAGCAGGGCGGTCGCCATGGCGGCATAGAACCCATATTCGTCCTCGCGGGCCAGAAATGCATCCGCGACCGCTGCCGTGGCAAAGAAGAAGATCAATGCCACTGGTCCAGCCCCGAAGATGGTGCCGAGTGCCAAGGCCCCGGCGGATGTTGCCTTGATCAGGGTGCGCGTGCGTGACGGTGGCGATAGCCGGTATTTCACCAGATATGCCAGCGCGCACAGCACGGAAATTGCGATCAAAGCGATTTGAAAGATACCCTGTGCCCCCGACAAGCCTGACAGAGGCCACATACACTATTGACCAAATGCCCATCAGGCTCCACTTAAGTTCTCTGTTGCCCAGTTTTGCGTATGCGCGTCAAGCCTGCGCGCTTGGGTCGAAAATGTTATATATGAACTGTCACCACAGAAGGACGAGAAGACCATAGCCAGAAGACCGCACAATGCGCCCCCAACCCGCGACACGGGTCCCCGTGTCAATGATCGTATTCGCTCGAACGAGATTCGCCTGATCGGCGCCGACGGCGAACAGGTCGGTGTTGTCACCCCTCGCCGTGGAATCGAGCTTGCTGAGGAAGCAGGACTCGACCTGGTCGAGATCTCACCGAATGCCGAACCGCCTGTTTGCAAGATCATGGATTTCGGCAAGTTCAAATATGAACAGCAAAAGCGTGAATCCGAGGCCCGCAAAAAGCAGAAGACGATCGAGGTGAAGGAGGTGAAATTCCGACCCAACACCGATACGCACGATTACGACGTCAAGATGCGCAATGTGATGAAGTTCCTCGAAGGTGGGGACAAGGTCAAGGTCACGCTCCGGTTCCGGGGTCGCGAAATGGCGCACCAGGATCTGGGCCGTATCCTTCTCAATCGTGTTGCCGACGATGTCGAAGGCACTGGGAAGATCGACAATATGCCCCGCGTCGAAGGTCGGCAGATGGTCATGATGATCTCACCCGTGAAAAACTGACATCCTGCCCCGCATGATGACGATTTGTGAAAGGCGGTGCATATGCGCCGCCTTTCTTCTTACTGGCATGGATGATGAGGAAGCAGCAGCATGACACCTCGTGAACGTCTGACGGATATAGGCCACTATCTGTCCAATGGCGTATTGCGCGTACTGGGCGCAGTGCTGCGCATCCTGCCTTATTCCCGACGGCTTCGTGTGGGGTCATGGATCGGGCGCAACCTGATGATGCGGTTGCCTTCGGCACGACAGCGTGTTCAGGCCAACCTAAACCTCATATTCCCGGATATGAGTGACGCTGATCGCGACCGCCTTTTTCAGGGCGTCGGCGACAATTTCGGGCGCGTCATGGTCGAGGAAATGATGATGGCGGACGTGATCGCGGACCCCTCGCGATTTCGCGCGACCGGTGCCGGGCTGGAGGCTCTGATATCCGCTCAGGCCGAGGGGCGGGGCGCGATCCTCGTCTCCGCTCACTATGGCAATTGGGAGGGGGCGCGCGCCTCGGCACTTGCCCATGGTTTGCAGATTGCTGGCGTCTACCGCACGCATAACAATCCCTATTACAACGCCGATTTCGTCGCCGCGCTCAGGACACTGGGGCCCGATGCGTTTTCAAAGGGGCGGCAGGGTACACGCGAACTGGTCCGGCATCTGCGCTCAGGTGGCGTGGCGGAGATCCTCGTCGATCAGAAACAGACCGGTGCACCCCTGATCGAATTCCTCGGTCATCCTGCGGAAACCACCCTGACAGCAGCGAAACTGGCGCTGAGCATGGACATTCCGCTGATCCCGGTCATCAGCTTTCGCGCCAATGATGGTGAAAGTTTCGACAGCGTTTTCGCGGAGCCCGTTCCTCATACCGATCAAGAGACCATGATGCGGGCCGTCAATGACCAACTGAGCACCTGGATTGCGCAAAAGCCGGAACAGTGGTTCTGGTTTCACCGGCGCTGGCGGTGACGCTCACCGCTCCATTCGGGCGGCTGCGAAAATCGGACCTACCGTGTCTTCCTGAACCAGAACGGCAACCCCCTTGCCCATGGTGGGCACAGGCGCGGTCAGCTCCATCCGCTCACCGTTCCAGGTTCCCAGGCGCATCCAGCCGGTCACCACATTCACGTAAGTCAGCGTCTGACCGATATTTTCGCCGCTCGGGATTTGCTGGACCTGCGGCACGTCGTAACTGACCATGTGAACGATCCCGCTCAGGCCCGGACGCAATGGAATGATCGTCACGCGCAACCGGCCTGCCTCCTGCTGCAATTCGACCCGGGCAGCTGCGGGGGCAGCTTTTGCAAGCGCGATGGCATCCAGAACCGCCGCCCGCCTGTGACCGACCTCAGACGTGACACCCTGCACGATCATCTGGGGGGTGAACACGGATCGCACGTTCTGATAGCCGGCATATCCGCGCTGACGCGCCGTCATTTCGGGCGAGGCGAACGGATCGCTCCACCCCAGATAGTCCCAATAGTCCACATGCAGCGACAAGGCGATCACATCGTCCCGATCCGCCAGATCCGCCAGAAAGGCATCCGCCGGCGGGCAGGACGAACATCCCTGTGCCGTGAACAGCTCCACCACGACCGGATTGGTTTGCGCACGCGCACCGCCAGCCAGGGCGAATACCATCGTGGCGATCAATGCAGCCTTGCGTAGAAACATTCGGTGACCTCTCGCCCGGGAATTCTCACTCATAGCTAGATGCCGCATTCTGCAGGGTCCAATCAAGTGTTCGGGAGTGCGTGGCAACCGATGGGGGACGTCGTGGCCGACATGCAGACATGAAAAGGGGCGCCGCAGCGCCCCTTTCGCATTCTATCCTGTCTGGATCAGGCGACGGCCAAGTTGCGCAGCACGTAGTGCAGAACGCCGCCATTCTCGACATACTCGATCTCAACCTCGGTATCGATCCGGCACTTCAGCATGATTTCCTTCACCGTTCCGTCACCATAGGTGATGGTCGCGGGGACCTGCGACAGCGGCTTCAGATCGCCCTCCAACCCGGTGATGGAGACGGTTTCGTCGCCTTTCAGGCCCAGCGTCTTGCGCGTGTCGCCGCCGGTGAATTCAAACGGGATCACGCCCATTCCCACCAGGTTCGAGCGGTGGATACGCTCGAAATTCTCAGCGATCACAGCCTTGACGCCCAGCAGGTTGGTACCCTTGGCCGCCCAATCGCGGGAGGACCCGGCACCGTACTGCTCACCACCGAAGATCACCAGCGGGGTGCCCTGCTCCTGATACTCCATCGCGGCATCGAAGATCGAGGTCTGCTCCCCCTTGGGCGACAGCGTATAGCCGCCCTCGACGCCATCCAGCATCTCGTTGCGGATGCGGATGTTGGCGAAGGTGCCACGCATCATCACCTCGTGGTTGCCGCGACGCGAGCCGTAGGAGTTGAACTCCCGCACCGGCACCTGACGCTCGACCAGATACTGACCGGCAGGTGTCGTCTCCTTGAACGAACCGGCGGGAGAGATGTGGTCGGTCGTGACCATATCGCCCAGAATGGCCAGGATCTTGGCGTCCTTGATGTCCGAGATCGTGCCCGCTTCCTTCGCCATATCGCGGAAGTAGGGCGGGTTCTGGACATAGGTGGACTGCGCCGGCCAGTTATAGGTTTCACTGTCGGTGGTCTCAACGGCCTGCCACTTCTCATCGCCTTTGAAGACGTCGGCATATTTCGACTGGAACGCCTCACGGGTCACGGTCGCCTCGACCAGTTCCGCGATTTCGGATTGCGAGGGCCAGATATCCTTGAGGTAGACATCGTTGCCGTTCTTGTCCTTGCCCAGGCTGGCGGTGGTGATGTCCACGTTCATGTCACCGACCAGCGCATAGGCCACGACCAGCGGTGGCGAGGCGAGGTAGTTGGCGCGCACGTCAGGGCTGATGCGCCCTTCGAAGTTGCGGTTGCCCGACAGGACGGACACGCCGATCAGATCGGCATCGTTGATGCACTTCGAGATTTCGGGCTCCAGCGGACCGGAGTTGCCGATGCAGGTCGTGCAGCCATACCCGACCAGGTTGAAACCGATCGCATCGAGGTCTTCCTGAAGGTTCGCGGCCTCCAGATAGGCGGACACGACCTGCGATCCGGGGGCGAGCGATGTTTTCACCCACGGTTTGCGGTTCAGGCCCAGTTCACGTGCCTTGCGCGCCACCAGCCCCGCGCCGATCATGACGTAAGGGTTGGATGTGTTGGTGCACGACGTGATGGACGCAATGACGATAGAGCCATCATGCATCTGATATCCATGCTCGTCCGTTCTGACGTAGCCACGGTTGTGGTGGCCCTCATCACCGGGAATGTCCTGCGGCTCGGGCTGGCCGCCCTCACCCTCCCAGCGGATCTCCGCCTTGTCGTGGATGTCGGGGCGCTGGCCCTTGACGTAGGCTCCGAACTCCGATGCCGCCTTGGTCAGGGGGATGTGGTCCTGCGGCCGCTTCGGACCGGAGATTGCGGGAACCACCGTGCTCATGTCCAGTTCCAGGGTGTCGGTATAAACCGGCTCATAACCCGGATCGCGCCACATGCCGTTCGCCTTGGCATAGGCCTCGACCAGTTCGATGGTCGCCTCGTCCCGGCCGGTCTGGGTCAGATAGCGGATGGTTTCCGCGTCAATGGGGAAGAATCCGCAAGTGGCGCCATATTCCGGCGCCATGTTGCCGATGGTCGCGCGGTCAGCCAGCGGCACGTTGTCCAGACCGTCGCCGTAGAATTCGACGAACTTGGAGACCACGCCCTTGGCGCGCAGCAATTCCACGACCTTGAGCACGAGGTCGGTCGCTGTCGTGCCCTCGGGCATGGCACCGGTCAGCTTGAAGCCGATGACCTCGGGGATCAGCATCGAAATCGGCTGACCCAGCATCGCGGCCTCCGCCTCGATCCCGCCGACGCCCCAGCCCAGAACAGCCGCGCCGTTGACCATGGTGGTGTGGCTGTCGGTGCCGACCAGCGTGTCGGGATAGGCCACAACCTCACCGTTCTGATCCTTGTCGGACCAGACCGTCTTGGCCAGATATTCCAGGTTCACCTGGTGGCAGATGCCGGTGCCCGGCGGCACGACGCGGAAGTTGTCGAACGCCTTTTGTCCCCATTTCAGGAACTGATACCGCTCCATGTTCCGCTCATATTCACGATCAACGTTCATCTGGAACGCACGCGGATTGCCGAACTCATCGATCATGACGGAGTGGTCGATGACCAGATCGACAGGGTTGAGCGGGTTGATCTTCTGCGCGTCGCCGCCCAGCGCCACGATCCCGTCGCGCATCGCGGCAAGGTCCACGACTGCTGGCACGCCAGTGAAATCCTGCATCAGCACGCGCGCGGGACGGTAGGCGATTTCACGCGGGTTCTTGCCGCCCATCTTCGCCCAATCGGCGAAGGCCTTGATATCATCGGTCGAGACGGTCTTGCCGTCCTCGAAGCGCAGCATGTTCTCAAGCACCACCTTCAGAACCGATGGAAGGCGCGAGAAATCGCCGAGACCGGCTTCCTCAGCTGCGGGAATGGAATAGTAGGCGAAGGATGTGCCGCCGGATTTGAGCGTCCGGCGCGTGTTGTTGCTGTCCTGACCGACTGTAATGGGCATGGGAACCTCTTCCTTGCTGGTTTGACGGGAACGGTTGTCGCACCGCTTTCACGTCCTGAATCTAGCACGGAACGGCATGTCTGCCAGCAGGGGTTCCGCGCGCTCGCCGCCCTATTGCCCCAGTTCGCCTTGCGGTGCAAGAAGATTGTGTGCAATTGCATACCGCACAACTCCCCTTCCGAACCCGTCTCCCGTCAGGTAGCGATAGCGCATGGAACTGATCGTGGATCGAATTGGATGTGAGCGCGGCGGGCGGCGTGTGCTGGACGACGTGTCCCTGACGTTGCAGGCAGGTCAGGGCATCGCGCTGCGCGGGCCGAACGGTGTGGGAAAATCGACGCTGATCCGTGCCCTGTGCGGTCTGCTTCCCGTGACGGGACGGGCGGAGTTGGACGGCAGGAAGCTCGGCTCCGACGAATGGACCGATCTGATCGCGTACACAGGGCATCGTGACGCCATCAAATCGGTGCTCACCGTGGGGGAGAATCTGCGCTTCTGGGCGGCGCTCCATGGCGGTGACGCGAATGCCGCCCTCGACCGGTTCGACCTGATGCCGATCGCGGACCGGCCTGCGGGCCTGTGTTCCGCGGGACAAAAGCGCAGGCTGGGACTGGCGCGGCTGGTCCTGTCCCCACGTCCGTTATGGTTGCTGGATGAGCCGACGGTTTCGCTGGATGCCGAACATACGCGGATATTCGGGGATATTCTCTCAACTCATCTGGACGCCGGCGGTCTGGCCATCGTTGCCACGCATATCGACCTGGGCCTTGCGCTGCGCCCACATGTCCTGACGCCGCCCTCGACTGCGCCCGAGGATGTGTCCGATCCATTCCTGACGGGTGACTATCTGTGAGCCCGCTTCGCGCCTTGCTGGAGAGAGAGGTCCGGCTGGCGGTCCGGGCCGGTGGTGGCGCGGGGCTGGGCCTCGCCTTCTTTCTGATCGTGACGCTGCTGGCGCCCCTCGGCATCGGGCCGGATCAGACGCTGCTGGCGCAGGTGGCCCCCGGCCTGCTGTGGGTTGCGGCGCTGCTGGCGTGCCTGCTGTCGCTCGACCGTCTGTTTCAGGCGGATCATGAGGACGGGACGCTGGACATCCTCGCCCTGTCCCCCCTGCCGCTGGAGGGAATCGTAGCCGTCAAGATGATGGCGCATTGGGTGACAACCGGCCTGCCGCTGGTGATCGCCGCGCCCGTGCTGGCCCTGACGCTGAACATGCCCGAAGCGGCCCAGCCGATGCTGATCCTCGGGCTTGCCATCGGCACGCCGGCGCTGTCCGCAATCGGCGCGGTGGGCGCCGCGATTACCGTAGGTCTGCGGCGGGGGGGGTTGCTGCTGTCGCTGCTGGTACTTCCGCTCTATGTTCCCACGCTGATCTTCGGTGCGCAAATCGCCAGCCGGGCAGGTGATGGGCTGGAGGCAGGTGCCTCCCTGCCGTTCCTTGCCGGAATATCTTTGCTCAGCCTGTCCGCAGGCCCCTTCGTCGCAGCCGCCGCGCTGCGCGTGAACCTCAGATAGGAGTGCTGCGATGCCCCGTCACGATGCCCCCGATGTCGCATTCTATCCGCCGGTGCTGTTCGCGGGCGCGCCTATCGCGGCGATGATACTGGACTGGATCATACCGCTCGACATCCTGGGCAAGGGGCCGATTCAGATCGCCGCCGGCTTCGTGATCCTGATCGTGGCGATGACCCTCGGCCTGTGGGGGATCGTTGCGTTCAAGCGGGCGGGCACGAATGTCAGCCCGCACGCCTCCGCGCTGATCGTGGTCACCAATGGGCCGTACAGGTTCACCCGCAACCCGATGTATCTGGGAATTGCGCTCTTCCAACTGGGCCTTGGACTGGCGGCCTCGCTCGACTGGTCCGTCATTATTGCACCGCTGGTGCTGGCGGCGCTGCACTATGGCGTCGTTCTGCGCGAAGAAGCGTATCTGACCGCGAAATTCGGCGCACCCTATGCCGAATACCTCGACAAGACGCGCCGCTGGCTGTGACCGGTCGGCGGCTGAGGTTCGGCCTGATCCAGGATCACTGACAGCCGATTGCCATATGCGTCGAAGGCCCGAACCCGCCGATTGCGCCCGCACCCGCGCGGCGCTATATGCCGGTCATGTTGGATCGCGCCCATAACAAACCTGATTTGCCTGCCGAGATTGCCCGGCGGCGGACCTTTGCCATCATCTCGCACCCCGATGCGGGAAAGACGACCCTGACGGAGAAGTTCCTGCTGTATGGCGGCGCGATCCAGATGGCCGGACAGGTCCGGGCGAAGGGTGAGGCGCGGCGCACGCGGTCCGACTTCATGCAGATGGAAAAGGACCGGGGCATTTCCGTCTCCGCCTCCGCCATGTCGTTCGAGTTCGGGACGTTCTGGTTCAATCTGGTCGATACCCCGGGCCACTCCGACTTCTCGGAGGATACCTATCGCACGCTGACCGCCGTGGATGCCGCCGTGATGGTGATCGACGGGGCCAAGGGCGTGGAAAGCCAGACCCAGAAACTGTTCGAGGTGTGCCGCCTGCGCGATCTGCCGATCCTGACCTTCTGTAACAAGATGGACCGGGAAAGCCGCGATACGTTCGAGATCATCGACGAGATTCAGGAAAACCTCGCCATCGACGTGACACCCGCCAGTTGGCCAATCGGCGTCGGGCGCGATTTCCTGGGCTGTTACGACATGCTCAACGATCGGCTTGAACTGATGGACCGCGCCGATCGCAACACGGTGGCGAAAAGCATTTCCATCGAAGGGCTGGACGATCCAAAACTGGAACAGCACATCCCCGCCGACCTGTTGGAGAAGCTGCGCGAGGACGTGGAGATGGCGCGCGAGTTGCTGCCGGCCTTTGACCGCCAGAATTTCCTCGACGGGACTTTGACCCCGATCTGGTTCGGCTCCGCCATCAACTCCTTCGGTGTGCGCGAACTGATGCGGGGGATCGGCGATTTCGGACCGGAGCCGCAGGTTCGTCCGGCAGAGCCGCGCGCCGTTTCACCGGATGAGAACAAGGTCGCGGGTTTCGTGTTCAAGGTTCAGGCCAACATGGACCCCAAGCACCGCGACCGCGTGGCCTTCGTCCGCCTGTGCTCCGGCCACTTCAAACGCGGGATGAAGGTGCATCATGTGCGCAGCAAGAAACCGATGGCCGTCTCGAACCCCGTCATGTTCCTGGCGAGCGACCGCGAACTGGCCGAGGAAGCCTGGGCTGGTGACATCATCGGCATTCCCAACCACGGCCAGTTGCGCATCGGCGATGCCCTGACCGAGGGGGAAGACCTGAAATTCACCGGCATCCCCTCCTTCGCGCCGGAATTGCTGCAAAGCGTGCGGGCGGGCGACCCGTTGAAAGCCAAGCATCTGGACAAGGCCCTGCAACAGTTCGCCGAGGAAGGCGCGGCCAAGATCTTCAAACCGATGATCGGTTCCGGAGCGATTGTCGGCGTTGTCGGCCAGTTGCAGTTCGAGGTTCTGGCCAGCCGCATCGAGCTGGAATACGGCCTGCCCGTCCGGTTCGAGCCGTCCCAATTCACCTCCGCCCGCTGGATCGGCGGTCCGCAGGCGGAGATCGACCGTTTCGCAAATGCGAACAAGGGCCACATGGCGATGGACCACGATGGCGATCCGGTTTTCCTGACGCGCCTGCAATGGGATATCGACCGGGTGGAGAGGGACTGGCCAGACCTGAAACTGACAGCGATCAAGCAGATGATGGTCTGAGCGGACTAGCGGTTTTTCCGCATTTCACGCAGCGTGCGCAGATGCTCCTGTTTTTCCTGATCCGTACGCGGGCGCACGGCCGTGCGTTCCTCCGCCATGGCCTTCATTAGCCGCCGAATGCCATAAAGGATGCTGAAAACCAGCACACCGCCGACAACGATGGCGATGGTTTCCCAGAACTGCATCGACGTCTGAAGGACGTCACATACCCAATCGCAATGCTCACGCTCGTGCCCCGGCACGTAGCGATGGCCGATATGTTCGTCGATGTCTTCCATGTCCATATGCGTTTCAGTTGGAGGAGGTTACGGTCTGTGAAAATTCACACATTTCATCGCGCGACGTCCTATTTTCAGCCGGGAGGCTAACGCCCCTGCCGCAGCAGACGCCGTTCAAGCTACGATTCCCCTGCATTCGTTCAGCCAACTCAACCTGAGAGTAAAAAACGCACGAATTGTGGCGCAGGTGAATTTCAATCGACGAAGGCCTTCTCGATCACGAAATCGCCGGGCGCGGAGTTCGAACCCTCGCGCATGCCGGCATCCTCGCAGATCTGCTTGTGATCCCTGAGCATGTCCAGCGATCCGCAGATCATCACGCGATCCGTCGCCGGGTCCAGCGGGGCGCCTGTCGCCTCCGCGAAGCGGCCATCGCGCAACCAGTCGGTCATCCGCCCCATCAGTTGCGACGGCTCGCGCGTGGTGGTTCCGATGAAGCGCAGTTTGTTCCCGACAATCTCCGGCAGGAATTCATGATCGGCAATGCCCGAAATCAGGTGCCGGCCATAGTCCAGTTCGGCCACCTCCCGGCAGGTCTGCGTCAGGATCACTTCGTCGAACTTCTCGTAGGTTTCGGGATCACGGATCACGCTGGCAAAGGGCGCGATACCCGTTCCCGTTGAAAACAGGATCAGCCGCTTGCCCGGCGTCAGTGCATCATGGACCAGCGTTCCCACAGGCTTGGCCCGCATCACGATCTCATCCCCGACCTTGAGATGGCGAAGGCGCGATGTCAGCGGCCCTTCCTCTACCTTGATCGAGTAGAATTCTAGCTCGTCGTCCCAGGCAGGGCTGGCGATCGAATAGGCCCGCAGCAGGGGCCTTTCCCCATCCACCAAGCCGATCATGGCGAACTCACCCGATCTGAAGCGCAGCGTTTCGGGCCGCTCACAGGTGAAGCTGAAGGTCCGATCGGTCCAGTGCGTAACGGACGTGACCTTCAGAAAGACCACCCCCTGCAATCCCCTGGGCAGATCTTCGAGCGGTGTGGCGGAAGAGTAGGTCATCGCGGGCTCCTTATGCCGCGCAATTAACCGCCCCCGGCGGTTCGCGCAAGCCGATGTCCCGTACTCTCGCGGCAAAATCGTCGCAAAACGCTCCAAACCAGCAAGTTTCATTGACAATTCCACGATCAACAGGCATGACGCGCCCAGTTACGAAAGCGCCACCGATACGGGTGGCTCCGGTCGCTGCAGTTGAAGGCGGCCCATCTGGTGTCGCATTTGAACCGCGCGAAGGAAACACATGACAAAATTCTCCGATCTGCATCTCGATGAGAAGGTCCTCAAGGCTATCGACGAAGCCGGCTATACCGTGCCCACGCCGATTCAGGAGCAGGCGATTCCCCACGCCCTGATGGGCAAGGACGTGCTGGGCATCGCCCAGACCGGCACGGGCAAGACGGCCAGCTTTACCCTGCCGATGATCACCATTCTTGCACAGGGTCGGGCAAAGGCGCGGATGCCGCGTTCGCTGATTCTGTGCCCCACCCGGGAACTCGCCGCCCAGGTGGCGGAGAATTTCGAGACCTACGGAAAATATCACAAGTTGAGCATGGCCCTGCTGATCGGCGGCGTCAGCTTCAAGGATCAGGACAAGCTGATCGACCGCGGCGTGGACGTTCTGATCGCGACACCGGGCCGTCTGCTGGACCATCACGAGCGCGGCAAGCTGATGCTGACCGGCGTGCAGGTCATGGTGGTGGATGAGGCCGACCGGATGCTCGACATGGGGTTCATACCCGATATCGAACGGATCTTCGGCCTGACGCCGTTTACCCGGCAGACGCTGTTCTTCTCCGCCACCATGGCGCCGGAAATTACCCGCATCACCGAGACATTCCTGCACAATCCCGTGCGGGTTGAGGTGGCCCGTCAGGCAACCACGTCCGAGACGATCGAACAGGCCGTCGTGCTGCACCGCCCGGCTGGCCGCACCGGAGCAGACGCCGAAAAGCGTGACGTCCTGCGCCGGGTGATCGAGGCGGAGACCGAGCTGACCAACGGCATCATCTTCTGCAACCGCAAGCGCGACGTCGATATCGTTGCGAAATCGCTGAAAAAGCACGGCATGGACGCGGCTGCGATCCACGGCGATCTGGACCAGAGCGTGCGCATGAAGACGCTCACAGGGTTCCGCGATGGCGAATTGAAGCTGCTGGTCGCCTCCGATGTGGCGGCACGCGGTCTCGATATTCCGAACGTCTCGCATGTCTTCAACTACGACGTGCCGATCCATTCCGAGGATTACGTCCACCGTATCGGCCGCACCGGTCGTGCCGGGCGCAAGGGCAAGGCGATCATGCTGTGCTTCCCGCATGAGGAAAAATACCTCGACAAGATCGAGGAGCTGGTGAAAAAGCCGATCCCCCGTCTGGAAAGCCCGCTGAAGTCGGACAAGGCCCCTGCCCCCGACGCCGCCGAGACCGAGGAAAAACCCACCCGCAGCCGTTCGCGCAGCAGATCGCGCAAGACGGAGGACAAGCCGGTCGAACAGACGACCTCCCCCGTCGAGCACAAGGCGGAACCCGCCGAACAAACCAAACAGGACGCACCGGAGCAGAAGCCCGCTCAGGAAAAGCCTCGTGGCGGGCGCGGTCGCAACCGCAATGCGGACCAGCAGCAGGACGCAAACCGCAACGCATCGGCGGAGCGGAACAACACGAACGATCGTAACACCAACGACCGGCAAGATCGCGGCAACAACCGTGGCCGCGGGCGCGGGGGACGCGGTGACGACAACCGCGTCGTCGGCATGGGCGACCACGTTCCCGCCTTCATGTTGCGAGAGATCAAGCTGCCCAGCCAGACCCGGGCCGCAGCGAAGGATAAGGACGAGCCGTCCACCGATAACGGTTCTGAGGGTGCCGCTGCCTGATACGACGGTTCACTGTTCCATGAAAAAGGCCTCGGCGATTGCTCGCCGAGGCCTTTTTCTTAGATAAATCCCGCCTCAGTCTTCGAGGCGGTTAATCATCACGATGACTTCCGGCTTCTTGCCGATCATGCGGTTGGTGCGGTTCGAGGCAGCCTGCGTTACCAGCTTCTCCACCGCTTCGTCATCTGAGCGCAGCTTCTTCTTTGCGCGCTCCAGCTCCTGCGTGATGCCCTTCTCCAACTCGGCCTGAAGCGCGGCTTCCTTGCCGTTCACGCTGGTGAACAGGCCCTTCGCCTCGACCCAGGCATCGCCGACCAGATCGCTGTTCTCATCAAACACGATGTTCACGACCAACATGCCGCGCATGGCCATGCGCAGACGATCCCGCACGATGCCGTCCATCGCACCGTACATCACCGTTCCATCGACGTAGCGACGCCCGGTTTCGATCATCTCGACGATCTTCGGCTCGTTACCGGTCAGCTCGACAAGGGCGCCGTTCGGGGCAACCACGGGGCTGTAACCGCCCGCCGCGCCCAGCTTCGCGTGCTCGCGCAGGTGACGGTATTCGCCGTGCATCGGGATCAGGAACTGCGGCTTGACCAGATTGTGCATCGTCTCCAGATCGGGACGGTTCGCGTGGCCGGATACGTGGTACAATCCGCCCTCATCCCCGATCACATCAACGCCCTGCATTGCGAACTGGTTCTCGATATAGGCGACGCCGATCTCATTCCCCGGGATGACCTTGGAGGAGAACAGGAACGTATCGCCGTCCTTCATGCTCAGCTTTCCATAGCCACCGCGCGCCAATTGGGCCGAGGCCGCCCGCCGCTCCCCTTGTGAGCCGGAGGCCAGGACCATCACGTTCTCCGCCGGCAGGTTTGCTGCGTCATTCACGTCCACGATGTCGGGGAAGTCGGTCAGCAGGCCCACCTTGCGCGCCGTCCCGATCATCTTGTGCATCGCGCGTCCGATGACGACGATGGACCGGTCCGCAGCCTTTCCGGCCAGCGCCAGCGTGCGCAGACGCGCCACATTCGATGCGAATGTCGTTGCCACGACCATGCCGGGCTGCGAGCGCAGCAGTTCGGTGATCGGGCCGACCAGCTCGGATTCCGAACGCCCCGGTGACTTCGAGAACACATTGGTGGAATCGCAGACCAGCGCCAGCACGCCGTCCTTCGACACGTCCATGATCGCCTCGGGGCTGAACGGCTCCCCAACCTGCGGATTTGCATCGATCTTGAAATCGCCTGTGTGGATCACGCGGCCCGCGGGGCTGTCGATAACCAGGGCGGAGCTTTCCGGGACCGAGTGACTGATCGGCAGGAAGCCCACCTTGAACGGTCCGACCTCCACGACCTCGGGCCAGGCGCCGACGGTGCGGATCTCATCGGGGTTGACGCCCGCTTCCTCCATCTTGCCGCGCGCGATCTCGGCTGTGAATTCACGCGCATAGACCGGGGCCTTCAACTGTGGCCACAGGCGTCCGATCGCGCCGACATGATCCTCATGCGCATGGGTGATGAAGATCGCGTCCAGCGCGTGTGCCTTGCTGGTGATGAACTCGGGATCGGCAGTGATCAGATCAACACCGGGAGAGCTGTCCATATCCGGGAACGCCACGCCCGCGTCGACCATGATCCAGCGGCGCTTACGCTCCGGTCCATAGCCATAGAGGTACATGTTCATTCCGATTTCGCCTGCCCCACCGAGGGCTACATAGACGAGGCTGTCATTCTTGCTCATTCATAGTCTTTCTGTTGTGTTCATTGATCAGGACGAGACCATGCATGGTCAGTTCCGTATCGATATGATCGAAAATTTCGGTTCCCTGATCGAATAGCGTGGATAATCCACCGGTCGCGACAATCTTCATTGGGCGGTCGCGTTCGCCTCTAATCTGTTTGCAGATGCCCTCGATCAGGCCGACATAGCCCCAGAAGACGCCCGATTGCATGCAGGCCACGGTGTTGGTCCCGATAACCCGCTGGGGCCTCGTCACATCTATGTTCGGAAGAGCCGCTGCCGCTTCATGTAGGGCCTTGATGCTCAGATTAACACCGGGGGCGATAACGCCGCCGATATACGCTCCGTCAGTATCGATCACATCGAAGGTGGTGGCGGTGCCGAAATCCACCACGATCAGATCGCCGCCGAACTTGTCATAGCCGGAAACGGTGTTGACCAGACGGTCCGCGCCGACAATCGTCCCCTCATCCACACGCACGTCGACGGGCAATTCGCAATCGGGCTTGCCCACAACCAGTGGCCGACAATGATAATACCGATCCGAAAGCAGACGCAGGTTGAACACAACTTGTGGCACGACGGAGGAGATGACCACGCTGTCGATCGCGATGTTCAGCCCGTGGAATTCCAGCAACTGCCGCAGCCAGACATAATACTGATCCGCCGTTCGCGCGGCATAGGTTGAACAGCGCCATTCGCCCAGAAACGACTGGCCGTCATGGACCGCGAAAACCGTGTTCGTATTGCCGACATCGACGGTCAAAAGCATCACTTACCCCGCTTCGTTGAAGTAGATTTCAGCCGCGGGCAATCGCTGAATGCCCTCCGCCGTGGACAGTAGCAATGCGCCGTCAGCGTCGATCCCGTCAAACCTGCCAGACAGTTCATGATGGGCGAAGCGGGCCACAATAGGTTCCCCCAAACGGGTGGCGCCTCGCATCCATTCAGCCTGTTGCGGGTCAAACCCCTCCCGCAGCAGCCGGGCCTCACGCTCCGCAAAGGCTGGCGCAAGGGCATCGAGCATATCTTCCGCGCCAATCAATTGGCCGCTCGCGCTCAACAAATCTATAGGGGCGGTGCTGCCCTGCTCCAGCACGGAATGCGCCGGGGCGGCGGCCAGATTGATCCCGATTCCGATCAGTAGGACATCCCCGCGGCTTTCAAGCAAAATTCCCGCCAGCTTCCGGCCTCGGCACAGCACGTCATTGGGCCATTTGAGCGAAAACAAGGCGGGCTGTCCGGTCAGTTCGCTGAGGGCATCACGCAAGGCAAGCGCCGCTGTGAACGACCGTAAGGAACGCCGATGAACCGCGTCTTTCGGGCGCAGGGCAAGGGTGGCGGCGAAGTTGCCGGTCGGCATCTGCCACGGCCTACCCCGCCGGCCCGTTCCACTGGTCTGACGATGCGCCAGAACCCAGACCGGCGCGTCCTCGCTGCGGGCGAACGCCTGTGTCTGCGTGCTGTCGGTCTCCTCCAGAACGACGCGCGCGGTGCCCTCGGGCCACCCCATCATCTAGTTGAACAGCGAGGCGGCGGCCTGTACGGCCAAGGTTTCTACTCCGAACATCTGCACGAATGAGCCGAGCAGCAGCACCACAGCAGATGCCGTCAGAGCGATCCCATGCGCCAGCGGCATGCGCCCCGTCAGCGGATCGATATCCTCACCGAAATACATCAACTTCACGATGCGCAGATAGTAGAATGCACTGATCACGCTGGCCACGACGCCCAGGATCGCCAATGGGATCATTCCCGCGTCCACAGCGGCGGCAAACACGTAATATTTCGAGAAGAAGCCAAGCATCGGCGGGATGCCCGCCATACTGAACATCAGAATGGCCAGTGCGAAGGCCCTGCCCGGCGCCACGGTCGAATACTGGTTCAACGCCCCGATATCCGTGATCGGGCGGCCGTCACGCTCCATGTTCAGAATGAATGCGAACGTGCCGACATTCATGACCACGTAAATCGCCATGTAAATCAGCAAGGACGCGACGCCCGCCTGTGTCCCCGCCGCCAACCCGATGAGAGCAAATCCCATATGACCGATGGAGGAATAGGCCATCAGGCGCTTGATGTTGGTCTGACCAATGGCCGCGATGGAGCCGAGAAACATCGAGAAGATGGCGAGGAAAGTCAGAATTTGCTGCCAATCCGCCACCGCTGCGCCGAACCCATCGAGCAGCACCCGCGCGAACATCCCGGCCGCCGCGACCTTCGGCGCGGTTGCGAAAAACGCCGTCACCGGCGTTGGCGAGCCCTCGTACACGTCCGGCGTCCACATATGGAACGGCGCGGCAGAAATCTTGAATGCCAGACCGGTGGTCAGGAAGACCAGACCGATCAGCAGACCCATCGAGATGCCTTCGTCCACGATAATGGCAGAAATCCCCGCAAAAACTGTGGTGCCGGTATAGCCGTAGACCAGGCTCGCCCCGTAGAGCAGCAAACCGGAACTGAGCGCACCCAACACGAAGTATTTCAATCCCGCCTCGGTCGAGCGCAGGCTGTCGCGCCGGAATGCGGCCACGACGTAAAGTGCGAGGGATTGCAATTCCAAGCCCATATACAGCGACATCAGATCGCCCGCTGACACCATCATCATCATGCCGACGCAAGCCAGCGCGATCAGCACCGGGAACTCGAACTTCATCAAGTCATAACGCTTGAGGTATTCCCGGCTGAGCAACAGCATGATCGACGCGCCCAGCAGCAACGTCACCTTGGTGAAACGCGCAAAGCCGTCATCGACGAACGCCCCGTTGAACGCGATATGCGTTCCCTCGGACCGCGTACCGACGACCAGCGCCAGAATTGCGAGCACCGCAACTGTTGCGAAGAGGATGAATTCCGCCTGCTTGTCCTTGCCCGCGAAGACGCCGAAAATCAGCGCGATCATCGCGAATCCGGCGAGCAGCAGCTCAGGCAGAACAATCGTGAGGTTTTCGCTCAACATCTCAGTGTCCCGTCGTCATATGTGGCGCGGTATCGGCAACCATACCTGCCTCCTCCAGCGCGAAATTATAGGAGTCGAGCAAGGCCTCGACGCTCGGCCCGATGATGTCGGTCACCAGACTGGGGTAAACGCCCAACAGCAGGGTGAAGAACACGAACGGGACGAAAAGCAGCTTCTCGCGCCGATCCATATCCGTGATCGTGCTCAGACTTTCCTTGACCAGATCGCCAAATACCACGCGACGATACAGCCACAGCGCATATCCGGCGGACAGGATCACCCCGGTTGCCGCGCCGAACGCGACCCAGGTGTTCGCCTGGAACGCCCCCGACAATGTAAGGAATTCCCCGACGAAACCGGACGTCCCCGGCAGGCCGACATTGCCCATCGTGAACAACAGGAAGATCAACGCGAACGCCGGCATCCGGTTTACCAGACCACCGAAGGCCGCAATCTCACGCGTGTGCATCCGGTCGTAGATCACCCCGACGGCAAGGAACAGCGCACCCGAAATGAACCCGTGAGAGATCATCTGGAAAATCGCCCCATCGACGCCCTGCTGGTTCGCCGCGAAGATACCCATCGTCACGAAGCCCATATGCGCGACCGAGGAATAGGCAATCAGCTTCTTCATGTCGTCCTGCACCAGCGCGACCAGCGAGGTGTAGATGATCGCGATAACCGACAACGCAAAGACGAAGTTCGCCATGATGTCGGAGGCCACCGGGAACATGGGCAGACTGAACCGCAGAAACCCGTAGCCGCCCATTTTCAACAGGATCGCCGCCAGAACGATCGAACCCGCTGTGGGTGCCTGAACGTGTGCGTCGGGCAACCAGGTGTGGACCGGCCACATCGGCATCTTGACCGCGAAGCTGGCGAAGAAGGCCAGCCAGAGCAGCAATTGCGCCCCGCCAACGATCTCAATCCCGGCAAATTCGAAGGTCGCGAAGCTGAACTCCGTCCCCAACAGTGCCACGATGTCGGACGTGCCTGCCTCCGCGATCATGTACATCATCGCGATCAGCATCAGGACCGAGCCGAGAAGCGTATAGAGGAAGAACTTGAACGCCGCGTAAACGCGATCCTTGCCGCCCCAGATACCGATGATGAAGAACATCGGGATCAGGCCAGCCTCGAAGAACAGGTAGAACAGGATCATGTCGAGCGCGCAGAACACGCCGATCATCAGGGTTTCCAGGATCAGAAACGCGATCATGTATTCCTTGACCCGGTGCGAAACGTTCCAGCTCGCCCCGATGACCAACGGCATCAGAACGGTGGTCAGCATCACGAACAGAATGCTGATGCCATCCACACCCATGCGATAGCGCAAACCGCCCAGCCATTCGCGATCTTCTACCAACTGGAAATCGCTCGACGATGGATCGAACCCGGCGAGGATGAACAGCGACAGCAGAAAGGTGATCGTGGTGACGAACAGCGCCATTATCTTGCTGTTGCGCACGGCCCATTCATCGTTGCCCCGCAGCAGCAGGCCCATTGCGACCGCCCCCAGCGCAGGCAGGAACGTCACGAATGAAAGCAATGGAATTTCCATATCAGGAGGCTCCGCGGATTGCGAACCATGTGATGATGGCGACCAGACCCGCTATCATCGCAAAGGCGTAGTGAAAGACGTAACCGGATTGAGCACGCCCGGAAATACGAGTGAGAAACGGCACGATACCCATGGCCAGGCCGTTGATGCCGCCGTCGATAACCCTGCCATCGCCCTTGCGCCACAGGAACCGACCCAGCCATTTCGCCGAGCGCACGAACAGGACGTCGTAGATCTCGTCGAAATACCATTTGTTCAGCAGGAACCGGTACAGCCCAGGCATCGCGGACGCCAGACGTGCAGGTGTCTGCGGATTGCGAATGTAGAACATCCACGCCGTCAACAGCCCGACCAGCATCGCGATGAACGGTGACAGGGCAACCAGCCACGGCACGTCGTGATAGGAATGCAGGACAGATTCGTCATGCGCCCCCTCGGAACCGTGCGCGGTATCGACCGCATTGCTGCCATCCGCGAGGAGGTCTTCGCCCTCGATCTCTTCACCATGACTATCGACCATAGGTTCATGTCCATCGGCGACGACGCCATGACCGTCAGCGGCCATTACAGCCGGTCCACCGATCGCATCACCGAAGAATTCCTCGGCGTCGTGCCCGACGAAGCTGTTGTAGTAGACCATCCCGGCAAAGACGGCGCCGATGGCCAGAACACCCAACGGAACGGTCATGACCCACGGGCTTTCATGCGCATGATCGTGCGTATGCGCATCCCCGCGCGGCTTGCCATAGAAGGTCAGGAACATCAGGCGCCAGCTGTAGAAGCTGGTGAACAGTGCTGCGATGACTAGCGCCGTAAAGGCGAAATAGGCGTGACCGGCGAACGCACCCTCGATGATTGCGTCCTTGGAGACGAACCCGGCAAAGCCGATCGGTACGCCGAACAGATCGTAGCTGAACGGAATGCCCACGCCGGTGATGGCCAGCGTGCCCAACATCATGGCCCAGAAGGTCATGGGGATTTTCTTGCGCAGTCCACCATAGTTTCTCATGTCCTGCTCGTGATGCATGGAATGGATCACGGAACCCGCGCCCAGGAACAGCATCGCCTTGAAGGCGGCATGTGTGAACAGGTGGAACATCGCCGCCTGATAGAAGCCGACGCCCGCTGCCACGAACATGTAACCGAGCTGCGAGCAGGTGGAATAGGCGATAACGCGCTTGATGTCGTTTTGCACCAGACCGACGGTGGCGGCGAAGAATGCGGTGAGCGCACCGATCGTCGTGATGAACCCGGCGGCATAGATCGCCTCGTCATAAACGGGTGACATCCGACAGACCAGGAAGACGCCCGCCGTCACCATGGTCGCCGCGTGGATCAGCGCGGAAACCGGTGTCGGCCCCTCCATCGCATCGGGCAGCCATGTGTGCAGAAATAACTGCGCCGACTTGCCCATCGCACCGATGAACAAAAGAAATCCGACCACTTCGAGTGCCGGCAGATCGAGCCCGAGGAAGCTGATCGACGTTGTCGTCAAGCGGTCCATCTCACCGAAGATCGTCGCGAAATCGACACTGTCGGTCAGGATGTACAGCGCGAAGATGCCCAGGATGAATCCGAAATCACCGACCCGGTTCACGATGAAAGCCTTCATCGCCGCAGCGCCCGCCGTGGGTTTGCGCCAGTAGAAACCGATCAGAAGATAGGACGCCACGCCGACGCCCTCCCAGCCGAAGAACATCTGTAACAGATTGTCCGCCGTCACCAGCATCAGCATCGCAAAGGTGAAGAACGACAGATAGGCAAAGAAGCGCGGCTTGTACGTCTCGCCCTCACGCCATTGCGGATCGTGATCCATGTAGCCGAAGGAATACAGATGAACGAGCGCCGATACCGTCGTGATGACGACCAGCATGACGCTGGTCAGCATATCCACCCGGATCGCCCAGTCCGCCACCATCGATCCGCTGTCGATCCAGCGGGCGATGGGGATGATCTCCAGCTCCGCATCCGCGCCCAGAAAGGCGATCCAGCTCAGCAATGCGGCCAGCATTACCGCACCGGTCGTCAGGACCATCGCTCCCTTCTCGGAGATGATGCGCCAGCCAAAACCGCCGATGATTGCCGCAATCAGCGGCGCGAACAGGATGATCTGATACATGTCAGCCCTTCATCACGTTGACGTCTTCGACCTGAATCGTCCCGCGGTTGCGGAAGAAGCAGACGAGGATCGCAAGACCGATAGCAGCCTCGGCCGCAGCGACGGTCAGGATGAACAGGGTGAACACCTGCCCCACCAGATCGCCCTGGTGCACGGAAAACGCGACCATGTTGATATTTACCGCCAGCAACATCAGCTCGATCGACATCAGGATGACGATGATGTTCTTGCGGTTGAGAAAGATCCCGAAAATCCCGGTGACGAACAGCAAGGCCGCCACGATCAGGTAATGAGCAAGCCCGATCATTCGTTTTTGTCCTTGTTGCCGGTCAGCCGTCCCAGACCGTAGCCGACGACCACGGCTGCAATGATCAGAATGTAGAAGATCGCGTTGTCCATGATTACAGTCCTTGTCCCGGTTTCACGTCTTTCATCACCACGGCTTCGGCCGGGTCACGATGCATCTGTTGCACGACGTTCTGACGCTTCACATCCGCGCGATGGCGCAGGGTCAGAACGATCGCGCCGATCATGGCCACGAACAGAATCAGACCGGCGGTCTGAAACATGAAGATGAAATCGGTATAGATGATGCTGCCCAGGGCCCTGGTATTCTCGACCATCTCGGGCGCGGGGGCGATTGCGACGCGCAGCGGGCTGGAGTCGTCGGCCCACAATGTTCCGCCGATGATCAGGACCAGCTCCATGATCAGGATGATACCGATCAACAGCGCAACCGGCATGTGCTGGGCCATGCCCTGCCGCAGTTCGGCGAAATCAATGTCGAGCATCATCACCACGAACAGGAACAGCACCGCCACCGCACCGACATAGACGATCAGCAGCAGCATGGCGACGAACTCCGCCCCCATCAGCACGAAAAGCCCCGCGGCGGAGAAGAACGTGAGAATCAGCCACAATACCGAGTGTACCGGGTTGCGTGCCAGGACGACGAGCAGCCCGGAGGCCACCGCCGTGCAGGCGAAGAGGTAGAAGATGACGGCTGCGACGGTCATGGCAGTCCCTTGGTCTTGGCCGGTACAGGCGAACACGAGAGTCGCCCTTGCGGTGTGTTGCGCCGGTTCGGCGTCTCTCTAACGTGGCGACCGCTCCGGCTCAAGTCCGGGGCAGTGGGTAGTCCTTCAGCGATACGGCGCGTCGAGTTCGAGGTTGCGTGCGATCTCGACCTCCCAACGTTCCCCGTTCGCGAGCAGCTTGTCCTTGTTGTAGAACAGTTCCTCACGCGTTTCGGTCGAAAATTCGAAATTCGGCCCCTCGACGATGGCATCGACCGGGCAGGCCTCCTGACAGAAACCGCAATAAATGCATTTCGTCATGTCGATGTCGTAACGCGTCGTACGGCGCGATCCGTCCTCGCGTGGTTCGGATTCGATGGTAATCGCCTGCGCAGGGCAGATCGCCTCGCACAATTTGCACGCGATGCACCGTTCCTCACCGTTGGGATAGCGGCGCAGAGCGTGCTCTCCGCGAAAGCGCGGGCTCAAGGGGCCCTTCTCATGCGGATAGTTCAGGGTCGCCTTGGGGGCGAAGAAATACTTGAGCCCCAGTTTGAATCCGCCGAAAAAATCAGCCAGCAGGAAATATTTTGCGGCGCGTGTGTAGGTAAATGCCATGAATCAGCCCCCCGTGGTCCAGCGCGCATAGGCACCCCAGAACCAACCGTATTGTGCGAAAACCGAGACGAGTACCACCCAGCCCAGCGACAGCGGCAGGAAGACCTTCCAACCGACCCGCATCAACTGGTCGTAACGGAACCGGGGAACGACCGCCTTGGTCAGCGCGAAAATGAAAAAGAAGAACAGGACCTTGAGCACGAACCACAGGACGCCATCGGGCAGGAACGGGACCGGGCTCAACCAGCCGCCGAAGAACAGCAAGGTGGTCAGCGCGCACATCAGCACGACGGCCATCAACTCGCCGATCATGAACAACAGGAACGGGGTCGAGGAATACTCGACCTGATAACCGGCCACCAGTTCGGACTCCGCTTCGGGCAAATCGAAGGGCGGGCGGTTCGTTTCCGCCATCGCGGAGATCAGGAACAGGAAGACCATCGGGAAATGCGGCAGCCAGTACCATGAGAACAAGCCGAACGATCCGTCCTGCGCCCGCACGATCTCCGTCAAATTCAACGATCCGGTCGAAATCAACACGCCGACGATAATCAGGCCCAGTGACACCTCATAGGAAATCATCTGCGCCGCCGAGCGGAGCGAGCCGAGAAACGGATATTTCGAGTTCGAGGCCCAGCCACCCATGATGACGCCGTAGACTTCGAGCGACGAGATCGCGAAGATATACAGGATGCCGATATTCAGATTGGCCACCACCCAGCCATCTGCGAAGGGAATGACGGCCCACGAGATGACCGCCAGAACGAATGCGATCATCGGTGCGAGGTAGAAGACCGTCTTGTCCGCCCCGGCGGGAATCACGACCTCCTTCACGATATACTTGATGAAATCCGCGAAGCTTTGCAGCAGGCCAAAGACGCCGACGACGTTGGGCCCCTTGCGCATCTGCACCGCGGCCCAGACCTTGCGATCCGCGTACATCAGGAACGCCAGCGCGACCAGCACGCTGACCGTGACCGCCAGACATTGCGCCAGGATGATCAGGAAAACCCCGAAATTGCCGTCCCAGAAATCCATGTGTCTTCCTTCGTCTCGCCGTCGTCGTTCTAGCGCGGTGCTAAGTCAATTCCGCGCCGTCTTCCAGTGAAACCTTGCCCAGATTTGCCGATGTTGCCCAATCAGGACAGACAGCCGGGATTTCCGACCGGAAATGGTTCCACTATATAGGTCTCCCCGACCGGTGCCGCGGTCAGGGTATAGGTGCACACGCCCGTCGTCACGGTATCGCGGTCCAGCCCAATTCCGACACCGGCATCACCGGATGTGCTGAGGACTAAACCTCGCAGGGATGGCCGCAGCGGCCCGACCTGAGCAGTCTGCGTAATGTCCCACTGATAGGTTCGGCGACCGTCCGGCAACTCCATCACCCTTGTCGGAAAGCCGATCTTGCGGGCAACCCGTTCGATCGGCTCACCCGCGAAATTGTTGCTCTGGCTCGTCGCACATGCGCCGAGCGCGAGGGTTGCCACGATCAGTACACGCGCAAAAATACTCATGATCCACTTCTCCGCCACTCATTTTGTGCCGGGATGGCGGCACAGATACGTCTTGAGCCATCCCTCACCGTCGCACATCCCTTGCCAAAATCCGGCGGGGAAAGGGCATGACGGGTCATGTCTACTCCGCCGCGATCGGCAGCGCGCGTTCGTGAGCCAACTTCGACAGCTCCGCCATCACCTCGGATGCGCGGGTGATCGGGTTGGTAAGGTAATGATCCTCGACAGGGCTGCGCATGGGCTGCTCACCGCCCTGCCCGCCCTGCACCTGCTGCCACTCATTTTCGGGAACGCTGTCGATGCTGGCCAGATGCGGCACAGCCTCGAACAGAGCCTTTCGCAGCGCGAGCAGGTTGTCATAGGGCAAGGTCTGGCCCAGATGGGCCGACGCTGCGCGGATGATCGCCCAGTTGTCGCGCGCCTCACCCGGGGCGAATCCCGCCCGGTTGGCCCGCTGCGGGCGGCCTTCGGTGTTGACGAACAGGCCGTTTTCCTCAGTCCACGCAGCGCCGGGAAGGATCACATCCGCACGATGCGCGCCCCGGTCGCCATGGCTGCCCTGATAGATCACGAAGGCACCCGCGCCGATCTCGATCTCATCCGCGCCCAGGTTCCAGATCACGTCAGCGTCGTTCATCACGCCCAGAGCACTGTCATTGGTAAAGCCGATATCCATGGCCCCCACGCGGCTGGCCGCAGTATGCAACACCAGCAACTTCGCACCCAGAACCTCGCACATACGCATCGCGCCTGCCAGATTGGCGGTCCCGTCATCGCCAATCAGGGCGCCCTGACCGATCACGACGACGGAGGGCTTGCCCTTCTCCTCGTCGGTGACACCCTCGTCGATCATCTTGGTCAACGCGGCCGTGGTATCGCCTGCATGGTGGTAATCGTAGGTCAGGTCCGCCGCCTCACCCACCAGCGCGATCTGTGCGCCGCGCAGCCAGGCCTTACGGATACGGGCGTTCAGGACCGGTGCCTCGATACGGGGATTGGTGCCGATCAGCAGCACCTTCTCCGCCTCATCCAGATCCTCGATCCGGGCGGTGCCGGCATAGCCCGAGCGGTTGCCCGCAGGCAGCTTCGCGCCATCGGTCCGACATTCCACAGCGCCGCCGAGCCCCTCGACCAGTTGCTTGAGCGCAAACATCGCCTCGACCGGGGCCAGATCGCCCGCGATACCGGCGATTTTCTTGCCATTTGCCGCCGATGCGATTGCCGCGAAGGCTTCGTTCCAGCCTACGGGGGTGAGCTTGCCGCCCTTGCGCACATAGGGGCGATCCAGCCGTTGACGGCGCAATCCGTCCCAGACGAAGCGCGATTTGTCCGACAGCCATTCCTCGTTCACACCATCATGGTTGCGCGGCAGGAAACGCATGACATCACGCCCGCGCGTATCGACCCGAATGTTCGAGCAGAGCGCATCCATCACGTCGATACTCTCAGTATGGGACAACTCCCACGGGCGTGCGGTAAAGGCGTATGGCTTCGACGTCAACGCGCCGACCGGGCACAGGTCGATGACGTTGCCCTGCAATTCGGAGGTCAGCATCTGGCCCAGATAGGAGGTAATCTCACTGTCCTCACCGCGCCCCGTCTGGCCCATCTCGGACACACCGGCAACCTCGGTGGTAAAGCGGACGCAGCGCGTGCAAGAAATGCAGCGCGTCATCTTCGTGGCGACCAGCGGGCCCAGATCGGGATCAATGGCGGAGCGTTTTTCCTCGCGGAAGCGTGAGAAATCGACGCCATAGGCCATCGCCTGATCCTGAAGATCGCATTCGCCGCCCTGATCGCAGATCGGACAGTCCAGCGGGTGGTTGATGAGCAGGAATTCCATCACCCCCTCACGCGCCTTCTTGACCATCGGCGATTTGGTTTTCACCTCGGGCGGCTCACCATCGGGACCGCCGCGCAGATCGCGCACCTGCATGGCGCAAGAGGCCGCAGGCTTCGGCGGGCCGCCGACAACCTCGACCAGACACATGCGGCAGTTGCCCGCGATGCTCAGCCGTTCGTGATAGCAAAAGCGCGGCACCTCGATGCCCGCCTGCTCACAGGCCTGAAGGATGGTCAGCGCCGGATCGACCTCGATCTCAGCCCCGTCGATGATCATTTTGCGTAGGTCGGACATATTGTTACTCCGCAGCGACAGCGGACACGCGGCCCGTGCGCTTGTGCTTGATGCGATCCTCGATCTCGTCACGGTAATGCTGGATCAGACCCTGAATAGGCCAGGCCGCGGCGTCACCGAGCGCGCAGATCGTGTGGCCCTCGACCTGCTTGGTCACGTCGAGCAGCATGTCGATTTCCTCGACCTCCGCGTCGCCGGTCACCAGACGGTCCATCACGCGCATCATCCAGCCGGTGCCCTCACGACACGGGGTGCATTGCCCGCAGCTTTCGTGCTTGTAGAATTTCGACAACCGCCAGATCGCCTTGATGACATCCGTGCTCTGATCCATCACGATGACCGCCGCCGTGCCGAGGCCGGAGCCCTGCCCGCGCAGCCAGTCGAAATCCATGATCGCCTCGTCACAGATCGTGTGCGGCAGGCAGCGCACCGACGATCCGCCGGGGATCACCGTCTTGAGGTTCTTCCAGCCGCCGCGTACGCCGCCGCAGTGCTTTTCCAGCAGTTCCTGCAACGGGATCGACATCGCTTCCTCGACCACACAGGGGTTTTCAACATGGCCGGAGATCGCGAACAGCTTCGTGCCCGCGTTGTTTTCGCGCCCGAAACCCGCGAACCACGCGCCGCCCCGACGCAGGATCGTCGGTACCACGGCGATGGATTCCACGTTGTTCACCGTCGTCGGCGCGCCGTAAAGGCCGGTATTCGCAGGGAATGGCGGCTTGAGCCGGGGCATCCCCTTGCGACCCTCCAGCGATTCCAGCAGCGCGGTTTCCTCACCGCAGATATAAGCGCCGGCACCGTGGTGCAGGTAGATGTCCATATCCCAGCCGGACCCGCAGGCGTTCTTGCCCAGAAGCCCTGCATCATACGCCTCGTCGATGGCGATCTGCATTGCCTCACGCTCACGAATGTACTCGCCCCGGATGTAGATATAGCAGGTGTTGGCGTTCATCGCGAAGGACGCGATCAGACAGCCCTCGATGAACAGATGCGGGTCGTGCCGCATGATCTCACGGTCCTTGCAGGTGCCGGGCTCCGACTCATCCGCATTGACAACCAGATAGGACGGGCGGCCATCGCTTTCCTTCGGCATGAAGGACCACTTCAACCCCGTCGGGAAACCTGCACCACCCCGCCCGCGCAGGCCCGAAGCCTTTACCTCGTTGATGATCCAATCGCGGCCCTTGCCGATGATATCGGCGGTTCCGTCCCAGGCTCCGCGCGACTGAGCACCCTTCAGGCTGCGATCGGCCATGCCGTAGATGTTGGTGAAGATGCGATCCTGATCGGTCAGCATTTCAGTCCCCTTCGCTCCGGCGTGCACGCCAGACATTTATCAATACGAACAATGCCCAGGCCAGTGCGGCCAGCATCGCCAAATCCGCCAGAAAAGCGAAACGCACCGGCAACCCGATCGCTCCACCCACCAGCTGAAACGCCATCCAGCCCAGAAATCCCGCAACGATCACAATCGATGCCTGGCGGGTTTGCCGTTTCAGGCTGGCGTTCCGTTCCTCGTTCATCGGACCCTCAGGAGGCCCCGCCATCGTCCGCCTTCGCGGAGGTTAGCGTTTGCGCTTGCGCGACCCACTCGTCACGCGAAACCCGACCGTTAAAACCTTCGAGATTCGCGTCGATCCATGCCACCTCGGCCTCGGACCATGACGCGATCTGATCGAAATGCCAGAACCCCATGGAGTTCAACATTTGCTCCAGCTTGGGACCCACGCCCTTGATGCGCTTCAGATCGTCGGCCTCGCCGCCGCGCGGGGCGGAGAGGCTTTCGGGCTTACCCCCTAGCGACGGGGCCGTGTCCTCCTCAACCACAGGCGCGGGTGCGGAGGATGCGACCGGCGCGACCTCTTCCTCTGCGCCGCGCGGTTCGGGCACCTCGGCGGGGTCCGCCACAGGCGCGGCAGCCGGATCGGCCCCGGCCTCGGTCGGCGCGACCGCCGGTGCGGGTTCCGCGGGAACCACAGGATCAGAGGGCGCAACCGGCTCGGGGTCCGTCAACTTGACGCCCAAAACCTCCTCCGCCTTATGAATGGTGTCGTCGTCGCCCAGGAAATAGATCAGCACCGCGAACAGCACGATCAGGATCATCACCCCGGCGAAAATCGCCAGCATGCCCGACAGGCCCAGAACGAACATCAGCATCACGGCGAGGATGAACGATACCGCGACGCTGACCAGCAACGCGAATGGCAATTTCGAGGCCGTGAATGGGTTATCGTCTGACATGGTTCGCTCCCTGTTCAGCCTTCGGTGATCCGCGCGATGCTGTCACCCTTTTCGGTGGCGAGCGTCACGGACATGTTCGCAGCCTGCCGGTTCTCACCATGCTCGGTCAACGAGGTCAGGCCGGATTTCGGCTCCGAGGCGAAGCGGCCGTTGCGCGAACCGGGCACCGGCACCTTACCGGCATAAAGTTCATCAATGATCTGGGCGAAGCTCTCCGCTGTCAGATCCTCGTAATAATCCTTGCCGATCTGCGCCATGGGAGCGTTCGAACAGGCGCCGAGGCATTCGACCTCCTCCCAGCTCAACTTGCCATCCGGGGACCGTTCGTGGGCGTTCGCCGCGATTTTCTGCTTGCAGACGGCCATCAGGTCCTCCGCACCGCAGATCATGCAGGACGTGGTTCCGCAAACCTGGATATGGGCGATATCGCCGACGGGGTGCAGTTGGAACATGAAGTAGAAGGTCGCGACCTCCATCCCGCGAATATTTGCCAGACCGAGCATTTCGCACACAGTCTCGATCGCGGGACGGCTCAGCCAGCCCTCCTGCTCCTGCGCGCGCCACAGCAACGGGATGATGGCGGATGCGGCACGACCCTCGGGATATTTGGCGATCTGCTTTTCGGCCCAAGCGAGGTTCGCCTCGGTGAAGGCGAAGCTGTCGGGCTGGTTCTTGTGAAGTCTGCGGAGCATGTCGGTCTTCCTTGGCTTCAGCGATCGACTTCGCCGAACACGACGTCGAGCGAACCGAGAATAGCGGAAATATCAGCGAGTTGGTGGCCCTTGCACAAATGGTCCATCGCTTCGAGATGCGCGAAACCGGGGGCCCGAATCTTGGCGCGGTAAGGTTTGTTCGAACCGTCGGCCACGAGGTACACGCCGAATTCACCCTTGGGGGCCTCAACGGCGGCGTAAACCTCGCCCTCCGGCACATGAAACCCTTCGGTGTAGAGTTTGAAGTGATGGATCAACGCTTCCATGGAGGTCTTCATCTCGGCCCGGGGCGGCGGGGATATCTTGCCCTTCGTCTGAACCGGTTCGCCCTTGACGAGTTCCATCTTTTCAAGGCATTGGCGCATGATCTTCACGCTCTCGCGCATCTCCATCATCCGGCACAGATACCGGTCATAGCAATCGCCATGTGTTCCGACGGGAATCTGGAAATCCATCTCGTCGTAGCATTCATAAGGCTGCGCCCGGCGCAAATCCCACGCCAGCCCCGAGCCGCGCACCATCACCCCGGAGAAGCCGAGATCGAAGCATTCCTGCTGCGACACGACAGCGATATCGACGTTGCGCTGCTTGAAGATACGGTTCTCGGTCAGCAGGCCGTCGATATCGTCAAGCGTATGGTGGAACTCCTCCGTCCACTGCCAGATATCGTCGCACAATTGCTGGGTCAGATCCTGATGCACTCCGCCGGGGCGGAAATAAGCCGCGTGCAGTCGCGCACCGCAGGCCCGCTCGCAAAAGATCATCAGCTTTTCACGTTCCTCAAAGCCCCACAGCGGCGGAGTCAGCGCACCGACGTCCATAGCCTGCGTCGTCACGTTCAGCAAGTGATTGAGAATGCGGCCGATTTCGCAGAACAGCACACGGATCAGCGAGCCGCGGCGCGGCACAGGCGTACCGGTCAGCTTCTCGATCGCCAGGCACCATGCATGCTCCTGATTCATCGGGGCCACGTAGTCCAGCCGATCGAAATAAGGCAGATTCTGCAGGTAAGTGCGCGATTCCATAAGCTTTTCGGTGCCGCGATGCAGCAGGCCGATATGCGGGTCACACCGCTCCACGATCTCACCGTCCAGTTCGAGGACCAACCTCAAAACGCCGTGAGCCGCCGGGTGTTGCGGACCGAAATTGATGTTGAAATTGCGAATCTGCTGCTCGCCGGTCAGCACGTCGTCGAATTTCGAACCGTCCATCTGTCAGCCCTCCTCAGGCCTAAAATCACTGGCTGCGCTGCGGCTGCGCTGCGGCGGACACTCTTGGCCTCACCCCTTGGGGGTTTCGGGCGCTTTCTCGTCACCGGGAAGGATGTATTCGGCACCCTCCCAAGGGCTCATCAAATCGTAGCTGCGGTAATCCTGCGTCAGGTTCACCGGCTCATAGACCACCCGCTTCGTGGTCTCATCATACCGAACCTCGGTATAGCCCGTGGTCGGAAAATCCTTGCGCAGCGGATGGCCGCGAAATCCGTAATCCGTAAGGATACGGCGCAGATCCGGATGGCCCGAAAACAGGATTCCGAACATATCGAAGATCTCACGCTCATACCAATCGGCGGATTGGTAGACGGAGGTGATCGACGGCACGATTTCCTTCTCCCGCACGCCGGCCTTAACCCGGATGCGGATGTTCTGGGTCATCGACAGCAGGTGATAGACCAGATCGAAACGCTTTTCACGACCCGGCCAATCGACCGCCGTGATGTCGATGAGGGTCTGGAACTGGCACGACGTGTCCCCCCGCAGGAACGACAGGAATTTCGCCAGAGAAGACGGTACGACCGTGATCGTCAGCTCGTCATTCCGGATCGCGGCGTCCAGCACGGCATCGCCCTGATGGGCCGCGATATGGGCGGAGAGTTCGTTGAGCGCGTCTGACATGACCTACCTCGTAATCGTGCCGGTACGGCGCATTTTCCGCTGAAGCTGAAGGATGCCGTACAGCAAAGCCTCCGCCGTGGGAGGGCAGCCGGGAACGTAGATATCGACAGGAACGATCCGGTCGCAGCCACGCACCACGGAATAGGAATAGTGATAGTAGCCACCCCCATTCGCACAGGATCCCATCGAAATGACATAGCGCGGCTCAGGCATCTGATCGTAAACCTTGCGCAGGGCCGGTGCCATCTTGTTGGTCAAGGTGCCCGCCACGATCATCAGGTCAGACTGGCGCGGCGATGCACGGGGAGCGGTGCCGAACCTTTCCAGATCGTAGCGCGGCATCGAGGTGTGCATCATCTCGATCGCGCAACACGCCAGACCGAACGTCATCCAGTGCAGCGAACCCGTCCGCGCCCAGTTGATGATGTCATCGGTAGAGGTCAGCAGAAACCCCTTGTCCGCCAACTCGTTGGACAATTGCCGCGTCGCGACCTCACGATCGCCGCCTGCGGTATTGACTGCGGTGCTCACTCCCATTCGAGGGCCCCTTTCTTCCATTCGTAGACGAACCCGACGGTCAGAACGCCGAGGAAAACCATCATGGACCAAAAGCCGGTCATGTCCCCCGACTGCGCACGTTCAGCAAAGGACGTGGCCCAGGGAAACAGGAAAGCAACTTCGAGGTCGAAGATGATGAACAGGATCGAAACCAGATAGAACCGCACGTCGAACTTCATCCGCGCATCGTCAAAGGCGTTGAATCCACACTCATAGGCCGAAACCTTTTCCGCATCCGGATTGCGCACCGCAATGACGAGGGCCGCGAAAATAAGGATGAGGCCCAGTGCGATGGCCAGCCCCAGAAAGATCAGGATTGGCAGATATTCGCGAAGCAGACCATCCATACCGCGATTCCTTTCGTCTCGAACCGTAATCTCTTTAGGCTGGTCTAAACCCGTGCCCGGTGGGGGTCAACGCATAGGCGTGGCGTTTCATGTGCGGTATGTGCGCACGGCACGCGAAATCACGTTCAAACCGATGTGAAGGACGAAATTCAGGCGCGTGGGTGTGTCCAAAACCAGTCAGTCCCGAAGTTCGGGATAAATTTCGGGGGTAAAGTGGCGCGGTTGACGGGGCTCGAACCCGCGACCTCCGGCGTGACAGGCCGGCACTCTAACCAACTGAGCTACAACCGCGCAATCCCCTGCTGGGGATGGGGGCGGTTTAGTCAGACACCGTTGGACCGTCAAGCGGTTTCTGGGCACAAATCCACAAGATATTGCGGACGGGGGGAACCGCATCACCAGCCCGGATTCAACGGTTCTGTAGCGCGATAAAACATGGAGATAAGATGAGGCGATGGCGCGGTTGACGGGGCTCGAACCCGCGACCTCCGGCGTGACAGGCCGGCACTCTAACCAACTGAGCTACAACCGCTCGCCTCGACCATGGAAACCGGTGTCGCCTTGGTGTGGGGGTGTTTAGAATCGAGGGGCAGCACCGTCAAGCGCGAAAGCACCGTGATCTACAGCGCTGTGGAATTATCTTCACATAATTTGTGACGCACCTACGGGGGTGTACTGTCGCAATTCCCAAACGATGCTAGGAAAAGAGAATTGTTGCTGCGTCAAGGTCACGAATTTCACAGATACGGTATCGTAACGCACTAACAATCCGAGTGAAAATGAAGTATGGTTCTGCCACGTCAATTGGGGTTTGGCGGACCAGGGGATCATGCCAGCTATTATGAATTATACGTCTGATATAGAAGCGGATCGCATAGCTGCGCTGGTTGAGACCGGCCTGCTCGACACGTCGCAGGATGAGCGGTTCGATCGTTACACGCGCCTTGCCTCCGCGCTAACGGATTGCCCAATCGCGCTGATTACGCTGCTTGATGACAAGCGACAGTGGTTCAAATCCCGTGTCGGGCTGGATGTGGAGCAGACGCCACGCTCCGACGCGTTCTGCGACTACACCATTCGCGGCCAGAATCTCATGATCGTCGAGGACGCGCTGAAGGACCCCAGGTTCGTCAACAACGCCCTCGTCACGGGTGATCCATTCATTCGTTTCTATGCGGGCGTGCCGCTGTGGCTGTCCAGCGGTCACTGTATCGGTGCGCTGTGCGTGATCGACCGGAAACCGCGTTCGGGTGGCGAACTGACCGGGCTTCGCGAACTGGAAGATCTGGCGCAGACCCTGACGCTTGAGATTGAGGCCCATACCAAGGATTCCAAGCGGGTGCAGGCCATGGCCGATCAGGAGATCGTCATCGCTGAATTGAAGCACCGCATGGGCAACCTCTACACCAATGTAGCGGCACTGATCCGCAATTCGGATGACGGGCTGGCCTCGCGTGAGGATTTCAGCACGCAGTTGCAAAACCGGGTCAACATGATGGCACATGCGCAACGGCGACTGGCGGAGCGTGATTTCCGCTCCACCGATCTGTCTGCCCTCGTCGGTGACGCCGTGCGTGATTTCGGCGGAACTCACGGCGCGTCGGAACGGATCGTGATCGATGGTGCGCCCTGCTCGATCAATCCCCGCAGCGCGATGTCCATCGCATTGATGATACATGAACTGGGCACGAACGCCCTGAAGCACGGCGCTTTGCGCGATGCGGACGGGCGGGTGAACTTGTCATGGCGTCAGGATGAGTCCCGATTCCATATCGAATGGGTCGAAAATACCGTTGCCCACGTCCCGCAATGTGACGAAACGCAATCGGACCGGCATCGCGTCGGCTTTGGCAGTACGTTGTTGTACCGTATCATCCCGATGGAACTGGGTGGAACGCTGGACAAGGGGTTTGGGCCGAATGGCTTTTTCTACAAACTTCAGGCGGATTCGATCCTGTTGAACGAACCGGTCTGAACCGCCATTGGTGCCCTTCCCTAGCCTATGCTTGCCAGAACCCGAGCCATCTTGCGTCTGAGCATCCGCTCATTGAGCCGCCGCGAATATCTGTGAACCGGGATCAAGGTCTTTTCCCCAAAACCGTCGATACAGATCAAACGATCCGAATCCTGCGGATCCACGACCAGATTGCCCAGATGAGCATCGCCCAGAACGATGTGGTGTTCGATACAATATTCAAAGAAGCGATGCAGCGCCGCGATATGTTCCTGCGTCAGCTTGCCATCCTTGTGCAAACTCGCAAGGGTCGGAACCGTCTCACCATGGTCCGAAATCCGCTCGACCAACAGCCCAAGTCCCCGCGTCGTCGCCGCCAGGCCGAGCGGCCGAGCGAATGGCAGCCTGAAATCCGGTGTCGAGATCTGGTTGCGCGCCGCGATCAGATATTCGTCGATTTCCCGTCGAAACGACAGATACACCCCCCAGGGTCGCCGGCGTTTCCCATTGCGCTGCACCGGGTGCCCGTCAGGACCAACCACATCGGCACGGACCACTTTGACAAGCACGTCGTCATCGTCCGGATGGACATAGACCTCACGCAATGACCCCGCTGCGACGAAGGTGCATTTTTCGATATCCAGGATGCCGGTCAGTGACAAGATAAGCTCCGCCATGCGGAAGGAGGAGTGAGGAATGGTGGGCGGTGAGGGGCTCGAACCCCCGACCCATTCGGTGTAAACGAATTGCTCTACCAACTGAGCTAACCGCCCTTGGAGGCGATGTTTATGACACCCTAACGGGCACGTCTAGCGGCAAATTCACGTGGGGACCAGTTTGCGCGGTCCAAGTCTGAAACCGCGCGAAAATCATCACGCGGAACGATGCACGGCTGTGCCGCTCGGGTCAGTCGTCATCCGACTCTTGCATGGCGGCGATACGCGCATCCTTTGCCGGAACCAGCCGGTACATAGGCTTCGCGCCCTCACGGCTCGGATACTTGATACGGATTTTCCCCAATGTCGGGTAGTGCAGTTCGTTTCCGTCCAGCAAGCCCTGCCGCATGTAGCCCAACGCGGAGTCGAGGATCAGGCGCACGTCTGCCTTGCTCTGCCCGGTTTCCTGTGCCACGTGCGCCACGATCTCACGCTTGCGCAGCATGGCGGTTTCTTCTGCCTCGATCGCGGTCTCATCGGCGGGAACGTCGTTGATGTCGTCGTTGTCCGTCATTTGGCATTCTTTCCAGTTGGTCAAAAAAATGGAGCGGCTGCTTTCCACAAGCACCCGCTCCACACGCATGTCAACTATACTCACGCAAACGAGAGCAATTAATGGGCAGCCAGTCCGTGTTCGTTCTTGCTGGACCCGGACGAAGCGACCAGTTCAGCCGTCTCGTCCCACTCCACCGGTTCGGGCTTGCGCGTCAGCGCGATGTTCAGAACCTCCGTCACGTTGGCGACGGGAATGATCTCCATTCCGTCCTTCACGGTGTCGGGAATGTCCACGAGGTCCTTTGCGTTATCCTTGGGGATCAGGACAGTCTTGATGCCACCGCGCAGGGCGGCCAGCAGCTTTTCCTTCAACCCGCCGATGGGCAGGACATTACCGCGCAGCGTTACCTCTCCCGTCATGGCCACGTCGCGGCGCACCGGGATCTGGGTCAGCACGCTGACGATGGATGTAACCATGCCGATCCCGGCGGAGGGTCCATCCTTGGGCGTGGCGCCCTCGGGAACGTGGACGTGGATGTCCATCTTCTCGAACTCGGGCGGCTTGACCCCCAGCGAGACGGAGCGCGAACGGACATAGGACGACGCGGCGTCGATGCTTTCCTTCATCACGTCGCCCAGCTTGCCCGTGGTCTTCATCCGACCCTTGCCCGGCAGGCGCAGCGCTTCGATCGACAGCAGATCACCGCCGACCTCCGTCCAGGCGAGGCCGGTGACGACGCCGATAACGTCCTCCTCCTCGGCCAGACCGAACTTGAACCGCTTCACGCCCAGGAAATCGGACAGCGTGTCGGAGGTGACTTCGACCCTGTCCGTTTCCTTCTTCACCAGCTGGGTGACGGCCTTGCGGCACAGCTTCGCCAATTCCCGCTCAAGGTTCCGCACACCGGCCTCACGCGTGTAGTAGCGCACGATGTCGCGCAGGGCGTCATCGGTCAGCGCGAACTCCTTCTTGCGCAGACCGTGGCCCTTTTCCTGCTTTGGCAGCAGGTGACGACGCGCGATCTCAACCTTTTCGTCCTCGGTGTAACCCGCGACGGAGATGATCTCCATCCGGTCGAGCAACGGCCGGGGCATGTTGTACGAATTGGCCGTCGTGATGAACATCACGTTGGACAGGTCGTAGTCCACTTCGAGGTAGTGGTCGTTGAAGGTCGCGTTCTGCTCCGGGTCCAGCACCTCCAGCATGGCGGAGGCGGGATCGCCACGGAAGTCTTGCCCCATCTTGTCGATCTCATCGAGCAGAATGAGCGGATTCGTGGTCTTCGCCTTTTTCATCGACTGGATGATCTTGCCGGGCATCGAGCCGATATAGGTGCGGCGGTGGCCCCTGATCTCGGATTCGTCGCGCACACCGCCCAGCGAGATGCGAATGAACTCGCGCCCCGTCGCCTTGGCCACGGATTTGCCCAGCGACGTCTTGCCGACGCCGGGAGGGCCCACGAGGCACAGGATCGGCCCGCGCAGTTTCTGACTGCGCTGCTGCACGGCGAGGTATTCGACGATGCGTTCCTTGACCTTCTCAAGCCCGTAATGATCCGCGTCCAGAACCGCCTCGGCCTTGCCCAGATCCTTTTTCACGCGGGATTTCTTGCCCCACGGGATCGACAGCATCCAGTCGAGGTAGTTGCGCACGACCGTCGCCTCGGCAGACATCGGGGACATGTTCTTGAGCTTCTTCAGCTCCGCCAATGTCTTTTCCAGCGCCTCGTCGGACAGCTTGGTCGCGGCGATCTTTTCCTCGTACTCGGCTACGGCGTCCTCGTTCGTGTCGCCGTCACCCAGTTCCTTCTGGATCGCCTTCATCTGCTCGTTCAGATAATATTCGCGCTGGGTACGCTCCATCTGTGTCTTGACGCGGGATTTGATCTTCTTTTCCACGCGCAGGACGGAAATCTCACCCTGCATCATGCCGAAGATCTTCTCCAGCCGCGCACCAAGGTCAGCGGTTTCCAGCAGGTCCTGCTTCTGCTCGATCTTTGCGCCCAGATGGCCCGCGACGGTGTCGGCGAGCTTCTGCGCCTCCGCGATCTCACCTACGGCAGCGACCGCTTCGTCAGGAATGTTCTTGTTCAGCTTGGCATAGCGTTCGAAATCGGCGGCGATGTTGCGGGTCAGCGCCTCGATGGCGTCCTCATCCTCGCGCGTTTCGATGATCTGCGTGGCATCGGCCTCGAAATATTCACCGGCGTCGCGGATGGTATCGAGGTTCTGACGGGTCTGCCCCTCGACCAGAACCTTGACGGTGCCGTCCGGCAGTTTGAGCAGTTGCAGAACACTGGCCAGCACGCCGGTGGTGTAGATCGACGCCTCGGTCGGCTCATCCTCGGCCGGATCGCGCTGCGCGGCCAGCAGGATTTTCTTGTCACCGGTCATCACGGCTTCCAATGCCTTGACCGACCGTTCGCGGCCTACGAACAGCGGGACGACCATGTGCGGAAAGACGACGATGTCGCGCAGGGGAAGGACCGGAAGGGTAATTTTCGGAGTCTCGGTCATAAAATGTCCTTTCTAGCAAGGGGCCCGGTCCCGATCATCGGCAACGCAGGCTCCTCCATCATGCAAATGTAACTGTGCTTCGTTCACGGTGCGTTCAAGAGGCGCGGCGAGTCATCGGGGCATGTTGCGCTGTGGGGATCGCGGCGACAAGGGACCTACAGACGCTCCATGTCCCCATCCGCGCGCCTGGCATGAAACGCCGCGACGAAATCGTCCAGATTTCCGGCCGAAATGGCGTCGCGCAGACCCTGCATCAGCTCCTGATAATAGTGCAGGTTGTGCCAGGTCAGCAGCATCGAGGCGATGATCTCCTGTGCCTTGTTGACGTGGTGCAGATAGGCTCGCGAATAATTGCTACAGGCAGGGCACGTGCATTCCGGGTCCAGCGGGCGCGGATCGTCGGCATGGCGGGCGTTGCGAATGTTGACCTGACCAAAGCGGGTCTGCGCCTGCCCCGTACGACCGGAGCGGGAAGGAAGCACGCAGTCGAACATGTCGATGCCACGCTGGACCGCGCCGACGATGTCGTCCGGCTTGCCCACACCCATCAGATAGCGGGGCTTGTCCGCCGGCAACTGGTCCGGCGCATAGTCCAGACAGCCGAACATCGCGTCCTGTCCCTCCCCCACGGCCAGGCCGCCCACCGCATAGCCGTCAAAGCCGATGGCGGTCAGTGCCTCCGCCGATCTGGCGCGCAGGTCCTGCTCCAGTCCGCCCTGCTGGATGCCGAACAGGGCATGACCGGGACGATCGCCAAAGGCATCGCGGCTGCGCTGCGCCCAGCGCATCGACAATTCCATGCTCTTTTCAATCGCAGGACGATCCGCGGGCAAGGCCGGGCATTCATCGAAACACATCACGATGTCGGAGCCGAGGAGCTTTTGTATCTCCATGCTCCGCTCGGGGCTGAGGAAATGCTCGGACCCGTCGATATGGGATTTGAAGCGCACGCCCTCCTCGCTCATCTTGCGCAGATCGGCCAGCGACATGACCTGAAAGCCACCGGAATCCGTCAGGATCGGGCGGTCCCAGTTCATGAATTTGTGCAAACCGCCCAGATTGGCCACGCGCTCGGCTCCCGGACGCAGCATCAGGTGATAGGTGTTGCCCAGCAGAATGTCGGCACCGGTGGCGCGGACATTTTCGGGCAGCATCGCCTTGACCGTTGCCGCCGTGCCCACGGGCATGAAGGCGGGGGTGCGGATCTCTCCACGCGGCGTGTCGATCTGCCCGGTGCGGGCCTTGCCATCGGTGGCGGCGATGGTGAAGCTGAAACGGCTCATGGTACTCTCCCGATCTGTAGCGGGGATGCCGTGCGCGCCGCGCGCCGTCAACTGCCCTGCCAGTTCACTCTCATCAAATATTTCACTTTCCCCAAATATCCCCGCCGGAGGCTGCGACGTCGCGATAAAAGCGCACCTTTACGATGGGGCGACGTTTCCTATATATTCACTCAGGTATATAGTTGAGGAGCCGCGCATGAACGCCGAGGCACCGATGGAGGGTACGCCCCTCATCAAACCATCCAGCACCGATCATCCGCTTTACGAGTCCATCGTGGAGGCGTGCCGAACCGTGCATGACCCTGAAATTCCGGTCAATATCTACGACCTGGGTCTGGTCTACACCATCGAGATCGCGGAGGACGGAGCGGTCGATATCCTGATGACGCTGACCGCGCCGGGCTGTCCCGTCGCGGGTGAGATGCCGGGCTGGGTCGCCGACGCCGTCGCCCCGCTGCCCGGGGTAAAAACGGTCGATGTCCAACTGATCTGGGAGCCGCCCTGGGGCATGGAAATGCTGTCGGATGAGGCACGGCTGGAACTCGGCTTCATGTAAGCCTGCTTCTGCGGTGTCGGAAGACCCATCGAAATGCGAAAGGCCGCGCAATTAGCGCGGCCTTTGTCGTGAGAATGCAGTGTCGTCAAAATGCGTCGAATCTATCGAATCTGCACTTCGTTCAGAACGTAATCCCGATCATTCACAATCACGGTCAGAACATCGTCCGCGATCCGCAGATCAACGACATCGATTTCCGCGCCGCCACGACAATCGCTCAACTCGAAACGAGCTGTGGTTTCTGTGGGCGTAATGGTGCAGGCGCCGTCGCTCCAAATCAGGAAGTCCGGTCCGATCACCCAGTCGGGCGTTTGCGCATCTGCATCCTGTGCCCACGCCCCCAGATATGGTTTCAGCCGCTCTGGTGCGAGGTCTTCGGCTGTGTTCGTGCTGGCGGGCGCTGTTGTATCGGCATCAGCTTCGGATGTGCGAAGCTCGGCCAAGGCATTTTCGGCCCGTTGTGCCGCAAGCTCGGCGCGGATGGCAGCCTCACGCGCGTCTGCGTCCGTCCGGCTGGCCTGTAATTCACGGGCACGCGACGCGGATTCAGCCCTCAATGCCGCGATTTCGTCTTCCAGGGCGACACGTTGCGCGATCAAAGCCTCACGCTCCTCATCCGCATCGGCCAGCGCTTGCGACAAGGCCTCTGCCTCTGGATCCGGCAGTTCTTCCTCAGCGGTTACGGTCTCAATAGGCAATTCTCCGTCGAGTTCCTGCGTTTCCTGCTGGCCTTCGGACGCGGCCAGTTCCTCGGTGGACTGTGTGGTCTGGGTTTCGGCGGCTTCGTCCTCGTCCTCCCAACATCCGGCGAGGGCAAGGGACGCGACTGTCAGCATCAGGGCGGTGCGGCGCATGAAATCTCCGATTCAAAATGATGTCGTTCATCGCTCAACGCATGAACGTGTCAGGTGGTTGCGTCCATGTCGCTTCCGACATGCGGAAAGCCGCATTCCTCGCCGGATCCGTCGCGGTAACCTTTAAGATATCTTCAGAGAACGGCATCGGACCTTCGGGGGCAGACATGACGGATATGGCAGACGTTCAGGGTGCACGGCGAACCGGACGGCGGGGCGGCGGTGGTGCCGCGCGCCGAGCCGAGAGGACAGCCCCCCGTATCGAAGCCGCAAGATATATCGAACGGAACATACCGAATTTCGAGATTCTCACCCCCGAAGCCATCGAAATAATCGAGCACAACGCCGAGACCATTCTGGAGGAGATCGGCGTCGCCTTCGTAGATAATCCGGCGGCCCTGGACCGCTGGCGCGAGGCCGGGGCCGATGTGCAGGGCGAGCGGGTGCACATTCCGCGTGGGCTGGCCCGTGCTCTGTGCGCCACTGCCCCCGCACAATTCACCCAGCATGCCCGCAATCCCGATCGCAACGTGGTGATTGGCGGAAAATCACTGGTCCTCGCCCCGGTCTACGGCCCGCCTTTCGTGCGCGATACCGATGGCGGGCGGCGATACGCGACGATGGACGATTTTCGCAAGTTCGTGAAGCTGGGCTACATGTCGAAATGGCTGCACCATTCCGGCGGTACGGTCTGCGAGCCGACGGATATCGCAGTGAACAAGCGGCATCTGGATATGTTGCAGGCGCATATGACGCTGTCGGACAAACCTTTCATGGGCAGTGTGACGGAGCCGATCCGAGCCACCGACTCGGTGGAGATGTGCAAGATCCTGTTCGGGCACGCCGCGACCGAGGCCCCTCACATGACGTCCCTGATCAACGTCAACTCCCCCCTTACCTTCGACAACACCATGATGGGCGCGTTGGAGATCTATGCCGAGAATATGCAAGCCTGCATCATCTCCCCTTTCATCGTGGGCGGTGCGATGGCGCCTGTGTCGGTTGCGGGCACCTTGACGCAAGTGCTGGCGGAGGCGCTGGCGGGAATCGCGTATTCCCAGTTGGTGCGTCGCGGAGCGCCGGTAATCTTCGGTGCGTTCGTGACCTCGATCGACATGAATTCCGGCGCACCGACCTTCGGCACGCCCGAGGCGTCCAAGATCCTGTGGGGTGCAGGCCAACTCGCACGGCGGCTGAACCTGCCGTTCCGGTCCGGCGGCGGGCTGTGCGGATCGAAGCTGCCCGATGCGCAGGCGGGCTATGAGACCGCCAATACGCTGAATGCCTCCCTTTTGGGCGGTGTGAACTTCATGTTGCACGCCTGCGGCTGGCTGGAGGGCGGTCTGGTCGCCAGCTTCGAGAAATTCGTGCTGGACGCCGATCAGCTCGGCATCCTGCATTCCATCGCCGCCGGTGTGGATGTCAGCGAAAACGGTCAGGCGATGGATGCAATCCGTGAGGTCGGCCCGGGGGGGCACTACCTCGGCTGTGCCCACACGCAGGCGAATTTCAAGGATGCGTTCTGGCGCTCCGACGTGCTCGACTATCGGCCCTATGAGACGTGGGTCGATGGCGGAGGACCGGATTCGCAAGCTTTGGCCAGTGTGCGGGTGCAACGCATGCTCGACGAATATGTCGCCCCCCCCATCGAGCAGAGCATCGCTGAGGGCTTGCAGGACTATATCGATCGACGCAAGGCGAGCGAACCGGACGCGTTCGGCTGACCCTCAAAGCAGACAGCGACGCGCGGCCAGCAATCGGGCCAGCGCGGTCACATGGGCGAGCGGCGAATAGGCGGCATCGCCCATGCGACGCAACTGATCCAGATGCCCCTCGCGCTGCGTCAGGGAGGTAATATCCGACCCCTGCCCCTTGAGGGCGGCCGCGACCTGCGTGGCGGCGGCGATCAGGGAACGGGGGCGGCGCAGGGTGGGTTGAGCGATGATCTTCATGAAATGACCTTCCGGAATATGCGTTTGAATACCGGGATCATCGTCCGCCTCACACGGGTGTTGCGCCTGAATATCGTTCAGCGCGCGGTTGTGCGGTCGCGTTAACACTTTGGAAGGATTCGGCGGTTACCCATGGATTACCGACATTTTTAGAAGCCTTTTTATCACTTTTTAAATTTCAGAACGGTTAGACCCTTGCTCATTCCCCCTCTTGCCATCGCAGCCGATGCGAAGGCGTGCGCCGGATTTACCGGTTGCCCGTCCGCGAGCTATCTCGGCTATCTTGCGCATGTCGGCCTGTCGGTGCCGCTGCGCAGGTTGGCGCGCGAAACCGGGCGCCATGCGTCCTCCTTTTCCCGCGCCATGCGGCGTATCGAACAATTGCGAGAGGATCCGATCCTCGACCGTTGTCTCGACCGTGCCACAGCGAATCTGCCCGGCAGGACCGATGTGAGCGATCTTCCGTTCGAGGAGATCATGACCATGACCACGCAAGCACTCGCCACGCCTCTCTCGGATTCGCAGATCGAGCGGGAGGCCCGTCGTATCCTGCGCCGGTTGAGCGAGACCGGTGCCTTCCTCGCCGTCAGTGGCGGCATGGAACTGGCCGTGGTGTTCCGCAAGTCCGGCACCACCACCACTCGTATCGCCACCTGCCCCGTTACCGTAGTCGAGGCCTTTCGCCTGCGCGACTGGATCGCCCCTACCGGTCGCGGAAAGATCATGCGCTATGCCATCACCGCCCCGGGTCGCACGGCGCTGGCCCGACTGCTGGAGGGCGACGCCGCGCGCAAGAGGGGGGCGGAAGCGGCTCCTCATCAGGTTTCCGGTGAACGTCTGGTGATGGAGGAAGACGGCAGCACGCGCACAATGCGCGTCAATCTGGCGGAAAGCCCCCTCGCCCTGCTGGCACGTCGCAAGGGCAGCGACGGCAAGCCGTTCCTGGACCCCGTGGAACTTGAGGCCGGTGAGCGCCTGCGCGAGGAATTCGAGCGGGCGCAAATGGGCCCGCGCGTCGGGCAGAACTGGGACCGGTTCCTGACCGTGCACGATGGCGGAATGTCCGGCGGCGGTGACCGCCTGGCCGGTCCGCAGGATGCGCGGAACCGCGTGACGGAGGCGTTCAGCGCCCTCGGGCCGGGGCTCGCCGATATAACCATGCGGTGCTGCTGTTTTCTGGAGGGGCTGGAAACCGCCGAACGTCGAATGGGGTGGTCGGCACGGTCGGGAAAGGTCGTTCTGAAAATCGCGCTGGGACGTCTCGCACGGCATTATGGCCTGGTTCAGGCCAATCGGCACATGGCCTGATATCCTAAAGTTGCACCGCAGCAGAAAGTGCTGTATTGTTGCGGTGCAGCATATCCAGAAGGTATCGCCATGATGATGCAAACGCTCCCCGCCCTGCTCGTTCCGCAAAAGGGTGAAACGGTAATCGACTATTGGATGAGCATGTCGCCTGTCGCACCGGTGTTCGGTCTCGAATGGCGGTTCTCCCCCCTGTTTCGTGAGGTCATGCCCGACATGGCATCGACACCGGCAATGGCCGGATCGGTCGTTCTGACCGAGGGCGACCTGCATGATGAGGATCTGGAGGAAGCCGAGGAAGAGGCCAAGGCTGTCGAGGCCGCCGAAGCCGACGATCTGACCGCGTTGAAAGGTGTCGGCCCCAAGATGGCAGCTGAACTGAATGCGATGGGTCTGACCTCCTTCGCGCAGCTGGCACAGATGACCGAGGCGAATATCGCTGAGTTGAGCGAAAACCTCACCGCCTTCCGCGACCGCCCGGTCCGTGACGACTGGGTCGGTCAGGCGCGCGCCCTGATGGGGCAGCGCACCTGATCGCGATCACGCCGTTGCGGCGATGATCCCACCGAAATCGGCGGCCTTCAGCGAGGCGCCGCCGACCAAACCACCATTGACGTTTTCGACCGCGAAAATCTCCGCGGCATTGGACGGCTTGACCGACCCGCCATAGAGCAGGCGAACCGAAGCACCATCGTCCAAACGATCGGTGAGCGCGCCGCGCAGGGCATCGTGAACCTGTGCGATGTCCGAGATCTGAGGCACGCGACCCGTACCGATGGCCCAGACCGGCTCATACGCGATGACGGTATTCTCCGCCGATGCACCGTCGGGCAGCGAACCGGCGAGCTGGCCCAGAACGACGTCCAGCGTTCGGCCCGCATCCCTGTCCGCCTCCGTTTCTCCGACACAGACCACGGCGAGCAGACCGGCCCGCAATGCGGCCTCGGCCTTCGCCTTGACCGTCGCATCATCCTCGGCGTGATCGGCGCGGCGTTCGGAATGACCGACGATCACTGCCGTGCCGCCCGCATCCGCAATCATCTCCGCCGCGATATCGCCGGTATGGGCACCCGATTGCGCCGCGTGGCAATCCTGCCCGCCGACCTGGATCGGGCTGCCCTGCGCCGCATCGACCATCGCACCGATCAGCGTTGCAGGCGGGCACAACAAGACATCGCAGGCGGGTGAAGAATGCGCCGAGGCGAGCGCCTCAACCTCGCTCAAGGCGGCGCGCAGGCCGTTCATCTTCCAGTTTCCAGCGACGAGAGGGCGAATTTGCGGCATGGTCGGTCCTTGGGTTCATTGCGTTGCGACATACTTAGCGCAGCGCATCCGGAATTGCACCCTGGACTGAGGGCGTGGCGCGCCTCACATATCGGCGAACTTGATCGATTCACCGCAGCCGCAGGCTTCCGTCACGTTGGGATTGTTGAACGCAAAGCCGGATTCGAGCAGCGATGTGGTATAGTCGATCTCGGTCCCGAACAGGAACATCTGCGCCATCGGGGCAATCATGACCCGTGCGCCGTCCTGCTCGACCACCTCATCCAGAGGGTCGACCTCATCCACGTAGTTCATGGTGTATTCCATGCCTGCACAGCCGCCCTTCTTGACACCGACGCGGAGACCCTTCGTCTCCCCCTTCTGCATCAACTTGCGGATCTGCGACGCGGCGCGATCTGTGATGGTGACGGCCTGCTTGCCGGGTATGGCGAACATGGGCGAACTCCTCAAAATACCTGACCAGAAAGATAAGATGCTGGGCGGCAGTCCTCAACCCCCTCCGTTCGGCGTAAGCGGCGAACCGGGCGGAACGTTTGCAGGATTGCGTCCGAGGATCGCCCTGTAACCCGTGGTGCGCAGGACTGCGAAAATATGAACGCTACGCGCTCCGCTGCAACCGATCCGACTTTACCATACGGGAATTCTGCTGGGAAAGCGTCTGCGGGCGCATCGCGGCCTTGCCCGAATCCGCGCCGCACCGTATCGGATGCCCATGACAGACATCGCCCATGACCGCCTTCTCATCATCGACTTCGGATCACAGGTTACGCAGCTGATCGCGCGTCGCCTGAGAGAGCTGAACGTCTTTTGCGAAATCCACCCCTTCCAGAACGTGACCGACGCGTTCTTGCAGGAGTTCGCCCCCAAGGCCGTGATCCTGTCAGGGGGTCCGGCCAGTGTCATGGACGAAAATTCGCCCCGCCCGCCCCGGAGCGTGTTCACGCTGGGCGTTCCCATCCTGGGCATTTGCTACGGCCAACAGGTGATGATGCAGGAGCTGGGCGGGAAAGTCCTGCGCGGGCACGGCACGTCTGAGTTCGGTCGCGCCTACGTCACCCCGGCGGAACAACGGATCGACCTGCTGACGGGCTGGTTCCTGGACACGCGGGAGCAGGTCTGGATGAGCCATGGCGACCATGTCAGTGAGCTTGCGCCCGGATTTGCCGTCTACGGCACGTCACCCAACGCACCTTTCGCCGTGACCGCCGATCTGGAGCGTCAGTTCTACGCCGTGCAGTTCCACCCCGAGGTGCACCACACCCCGAACGGAAAGACGCTGTACGAGAACTTCGTCAAGCTGGCAGGCTTCACCGGCGACTGGACGATGGACGCCTACAAGGATGAGGCGATCCGCCTGATCCGTGAACAGGTCGGTGATGCAAAGGTCATCTGCGGCCTGTCCGGCGGCGTGGACAGTTCCGTCGCGGCCGTGCTGATCCACGAAGCGATCGGCGATCAGCTGACCTGCGTGTTCGTGGATCACGGCCTGCTGCGAAAAGGGGAGGCGGAAGAAGTCGTGAAGATGTTCCGCGACCACTACAACATGCCCCTGATCCACGCGGATGAGCAGGACCTGTTCCTGGGTGAGCTGGACGGCGTGTCCGACCCGGAAACCAAGCGCAAGATAATCGGCAAGCTGTTCATCGACGTGTTCCAGAAACACGCGGCGGAGGTCGGCGGGGCGAAGTTTCTGGCTCAGGGCACCCTCTACCCCGACGTGATCGAGAGCGTCTCGTTCAGCGGCGGCCCCAGTGTCACCATCAAGTCGCACCACAATGTAGGCGGTCTGCCTGAGAAGATGGGCCTCAAGCTGGTCGAGCCTCTGCGCGAACTGTTCAAGGATGAGGTTCGTGCGCTGGGGCATGAACTGGGCCTGCCCGATGCCTTCATCGGTCGGCACCCCTTCCCCGGCCCCGGCCTCGCCATTCGCTGCCCGGGTGAGATCACACGCCAGAAACTCGACATCCTGCGTGAGGCGGACGCGGTCTATATCGATCAGATCCGCAGACATAACCTGTACGATGAGATCTGGCAGGCCTTCGTCGCGATCCTGCCCGTGCGCACGGTGGGCGTGATGGGCGACGGGCGAACCTATGATTTCGCCTGCGCCCTGCGCGCCGTCACCAGTGTCGATGGCATGACCGCGGATTACTATCCGTTCAGCCACGATTTTCTGGGTGAGACCGCGACACGGATCATCAACGAGGTTCCGGGCATCAATCGCGTGACCTATGACATTACCTCGAAACCTCCGGGCACCATCGAGTGGGAATAACTGGATAATCCCCACCCCATGACCATCTGAAGTGCCATGTCACACAGGAAAGAGCGCCCGATGGAGAACGATGTCCCGACCTGGGCCCTGACACGCAGATTGCTGGGGGAAAACGCCCGGCAACACTGGGTCGGCTATATGGTGGGCTTCGTGTTGCTGGCTGTTTCCTCCGCCATGACGGCGTTGGTTGCCTATGTGATGGAGGACGTGATCAACAACGTCTTCATCGACCCGCAGCCGGCCTTGGTCTGGACCGTGGCGATCAGTGTCATCGTGATTTTCATCCTGCGCGGTGTGACCACCTACGCCGCCGCAATCGTGCTGGCCCGTATCGGCAACCGTATCGTGGCCGACATGCAATTGCGGATGTTCGAGCGAACGCAGGCCCAGTCGTTAAGCTGGGTGGACGCGCAGGATATCGGTGATCTGGTTGTGCGGTTCCAGACAGGCGTGACCGCCGTCAGGCAGGCCATTCAGGTTCTCGTACAATCGGTCGGGCGCGATCTGCTGACCATGGCGGGTCTGGTCGGAATAATGTTCTATCAGGACCCGATCATGGCGTTCATCGCGTTGTTCGTGGCACCACCCGCCATCTTCGTAATCGTTACCGTGATGCGTCGGATGACCACCGTCGCGCGCACCGAATTCGCATCCGTCGGTCGTTTGATCGGACTGGTGAAGGAGGTCGTGCTGGGCGCGCGTGTCATCAAGTCGTTCCGCATCGAACAGCGGCTTGCCAATGACATGGAACAGGTGGTTGAGCGGGTGCGCAAACTGAACAACAAGATCGCCCGGCTCAGCAATGCGACCTCTCCAATCATGGACATGTTGGGCGGGTTCGCCTTTGCGGCGATCATCCTATATGGCGGCACGCAGATCGCCGCCGGTGAATTGGACGCGGGATCGCTGTTTTCGTTCATCACCGCATTCATGCTGGTCTACGAACCCGCGAAACGCTTGGGCAAGTTCAACGTGGATTACCAGAAACATCTTGTCGGTGTGCGCATGGTCTACGACATCCTCGACACCGCGCCAGACAGCAGCGAACGCATGGACGGGGCTGATCTGAAAGTGCGTGAGGGTGAAATCGTCATCGAGAACGCCCGGTTTTCCTATGGTGAGCAGGCTGTGCTGCACGACCTGTCCCTGACCATACCCGCCCGCAAGGTAACAGCGTTGGTCGGGCCGTCGGGGGGCGGAAAGTCGACGGTGCTGTCCCTGATATCACGCCTGCACCAGGCGCAGTCGGGGCGCATCGCCATCGACGATCAGGACGTCTCCGCGGTCACGACCGACAGCCTGCGCCGGAATGTGGCGCTGGTGGGTCAGGACGCGTTCCTGTTCGACACCACCATTGCGGACAACATCCGCATGGGCCGGCCGGACGCAACGGACGCAGAGGTTGAGGAGGCCGCACGGGCCGCAAACGCGCACGACTTCATCATGCGCCAAAACCTCGGCTATGAAACGCCCGTCGGTGAAGGGGGTGGTCGGTTGAGCGGCGGGCAGAGACAACGGATCTCTATTGCGCGCGCCATGCTCAAGAACGCGCCGATCCTACTGCTGGATGAGCCGACCGCCGCCTTGGACACCATGTCCGAGCGCAAGGTTCTGGAAGCGATCGAACGGTTGATGCATGGACGTACGGTGGTCGTCATCGCGCACAGGCTCAGCACGATCCGCGATGCGGATGTCATTCACGTTCTGAACGAAGGTGCATTGGTCGAAAGCGGCGATCACGACGCGCTGATGGCGTCAGGCGGGCTTTATCGCCACCTGCACGACACCCAGTTTCGCAGCGACGCCTAGGTCGGGAAACGGTAGAATTTGTGATCGTCGATCCAGACAGTCTGCTCCAACCGGCTTGCCCAACCGGGATTGACGGAGACGGCATGGTAATGTGTTGCGCCAGCCGTCAGCATTCGCGGGCGGCCGTCCAGCATGACGCGGGCGATCTTCGCCATACGCTCCCACGCGGCGCGCTCGCTCATCACTTCGTTGCGACCATCGCACATGAAGGAAAACTGGCAGGCGTTCATGCGGCTGGACCCCTGCGAGACGACACCGCAGACGGAGTTGGGATAGCGGGAATGATCGACCCGGTTGAGGATAACCTCGGCCACCGCGATCTGACCGGCGATCGTCTCCCCACGTGCTTCGAAATAGAGCGCCTTTGCCAGACACTCCCACTCCGCGTCACCGGTGGCAGCGGGCATGGCGTCGAGGGTTAACAGATCCATCGGCTGTATGACCGTTATACTCCGTTCGGCAAAGCCGTTGGCGTCGTCCTGCATTTCAAGGGCAAGCTCACTGCGCACATCCGCGCCGATCGCGGCATCGGTCGGCAGCGACACACTGATTCGCGCATCCCCCGCGCCACCCAGCTCACGCAGACGGTCGGACGTGGTGGCATTGAGCACCGCCCGCTCCTGGGTCAGCATCTGCGAAATCTGGCGACTGATCTGATCCTCAACCTGCTGTTGCGCCAACACTGGCACGCTGAAAGCAGAAGAAACAATAGCTGCGGCAAGCGCAGATTTCACAATCCGTAGTACAAACATGGGCGATCGATCCGGGTTTTACCTAGAAGGCGCTGAGGCCCATAACGGATAGGGCCGGGACAATTTCCGCTGTTTTACGGTTTTTTCCAAAAAAGTCTACCCTTGAGCATTGCGCGCAAGACATAGCCACCAGTCATGCCTGACCGGACTTCCGCGACAGCAATGTCGCCTGTGCAGCAGCGAGCCGTGCTATGGGCGCACGGAAGGGTGAACAAGACACGTAATCGAAGCCTGCAAGCTTGCAGAAGTGAATCGAGCCCGGATCCCCACCATGCTCCCCGCACAGCCCAAGCACAAGGTCTGGATCCGTCTTACGACCGCGTTTTGCGGCAATTAACAGCAATTCTCCCACCCCCTCGATGTCGAGGGAGTGGAACGGATCCTCCGCAAAGACGCCCAGATTGACGTAATCACGCATGAAACGTCCAGCGTCGTCCCGGCTGAGGCCATAGGTCATTTGCGTCAGATCGTTCGTACCGAAGGAAAAGAAGGCCGAATCGGTGGCCAGATCGCCGGCACGCAGGGCGGCGCGCGGGGTCTCGACCATGATGCCGAGCTTATAGGTCAACGTGACCTCCCTCTCCGCCATGACCTGTGCTGCCACAGCCTCGATATTCTTGCGGACCACCTCGACCTCACGCTTGGCGGATACGAGGGGGATCATGATCTCGGGCACGATCTGTTCCAGATTGCGGGTGTTCACGATGGCGGCGGCCTCAAAAATCGCGCGGGCCTGCATCTCGTAGATCTCGGGCATGGTAACGCCCAGACGTACGCCGCGTTTGCCCAGCATCGGGTTGAACTCCCCCAGCGCCTTGGCCCGCTCGACAACCTGCGAAACGGGAATATCCATCGCCTCCGCCAGATCGTGCATCTCCTCACGACTGTGCGGCAGGAACTCATGCAAGGGCGGGTCGAGCAGGCGAATACAGACGGGCAAACCGCGCATGATGTCGAACAGATCGACAAAATCGCCCCGTTGCATCGGTAGGAGTGCGGCCAGCGCGCGGCGGCGATCCTCGGAAGAATCGGCCAGGATCATTTCACGCATCGAGGTGATGCGATCCTCCTGGAAAAACATGTGCTCCGTGCGGCACAGGCCAATTCCGTCCACCTCGAACCCGCGGGCGACGCGGGCGTCCTGCGGGGTGTCGGCATTGGCCCTGACCCCCATTTCGCGCGCCTGATCGGCCCAGCTCATCAAGGTGGCGAACGCACCGTCCAGTTCCGGCTGAATCATCTCGGGCGCGCCGGCCAGCACTTCGCCACGCGTGCCGTCGATCGTGATGAGGGAGCCTTCGGTGAAGCTGCGCCCGTCCTGACTGATGATCTGGCGGTTGCGGATGTCGAGGCGCAGATCCCCGGCGCCGACCACACAAGGCAGGCCCAGCCCCCGCGCGATCACCGCCGCATGGCTGGTCATGCCGCCACGCACTGTCAGAACCGCGCAGGCGGAGTGCATGCCGCGAATATCCTCGGGGCTGGTTTCCATGCGCACCAGAACGGCATTGTCGCCTTGAGCCTCGGCTTGCATCGCCGCCTCGGGTGAGAAAACGATGCGGCCCGTCGCGGCACCCGGGCTGGCGGGAAGGCCGGAGCCGAAGACATCGCGCGGCGCGCGCGGGTCGATCTGCGGGTGCAGATGTTCGATCAAGGTGCGCGGTTCAATCCGCAACAGCGCATCATCACGCGATATTGCGCCGTTGCGGGCCAGATCGGTCGCGATGCGCACGGCCGCGCGGGCGGAGCGAGGGGTCAACACGGCATCGAGCAACCACAGCTTGCCGTCCTCCAGCGTAAACTCGAACCCGTGAATGTCGCCCAGACCGGCGGCGACGGTGCTGCCATGCGTTCGCAGATCGGTCAGGGCGTCGGGGGCAATCTCCTCCAGAGAAGGGGCAGATTGGCGGGCTGACTCACGCGCCTCACGCGTGATGAGGTGCGGCGTGCGCATCCCCATCAGTGCGTCATAGCCCTGCGCCTGGGTCAGGAACCGGCCCGAGAGCGCGGGCGTGCCGGTCCGCTCATCCACCAGATGCACGACACCTGCGCCGCACACACCCTGCCCGATGCCGAACGCCATCCGCTGCACGATCAGGCCCAGCCCGGCCTCGGGCGGCGCGCCATGGCTTTCGCGCAGGATGCGGGCGCTGACGCCGTTCCAGCCGCGCGCCATTGCATCCACGGCGGCACATAACTGCTCCACCGGATCCTGCGGGAACGGTTGCATCACCTCGTCCAGATACAGCGCCTTGGCCTGATCGACGAGGGTGACGCGCGCGTCCTCGGGCAGGTCCCCCTCGGAGGCGACGGACCAGTATTTCACCTGATCGGCCATCAGATTCTCGAAATCCTCGGGGTCCACCCCCTCCACCATCGTGGCGTAGCCCTCGATCAGGCGGAAATACAACTCCAGCGCGCCGGGCTTGCCCACGCGGGTCATCAGTGCGGGCAGCCGCGCGTCGGTGATCCCGATGTTGAGCAGCGCCTCCGGCCCGCCCCATTCGGGGCGCGGGGGTGAGGCGCGCAGGCTGAGCAGAACCTCATCCCCCAGGGTCTGGAAGGTATCGCGCAACACGCCATCGAAATGCGTGCGCGCACCGTCCTGCGCGATCTGTCGGGTCAGATCGGTGGTCAGCAACAGACCGCGCGGCACCGGCAGGCCAAGTCCGGCCAGCCGGGCCAGACGCGCGCCCCGCGCACCCCATCTTTCCGGCGACAGGAGGCAGCCTTCAGGAACGTCGTGCAGGCGGATGTAATCGTGAGGAATGTCCATGACCGGACAGTAGGCCGCGGCCCCTGCCGGGTCATGCGGAAAGTGCGCGTGACCCGAAAATTCGACGCCCGGCGCGGTGGCCGGGCATCGTTCTGAAACCGTAGTTCAGCCCTCGATCCGCCCGAAATCCGCGATGCGCGCGAACAGGGTGCGGACCCGGTTCAGCAGGCACAGGCGGTTGCGGCGGATGATCTGGTTGTCGGAGTTGATCAGCGTCGCCTCAAAGTAAGCATCCAGCGGCCCGCGCAGCGCGGCGATCGCGGCCATGGCGGCGGCGAAATCCTCGGCTGCCAAGGCCGCGTCGATCTGCGGGTCGGTGGCGTCGAGAGCGGCGAAAAGCGCCTTCTCGCTGTCATTCTCGGCCAGATCGGGATTGGGATCGAGGGAGTACTCAACCCCGTCCTTCGCCTCCTCCGCCCGCAGGATATTCGACGCGCGGGTATAGGCGGCAAGCAGATTCGCCCCATCCTCGGTATCAAGAAACGCTTGCAGCGCCCGCACCCGGTTGACCAGAAGCACGATATCCCCGTCCCAGTTTTCGGGGAGCGCGGCGTCGATCACGTCATGGCGAACGCCCTCGGCGCGGAGGTGGACCTTGAGGCGGTCTGCGAAGAAGGAGAGGAGATTCTGATTTGGGTCAATAATCGCCGAGGTAGTCGTATTCATAATCTTCTCAAATAGACCCTGTTTTTTCTCGGACTTATTTGGTCTCGAAATTTTATCTTTGATACTTTGTAAGGTGAATTTATCTATACCTAAATACGTGGAAATGTAGGCATCATGCTCGTCAATTTGGTTCATAACATTTTCATGGCGCTGCCAGTAATGCAGATTGGACGCTAATGCGACCACGCCCCTCAAGTACTGCGAGCAACCACTCTCCAACACCAACCGAATGACACCCAGCGCAGCTCTCCGCAGCGCATAAGGATCCTTCGATCCGGTCGGCTTCTCATCAATCGCCCAGAAACCCGTCAGGGTGTCCAGCTTATCTGCCAGCGCCAGGGCCACCGAAACCGGCTCCGTCGGCACATCGTCGCTCGGCCCCAACGGGGAGTAGTGGTATTGCGCGGCGTTCGCGACCTCCTGCGGCAGGCCGGCGGCTTCGGCGTAGTAGCGGCCCATCAGGCCTTGCAGTTCGGGGAATTCATAGACCATCTCGGACGACAGGTCGGCCTTGGCGATCTGCGCCGCTTGCTCCGCCATATCCGCGTCCGCGCCGACCAGCGGCGCGATTTCGCGGGCAAGCGCGGCGATGCGCGCGATCCGCTCCGCCTGAGAGCCGAGTTTGTTGTGGAAGGTGACGTTGGCCAGCGGGACGGCCATCCCCTGCAACCCGCGCTCCCGCACGGTTTGCAGGTCGTTCTCCCAGAAAAACTTGGCGTCGGACAAGCGGGCGGTCAGGACCTTGCCGTTGCCCGCCAGAATCGTCGCGCCATCATCCGCCGTGGTGCGGTTCGCGACGGTGACGTATTTCACGATCTTGCCAGTGCCATCGCGGACCGAGAAGAACTTCTGATGCTCCTTCATCGAGGTTTGCAGCACCTCGGGCGGCAGGTCCAGAAACTGTTCACCGATGCTGCCCATCAGCGGCACGGGCCATTCGACCAGACCCGCGACTTCGGCCAGCAGGCCCTTGTCCTCGACCACTTCCAGCCCTTGCGCGAAGGCCAGGTTCGTCGCCTCGCCCCAGATGATGTCGGCGCGTTCCTTGGCATCCAGAATGACATGGGCGCGCTTGAGCTTGCTGGCGTAATCCTCGAACGAGTTCACCTTGATCGTGTCGGGCGCCATGAAGCGATGCCCACGCGTGGTGTCGCCGGACGCGATGCCATCAACGTCGAGCGGGACGACCTGCGCCCCCTCCTCATCCGTCAGGATCGCCAGGATGGAGTGTAGCGGACGCACCCAGCGCAGGGAGCCGCTGCCCCAGCGCATGGATTTGGGCCACGGGAAATTGCGGATCGTGGACTCGAGCGTTTCGGCCACGATCTGCGCCGCGGGGCGGCCCGGCTTCTCGATCACCGCGAAATAGACCTGACCCTTCTTGTCGTCGCGCACCTCCAGCTGATCCTTGGTCAAACCGGTGGAGCGCAGGAAGCCCGCCAGCGCCTTTTCCGGGGCGTCGGTGCGCGGGCCCTTGCGCTCCTCACGCACGGTGGGGCTTTTTTCGGTCAGCCCCTCGACGGCCAGGGTCAGACGGCGCGGCGTGGCAAAGGCGGCGGCCCCGCCATAGGTCAGCCCGGCCTCGACCATGCCGTCGGTCATCAGACGGCGCAGATCGTCGGCCGCCTTGGCCTGCATGCGGGCGGGGATCTCCTCGGAGAACAGTTCGATCAGCAGGTCGGACATCAGCTTTGCTCGCGGTAGTGGCGCCACATATAGGCGCGGCCATCGGGGTAGACGGCGATCATGCGGAGGATTTCGTAGTCGTCGGCACCGGCGGGAGTCTCATCCTCGGCCAGATAGGCGGTGGCGGCACCGGATTCGAGGTCGGCGGCGATGGTCCGCGCGTCGAAACAGTCGAACCAGCCGGGGGCCAGCAGCGGTTCGGGGTAAGGGGCCAGTGCGACCCCCTCAAACACCGCAGGATCGACGGTAAAGCAGGCGCGGATCTTGTTCGGGGAGGTGCCCGCGTCAATGCCCTGCCAGTCGGAAACGGGAACCTCCCGCCCCGCGACCGTGACCGCATCCGCCTGAGTTTCCTCGTAATACGCATAGACCTGCGCATAATACATCCCAGCGCCCAGCGCCGCGATGACGATGCCGGATATGCCGACGAGCCACTTGCCGTTCATGCCGCGTACCCCCCCGCAGTCGTGCGGACGAAGGCATCCGCGCAGGCCTTGGCCAATGTGCGGACACGCCCGATATAGGCCTGCCGTTCGGTCACGGAAATCACGCCCCGCGCGTCGAGCAGGTTGAAGATGTGGCTGGCCTTGATGCACTGGTCATAGGCCGGGTGCGCCATGACGATGCGCTTGCCGGTCTTGGGGTCGTCATCTGCCGCGTCCAGGATGCGGGCGCATTCGACCTCCGCCTCCTCGAAATGGCGCAGCAGAACGTCGGTATCGGCGATGTCGAAATTCCAGCGGGAATATTCCTGCTCGGTCTGCTTGAACACGTCGCCATAGCTGAGCCGGATGGCCGCGTCGGGATCGTTATAGGGCATGTCCATCACGTGATCGACACCCAGAACGTACATCGCCAACCGCTCCAACCCATAGGTCAGTTCGCCCGAGACAGGTTTGCAGTCGTGGCCGCCGACCTGTTGGAAATATGTGAACTGGCTGACCTCCATACCGTCGCACCAGACCTCCCACCCCAGGCCCCAGGCACCAAGGGTCGGGCTTTCCCAATCATCCTCGACGAAGCGGATGTCGTGCAACTGCATGTCGATGCCGATCGCTTCGAGCGAACCCAGATACAGCTCCTGCAAGTTCGGCGGGCTGGGTTTGATCAGCACCTGATACTGGTAGTAATGCTGCAAGCGGTTGGGATTCTCGCCGTAGCGGCCATCCGTCGGACGGCGCGAGGGCTGCACATAGGCGGCCGCCCAGTGGTTCGTGCCGAGCGAACGCAGGGTCGTCGCCGGGTGGAAGGTCCCTGCCCCGACCTCCATATCATAGGGCTGCATGATCGCGCAGCCATGCGCGGCCCAATAGGCTTGCAGGCGCAGGATGATCTCCTGAAACGAGCGGGGACGGTCGGTGGCTGTTGGGGCGGTCATGGGTGCGAACTCCGCTTCAAAATCGCCGCCCTTATGCCCCTGCGCCTCCGGACGGTCAATGCGGCAGGGGCACGCTCACCCGCGCCAGAACGCCGCCGTGAACAAGACGTAGACGCTCAGCAACTCCAGCCGTCCGATCAGCATGGCGAAGGCGAGCACCCATTTCGCCTGATCGGGCAACCCGGCGAAGGTAGAGGCGGGGCCGATCTCTGGCCCCAGCCCCGGCCCGACATTGGCCAGCGCGGAGGCCGCACCGCTTAGCGCGGTCATGGTATCCAGCCCCATCAGGCCAAGAATCGCCGTGACCCCGGCCAGCGAGATCACGAACATCACGAAAAACGCCATGACGGAAGAAATCACGTCCTCCTCAATGGCGCGCCCTTGGTATCGGGGGCGAAACACTCCGGCGGGATGGTGCAACTGTCTGATCTGGGTCACGAGTGCCGCCACCAGAAGCTGGTAGCGAAACACCTTGACCGAACAGCAGGTCGAACCCGCGCATCCGCCGATCAGCCCTATCAGAAAGAAGACTGTGACCGAAAAGCTGCCCCAACTGCCATAATCGGCACTGGCATAGCCGGTGCCGGTAATGATGGATGTGGCGTTGAACAGCGCCTTGCGAAAGGCCAGTTCGCTCAACTGATCGTTCATGACGATTTGCCACGCGGTCAGGATCAGGACTACGGTTCCCAGAATGGCGAGAAAGGCATGGATCTGGGTGTCGCGCAGCAATGGCGTGGCGGAGCCTGCGACCAGTTGCACATAGCGAACGAATGGCAGGCTGGCGAGGATCATGAAACCAGTGGCGATATATTCCGCCTGCGCGCTGAAGGCTCCGAACGATGCATTCTCACTTGCGAAACCGCCCGTGCTGATCGTCGTCATCGCATGGACGACGGATTCGAAGAGGTCCATCCCCGACCAGCTATAGATGATCGCACAAACCAGGGTCATGGACAGGTATATGGTGGAGATCGAGCCTGCAATCTCCGCCGCGCGGGGCAGAATTTTTCCAAATGTATCAAATGCTTCCGAGCGGAACAGCTGCATGCCGCCGACCTTCAGCATTGGCAGGAACGCCACCGCGAACACGATCACCCCGATGCCGCCCATCCACTGCATCAGACCGCGCCACAGATGAAGCCCCCGGCTGAGGACATCGAGATCGGGATATATCGTGGCGCCGGTGGTCGTCAGCCCGCTGGTCGCCTCGAAAAACGCATCGGTATAACTGACCTGAGCCGGGCCGATCCAGAATGGCAACGCGCCGAAGATAGGCAGCGTGATCCAGCAGGCCACGGTCAGCAGAAAAGTCTGTCGGATCGTCAATCCCATGGATCGGCTGTCGGAACACCCCAGGTACAACATCGCACCGACCATTGCCGTGACGATACCCGAGATGGCGAACGCCACCGCCTCACCCCGCTGACCATCCAGCAGATCGAGCAGCATAGGCAGCATCATGGACGCCGCGAGCGCGAGCACCAACATCCCGACAACGTAACCGATGGGTCTAAAGGAGATCATCAGGGAGCCTTCGCCGCCGCGCACCATGCTGTCAAGCGGGCGGGATCGTGACCGCCCGGCTGTGTTGCCCTTTCGCCCGTCCACACATGGGGCACACATGGGGCACACATGGGGCGGCGCGGTCGAAGTCAGCTCATCCGGTTTGTAGGATTGCCGATTACCGACAGGAATTCCTTGCGCGTTGCCGGATCCTCGCGGAACGCGCCCAGCATCGTGGAGGTGACCATGCTGACACCAGGCTTATGAACGCCACGGGTGGCCATGCAATGATGCTCCGCCTCCAGCACGACGGCCACACCTTGCGGTTGCAACGTGTTCATCAAGACCTGCGCGATCTGCGCGTTCATCTTCTCCTGCACTTGCAGCCGCTTGGCAAAGGCATCGACGACCCGCGCCAGCTTCGAGATTCCCACAACGCGCCCCTGCGGAATATAGCCGACATGCGCCTTGCCGACGATAGGGGCCATGTGGTGCTCACAATAGGATTCGAATCTAATATCACGCAAGACGACCATTTCGTCGTATCCCTCGACCTCCTCGAAGGTGCGTTGCAACAATTGCTCGGCGTCCTCATCATAGCCGCGAAACCATTCGCCATAGGCCTTGGTCACCCGCTTGGGCGTGTCCAGCAGCCCCTCCCGGTTGGGGTCGTCGCCGGCCCAGCGCAACAGGGTGCGCACAGCTTCCTCGGCCTGTTCACGGGTGGGACGAGACCCGGAGATATCGTCACTGTCGGACTGAGGATCATGAACATTCATGGCGGGATTCCTGAATTCGAATTTATACCACTGATACGGCAAGCGCATCGTCACGGATCACCGATCCCGACGGGTTTCGAGCAATATAGGCGCATTTCGCCGCATTTGCGAACCCGCGCGCGAGATCCGAACGCCGCGATCACACCTGATCGAGGGCCGCGAGCAGGTCTGCCTCCAGATCCGCGACGCCCTCCAACCCGACGGAGAAGCGCACGAGGCCCGGCATGATGCCAAGCTCCACGCGGGTCTCCTCACTCAACCGTTGATGGGTCGTGGTGGATGGATGCGTCAGGATGCTGCGCGCATCGCCCAGGTTGTTGGAGATTACCGCGATGTTCGACGCGTTCAGGAACCGGAACGCCGCCGCCTTGTCGGCCAGGATCAGCGCCAGCATCGTGCCCCCCGTCTCCATCTGACGGGAGGAAACCGCGTGCTGCGGATGATCCGCGCGACCGGGATAGATCACCCGCTCGACTGCGGAATGGCCCGCCAGCGTATCGGCCAGCCGCGCCGCGCTGGCCGCCTGCGCACGCACCCGCAGATCCAGCGTCGTCATACCATTGAGCATTACCCAGGCGTTGAACGGGCTGAGCGCCCCGCCCGTATGCTTGAGGTAGGGTTCCAGCGTCCCGCGAATGAAGTCCTCGGAGCCGAGCACGACACCCCCCAGACAGCGCCCCTGCCCGTCGATATGCTTGGTCGCGGAATAGATCAGGACGTCCACACCCAGCGTCAGAGCGCGCATCAGAACCGGCGTGGCGAATACGTTGTCCGCCACGACCATCGCACCCTTCGCATGGGCGATTTCGGACACGGCGGCAATGTCAATCACCTCCAGCGTCGGGTTCGACATCGTTTCGAAAAACACCAGTTTCGTGTCGTCACGCACCGCCTCGCGCCAAGCGTCCAGATCGGTGCCGTCCACGAATGTCACCTCGACACCGAAGCGTGGCAACAGGTTCTCCACGATATACAGGCAGGAGCCGAAAAGCGCGCGGGAACTGACGATGTGATCCCCCGCGCGAAGCATGGAAAACAGCGCGCCATTGACCGCAGCCATACCCGATGCGGTCGCAAAGGCGGCCTCGGCCCCTTCGATCGCGGCGATGCGGTCCTCGAACGCGGCGACGGTGGGGTTGCCGTAGCGGGCATAGATGAATTCATCCTCACCCAGTTCGACGAAGCGTTGCTCGGCAGCCTCCGCACTGGGATAGACGAAGCCTTGCGTTAGATAGATCGCCTCGGCCACTTCGCCGTATTGCGAGCGGCGGGCGCCCGAATGCACCAGCTTGGTCTGATCATTCCACGAGGCGTGAGTCTTTGTCGGTTCAGTCATGGGGGGGTCCTTTCCCTGCGCGAATGATCGGGCCGCACGGGGTCCGACCTCTTTAGCGGCGTGTTTAACGTGGCCCGCAATCCGGTTCTACAAATCGCCACGGGACGTGTTTACGCCTGTGCCCCTGCCCGGTCAACGGCCCGCAGTCACGGCATCTTCATCGAATCTGAACCTTTCCGTCGCACATTCGTTCTACCCCTCAGTAAACAGCAACTCGACCCAAGGCAGGTACGATGCAATGTGTGGCGACACCCGAGCATCTGACGGCGGATGCCGCAGGTGCGCCGCTGGAACCGGCGCTGGACAGGCTTCTGAACCGTCAGGCCGGTCCGGTTACGCTATTGTTGCATGGGTACAAATACTGCCCGTTTCACCAGCCCAGCGCCGCCGATCCGACATTGCGCGATCCGCATCGCCTGATCTACGCCGAAACACCGGAAACCACCTGTGACAGGATCATCAGCTGGCCCGGGATGCTCGACCGGGCGGGTCCGACGCTGGGGATCGGCTGGCCGGGGATGCACTCGGGTCACGGCACGCTGAACTCAATCCGGGGTTTTGCGGAAGTGTATGCGCGCGCGGACTCCATCGCGCGGCAGGTTGCCCGTCTTGCCGACCGTATCGCCGCCCTCGACCCGGATCGCCGGATTGATCTGATCGGTCATTCGTTGGGTGGGCGCATCGCCCTTGCGTCTCTGCCCCACATGAAGCTGGCTGAGCCGGGGCGCATTCTGCTGTGGGGGGCCGCGGAACGCGCGACGATCGCACGGATGCATATCGAGCGGGGCACCGGACGCACCGAAATCATCAATGTCCGCGCCCGCACCAACGCCCCGTTCGACCGGATGTTCGAATGGGCCGCCCCCGGTCAGGGTCCCGCCCTGGGTGCGGTCGGGCCTGTGGACGGCGTGGCGACGCTTACTCTGGACGATCCCAGAACCGAGCAGGCGTTGCAGGCACGGGGCCTCCCCCTTGGCGCAACGTCCCGTGGTCGTTGTCACTGGAGCTTTTATACCCGTCCGGGCACCGGCCCTCTCTACGCCGCGTTGCTGGACCAGCCGGGGATCTGGACTGCCGACAGGATCGCGGCACTGCCTGACGAACCCGCCCCTGCGCAGCAAACCGCACGCAACGCGGTGGTCTCGACGCTCAGCGCCTTGCTGCCGACCAACAGGATGCGCGGCGCGTAGGCTAGCTTCGCTAACATCAGGGGGTTGCACGTCGTCTCATCCTCGGCATGCTGAACCCGACCTGTGCGGAGGAAGACATGAGCAGACCCATTGAGCTGTATTACTGGCCGACCCCGAACGGATGGAAGGTATCCATCGCGCTCGAAGAAATGGGACTGCCCTACAACGTCAATCTGATCGACATCGGCGCAGGCGACCAGTTCGCGCCGGAATATCTGAAGATCGCGCCCAACAACCGCATGCCTGCTATCATCGACCCCGACGGGCCGGATGGTGAGCCGATCTCGATCTTTGAAAGCGGCGCGATCCTGCAATACCTGGCCCGCAAGACCGGCACGTTCTGCGGCGACACCCAGCGTCAGCGTATCGAGGTCGATCAATGGTTGATGTGGCAGATGGGCGGACTGGGCCCGATGGCGGGACAGGCGCATCATTTCCTGAAATACGCGCCGGCGATGGAACCGCCCAACGACATCCCTTACGCCAAGGATCGCTACCGCAAGGAGACTTCGCGCCTCTACGGGGTGCTGGATCGACGGCTGGCGGATCGTGATTATGTTGCCGGAGATTTCTTTTCCATCGCAGATATGGCGATCTGGCCCTGGGCCTCGCTGTGGGAGGGGCAGCAGCACGACATCGCCTCAACCCCCCACATGCAAGCCTGGCTGGATCGTTGTGGCGCCCGTCCCGCACTGGATCGCGGCCGCAGGTTGAGGCTGGATCTGCGCGGCAACCTTCAGGACAAGAAGGAGACGCACGGCGTCCTGTTCGGTCAGAAGGGGAAAGACGCATGAAAAACGGTGAGCATATCCTCGCCCTGGATCAGGGCACCACGTCCTCACGCGCGATCGTGTTCGATGACAAGCTGCGGCCCATCGCGACCGGGCAGTACGAATTCACCCAGCATTTCCCGCAATCGGGATGGGTGGAGCATGACGCCCAGGAAATCTGGGCCACAACTCGCAAGGCCGTCAGCACCGCGCTGGCCGATGCAGACCTGACCCCACGCCAGATCGCCGCCATCGGCATCACGAACCAGCGCGAAACCGTCGTGGTCTGGGACAGGGACACCGGCGAAGCGATCCACCGCGCCATCGTCTGGCAGGACCGGCGCACCGCGCAGACCACCGACCGCCTGCGGGACGAGGGGCATGAGGAAGAGGTCATCACCCGCACCGGCCTGTTGCTGGACCCCTATTTTTCCGCCTCGAAACTGGCTTGGCTGCTCGACAATGTGGAGGGCGCGCGCGCCTCGGCGCGAGAGGGGCGTCTGGCCTTCGGCACGATCGACACCTGGTTGATCTGGAATCTTACGGACGGCAAGCGTCATGTAACGGACGCGACGAACGCGGCCCGCACAATGCTCTATAATATTCACGAGGGGCGATGGGACGACCACATGCTGGACATGTGGAACATCCCCCTCTCGATGATGCCCGAGGTGATGGACTGCGCCGCCGAATTCGGCATGACCAGTGGTGAGGCGCTGGGTGCCTCCGTTCCGATCCGGGGTGTCGCCGGTGATCAGCAGGCCGCGACCGTGGGTCAGGCCTGTTTCGAGAAGGGCATGATGAAATCGACCTACGGCACGGGATGTTTCGCCCTGCTCAACACCGGCGATACGGCCGTGCGGTCACAAAACCGCCTGCTGACGACCATCGGATATCAAATCGGGGGCAAGCCGACCTACGCGGTGGAAGGATCGATCTTCATCGCCGGGGCGGCGGTGCAGTGGTTGCGCGACGGGCTGGGTCTGATCGGATCGGCGGGTCAGACAGGCGGTCTGGCGCAGGACGCCGATCCCCATCAGAACGTTTATCTGGTTCCGGCCTTCACGGGCCTGGGCGCACCCTACTGGGACGCGGACGCACGCGGTGCCCTTTTCGGCATGACGCGCAACACGGGGCCCAAGGAAATCGCGAAGGCAACGTTGGAAAGCGTGGCCTATCAGACCCGCGACCTGTTCGAGGCGATGAAGAAGGACGGTGCCGCGACCGATGCCACCGTTCTGCGCGTCGATGGCGGCATGACGGCCAGTGACTGGACCATGCAGGCGCTGGCGGATCAATTGCAGGCCCCCGTCGATCGCCCCATCGTGCGGGAGACTACGGCGCTGGGCGCCGCCTACCTCGCCGCGATGCAGAGCGATATCGCCGGTCCACCCGAGGATTTCGCCAAGAGCTGGCAACGTGACAAGCAATTCACGCCACAGATGGATACCGAAACCGCAAACCGCAAATATGCTGGTTGGCGTGATGCCGTACGCAGAACACTTTCCACCACTTAAACATGGTGAGGGACGGCGTGCATTTCGGGATACCCACGATCACTGCCGGTGCAGGACGCATCGGCATCATGCCCCTGCCGGACGAAGAAACGATGCAGGACATCGCCAATTGGGGCGCGACGCTGGTGGTGTCGTTGACGACCATGCGCGAAATGGGTGGTCCGCTTGCGCCGGCTCTCGCTGCGATTGGGGCGTCATGGGCGCATCTGCCCATCCCCGACTTCGGTGCACCCGCCCCGCAGACCCGTCAGAACTGGGCGAAAATGGCTAAGGATATCAGTGCCCGCCTCGATGCCGGTGAAGGTGTCATCGTGCATTGTCGCGGCGGCTGCGGACGGTCGGGAATGATCCTTCTGCGGCTACTGGTGGAACGTGGGGAGGAGGCCGACACCGCCCTGAAACGTTTGCGCGCCGTTCGTCCCTGTGCGGTCGAGACGCGCGCACAATATGAGTGGGCGGCATCCGGTGCCCCCTACCCCGTTTGACTATCCCGTCTGAGCGATATGCCGCGTACCCGCGGAAGGCGGCGCATTGCGCGGACCGGCAAAACACTGCGCCATCTGCATCCACCGCTGCGCCACGTCACCCATAACTGTCAGCGGGACATCTGCGATGCTGCGCGTCTGGGTGACGACCTGGGCAAAAGCCTCTGCCGGGCCCTCGACCCGGCCGACCGTCCGGTCGCCCCATTCGCGCACCTCCTGCCCCAATGTCAAACGCACCAGGGGCATGGCGGGCGGCACGTCGTAACCGTTGACCTGATGGCTCCACCCGAACGTATTGAGGCCCAGCGCCACGATATTCCACAACCGGGGTGTGGGGCTGCGCGAAACGCCAGCGATGTCGAACACAGCCTGTCCATGCGCCCACACCTCCATGATACTGGCGGAGATCGAAGTCCGCGCCGACAGATCGGGACCGACCCATTTCAGGCGCAAGCGGGGGTCCACCAAGGCCCATTCAGCGCCCATACGCTCATACCGGTCCTGCCAGGCCACGATGAGAGGTCGCCCGTGCAGTGTACAGACCTGACGCTCCACCTGCCGCGTCGTACCCGACATGATGCCTGCCCCCACATGCCCGATCTGTGCGGCAAAGGCCTCCGGATCGGTCCGCGAAAGATCGGCCATCACATTCCAGACATGCAGGTGACGCACGATCTCCTCGACGGTCCAGCCCTTGAACAGGGTCGCCTCGTTCAGAAATGTCGTGGGTCGCGCCGCGATCAGGCGGTGCAGGGCGCGGGCCTCTTGCAGGAAATCAAGAGCCTCCTGCTTCATTCAATTCCCCATTCGTGCAGGACATCGGCGAGGTCGGCGCCCTTCTGCGGCGGGGGGCGATTCAATGCGCCGGGCGTACGCGACAGGCGCGGCGCGGGTGCGGGCTGAACGATATCGTCGCGCCGCTCGAATATCTGCCGTGCGGCCATGTGCGGATGCTCGGGGGCGTCGTGCAGGGACAGGACCGGCGCGACACAGGCGTCCGTCCCCTCCATCAGATCCAGCCATTCGTCGCGCGGGCGACTGCGGAAGACTTCCTCCAACACTGCGGCACTGCGCGCCCAATCGGAAGGATCGAGCTGACCTTCGATTCCTTCGGCCTGACTATGCTCCAAAAGGAGGGCGTAGAACTGAGGCTCTATCGCCCCCACCGCCAGCCACTGGCCGTCAGCACAGGCATAGCAGCGATAGTAATGCGCGCCGCCGTCCAGGAAATTCGCCTGCCGCGCATCCCGCCACAGTCGATTTCCCTGCATACCGTAGATCATCGCCATCATGTGCGCGGTGCCATCGACGATCGCCGCATCCACGACCTGCCCTTTGCCTGACACGCCCCTTTCGATCAGTGCGGCCAGAATGCCTGCAATCAAGTACATTGATCCGCCGCCGAAATCCCCGACCAGATTGAGAGGCGGCAGCGGTCGATCCTCACCGATCGCGTGCAACGCGCCGGTCAGGGCAATATAATTGATGTCGTGACCGGCGGTTTCCGCCAGAGGTCCATCCTGCCCCCAGCCGGTCATCCTGCCATAGATCAAGCGCGGGTTCTTCGCGCAGATCTCCTCCGGTCCCAGACCCAGACGCTCCATCACGCCGGGGCGGTATCCCTCGATCACTACGTCGGCCGCCTGCATCAGGCTAGCGGCACGGGCGCGTCCTTCGTCCGTTTTCAGATCTGCGGTGACGGACCTGCGGCCGCGGGCCAGCACGTCGTATTTCATCGGAAACGGGTCGCGCCCGTCGGGCCTGTCGATGCGCACCACATCGGCCCCCATATCGGCCAGCCACATCGCGGCAAACGGCCCCGGACCCAAACCTGCAAACTCTACAACCCGAATACCCTTGAGCGGACCCATATGTCGCCTCCCCTTTTTCGTTTAACGTCACCCATCCTGACCGCATCTACAAGGCCCTCTATCACTGGGGCTTGACCCGACCGTCAGTGCGCCCTTGTGTGTTGCAATCAAGATGGGGAGCGGATGATGACCGGCGGCGAAATGGTGATGGAGTGTCTGTTGGCACAAGGGGCGCATATCGGATTCGGTGTGCCCGGGGAAAGCTATCTTGCTGTGCTCGACGCCATGCACGACCGCGATTTCCGTTTCGTCAATGCACGCCACGAAGGCGGTGCCGCGTTCATGGCCGAAGCTTGGGCCAAACTGACAGGTCAGGTCGGATTGTGCTTCGTCACGCGCGGCCCCGGTGCCACCAACGCCGCCATCGGTGTGCATTCGGCCATGCAAGCCTCCACCCCGATGATCCTGTTTGTCGGTCAAGTCGGCAGCGACATGAAGGGACGCGAGGCGTTTCAGGAGCTCGACTACCGCGCCGTTTTCGGCAGCATGGCCAAATGGGCGGTCGAGATCGAGGACGCCCGCCGCATTCCCGAAATCATCGCCCGCGCCTATTCCGTTGCGACGCGTGGCCGACCCGGTCCGGTCGTCATCGCCCTGCCCGAGGATATTCTGCGTGCCGAAGTGGACGCCAGCCCGGTTCCCGCCCTCCCCCATGTCGAGGCCGCCCCGGACCCGACCGATATTGCGCGGATCGCCGCCCTGCTCGACCAGGCGGAACGCCCGATCCTGCTGGCCGGCGGTGCCGGATGGTCCGATGCGTCCAGACATGATCTGAAACATCTGGCCGAGCGGCTGGACCTGCCTGTCGTCGTCTCGTTCCGTCGGCAGGACCTGATGGACAACACCTCACCCTGCTATGCCGGTGATGCCGGCGTCGGCATGACGCCCGCCACCGCGAACCTGCTGCGCGAAGCCGATGTGATTCTTGCGATCAATGCCCGGTTCGGGGAAATGACGACAGACGGCTACACCTTGCTGCGCGTGCCGCGCCCGGATCAGACGCTGATCCATAGCCAAGCAGCAGATAGCGAACTGGGCAAGGTCTATGCGGCGACTCTCACCCTTCATGCCGGGCCCAACCGCATGATCGCCGCGCTGAAGGATATGAACCTGTCCGACAGCGATGCGCGGTCCACCTGGCGCACACAGGCCCGATCCGGCGTCGAAGCGGTCCTCGATACGCGCGCGCAACCCTCCCCCGTCGATATGGTCGAAGTGTGCTCCCATCTGCGCGAAGTCCTGCCCGACGATGCGATCCTGACCAATGGCGCGGGTAATTTCGCGGTCTGGCCCTCACGGCACATCCCAGTCGGGGGGGCGCGTCGCCTGCTCGCGCCGCAATCGGGCGCAATGGGATATGGCATACCCGCCGCGATCGCTGCGTCGATCGAGGCACCGAACCGCCGCGTCATATGCTTCGCCGGTGACGGCGATTTTCAGATGACAGGTATGGAACTGGCCACCGCCGCCCAGGAAGGCGCGACACCGATCATCCTCGTCCTGGACAATCAGACCTACGGCACCATTCGGATGCATCAGGAGCGGACTTATCCCGCTCGGGTAAGCGGCACCGATCTGAAAAATCCCGATTTCGCGGCCTTCGCGCAGGCATGCGGACTGTTCGGACGTCGCGTGACGCAGACCGCGGATTTCGCCAGCGCGTTTGCCGATGCCTGTAACAGCGGAACAGCGGCTGTGCTGCATCTCGATATCGCAACGGAGGCTCTGACACCTAGTCAGACCATATCGCAAATGCGTGCAGCCGCGCAAAAGTAGAGAAGTGCGCATTCCTGAAAATTAGCGCATTTTGGCCCTTGTTCTCCGCACGATACCCCTGATAGACCCATCTGCGGAGCTGTGGCCGAGTGGTCGAAGGCGCGCCCTTGCTAAGGGTGTGAACCGAAAGGTTCCGTGGGTTCGAATCCCATCGGCTCCGCCATTTTACCAGTGCTTGCGTTCTGATGCGAACGCGTTTCACTGGCCCTTCGCGAAGGACTTGCCACAGGGCCTATCAGCCGTCGCTGTCGGGCATGATCAGCGTCAGATCGCCCTTTTGCGCCAGTGACTGAATTTCCGCGATCAAGTCGGCTTGCGCCTTCTCTCCGTCCTTGATCTTGATGTCCTGCATCTGTCCGATCTCCTCGACATACCTTTCCGCGAGTCTCTTGGAGATATTGGACAGAATGAACTCCACACTTTCGCGACTGACCGTCTGACCTGATTTCAGTGCCGCGAGCAGAACGGCCTCATCCATGTTGCGTACGACGTTGCCCACGTCACGCGGCTCCACCCTTTTCACGATGTCCGCAAAGGTGAACATCACGCGCTTCACTTCCGTCGTCAGCTCCGGGTCACGATTTTCCAGATGGCCCAGCATGTCGCCGCGCACGGTCCCGGACACATTGTTCATTAACCCAGCGATCAAGTCAGCCGGGCTGCGGGTGTTGCCCCCTTCCAGCGCGATGGACAGGAAGTCGCGCATGATGACGGATTCCACCATCGCAACGACCTTCGGCTCCAGCCGCGGCGCCCGCGACAGCCGCAACACCACGTTCTGCGCAAATGTGCTGTCGAGCAGTTCCAGAACTGCCGCGGCACGGTCCGATCTCAATTCGCTCAACACCACTGCCGCGGTCTGCGGGTGTTCATTCTGAAGGAACCGGGCAACGGCCGCCGCCGGGGCCAGGCCCATCTTGTCCCACAATGAACGGTTCATCGAGCTGTCTACATCGCCCATGATGCGATTGACCTGCTTGGAATCGAGTGCCCCCTCCAGCATCCGCCGGGCTACCTCGGCGCCACCAGAGATGTCCGCACCATCACCGAGCGTGGCCATGAATTCGTCGATCACATCCAGAATTGCGGATTGAGGAATGCGCTTCAATCCGCTGATCGTCACGGCGAACCGGCGCAGCTGAGCCTCGTTCAAGTCGCTTATCAAAGGCGCTGACTGTTCCGGGCCGAGTGCCGCGAGAATGATTGCGGCCTTTTGCGTAGGAGTGAAGTCGAGCTGAGCCCGGTCGGGAACAGGCAAAGCGTGTGCCAATTTTGTGCTCACGGGGCATAACTCCTTATCAGTGCGCCCGCCAGCAGGGCCCAACCGTCGGCGAGCACGAAAAAGGCCAGCTTGAAGGGCAGCGCGACGACGGCAGGCGGCACCATCATCATTCCCATCGACATCAGGATTGCGGCGATCACCAGGTCGATGACCAGAAAGGGCAGGAAGATCAGAAAGCCCACCTCGAACCCGCGCTGAACCTCCGTCAGCATGAACGCGGGCACCAGCATGTGAAGCGGGGGCGCGCCCTCCTCCAGCGTGATCCCGCGTGCATCCGCGAGTGTATCGAGCGTGTCCACGTCTACTCGCGCCTGCATGAAGCCGCGAAAGGGTTCGATCGTGATCGGAATGGCGTCCCGCACCTCAAGCGTGCCCTCGATCACGGGCGATATTCCCTGCTCCCACGCAGCCTGCAGCGTTGGTTCCATTACGAACCAGGTCAGAAACAATGCGAGGCTGACGATCAGCATGTTCGGCGGCGCCTGCTGAACGCCGATCGCCTGCCGCAGGATCGACAGGACCGTCACGATAAACGGAAAGCAGGTCACCATCACCGCCAGCCCCGGCGCCAGGCTCAACACGCTCACCATGAGGAAGAGCTGCACCGTGCGCATCGAAACGCTGTCGCCGCCGAGGTCGACAGCGATGCTTTGCGCATGACCCGGAGCCGTCAGAAGCAGCAGAAACAGGACGGCGGCGCTAAACCGCATCTTCCAGATCCGCCACTTCGGTCAGCCGCACACCCAGTCTGCCGCTTCCGTCCTCCATTTCCTGCAACTCGCCCCGCGCGATCAGCCGATCCCCGACATACAGATCGACCGGGTCGGTCAGTGTCGTATCCAGCGACAGCACAGAATCGCGCCGCAATCGTGCGAGGTCCGCGATCATCGGGCGGGCCCGCCCCACAGCGACGATCACCTCGATCGGAACGCCGCGAAAGGCTTGCGGCGACGGGCCGCCACTGCGCCGGGGGGTGAGTGTTTCAATCTCCCCCAGGCGGTTCATGTCATTTGCCTCAGGCGTGGTTTCGCTGGTCATATTCAGGTTCCTGTGTCGGATTTGGGGAAAGCGTCTGCGAGATGCGGGCGAGGACGGCAGAGATGTCGAGCTTGGTAAGTCCGCTATCGGTGGCGATGGTCGCACATCCCGGCGACAGGTCAGGTTCGCTGCGGATAACGATACCTTCAGGAATAGCCTCCGTGATCATACCGGCTTCTTCGGGGCAAAGGCTGACCGTGATGCTGGTCCCAGGTGCGAGATCGAGTTCGTGCCTTACCGCCGTTGCGACCTGCTCGGAAAAATCGCGTGCCGCAGCATCGGACAACGCAGTCCGTGCTATCTCCGAGATCAGATCGAGAAGATCAGCCTCCGCCGTTGCCCGTGCGCTTTGCATTGTGATCTGGGCGTCGGACACAGCTTCGAATATCGCGGTGGTCACGCGTTCGGATTGTTGTGTGGCCGCTTCGGCCGCGCGCGTGGCTGCGTCGGTGAACCCCTTGGCGTACCCCTCATCATAAGCCTTGCGCAATTGCTCACCGCAAACCGGTTCGGTGGCGGCAGCAGCGGCGGCGGGACGTTCGATGTCATCAAGGCGGAACAATCGGGCACTCATCACGACGCTCCTTCGGTCATTCCGCTGTCGATCCAGTTGCGCAGCAGATCGACGGATTCAGGTTTTCTGCCCTCGACCGTCCCGCGAAGACGCGCCAGTGGAGTCTCAGGTTTCTCGGCCTCCTGCTCGCTGGGCATGTTCTCCAGCATCAGAAGTTCTGGCGAGATAGCCGCCCCGTTTTCAGGTGACGGCAGCTCAGCCGGATTGGGCAATGTATCCAGGTCGCGCCGCGCCAGCAGAATTGGACGCAGGACGAACAGACCCAGAAGCAATACGACGGCCGAGAGAACGCCGAGTTGCAAGATCAGGCTCAACGGTATCGTACCCCCGATAAATGCAGGCGCGTTGGCGAGGGTCCCTACCTCACCGCGTTCGGGGAATTGCATCGATTCGATCGTCAGAACGTCGCCGCGCGCTGCATCGAAACCCACTGCGGCGCGGACAAGCTCCGCCATCGCATCGATTTCGCTTTGGGGCCGCGGCTGCCACGTCGCCCCGTCGGCTCCGGCAGTTTCCATCCCATCGACCAGAACCGCGACGGACAGGCGGCTGATCCGCCCGGGATTGCTGGTTCTTTCCCTCAGGACCTCGGACACCTCGTAGTTCACACGCTCCCGCGTGCGGGTGATCTCTCGCGAATTGCTGTTGCCCTCGGCGGCGGCGTCCCCGTCGGGAAGGTTGCTGGCGACTGTTACAGCACCCGGCCCGGATCCGGTTGCCTGCTCCAAATCCTCCTCGACATCCGTACTTATCGCGACACGGCTGTCCGGATCGATGACACGTTCCGTCACGATTTCAGTATCAAGGGTGGTATCTACATTGATCTCGACAAACGCGCGCCCGGGGCCCACGCGCGCCTCCAGCAAACGCAGCACGTTCGCCCGCATCTGCGCCGCCCGATCGCTGGCGTTCGCGGCGGGATCATCGGAATCCTCGCCAATGATGATGCCCGCCTGCGCGTCGATGATCGACACAGCCTCGGGCATCAGATCGGGGACCGACGATGCCACAAGATGTCTGAGCGCGCGGGCCCGGTCAGATGACAGCGGCGCATTGGCCATGGTCACCGTCACCGAGGCCGTCGCCTGCTGATTCCTGCGAAACGGAGAGTTCTCCGCCCGTGAAAGATGGACGCGCGCTGACCTTATGGCCGGGGCCGAGGCGATCGTACGGGCGATTTCGCCCTCCTGCGCGCGCCGATAGGCCGCATCGAACATCTGGGACGTGGTGCCGAATCCAGAAAGTTCGTCGAGAAGCTCATATCCCGCCCCACCGCTCGCGGGCAATCCACGGCCCGCCAGTTGCAATCGCAAACTGTCGCGACGATCCTCGGACACATAAATCGCGTTGCCCCGCACGTCATGTTCGACCTGTTCCGCCTCAAGCGCGGTCAGCACCTCGGCGGCAACGCTCGGTTCCAGCCCGGAATACAGCAGCGCCATCTGCGGCGTGCCCGCCACACGAGCGAGAAGCAGGAGCAGCGCCATCACTGCTATGGCGGCCCCGCCGGCGATAAGCCGAACACGGCCCGGCATAGCCTCGAATCGGGAGATCAGATCGCTCACTTACATACCTCGTTCCAGGGTCTTCGACGGCGCTTCCGGCCCTCGTCCGTACTCATCGATAAGCTCCGGCTTCTTAAGAATTGGTTAGTGGTGCGCCGCTAGAACGGATCCCGAACACGATGAGGGTAATTTGATGAGCGAACCGTCGGACGAAACTGACCCAAAGGCCAAGAAGCGGTTTCCCGTGGTGGTGACCTTGATTCTATGCTTCCTGGCGGGTGCGGGCGGTTTCGCCTTCGTCACGCTGGATCCTCTCCATCTGATGCCGGAGGAGGCAGAACCGGTGGAGGTTGCAGCCGCTGTCGACAGGCCGAGCCCGAATCAAACGTCCTTCGTTCCTCTGGACCCACAAGTGATCAGCCTCGGCCCGAACTCACGCGCGGATCATCTGCGGTTTTCCGCCACGCTCGACATCCGCCCGCAATACGAAGCGGAGGTCATGGCGGTGAAGCCTCGCATCGCCGACATGATCGCGACTTATCTGCGCGCGGTGGAGCCGACGATGCTGGAGCAACCTGCCGCTTTGCTGACGCTGCGCGCCCAGATGCTGCGTCGGATATCGGTAATCGTGGGCCCGGACAGGGTGCACGATCTTCTCATCACGGAATTCATACTCAACTGAAGGTATCACCATGTCGCTACTCGCCGACGGACTTCTTATCCTCGCTACGGTGTCACTCGCCGTTTACTGCATGGTCGTATCTCGACGGCTAAAGGCTCTCGGACGTCTGGATCGCGGTATGGGCGCTGCGATTGCAAGCCTCTCGCACAAGGTCGATGAAATGACGTCGGCGGTCGCGACCGCTCAGAAGCAATCGGTCGATGCGGTTGCGGACATGACCGTACAAACAGCGCGCGCCGAGCAAGCCGCCGGGCGGCTGGAGCTTCTCTTGGCCACCCTACATGATTCTCGCTCCGGCACGGCTGTTCCCGTATCCCGGCCGGAAAAGCCTGCGCCGTCCTCCTTCGACGGCAGTTTGCGCGATGCCTACAAGGCTATGAAACGATGAGCCGCTCCAGAGTCCCGGCTCTCGTCCTGATCATCTGTATCTTCGCGGCATCCGCGGGATTGAGGATCGCCACAGAGGGCCCGCAATGGGCAAGCGCCCTGTCCGGGGCAATCGGGCCCGCACATGCCAATCTCGGTGAGCCTCCGGCGGATACTTCGCAGCAGGATGTCTTCCTCGAGTCGCTGCAAAGACGAGAGGCCGAACTCGATCTGCTCGAACAGCAGATAAATGAGCGAACCGGCGAGCTTGCCGATGCGGAGCGTGCTTTGGCCCTGCAGATAGAACAGCTGGAACAGGCCGAGCAAACGCTTCGCGATACGCTGTCCGTGGCCTCCGGCGCAGCGGAAACGGATGTCGCGCGACTGGTTTCCGTCTACGAAAGTATGCGTCCGGCCACCGCCGCCCCCCTTTTCGGCGCGATGGAGCCGAGTTTTGCAGCCGGTTTCCTGATGCGTATGGAGCCTGAGGCAGCGGGGGCGATCCTTTCCGCCGTTACGCCCGAACAGGCCTACGCGTTGAGCGCCGTCATGGCAGGACGTCATGCCGCAGTCGTACAGGAATAGATCGTGTACAGCAGAGTTGGAGCAGATAAATGACCGGTTTTTTCGGCCTTGCGATCGTATTTGCCATGGTTATCGGAGGGTACCTTTGGGGGGGCGGAAAGCTCGGCATCATCTTTTCCTCGCTGCACTATGAAATGATGATTATCGGGGGCTCCGCTGTCGGTGCCTTCATCATTTCCAACGGAGGAGACACGATTCGCGGCAGCATGCGCGATGTGGGGCGGGTGTTCACCGGGCCAAAATGGAAAGCCGGTGATTATTCCGATGTTCTGATACTGCTGTTCGAACTGCTCCGCATAGCGCGCAACAATCCCGTGCAGATCGAGGAGCATATCGAGCAACCGGAAGAAAGCGTTCACTTCCAACGGTTTCCTCGCATTTTGGCCGATGCGACGGCCGTCACCCTCATCTGCGACACGCTCCGCGCAGCCTCGATGAACTACGACGACCCGCATCAGGTTGAGGAGGTCATAGACAAGCGGTTGGAGGCGCATCTGCATCATGCTCTCAAGCCCAGTCATGCCTTGCAGAACATGGCGGACGGGCTTCCCGCATTGGGTATCGTCGCGGCGGTTCTGGGTGTGATCAAGACGATGTCGTCAATCGACCAACCGCCCGCGGTATTGGGCAAGATGATCGGTGGTGCCCTGGTCGGCACATTCCTCGGCGTGTTTCTCGCCTATGCGCTGGTGGGCCCATTCGCGACAAAGGCCAATGAACTGGCCGAGTCAGATCACAATTTCTACATGCTGATCCGTGAAGTTCTCGTGGCCAGCCTTCACGGTCATGCCCCGAATATGTGTGTGGAAATCGGACGGCAGTGCATGTCATCGGAACTCCGCCCCAGTTTCGACGACCTCGATACGGCGTTGCGAAGTGAGAGTGTTGCGGCATGAGGTGGCTCGCAATTGCTGTTTTCCTGATTGCCAATCAGGCCTACGCACAGGATCTTACCACTGTACGCTCCGGTGAACACGCTACATTTACCAGGCTGGTCATAGACACGCCCCCTCCCGATGAGTGGTCCGCAATACAGGAAGATCGGACCGTTACGATCAATCTGCCTGACATAGGGAATCTGTCCCTCGACACTATCTTTGACCGCATTCCCCGTACGAGATTGCTGAATATAAGTGTTGCTGGCGACGACCTTATTCTGCGGCTGGGTTGCAATTGTCCGGTTCAGGTTTTTCCCCAGGTGGACCGCAATCTCGTGATCGATATTCGCGATACGGGAAGCGAACCCGCCGTGGAGGCGTCGGATCTATCGCAGGCAGTGACAGTCACCGACGATTCAGCTTCGCGCATGTTTCCGCCCGAACCCCCTGCTACCCCGGAGATTTTTTCCCAGCCTGACCTGAACGACGTTCGAGAGCGGCTTGTGGAACAACTGACCCGCGCTGCGGATCAAGGGCTTCTCAAATTGTCGGAGGATGCGCCAAACACGCAGGATGTCGTGGAAGAACCCGCGCCGGAGCCTGAGCGCGAACCCGAGGCGCCGCTTGAAGACGTCGGTGTCCCCGAACTTGCCTCGACGCCAAATGTCGATATCCGAACTGCATTCGATACGCCGACGCGCGATTATCCGGCTGATGATCCAGGCTGCAACGCCCCCGTTCCCCAGACATTCGCAACTCTACAGGAGCAATATTCCACCTATGTGTCGAATCGGACCACGCTCTATGGTGAATTCGATGCGCTGAATGAACGCGCTCTACGCGACACGATCGAACAGGCGATTGGGCTTGGATTGGGAGCGGAGAGTCTGGCGATCCTTGTCCACCATAAGGGTATCCTCCGGGCGGAGGCTACCTATACGGATATGGCGCGGATCGTCGACGGCATGGAACCGGGCATCGCATTGCTCACCCATGTCGAATGCCCGGGCGCGTTGGGGCTTTGGGCACGGCTGGCGAACGATGAGGCATTTCTGGCGAGGCGCCATGTCGATGGCGATCTTGCGACCCTCGGCACGTTCCCTCCCGAACACCGCATACTGATCGCGCAGCGCGTTGCCGAAAAATGGCTGGAGCTTTCACTTCTCGCCAGTGCGCAACGGGCACTGGATTTCGCCAACCGTTCGGGGATCCCCGCGTCCCGCGAAATGCAACTGACCGCGTCCCGGATCGCACAGCGCCGTCGCGATGTTCAAACAGCCCGTACGGGGTTCGAGGCTCTTGCAGCCGGCACGGATCTGGTTGGTCATCATGCCAGGGCGCATCTGATCGAAATCGAGTTGAACGATGACATAACCGTGGACCGGGGGGCAGAGCTGGATCTCGCCGCCACGGCTTTCCAGATGCGGGGAACCCCACTCGGTCGCAAAGCGATCAGGCTACTGGCTTCGATCCGGGCGCGCGATGGGGCACTGTCGCAATCGTTGCAACTGCTTACTGCCAGTGCGGACCGCGAGCCGGAAATGGCGGAGATCTGGCGAAGGGTTGCTGCCGACCTGATCGAGTCCACAGCGCCGGGCAATCCGGACTACGCTCGTGCGGTCCTGCATCACGCGAATTTTCTGCCCGAAGGGGTTGCCGGGGATGCCGCAAGAATAAGCGCGGCGCGTGGTCTACTCACACTGGGATTGCCCAGCGATGCGATCGAGATGGCTTCACCGGCGCACCTGAGGGGAAACGACTCAGCATCTGAAATCATTGCCTCAGCCAACCGTGTCACGCCTCGGCCCGAGCCCACCCGACCCAACGCCACGGAACTTGCGCCCAGAGTGGAAGACCCCGTGACACTTGCCGCAGCCAGGGATTTGCTCGAAAGCGGAGGCTCGCTCAGATCCGCAACCTTGGAACTATTACGCCCGTCGGCTGAAACACTGGACTAATCACTTTGTCCAACTCAACGACGCCCAGCTTGAATGCCATGCGGTCGGTCCGGCATTGCGGACCGCATCCATATGCACCGCGTTGGCCATATAGAACCCGGCTCCGCTCTCAGGCACCACGGCGATGCCCTGACTGTCGGTGGTCAACGGAACTTCGATGACCTCTCCACCAATGCTTCGATGAAACAGATTGATGCGGGCGTTCGATGCAGGTTCTCCACGAACGAAATACTGCAGCTGAATGTTGCCCTCGGTGGTGAAGGGATTATCCAGCGCGACCAATTCAACCGGCAGACCGACCCGGAAATCATCACCTTCGGAGGAGCCGACACCGATCAAGGCTTTTGCCGAGCGGGAATAAGTTTCGGAAAATCCGACCTCAGGCAAGCCACGCGCCCGATGCTCATTCAGAATATACTCGATACCTTCCGCTGCGAGGAAACTTTCGAACTTGCCCTCTTCCTCGTAGGTCAGGCGAGAGTCGCGCGTTTCCTGAGCAACGATGTGAAGCCCTTCCTGCAAATCCGCCAAGCCCAAGGCCGGCATGCTGCCAATTCGTCCGGAAATAAACTGTCCATCCTCACCCGGCGCATAGTGCTGCAAGCTGCGAAATGCCTGAGGGAAATAGGGCATCTGCTGCCCCACAAGGTCTGATCCGACGAAAATGCCGACCTCGATCCCGTCCCCGATCTCGATCTGATGGCTCGGGGCTTCGAGCCAGTACTCGTGAGCACTCAACGGGCATGTGGCCCCGATAAGGGCCAGCGCCGCGATGATCCGCCTCATGATTTTGCCTCTTTGGATGGCAATTTACGCAGACGATCGAACAGTTCAGTCTGGGACGTGACCCAGGCATTGATGTCAAACTTCTGAACGCTTTCACGCAAACCCTTCATACGGCTACGCTTTTCTTCGTCGTCCATGTCCAGCGCCTGTTGAATGCCGCGATCCATCGACGCGAAGCTGAACGGATTGACGGGAATGGCGCCTTTCAACAGAACCGCAGTTCCGGCAAATTCCGACAGGACCAGCGCTCCACCCAAATCGTCCCGCGCCATGCAGAATTCATTGGCGACCAGGTTCAAGCCATCCGCCAGAGGTGTGATCCAGGCCACATCCGCCGCGCGATAATACGCGATCAGGTCACGGAAAGGTATCGCCGTCGAAATCAGCGAAACCGGTTGCCACTCGAACGAGCCGAACGTGCCGTTGATCCGGCCCGAAAGTTCCTCGATCCGCTGCTGTACCTCTTCATAGGCCGTCATGTTGCGGTTCGCACCGACAGAGACATGCATCAGGCGAACCTTGCCGATCAGATCGGGGCGAGAAACCAGCAACCGCTCGTAAGCTTCAAGCTGTTCGACATTGCCCTTGGTGTAATCGGTTCGTGCCACGGACACGATCAGCTGCATATCCTCCCCGATTTCGGAGCGGATATCGGCAACCTTCGCCTGAACTTCCGGGTCAGCGACGACGGACGCGATATAGTCGGTATCGACCCCCACAGGCGAAGTGTCGATCAGGATATCGTGGTCGTGGTGGCGCATGGCGCGAACGGTATGGCGTTCGGACAGGGCCATTCCGCGCGGTGACATCGCCTCAGGAGTCGGCGTCTCATCGGTTGAGCGAGCGGAGGTAATGGAGCGCGCCACAGCTTTGAAATTGTTTGAATATCTCGGAATGTGGAATCCGACTGCATCTGCCTGAAGCAGGCTTTTCACGATCTCCTCCCGCCAGGGGAGGACGTTGAAGATATCGGGATTCGGGAAGGGCGTGTGATGAAAGAACGCGATCTTCACGGACGGTTTCAACTGTCGCAGATAGCCTGGCACCAACCACAGGTTGTAGTCGTGTATCCAGACAACGCCATCGTCGCTGACCTCGGCCGCCGCAGCCTCGGCAAAGGCCCAGTTCACCTGGCGGAAAGTGGGCCAGTCAACCGGATCGTAATTGTAGCGTTCCTTGAACCCGTGCAGGATCGGCCAGAAGGCTTCCTTGGAACTGACGTGATAGAAGCTCTGCACCTGCTCCTCGGTCAGGGGCAATCTGGACACGGAATACTTGCCGTAGCTGTCGTCAATCTCCACCACCCGCTCGAAATCGGGGTTCGAGGGGTCGTCGGCGTATTTCCACGCCACCCAACTGGCCTTTTCCACGCGACCGAAGAAGCTCTTGAGGGTGGGGACGATCCCGTTGGGGCTGGAATTCTCCTTCAACTCGATCTTACCGTCGACCTCGACCTCTTCGTAAGGTTGACGGTGATAGACTATGACCAGATCGGAACTCATTCCTGTTCTCCATTCGCGTCGGGGTGCAGGTTGAAGGCGGCAATCGCCTCCATGATTCCTGCGGCGCCGATCGCCTTGCATTTGCGGGCTGTCCGTATGTCCCTGGTCGCATCGAGCAAGGCTTGCTCCGCACCACCGACCACGGCTCCGTTCAGACCCGTCTTGAACATGGATAGGTCGTTAAGGGTATCTCCCGCAACCAATACGCGCCCGCGCGACATCCCGAAGGCGGTGATGAACCGCTCGAGCGTCGGGCCCTTGCTGATGCCACGTGGCAAGACATCGAAATAGCGATTGTCCGAGACCAGCCAGTCCAGCCCCATGCCCGTGACGACCTCACATGCGCCGGGGTCGAATGTATCGGGGTCCATATCATAGCTGACGCGGTAGCGGAACTTGGTCGGTTGAAGTTTCAGCCCGCGCGCATCCGCGAGAGCCTTGCGCACCTGCTCACCGGCATCGCCCCAGCGTGCGGCGATCTCATGCTCCAGCTCGGGCAGATGGGTCAGGGTTCGCTTGTCCTCATCGTGCCGGTCCACGCGGGCGACGGTGGTGCCGACGTCACCGATCACATAATCGGGCCAGGGCACCCAGTTGTCGGAACACAGCGAGTGGATGAACTCGGGATCGCGCCCCGATACGAAGACCAGGCTGACACTATCTCGGCGCGCCTCGATCCAGTCATAAAGGGCAGCTCGGTCCGCGTCGCTGCCGCCCAGAAAGGTGCCGTCCAGATCCGTGGCGAGCGTGAAAGTCGCCTCCGAGGGTGCGGTGCTCATGTCTTCGATCCTCCGAAGCGGGAATGGGCGGCAGACGTCGCGGGATGCGCGATCTTGAAATCGAGGGCCCGAGGTTCCCCCTCGATCGGCGCGCTCCAATAATTGGCGAAGGCCTCGCCTATTGGGGCACCGTCAGCGACGATGGAGCGGACCATTTCGCAGACCGGCATGTGCAGACCCTTCTTGCGCGCCAGATCGGTCACGGTCACGGCGTTGGTGCGACCCTCGACAACGACAGGACGCCCTTCGAAAACCTCCGCATCACTCAACCCCTGCCCGCGCTGCGTTCCGTAGGAGAAGTTGCGCGATTTCGGGGATGAACATGTCAGCATCAGATCCCCGATACCGCTCAACCCCGTGACCGTCTCACGCGAGCCGCCCATGGTGACGGCCAGTTCCTTGATCTCACTGAGACCACGGGTGATCAGAGCGGCCCGCAGGTTCTCTCCGTATCCGGCGCCGTGCAACATGCCGCAGGCGATGGCGATAACGTTCTTCATGGCTCCGCCGATTTCCACGCCGGTTAGATCGTCCGAGATGTAGGGACGGAAACTGTAGGTGGTCAGCGCCGCCGCCAGACGCGCGGCCGCCATGCTGCCGGGCTGCGTCGCACGCGAAGTACATGCGATAGTGACTGCCGTCGGTTGATCGGCTGCGGTCTCAACCGCGAATGTGGGGCCGGAAATAGCGCCTATCACCCGGCCCGGTGCCTCCTCGGCCATGATGCCTGTCATCAGCAGACCACTGTCCGCCTCAATCCCCTTCGCCCCGGTAAAGATCGGGCAGTGCGGCGATGTCAGCGGCGCAATCGCGCGGGTCATTTCCCGAATGCTGTGGGACGGTGTGATCAGCAGAACCGCCTCCGCCTCGTGCAGGGCTTGCGCCATATCGGTAGTGGCCTTGATACCGGAGGCCAGCTTGATCCCCTTGAGGTAGCGTGGATTTTCGGCCCGGTCACGGATCGCCTCCGCCACCTCGGCACTGCGGCACCACAGCGATACATCGCGTCCGGCATGCCGCGCGACCGAGGCCAGCGCGGTCCCCCACGCGCCGCCACCCACTACACAGATACGCCGATAGGCCAATTCCTCCGCCGGCGGCTGAGCCTGGTTCGTACCCTGCATTCGTGATCATCTCCTTGAACATACCGTAGAGGCAACAATGGTGCGCGCCGCGTCCTTTTCAACACGGAGGTGCAGGAATGTTGCATCGCACCAATAACATTGGAAGTTTAATCATCCGTCGGGGATCGACGCTTGCGCCATTGGGCATCCGCAGGTCTACTACGTCAAAATCCAAAGGAGTTTCGAGATGAATTTGCGGATGTGGCCTTTGCTCGCTGCAGCGGGTGTTCTGGCCGGGTGCGGCGGCGGTGGCGGTTCAGCCAGCGCCCCCGGACCGACCCCTCCTACCAGTCTGACGCTGGCTCAGCTGTCTGAAGGGCAGTTTTCCAGTTCGCGGGCGAGCGGGGGAATCGGAAAATCCCTGCGCTATCGCGAGGCCAACCCTACGCCACCGGCCGGCGATTCGCCCGATGCGGTTCTGGGCCGGATTCAGTCGGACGCGCGAAAGCTGCAGGGCATCCTGTTCACCGACGATTCCGAAACAGGCCTGATCAACGCCGCGTTCAACGACCGGGAAACATCCAGCGCCGTACAGTTGGTCAACCGCGTTTACGTTTCCACAGACTACGCAAACGGCGATCTGGAGCTTCAGGCGCTCGATCTGGGCGCCTATGATTCCGTTCTCGGCGGTCTTTGGCGCTATGTGCCCCCCTCGTCCAACCCACAGACCTTCGTCGGGGGCTGGCATGCCGGGTCGCTGACGGATGTTGCGGATTTGCCGACGTCAAACAGCGTGACCTTCACCGGCAATGTTCTGGGCCTCTACGTGCGCAACGACAACGTCAATCCGGGCGATACGATCCCGCTGGTCATCAGTGAGGTGACGGGCATCGCCTCGGTTGAGATGAACTTCGTCACCGGCGATATCGTTGAGGGGGCCAACAGCTTTCTTGCGAACCTCGTCCTGACCGACCTGCCCGGCGAGGAATTGAACGAGTTCAACATCGTCAACGGTTCGACTACGGCGATCGATGGCAACCAATGGGATGCGGGACTGGTCGCGACCAACCAGGACAACGATTCGACGGATTTCTCAGCGACAGCCGACAGCGATATTTCCGGGCGCTTCTATGGCCCCGGCGGCGCGACGCAGGAGATGGGCGCCGCCTTCCGCGTTCGTGAGGACAACGAGAGCGAGATCTTCTCAGGCATGTTCCTGGCAGTAGGCAACTGATCGTACCGGCCACCCTGCACGGTGGGGTGGCCGCTTGCGAAGGATCTGGCAGAGGCAAGACCGCGTCCGCATCGAGAGAAAAATTGCGTGAAAAATGTGGTCGGGGCGGCGAGATTCGAACTCACGACCCCCTGTACCCAAAACAGGTGCGCTACCAGGCTGCGCCACACCCCGACCATGCAGCAGGGATTAGCGAATGCGCGTCGGGATGAAAAGGGTCAATCGCACGGCCAGATCGGGTTGGTGTCGAAAGCGGGATGGCGCAATTGCGCACCCGGTGTCAGACCCAGCATTTCCGTCAGGCCTCCATTGACCTCCAGCACCGCAAAAATATCGTCGGTGGCGGATGGGATCGGCGTTTCATCCAGTGGAGTGGCATTGACGTGAATATCACGGACGGTCCCGTCCGCCGCCACGAACAGCATATCCAGCGGAATGAGGGTATTGCGCATCCAGAAGCTGCGCTGACGCGGTTCGTCCTGATAGACGAACAACATGCCCTCCAGTTGGGCCATCTCCTCGACAAACATCAGTCCGCGCGCGCGTTCCTCATCGGTGTCCGCAATCTCGACCTCAATGGAAACACGCAGACCGTCCTGACGAATGTCCACCCGGTCCTCACGACATTGCTGAGCGGCGACGGGCGTAGCCAGCAGCAAGGCAAGGCAAAGGATATTACGAAACGACGCTGTCCCAGTCGCGAACATACATCACCATTCGACCACGCGGGCCGTCCCCGATATGGGCCGCGATGGCCTCGTTCGATTGCAGATCGACGATACCGCAGCGGCGCAGCGTTTCCATGTGGACAAAGACATCCTCATCATCCCCGAAGATGTTCAGAAAACCGAAGCCCTTGACCCTGTCGAACCATTTGACACGGGCCGGCACGTAGTCAACCTCCTGCGGGCCCGGAACGGCTTCGAGCAGGTCTGCCATCATTCCGTCGCCACCGTCTGGCACATCCGCCTCGATCACTGCGCAGGCCTGACGGCCCTTGTCGGTTTCCTCAACCTCGACGGTTATCGCGATCCCCTCGACCAGATCGCGCAGGCCGGCGGCCTTCAACACACTTGCATGGATCATCACATCTCCGGCACCGTCTTCCGTCACCAGGAAGCCGAACCCGCGCGTGGTGTCATACCACTTCACCTGTCCCGTAATCATCCAAATACCATTTTCTTATTGTCCGCCAAGCACATGCAACCCATGCGCATGACAGAGAAAGCGTCCAAAATCCGATCCGCACCCTACGCACCGCAGTCCCGAGCTACGTCGCGATCGTGGTGGACCGCCCCCCGTAGAGACTGAAAAAAGGATAGATATCGCGCGACATGCGTGTCAAGCAAACCACCGGCCCCCATTGAATACCGGAGCATACATGCAACCGACCGTGGCAAATCGGCAACCTCGCACCCTGCTTTTCCTTGCGTTTCTGGCCCTGGCCAGTTGCGCCACCGTACCTGTCGGCCCCTTGCCGGATGCCGACGGGGTGACGCGGGAGTTTTTGTATACCCCGTTCCAGAGCGACCTGATCTCTAAGACACCCGATGACATATCGCAGGTCGTGCAGGACGCCACCAGCCGCAGCTATGCCGAGATTGCCGAGCACCGGCGCACGCAGGAAATCCGCCTGGACCAGCTCGCATATTTCTTCCGCTCCGCCGATGGCCGCGCCTATCTGCTGGCCGAGGGCCCCAAGGCGATCGTACGCGGCGCACCGCAGGCGCAGTGCCCGGTCGAGGTCTCGGTTGTCGGCGGTGACAACGCGCAAGCCTCGATCACGCAGGCGTTGCAATCGTGCCATGAGGATCTGAGTGCGCTGGGGTTGCAGGACAGTTGCGATTGCCGGCTTCTGGCGCAAGGAACGATCCTGCACGCCGCACCTGCAACCTTCGAATATGCGGTCGATCTGCCCGTGCGCCTGTTTCGCGACGGAAGGCTGGACCCGATCACCTATTTCAGTCGCGCCGGTAGCGATGGGTCCGGTACGCGCGCCATCCTCGTGGAGTTGGGAGATACGCAGTTAATGGCCGTCAGCTATTCCGACCCTGGGGCACGACACGCTGTCGTCACCTATCCGGATGGCACGCAAATCCCTGCGGAGCGTGCGCCTGTAGGCTATGACAGAGGACGCCTGCGTGAGAGTTTTACCACCACGCAACAGGACGGAACGCCGTTGCGGATCATCGTCGGCCCCTGAGGGGCGGGCGCTATCATTCTCCTCCGATCCGGCCACGACCGAAGCGCTAAGGATTCAATCGCTGCACCGCCCAGCCCTCATCCCCCAGCGTCCAGCGGAAGCGGTCGTGCAGGCGGAACGCGCCGTCTGCCCAGAACTCGACCTCGACCGGGCGGATGCGGATGCCGCCCCAGAATGGTGGACGGTCGGGGTTCAGACCCTTTTCAAGGCTCAACCGCGCTACCTTGCCCATCAGCGTCGCCCGACTGTCGAGAGGTCGGGATTGTTCCGATGCCCATGCACCGATGCGGCTTTGCAACGCGCGCGAGTGATAATAGGCATCCGCCTGTGCGTCCTCGACCTGCTCGGTCAGGCCCCGCACCCGGATCTGGCGGCGCAGGCTTTTCCAATGCAGCACGAACGCCGCCTTGCCAGTCGCCGCGATCTCCCGCCCCTTCGCGCTTTCGAAATTGGTATAGAAAACGAAGGCATCCGCCTCGATTTCCTTGAGCAGAACCATACGCACATTGGGCAGACCGTCGGGGTCCGCAGTCGCCAGGGCGATGGCATCGGGGTCGTTGGGTTCGGACTTCACCGCCTCCGCCAGCCATTGCCGTGCAAGTGCGAAAGGATCGTCGCCGGCGAAAATACCGGTCCGGGCCGTGTCGTCGCTCATCGCGTGATCCTCCGCCAAGTTGGTGCGAACACCGACATATTCTTGATGCTGCCGATCCTTTGACGTAAAGCGGACTGACCAGCAGAACAAGAGTGGAGCGCGAGGCGAAATGGCAGATATGTCGGGATTGATGACCGGGAAGCGCGGATTGATCATGGGTCTGGCCAATGACAAGTCCATCGCCTGGGGCGTCGCACGTGCCCTGCACGAGGCCGGGGCCGAAATGGCGTTCACCTATCAGGGCGATGCGCTGGGCAAGCGGGTGAAACCGCTGGCGGAAAGCCTCGGCTCCAACATCGTGCTGCCCTGCGATGTGACGGATGCGGCCAGCATGGATGCGGTCTTCACTGAGCTGAAGGACACATGGGGCAGCCTCGATTTCGTCGTGCACGCCATCGGCTTTTCCGACAAGAACGAATTGCGCGGCCGCTACGTGGACACCTCGCCCGACAACTTCCGCATGTCCATGGACATCTCCGTCTATTCGTTCACCGCGATCATGCAGCGCGCGGAAAAGATGATGAACGACGGCGCGGCCGCCCTGACGCTGACCTATTACGGCGCCGAAAAGGTGATGCCGCATTACAACGTGATGGGCGTGGCCAAGGCGGCGCTGGAGGCTTCGGTCAAATACATGGCCATGGACCTGGGCCCAAAGAACATCCGCGTCAACGCGCTCAGCGCCGGGCCGATCAAGACGCTTGCCGCGTCAGGAATCGGTGATTTTCGGTATATCCTCAAGTGGAACGAGCTGAACTCCCCGCTGCGGCGCAACGTAACGACGATGGACGTGGGCAAATCCGCCCTCTACCTGCTCAGCGACCTGGCCTCCGGTGTCACGGGTGAAAACCATCACGTCGACAGCGGCTATCACGTCGTCGGCATGAAGGCCGAGGACGCGCCCGACATCGACGTTGCCGTCGGTCGCAAACCCGCTGCCGAATAATCGAAAGGACGCCGCATGGCCGACCGTCTGCCCCACGAAAAGGGCTTTCATATTTCTTGGGATCAAATCCACCGTGACAGCCGCGCCCTTGCGTGGCGGCTGGAAAACGATGGTCCGGGTGCGGGCGGCAAATGGCGCGCCGTGGTGGCCATCACTCGTGGTGGCATGGCCCCTGCCATGATCGTGGCCCGGGAACTGGACATTCGCACGGTCGATACGATCAGCGTCAAATCCTATGCGCATCAGGATCAGGGCACGGCTGAAGTGCTCAAGAAGCCCGACGATGCCCTGATGCGGAACGATGGCGAGGGCGTGCTGATCGTGGATGATCTGGTGGACAGCGGTAAAACTCTGGAACTGGTCCGGTCCCTGTATCCCAAGGCGCATTTCGCGACCGTCTACGCAAAGCCGCAGGGGGAGCCGATGGTGGATACCTTCATCACCGGCGTCTCGCAGGATACGTGGATATTCTTCCCGTGGGACATGGCGCTGCAATACGTGCAACCGTATCGGGGCAAGGACTGATGTTCGCTGACCTGTTGAGAAAACTGACCGGCACCCCCGAAGACACGACGCTGGATGCCAGCGATGCCCGTCTGGCAATGGCGGCACTGCTGGTGCGCGTGGCGCGCGCGGACGATCTGTATCACCCGGCCGAGGTTGCGCGGATCGACGCGGTCCTGCGCCATCGCTACGGCTTGATCGAGGCAGACGCGGTGAGCTTGCGCACCGAGGCGGAGGCCCTGGAAGCGCAGGCATCCGATACCGTACGCTTCACCCGTTTGATCAAGGACGCTGTCCCCTACGAGGAGCGTGACGCCGTGATCGAGGCAATGTGGTATGTCGCCCTGTCCGACGATGACCGCAGCGAGGATGAAAACGCCCTGCTGCGCATGGTCGCAAACCTGATCGGCGTGACGGACCGTGACAGCGCGCTGGCCCGGCAGCGGGCGGCGAACAGGCTCTGAGCCGGTTCTGGCAGGTCTGGCTGTTGTGCACCTTTCTGGGTGCGCCCGCCATGGGCGAGTTTCTGGGTGCGCCCACCATCGGCGACGCCCCGCAGCGCGTCGTGTCGCTGAACCTGTGCACGGACCAGCTTGCCATGCTGCTGGCCGCGCCCGGGCAGTTGATCAGCGTTTCGCGCCTCGCCTCCGATCCGCGATCCTCCGCCATGGCGCGGCAGGCTGCGTCATGGCCGCGCAACGCCGGTCAGGCGGAGGAGATTTTTCTGCTGAACCCCGATCTGGTTCTGGCCGGGCGCTATACCGCGCGGGCCACCGTTTCGATGCTGGAGCGGCTGGGCATTCCCGTACAACGCTTCGATCCCGCCAGCGGTCTGGACGAGGTGCCTGACAGGATCGCCAAAATGGGTGAAGTTCTGGGACGCGAGGCTGCAGCAACCGCGCTGATCGCCCGGTTCGAGGCCGATCTGCTGTCCCTGCGATATGAGGTCGGCACGGTGCGCGCCGCGATCTATCAGGCGAATGGCTACACTCTGGGCAGCGGAACGATGGCGGCCGATATCATGGAGGCGGCCGGATTGCGCAACCTCATGGCCGATCGCCCCGGCGGGGGGCGTCTGCCGCTGGAGCTGCTGGTGATGCGCGCGCCCGACATGCTGATAACCTCCACCCCCTATCCCGGCGCGTCGCGATCCGAGGAAATCCTGTCCCATCCCGTGTTGCAGGCGATGGCCCTGCCCCGCGCGAATACCGGCCCGGACTGGATTTGCGGCACACCCTACGTCCTGCGTGCCATTCGCGATTTGCAGGAAGCCGCACGATGATACGGGTCTTCGCAGGCCTTGGCGCGCTGGTGCTTTTGCTGTTCGCGGCATCACTTCTGATCGGACCGGCGGGGTTGCCCGTCTCCGACAGCATCGACGCCTTGTTTCGGGGTGAGGGGGAGGCGATCACGCTTGTGATGCGCGAAATTCGTCTGCCCCGTGCGCTGCTCGCGGTCATGGTCGGGGCGTCGCTGGGTCTGTCGGGGGCGGCGTTGCAGGGCTATCTGCGAAACCCGCTGGCCGAACCGGGGCTGATCGGGGTCTCCGGCTCTGCCGCGCTGGGCGCTGTTCTGGCGATCCAGTCGGGCCTTGCAGCGGCTTTTGCCCTGGCCCTGCCCCTCGCGGCATTGGGCGGCGCGGTTGGGGCGGTCGTCCTGATCCTGCTGCTGGCTGGACCGCGCGGGTCGGCATTGACGCTGATCCTCGCCGGCATCGCGATCAGTGCATTGGCGGGGGCGTGCACCTCTCTGGTTCTGAACCTCAGCCCGAACCCGTTCGCGGCAAGCGAGATCGTGTTCTGGCTGCTCGGCTCCCTCGCGGATCGTTCAATGCAGCATGTGGGGCTGGTCGCACCCTTCATGGCGGCGGGGACCATTGCGTTGCTCAGCCTCGGGCGGGGTCTGGACGCACTTACACTGGGCGAGGATGCGGCAGCGGCGCTGGGAATAGATCTGGCACGCTTGCGCCTGATGCTGATCCTCGGCGTTGCGGCGACGGTCGGGGCGGCAACGGCGGTGGCGGGGTCCATCGGCTTCGTCGGGCTGGTCGCACCGCATGTTCTGCGTCGCGCGGTTGGCGCGAAACCCTCGCGGGTGTTGCCTGCCTCCGCGCTCGGCGGGGCGGCGATGGTTCTGGCGGCGGACATCGCCGTGCGCCTGATTGCACCGGAACGAGACCTGAAGCTGGGCGTTCTGATCGCCCTGGTTGGCGCACCGTTTTTCCTGCGCCTGATCCTGACCCAGCGGAGGGAGATGTGAGCCTGCTGACCCTCACCGATCTCAAGTCGTTCCGGCGTGAGCGGATGGTTCTGAACGGCATATCGCTTCACATCGCGGCGGGGGAGGTCGTGGGCCTGATCGGGCCGAATGGAGCGGGCAAGACGACGTTGATGCGCGCAGCACTCGGCTTGATCCCCTTTTCCGGCAATAGTTCACTGATGCAGATGGTGCCGCGACTTCGTGCGCGGCATGTCGCGTGGCTGCCGCAATCGCGGGAAATCGCCTGGCCGATCAGTGTCGAGGCGCTCGTCGCCCTCGGCCGTCTGCCCCATGGGGACACCGACCCTGCCCCCGTAACCGCCGCTCTGCACCGGATGGATTTGGAGGCGCTACGCCATCGCCCCGCGACGGAGTTGTCAGGCGGTGAGCAGGCCCGTGTCCTGATCGCAAGGACGCTGGCACAGCAAGCGCCGCTATTGATGGCGGATGAGCCTGTTGCGGGTCTGGACCCGGCGCATCAGATTGCCACGATGCAGGTTCTGGGCGATCTGGCGCGGGGCGGTCACGGGGTGCTGGTTTCGATCCACGATCTGGGCCTTGCCGTGCGCCATTGCACGCGGCTGATCGCGCTGGATCAGGGGCGCATTGCCGCCGACGGTCCGCCGCGGGAAGTTCTGACCCCTGCCCTGCTGCATCGGGTGTTCGGCATCACAGCGCATTTCGAGGACACGCCCCAAGGCCCGATCTTCCAACCACTGAGCACTGTTTAAGCCTGCATTTCTAAGTCTGCGGCTTCGCCAGCCCGTTCAAGACATCGCCCTGCGTGATCCGGCCCACCACCGCGCCCTCCTCAACCACGGCGAGGCTTTGCGCCGTATCGAGCGCATGGATCACGTCATTGACGCTGGCATCCGCCCCGATCCGACCGTCCTCCGTTCCCTGCGCGGGGACCATGACCGACCGCGCGCGCAAAACGCCCAGCGGGTTCATGTGCGCCACGAAATCAGCGACATATTCGTTTGCGGGGTCGGCGTGAATATCCTGTGGCGTGCCCGATTGCACGATGCGTCCGCCCTCCATTATGGCGATGCGGTCGCCGATGCGAAACGCCTCATCCAGATCGTGACTAACGAACAGGATCGTGCGTTTCAGCCGTTGCTGCAATTCCAGCAGTTCATCCTGCAACCGGGTGCGGATCAGCGGGTCGAGCGCGGAAAAAGGTTCGTCCATCAACAGGATGGGCGCCTGCGTGGCAAAGGCCCGCGCCAGTCCGACCCGCTGCTGCATTCCGCCCGACAACTCCCCAACCTTGCGGTCCGCCCACTCCGACAGGCCCACCAGATCGAGCTGTTCGCGCACGCGCTCTGCCCGCTCGGCCTTCTTCATGCCTGACAGTTCGAGGCCCAGTCCAACATTTTCCGCCACGCTGCGCCACGGCAGCAGGCCAAATTGCTGGAACACCATGGTGACGCATTCGCGACGCACCTTCAGCAGGTCCGCCTTGCTGGCCGAGGTAACCTCCGCCGACCAGTCGCCAGCGCGCACTGTCACCGATCCGCGCACGACCGGGTTCAAGCCATTGACCGCGCGTAGCAGGGTGGACTTGCCCGATCCCGACAGGCCCATCAGCACCAGAATCTCACCCTCGTTCACGTCGAGCGTGCAATCGTGCACGCCCAGTACCTGCCCCGTCTGCTCCTGAATCTGCGCGCGGCTCTGCCCGGCATCCATCAGCGGCAGCGCGCTTTCCGGCTCCGCGCCAAAGACGATGTTCACCGCATCGAGAGAGATCGCAACGCTCATTTCCGTCCCCTGACCCGCAACATCCGGTCCAGCATGATGGCCACCACCACGATGATGAAGCCGCTTTCGAAGCCGAGCGCGGAATCCACCCGGTTCAGCGCCCGCAGCACGGGCACGCCCAGCCCGTCCGCCCCGACCAGCGCGGCAATCACCACCATAGACAGCGACAGCATGATCGTCTGGTTCAGCCCGGCCATGATCTGCGGCACGGCGTAGGGCAGCTCGACCTTGAACAGTTTCTGTCGCGGCGTCGCGCCGAAGGCATCCGCCGCCTCCAGCAATGGCGCGGGGGTCGAGGATACGCCGAGTTGCGTCAGCCGGATCGGTGCGGGCAACACGAAGATCACCGTCGCCAGCAATCCCGGCACCATTCCGATGCCGAAGAAGATCACCGCCGGAATCAGATAGACGAAGGTCGGCAGCGTCTGCATCAGGTCCAGCACGGGCCGCATCACGGCATAGAGCCGGGGCCGGTGCGCGGCGGCGATGCCGATGGGTACGCCGATGGTCATGCAGACGATACAGGCCGACAGGACCAGCGTCATGCTTTCGGTCATCTCCTCCCAGTAATCCTGGTTGAGGATGAACAGGAACCCCGCGAACACCAGCAGACAAGTCTGCCAACTGCGTTGCAAAACCCATGTCAGCGCGACGAATACCGCGATGATGATCAGCGGATGCGGCGTCTGGAAAATCCACAGCAAGGTGTCGATCGTCGCTTCCATGCCGTCGGAAATCGCGTCGAACACGTCCGTGCCGTTGCGCTGCAACCAGTCGAACACGATCTCAGCCGTATCGCCGACGGGGATCTTGTTGTTGGTCAGCCACTCCATCCGTCGCTCCTGTCGTTCATCGTGAAAACGGCGCGAGGGGGCCCCGCGCCGTTTCTTTCAATGATTGGGTCAGTCTTCGATCACGGCCATGACGGCAGCTTTCGCATCACTCTCACCGTTCAGCGTGGTGACGCCATCCAACCAAGTGTCCAGCACATCGGGGTTCGCGGCCAGCCAGGCCTTCGCGGCATCCTCGGGATCCTCACCATCGTTGAGGATCGCGCCCATGATCTCGTTCTCCATCTCAAGGGAGAATTCCAGGTTTTCCAGCAAGGTGCCGACATTCGGACATTCCGTGACATAGCCCGCGCGCGTGTTCGTCATCACGGATGCACCGCCCAGATCGGGGCCGAACCAGTCGTCGCCCCCGGTCAGATAGGTCATGTCGAAATTGGCGTTCATCGGGTGCGGTTCCCAGCCAAGGAAGATGATCGGCTCACCCCGGCGGCTGGCCCGCTCCACCTGCGCCAGCATCCCTTGCTCCGAGCTTTCCGCGACTTCGAATTCGGTAAGGTCGAATGCCTCCGCCTCGATCATGTCGAGGATCAGGCGGTTGCCGTCATTGCCCGGCTCGATGCCGTAGATCGTGGAATCCAGCGCGTCGGCCTGCGCGGCAATGTCCGCGAAATCCGCGATGCCCAGTTCCGCGCCCGCCGCATTGGTGGCCAATGTGTATTTCGCACCCGTCAGGTTGGTGCGCACGGTGTCGACGGTTCCGGCCTCACGATAGGGGGCGATGTCGGCCTCCATCGTCGGCATCCAGTTGCCGAGGAACACATCGATATCGCCCTCGGCCAGCGAGGTATAGGTCACGGGCACGGAGAGGATCTTCACATCCGTCTCATAGCCCAGCGCCTGAAGCACGACGGAGGTGGTCGCGGTCGTCGCCGTGATATCCGTCCAGCCGACATCGGAGAAGGTGACGCTTTCGCACTGTGCGGCGGCCTGAGTGCCGATGGCGGCCAGTGCAATCGCGGACAGGGTGGTTTTGAGACGCATCTTGGAACTCCAGATTTTCTTGAGTGATAAGCCATCAGACGGTGGACCTACAGGGCAATGCAACCCCATAATCCGCATGCGGGCCGTCTGTCACCCCCACCGGCGGGGGGAAATGCGCGTCGAATGCACACAAGCACCCTTCGGGAATGCGCGCGGCCAAACCTTGTTCGCCTGCTTCGTTGGACGCAATCGCAACAGATGAAAACTATTGAAACAATACAGGAATTTTCAGAGATGGTGGGACGTACTGGATTCGAACCAGTGACCCCAGCGATGTGAACACTGTGCTCTACCAACTGAGCTAACGTCCCGTCTCTGGCGGTGCATTTCGCACCTTGCGCGAAAGGGGTCAAGCCTAATCAGGCGGTTTTCAGCGCGGCACCAATCCATCCAGCAGATCGCCGAGTTCATCGTAATGCGTCAGGATCGCGTCCGGCTTCAACTCCGCGATGCCCGCCCCCAGCGGGCCGAAGCCCACCAGCACCACCGGAACGCCGGCATTGCGCGCCGTGTCCCGGTCGGTTGTGGTGTCGCCCATCAGCACGGTACGCGCCATGTTGCCCCCGGCGCGGCGCACTGTTTCGATCAGGTGTTCGGGGTCGGGTTTGCGCACCGGCAGCGTATCCGCGCCCAGCATCGCGGCGAACCGGTCGCGGATGCCGATCTTTTGCAGCAGGGTTTCGGCCAGCCATTCGGGCTTGTTGGTGCAGACCCCCAGAACCCATCCATCCGCCGCCAACCGGTCCAGCGCGGCCTCGACCCCCGGATAGAGACGCGTATGCACGTCGATATGGGCGTCGTAATGATCCAGCAGCGTCTGGTATTCCTCGTCGATGATCAGATCGGTCAGACCAAGTCGTTCGACCCCCAGTCCCAGCATGGCCCGGCCGCCACGAAAGGCGGTCAGCGCATCGGTCGCGTGATCCAGCGGCGCCGCGTGCCCGCGCCCGATAAAACAGGCGTTCGCCGCCGCGATCAGGTCTGCGCTGGTATCCGCCAGCGTGCCGTCTAGGTCGAATATTGCGGTGCGCATGGGAACTCCTCGAAATGGTGCCGATGCAATCGACTGAAACGAAACCTGATCGTCGGTGCGCTTTCCGGCACCGCATGCCGCTGTTATAAGCCCGCCAACACGAGGGACCACATCATAATGAAAACAGCCGCAATCATTCTCGCCGCCGGTCAGGGCACGCGAATGCAGTCCGACCTGCCCAAGGTTCTGCACCAGATCGGATGCGCGCCCATGGTGGTCCACGCCATGGCCAGCGCGAACACGCTTGAGCCAGAGCGGTTGATCGTCGTGACGGGTCACGGCGGCGATCTGGTCGAGGGCGCGGTGCGTGACTGGCGCGCCGATGCGATTTTTGCTGTGCAGGCCGAACAGCTGGGCACCGCCCATGCCGTGCAGCAGGCGGCGGCGGGTCTGGAAGGGTTCGACGGCGACGCGGTGGTGCTCTACGGCGATACGCCCTTCATCTCGGGCGATACGTTGGCCGCAATGCGCGATGCGCGCGCAGATGGTGCAGCCGTGGTGGTGCTGGGGTTCGAGGCTGCAAATCCCGGCGGCTACGGTCGCCTCGTCACCGGCCCCGACGGTTTGCAGGCCATCGTCGAGGCGAAGGAAGCCACGCCCGAGCAACTCGCCATTACCCTGTGCAATTCCGGCGTCGTCATGGCCGATGCCGCCACCCTGCTGGATCTGGTCGGGGCGGTCGGCAACGATAATGCCAAGGGGGAATATTACCTCACCGATATCGTCGGGCTCGCCCGGTCGCGCGGGATGTCCTGCGCCGCCGTTACCTGCGCCGAGCAGGAGACGATGGGCGTGAACTCCCGCACCGATCTGGCAGCGGCGGAGGCCGTGTTCCAGTGGACTCGCCGTGCCCGCGCGCTGGAGGACGGCATCACCCTGACCGCGCCCGAGACCGTGCATTTCGCCTTTGACACGCATATTGGCCGCGATGTCACCATCGCGCCCAACGTCGTGTTCGGCCCCGGGGTCACGGTGGAAACCGGGGCGGAAATCCGAGCCTTCTGCCATCTTGAGGGCTGTCACATCGCCGAGGGTGCCCAGATCGGCCCCTATGCCCGCCTGCGCCCCGGCGCGGAGGTTGGTGGCGGCGCGCGCGTCGGCAATTTCGTTGAGGTCAAGAACGCCATCCTGCATGCAGGCGCGAAGGTCAATCACCTGACCTATATCGGCGATGCCGAAATAGGCGAACGTGCGAATATCGGCGCGGGCACCATCACCTGCAACTATGACGGAGTGTTCAAGCACAAGACGACCATAGGCGCGGATGCCTTCGTCGGCTCGAACTCCGCCCTGGTGGCGCCCGTGACCATCGCGGATGGCGGCTATGTCGCCTCCGGCTCGGTCGTGACCAGCGATGTGGGACCGGGCGATCTGGCCATCGGGCGCGCGCGGCAAGTCAACAAACCGGGCCTTGGCGCCCGCATGGTGGCGCGTTTGCGCAGCCTCAAGGAGAAACGCTGATGTGCGGCATTATCGGTATCCTGGGTGAGCATTCCGCCGCCCCCCTGATGGTCGAGGCGCTGCGTCGTCTGGAATATCGCGGCTATGACAGCGCCGGCATCGCCACGGTGCACGACGGCGTGCTGGGCCGTCGTCGCGCGGTGGGAAAGCTGGGCGCGCTGGCCGATCTGCTGGTGGTCGATCCCATCCAGGGCCGTTCCGGCATCGGGCACACCCGCTGGGCCACGCATGGAAAACCGACCGAGGCAAACGCCCACCCCCACCGCTCCGGCCCCGTCGCAGTCGTGCATAATGGCATCATCGAGAATTTCCGCGAATTGCGTACCGAGCTGGAGGGCAAGGGCCACACGTTCGTCACCGAGACGGACACCGAAACCGTAGCCGTCCTGTGCGCACAATACCTGACGGACGGATTGCCTCCTATCGAGGCTGCGGTGGCAACGCTCAAACGTCTTGAAGGGGCCTTCGCGCTGTGCTTCCTGTTCGAGGGCGAGGACGATCTGATCGTGGCAGCGCGGCGCGGCTCCCCTCTGGCAATCGGTCATGGGGAGGGTGAAATGTTCGTCGGCTCCGACGCTCTGGCGCTGGCGCCGTTCACCCGCCGCATCACATATCTGAACGATGGCGATCACGTCGTTCTGACCCGCGGCGGGGCGAAAATCTTCGACGCCGATGGCGCCGCGACCGACCGGCCCATGAAAACCGTCGCGCTGGACAACATGATTGCGGAGAAGGGCGAGCATCGCCACTTCATGTCCAAAGAGGTGCACGAACAGCCCGAGGTGCTGTCCTACGCGCTGCAACATTACGCCGGTCCGGGCCGTGACCGGATCGAAGGTGCAGCCGACGCGGTGGACTTCACCGGAACCGACCGACTGATCATGGTGGCATGCGGCACGGCCTTTTATGCCTGTCAGGTCGCGAAATACTGGTTCGAACAGATTGCGGGCATGGTCGTGGAAATCGACATCGCGTCCGAGTTCCGTTACCGCAACCCGCCGCTGCGAGACAGCGACATGGCGCTGTTCGTATCACAATCGGGTGAGACGGCGGACACGCTGGCCGCCCTCACCTACTGCAAGGGCAAGGCTGGCAGCATCGTCTCCGTCGTCAACGCCATGGAAAGCTCCATCGCCCGCGCCTCGGACGCAGCGTTGCCGATCCATGCGGGGGTGGAGGTCGGCGTCGCCTCGACCAAGGCGTTCAGCTGCCAGCTTACCGTATTGTTGTCGCTGGCAATTCACGCCGGCCGCACGCGCGGGCATCTGAGCGCGGCGGATGAGGCGCAGCTGGTCTCGCGCATGTTCGAACTGCCCCGCCTGATGAATGAGGCGATCGCGACCGAACCCCAGATTGCCAAGCTTGCCCAATGGCTTGCCGGTGCGCGTGACATTCTGTTCCTGGGCCGTGGCCTGATGTATCCCATGGCACTGGAAGGAGCGCTGAAGCTAAAGGAAATCAGCTATATCCACGCCGAGGGCTATGCCTCGGGCGAGCTGAAGCATGGTCCCATCGCCCTGATCGACGAAAACGTTCCCGTGATCGTTTTCGCGCCGCGCGACGCGCTGTTTGAAAAACTGGTCAGCAATATGCAGGAGGTCATGGCCCGCGGCGGGCGTGTCCTGCTGGTAACCGATGCCGAAGGCGCCGAGATCGCCCGGCACGGCACGGCTGAGGTTTTGGTGATGCCGACGGTAGATCCCCGGCTCGCACCGATGGTTTATGCTATACCTGCGCAGTTGATTGCCTATCATACGGCCGTGACCAAGGGGACGGACGTGGACCAACCGCGAAACCTCGCCAAATCGGTCACGGTAGAGTAAAGTTCCATTCGTATCCGACGCCAAGATCGGGACGTTCGAGTAGTTCGAGGAGAGATTATGAAACGCATCGTGGCAAGCGCATCGCTGCTGGTTCTGCTGTCGGCATGTGTCGAACCGCAGGCAAGTCTGCCGGATTCCGCGCTCAGCAGGGCGGGATGTTATACCGTCGATCTGTATGACGATCCGTATCGGCGCAACGAGATTCAACCCGCCAAGGTCGGCCTGTCCGACAATTGGAACCGCTATCTGGGCGTCTGGGGTGAGGGTGCGTGGAACGGGGGCCAATGTCATGAAATTCACGTGACGGAGGTCAACCAGGACGGCTCCGTCGTGGTGATCGACACCGTCGCCCCATACGAGACGCTGCGCGCCGAGAGCCATCGACGCACCGGACGTATCGACCGCAACGGACGATTGATCGTACCGGGCAGCAATGGTCCGACCGTCTACAGCTATGAAAACGGTCGCCTGCGCGGCACCCGTTTCCGGCGCAGCGGCGGTACGGATCATGTCATTCTGTTACCGAAATCGTCCTGATGCCGACCCCGGGCGCGGCGCTCGACGCCCTCATCGCCCGCGCGGATCCCGTCCGCGCGGCTGAAATGGCGACCTATCACAAGGTCGAACGCCGCTACCTCGGTCTGAGCAATGACACGGTGGAAAACCTCGTGCGTCCCTGGCGCGCCGATCTGGACCGCGATGCGAAGGTCACCTTGGCCGCGGGTTTATGGGACAGTGACATTTACGAGGCGCGGATTGCCGCGACCAAACTTCTGACCCAGGCGCAGATCAAACCGGATGACGCGCCGGTCTGGGACCAGGTGCAACGCTGGGTCGTTCAGTTCGACAGCTGGACCATTGCCGATGCGGCGGCAAAGCCTATCGAGCGTCGCCTGATCGCAGACCCCTCTCGCCTTGATGCGGTGGCGATGTGGACGGAACATCAGAACATGTGGACGCGCCGCGCCGCCCTGGTCTGCACATTGCATTGGGCGAAGGGACGACACCCCGACGCCGCGCATCTGGAACGGCGCGAGCAGGTGCTGACGTGGATCGCGGCGCTGGTTTCCGATCACGAATGGTTCACACAAAAGGCGATTGGATGGTGGTTGCGGACCCTGTCACGGCAGGATCCTGCGCGCGTCGCTGAATTCCTGAGCCTGCATTCGGACGGAATGCGGGCAATCGCGCGCAAGGAGGCGGCAAAACACCTTTGAGTGTTGCCCCCTCCCCGCGAAGGCGGGCCGCAGATCAGGACGAACCGGACCCGCGATCCTTATCCTTGTGATGAAATGCCAGAATTCGCGTTCCGGCGGGAATCTTCTCAGGTGGCTTACCATCGTAAAACAGCAAGCCGCTGTCATTGATCCGCCCCAAAATCCGGGCGTCCTCGTTGAGGGCGAGGTAATCATCGAGACCGAATTCCTCGGTCAGTCTGGTCACGCGAAACGCCCAGCCTGCTGCCTCCAGCCGCATGAAATCCTCATAGGGCATACCCGATCCAAAGGCGCGCCCCCCGATGGTGACCGGCATGGCGGCGCGGCCCTCCGTCTCATCGCAGCGGCCAACCTGAAACACCTGTCTTCTGCCGAATTCCGGGCCCAGATCGGTGCAGACCAGCGCGTTGTAGCCATCGTTGTCCGTCGCGGCGAGAACCACACCATATGCGCTCAGATCCAGCGTATGCTCGACAGTCTCGGACAGGATCTCCCCGTGATACACCTTCACCCCTGCCTCACGCGCGGCGCGCAGGCGGAACCAGTTGCGATCCACGATCATCGTAGGGATTTCCGCCTTCTCCAACGCCCGCGCCAGATTGACCGCCCAGCGTGAACCTCCGACGATCAACAGGCCCGGAACGGCCTCGGATGTCAGCTTCAACCGCCGCGCCAACGGTCCGATCGAAAATCCGTGCAGCACCACCGTGCCCGCCACCAGCGCGAAGGACAGGGTCGTCAGGCTTCGCCCGTCCTCGATCCCCAGTTCGGCAAGTTGCGTTCCGAAAAGACCTGACACAGCGACCAGAACGACGCCCCGCGGTCCGATCCAGGCGATCATCGACTTTTCTGTCCACGGCAGACCGCTGCTCATCAGCGACAGCAGCACGGTCAGGGGCCGGGCGATGAAGATCACGATGGCGACGAACAACACGATGCGCAGGTCGATGCTGGCCAGTTCCGCCATGGTCAGCGAAGCCGCAAGCAGGATGAAAACGCCCGAGACCAGAATGACGGTCGCGTGTTCCTTGAACCGCCGGATTTCGTCCAGAGACGGCAAATGCGTGTTCGCCAGAACGACGCCCATGATGGTCACGGCCAACAAACCGCTTTCATGCAGGATATAGTCGGATGCCGCATAAATCGCCAGAAGCGCGCCAAACATCACAGGCACCTTCATATATTCCGGCACTTTGCCCCGGTTGAACGCCCATGCAATCACACGCCCCCCCAGATAGCCCAGCACACTGGCGACGGCGATGCCCAGAAACACGTGCCAGATCGCGCCCCCCACGGTGGTGGAGGTTCGCAGCGCCACCACCATTTCATAGGCCAGAACGGCTGCCAGGGCACCGATGGGATCGTTGACGATCGCCTCCCATTTCAGGATTCTGGCGACGCGCGGCTCCATCCGCGCCTGCCGCAACAGGGGCGTCACCACGGTTGGGCCGGTGACGATCATGATGCCGCCGAACACGATGGCGGTCTCCCAACTCAGCCCGGCGATGTAGTGCACGCTTATCGCGGAGAGCAGCCAGCCGAGCGGTGCTCCGATCATGACCAGCCGCAACACCGACGGGCCCGCATCGCGCAAGCTCTTTAAGTTCAGGGTCAATCCGCCCTCGAACAGGATGACTGCGACCGCAACCGCGATGATGGGCTTGAGCAGAAATCCGAAGCTGGCCTCCGGATCTATCAGCCCGGTCAAGGGCCCTGCCAGGACGCCCGCCAGCAACATCAGGACGATCGCCGGCAACTGGAACCGCCACGCCAGCCATTGCGAGCCGATGCCCAGGACGCCGATCAGCGCGAATGTGGTAACGGGATCCATGGATTATCCTCAGGTCAGGGTCAGGGTCAGGTCAGGGTTCGAATACGCCAATCGCGTGAGGCGCCCAGCCCTCCGGCCAGCCCCCAGGCGATCAGTCGCAAGAGATTGATCGGTCCAGATAGTCCTTCACGCGCGAAGAACCATAGCGCACGCCGCATCCCACGACGATAAGTCGTGCCGCGCAGTGCCGTGACGGTATACCCATGCCCGCGAAACAGCATCGCCGCCCGGGCCAGATGAAAATTGTCGCTGACGATGACAATGGCGCGCTCCCCGATGATGGGCTGCGAAAACAGGGCGTTCTGCTGTGTGGTGCGGCTTTCATGCTCCTGCGTGATCCGGTGCGGCTCCACGCCCAGTTGCTTCGCCTCCGCCGCCATCAGCGCCGCCTCGGACCCGCCGCCCGCCAAGCCTCCGGTCAGGTGCAGGGTCTGGCCCGGACCCAGTGACGCCACCCCGGCCGCAACGCGGGCCTGACCGACCGGCTGCAACTGTCCAACGCGCGCGCCACCGCCCAGCACCACGACGACCTGCGCCCTTGGGTCGATTCCGCCTGTCGGTCTGGTCCAACCATAGGCCGCCATCGTCAGGCACAACGCCGCGTAGCCACACAGTATGAACGCGATGATGCTCACGTCCCGCGATGCGCCCTGTCGCGCAGTTCACGTCGCAGGATCTTGCCTGTCGCAGTCATCGGCAGATCCGTGACGAAGACGACATCGCGCGGGGCGACATGCGGGCTGATCCTTTCGCGGACCCGTGCGATCAACGCAGCCGCCTTGCCCTGCTCGGCTGTACCGGGGCGCAGGACGACGTAGGCCCGCACGGCCTCGGTCCGGACGGGATCGGGCACGCCGATCACGCCTGCCATCGTCACGTCGGGGTCGGCGGTAAGACATTCCTCGATCTCGCTCGGCCCGATGCGATATCCGCTGGAGGTAATCACGTCATCCAAGCGCGAGGCAAAGAAAACGAAGCCGTCCGCGTCCATCCGCGCGACGTCGCCGGTCAGCATCCAGTCACCGACAAATTTCTCCGCCGTCTTTGCCGGATTGTTCCAGTATTCCAGGAACATCGCGGGGTCGGGCCGCCTGATGGCGATCTGGCCCTCCTCGCCGGATGGCAGTGCATTGCCGGAGCTGTCGAGGATGGCAACCTCATGCCCCGGCACCGCACGGCCCGTCGAACCGGGACGCGGCGGGTCCAGACTGGACATGTTGCCCAACACCAGATTGCATTCGGTCTGGCCATAAATTTCGTTGATGGTCACGCCCAGCCGCGATCGCCCCCAATCCAGCAGATCAGCGCCCAGCGCCTCGCCCCCCGATCCGACCGTGCGCAGCGTCGCGGGATCGCCCGAGGTCTGGCGCATCAGTTTCAGCGCCGTCGGGGGCAGGAACACGTTGCGGATCGCCAGCCTGTCAATCAGGTCAAAGGCCTGATCCGGGTCGAATTTCGCCATTCGGTGCGCCACCAGCGGCACACCCATGCTCAGCGCGGGCAACATGACATTGGTCAGCCCGCCCATCCAGGCCCAGTCGGCAGGCGTCCACATCCGGTCCCCGGCTTGCGGCAACCCCTCGTGATGCGTCTCGACCCCCGGCAGATGGCCGAGAAGGACCTTATGCCCGTGCAACGCCCCCTTGGGCGGACCGGTCGTGCCAGAGGTGTAGGAGATGAACGCCGGATCGTTCAGCGTGGTTGTGGCAACGGGGCGATGATCCGCCGCCTTGCCCAGTTCCTGCCAGAACCCGAAGGAACCGGCATTGCGTTCGTCGATGGAATAGATGAACTTCAGATCCGGCAGCCTGTCGCGGATGTTGAGCAATTTCGGCAGGTTCGCGCCGTCCGTGATCACGACCTTGGCCCCGGAATCGTGAAGCCTGTAGTGCAGCCCGTCCTCGCCGAACAGGGTGAACAGCGGAACCGCGATCGCGCCCAGCTTGTAGGCCGCCAGATGGGTCAGAACCGTCTCGGGCGTCTGGGGCAGCAGAACCGCCACCCGGTCACCTCGATTCACGCCGCGCGCGGCAAAGGCATTTGCCAGTCGGGACGAGGCCCGGCTGAGCTGGATATAGCTGTAATCCCGCAACTCTCCGTCCGGGCGCAGATAGGTCAACGCCAGCCGATCCGGCTGCGCCCGGGCCCACCGTTCACAGGCCTGCTCTGCGATGTTGTAGAGCGCGGGGCGCGGCCACCGAAAATCGCGGCGCATCGCGAACCAGCTTTCGCGCGCAGGCACCAATGGTTGATACAGGGTTTCAGTCATCGCGGCGGCTCCTCCCCTCGGTCATAGCGTATTCGACATGATCGGCGCCAGCAGACGTTCGCTCATCGCCCGGCCATAGCCGTCAATCTCTCGGTAGGTCACGGCCTCCACATACAGCGCGAATGTCAGTTGCGCCCGCCCCGGCGGTTGCATCCAGCCGACATACCACCCCCCATATGGGCCGCCAAAACCCCGTCCGTAAACCGGCCCCGCCCCCGATACCCCGTGCACGTCCACACCTGCAATCGAACCGTCCTGCGCGATGGCGATCACGGTCTCGCTCGCATCTGTCGAGACATCGAGCGCCCCAGCCCCCAATGCGGACAGAAAGCCCCTGTTCCGTTACGCTGACCTCCAGCGTGCCATCCATCCAGAAGGCATCGCCCTGCCAGAAACGTCCTGCGCGAGGGCGCGGACCTCACATCTTCGGCCGGGTTTGCGCGAAACAGGGGATCGCCTGCGCGTCCGCGATCAACCGGTCCAGATGGGGCAGCGGGCCGGCGTCGATGCCGGGAAAGACCAGCCGCGCCATATCGGCCGAAACCACCGTGGCGATATCGCCACCGCCCGGCGCATCCGTGCCGGACATCCAGCCCTCGATCGGAACGCGCCCCTCCATCGCGCGCAAGCCCGCGACGATCTGCCCCTCCAGCCGTTCGATCCAGGCGGGATAGTGAAACTCGACGGGGCGGCGCACCTTGTCATAGACCAGCGCGACGATCTTCTCCCCGGTTGAGGTGGCATAGGCGATGTCCTGCAACATCGACCGGCGGGCGGCACCGGTGGCCGGGATCAGACGCCGATCCTCGGGCGCGGTTTCCTCCAGATAATCGGTGATGGCCCAAGTCTCCACCAGCACCTCCCCGTCGTCGAGGACCAGCGCAGGCACCCGGCCCAGCGGATTGACGGCCTTGACCTCCTCCCACTCAGGCCCGGCGACCTGTATCTGTCGCCGCTCGATCGTGCGATCCTGCAAGGCGCACCAGATCGCGACGCGGCGGGCAAAGGGCGACATATCGCGTCCGTAGAGTATCATGTTAAAAATCCTTTTCTGTTCAATCCGATAACCTGAGGGCGGAGACATCGTAATAGACATCGACGATCACCAGACGGGCCTGGTCGATGCCCAGGGCCCGCAATGCGTCGAGCGAGATGCGGTCGATCCCGTCGCCCTGCAAGGGGCGCAGTTCGACCTGTGTGCTCACCCCGGTTTCCTGATCGGTGATCCAGCCGGGAACGCGCCGGTCTACCGATGCCATGGCCAGCCATTTTCCCGAACCCTCCGTCGATACCTCCGCCAGGGTCGATCCGATCAGTCGCGCGGTAACGGGGGACGGGCGCGATTCCTCCACCGCCGGGCCCAGCACCTGCTCCACCGTCGATCCAACAGGCGCGACGGGTGCGCATCCGATCACTGTGCCCGCCAGCGCCGGTACGATCCATTTACGCAGCATCCGCAACCCTCCTGCCCCTACACAACAGCGCCTTCGTCCAGCTTGCAAGAGAGGTTGACCATGCATAGTCTTGGGCACATGAACACACAAAACGCCCCCTTGATCGACCCCTTCGCGCGAACCATCGACTACCTGCGCGTCAGCGTCACCGACCGCTGCGATTTCCGCTGCACCTATTGCATGTCGGAGCATATGACCTTCCTGCCCAAGGCGAAATTGCTGAGCCTTGAGGAGCTGGACCGCCTCTGCACGTCCTTCGTCGATCTGGGCGTCAAGAAGCTGCGCGTGACCGGGGGGGAGCCGCTGGTGCGGCGCGGAATCATGTCGTTTTTCGAGGGCATGTCGCGGCATCTGGACTCCGGCGCGCTGCATGAGCTGACGCTGACCACGAACGGTTCACAACTGCGCCGCTTCGCGCAACCGCTGTTCGATGCGGGCGTGCGGCGGGTCAACGTCTCGCTCGACACGCTGGATGAGAAGAAGTTCGCCGCCGTCACCCGCTGGGGCCGTTTCGCGCAGGTTATGGACGGCATAGATGCGGCGTTGGAGGCTGGGCTGAAGGTCAAGATCAACGCCGTCGCGCTCAAGGGCGTCAACGACGATGAGGCCGTGGACATGGTCCGCTGGTGTCACGCCCGCGGGCTGGACATGACCTTTATCGAGGTGATGCCGATGGGCGACGATATCGAACGGCTGGACGAATACTGGTCCCTGGACGATGTGCGCGCGACACTGGCCGAACAGTTCACCCTGACGGACATTCCGCTGAACACCGGCGGTCCGGCCCGTTACATGCGGGCGGAGGAAACCGGCGGGCGCATCGGCTTTATCACGCCGCTCAGCCATAATTTCTGCGAAAGCTGCAACCGGGTGCGGCTGACCTGCACGGGTCAGCTCTACATGTGTCTGGGGCAGGACGACGACGCCGATCTGCGCAAGGTGCTGCGCGCCTCGGACGACGACGCCGCCCTGCACGACGCCATCCGCCGCGCCATCGCGCGCAAGCCCAAGGGCCACGATTTCGACTATTCCCGTCAAACTGTCTCTGGCGAGATGGGCCGCCATATGAGCCATACCGGCGGATGATCCGCCGCGCCCGCGCGCGTCGCGCCCACCTCGCCCGACTGGAACAGGCTTGGGCCGAAGGATTGCCCTTCGACAATATGCGCCTGCTGCGCGCCAAACCGGCAAAGACGGTTCTGGCGCTCGACAGTGCGCGCGGCCCTGTCGTGGCCAGCTTTTTCGGCCCGCAATCGCTCGACCAACGGCCGGAGGGGGTTGCCGCCGCGCATAAGCTGCTGACCGAGCGTCTGCCCGCCGGTGCCGTGCCCGCCCTGATCGCCCATGTCGAGCAGGCAGATCTGGTCATCAGCGAACAAGTTCGGGGACAAACGGCCGCGGATTTGATCCGCGACGATTCCACCTCCAGCGACGCGGCGATCCGGGCTGCGGCGGTCTGGCTCACCACTCTTCACGATCTGGTGGAGCGGCCCGATGCCGCGCACGACTTCACCGGGCGGGTGAAGGTCGCCTCGGTTGACGCCCCACCGGCCATGGGGGCCGAGATCGCCCGGCTGGCGCGGGAACTGACCGGCCTTCCCGTGCGTCAGGTCAAGTTTCACAACGATTACAAACCCGACAACGTGGTGATCGCAGACGGGCGCACCTGCGCGATCGACTTTCGCAACACCCGCTTTCGTCCCGCCAGCGTGGACGCCGCGCATTTCCTCACCCGTGCTGCCATCTATGCGCTGTCGGTGCGTGATCCGGGCCCGGTCAATCGCATCGGGCTGCCGCTATCCGTGACGCAGCCGTTCGATGAGGCCTATGGCCGTGCGATCAGTGCCGAGCCGATGACAGAACTGTTCATCCTGACCAATATTCTGCTGGCGGAAATCAAACGGGCCTCGCGCCCCGCAACACGCCGCCTTTTGCTCGCCCGCCGGGGGCAGCACGGGCGCGGGCTGCGCAAGTTGCTGACGCTCAGCGAAGCGGCCCTTACCCCAACACCCGGTTGAGAAACGCCGCCTGCCGCGCATGAAACTGTGCCGCAATCTCGATGTCGAAGGCGTCGAGCACATGGATACCGCCGGGATAGACCGCCAGATCCGTCTCGTTCCCCGCCCCGGCCCAGCGTGCGGCCATCATCAGCGTATCGTCCTTCAGCGGATCAAACGTGCCGACCTGAAACAAGGCGGGCGGCATTCCGGCCAGATCGGCATGAAGCGGCGACGCGGCGCGGCGCGCCTCGGCGTTCATCGCCAGATTGCCGACGAACCACTGGATCGTCGGGGTGGAGAGCACCAGCGACCGGCTGCCCCACTGCGCGGCAGAGGGCGTCAAATCCAGATCGTAGATACCATAGTTCAGGCACAGCCCCGCGACCATGCCGCGCAATTCCAGCCCCAGCAGCGCGGCCAGATGACCACCGGCGGATTCACCGCCGATGAACAGGGGGCCTTCACCGAAGGGATTCTGACCGATCAGATGCATCGCCGTCGACCGACAATCCTCCAGGCAGGCGGGCCAGGGATGTTCGGGAGCCAGCCGGTATTCGACCGACGCCACCGTCAATCCGGTCTTTGCGGCAATCGCTTGATTCAGGCGGTCGTAATGCGTGGGCCGCCCCAGCGTCCAACCGCCGCCATGCACGTGCAGATACACCCCCCGCCCCGAAATCCCCGGCGAAATGCGCAACCGCCCGTTTTCGAATTCGTGCCAGTGGGAGCCATCGTCAGGCCCGGCAGAGGGAAAGACTCCGCGCCCATCGTCGCGGGCCTTGCGCGTCACCTCGGGTGGGATCGTGTGGGTGGGTGGCAGGTTCGACACCTGCTCCACAAATCGCGCGACGAAAGCGCGGGTTTCTTCGGTAATCGCCTCATCCGCGAACCAGTCCGGGTCGATCTCGATGCTCATGTTCCCCTCCGCTTTGCTGGTGGAGGTTAGAGCTGCACCGACATGCGGTCCATCCCCCATGCTCCCCCACACTCTTCCGAAGCCGCGCGGCGCGATTTTACAGCGCGCTTGCGCGCAGCAGCTTTTGTCGCATGGGCGGAATGCCCTTGATCTCCAACCCGGTGAACACGTGCAGCGTGTTCAGGTCGTCATCCACCACCGCATGATCGGACACCCACCCCCCCATCAGGAGATAGGTCCGCAAGAGCGGCGGCATCCCCTTCATCGCCTTCTTGAGATCCGGCTTTTTCAACCGCTGACCAAAGGGGAAGATGCGCGGTGCCTTGACCCGGGGCAACCAACGCTTGGGCGCAAGGTGCCGCTCCCTCAGCAGGTCGAACGCATCCATGTAGGCCTCCTCCTGCACACCGGGAAACGAGGAGCAGCCGAACAACATTTCCACATCGTGATCGTCGACATATCGCACCATCGCCCCCCAGGCGATGCGCAGTATATCGGGGTCCCTATGGGATGGAGCGATGCAGAATCGACCCATCTCCACCATTGCGCCGGGATAGACGCTCAGCGCCTCCAACCCGTAATATTGCGCAGAATAGCTGGTCTGAATGTCGCCGCCCGTGGCGAAGGACATCAGGCGATAGCAACAGACAAGGGTGTCGGTGCGCTCCTCCTCGATCAGGACATGCGTGCACGACCTGTCGAAATCATCGGCATCGACGCCGCTTTGCTCACCACGAAAGGTTCTGGAGCGCAGGCGCTGTGCCGCAGAGACATCCGCCACATCCTGCGAGAACCTCACGCGATAGCGACCTTTCCTGAAGACCTTCATGGGGTGTCTCCCGCGATACATGACCTATGTATAGCAAAACTGGCGGGCCCGCCCCGCATTGCAAGGAAAAGGTCGATCATGAAAGAAAAGTTCACAAAGTCCGAGGCCCAGTGGCGCGAGGAGCTGGACGCGCTGGAATACAAGGTATTGCGCAAAAAGGGCACAGAACGTGCGGGAACACATGACGATTTTCCCAAACAGCCCGGCACGTTCTACTGCCGCGGGTGTGGCCAGCCCCTGTTTACGCAGGCCGACAAGTTCGAGAGCGGCACCGGCTGGCCCAGCTTCGTGCGCCCCGCGACCGAAGACGCGGTAGAGGAACATAACGACAGCAGCTTCTTCATGCGCCGGATGGAGGTCGTCTGCGCCCGCTGCGACGGCCATCTGGGCCATGTCTTTCCCGACGGGCCGCAGCCGACGGGCCTGCGCTATTGCATGAACGGCGTGGCGCTGACCTTCGAGCCTGACGAAGGCGAAACGAAGGAAAGCTGACCTTTAATGCGCGCCGGTAACGCTGCCGGGACCGATCGGCCTCACTCGCCGATCAGGTTGCCCGGATTGAGCAGGTTGCCCAAAATCTGCTGAACCACGGACAGTTCGTTGCCGAACGTCTCGGTGGTGCGCGATACCAGCTCGACCGGCCGCCCGTCCTCAATGCCATAGACGGAAACATCGCGCACGATCTGATCGTCGTCGAACTGCACGGCGACCACGCGGCGTTCGGTCACTTCCTTGGCGCGATACAGATAGGTCTCGGTATTGGTCGCGACGTAATACCACGCATCGTCGGTCAGGATCCCGGTATCCCCAGGACGCCCCAGCGCGGTGCCGACGGTGCGCTTGGTGTCCTGTCCGACAACGATGCGGTCCAGCTCGACATCGGGCGGGGCGTAGCCATGGCTCTGAAATCGCGGTGCACAGGCGCCCAGAACCAGGACTGCGGCCAGCGCGACACCTCCGAGGTTGAGGCCGGGCACGTTAAAATCGGAAATACGGATCATAAGGTTGGCCTCCCACGGGCGTCAGGCTATTTCCAAACGTTGCTAACCTGCGCATCTTCGCAGGGCAAGCAAACAGATGACAGGAGCGATCACATGGCCAACGCACCGCACCGGGGAACCAGGATCGAGTTTCCCCGCCCGCTCGCCACTCAACGGTTGATCCGCGACGGACAGCACAGCTTTGATGAGACCGCGACGGAGGAGGAGCGCGCCGCCCTGGCGGATCTGTTCGGCGCGATATCGGTCGATGAGTTGAGTTTCTCGGGCACGATCGAGCGGGAGGGCCACGATGGTCTGCGCCTGAACGGGCGCCTGCGCGGCACCGTCGTGCAAAGCTGCGTCGTAACTTTGGCCCCGGTCAAAACCAAATTGAATGATAAGGTCGAGCGGGTCTATTCCCCCGATATCGATCCCGAAAATATCGACCTAGACAGCGACGAGGAGGACGCGCTGGAACCGCTGACCCGCACGCTGGACGTGGGTCTGGTCGCGACGGAGGCCGCCGCCCTGGCCCTGCCCGCCTACCCCAAGGCGAAGGGCGTGGGAACCGGCGATCACATCACCAATACCGCCGATGATGACCCCGAGAAGGAGAAGCCGTTTGCCGCTTTGGCGGCGTTGAAAGAGAAACTCTCGGACAAGTCGTAAGATTCCCCTTGCACCGCTGCGCGTGATGCGTATTTTGCCGCTCTCATTCAAGAGACGTTTTACGGGTGGAGTCGCGGCGCGATAATCCCTCCGGGCGCCACGAAACATACAGGGTCACGCGAGACCCGCGAAAACGACCGAGGTTAGTCATGGCAGTTCCAAAGAGCAAGATCACGCGCTCCAAGCGCGGCATGCGTCGCTCCCACGATGCGCTGGTTGCATCCAACCCGAACGAGTGCGGCAATTGTGGCGAACTGCGTCGCCCCCACCACGTGTGCCCCTCCTGCGGTCACTATGCAGATCGTGAAGTCGTGGCACTTGCTGACGAAATCGATCTGGACGAAGACGCAGCGTAAGTTAGCTGGTAGTCAAACGGGGTGCGGTCAGACCGCACCCATGGGAGGCAGACCAGAACTATGGCCCGCGATATCGTAATCTCGATTGATGCCATGGGCGGCGACAGCGGCCCGGCAGCCATTGTTGGTGGGATGGTAATCTCCGCCAGCAAGAATGATGAAATCCGCTATATCGTCCATGGTGACGAGGCGGAGCTTCGCCCCCTCATCGAAAAACAGCAGGCCCTCGACGGTATTGTCGAGATCAGACACTGTGATGATGTCATCTCCATGACGGAGAAACCCTCCCGCGCCATGCGCTCGGGCAAGGACAGTTCCATGTGGGGTACGCTCCAGACGGTGGAAAAGGGCGACGCGACAGTCGCTGTGTCCTGTGGCAATACCGGCGCGCTGATGGCGATTTCCATGCTGCGGTTGCGGCGTGCACCTGGCGTGGACCGCCCCGCAATCGCGGTCCTGTGGCCGTCGCGCGGCAAGACGGGTCATACCGTCGTGCTGGACGTGGGTGCCGACATCCGGGCGGAGGCACGCGATCTGGTCCAATACGCAATCATGGGGACGGAATATGCCCGCCTCGATCTCAACCTCGACCAGCCGCGCGTCGGGCTTTTGAATGTCGGGACGGAGGAGCACAAGGGCCGTGCGGCCTTGCATGAGGCCGCGACCCTGCTCGAATCCCTTGCCGCCGAACCGGACAGTGGTATGCGCTTCGTCGGTTTTGCCGAAGGCAGCGACATCGGCACGGGTGAGGTGGATGTCATCGTGACCGACGGTTTTACCGGCAACGTGGCTCTGAAAACGGCCGAGGGCACGGCAACCCTGATTCACAGCTTCCTGCGTGAGGCGATGGGGCATTCAGTCTTCAGCCGCATCGGTGCCCTGTTCGCCCTGACCTCGCTGCGCCGACTGCAAAAACGCCTGGACCCGCGCCGCCGGAATGGCGGGGTGTTCCTCGGCCTGAACGGCGCCGTGGTAAAATCCCACGGCGGCGCGGACGCGACGGGCGTCTCTGCGGCGATCAAGCTGGCTTTCCGGCTGGCCCAGAACGGCTTCACCCAAAAGGTCGCGGAGCGAGTGGCGAAGGCAGCGGAGCCCAACGAATGACAATATTACGTGCGGTTCCCGTCGGTTGCGGCCACTATCTGCCAGAACGTGTCGTTTCGAACGCGGAGTTCGAGGCGACCTTGGACACCACGGATGAGTGGATTCGCGCCCGCACAGGCATCGAGCGCCGCCACTTCGCCGCCGATGATCAGAAAACCTCCGATCTCGCGATCGAGGCCGCACGGGCCGCGTTGAACGATGCCGGGCTGCAGGGGTCCGACATCGACGCCATCGTCCTGGCCACAGCGACGCCCGACCAGACATTCCCCTCTACCGCCACGCGCGTCCAGCATGCCATCGGCGCTGGCGGATTCGCCTTCGACATGCAGGCGGTTTGCGCGGGCTTTATCTATGCGCTCGCCAATGCGGACGCGATGATCAAGGCCGGGCAGGCCAAACGGATCATGGTGATCGGGGCGGAAACCTTCTCCCGCATTCTCGACTGGACCGACCGGGGAACTTGCGTCCTGTTCGGGGACGGCGCGGGAGCCGTGATTCTCGAAGCGCGTGAGGGTGACGGAACCAGCGCGGATGCCGGCATCCTCAGCACCGACCTGCACTCCGACGGAAAGTACAACCACCTGCTCTATGTCGATGGCGGCGTCTCATCCACCGGGACGATAGGCGTGTTGCGGATGCAGGGACCCGAGGTCTTCAAGCACGCGGTCGGCAAGCTTTCGGCAGCTGGCAACACGGCGATGGAAAAGGCCGGCGTATCGCCCGACGACGTATCCTACGTGGTGCCACATCAGGCCAATCTGCGCATCATCTCGGCTGTCGCAAACAAGATGTCGTTGCCTATCGATCGGATCGTGGTGACGGTCCAGGATCACGGGAACACCTCGGCCGCCTCGATCCCGATGGCCATGTCCGTGGCGCGCGCGGATGGACGCATCAAGTCCGGCGACCTGATTCTGATGGAGGCGATCGGCGGCGGTCTGGCATGGGGTGCCGCGCTGATGCGCTGGTAAAGCGCCGCTTTCGCATCGTCTTGCAAACCCCTGATATTGACTCTCTTTCGTGAATCCCAATACGCTTTCCGGAACGTTTCGCGGATTACGAAGGATTCCCCATGGGCGAGAAGACATTGACACGTATGGACCTCAGCGAGGCTGTCTATCGTGAGGTCGGGTTGAGCCGCAATGAATCCGCTCAACTGGTTGAGGACGTGCTCAAACACATGTCTGACGCACTGGTCAGCGGCCAACAGGTCAAGATTTCGTCCTTCGGCACCTTTTCCGTTCGGGACAAGACCGCCCGCATCGGCAGGAACCCCAAGACCGGTGAGGAGGTCCCGATCGACCCGCGCCGCGTGCTGACCTTCCGCCCCTCTCACCTCATGAAGGACAGGGTGGACGCAGGCAACAAGGCCTGAGTCCGCCGCAGGGCATATGGAAAAATCATCGCAGGCCTTCAGGACGATCTCCGAAGTGTCGGAGACGGTCGCCGTCCCCGCGCATGTCCTGCGATTCTGGGAAAGCAAGTTCACCCAGATCAAACCCGTCAAGCGGGGCGGCGGACGTCGCTATTACCGCCCCGAGGACGTCCAGCTCCTCATCGCGATTCGCGAGCTGCTCTATACGCAGGGCATGACCATTCGCGGCGTTCAGAAAATGCTGCGCGAACAAGGAGTGAAATCCCTGTCAAAACGCTACGGAACCCCCGACGCCAGCCCTGATGCCGATGACGTGGTGGAGGAACCCGATCTGTGGAACGACGTGCCGGTCGAGGGGCTGGCCGAACAGGAGGATGACATGCCCGCCACGCCGACTGAATCAAAACCGTCCGACCCCGCCCGCGCCGCCGCGATGCGCTCGATCCTGACCCGTCTGGAAAACCTTCGGCAGCGGATGGACACGCATCCTGCCCCCAATACCGAAGAATGATAGAAAACGCGCTTGAAGCCGCCCGCCGTTTGAGGCAATACCTCGCCCACGGTCGGGCTATAGCGCAGCCTGGTAGCGCGTCCGTCTGGGGGACGGAAGGTCGCAGGTTCGAGTCCTGCTAGCCCGACCAATTGATTTTTTGAACGCCGGTGCCCCCAGCCCGGCGTTTCGCTTGCGAGGCTACCCGTATGACCCGGCCCGTGACGACCGACGCCAGCCTGATAAATGATCCCGTGGGTGTGCTGCCCTCGCAGGCGATATCCCAGCTTATCGCGACGAATGCGATCTCCGCGACCCAACCGATCCCGACGGAGCAGATTCAGCCCGCCAGCCTCGATCTGCGGCTAGGAACAGTGGCGCACCGGGTGCGCGCCTCCTTTCTGCCGGGAACCGCGACCGTGACCGAGCGTTTGGCCGATTTCGCCATGCACGACATAGCGCTGGAAAACGGCGCGGTGCTGGAAAAGGGCTGCGTCTATCTGGTGCCCCTGATGGAGAGCCTCGCCCTGCCCCCGGAAATCGACGCGGTGGCCAATGCCAAAAGCTCCACCGGCCGTCTGGACCTATTCACCCGCCTGATCACCGATCAGGGGGAGGAGTTCGACCGGATCGACGCCGGGTATACCGGGCCGTTATGGGCGGAGATCAGCCCCCGCTCATTCTCCGTGCTGGTACGGCCCGGCCTGCGTCTGAACCAGATCAGGTTCCGCCAGGGCCAGGCCATGCTCGACGACGATGCCCTGAGGGCTCTGCACGCCTCCACCCGGCTGGTCGATGGGCCGGCCCATATCGACGGCGGGCTTGGCTTCTCCGTCGATCTCAGCCTTGAGGGGCCGGTGGGCTATCGGGCGAAGCCTCACACGGCCCTGATCGACCTTGATCGCCTGAATCACTACCCGGTCGATGCGTTCTGGGAGGAAGTGCACGCCACGGACGGCCATATCATCCTCGATCCCGGCGCGTTCTATATCCTCGTCAGCCGTGAGGCGGTGCACGTGCCGCCGGAATATGCCGCCGAAATGGCGCCCTACCTCGCCATGGTGGGGGAATTCCGCGTGCACTATGCAGGCTTCTTCGACCCCGGTTTCGGCAATACCGATGCCGGCGGCGCAGGTTCACGCGGCGTGTTGGAAGTTCGGTGCCACGAGGCCCCGTTTGCCCTGGAACACGGGCAGATCGTCGGGCGTCTGGTCTATGAGAAGATGCAGCAGCGGCCAGAGAAACTCTACGGTGCCGACATGAACTCGAACTATCAGGGTCAGGGTCTGAAGCTGGCGAAGCACTTCAAACTCTAAATTTCACTTTCCGAAAAATATCCCCGTCGGAGACGCAGCCATCAACACGCGGCTTCGGCTGCTAATCTGACGGGTCCCGTTCAACGGTTGCGCAATTCGGCCTCGCGCCGCGCGATCTCTTCCTCGCGCTGGCGCAGGGCATCCTCACGATCCATCTGGGCGAGGGCATCCTCACGCTCCTGCAAGGCGCGCTCCCGATCCGCCAATGGATCGGGGCGTTGCCGGGTGCGCGACAGCAGTTGATCGGATTTCCTGAAGGCGGAGTTCACGCCCCGGCGCATCACCTGACGCATCACCATGTTGATAATCGAATTCATGTTCATTGCCGAACCTCTTCCATAAACCTACTCGAACATATCGTCCTGATCGTGGTCGTCGTCCACCTCCCGCTCCACCGAAGTGCCGGGTGGCGGGCGATTGTCGAGCAACCCCGCCGCGCGCAATTCCTTCAAATCGGGCAGATCACGGGGCGTTTCAAGGCCGAAATGCGCCAGAAACCCCGGCGTCGTGGTAAACGTGACGGGCCGCCCCGGTGTCTGCCGGCGGCGTCCCAGCCGGATCCAATCCAGTTCCATCAGCAAATCCACCGTCCCGCGTGAGACGGAGACGCCGCGAATCTCCTCGATCTCGGCGCGCGTGACCGGCTGGTGATAGGCCACGATTGCCAATGTCTCGATGGCGGCGCGGCTCAGCTTTCGCGTCTCGACCACTTCCTTCTGCATCAGGAACGACAGGTCCGCGGCGGTGCGGAACGCCCAGTCGTCGCCCGATCGCAGCAGATGCACGCCACGCCCGGCATATCTTTTCTGCAACAGCGCAAGCGCCTGCGCCACGTCGCATCCATGTGGCAACCGGGCGGTCAAAGCCCGTGTGTCGAGCGGTTCGGAGGACGCGAACAGGATCGCCTCCACCATGCGCTCCTGCTCCGCCATCGGTGGTGCCTCGAACAGGGTTTCGGTGCTCATGCCCGCGCCCTCAACTCGATCCGGCCGAAGGTTTCGGCCTGCCGCATATCCACGGTTCCCGCCTTCACCATCTCCAGCGACGCGGCGAAGGTCGATGCCAGGGCGGAGCGGCGTTTCTTCGGGTCCAGCCGCCATGCCTCGGGCAGATACTCCTCCAGATCGGACCAGTCCAGAACCGCGCCGATCAGACCTTTCATCCGCTCCAGCGCCTGCTCCATCGTGTAGATCGCGTCGCGCTGATAGTGCAGCGGCTGAAAATCCTCACGTGTTTTCACACCGGCATAGGCGCGCAGCAGTTCCACGAGGCTGGCATCATAGACGATGCGCCGCTTCATGGTGACGTCCTCCGTCTGCCCGCGCGCCAGAAAATCGCGGCCCAGCCGGTCGCGCGCCATCAGCTTTGCCGCCGCATTGCGCATCGCCTCCAGCCGCTCCAGCTGATAGGCTAGGTGCGCGGCCAGTTCCTCACCACTCGGGCCGTCCTCGGTCGGGTCGGGCGGCAGCAGCAATCGCGATTTGAGAAAGGCGAGCCAGGCCGCCATTACCAGATAGTCCGCCGCCAGTTCGATCCGCAATTCCTTGGCGAGGTCCACGAAGCACAGATACTGATCCGCCAGTTCCACCATCGAGATGCGCCGCAAGTCCACCTTTTGTGTCCTGCTCAACGTCAGCAGCACATCCAGCGGCCCCTCGTACCCGCCCACATCCACGACCAATGCCTCGGCTGCCAGCCGTTCATTGCGGTCGCGGATCAGCAGGTCGTCAGGCATCGCGCGCCTCCGCTTCCAGCGCGGCCAGGGCGATAGAAGCCGCCTGCGCGTCAAATGGTTCGGGGGGGCGACGTTCCGCCAAGGCAGCCTCAGCCCGCGCGGCGGCGGGGCCGCTCAAAACGGGTACGGCGGCTGCGATGTCCGCCATTTCCGCCGGGTCGCCATTGCAATGCAGGATCATGTCGCACCCTGCGTCCAGCGACCCGCGCACCCGGTTTTCGAACGAGCCGCCAAGCGCCTGCATCGACAGGTCATCAGTCATCAGCAAGCCGTCGAAGCCCAGAACATCGCGGATATAGCGCACCACCACCGGGCTGAGGGTGGCGCAGGCCTGCGCGTCCAGCGCGGTGTAGACGACATGCGCGGTCATCGCCATCCTGATGTCGGACAGGGCCGCGAAGGGGGCGAAATCCCGTTGCAGTTCATCCAGATCCGCCTCGACAACGGGCAGGCCGAAATGGCTGTCCACGGTGCCGCGCCCATGGCCGGGAATATGCTTGGCGATGGGCAGGACACCACCCGCAAGGTGCGCCTGCATGACCGCGCGACCGATTTCCGCAATTTCGCCCGGATCGCGACTGTAGCAACGGTTCATCAGAAACGGATGCGTTTCGTCCTCCGGCACATCCAGCATCGGGGCGCAATTCACGTCGATCCCCAGATCGTGCAACTCATATGCGATATGGCGATAGCGCAGGGCCATGGCCTGCGCGCGCTTTCCCGCAGGCAGCCGCATGAAATCCAGCGGCGGCATCCGTTCCTCGGCCAGGGGGGGACGCAATCGCTGCACGCGACCGCCCTCCTGATCGATCAGAATCGGCGCATCCGCCCCGACCGTCTGTCGCAAGTCCGCGTTCAGTGCCCTGATCTGACCGGCATCCGTCAGATTGCGATCGAACAGGATAAAGCCCCAAGGCTGCGCCTCACGGATGAAATCCCGCTCCCACGCAGTCAAAACCGGGCCGGATACGCCCATGATGAAAGCTGCTTTCATCGCTTCTGCACCGGAATGCACTGCAACCCGCGGGCGGCGAGTGCGGCACATGCCGCCCGCGTTTCCGTGGCGGAGCCATAGCCGACCGCGCGCAGGCGAAACAGGGTCCGCCCGCCGGAGGTCGTCTGTTCGATATAGCGTTGCTTGCCTTCCAGCAGATCGGGCTGGGCGTCGATCAGGCCGGCCCATTGCAGCAGCGCGACCTGTTCGCTGTCAAATGCGCCGAGCTGGATCATGTGCGCGCCTTGCGGAATGGCGCTGTCCTCGATTTCGACGGGCTGGGCCGGGGGGGCCTCCGTCACCACGGTGGACAGGTCGTCGGGCCGGGCGCGCGGGTTCAGGCTGGTCACGGGCGACAGGCGTGAACCGGGGGCGGCGGCGACATCCTCGGTCGCGGGCTCCTCCTGCTCCTCGGGCGTGTCGGTCTCGACCTCAGGCTCACCGGGGTCCATGGGCGCGGGGGCGAGGATGACCTCATCGCGGATCAACGGGGTGTCACCGCCCGCGACCACGTCGTTGACCTCCAACCCCTGATGGGGGGCCTGCGTACCGCCCGGATCCTCCGGCTGCACACGCATCGGACCGTTCTGGGCCAGAATCACGGGAACCTGCGTCACGTCCTGCGTGCCGATACGCCATACCCACATGCCGAGCCCGACAACCAGCGCCAGAGAGACGAGCGCCGCGACCCCGCGGCCGATGCGCCCCCAAAGTCCGGTCGATTCCGTGCCGTCAGATGCCTGTTTGCGCATACTCGATCCTCTGCCCACACCCTATCTGGTGCGCAGCCCTGCTCCAACCCCTAAACCCAGCCCCGAACAGGGCGTGAATTCTCTGCTTCGTGCGCTCAGCGCATCTCGTTCATCGGGGTAACGCCGAGGATACCAAGTCCAGCGCCGATCACAAGCTGACAGGCCCGGATCAGGGCCAGTCGCGGCGCGGTCGCGGCTGCGTCATCCTGCAGGAACCGCAATTCGGGTGCGTCATTGCCCCGGTTCCACAATGCGTGAAAATCGGATGCCAGATCATAAAGGTAGAACGCGATCCGGTGCGGTTCATGAGTGCGGGCCGCGGTTTCCAGCAAGCGTGGCCATTCCGCGATCTTTCCGACCAGCGCCAGTTCCGCCTCATGCGTCAGGATGGACAGGTCCGCCTTAGCCAATGTCGCGTCATCCGTCGCGATCTCCGCCTTGCTCATGACGGAATTCACGCGGGCATAGGCATACTGGACGTAGAATACCGGATTGTCCTTGGATTGTTCCAGGGCCTTGTCGAAATCGAAATCCAGTGGCGCGTCGTTCTTGCGCGTCAGCATCATGAAGCGGGTCACGTCGCGCCCGACCTCGTTCACCACATCGCGCAGCAGGACGAAGGTGCCCGCCCGCTTGGACATCTTGAACGGCTCCCCGTTCTTGTAGAGCTTGACCAGTTGGCACAGCTTCACGTCCAGCGGCACCTTGCCATCGGACAAGGCGGAGACTGCGGCCTTCATCCGCTTGACGTAGCCTCCATGATCCGCGCCGAACACGTCGATCAGCTGGTCATAGCCGCGCTCGATCTTGTCGTAGTGATAGGCGATGTCGGGCGCGAAATAGGTCCACGCACCATCCGATTTACGGACCGGACGGTCCACGTCATCGCCATGCGCGGTGGAGCGGAACAGCGTCTGCTCACGCGCCTCCCAATCCTCGGGCAGCTTGCCCTTGGGTGGCTCCAAAGTGCCCTGATAGATCAGCCCCTTGTCGTCAAGCGCCTTCAGCGCGTCCTCGATCCGGCCTGTGCCGTAGAGAGATTTTTCGCTGAACCAGTGGTCCATCGTGACGCCCAGCGCCGCGAGGTCGGCCTTGATCAGATCGAGCAGCGCATCCGTCGAGGACAGCCGCACATCCTGCAACCAGACGTCCTCAGGCTGATCCACATAGGCGTCGCCGACGCGGTCCTTCAGCGCCTGCCCCACCGCGATCAGGTAATCGCCGGGATAGGTCCCATCGGGAAAGGCGACCTTCTGCCCGTGCGCCTCCAGATACCGCAGGTAGACCGAGCGGGCCAGCACATCGACCTGCCCGCCACCATCGTTGATGTAATATTCGCGAGTGACATCGTAACCCGCGAAGTCCAGCAGGCTGGCCAGCGCATCGCCGAACACCGCCCCGCGTGTATGACCGACATGCAGCGGCCCCGTTGGATTGGCGGAGACGAACTCGATGTTCACCTTCTCCCCCCCGCCCATGTCCGAGCGTCCGAAATCGGTGCCTGCCGCGATGACCGAGGGGATGATCCGCTGCCACTGCCCTGCCGCCAGCCGCAGGTTCAGGAAGCCCGGTCCCGCCACCTCGACCGAGGCGATGCGGTCGTCTGTTGCCAGCCGTGCGGATAACTCGTCCGCGATTGCGCGCGGGTTCATCTTCGCCGGTTTCGCCAGGACCATCGCGGCATTGGTCGCCATGTCGCCATGCGAGGGATCGCGCGGCGGCTCGACCGAGACGTTTCGCAGGTCGAGACCTTCCGGCAGCACACCCTCGGCAGCCATCGCCCCAAGCGTTTCCAGCACCAGCGTCTTGATCTCGGCAAACAGGTTCATCGCATCTCTCCTTGTACCTGCGCGGTTTAGCACGGGCATATGGGAGGTCAACGCAAACGGCTATCCCCGCTTCATCTCTCCACGCAGGGCACGGTGCTCCTCGATTGCGAAGCGGTCCGTCATGCCGGCGATGTAATCCGCCACGGTCCGCGCGCGCAAGGTGTCGGATCGCGCCTCCAGCGCCGCCACGGACCAGTCCTGCGGCAGCATTCCCGGATCGGCCATGAAGTCCTCAAACAGCTCACGCACAACCCGCGCCGCCTTGCGTCGCATCCGCCGCACAGTCCAGTGACGATACATGTTGGTGAACAGGAAGGCCCGGATTACCTTCAGATCGGCCCACATCGCGGGCGAAAACCGGATCACCGGCGCGCCCAGCGCGCGAACCTCGGCCGCCGAGCCGGGCTGTGCCTCCCTCAACAACCGGCGGCTTTCCTGCAAGACATCCTCGACCATTACCCCGAACACCCGGCGCAGCGCCTCGTGCCGCCGCCGGTCCGCCTCCAGACCGGGCCACAGGCGATCCACCTGCGCAAAGCACCTGCCAATGATGGGAAGCCGGATGATATCCTCGGCCGTGAAAAGCCCCGCGCGCAATCCGTCATGCAGGTCGTGATTGTTATAGGCGATATCGTCGGCCAGGGCCGCGACCTGCGCCTCCGCCCCGGCGTGGCTGTCCAGTTCCAGATCGTGACGCGCATCATATTCGGCCAGCGCGAAGGGCAGCGCGTCCCCGTCCTTCTGAACCGAGACCGGGCCGTTATGCTTCGCGATGCCTTCGAGAGTCTCCCAAGTCAGGTTCAGCCCGTCCCATTCGGCGTAGTGCTGTTCCAGATCGGTCACGATCTTCAGCGCCTGCGCGTTGTGATCGAAACCGCCGTAAGGGGCCATCACCTCCGCCAGAGCATCCTCACCGGTATGTCCGAACGGCGGGTGGCCCAGATCGTGGGCCAGCGCCACCGCCTCGGCCAGATCCTCGTTCAGGCCCAAAGTGCGAGAAATCGTGCGCGCCACCTGCGCCACCTCGATGGAATGGGTCAGGCGGGTGCGGAAATAATCACCCTCATGTTCCACGAAAACCTGCGTCTTGTGCTTGAGCCGCCGAAACGCCGAACAATGGATGATCCGGTCGCGATCCCGTTGAAAGGCGGAGCGGTGGGCGCTGCCGTCCTCGGCGTGCAGGCGACCGCGGCTTTCGCGTTCGATGGTGGCATAGGGGGCCAACATGATCCCTCTCCCTTGCGAGGCGGCATATCCGCGCCTATTTCGATAAGGGAATCGCATGAGAGCCGAAGGGACGCAATGATGGACCTGACCTTGCCACCGAAAGTCTCGGACCGCGCCTTTGCGCGTCTGGCCGAGATCAATGAGGCCACGGACGCCCCGCAGGCGCTGCGCGTCGCGGTCGAGGGGGGCGGATGTTCCGGCTTCCAGTACGAGATCAAGCTGGAGGACAAACCCGCCGATGATGATCTGGTGCTGGAAAAGGACGGCCAGCGCGTTTTCGTGGACAGCGTCTCGCTGCCGTTCCTGACCAATGCGGTGATCGACTACACGCAGGAGCTGATCGGCGCACGTTTCGTGATCGAGAACCCGAATGCCACGTCCAGTTGCGGCTGCGGCACGTCTTTCTCGATGTAAGGGAACCTGTCATGCTGAACGTGGAACTGAAGGCGTCCAACCGCATTGAGATCACGGCCTCCGGTCGGGTCGAGATGCAGGCGATGAAAGCCGCGCTCGACCGGCTGATCGCGCTCGCCGAACCGCTGCAACACGTCACCTGCCTGGCGGACATGACCGACGTCACTCTGCCGGGCGCGGACGCCATCCGCGCCGAGATTGACCGCCTTCCCAAGGTGGAAGACCTGCTGGGCAAGATCGACAAGGCGGCCGTCGTCACAAATCAGGCCTGGATCGCCGAGGCGGCAAAGGGTGCGGCGGACCGATTCCCCGCTCTCGACATCCGCATCTATCAGTCGCACGAACATGACCGTGCCCGCGCCTGGCTCAGCGGGACCGACAATCTGGTCTGATCCCCCCTTCCCTACCGTCGCCCCGCGTCTTAAAGCTGAACCCCATTCAGCGGAGGGCCGGACCATGATCGTCGCAAGCTTCAACATCAACGGCGTAAAGGCACGTCTGCCCGCCCTGCTGCAATGGCTGGAGGAAGCAAAACCCGACGTCGTCGTCCTGCAAGAGGTCAAGTCGGTGGATGAGGGCTTCCCCCGCGAACCGATCGAGGATCTGGGCTACAACCTCGAAACCCACGGGCAAAAGGGCTTCAACGGCGTAGCCATCCTGTCGAAATCCCCGATGGAGGACGTGATGCGCGGCCTGCCCGGCGATGAGGCGGACGAACAGGCCCGCTATATCGAGGCGACGGTGAACGGCCTGCGCATCTGCGGGCTGTACCTGCCCAACGGCAACCCGGCGCCGGGGCCGAAATACGATTACAAGCTGGCCTGGATGGCCCGGCTTGAATCCCGCGCCCGTGACCTGCTCGCCACCGAGGAACCTTTCCTGATGGCAGGCGATTACAACGTGATCCCGCAGGCCGAGGACGCCGCCCGCCCGGACGCATGGCGCGACGACGCGCTGTTCCTGCCGCAAACACGCGACGCCTATCGCCGCCTGCTGAACCTCGGCCTGACCGACGCCTTGCGCGCCAAGACCCGCGCGGCCCAGACCTACACGTTCTGGGATTATCAGGCCGGCGCACGACAAAGGAACGACGGCATTCGCATCGACCATTTCCTGCTCAGCCCACAATGCGCCGACCGTCTGCAATCATGTGAGATCGACGCCCATGTGCGCGACCGGGAGAAACCTTCGGATCACGTGCCGATCAAGGTCACGCTGGATTTCTGACTGATGCCTCCGGCGGGGATATTTGGGGAAAGTGAAAGCCGGTTCCACAAACCGGTACCGGTAGCTCAGTTCGGGATCGCCGTCCGCGTCACGTCATGCGCATAGAGCCAGTCGAAGCGCCGCGCCGCGAAGTCCGGCGCGACCGCGCCCACACCCCGCATTCCCAGATGCACGAAGGGCCGCCATGGAAAGCCCACATGGTCGAGCCGCCCCTGCGCGCGCGCCGCCCGTTGTACCCGTGTCGCACGCGGTTTGCGCTCAGCCTCGTAGGCGGATACGGGCGCGCCCGCGGCCAGCGTCTCAGCCAGCACCCAGGCATCTTCCAGGCCCTGCGTGGCGCCCTGCGCCAGAAACGGCAGCATCGGATGGCAGGCATCGCCGACCAGCACCAGCTTGCCCCGTGACCAGTTCTGCAACGGGGCGTGGTCGAACAATCCCCACAGATAGGTTTCGCGCACCTGCGCCAGCACCGCATCGGCCATGTCGTTCCAGTTGGCGAAGGCTGCGCGCAAATTGTCGGGGTCGTCCTCCTGCGCCCAGCCCTCCCCGGTCCACTCGCGCCGTTTCACCACCGCCACGACGTTGAGCATTCTGCCGCCCCGGATCGGATAGGTCACCAAATGCCGGTCTCGGCCCACGGTCAGGTTTGTCACTGTGCCGGTGCCCTGATGCGGGATCAGCGCCCGCCAGGCCGCGTGGCCGGTATAGCGCGGTTCGCTGACCCCGGCTATCTGCGCTCGCAAACTGGATCGAACCCCGTCCGCGCCGACGATCAGGTCGAAGCGTTCCGTTCGCCCGCCGAAATGCAGCACGCCATCCGTGGCCTGCGCACCGCCGACATCAACACCCGTTACCAGCTGCACATTGGCCGCGCGGGCGGCATCGGCCAGAAGCGTAATCAGATCCGCGCGGTGCAGATTGACCGGCACGTGGCCCCAGCGCCGCGCCGCGTCAGCGCCCATTGCGATCTGCATCAGGGGTGTCGCATCCGCGCTGCGCATCTGCACGGCGGAGGGGCTGACCCCGGCGCGCCGCACGGCATCCGCCAGACCGAGAGCGGTCAGCACGGCCATGCCATTCGCGCCGATCTGGATGCCGGCACCGACCTCGCCCAGTTCGGGCGCCCGCTCGAATACCGTGACCTGCACGCCCCGCCGGGCGCATGCCACGGCGGTAGCCAGCCCTGCGATACCCGCTCCGACGATTGCGATCTGCATGTCAGTTCCCCTTCCCGCACCAGCCATATCCGGTGCGATCCGAACGCAAAAAGGCGGCCCTGTGCGGACCGCCCCCCGTCGATCATCCGTCGCGATGCCTCTCAGCGATCGTCACGATAGACCTTTTCCTTACGCTCGTGACGCTCCTGCGCCTCCAGGCTCATCGTGGCGATGGGGCGCGCGTCCAGCCGTTTCAGGCTGATCGGCTCTCCGGTCACGTCGCAATAGCCGTAGGAGCCATCCTCGATTCGGCGCAGGGCCGAGTCGATCTTGGAGACCAGCTTGCGTTGGCGATCACGGGTGCGCAATTCCAGCGCGCGATCGGTTTCCTCGCTCGCGCGGTCCGACACGTCGGGAATGTTTCGGGTACCTTCCTGCATTCCGGTCACGGTGTCCTTGCTGTCGGACAACAACTGAGATTTCCACTCGAGCAGCTTGCGGCGGAAATACTCGACCTGCCGGTCGTTCATGAAGGGTTCGTCCTCGGCCGGTTTGTAATCCGAATCCAGAACCGTTTCAGCTTTCATCGTTATCACCTTACGTTTTCAACGAAGCGAACGATCATTGCCTTGCAGGGCAATGTACATGCGCCCTATCCCTCTATAGGTCCGGGGCATAAAGCGTAAATCCGCCGATGTCACGCGCGAATTGGACAGGTTTCGTTCCCTCTCACGGAGGTACGGGACACGCACGAAAGGGTATGGAAGTGAAATTCGAAGGTACGAAAGACTACGTTGCCACAGGCGATCTGACGGTCGCGGTGAATGCAGCCATCGCATTGCAGCGCCCGCTGCTGGTCAAGGGTGAGCCGGGCACCGGCAAGACGGAACTGGCGCGTCAGATCGCCGGGGCGCTGGAGCTGCCGATCCTCGAGTGGACGGTGAAATCCACGACAAAGGCACAGCAGGGCCTGTACGAATACGATGCTGTGTCCCGTCTGCGTGACAGCCAGCTGGGCGATTCCCGCGTACAGGACGTCGCGAACTACATCCGCAAGGGGATGCTGTGGCAGGCCTTCGAGGCGGAGGAGCGTGTCGTTCTGCTGATCGACGAGATCGACAAGGCCGACATCGAATTTCCCAACGACCTGTTGCAGGAACTCGACCGGATGGAATTCCACGTCTACGAAACGGGACAGACGATCCGGGCCAAACATCGTCCCATTGTCATCATCACGTCCAACAACGAAAAGGAACTGCCCGACGCGTTCCTGCGCCGCTGTTTCTTCCACTACATCCAGTTCCCCGATGCCGACGTCATGGCGCGCATCGTCGATGTGCACTTCCCCGGCATCAAGAAAACCCTGATGCGTGAGGCGCTGACGCAGTTCTATGACATTCGCGAGACGCCAGGGCTGAAGAAGAAGCCCTCCACCTCCGAAGCGCTGGACTGGCTGAAGCTGTTGCTGGTTGAGGATTTGGACCCTGCCGACCTGAAGCGTGACGGTAAGGATGCTTTGCCCAAGTTGCACGGCGCCTTGCTCAAGAACGAGCAGGACGTGCAGTTGTTCGAACGGCTGGCCTTCATGGCCCGGCGCGAGGGCCGATAGGCCTGCCACGCCGTCTGGTTCTGAGGACAGTCGGTGCCAGCCAGACGAAAAACTGATCCGGAACCTTGGAACGCTCACGCCCGGTGCACGTTGATATGATGACGGTTCAAGCCGTTGTGAGTTTAAGTATTTTGGGAGATTTCAGATGAACAACGATATTTTCAAAGGCAACTGGAAACAACTCAAAGGCAACGCCAAGGCGAAGTGGGGCGAGCTGACCGACGACGATCTGGATCAGGCAGAGGGCAACCGCGAGGTTCTCGAAGGCAAGATTCAGGAGCGTTACGGAAAGACCAAGGAAGAAGCCAAGCGCGATGTTGACGAATGGGTCAACTCGCTCTGATCGGCCCTTGATCGACCTGATATGATACGCCGTCCCGTTCACGCGGGGCGGCGTTCTGCATTGCAGTCGCGGCCCGGTTCCGCCCATATGATCGGGTAACATACGGACCTGTAATGCTTTCCACCTTCTCCGATCCCATCCTGCCGGTTTTCGCCATTCTGGCCCTCGGCGTTTTGGCCGGTTGGCGCGGATGGTTCGATGTGGACTTTGCCCGCAACCTCAACCGGTTCACTTACTACGTGGCGCAACCCGCGCTGGTGTATTTCGTGGTCGCCCGCGCTCCGTTCGCGGCGTTCGACTACCGTGCCCTAGGTTTGTATCTGGTATCCGAAATCGCGGTCTATGCCCTCGGCTACTGGGTGGTGCGGCGTTATTTCGGACGGACCCGGCCCGAAGCGTTGCTGCTGGGCATGACCTGCGCCCTGGTCAATCACCTCTTCTACATCCTGCCAATCGCAGAGCGGATCTATGGCGAGGAAGCCGCCGCCAACATCGCGGGCATCATCATCGTGGACATCGCATTGTTGTTCTGCGGCACGATCCTGATCCTCGACATCATGAAGGCAGGCAACGCTGCACCGGGCAAGGTGGCGAGGATGACAATAGGCAATCCGGCCTTGCTCGCCATCGTTGCCGGGCTGGGCACCTACGCGCTCGAACCGCTCACCCCGCAGGGCGTATTTACCTTCGCCGAGTTTGTCGGCCGCGCCGCGCCGCCAAGCGCCCTGTTCGCGTTGGGAATCATTGTGGCGGGCACCGATTTCCGCCGCCCCGGCGGTGCTACATGGTCCGTCGTGGCGATCAAGACGTTGGCGCATCCGATCCTGCTGATCGGCATGTTCGCCATGACCGAAGTGGATGTGGACAAGGCCGAAATTGCCCTGCTGGTCGCTGCGGGGCCCTGCGGGGCCATGCCCTTCGTCATCGCGCTGCAATACGGGATCAAAACGGATACGATCGCCCGGGCGATCCTGATTTCGACTGGAATCACCCTGTTTACGCTTGCATGGCTGACCGCATGATCGCATCACGTCGCGAGGGAAGCCTTGCACCTCATCGCCGCACGGCCCACCCTGCCCGCTGCAACGAAAGGCACTTTCATGAAGGCACTCATCATCGGCATCGTCGGACTTCTGGTCGGCATCATCCGTGCGAAGCGGCGCAATGGCGGCTTCGGTGATATGATGACGTGGGGAATCGGACATGCCGTAGCCTTTACCATCGCAACGATCGTGGTCCTGATGACCTATGACTTTATCGCTTTTTACGTGCTCTAGATGTTTTTGAAATTTTTCGACAATCTCCGCTCCGCCAAGCTTCCCGTGTCCCTGCGCGAATACCTCACCCTGTTGGAGGCGATGGAGCAGGGCGTCGTGATGTACGACGTCGATGCGTTCTACTACCTCGCCCGCGCCGCGCTGGTGAAGGATGAACGTCTGATCGACCGCTTCGATCAGGTCTTCGCCCACTCGTTCAAGGGGATGGAAGCGATTGACCTGAAAGATATGATCGACCCGCAGGCCCTGCCCGAGGAATGGCTGCGCAAGATGGCCGAAAAGCACCTCACCCCCGAGGAAATGGCCGAGGTCGAGGCAGCCGGCGGGTTCGAGGCCCTGATGGAAAAGCTGCGCAAGCGTCTGGACGAGCAGGAGAAGCGGCATCAGGGCGGGTCGAAATGGATCGGCACCGCTGGCACCTCGCCCTTCGGTGCCTATGGCTACAACCCCGAGGGAGTGCGCATCGGTCAGAAGGAATCGCGTCATCAAAAGGCGACGAAGGTCTGGGACAAGCGTGAATTCCGTGACTTCGACGATACGCGCGAGCTTGGCACGCGCAACATCAAGGTCGCTCTGAAGCGTCTGCGCCGCTGGGCACGCGACGGCGCGGCCGAGGAGCTGGACCTGCCCGGCACCATTCGCGCCACTGCGGAACATGGCTATATCGACGTGCAAACCCGGCCGGAGCGTCGCAATGCGGTCAAGGTCCTGTTGTTCCTCGATGTCGGCGGCTCGATGGATCCGCATATCCGCGTGGTAGAGGAGCTGTTCTCCGCCGCCCGGACGGAGTTCAAGCATCTGGAACATTTCTACTTCCACAACTGCCTGTACGAAGGTGTGTGGAAGGACAATTCCCGCCGGTGGTCCGAGCAGATCCCGACATACGAAATCCTGCGAACCTATGGCTCGGATTACCGCTGCATTTTTGTCGGCGATGCCAGCATGTCGCCCTACGAGATCGCGCATCCCGGCGGTGCCAGCGAACACTGGAACGCGGAAGCAGGCCATGTCTGGCTGACCCGCGCCCGTGAGCAATGGCCCGCGTCGCTGTGGATCAATCCGGTGCCTGAACGCATGTGGGGCTACACCCAGTCCATCCGCATGATTCAGGAGCTGTTCCCCGACCGTATGGTTCCGATGACGCTGAACGGGCTGGAACGCGGTATGCGGGAACTGGTGCGCTGACCGTCCGCTGATGCCGCAGGGGCGATATCGCCTCCTTTGCGCCAGTGGGTTGCCCCGACTCCGTTTTTCATCGCGCTACGGACAGACTGCCGTTTTACCGTCAACCGGTCGTTGCACGGGGCACTGAAACGCCCCACATTGGGATATGGCCCTGATCGTTCCCATCCTCATAGCCGTGCTCGGCGGTCTCGTCATGATGCTCGTCTCCACCCGGGTCAGCGCACGGCAGCTGGATGCGCAATCGCGGCCCCTGACCGATCCGAAACTGCTGCATCTGACGGATCGGATGGCGCGAGAGTTGGGCGTGGGGGAATTGCAGGTCTTAGTCCAGAATATCACCACGATCAACGGGTTGGCGGCCCCGGACGGGCGTGTCTTCATCACCCGAGGTTTCATGGAAAAGTACCGTGCGGGACAGGTTCAGGCCGAGGAAATCGCCTCCGTCATCGCGCACGAACTGGGGCATGTGGCGCTGGGCCATTCGCAACGGCGCATGATCGACTATACCGGGCAGAACGCGATCAGGATGGCGCTCATGCTGATGGTGGGGCGCTTCGTGCCGATTGTCGGCCCTTGGCTGATCGGCATGTTGACGCAACTCCTCGCGGCCCGCCTCAGCCGTCGCGATGAATACGAGGCGGACGCCTATGCCGCTGCCTTGCTTACGAAAATCGGCGTCGGGATCGGGCCGCAACGCAGCCTGTTCCGAAAACTCGACCACCTTGCCGGTGGCACGAACGGCACCCCCGCATGGCTGATGAGCCACCCCAAGGCCGAGGAACGGGTCGCCGCGATCGAGGCTCTGTCGCGCGGCTGGAACACGCGCCCCGTCATGCGCTGAGCGCCTTGCCCAATCGCGGCAGACCGGCACGTTTGAGCAGCGGTCGCAAAGGTTGCTCACGTCCTGAGATTTGCGCGGTGCGGGCCCGGACCACTTCGACGGGGTCTGCCAAAGAACGCTCCGCATGGCAGGCCATCAGAAACGTATCGGGATCAATGGCATAGAGGCCGTGCGGCATCAGCGCACGCCTGGGGAAGTCCTTGAGGTTGCGGGTGACGATCAGATCCGCCCGCCCCTCGATCGCGGCGGACAGGACGTGGATATCGTCCAGATCCGGCAGGCGCAGATCGTCGCGCGGTGGTGCCGGAACGATGGCATCGCCGAAGCGGTCGTTCAGCAGCGCAATCTCAACCCGCGCCTGCCCTCCGACATCCGCGCCGGCACGTTCCGCAGCCCGCGCCCACTCCTCCAAAATCCGCGCGGACCACAGTGCGCAATAATCGCCCCGCGACGCCACACCCAACAGGATTTCCCGTTGTATCGTGGGGTACAGCACGCACGCGTCCAGCAGGGCGCGCATCATTCCAGCCGCAGGAACAGCGCCTTGAGATACGCGGTTTCCGCCAGCATCGCATGGGTCGGATGATCCGGTCCCGCGAAGCCCGTGGCGATCAGTTGCGCCACCCGCCCCCCGCGTGAGACGCCGCGCAGCGAACTGTCGCGGAACTTGGCCAGATCGGCGGCATGCGAGCAAGAACACAAAACCAGATAGCCACCGGGCGCGACCAGCGCGGCACCCATGCGCGCGACCCGTTCATAGGCGCGCAGGCCCTTGTCCACCGTCTGCTTGTTGGGCGCAAAGGCCGGAGGATCGCAGATAACGAGATCGAATTTCGCCCCCTCCGACGCCAACGCGGCCATCGTGTCGAACGCATCGCCGCGACGTGTGGTGAAGCGGTCGGAGGCCCCCATTGCCTTCGCCCCGTCCTCCGCCAGGGCCAGCGCAGGCGCGGAGCCATCGACCGCCAGTGCTGATACCGCGCCATTCGCCAGCGCCGCCAGCGCGAAGCCGCCGACATGGCTGAAAACGTCGAGCACCGCCCCACCCTTCGCCAAGCCAGCCGCGAAGGCATGGTTCGCACGTTGGTCGTAGAACAGCCCGGTTTTCTGTCCGCCCAGCAAATCGGCCATATAGGTCGCGCCGTTCATCTGCACGGGGATCGCAGCGTCGAGGGTGCCGGTCGTGACGGCGCTTTCCTCATCCAGACAGTCCAACTTGCGCGCGCGGCCCGTCGCGTTTTTGACCACAGTGGACACACCTGTCACCGCGATCAGCGCGGCTTCGAGCTCGGCATACATCGCCTCCGCCCAGGCGGCGTTCGGCTGGATCACGGCAGCCTCACCGAACCGGTCGATAATCACACCGGGCAGACCGTCGGCCTCCGCGTGGATCAAACGGTAGAACGGCGCGTCATACAGGCGCTCACGATGCGCATGGGCGAAGCGTATCTTGCGCTCCAGCCAGGCGGCGTCGATCACGGCCTCGGGATCGCGATCCATCAGACGCGCGGGGATGCGGCTGTCGGAATTAACGGTCACGGTTCCGATGGGCGAACGTTCCGCGTCCTCCAACGTGGCAATCGTGCCCGGCTCCAGCGATTTTGACCGGCGATCGAGCACCAGTTCATCGGCATAAACCCAGGGAAAGCCGAAACGGACGGTACGCGCACGGTTCGGACGCAGGCGCACCACGGGGCGGGAAATGTTCTGATCTGTCATGCGCATTCGCTATCCGGTTCGATGCGCCAAGGGAAGGGCGCAAAAGAAAGGGCCATCCCCGGCGGGATGACCCTGTCGCATCGGCAAGTTGCCGGATCAAACGTGGTGCACAACACCAGCATAGGCGTGGCGGACCCAATTCACAGCGCTGCTGAACGCGCTGCGCATCGCCTCTGCGCGCATCTTGTTCGCGCGTTCGAGATAGGCGTTGATCTCGGCTTGGGTAAGGTTCTGATCGCTCATGACTTCATCCTTCGTGCTATGGCGTGCTGCGTTGCCCACCGTCGAGGATGTAGTTAGGTCAGCATCGCTGCTCTTTCAGCAGACAACACGGCCCATGCGCCATGCACAGAATGCATGGCTAACGCATTCGCAGATGCTTGAGGAACTTGCCCTCCAACGCGCGGAAAATCAGCACGATCAGAAGCGTCAGCAGACCGTAGAGGACAGCAGCAGTCAGAAACCCCTCATCCGAGACATAGTAGCGGCCGTTGAACTCCCGCGCTGCGCCCAGAATATCGGTGATGGTGATGACACTGACGATGGCCGAACCGTGCATCATGAAGACGACTTCGTTGCCATATTGCGGGATTGCCCGGCGCAGGGCCGAGGGGACGACGATCAGGGCGTAGACCTGCCAGGTCCGCAGACCCAGCGCCTTGGCCGCCTCGATCTGTCCCTTCGGCGTTCGCTCGATCGCGCCGCGAATGATCTCCGTCGCGTAGGCGCCGGAATTGAGGGAGAAGGCGATCAGGGCGCACCACCATGGTTCTCGCAGATAACTCCACGCGAAGCTGTCGCGGATCACATCGAATTGCGACAAACCGTAATAGAAGACGTAGAGTTGCACGAGCAACGGCGTGCCACGGATCGCGTAGACATAGCCGGCGATCAGCGGGCTGGCCACGGGCGTTCTGCGCGACCGCAGGATCGCGAAGGGCAGCGCGATACAAAACCCGATCGCGACCGACAGCGCGGTCAGTTGCACGGTGGTCCACACCCCCTCCGCGAACAGGGGCCAACGCTCGATCAGCAGGTCGTAGCGCATGATGCCCCCCTACCGCGTGGCGGTGAAGCCGCGGTCGAACCGCTGCTCCATCCGGTTGAAGATCAGTTGGCTGACCCAGGTAATCAGCAGGTAGCCCAGGAACGCCGCCATCAGGAACCAGAAAAACTCCCGCGTGGACCGGCCCGCATCGACCGCGACGCCGACCAGATCGCTCAACCCGATGATCGACACGACGGCGGTGGATTTCGTCAGCACCATCCAGACATTCATGGTGCCGGGCAGCGCCTGCCGCACGATCTGCGGCAAGGTGACCAGCCGCAGTCGCTGCATCGGTTTCAGGCCAAGCGCGGTCGCGGCCTCCCCCTGCCCGACATCCACGGCCAGCGCGGCCCCGCGAAACGTTTCGGTCAGGTAGGCCCCGTATAACAGCCCGATCGTGACCGTGCCGGAAATGAAGGGGCTGACATCGACCCTCTCCCACCCGGCGGCGTTGGTCACGAGGTTCATCAGCGCCTGCATCTTGAAATAGAAAATCAGGATCATGACCAGATCCGGCACCCCACGCACGACGGTGGTATAGGCCATGACCAGCCAGCGAACCGCCCGCCATTTCGACAGTTGCCCCCACGCGCCAAGGCTGCCCATCACACAGGCGAGCACAAAGGCAAGCAGCGCCATGGACACGGTGATACCGAAGCCCCGTAGCAGCAGCGGTAAATATGCGACGAGTTGATCCATCAGCCCCGTTCAAAAAAGGCCGGCGACGAATGTCGCCAGCCTTTCGTTTCAGATCGCAGCGGGATCAGTTTCCGCCGCCGTAAACGTCGAAGTCGAAATACTGTGACGCGATCTGATCGTACTCACCGCTCTCACGAATGGCCGCGATGGCAGCGCTGAAATCGTCCCGCAGTTCGGTATCGGACTGACGCACACCGACGCCGACGCCTTCACCGTGATATTCGGGGATGGAGTAGCCCTCACCGAAGAAGGCATATCCTTCGCCATCCTCAGTCTGAAGAAAACCTTCATCCATGGTGACGCTGTCCGCCATGATCGCATCGATCCGACCCGAGGTCAGATCGAGATAGGTGTCGTCTTGCGAGGCATAGAGGCGCAGTTCGACCTCGGGGTATTCACCCTCCATGAAGTTCTGGTGGATCGTGCCGCGCTGAACACCGACCACGGCATCTGCCAGCGTCTCGGGGCTGTCATCGGCAAAGGCGCCTTCCTCGGCGAGGAAGATTGCAGGCGTGCTGTAGTATTTTTCGGAGAAGTCGATGACCTGCTTGCGTTCCTCGGTGATGGACATCGAGGCGATGATGGCGTCGCACTTGTCCTCCTGAAGCGCGGGAATGATGCCGTCCCAGTCGGTCTTGACCATCGTGCAGGATGCGCCCATTTCTGCGCACAAGGCATTGGCGATGTCGATGTCGAACCCGGTGACGGAGCCGTCGGCCTCGGTCTGCGAAAACGGAGGATACGCACCCTCGACGCAGATATCGAGGTCCTGGGCCGTTGCGGCGCCTGCGGTCATCGTGGCCAGCGCCACGGCAATGATCTTTTTCATTTTTTCAGGTCCCTGTTCGTGAATTTACTGCCGTCAAACATCATCCAACCACCCCGACCCGTCAAGGCGAAGCCGCGCGCCCTGACGTAAAGCATCCCGCCAAAAACTCAGGTCAGGGGTTTCGCATGATAAGCGACACTTGCGCCATGTGCGGCGGCAACACTCAACCAGTCGAACACAAATCCCGCGACGGAGCGGAAGCAGACCAGTTCGGCGCTGTCCTGCCCGGTCAGCCAGAACGCGACCGCGACCTGTCCCAGACGGGTGCGGCGAATGCTGCCCGGCTCGAACTTTCCGGGGGCCAGATCCACAGGGGCACCCTTGGCCAGCACGTCACGCACGCTGGCCCCATGCAGGCGGATCACGGCGCGGGCATCGGACAACACCGTCACCATGTTGCGGGTGTCGCCCAGTGCCGCAGTCAAACGGTCGGCCATGATGTTGGCCTGAGCATGGCCGCAAAACAGCATCAGGTCATCAGGGCTCATCCAGGCGAGGCCGCCCGTCGCATCCCCGCGCATTTCGCGCTGGTCAGGCACGTCGTGACCGGTCACATGGCGAATGGCGGTGCGAAAACCGGAATCGGACTGATCGCCACGGATCGAGATCATGCCGATCAGTCCCGCATCCGTCACGGTAACATCGCCAGCGAAATGCGCGCCCTGCAGCGCGGTTCTGGGATCAGACATCCTGACGCTCCCCCGCCTTGTCGTAGAAAACCGGATCGACGATTGTCGCACGGATCACGGTCTGGCTGTCCACGGGGAACTCCAGCACCTCCCCCATCCGGTTCGCGCCGCCTTCGATCAGCGCCATGGCGATGGAGCGGTCCAGCGTCGGGCTGTAATAGGTCGAGGTGACGTGGCCGATGGTTTTCGGACCGCCATATTCGTTGCTCCCGGCCACCGCATGGGCCCCGTCGGGCAGCACGGTTGCCGGATCCTGGGTGGCGAGGCCGACCAGTTGCTTGCGATCCGGGCGGATCAGATCGGGGCGTTCCAGCGCCCGCTTGCCGATGAAATCCTGCTTTTTCTTAGATACAGCCCAGCCAAGCGCCAGATCATGTGGGGTGACGGTCCCGTCCGTCTCATCCCCGATCATGATGAAGCCCTTCTCGGCCCGCATGACGTGCAACGCTTCGGTGCCGTAGGGCATCACACCCAGCGGCGCGCCGTGCTGCATCAGCAAGTCCCAGAGCGCGCGACCATAGCAAGCCGGAACCGCGACCTCGTAGCTCAACTCGCCCGAGAACGAGATGCGGAACACGCGGGCGGGAATACCGGCAAGATCGCCCTCGGCCATGCCCATGAAGCTCAACCCCTCCCGGCTCAGATCCATCCCGCCCAGACTTTCCAGAAGCTGCCGCGCCTTGGGGCCGACCACAGCGATCTGCGCGTATTGCTCGGTGACATTCGCGGTATAGACGTCCAGAGCCCACCACTCGGTCTGCAACCATTCCTCCATCCAGGCGTGAACACGGTCGGACCCGCCGGAGGTCGTGTGGCACAGGAATTTGTCCTCGGCCAACCGGACCACGACGCCGTCGTCGAACAGGAACCCGTTCTCGGTGCACATCAGACCATAGCGACAGCGCCCCGGCTTCAGGCTGGACATCATATTGGTGTAGATCAGGTCGAGGAACTTGGCCGCGTCCGGTCCCTGCACGACGATCTTGCCCAGGGTCGAGGCATCCAGCACGCCGACATTTCCGCGCGTGTTGCGGATTTCGCGGTGGACGGCCTCATGCTGCGCCTCACCTTCGCGCAGATAGGTATAGGGGCGGCGCCAGTCTGCCACAGGTTCCCACACCGCGCCGTTCGCATCGTGCCAGTCATCCATCGGGGACTTGCGCAGGGGCTTGAACAGCGGACCGCGCGCGGCACCGGCAATCGACCCCATCGAGATCGGGGTATAGGGCGGGCGGAACGTCGTCGTGCCGACCTGCGGGATCGTCGTGCCCAGACTGTCGGCCAGCACGGCAAGGCCGTTGATGTTGCTCAACTTTCCCTGATCGGTCGCCATGCCCAGCGTCGTGTAGCGTTTCGCGTGCTCGACGCTTTCGAACCCCTCCCGCGCGGCGAGCTGCACGTCGGAGACCTTCACATCGTTCTGAAAGTCGAGAAACGCCTTGGATCGCAGCTTGTAGGACGCGCCGGCGGGCATCATCCACACGGGTTGCAACGGCTCCTCAGCTTCTGCATTTGCCGTGGGCGCTGTGGTGTCCGAAGGGGTAAAGCCAAGCTCCCGCGCTGCGCGTCGCCCTGCAGCGACCGCATCGGGCATGGTATCGGCGGCGTGCAGAGCACCAGATGCAGCCCCCGCCGTCAGAACGAAGCCCGCGCCGTCATGCCCCGTGGGCGGGCGGTCGGGATCGGGGCGGAAATGCGATTGATCCGTATCCCAGACCAGCTTTCCACCGCAATGGGACCACAGATGCACCACTGGCGACCAGCCGCCCGACATGGCGACCGCATCGCAGGGTATGGTTTCCAGCACCGAGCCCTCGCCTGCCTGCGAACAGATCTCGACCGCCTCGACCTTCTTGCCGCCCTTTACGGTGGCGATGCCCTTTCCCAATTCCACCCGAATGCCCAGGTCGCGGGCCTGCCTCGGCAGCGGTCCTATCGCGGCATCGCGGGTGTCCAGTATGACCGGCACCTCAAGGCCCGCCCGTTTCAAAGCGATCGCCGTGCGATAGGCATCGTCGTTGTTCGTGACGATCACCGTGCGATCACCCGCCGTCACACCGTAAAGCGCGACGTAATCGCGCAGCGCAGCCGCCAGCATCACACCGGGCACGTCGTTGCCCGCAAAGGCCAGCGGACGCTCCATCGCCCCGGTGGCGGTAACGATCCGATCCGCGCGAATGCGCCAGAGGCGATGGCGCGGCCCCTCGCCACCGGGCATGTGGTCGGACATATGGTCAGTCAGCCGCTCATACCCCGTGACGTAGCCGTGATCGTAGACGCCCGCCCCCATCAGGCGGGTGCGGATTTCGACATTGGGCAGGGCCTGCAATTCGGCGATGGTCCGGCTGAGCCATGCATCCGATGTCTCTTCGTCGATCTCGACCTCGTCGCTCAGCAATCGTCCACCCAGATGCGGGGTCTGTTCCACCAGCAGGACACGCGCGCCAGCGCGTCCGGCCTCCAGCGCGGCTTGCAGACCAGCCATGCCGGCTCCGATGACCAGCACATCGGCATAGGCGTAGAAATGCTCGTAACGGTCCGCGTCAGCCTCGGTCGGGGCCTTTCCCAGCCCCGCAGTCTTTCGGATTACCGGCTCAAAGACGTGTTTCCACGCCGCGCGAGGTGCCATGAAGGTCTTGTAATAGAATCCGGCGGGAAAAAACCGCGAGAGGGCGGCATTCACCACACCCACGTCGATGCTCAGGCTGGGCCAGTGGTTCTGGCTCTCGGCCTGCAACCCGTCGTGCAATTCCGCCGTGGTGGCCCGTTGGTTCGGCTCGAATGTCGGTCCTTGGCCCAGCCCCATCAGGGCGTTCGGCTCCTCGCTTCCTGCACCGACAACGCCGCGGGGGCGGTGATACTTGAATGATCGGCCCATCAGGGTCTGACCACTCCCCAGCAGCGCGGAGGCCAGCGTATCGCCGGAAAATCCCGACAGCCTGCTGCCGTTGAAGGTGAAGGACACCTTGCGGGTGCGGTCGATCAGACGCCCGCCGGATTTGATGCGCGTGCTCATGCTTCGGGCCGCCAATCGGGCCTGCGCGACTGTATCGCATCTATGATATGTTCGGGAATGACTGCGGTTTGGGCCGTATAGGTGCCGAACACCTCAAGCGTAAGGGTGCACCGGGCGGCGTGGAACCACTTGCCGCAGCCGTACTGGTGGTGCCAACGCTCGAAATGCACCCCACGCGGATTGCGGCGCTGGAACAGATAATCGCGGAAGGCCTCGTCGGTCGCGCCGGGCCCGGAACGGGTCAGATGCGCCTCGCCACCGGGGTGAAACTCCGTTTCCTCCCCCGTGACGCCGCAATATGGACAGGTCAGTCTCAGCATGGGGGCCTCCCGCCGGTGAGGCGGAGAGGCCTCGATCGCTTACTGGGTTTCTTCGACGGTCGGTGGTTCGACGTCGATGGCCCGTTCGTTGTCGAACAGAACCATATAGATGATGACGATGGCCAGCAGGCACGCCGCGCCACCAGCAAATATGGCGAGCCAGCGCCCCGCAGGATCGCGGCCGGTCTGGGCCATCTTTTCACTCGGATGATCGTCTTTGTGATCGGACATGCTTTATCCTCTGCTCGTTTTGCGAATATTACAAAACGAACGCACGAGGTCGTGATACGGTTCACGCAGATCGACGCAATATCGCAAAACGCCGTGACGATGCCTATTGCGGATGGCAGGGGCGGACGTGGATTACTGCTCCTCGACCGTTGCCTCACCATCTGTCGGAACGCCGGTATTTTCCTCAAGTCCGGGAGCGGCCTCAGCCTCCGGTCGTGCGTCCTGACTGTCGGTGCCGATCTGCCCGGTTTCAACGTCGGGATCAACGGCAGTATCCGGCGTGTCGCCGCCGAACATGAACAGCGCGATAACCGCGACCGCCACGACCAGACCGCCGAGGATAAACCATTGCGCCCCGCTGCCGCGCTTCTGCTGCGGTGCGGGCGGGGGTGTATTCGGATCGTGAGCCATTTTGCAGCCTCCATCAGGATAACACTCCTGATGAAACGCCGCTGCGCCCGCTGCGTTCCGAAACCATGCCAACGGACCGGGGCATCAGTGCGCCACCGCGGCGGCGACACTCTCGTCGATCAAGCGGCCTTGGGTGAAACGATCCAACGAAAATGGTGCGGCCAAGGCGCGCGGGGCACCATCGGCCAACATTTCCGCCGTTGCCCAGCCGGAACCGGGGATCGCCTTGAACCCGCCGGTTCCCCAACCGCAGTTGATGAAGATGCCGGGCACCGGGGTGGCGCCGATGATGGGGGACCGATCGCCGGTCATATCGACGATGCCGCCCCAGTGGCGCAACATCTTGAGCCGGGAAATCATCGGGAAGGTTTCGATCAGGGCACGAACTGTTTCCTCCAGATGATGAAAGGAGCCGCGCTGGGTGTAGTTGTTGAACCCGTCCGCGCCGCCGCCGATCACCATTTCGCCCTTGTCCGACTGGCTCATATAACCGTGAACTGTGTTGGCCATGACCACGCAATCCATCACCGGTTTGATCGGCTCGGAGACGAGCGCCTGCAGGGCCACACTCTCTACCGGCAGGCGGAACCCGGCCATGTCGGCCAGCACACCGGAATTGCCGGCGACGACGATGCACAGCTTTCTCGTGCGGATCGCGCCCTTGCTGGTCTGGATGCCGGTGACCCCGCTTGCATCGCGATCGATGCCCGTCACCTCGCATTGCTGGATAATATCCACGCCCAGCGCACTGGCCGCGCGGGCATAGCCCCAGGCCACCGCATCGTGTCGCGCGGTTCCGCCGCGCGCCTGATACAGGCCGCCCAGGATCGGATAGCGCGGGCCGCTCGTCTCGATGATCGGAACGATCTGCTTGATCCGCTCGGGTGTGACCATCTCACTGTCGATGCCGGCGATGCGGTTGGCGTGGGCCGTGCGTTTCCATGCGCGCAATTCATGTTCCGTCTGGGCCAGCATCAGCGTGCCACGGGGTGAGAACATCACGTTGTAGTTAATCCGCTGGCTGAGATCCTCGTACAGGCTGCGCGACTTTTCAAAGATCGCCATCGAGGACGGTTGCAGATAGTTCGAGCGGATGATCGTCGTGTTGCGCCCGGTATTGCCCCCACCCAGCCAGCCCTTTTCGACAACTGCGACATTGGTGATGCCGTGATTTTTGGCCAGATAGTAAGCTGTCGCCAGACCGTGCCCGCCCGCGCCGACGATCACGACGTCGTATTCCGCCCTCGGCTGGGGTGAGCGCCAGGCACGCTCCCACCCGGTGTGATGGCGCAACGCTTCACGCGCGATGGCGAATGCGGAATAGCGTTTCATCGACCTCTCCTCCAGGGGCGCCGTGTGGACCCTTACCAGCGTGATGCCAAATCGACCTGCGCCACAACATCAAAAATACGTCTTATCACGGTCCGTTCACGACGCAGCACCGTGTCGCATTCGCGCATTGCGATGCGGGGCGGCGCACTTTACCTGTGTGCCAATGCAATTCGAGGTTCTGGAATGATGTTCTGGCTGATCTGCGGCGCGACCGCGCTGGTCGTGACGGGTGTGCTGGTGCTGCCGCTGCTGCGGCGGGACGGTGCGACCACGGGACGTGAGGCGGACCTGTCCGTGTATCGCGATCAGTTGGCCACGCTCGACGCGGAGGTCGCGCGCGGGGCCGTCGCGCAGGAGGAGGCGGAGGCGACCCGGATCGAGCTGTCCCGGCGCCTGATCGTCGCAGGTGCGCAGACCGAACGACGGGGGGCGATGGTTCCGGTCACCCTCAACCGATGGGCGATCGGCGCGACGATCCTGACCGTTCTGCTGCTGGGAACGGGCGCTTATGTCCTGCTCGGCTCTCCGGGGCAGCCTGACGCGCCGCTCGCCCAGCGTATCGCCGCAGCCGAGGCCATGCGTGAGGTGACGCAACGCCCGCCTCAGTCCTTTGTCGAGGCCTTGCACGCCGCGCAATCCCCTGCACCGGAACTGTCGGAGCGGGACGCCGAACTGATCGCGCAGCTGGCTGCGGTGGTCGCCGCGCGCCCGACCGATCTGGAGGGGCGCCGCCTGCTCGCCCGAAGCTATATGCAACTGGGCAAATATCTGGAAGGAAAGACAATTCAGGCGGAGGTCGTCGCACTGGCAGGTGAAACCGCATCCGCCGACGATCTGGCCGCCCTTGCGGAATTCATGATCGTCGCGGCGGGGGGCTATGTCTCACCCGAGGCAGAGGCCGTGCTGGAGCGCGCCCTGAGCCTCGCACCGGATGATCCATGGGCGCGCTATTATCTGAGCCGCGCGCGGGCGCAGACCGGCGATGTTGATGCGGCGCGGTCGATCCTGATGGAACTCGCCGGGGGTGACGCCACGCCTGCGTACCTGCGGGACGCCGCGCGCAATGACCTGACCATGCTCACCGGGCCTGATGCGCAGGACATCGATGCGGCGGCGCAACTGGATGCCGAGGCCCAGCGTGAAATGGTCCAAGGCATGGTCGGCGGTCTGGCCCAACGGCTGAATACGGAGGGTGGCAGCCCGGCGGAATGGGCGCGGTTGATCCGCTCCTATGACGTGCTGGGACAGGATGCCGATGCCGACGCCGCCCATGCGAAAGCCCGGGCCCTCTTCGCGCAGGACCCCGCCGCCCTGACCATTCTGGGAGAGCGGGAATGAGCGTCGTCGAACCTGCCGAGGCGCTCGCCCCCATGCTGCCCCGCTTCGGTGCGTTGCTGGGGCTGGACCTGGGAACGAAGACGATCGGCGTCGCATTGTCGGATCAGTTGCGTACGGTGGCCTCGCCGCAGATGACGATACGGCGCACGAAATTCGGCAAGGACGCGCAGACCTTGATCGAGTTCATCGCGGCACGTGAATCCGTGGGCATCGTTCTGGGCCTGCCGCGCAACATGGATGGCTCCGAGGGGCCACGGGCGCAATCGACCCGTGCCTTCGCCCGCAACCTCGCAGCACTGACGCCGCTGCCGATCGCGTTCTGGGACGAACGCCTGTCCACGGTGGCCGCCGAACGCGCGCTGATCGAGGCGGACACCTCCCGCGCCAAACGGGCGGAGCGGATCGACAACATCGCAGCATCCTACATCCTGCAAGGCTTCCTCGATCGCCTGCGTCATCTGGAGCGATCGCATGGATGAAATCTGGAAACGGGACGAAATCGAAAGCCCCTGCATCAAGCTGTGCATCATCGACCCGGCCACGCGCCAATGCACAGGATGCCACAGAACCATTGATGAGATCGGCGGTTGGTCGCGCATGAAACCATCCGAACGCACCGAAATCATGGCGCAATTGCCTGACCGGGCGGAAGCGGCAAAGCCGAAGCGAAGGGGTGGGCGCGCCGGCAGAACCCGCTGATCCGCATTTTTCGACAATAAAACTTTGAATTCGCGGGCGAGCACCCGACAATAGGCCCTGCGATTCGCAATCCTGAGTGTGGCGTACCTATGTTCTGGCCAATGACCCTGATCTTTGCCCTGCTTTTCAGTGCGCTGGTATTGACCGGTACGCTCGACGAATTTTCGCCCGTGGCGCAATTCGTACTCGCGCTGAGCGTCTGCACCTCGGTCGCGTGCATGGCGATCACACGCAGTTACATGCGCAGCGGCAAGTTTCAGATCCTGCCTGTCGTTTGGGCGATCAGCGCCATTGTGATCGTCGGGGCGTACAGCTTCAAGGATCAGGGGCACCTACTGGCGCTATCCATGCTGGAACAGCCCGTCGCCGAACCAGCCGATCCTGCGCGTCTGAACCCGGAGGTCATGCTGATGCGGGCGTGGGACGGGCATTTTCGCGCCGTCGCGGATGTAAACGACGTGCCGGTCGGATTGCTGATCGACACCGGGGCATCCCTCGTCCTGCTGCGCCATGACGATGCGCGGCGGATCGGAATGCGGGATTACGAGCTGGATTACACGATGGCCGTGACCACCGCGAACGGGCGCTCCTTCGTGGCACCCGTCACGTTTGAGGAGATCAGGATCGGTGGCGTGGTCGTGCGTGAGGTCGAGGGGGCCGTGGCCCGCCCGGATCAGCTTCATTCCAGCCTGCTCGGCATGTCCTTCATCGAACGGCTGACCGAAGCCTCCATCCGCAGCGACCGGATCATCCTGCGGAACTGACCCCCGCAGCGGCAGGGGCCATCCGGTGGCTCAGGCGTTCCAGGCGCGGTCGCCGTCCGCATCCCTGACGCGGGTTGGCAGGCCGATCCGGTCCAGAATGGTGAAGAACGGTTTGGGGTCCAGCTCCTCCACATTGCGCATGGTCTTCGCGTCCCATTCCCCGCTGGCCACCAACATCGCGGCCGCGACCGGCGGCACGCCGGCGGTGTAGGAAATGCCCTGCGATCCGACCTCCGCATAGGCGACCTCGTGATCGGCGACATTGTAGACGAAGACCTCGACCTCCTCACCGTTGCGGGTGCCCTTCACCAGATCTCCGATGCAGGTCTTGCCGGTATAATCCGGCGCGAGGGAGGAGGGATCGGGCAGGCAGGCCTTGACCACCTTCAGCGGCACGACCTCCCCCCCATCAGCCAGCTTTACCGGCTGCTCGGACAGCAGGCCGAGATTTTGCAGCACAGTAAAGACATTGATGTAATGCTCACCGAAGCCCATCCAGAACCGAACGTCGGCCTGCGGATAGTTTGCCGACAGCGAATGCACCTCATCATGCCCGGACATATAGGCCCGCTGCGTGCCAACGACGGGCAGATCCCAGTCGCGGCCCACCTCGAACATCGCGTTTTCCTGCCACGCCCCGTTCTGCCATGAATAGACCGTGCCGGTGAATTCGCGGAAATTGATCTCGGGGTCGAAATTGGTGGCGAAGTACTTGCCATGCGAGCCTGCGTTGATGTCCACGATGTCGATGCTCGTGACCTCGTCCATGAACTCGTCGATGGCAAAGCGGGCGAAAGCGTTCACCACGCCCGGATCGAAGCCTGCACCGAGGATCGCCGTCACGCCTTTTTCCGCGCACAGATCACGCTTTTTCCACTCGTAGTTCGCGTACCACGGCGGGGTTTCGCAGATCTTGTCCTGTTCCTCGTGAATCGCGGTATCGATATAGGCGACGCCGGTTTCGATGCAGGCGTCCAGAACGGTCATGTTCACGAAGGCGGAGCCGACATTGATGACGATCTGAACATTCGTCTCGCGGATCAGGGCGGCCACGGCGGGGGTGTCCATCGCATCGACCTGGTGCGCGGCCAGCGTGCCGGTTACCTTCATCGCGTCCTTCGCATGAACGCTCTCGATGATCGCCTCACATTTGGAGAATGTGCGACTGGCGATATGAATATCACCCAGCACGTCGTTGTTCTGCGCGCATTTGTGCGCAACCACCTGGGCGACGCCGCCGGCCCCGATAATCAAAACGTTCTTTTTCACTGCATCATCTCCATTCTGCGTCGGCCTTTACGATAGGGCAGACGTGAAATCTTCAAACGTGAAGTCGCGGACCAACCGCTCGGACCCGTCCAGTTCGCGGATCGCGATGGACGGCATCTGCACCCCGTTGAACCAGTTCTTCTTGACCATCGTGTAACCGGCGGCGTCCTGAATGCTGAGCCTGTCGCCCGGCTTCAGCGGCGCGGGAAAGCGGAACTCACCGAAGATATCGCCGGCGAGACAGGATTTGCCGCAGACCATCCATTCCTCGGGGCCGGTGTTCGGCGCGACCTTCGCGCTTTCGCGGTAGATCAGCAGGTCGAGCATGTGCGCCTCGATCGAGCTGTCCACGATGGCCAGGTTCTTGCCGTTGTGCAGCGTGTCGAGCACGGTCAGTTCCAGAGTGGTCGAGTTGGTGATCGCAGCCTCGCCCGGCTCCAGATAGACCTGCACCTCGTTCTGCCCGGCGAAGCGTTTCAGACGCTCCGCCAGTCGGTCCAGCGGGTAATCCGCGCCGGTGAAATGGATGCCACCGCCAAGGCTGATCCAGTCCATGCGCCGGATCAGGTGGCCGAAGCGCGCCTCGATATCGTTCAACATGGCGTCGAAGCGATCGAAATCCGCGTTCTCGCAATTGTTGTGGAACATGAAGCCGCTGATCTGGTCGGCAAACGGCTCGATCACGGCGGGGTCATGCTCCCCCAACCGGCTGAACGGCCGGGCCGGGTCGGCCAGATCGAAGCTGGAGGTCGAGACGCCGGGATTGACCCGCAGCCCGCGAACGTGGTCGCGTGATCGCTCCTCGAACCGGCTCAACTGCCCGGTGGTGTTGAAAATCACCTTGTCGGAGTTCGCCAGAACCTCCGCGATTTCATGCTCCGCCCAGGCGACGGAATAGGCGTGGGTTTCACCGGGAAACTTCTCACGCCCCAGCTTCACCTCGAACAGAGAGGAGGACGTGGTGCCGTCCATGTAGTCGGACATGAAGTCAAAGACGGACCATGTGGCGAAGCATTTCAGCGCCAGCAGCGCCTTCGCGCCCGAGGCTTCGCGCAGCCGTGCGATCAGCTCCATGTTGTGTGCAAGCCGCGATTTGTCGATCAGGTAGTAGGGCGTTTGCATCGTGCACTCCGTTCCTGCGAGAGGAACGGGCGGTATAGAACCCGGCGCGCTGCGAAACAAGGGCGGGGGCGCGATGCTGCGCGCCCCTTCCCTCTCAGCCCAGAGTGGCCTTGATCGCCTGCTTGGTCGCATCGACGATTTTGTCCGCCTCGCCCTGCGATAGGCAGAAGGGCGGCGCGAAGCCGATGATCTCCCCCTGCGGCATGACGCGGGCAATCACGCCCTGCTCCACCATCGCGCTGACGATGGAGGCCGTGACCTTGCGCGTGGGGTCAAGCGCCTTGCGCGTCGCCTTGTCCTCAACCAGTTCGACCGCGCAGAGCAGCCCCTCCCCCCGCACGTCACCGACATTGGGATGATCGCCAAGCGCGTCCTTCATCGCCGCGTTGAGATAGCCCCCGACCGAGCCGGCATTCGCGACCAGCCCCAGATCGTCGATCAGCTTGAGGTTGGCAACACCCGCCGCGGCGCAGATCGGATGGGCGGAATAGGTCCAGCCGTGCCCGATGGGGCCATTCTCATCCGTGCCCCGCTCCAAAACTTTCCAGACCTTGTCAGACACGATGGAGCCGGACAACGGCGCGTAGGCGGAGGTCAGCCCCTTGGCGATCGTGATGAAATCAGGCTTCAACCCGTAATGTTCCGACCCGAACATGGTGCCCAGACGGCCGAACCCGGTGATGACCTCATCCGCGATCAGCAGGATATCGTGCTTCTCCAGAACCGCCTGAATCGCCTGCCAGTAACCGGCGGGCGGCGGGACGATGCCGCCGGTGCCCAGAACAGGCTCACCGATGAAGGCTGCGATCGTGTCGGCCCCCTCACGTTCGATCAGCGCCTCCAGCTCCGCCGCGCAATGGGCCGAGAATTGCTCCTCGCTCATGCTGTCGTCCTGACGCCGGTAGTAATACGGCGCCTCGGTATGGATCACCTGGCTCAGCGGCAGATCGAATTTCTTGTGAAACAGTTCCAGCCCGGTCAGCGATCCCGTCATCAGGCCGGAGCCGTGATAGCCCCGCCAGCGTGAGATGATCTTCTTTTTCTCGGGCCGTCCCAGGATGTTGTTGTAATACCAGATCAACTTGATGTTGGTCTCGTTCGCGTCCGAGCCGGACAGCCCGAAATAGACTTTGGACATATGCGCGGGCGCGCGGTCCATGATCATCTTGGCCAGGGTGATCGACGCCTCCGTCCCGTGGCCGACATAGGAATGGTAGTAGGCCAGTTCACGGGCCTGATCCGCGATGGCATCCGCCACCTCCGTCCGGCCATAGCCCGCATTCACGCAGTACAGTCCCGCAAAGGCGTCGAGCAGGCGCGTGCCGTCACGGTCCTCAATATACACGCCCGAGGCCTTGCTGATGATCCGCGTCGCACTTTCACCGCGAGCGTGTTGGCCGAGATGTGTGGAAGGGTGAAGAAAATTCTCACGGTCCCATTGGTCGAGCTGATCGTTGCGAAGCATGATACGTCCTTTGATACGTTTGAAAGTCAGGTGAGGGTTTCGACGGCCAGCACGGCGATGCAATCGCCTGCCTGAACCAGTCCGGGGTGGTGGCGGGCAGTCAGCACACCGTCCCTTTGTGCCGCGATCGCCAGCGGCGCGCGGCCCGTATGACCTGTCGGCCAGATCTGGGCCAGCGTGTCGCCCTGCCGCACGACATCGCCGAGCGTCCGGGTAAATTCGATCAGGCCGGATTCGGGCGAGAAGTGAAAGCAGGCATCATCCGGCTGGGTCAGGGTGCGGCTGGGCGCCATTTCCATTTGTCCATCCATGATGCCGGAATGGATCAGCAGGTTGCGCGCGCCCTTTCGTGCGATGGCAACGGTTCCGGGCGTGGCCGACCCCTGCCCGCCCAGTTCCGTCGTGACGAAGGTCTTGCCCAGCGCCTCCGCCGCCTCATCATACATGCCAAGCGCGTCGATCTCTCGCATTTCCATGCTGAACGGCGCGTTGAACGCATCGCGGGCCGCGCGGCACCGGGCCTGATGCTCGGCCGTATCCAACACATGCGAGGCGGCGAAAGGCAGGAAATCCAGCGTCTTGCCGCCGGAATGGAAATCCAGCACCAGATCGGCCATGGGCAGCAGGCTGCGCTGGACGTAATCCGCGATCTTTTGCGTGGGTGAGCCGTCGGGCGCGCCCGGAAAGGCACGGTTCATGTTCACCTGGTCCAAGGGCGACACGCGCGTGCCCGCCAGAAAGGCCGGATAGTTGAGAAACGGAATGATGATGACCGTTCCGGCGATCTGTTCCGGTCGCAGGCTCTGCGCCAGATGGGTCAGGGCGAGAGGACCCTCATATTCGTCCCCGTGGATCGCGCCCGTAAACAAGGCCACCGGCCCGTTGCCATTGCGGATGACGCTGAGCGGAATCGGGATCGAGCCCCAGGCGCTGTCATTCCGGCTATACGGCAGACGCAGATGACCGTGCTGCGCACCATCTTTGGTGAAATCCACTGTGGGGGATATGGGATTGTCGCGCATTCTCACTCCTTCACGAACAGTTCACGCGGCGTCTGGCAGAAGCACTCCACCCCGGTTTCGGTGATCAGGATCGGTTCGGTGATTTCCAGACCGCCCTCGTCCAACCAGAGGGCGGGCATGAAATGGAACGTCATGCCGGGCTCCAGCACGGTCTTGTCCCCACGCCGGAAGGAGATCGTCCGCTCGCCCCAATCCGGGGGATAGGACATGCCGATCGCATAGCCGCAGCGACTGTCCTTGACGAAGCCCAACTGGTTCAAACGTGTGTTGAACGCAATCGCGATATCCTCGGCGTGATTGCCGGGGCGGGCCTGCTCCAACCCGGCCTCGATCGCCTCCACCACAGCCTTTTCCGCGTCATAGAATTTCTGCGGTGGCTTGCCCAGATACACCGTGCGCGATTGCGGGCAGTGATAGCGGCGATAGGCGCCCGCGATTTCGAAGAAGGTATTCTCATCCACGCGCATCGGACGGTCATCCCAAGTCAGATGCGGCGCAGTCGCATCCACACCCGATGGGGCCATCGGAACCATCGCGGGATAGTCACCCCAGTGCCCGTCGGCCCCGCAGATCGAGGCATGATAGATGTCCGCGATCAGGTCGTGCTTGCAAATGCCGGGTGCCACCCGCTCACGTATGATCCCGTGCATCCGCTCCACAATTCGGGCGGCGCGGCGGATATAGTCGATTTCCGTCGGGGATTTCACCGCCCGCTGCCAGTTGACCAGCCCCGTCGCATCGTCAAATCGAACGTTTGGCAATTCCCTTTGCAGAGTGACGAAGGCCGAAGCGGTAAAATAGTAATTGTCCATCTCCAGCCCGATTGTCGCACGCTCCAGCCCGCGCGCGCGGATCAGGGCCGACAGGTCCTCCATCGGATGTTTGACCGGGTTTTGAACATAGGAATCCTCGTAGCCGACGATATTGTCGCTGTTCAGATATGTCGTGCGGATCGCCCCGTTCACATCCATGTCCCTGCCCCACCACACGGGTTCCCCCTCATGTGTCAGCAATACCCCCTGATGGACGTAGAAGGACCATCCGTCATAGCCCGTCAGCCATCCCATATTCGACGGATCCGTGATGAAAACAGCATCCAGACCGCGGGTCGCCATCGCGGCACGCGTCTTGGCCAGCCGGGTCGTGTATTCCGCATGGGTAAAGGGCAGGTCAGCCATTGGGTAAGCTCCATCAGAGAACGCCCTAGGCTAGCCATTTTCGGCGTTTTTTTTCTGCAAATTTTTTCTTTGCATGCTTATTATCTGCACCACTGAGGCTAGAACCGCAGGAAATGTACATGCTTGACGCGATAGACCGAAAAATCCTGCATCACGTGCAGCGTAACGCCTTGCTTACCAGCGCGGAGTTGTCCGACCTCGTGCGTCTGTCACCGACTTCGGTACAGCGTAGATTGCACCGTCTGCGGCGGGACAAAGTGATCGAGGCTGATGTTTCCATCGTTTCCCCCACCGCAGTTGAGCGACCACTGACGATGTTGGTGGAGGTGACACTATCGCGCGATCGGGCCGATATCATTGACCGGTTCAAGCGCGATGTTCGCGACTGCCCCGAAATCATGAGCGCATATTACGTCACCGGCGACACTGATTTCGTGCTGATCGTCAGTGCTAAGGACATCCCGGATTACGAGTCTTTCACCCGTGCGTTCTTCTACAACAGCCCGGATATACAGAGCTTCAAGACAACTGTCGTAATGGACAGGATCAAGGCGTCGCAAGTCCTGCCCGTCTGAGCTATCGCCCCGATCAACACGCGAAGCCGCGAGCTGTTAATGATGGATTAGAGAGGGTAGATGGGCCTATTTTCAAACGCAAATACCGCGATAATGGCATCTAGTTTCACCGCTCGAGGACTGCCCTCAGGCATCCATCGTCGGCTACAATAGCCCGTAAATCTTTGCCGTTAAATGCTCATTGGACCAACGACCACAGCCCCTTTAGTTTCACATTTACTGTACGATAAATTCCGCGTGCAATGCCCCCGCAGCCTTTATAGCCTTGAGTATATCGATCATATCACGTGGTGACACGCCCAGTGCGTTAAGCCCGGCAATGACTTCCGGCAAGGTCGTCGCCTCGTTCACGAGGGCGAGTTGAGTTCCCGGCTCCTCCTGCAAATCGACGGAGGTGCGAGGAACGACCACTGTATCGCCTTGCGAACTGAATGGATTGGGCTGCACGACCAGCGGCGCTTCCTCGACACGCAAAGTCAGATTTCCCTGACTGACCGCCACCGCCGAGATGCGCACATCCGCGCCCAGAACAATCGTCCCCGAGCGCTGATCCACAACGACGCGCGCCCGTTGATCCGGTGTAACCTCAATATTCTCCAAACTGCTGACGATTTGCGATGGTGAAAGATCCGGCGCGGCCAGCAGGTCGAGGCGCACTGTACCTGAGTCGATCATTCTGGCGATCGCCCCACCATATCGGGCGTTAACAGTCGTCTCGATCCGCGCCGCTGTGGTAAAATCCGGTGTTCGAAGTGCAAGGTTGAGGCTCGTCAGATCGTTGAACACAAAGGGAACTTCACGCTCGACGCGGGCCCCTGCCGGGATAACACCCGATGTCGGAACACCGAACGTCACCGACCCGGCCTCACCTTCCGCCGTAGCACCGCCCGATATTACGGGTCCTTGGGCCACGGCATAGATCTCACCATCTGCAGCGTTCAAAGGTGTCATGATCAATGTTCCACCCAGCAAACTGCGCGCATCGCCGATCGTGGAAACAGTCACGTCCATCTGCCCCCCCGCCCGTGCGAATGGCGGCAAGGCGCCGGTCACGAGGACTGCCGCCACGTTGCGCGGGCGAAATTGCTCCCCACTGACATTGATACCCAATCGTTCGAGAAGGTTCGCCATGGCTTCTTCTGTAAAGGGCGAATTGCGAAGCGTATCTCCAGATCCGTCCAGCCCGACGACAAGCCCATAGCCGACTAGGTCATTCCCACGAACGCCCTCGAATTCGACGAGATCTTTGATCCGTACAGTTTCAGCCACGGCGGGACAAAACATGAGAAGGAGTAGTGGAAGAAGGCGGAATACGCGCACTACAGATACCTCGCCAGAGAAAGATCGGACATGCGTTTCGTCAGCACCAGCGTCATATCCAGAGTGTCCTGATATGCCTGCAACCGACTGGCGGCTTCGTATGGATCCACTCCGTCTAGGGCGTTGCGTTCTAAATTGAGGGCCGTGGCACGGCTGGCCAAGTCGGTTTCTCGATTCTCGACTTGCGATATCTTGCTGCCTGTCACAGTTCTGACCGATATCAATCCGTCTCGCCCTTCGAGCATTCTTTCCAGGGCGTGGGTTTCAAATTGCTCGGTCTGAACCGCATCGCTGACCACAACTGAAACCAACCCCTCGATAGCAGCACGAACTCCGTCGGTGTCGAAGTCGGTAGGTGATACGGAGACGCTGCCGTCGGAAAGCCTTGGCCCCTCCGGCATTGGGTTGGCGGGAAACTGGGTATCGAAGGCGCCACCGCGCGCAAAATAGTCCTGCATTGCAGCGACGGGATCGGCGGAGGTACTGATCGCGGATCGAACACCATCGAGCAGAGCGTCCGTATCGACGTGCCGCGTCCCCGAAATACCCTCCTGCTTTCCCATTTGGCCAAGCAAATCATCCAGAGCATTCCGTGCCTTCGCTATCTGAACAGGGGATGAACCGAAATCCGTGGCATCGCCCAGTATCTCGGCGGTCAGGGCAGAGGTCTGCGATTCCAGGTTCTCTAATGCAACTTCGGTCGTTTGCAGCTTGGACCGAAGAAGCGTCATTGATTGCTGGTCGGATTGCAGCCGCGTCAGATCAAGATTTATCCTTTGGACTCTTTGAGTTGTGGCAAACCCTGAGACCGCGACATTTTCACGCCTACCTGACAACAATTCGCTTTCCGCGTTACTCGCATCCGCTTTCGCCTGATTGAGTTGAGCGCCACGCGTGAGCAGTGCCGCGATATCGGAAGTATACGATGAAATCATGTTCAAAGCTCCAGCAAGCGTTGCATCATGGCGTCGGCGGTCGCGATAACGCGGGCGTTCGCGGCATAGGCATTCTCGATCTGCAAGAGTTTTTGTAGCTGCAAATCACTGTCCACACCCACGCTCTGTGCGTGGTTGGTCTCTGCGGACAAGGATTTTGCCGCCGCTTGTGTGCTGGATTCCTCTGCCCTATACGCTGCGACGTGCAAACCACTGGATATAGCGCTCGCATGGCCTGCAATATCACGCCTCGAAAGATCTCCGGATGCGCTGAGATCGGCATCCTGACGCGTGAGGGCTGCGGTAAGTGCGCCCAACACCCCGGTATCAGGGCCCGGTAGAGAACCGAGACCGGATTGCAGTTTTCCCCGTAACCCCGATGGGTCCTCGAAACCGGGATTGACCCTGACACGTGACGCAAGACCGGTGGTTCGGGATGGATCGTACGAGGAGATTCTGTCGGTCAGTACGCCCCCCTCTCCGGGGCCAAGCGATGTATCTGCGGCATCCAATCTGGCGAGGAGAGCGCCCGCGATGTCGTCCAACGACATTTGCGCCTGCGGTACAATCACATCGCGCATATCGAAATCGGCGCTGAGACCTCCGCCCGAAAGCAGCCCGGCCGAACCGCCATCCATCGGCAATCCGTTCATGGTTATCCCGCCGACAGTCCCATCCGCTATCGTCGCGTCATCGCCAACGACACCCGACGCCTCGAATCCAAAAGTCGCAGGAGCGCCGTCCAGCAGTGTCGCACCACGCTCGGAGAAGAGGGCGATCCGACCATCTTGGCGGTTGACCACCGAAACGGGAATATGCTGCGACAGTTCGAGGATATGGCCCTCACGCTCCTGCTGCAGTGCAGCCGTGTCTTGTCGTCTGGACATTGCAGTCACGATCTGCGCGTTCAGATCGTTGATGGACAGCAGACCTTCGTTGATTTGACTGGTGCGCTGTGCAATCGACGCATCGGCATCATTGCGCAAATCCCTCAACCCGGTCGCTGCCGTATTCAAATCCTCAGCGACATCGTGCGCTGCGGACAGCACAGCCTCCAGCCCCGCGTGGTTCTCGGGCGAGACAGAAGCCTGCGACAGCGCAACCCCGAACGCGTTCAGTGACGGTGCCAGTCCGGAAGAGCCGTCGGCGCTGCCCAGCAGGTTCGCGATCTGCACCCTGCCCTGCGATGTCGTACGCGCCGACGCTGCTGCCGCGGAAGCAGACAGCTTCGCAGCCATCCCCACCGCATCGCTTGCCCGGACGACCTGTCCGGAATCGACGCCCCCGGTGCGCATCGTCTTGGCGACGATTTCCTGACGCGCGTGATTTGGCGTCAGGGCATTCGCGATATTCGAGCTGACCAGCTCCGCCGCTCGTGCGTTCAGGGTCAGACCGCTTCGTGCGTTCGCAAAGGCACCGGAGATGCTCATGATGCGCTCCTATCGTTTGATATTGGTGGTTTCCTGAAGCATTTCGTCCACGGTCTGGATGATTTTCGCGTTCGAGGAATAGGCACGCTGAGTTTCGATCAAGGCGGTCAACTCCCCCGCGATGTCGGTTGTCGAGCTTTCACGGGCAAAGCCGATTGTGGAGCCGGTCGGCCCGGACCCCGCGTCCCACAGATACATTGATCCGCTCTTATCCGTCAGCGCAAAGGCCTGATTGTCGAGCGCGCGCAAGCCGTTCAGGTTGGGCACATCCGCAAGCGGCACTTGGTAGAGGCTGCGTGAAAAACCTGTGTCATAGACAGCGCGCAGGATACCGCCCTCGTCAATCTCGATTGTGGACAGGTTCCCCACAGGGGCGCCATCCTTCGTAATCGCGTGGGGCGCGAATTCCGATGACAACTGTGACAGCTGCCCATCATGACCGGGTCTGCCGATCAGGATCGACATCGGTCCGCCGTCGAGATTGATCGTCAGTTCACCGGTATCGGCATCGTAACTCTCACCATTGACGGCACCGGTTGAGGCAAGGGAAACGCTGCTGATCGCGCCACCGCCCGTGCGCGAGGCATCGAAGGCGATTTCGAACGTGGCGACGGGATTCGCAGCGCTCGCGGAATCCGTAAGTTGCAATTGCCACGAATTGGATTGACCGGTTGCTGGTATCTGCGGCGTGAAGGTCGCGGTCAGGGTCTCCGACGTTCCCAGATTGCCAAAATATTCGATGCTGATGGGCAGCGGCGACGCAGGCTCACCCGCAGCTGTCGCGGAGGCAGGCAGGTTGGCGCCGAAGCTGATGTTCTCCGTCGCCTCAGCCGCGAGTTGGTTGGAGGTGACACGCACGGGTTCCAGTCCGCTCGCACTGTCACGCGCACGCGGTGAGACGGTCCCATCGACATTGGCGGGCCATCCGAGCAGAGCGAGCCCGCTTTGCGTACGCAGGATACCATTCTTGTCAGGCTCGAACGATCCTGTGCTGACCAGCATCAGCGGTTGATCGTCGCCCGAACCCACATCGACGACCGATGTCACGGGCAGCATTCCACGCCCCGCGATCGATATGTCCGTCGCGTTTCCCGTCGTGACCAGTGTTCCCTGCCCCTCGACGTTGCGGAATGTGGAGACGGTCACGCCCCCGGCTGTGTAGGTTCCGCCGCCGGAATCCAGAGCGATGGAGGAGAAGTCGCTTTCCGCTGTCTTGTACCCGAAGGTAGACGAGTTCGCGATATTGTCCGAAATCGTTGCCAGCCTGCTGGCATTCACATTCAAACCGGTAACGCCTGCATTCATGGAGGAGGAGATGCTCACGATGTGTCCTTTCGACCTGTCTGAATGGACTATTCACGCAACTCCTTTAAGAATCTCCTAATTCCGCAGGATCGTCAGTTTTACACGATCATCGGGCCGTGTTCCGGTTACGAAGTTCCCGGTTTCGCGTGTCGCATGACCGGTAACGCGCTCGATTCGCTCAGGCGACAGACCGTGCCGCGTCAACAGCCCTGCCACCGCCTCGGCCCTGTCCGAGCCTGAGACCGGCGTGATTCCATCCTGCCGATATGCTATGACCGCGATGTCATTCTGCACCAGCGGCAGCACCGATCCGATCATGTCGAGCAGGATTGCCAGCCGGTCCGTGGGTTGATCGCCTCCACGTTCGAACAGGGCTGCATCCGGCAGACCGGAAATTTCGATGAGAACCCCCTCGTCGCTGACCTCGGTACGGATGTGCTGTAGCAACTCGTCAGCCAGATTGGTTTCGCCGCCGCTCGCCAGAAGAGCCGATTCTATTGCGGCGGCGATGTCCACGTCCTGCCGCGCGGCGGCGTCGTTGACCTCCGGCGCGGAGCCAGTGTCACCGCGTGCGGCCTGAGCCTCGGCCGGGCGAACCTCGGTCGCGCCAGTGCCCATCTGCGTGAGCGTATCCTCGGCAAAGATCGTGTCCCCGCCCAGGGCGCCGTCCCCGCCCCCCGAATTGTTGGAGATCGAGATTGTCGGCGTGAAATAGGTGGCGAGCGCGATGCGCTGATCCTCCGTTGTCGCGTTCAGCAGCCACATAAGCAGGAAGAACGCCATCATCGCGGTCACGAAGTCGGCATACGCAACCTTCCATGCACCGCCGTGATGCCCACCGCCGGCGACGACCTTCTTTCGTTTGATGATGATGGGTCTGTCGGTTCCGCTCTGGCTGGTCATTGGTTCGCTCCTCACGCCCTGCATGGAGGAGAAACGCCGCTCAGGCCTTAACGGCTCCGCGCGATATAGCGTCCATTTTAGCTTAATGCGGGTCGTAACCTGTCGTTAATACAGAACCCGGTATTGAGATCGCACGACGTTGGAATCGGAGTTGAGCGATTGGGCGAGAATGCGGGCACCATAATTGCGCGAAAGGTCGCGCAAAGACCGGAGGGCCGCGTGCCGATGCCGGAATTCTCCGCCATCGCCGCGCGATTTGCCGCCGCGATTGAGCGGACGGCCCGTGATCTGTTCAAGACCACGACCGGGGCCATCATCACCGTAACGGATGTTTCCAAGTTGACCGACACGGTGGAACGTATTCCCATTCCGTCCATGCTTGGCGTGGCGAGGATCGCGGGGCTGGACACAGCCGCGATGATCAACATGAGTTCGGAACTGGTGTTTCACCTCGTCGATCTTCGCATGGGAGGGGACCCGGCGGTGTCGCCGGTGCCAACCACACGAACCCTGACGGCCATAGACATGGAGTTGTGTGAGGATTTTCTGGCGGGCGCCATCACCTGCTTCACACGCGCGATGGAGGAAACCATGGGCACGCCCGTCGCGCGCACATTCTCCCTCGCGTTTCTGGAGCAGAACGTCACTCAGGTCAGTATCGCGCCGCCCGGAGCGGATGTGATGACGATCGGCATAAACCTGGATATCGGGGAGGCCGCCAGGAACGCGGATTTCGAGCTTATCATACCGCTCTCCGTTCTCGACAGCCTGCAATCGATCCCGAAAAAGACCGAAGCACAGGTTCCGGAGAGCGCTGGCGGCATCTGGCAACACCACATGCATCAGGCCGCGCTGAACTGCCCCGTGGTCATGACAGCAGTGATGCACAGGACTCGCATGACGATGGGCGAGATCGAACGCTGGAAGGTAGGGGACATGATCCCCGTTCCCCGAACGGCAGTGGACCAGATGGAGCTGGTGATAGGATCAACCGATCACAGCGTCAGCTTCGCCCCGGCCAAGCTGGGTGCGCGGGATGATGTGAAGGGTGTCAGATTGACGGACGACCCCTATGCCGAAATCATCGAACATCTGGACCAGATCATCGCGGCGGTTTGAAATACGCCCGCGCTCAAACGCGCGCAGACTGCATCCATGTGTCGAGCGCCGAAATCTGATCCGGTGTCATGCGCAGTCCGAGCTTGGAGCGACGCCAGACGACATCCTCTGCCGTCTGCGCCCATTCCTTCTCCATCAGCCAAAGCACTTCGCGCTCCGTCAGACCCGCGCCGAAATCGCGGCCCAATGCCTCGACATTGTCCGCACCATCCAGCATCACGACCGCGTCAGTGCCATAGGCCCTGATGAGCCGGCGTATCGTCTTCTGATCCAGGAACGGTGCCGCGGCGGTCAGGGTGGCGATCTGCTCGGGAACACCGTCCACGGGAAAATCCCCTCCGGGCAAGGGCACACCTGCGGTCCAGTCCGGCTTCACCACCCTGAGATGCGGGGCCAGTTTCGTCAGAGCCGTTTCAGCCAGCTTCCGATATGTTGTGATCTTGCCGCCGAACACGCTGAGAAGCGGTGCCTTGTCGTCTGCCGTATCGACGGACAGGACGTAATCGCGCGTGGCGGCCGTCGCTGATTTTGCCCCGTCATCGTAGAGCGGGCGCACCCCGGAGTAGGTCCAGACGATATCCTCCGCCTGAATGTCGGCTTCGAAATACTTGTTGACGAAATCGCGCATGTAATCCGCTTCGGCAGGGGTGCATTCGGCCGTTCCGGGGCCGCCCTGATGATCCTCATCCGTCGTGCCGATCAGGGTGAAATCCTCCTGATAGGGGATCGCGAACATGATCCGGCCATCCTCACCCTGAAGGAAGTAAGCGCGGTCGTGATCGAACAGTTTCCTGACGACGATATGGCTGCCGCGCACCAGTCGGACACCTTCGTCGGTGTGGACCCGCACGGTGTTGCGCACGATATCCTCGACCCACGGGCCGCCTGCATTCACCAGAATGCGCGCCTGGCGCTGGAACAGTTCCCCCGTGTTCACGTCCTCCAGATCGATCACCCAATGATCGTCATGCCGTCTTGCGCCGACACATTTGGTTCTGACGAGGATCTGCGCCCCACGCTCGGCGGCATCGCGCGCGTTCAGGGCGACCAGTCGGCTATCCTCGACCCAGCAATCGGAATATTCATAGCCGCGCTCAAACCTGTTTTCGAGCGGTATACCCGCCGGATCGGTTCGCAGATCGAGCGTTCGGGTCGGTGGCAGGATCTTGCGACCGCCCAGATGATCGTAGAAAAACAGACCCAGCCGCACCAGCCAGGCGGGTCTGCTCCCCTTCGTCCATGGCATCAGCCGACCGACGATGCGACTGACCGGTGTTTCCCCCTCGAACCGCATATCTGGATGAAACGGCAGGACGAATCGCATCGGCCAGGAGATATGGGGCATGGCGCGTAACAGCGTTTCACGCTCGATCAGCGCCTTGCGAACCAGATTGACCTCCAGATATTCGAGATAACGCAAACCGCCATGGAACAGCTTGGTCGATGCGGACGAGGTGGCACCGGCCAGATCGCCCTGCTCGCACAGCCCCACCTTCAAATCACGCCCCACGGCATCGCGCGCGATACCCACGCCGTTGATACCGCCCCCGATCACCCAAAGGTCGAAGATATCGTCCATGCTCCGCTCCAATCCGCGTTGCGTCCTCGCTTCGTTCGTACGGTCACGCACGGCAAGGGGACAAGCGTGAAAGCCCGACCCTGTCGTACACGCGCAATCAGGTATGTAGCGCCCTGTGCCGAACGTCACGGGGAAATGGTCAACTTGACACAATTCTGTGCTTCGTTTTGACTCTATAGTGAAACCATCGAGCGCCAAGGCGCATTATGACATTGTAACAATGCCATCGCGAGATCCTCGCGCAATTGGGCGGCGCGTATCCATTCTGTGGTCTCGGCAACGCGCCACCGATCACATCGAAGATGATCCGCAGAGACAGGGAGGGTCCAGGTTGAGCGTTCTCAAGATGCTTTTCGGTGTCCTGGTCTCCGTGAATTCCATCCTGCTCGCATTGGGCCGGTCCATCGCATGGGTTTTGATAGGGCTCATGACGGTCACGATCCTGTATCAGGTCGTCATGCGATACGCCTTTAACGCTGCCCCGAACTGGACCGAGGAATTCGCACGCTTCATGATGCTGTGGATGACGGGCCTGATTGCGGCGTCGGGATATCGCTGGGGCGGCTTCGTCTCGATCGAGACGGCGGTGCGCTCACTGCCCCGGTTGCCGGCGCTGGTGCTGTCGCTGTTCCTGCTGATGCTGGCACAAACCGTGCTGGTCGTGGGGGCGCATATCGGCTGGAACGAGGTGACGGGGTTCGCAGGCACGTTCAGGACAGCCACGCTCAAGACATTCTTTTTTCCCAGCATCGAGGATGGCTGGCAGTTCGGGTGGGACAAGATGCCCCGCTCGCACATGATGGCATCGCTTCTGGTGGGGTTGTGGCTTCTGATCCTTGTGAATGTGGAACTTACGCTCAAGACCCTTATCCAGCTGTTCGATCCGCATGCGACCTTCCCTCGTGATCCCGCGATGATCTCCGCCGGGGCCGAATGACATGCTGATCTGGTTCCTGCCGGTGTTTCTAACGCTGCTGCTGATCGGGCTGCCGGTTTTCTTTGGCTTGCTGGCGGCTCCGGGTTTGTTGATCTGGTGGGATGCGCTGATACGGGGCGATACCACCTATATGCGCGACATCGCGCTGCTGTATCGCAATGTCTACAATGGGATGGATTCGACGCCGCTGATGGCAATCCCCTTCTTCATGCTCGCGGGGGAGATGATGAACCGGGGCGGAATTACCCTGCGCCTCGTTGAATTCGCGCAAGCCTTGATGGGTCATTTTCGGGGCGGTCTGGCGCATGTGAATGTCTTCAGCTCGATGCTGTTCGCAGGGATGTCCGGCTCCGCTGTGGCGGATACCTCGGCATTGGGTTCGATGCTGATACCCGCGATGGAGAAACAAGGTTATCCCCGGCGTTTTGCGGCAGCGATCACTGCGGCGTCCTCCGTCATCGGGCCGATCATTCCGCCCTCCGGCATCATGATCATTTACGCCTATGTGATGGAGGTCAGCGTCAAGGATCTGTTCGCGGCGGGCCTGATCCCCGGCATCATGGTCGGGGTGGGCCTGATGGTCATCACGAAGGTCATGGCCGACAGATACGACTTTCCGGTCGCCTCAGAACGCGCAAGCTGGGCCGACCGGGGACAGGCCAGCCTGAAGGCGTGTTTCCCACTGCTCACACCGGTCATCATCCTCGGCTGCATTTTGTGGGGCATCACCACGCCGACGGAGGCCTCGGCCCTCGCGGCGGCCTATGCGCTGTTCATCAGCCTGTTCGTTCTGCGCACGATGACCTGGCGCGATGTGCCCGAGGTGCTGAAACGTGCGGCGCTCGCCTCCGCTGTGGTCTTGCTGCTGGTCGGGGCCGCCATGGCGTTCAAGACGGTGGTCAGCCTGAGCCGAGCGCCGGAAAGCATGGCGGATTTCGTCCTGTCGCTCAGCTCGAACCCGCTGATGCTGCTGTTTCTGATAAACCTGCTCCTGTTTGTGGTGGGCATGTTTCTGGATGCTGGACCGGCGATCATCATCCTGGGGCCGATACTCGGACCTATCTTCGTGAACATGGGTATCGACCCCGTTCATTTCGCCATGATCATGAGCGTCAACCTGACTGTGGGTCTGGCGACCCCGCCGATGGGTCTGGTATTGTTCGTGGCATCGTCCGTATCGGGAGAGCGGGTGGAGACGATCTCGAAAGCCATACTTCCGTTTCTCGCGGTGGAAATCGTCGTGATTTTTCTGATTACCTATGTGCCCGCCCTATCTCTTACCGTGCCCCGGCTGCTCGGCTATGCGGGCTGAACCCTGACGAACGAAGATCACTCAACAGGAGGACCAAGCATGAACCAGAACCTAGGCTTCAAATCGCTGCTGCTGGCCGCCGCGATCGGCGTCAGCGCCGCGACGGGCGCGCACGCACAGGATTACACCATCCGCGCGACTGCAAATTCCAACGAAAACGACGAGGATTACGACGGACTGGTCGTGTTTGAAAACTACGTCGAGTCCGCTTCGAACGGTGCGATCGAAGTGGAAATTTTCATGGGGACTCAGCTGTGTTCCAACGGCGCGGAATGCCTGCAAGGTGTGGCCGAGGGGGCCATCGACATCTACATGTCCACCTCGGGCGGTGCGGCGGGAATCTTCCCCTACGTTCAGGTTCTGGACCTGCCCTACCTGATGCGCGACGACCGCGTTGCGGAAACGGTGATGCAAGGGGACTTCGTGCGGACGATGCGCCAGATGGCGTTGGAGGACAGCGGCGACACGATCCGGCTGATGACAATCGGAAACACGGGCGGTTGGCGCAACTTCGCAAACACCCAGCACCGCATCGAAACGCCCGAAGACATGGAGGGGCTGAAGATTCGCACCGTCGTGGCCGATCTGCCGCAGGAACTGGTGCGCGCGCTGGGCGCGTCCCCCACCCCGATCCCGTGGGCGGAACTGTTCACCTCGTTCCAGACAGGCGTGGTCGAGGGGTCAAAGAACGGCATCACCGATATCATGGGGATGAAGTTTCCGGATGCCGGGCTGCAGTACATGACATTGGACGGTCACGCCTATATGGGCGCGTTGTGGTGGATGTCGAACGAGACGTTCATGTCGATGCCCGAGGATCTGCGCCGCGTCGTCGTGGACGGATTCTACGCCTTGCAGCAGGCGACGTTCGCCTCGCCAAAACGCAAATCCATCGAAGCCTACGAGGCCTTCGTCGAGGGGGGCGGCGACCTCTACGTCCCCACGCCTGAGCAAAAGGCCGCATTCGCGCAAGCGGCAGAGCCGGTATATGTCTGGTTCGAGGAAAATGTAGAGCGTGGTCCGGCAATCCTGGGCGCATTGCGTGAAGCGGTCTCGGACGCGGAAACCAGCATCGACGAGGATCTTTCCGCTGATCTGAACTGATGCCGTGTCACGTGGCGGCCGGGATCGCCGCCACGTGGCCTGTTGAATGCGTGGCGCTGCGCCATTCACGAATCGAAACCTTCCGGTAACCATCTGTCGCTAATCCTGTCTTCGCGAATATGCAGAAGCAGGAGAATCCGCTGATGAAGTTCCGACATCTGATGATGTTGATTTTCCTGTCGGGACCGGCACAGGCCAGTCCGGCAATTTGTGAGCAGGCCGCCGCCCGTGCGGCGCGGGACCATCAGATCCCGGTCGAGGTCATGCGCGCCATCACCTTGACCGAAACCGGCAGACGCCGCGACGGTGCCCTGCAACCCTGGCCATGGACCATCAATCTGGAGGGGGCCGGCCACTGGTTCGACAACCGGGCGGAGGCGGAGGCCTTTGCGCAGCAGGCTCTTGCGCAAAACAGACCCAGTTTCGATGTCGGCTGCTTTCAACTGAACTGGCGCTGGCACGGTCAGGCCTTCGACAGCGTGACGGCCATGTTCGACCCCGCCGCCAATGCCGACTATGCCGCGACATATCTGAAGGGGCATTTTGAGACGCTCGGCACCTGGAGCCTCGCCGCTGGTCGCTATCATTCGGGCACGCCCGAATTCGCCACCCGCTATGCTGCGCGGTTCGATGCCATTCTGGCGGATCTTCCCACGGTTCTGGCTGAGGCTGAGCCCTCCCACAATGCCGGATCGGTGTTCTTTCTGACCCGCGCGACGGGCCCCCTGCTGACACGGGCCGCCGGCCCTCTGCACGGCTATTAGGATGGGCAGCACATTCGACCTGAGGGTTCTGTACCAACCGACGGTGCTGATGACACTGGCCCTGATGGCGGTCATCATCATGATGATCCTGCCGGTGCCGGCAATCGTGCTCGACCTGGGACTGGCTGCATCGTTCGGACTGGCAATCCTGATCTTTGCGAACACGTTGTTCATCCAGCGGCCGCTGGATTTCTCCGCCTTTCCCACGATCCTGCTGGCCAGCCTGATGCTGCGCCTGTCGCTGAACATCTCATCGACCAAGCTGATCATCGGTCAGGGTCATAGCGGAACCCACGCCGCGGGGGGCGTGATTGAGGGCTTCGCGATGTTCGTGATGGGCGGCAGCGTCTATCTCGGCCTCGTCGTGTTCTGCGTATTGCTGATCGTCAACTTCATGGTGATCACCAAGGGCGCCGGGCGCATGGCGGAGGTCGGGGCCCGTTTCGCATTGGACGCGATGCCGGGGAAACAGCTCGCGATCGACAGCGACATGGCCGCAGGCGCAATGACACATGAGGAGGCAAGCACCCGCCGCAAGGTCGAGCAGGAGGAAACAACATTTTTTGGCTCGCTGGACGGCGCGTCGAAATTCGTCAAGGGCGACGCGATCGCGGGCTTGCTGATTACACTGCTGAACCTCGTCGTAGGCCTCGCCATCGGGATCTTTGCGCATTCTATGCCCGCCAGTCAGGCGTTCGAGACTTACGCGATACTGACGGTCGGTGACGGACTGGTCAGCCAGATCCCCGCCGTGATCATTTCCATCGCAACCGCGCTGCTGCTGGCAAAGGGCGGCGCAAGTGACAGCGCGGATCAGGCGATCCTGTCGCAATTGGGGGGGTATCCGGCGGCTCTGGGCACCGTGGCAGGCTTGATGGCTGTGTTCGCAGTCATCCCGGGCCTACCTTTCATCCCCTTCATGATCGGGGCGATCAGTCTAGCAGCCGCCGCCTATCTGGGGATCGCCAAACAGCGCAAAATGGCGCTGGAGGCCACGAAGCAAGCCGCCGTACCCGCCCCGATCGCAAAGGAGCGCCCGCTGGGCGACGTGCTTGATCTGGACGAAATCCATGTGACCGTAGCCCCCGACCTTATTCCTGTGGCGATGAATGCGGCAAGCGGTCTGGACGCACGGATCGTCAACATGCGCAACCACATTGCCGAACTTTACGGTTTGATCCTGCCGGAAATTCGCCTGACGGACGACCCCGGCAGCCCTATGGGCAGCTATTCCATTCGCATCCAAGGGGTCAGCGTCGCCGACAGCAGACTTCAGGCGCATAGCCTGCTCATGCTCCTGCCGGATGAGCGCGCGGGCCTTCCCGCGGGTCAGGATGTGTCGGAACCCGTATACGGCGCCCCTGCCCGCTGGATCGACCCCGGCCAGCGCGACGCCGCGGATCTGGCCGGGCACACGGTCATCACCCCGGCGGAGGTGATCGCAACGCATCTTCTTGAGGTTATTAAAAGTCACTTCGGACGGCTGTTCACCCGTCGCGCATTGCGCAAGATTCTCGATGCCTTCGTCAGCCCCAGCGATCCGGCCCGCGCGGCGGCAAACCGCAAGATGCTGGATGAATACGTTCCCGACCGCATCAGTCTGGATACTCTTCAAACCGTCCTCAGGCTGCTGCTCGATGAACAGATGTCCATCCGCAATCTTCCCCTGATCCTAGAAGCGTTGAGCGAGGCCGGCCCGCAAACCACCGCTCCGGATATTCTGGTCGAGCATGTGCGCCAGCGCCTCTCCTTCCAGATCACCGCCGAATTGAAGGAGCAGGATGGAGCCTTGCCGCTGATCCAGCTCGACCCGGCATGGGAAACGCTTTTCGCGCAGAATGAAATCGGCACGACCGGTGGGGCGCACGATATCGCGCTGCCAGCGACGGACATCAACCGTTTGACGGAACGGATCGCCGCCGAAATCGCCCGCTTGGCCGAGGCAGGACGCACCCCCGCCATCATCACGGCTGCTCGTAGACGCCGGTTCGTCCGCGCCATTCTCGCGGCGCGTGGAATTCGCAGCACCGTTCTGTCTTACGACGAAATCGGACCGGGCGACAAACCGGCTCTTCTAGGGACCGTAGCTGCCTGATGGATGCGATGGGCGATATCGCTATGCTGTCCGAAGAGGTGCTCACGGCCCTGATCCTCGTCTTCGTCCGGATAGCGGCGGCAGTGGGGCTGATGCCCGGGTTCGGTTCATCGCTGTTGCCGATGCGTGTTCGACTGGCGGGGGCCGTTGCATTCACCATGATCGTCTGGCCGATGGTGCCCGATACGCAGGGCGTGCCGCTGCTTCCCGGTTTGCTCATCGAGATTGCGGTGGGGGTAGCGCTCGGCCTGTCCGTTCGGTTCCTCGTTATGGCCTTGCAGTTCGCCGGATCGATCGCCGCGCAGAGCACTTCCCTGGCGCAACTTCTGGGCCCCGGTGCGATGCCCGATCCGATGCCTGCGATCGGGGCGTTGCTTTCGCTTGCCGGCGTAACTCTGGCGCTCGTTCTCGGCCTGCACATTCGGATCGCGGAGGCGCTGGTGCTGAGCTATGACCTCATACCGCTGGGTAGGTTGCCGGTTGCGGGTGAGCTTGCGGAGTGGAGCATCGCGCGAACCGGGCACGCCATAGCACTGGGCTTCACTCTCGCGGCACCCTTCGTCGTGGTTGCGCTTGCATATAACGTGGCGCTGGGTGCGATAAACCGTGCGATGCCGCAGCTTATGGTTGCATTCATTGGCGCGCCCGCAATCACGGGCGCATCCATTCTGATGATGCTGATGGCTGCTCCAACGCTCCTGTATCACTGGAACGACCTGCTCGCGCGCGTGTTGTCTGCGCCATTTTCGGTTCTGCCATGAGCGGTGAGGCGAACGACAGCGGTGAGAAAATCCACGACCCGACACCCAAGAAACTGGAGGATGCAAGGCGCAAGGGCAACATCGCGCGAAGTCCCGACCTGCTCTCGGCCACTTCATATCTGGGTCTGTGGATCGGCCTGCTCATTATCGGCGCTGCGCAAATCGATACCTTGGGCGGCAGTCTCTCCCAAATCTTTGCTCAGGCGGCTGGCCCTCAGGGGATCGCCGTGGCCAAGGGCGCGGTCATGACTGCTTTCGTGTCAGCGAGTATGCTGATCGTCCTGCCGATTACGATGATCCTCGCGGTTCTGATCGCGCAACGCGGTGTTCTTTTCACCGGCTCGAACCTGATGCCCAAACTTGAGCGGATCAGCGTTCTGAAGGGGTTCGGTCGTAAGTTCGGGGCGAAAGGCTTGTTCGAGTTCGCAAAGAGCTTCGCCAAACTGATCATCCTGTCGCTCGCCCTGGCGATCTGGTTTCGTCTCGAAAAGGATCGCTTCATCGGCCTCTCCGGTTCGAGCGGCGGGTCGCTGGCGATTTATATGGGGCGTACGGTCCTGTCCCTGTTGGGTGTGGCGACCGTGGTCGCGGGTGCGATTTCGGTTGTCGATATGCTCTGGCAGCGCTTCGAGCATCTTCGCAAGCTGCGGATGAGCCATCAGGACCTTCGCGACGAATCCAAGGATGCGGAGGGCGACCCGCACCAGAAAGCGCAACGCAGACGCCGCGCGCAAGAGCTTGCCAGCAACCGCATGCTGGCTGACGTGCCCGAAGCCGACGTGATTCTGGTCAATCCAACGGAAATAGCTGTGGCCTTGAAATGGGCGCGGGACCAAGGCGGCGCACCCGTTTGCGTGGCGAAGGGTCAGGGCGAAATCGCCGCGCGGATACGGGAACTGGCCGCGGAAAACGGCATTCCGGTTTTCAGAGATGTGCCCACCGCGCGAACCCTTTTCGCGGAGCTGCCAGTGGGATCCGAGATACCCCAACAAACATATGTTGCCGTCGCAGCAGCGATCCGGTTTGCAGATCGGATGCGGGCCCGGGCGCGAGGCCAGGCCAGATGAAGCCGAACGACGCCGCCCGGGTACGCGTCTGTTTGGCCGCGATCATATCCAGCCGAGAGATCGGGGCGGCGGGTCTGGGTCAGAAAATAAGCGGCCTGCAACGGGACATCGACGATCTGGAGCGAGAAGCACCCCCGTCAGACGTGATGATGAGAGCGGAAGCGGACCGGTCCCGCGCAGCACGTCTGACGCACATGAAGACCACCCTACGGACGCTGGAGGAAGAACGTCGCAACCTCAGCCTTGAATTGGCGGGTTTGAGGCGGAAGGACCAGTTGATCGCAGATGCCGATAGAAAAACCCGCAAACGTATGGATCAGCAGCGGGCACGCAGGTTCATTGATGAGTGATCAAAAGTCCTGGCGCGTAACGCTGGTGATCAGCACACCACTGACGATCTGTCCCAGATTGTCGAGAGCAGCAGCCGATAGCCGTGATCGAAGCTCCGCCATGCTCGTATCGTTGGTGAAATCGCCCTGAAATCCATCTGCCCGTGCATGCTCGAACAGCACACGCAGGAACGCATCCCGCAAACGGGGTTCAGCATGCAGGATCGTCTTCTCCTCACCCTTCTTGCCCTCGATCGCGAGCGATACGGCCACAAGACCGGTGACAGTGTCCCCTTCGGTCAGGGGAACCACGAACTGGTTCTGAAGCTCGACGTAGCTGTAATGCTCCAGATCTTGTGGATCCTCTGCGGCATTTCCAACCTCCATCACCTCGGAACCGGGTCTGAGAAACCAGGCACCGCCTGCTCCAACGACGACGGAAGCAAGGACGAGAAGCAAGATAAAAAGCAAGCGCATACGGTTCTTCCCCTAAAATGGCAGGACGCGTTCCAGCATCTGTTGACCATAGCGCGGCTGCTGAACGTCCGTGATCTGACCCCGCCCGCCATAAATGATGCGCGCGCCGGCGATCTTGTCATATGTAATCTCGTTGCGACGCGAGATATCCTCGGGTCGTACGATCCCGGCGACCTGCAGATCACGCAGCTCGAAATTCACGCGGACTTCCTGACTGCCCAGTACCACCAAATGACCGTTCGGCAGGATGTCCACCACGGTCGCCGCAACCCGCAGGGCGATTTCCTCCTGCCGGCGCGTGGTTCCGGAGCCGGAAGAGCCGGAGCTGGAGTTCGCAGCGACCCCGGGGTCCAGCCCAACACCACGATTGGCAAGGCTTTCAGGCAAACCGAACAAGGAGCTGACGCTCATCCCCTCCTGCCCTGAACGGGATCGATCCGTCGCATTCGTGATCTCGGCCTGCTCATCGATTTCGATAACGACGGTCAGAATGTCACCCAGCACGCGGGCACGGCGATCGCCGAACAGGCTGGTCGGGCCAGACCGCCAAAGCGACCCATCGGATGTCAGGGGTTCGGCCCGGGCAAGGGCGGCCTGGCTGAGGGCCAGCCTTTCCGGGCTTACCGCGGCAATGATCTGGTTTTCCGGTGCATCGATCGGCGTGACTGTCGGTGGCCGTCCGATATCGGATGAAGCGCATCCCGCCAGCAGAGCCAGTATCGCGAGTGATCGCTTCATTGTGAAACCTCCAGGGTGCCATCAGCCTGCACCGTGCCCCAGATCGTCATTCGGGACGCGACATTCATGGCGCGAATACGTTCGCCGGGACGGCCGCGAGAAAGTGCGCGCCCCTCCGCTATGATTGCCAGACCGCCGGTCGAGTAATTCAGCAGGACGATCTGATTGCGATCCACGACAGCCCGTTCAGCAAGATCGCCCTGCAGGATCGGGCGGCCGGGATACAAGGTCACCCGCGCCTCACGTCCGATCGCATCCTCCAGCTGCGAAATCGCCCCGGGCCAACTGTCGCGCGCGGCCGATATATCCGAGGGGCGCACGACCTGTTCGGCGCGGATCGCACGGATTGGAACAATCGATTGCGCGAAGCTCGGCACGCCGAACGCCAGGGCGAGCATCAAGATACCTGCTCTACTCATCGGATTTGTGTCGTCGCAGCGAGCATCTGATCCGCAGCCGTGATGACCTTCGCATTCAATTCGTAGCCACGCTGCGCCTCGATCAGCTCGGTCATTTCCCGCACCGCATCGACGGAGCTGTCCTCCAGATAGCCCTGACGCATCGTGCCGAATCCCGTGTCGCCGGGACTGCCGACCACGGCCCCGCCCGAAGCCTCGGTTTCGGCGAACAGGTTTCCGCCCAATGCCTCCAACCCCTTGACGTTGGTGAAATCAGCGAGCGTAAGCTGCCCCATCAACTGAGGCTGAACCTGATCGCTGAAATAGGCATAGACCTCACCCTGAGCGTTGATCGAAATGCTTCGGGCATCGTCTGGAATCGTGATTTCCGGGATGACAGCGAAGCCGTCGGACGTAACGATCTGCCCCTCGCCGCTGCGTTTCAGAGCACCGTCACGGGTATAGGCCTGTTGCCCGGTCGGCAGCTCCACCTCCAGATATCCGCCGCCCTCGATCGCAATATCCAGCTCACCCCCAGTGGCGCGAAGCGAGCCCTGCTCGACATGCATCGTCACGGCGGAGGCGCGAACCCCGAGGCCAAGTTGAACACCTGTGGGCAGCACAGTTCCGTCCGCGGCATTGATGGTGCCCGCGCGGCTGACCTGTTGATAGTGAAGATCGGAAAATTCAGCGCGACGTGCATTATAGGCCGTCGTGCTCATGTTCGCGAGGTTGTTGGATATGACCTCGACCCGCATTTGCTGGGCGTCCATACCCGTCGCCGCAATGGATAATGCTCTCATCTGCGTTCTCCTATATTATTGAGGGGCTTGCCCGAGGGTTCGTACGACCGCGCGTTGACGTTCATCTTCACGTTCCTGCAGGGCCTGACTGAATTCATAGGCGCGCTGAACCTCGATCATCCGGGTCATCTCCCCAACCGCGCTGACATTCGCGTCCTCGAGTTGCCCTTGCATGATCCGCGCATCCGGAGCCGGTTCGAACGGTTGGTCGGAGCGAAAACGGACGCCGTCCTCCCGCTCGAAGCTGGCACCCTCGGCGGCAACGAACAGGCCAAGCTGCGCGACCGGATCGCCGCCGGCCGTCACCGTTCCATCGGCGGAGATTTCGACATCTATACTGCCCGGCGGCAGCAGAATCGGCGCTCCGCCCCCGTCGAGCAGGAACTCACCTGCGGCATTTATCATCTGTCCGTTCGCATCCTTCATGAACGCGCCGGCACGGGTGAGGCGCGCGCCGGTTGGCCCCTCGACCTGAAAGAAGCCCTCTCCATCAATCGCCAGATCCAGGGCACCCCCGGTCGAGCGCATTGCCCCGGCTGCGACGTCGGAATAGCGCGTATTCAGCGAAGACATCGAAATGCTGTCCGCCTCACCTTGCGCGGTCTTCACACTTTCGGAAAAAACGACCCCTTCACGGCGGTAGCCGGGGGTAGACATATTCGCGAGATTGTTGGCAATCACGCGCATTTCCCGGTCAAGCCCGGACTGGCGTGAGAGTGCGACGGTTCCTGCTACATCCATGGCTTATGACCCCGCTATGGCAGGCAGAACGCTCTTGTCCCAGAAAACGAGAAGAACACGCCCGGAAAAATCCATCGTGATCCAGAACACTGCCAGAATCCCCGCCAGTTTCGGTACGAATGTCAGTGTCATTTCCTGAATGGATGTCAGCGCCTGAAGCAATCCGATCACGAGGCCGATCGTCAGCGCCACGGCCAGCACGGGCAAGGCCACGATCAGCGCGGCCCACAAGGCCTCCCGCAACAGATCGAGCAGCTCACCCTCCGTCATACCGGCATCCTCAGAATTTCCTGATAGGCCTCCACCACCTTGTCCCGCAAAGTGACAGCGGTTTCGATCGCGAGTTCCGTTTCGGCCAATGCCTGCACCATCGCGTGGGGATCGACGGTTCCGGTCAACGCGCCGCTTGCCGCCTTTTCCGTCGCTTGCAGATCCGAGACCATGTCTGCCGCGACCTCAGCGAAGGCGGCGCCCGTCTGGGACTGAGGTTCCACCGCGATCTGACGCGAAAGTCCGTATGCCTTTCCGGCGAGTGCAGATTGAATATCCATATCGAGCCTCCTTAACGGCGCAGCAGATCGAGCAGCGAGGATGACATCGCACGCGCCTGATCGAACATTTTCAGATTGGCCTCATAGCTTCGCTGCGCCTCACGCGCGTCGGCGATTTCAACCATCAAATTGACGTTGGACCCGTCATAATACCCCTCGGCATCGGCCAGGGGATGGCCGGGCGCATAGATGCGCTCCAAGGACGCATTGCTGAGCTCGGGTGGTCCGCTGACCACACGCGAGGTGCCGTCGCCAGCGGCAACCTGTGCAAACCGCACGATCTTGCCATGATAGCCGGGCGTATCGGAGTTCGCGATATTCTCGGAACTGACGCGCAAACGCATGGATTGCGCGGTCATCCCGCTGACGGAACTTTGCATTGAAGACAGCAGATCGCTCATCGGGTTTCTCCCTTATCATCCACGGCCCAGGCCGATGCGGATCAAATCCAGTGATTTGCGATAGAGCGTCAGCGCCAGATCGTGCTGTCGCCGGGCATCGGCGGCCCGTACCATCTGATCCTCGATCGAAACCGAGTTCCCGTCGGGAGTGGTCGCGCCCTGTGCCGAACTGTCGATCAGCAGTCTGCCTTCGATACCCTCAGACCCTGCCAAGTGGCCTGCCCTGGTATGGCGTATATCAAATCCCTCCGTGCCACCTGACACGAATTGAGAGAATGAAACGACGTCCTGCGCGACGAATCCGGGTGTATCGGCGTTTGCGATGTTCTGCGCGATCACAGTCTGACGCACCGCTGCATGCCGCGAGGCAGATGCCGCCATGGATAAAAGTGAGTTGTTTTCGATCATTCAGGGCTTCTCCCTATACTCTTCAACCTCGGCTTTACCTTCGGAAGTGAACAAAGGGTAATCAAAGGACCGAAGAGGATCGCCCATGGCCCAGTTTGCAGAAATGTCGCGAATGATCCGCGAAATCCCCCAAAAGGTGCGTATGGGGACGCTGAAGCGCATAGAAGAAGGACTTTTGATCGCTTCGGGACTGGATCAGCACGTCGGTGTTGGCGATCTGTGCATGATCGAGGGAGGAACCCGGGCCGAAATTACCGCAGTTTCCCCGGGTGAAATCAGACTGATTCCCTTCGGCAGCGTGGCGGAGTTGTCGCCGGGATTGCTGCTTTGGAAGGAAGCGTCCGGGTCACTGCGCCCCGATTCGCGCTGGCTGGGCAGAATCGTCAATGCGTTTGGCGACCCCCTCGACGGACGGCCGTTGAACGTTCGGGTAACGCGAAATCCGTCGGCACCACAGCGAAACGTGCTGGCACGACGCGGTCTGGGCGACCGGCTGGATACGGGCGAACCCGCGATCGACACCATGCTTCCGATCGTCCGCGGGCAAAGAGTGGGGCTCTTTGCCGGATCGGGCGTCGGAAAAACCAGTCTGCTGAACTCTCTGGCGCGGGGTATACAAGCTGATGTCATCGTCTTTGCCATGATCGGGGAAAGGGGGCACGAACTCGCCAGCTTCCTGCGCGATGTGATGGACCCCGAGACGCGCGCCAGGTCGATTTGCGTTGCCGCTACGGCTGACTGTTCCGCCCTCGAACGCAGACGCGCGGCGCTGACCGCCATAGATATCGCTGAACACTTCAAACGTGAGGGACGACATGTGCTGGTGTTGATGGACTCCCTCACCCGTTGGGCGGAGGCGCATCGACAGATCGAAGCTGCGCAAAGCGGGCGTATGGTCAGTGTCGGGTTCCCCGCCAATACGGCGCAAGATCTCGCCAGGATGATGGAACGCCTCGGCCCCGGTGCCATCTCGGAAGGGGACATCACGGCAGTGCTGTCCATTCTGGTAGCCGGCTCCGACATGGACGAACCACTTGCGGATATGGTACGTGGGATGCTCGACGGGCATATCGTTCTGGACCGTGACATTGCAGAGCGCGGTCGCTTCCCCGCGATAGATGTTCTGAAGTCAGTCTCCCGCTCTCTGCCGCAAGCCGCGACGAAGACGGAGAATGAGACCATCGCCACCGTGCGCGAAACCTTGACCGCAGCCGCCCGGATCGCTCCGCTGAGAGACGCCGGACTGTCCTCAGAGGGTGCGGATCCGGAAGCGGATCGTATTCTGAGAGCAGCCGCGAAGATCGACGCGATGTGGGCCGCCCGGGACTTGCCCGATGCGACCCTGTCCTTCGCGCGATTGACCGCGCTGATCGCGCGATCAGGTTAAGCGTCAGTGGGTTGTGGAACCCGACCCACATCGCTTTTCGCGAACAACGTGACTTCGATCGTGCGCAGCGACTTCAACGCACGCAGGCATTGATAGATCATACTGGCCTTGGCGTGGGCCGTGGCCTCCATCAGAATATCGTGGGCCGAGCCATCGTTGAAAACGAAAGCCAGTTGTCCCAGCCCATCCAGAAGTTGAGCCCGGCCCTTCTCCTCATCAGCTTCACCGGCTAGGATCAGCTGCGCGAGATAGCAGACTCGTGTGACCGGGGTGGATGCTTCGGAGGGATGAATGGCGTCGCGAAGCCTCAGGATATTCGCGTTGGGCGTCAGGATATTCAATCGGGAACGTCGATCCCCATTTTCTATCACGACCCCGTTGATCAGTACGCGCTCCGCCGGTCGTAACTTCAGAACCAGGCCGCTCATAAACCCGCCTCGACCGGGTTGGATTGTCTAAGGCCTGTCAGAATATCGTGATTGATCGCGCAAAGCTCCTCGGAGGTGGTGCCGTTCAACAATATCCGATTGGTTTCATCGTGCACAAAGCCCGCCAAGGCAAAAAGACCCCGACGCAATTCCAGGGGCAGACCATTGCCGGTATCGCTTAAATCCTGAGCGAAAATTCGCCACAGTTCTGCATTCGCTTGCAGTGCATCGACAAAGGCCGCGTATTCCGTATCTCTCGCCGCCTCCGCCGCACGCAGCGTTCTCGTGATTTGCGCCAGAACGTCTATCTCCACCGCGCGCGGTGTGCCGACATTTCGTTGCGCAGTCCCATACCCGTTCTGGGCCACCCGAATATTCATTTCCTGAATTCCTTACCGCTCGATCGGTGTAGTTCGATCCCTCATGACAGCCGTGGTTCATCCGGGCCGCGCTTCACCGGCCCGGATGAGTTCTCCTTAACGGAAGAGCGAAAGGATCGACTGCGGCGACTGGTTCGCGATTGACAGCGACTGAATGCCCAACTGCTGTTGAACCTGCAACGATTGCAGACGGGCGGACGCCGCTTCCATGTTCGCATCGACGAGCGAACCCACCCCGGACATCAGCGAGTCAGTCAGGCTGGACACGAAGTCGGACTGGGTGGAAATCCGCCCCTGAGTGGAGCCGAACGAAGCGGCCGCATCAATTGCGGTGTTGATCAGTGATTCCACATCGGTCAGCGCCTGAGCAGCGCCTTCCTCCGTTGTCACATCCATCCCGGCCAGTGCCGACAGACCGCCATCGACCGTACCGCCTGTAAACTCCGTAAAGCCAACATCAATGCTGTCAGTACCAGCGCCACCGGCCAATGCGACCGTCAGTGCACCCGTCGCCCCATCCTGGGAGGTGGAGATGTTGGTCAGGCTGTTGTCGGATATATAGGTATCCATCTGATCCTTGAGGGCAGTCGAAACGCTGAGTTCCGTATCGCTTTCCCCCGCAACATAGGTGAACGTCTGTTCGCCGGAAGTATCGGATCCGGCCGCACCCGTGCCAGTCAGTGTAATGGTATAGGTTGCACCCAGTTCCACGCCACCTGAGGTGAAGCTGACAACCGCGTCTGGATCGGCGGCGTTTCCGGCGACTGCCGACCCTGTACGTGTTCCGGTCATCAATGCGCCCGCAGCGACCGCCGTGGTGCCTGCGGTTTCCTCAGTCACGGAAAGGTCGTTGCGGTTCACCGTGATACGCGAGGCGCTGACACTGCCGTCGGCCGTACGGTCGAGGGAGGACAGGACCGTAATCGCCTGACTTCCCTGAAGAAGATTTACCCCCTTGAACTGCGCGGCGCCGACGATTGAACTGACCTGATCGCGCAGGGCGGAAATCTCGCTTTGGATCTTCGTTTTGTCGTTGCCGGATTCCTGCGCTGCGATAACCTGAGTCTTGATGTTGCCCAGCAGTTCCGTGATTGATTCCGATGCCTTGCGGGCGACGGCGACCGTGGAATTGCCGAGCGACAGGCTTTCGGAAATCGCGCCGAAACCATCGGCATCGGATCGCATGACCTGCGAGATCGACCAGACTGCGGCATTGTCAGCGGCGGAGCTGATCTTGAGACCTGTCGAAATTTCCTTTTGCGTTTCCGCCAGACCCGAGCTGATGTTGCGAAGTGTGCTGAGCGCAACCATTGCGCCATTGTTCGTCAGAATGCTGGACATATCTTTTAACTCCATGTGCGGTGCATTCAGCACCGGCTTTGAGAAAATGGCCGTAGAACCGACCCTGAACGTCATTCTGACGAAAGCGGTCCCTCCATTCCGGTTGGAACCGCGCCGATCTCCTTGGATCGCATGACCATCTGGCCCGCCGCATCCTAACAAGGAGTAAATGCGGCGGACTTAGTATCGTTAACAATGGGTTACCGTTTGATGAGAACTTCGGCCGCCTCAGTCGGGGGCCGCAAGTTCCCTTGCGCCGTATATGTGCGCAACCCGGTGGCGGAGGGGGGCGCGCGCATTTCGGCAACGGCGTCCCGCGCAATTCCTAGCAATTCGAGGTTGCGGCTCAACGCCTCACTGATGGGGGCCAGTTCGCGTTCAGACAGTTTTTTGAGCATGGGGCCGATACGCTCTATCACCTCGGGATCGGGGTAATCCCCCGCTATGATCGCCTCGCGCTGGCGGATGATGGCCTCGTTTATGCGCCTCACGACGCGGGCCCTCATCGGACCGCCTCCGAACTTTGCACCAGGCTTTCGAATATTCGGTCGGCCAACCCGATTCCCCCCTTCTGGGCGAAAACCTTGGCGTGCTCTCTGGCAAGCAGGGAGGCGAAGGCGTCCTCCCCCGCTCCACCGCCCTGTTCAGTCCGCGCCGCGCCGAAACCGCTATGGCTCAACATTTCAGCTAGGAACGAAGCCTCGAATTCGACGGCGGTGCGGCGCAAGGCCGCCTCCTGAACCCTGGGTACGGCAGAATCATGCAGTGTAATTTCTGACAGCATTTCTTTCTCTCCATTCTGGATGCCGCCTTTTTGTGGGATGGAAGTAAAGAAATCGTAAGAATTCGTAGGCCCTATGATCCGGTATTGAGGAGACGGCTGTGCATCTTGCGAGTATCGAAAATGCGGCGCGCGCCCTTATGGGGCAGATCGCGAAGGAGGGTGAGGCTTCGCCGCCAAACGAGTTCGCCACTGTGGTTCGCGCTGATTCGTTCGATAAGATCGCGGTGGTCGAAGAGACGCGTATGGTGCTCGACGATGAAGTCGCTGTCGCGGTATTTCCTGATGCTCCAGACATTCCGATCATGACCGAAGATGCCGATCCGCAGCGGATTTCAGACGATTCGCCCGGTGACCGTGCCTTGCCAGTCGAAGAAGCCGATCCTTTAGTGGCTGAATTCGTGGCACCGCAGGTACCGCGCCAGATTGATGCTTCGATCCCGCATCCGCAGAATCGCACACTTGTAAATCAGCAGTTTGAAAAATCGCGCGTTGCCATAAACCAACCGGCAAATCGCACGTTTATGCCTCAAACCGCTGAAAGTACGGCGCCCCATGCCGGACTTGAGGTTGACGAATTTTCCAGCGAATCGCCACGACGTGCGCCAGATATTGCACAGACAGCTGGCGGCGCAGACAGGCTCACGAATGGCCGCGCTGCTCCCGTCACGGCATACGGCACGACACCTGCTGCCTCGATACCGGTTCCGCCGCCACCTATACAGGGTTCGCCGGAAAAGTCCGGTCCCGATATATCCGACCTCGAACTCGAGGCGCAGGTGTCGAGCGCGATCGGCACCAGTTCACTGTCACGTGGACCGGTGGAGCGGCCCATGCCGGCTGTGGCTCTACAGGCCGTAGCGACAGGAACCGATGCCACCCTCGCCCAGATCAGAGGGCAGATGGCAATCGTGACCCTCGCGCGGGATGGGACGCAAACGGAATTGCGGCTGGACCCTGCCGAACTGGGGCGCGTGCGGATCTCGCTTGAAATCATCGACGGACATGTGACCGCGCACCTTTCCCCCGACAGGCCGGAGGTGCTGGATCTGCTGCGTCGCTATGCCGATTCTCTGACCAGCGATCTGTTGGCTCAGGGTTTCGACAGTGCGCAAATGACCTTCGGCCAAGGCGGGGATGCCGATCAAAATCCCGCCTTCGATAGCACTCTGGAAGATAACGCCTTCGATACGGTCGAGATCGGTCTGACCCCGATCAGCGATCGGCTGGACATGAGGCTTTGACAAGGAATCGATATGGAAATTTCTGGAACGGCACAACCTGCATCCGCTGGCGCGGCCACGCCCGCGCAATCCTCCCCGACAACGGATTTCGAGACGTTTCTAACTCTGCTGACCACGCAGATGCGGAACCAGGACCCCCTTAATCCCATGGAATCGACACAGTTCGTGGAACAACTTGCCACATTCACCTCCGTCGAGCAGCAGATCGAGACAAACACCAAGCTCGACAACCTGACGGCGGCGTTGACGGCGAACGACACGAACGGACTTGCGGCGTGGCTGGGAAAATCGGTGTCGGTTCTGGGACAGGCACATTATTCGGGCGCGCCGGTGGAACTGAACTTTGATGCGCCGCCGCCAGCCGGGGCGCGTCTGGTTGTGCGCGACGCGATGGGCGACATCGTAGCGGATCAAGCATATTCCGGCGGAGCATGGAGCGGCACCCTGGCAACGGGTCGGGACTTGCCGCACGGCTTGTATGATTTTGAATTGCGAAGCGCGGTGGCCAACGGTGACAGATTGCTGGCACAACCCTTCGTCCACTCACGGGTTGAAGAGGCTCGGATGACTGCGTCGGGTCCGGTCCTGAAATTGGAGGACGGTCGCAGCATAGATGCCGATGCCGTCGCATCGATTCGAAACTAACGGGTTCGCTGCGGAAACACCCAGAATCTGTACAATGCATAATTGAAGACGGGCAGCAGAAAGACGACCAACAGAACCGAAACCCAATCCGGCCACCCCATTGTGGGAGAGATCGTTGTGGTAACTGCGAAGCTGAACCCGAAACCGAACAGGATGACGCCGACAAAACGCGCCTGCTGGCGATGGTCGAGCAGCCTGCTGCGGAACGTCCAGAGAGTGTGCGCGACATATTGCACAGTGACGGAACCGACATGCGCGACTCCATTGGACTCCCACAAGTTCGCTCCCGTCGTTCGCAATCCCGTGAACAAGAGCGAATAGGTCAACGCCACCGCAGCGCCCACGGTCAGAAACCGGACAAGGCGCCAGATCTCACGCTGGGTCAGAACCTTCCTTCTTCTGCTCCTGGAACTCATGTCCCCCCCCGAACGGACGAATAGGGGGATTGCTTACGCGTCCGTGGCGGGCGCTGTCCACCCGCTTCACACGAAGCGGTTCACCCAGTTTTCCAACTGTTCCTGACGACCCGATACCGGTTCGGGATTGATACCATCGTTCAGTACCCGACTTTCGATGTCCTCAAGGGTAGCGTCATACAGCATGTGCTGCGCGTCCGCGCCGTTCCAACCTGCGTAGCGGTCGACGCGGGCTGCTTCCAACCCGCCGTCTTCCAACATTGCCGCGGCCGCCTTGAACCCTCGGGCGCAGATATCCATGCCGCCGACATGCGCGGCGATCAGATCCTGCGGATCGAGACTTTGCCGCCGCAGCTTCGCATCGAAGTTCGTGCCGCCGGTGGCAAAACCGCCCCCTTTGAGGATTTCATAATATGCCAGTGCGACCTCAGGCACGTTGTTCGGAAACTGGTCCGTGTCCCACCCGGACTGATAATCATTGCGGTTCATGTCGATGGAGCCGAAGACGCCCAGTGCCTGCGCCAGCGCGATCTCATGCTCGAACGAATGCCCCGCCAGAATCGCATGGCCCTGCTCAAGGTTGAGTTTGACCTCTCCTTCCAATCCATAGGTCTTGAGGAAGCCGTACACCGTTGCGACGTCGTAATCGTACTGGTGCTTGGTCGGCTCCTGCGGCTTGGGTTCGATCAGGATCGTGCCCTTGAATCCGATCCTGTGCTTGTAATCCACGACCAGATGCAAAAGCCGTGCGAGGTGGTCCAACTCCGATTTCAGATCGGTGTTGAGCAGCGTCTCATACCCTTCGCGCCCTCCCCACAGAACGTAGTTCTCACCGCCCAGACGGTGGGTCGCATCCAGGCAGGTCTTGACCGTGGCGGCTCCGAAGGCAAAGACATCCGGGTCGGGATTTGTGGCGGCCCCGCTCATATAACGGCGGTGCGAAAACAGATTGGCGGTGCCCCACAGAAGTTTCGGACCGCCTTGCGCCATCTTCTGTTCAAACACATCGACGATGGCCTTCAGGTTGTCGGAGTTTTCCGCGAAGGTCGCCCCCTCTGGCCGGATATCCGCATCGTGAAAACAGAAATAGGGCACACCCAGAATGCGAAACATGTCGAAGGCGGCATCCGCCTTGGTTCGCGCGGCGTCCATCCCGCCATCGAACCAGGGCCGGTCGAAAGTGCGTCCTCCGAAGGGATCCCCGCCCTCCCAGGCGAAGCTGTGCCAATAGGCCACGGCAAAGCGCAGATGCTCCTCCATCCGTTTGCCCAGCACGACCTCATCCGGATCGTAGTGGTGAAAGGCCAGAGGATTGGCGCTGTCCGGTCCCTCGAACGCGATGGGGGCGATGCCATCGAAATAGCTCATATGCTCAGACTCCTGATAGCGGCAGATGCGGCGCGATAACGGGCATGCGCATCTGCGAAGGCCGAGGCGAGTGCCGGATCCGGCTCGATCGTATGATGAATGTTCGGAGGCGTCGCGATCTCCACCCCCGCATGTTCGGCCGCCATCATGCCGAGGCGCGCGGCACCAAAGGCACCCCCGAAATCCCCCGATACCGGCACGTCGAGCGCCAGCCCCGTCGCATTTGCCATGATTTGCAGCCAATGCGGTGACAACGATCCGCCGCCCACCGCAGTCGCCCGTTCCAGCGTGGTGCCCGTTGCGATCAGGGCATCACGACAATCGGCAAAGGCGAATGCCACCCCCTCCAGCACTGCGCGGGTCATAGCGGCTCGATCGGCAGCATGTTCCAATCCGATGAAGGATCCGCGAACGCGCGCATCGTTATGGGGTGTACGCTCCCCACCCAGATAGGGCATAAAAATCGCGCGTCCGGGGGCCTGCACGTTGCCAAGCGCCGACGTCAGATCCGCTGCCTTCGCTGCGCTGACCTTCGCGAACCAGTTCAACGCATCCCCCGCTGCCAGGATGACGCCCATCTGGTGCCAGCGACCCGGCAAGGCATGACAGAACGTGTGTACGGCCGAGGCCGCATCGGGTGAGTAGCTGTCATTCGCCGCAAACAACACGCCCGAGGTGCCGAGGGACAGAAACGCTTGTCCGTTCTGAACGGCCCCCATTCCGACGGCTGAGGCGGCATTGTCACCCCCACCCCCGGCCACAACGGTATCCGCGCTGAGCCCCCACCGCGCGCACAGTTCGCGGCGCAGGGTTCCTGACACTTCCGACCCTTCGATCAGGCGCGGCATGCGGGTGCGGTCCAGCCCGGTCGCGCGCAGCAGTTCATCCGACCAATCGCGTTTTGCAGTGTTCAGCCAGCCGGTTCCCGCCGCATCCGACATTTCCGCGACATGCTCCCCCGTCAGCCAGAGCCGCAGATAATCCTTTGGCAGCAATACCTTGGCAACGCGATTAAAAATCTGTGGCTCATGCTTCCGAATCCAGGCGAGTTTCGGGGCGGTAAAGCCCGGAAACACGATATTGCCCGTCAGATCACGAAACCGGGGATCGGCGTCCATGGCGGCAGCTTCGGCATGGGACCGCGTATCGTTCCACAGGATGCAGGGCCGCAACACCTCATCTGCGTCGTTCAGCAAGGTTGCGCCATGCATCTGACCTGACAGACCGATCCCTTTAACTGCCGACAAATCATGTTTCGCGGCGAGTGCGTCGAGAACCTCCTCCGCCGCACGCAGCCATTGCGACGGCTCTTGCTCGGACCATCCCGATTGAGGCCGGGAAACGCTGAGCGCGGCCGTCGCGTGCCCGATGACAGCCTGCGTATCCCCGATCAGGACGCCTTTCAGGCCTGAGGTGCCGAGGTCCAGACCCAGATACATGATACCGCTCCCACTGTTTTGCTTCGCCGATTCGACAGGTGATCCTGCGGTCGAACATTTGCCTATTTAATTTGTCTGTCAAATTTATAACATGTGATACATTCATAAACTGGCTGGATTTTCGAGATGACCGCCCGATTTAGACGAGATTCTTCCCATATCCATACGGCATTTGATGAAGGTCATGAATTAAATGAACGATCCATGTGACGGATACGGCCCCCGCGCACCGCTGGGGAACGTGAATGAGGGAACTGCGATCTCACGGATTTTCCAGCAGATCCGTGCCGAGGGGCAGATCGCGCGCATCGATATCGCCCGCGATCTAATGATCAGCCCAGCCACCGTGACCGCAATCACGTCCGACCTGATCGCGCGCGGTCTGATCGAAGAAGCTGCGGCCATTTCGACCGAAACCCTAAGGGGGCGCCCCCGTGTCAAACTTCAACTACGCCCGAACGCGCATGTCGTCGCCGGGCTGAAACTGGGCGCGAACGTCACGACACTCGTATTGCTCGACTTTCAGGGCAGGCAACTGTCCGAAGCCGCGATATCGCAGCCGCTGCAAAACGCCGGTGCCGATGAAATCCTCGCGCTGATCGAGCGGGCTTTGGACAGCGCCCTTACCCAGGCCGATCTGAGCCGAAGCGATATCTCCGCCATCGGCGTCGGCCTGCCGGGTTTCGTGAACGCGGCGGAGGGGATGGTGCATTGGTCCCCCGTCCTCGACAGCCGGATGATTCCGCTCGGCGCACGCCTACAGGACGCGCTGAAATGCCCGGTGGTAATCGACAACGACGCGAACCTTCTGGCCTTGGCGGAACTGTGGTTCGGCGTCGGGCGCGAGCAGCGCGACTTTATCGTGGTGACGATCGAACAGGGTCTGGGCATGGGCATCGTCATCGCAAACCGCCTGTATCGCGGGACGCGCGGTCGCGGGGTGGAGTTTGGGCACATGAAAATTCAGCCCGACGGGGCATTGTGCCGGTGCGGGCAGCGCGGATGTCTGGAGGCCTACCTCGCCGACTACGCCCTGCTGCGTGAGGCGGAGATGGCCCTCCCCGCCGATACATCCCAGGATCACGACAGGCTTGAGAACCTTTTTGACGAGGCAAAGGCGGGCAACCTCATCGCCAGGTCGATCTTTCACCGCGCGGGCCGTTTGTTCGGGATCGGGCTGGCGAATATCGTCAACATCTTCGATCCTGCCCTCATCATTCTGTCGGGCGAGCAGCTACAATACGACTATCTGTACGACATCGAAGTCAGCGAGATGATGGAGGCCAATTCGATCGACCTAAGCGACAGGCCGGTGGAATTGCGCGTGCACAAATGGAACGATCAGCTGTGGGCCAAAGGCGCTGCCGCCTTCGCGCTGGATCATATCACGGGCGCGATTCTGGACACTGCGCCGCAGGTCCGGGTCCCGTAGAGGCAGGATGAGATCAGAACGCCTTGAAGGTCAGCGTCGTCATGGACCGTTCGACATTCGCGATATTGGCGATGTTCTCGTTGATCCAGTGCCCGATATCGGCACCCTCGGGTGGGTAGAGCTTCAGCAGCAGATCCCATTCGCCCGAGGTCGAGTACAGTTCCGACACGATCTCTCGCTCATACAATTCGTCAGCGACGGAATAGGTCGTACCGGGTTTGCAGCGGATCTGTACGAAAACGGCGCTCATGGGGTCATCCTCAAGGTATCGTCACGGATTTGGTTCAGGCCTAGCATCTCAAATGCGGCGCGTCACGTCACGGCTTGGCGTCGGTGAAATTCGGGGCGATCCCAGGAGGCGGTGTCCATAACATCCGCCAGGATCGCCGCGGCCTGCCGCACGTCTGCCTCACCGATATACAACGGGGTAAAGCCGAACCGCAGGATATCGGGCGCGCGAAAATCCCCGACAACGCCTCTTGCGATCAGGGCCTGCATGATGGCGTATCCCTCGGCGTGACGAAAACTGACTTGCGAACCGCGCTGCGCCGTCCCGCGGTGATGCGAGGACGAGATCTGTGGCCGCCTCGACCTCGGCAATGAACAGATCGCACAGCGCGATGGAGCGGGCCCGCAAATCCTCCATATCGACGCCGTCCCAGATATCCAGCGCCGCGTCGAGGGATGCCATCTGGATCACCGACGGGGTGCCGACCCGCATCCGCTCGATTCCACCAGCCGGGCGATAATCCCGGTCAAAGGCGAACGGCGCCTCGTGCCCCAACCAGCCGCTCAGCGCGGGAACGACCTGATCCGCGTGGCGCGGCGCGACATAGATGAACGCCGGTGCCCCCGGCCCTCCGTTGAGATATTTGTAGGTACAGCCGACGGCAAAATCCGCGCCGGCGCCCGCCACATCCACGGCCAGCGCACCGGCAGAATGGGCCAGATCCCAGATGGTGAGGACCCCGGCCGCCTGCGCCCTGGCGGTCAGGGCTGCCATGTCATGCTTGCGACCCGTGCGATAATCCACCTCGGTGATCAGGGTGACGGCGATAGTCTCGTCTATCGCGTCCTCGACCTCCTCGGGGGCTACGACGCGCAATTCGTGGCCCTGCCCCAACATGCGGATCAGCCCCTCAGCCATGTAGAGATCGGAGGGGAAATTGCCGCTGTCGCTGAGGATCACCTTCCGGTCCGTCATGCACAAGGCGGAGGCAAGCGCCTGATAGACCTTGACCGACAGGGTATCGCCCAGAACCACGTGACCCGGCTCCGCTCCGATCAAGCGTGCGATGCGGTCACCCAGCGCCATGGGCTGCGCCATCCATCCGGCCCGGTTCCAGCCGGTGATCAGCATATCGCCCCATTCGTCGCGCATCATCGACGCAACCCGCGACTGCGCGGCGACCGGCAAGGGACCAAGGGAATTTCCGTCGAGATAGATCACCCCGTCCGGCAGGTGGAACATCGCCCTGGTCGCCTCGAAATCGGTCACGTCGTCTCTCCCTCGCTACACGAAGGTGTTTCACGCAACGGAGGGGAAGGATCAAGGGGCCTGACCGCTCTGGTCTTGTTGCTGGAATTATCATAGCAGTTTCCCCTACCACTCATCGATACTTTGAAACCTTGCCTTACAAGACGCTTCCGATCGTTAGGCTGAGACTAGGCAACGTCCTCGCACCTGCGCAGCTGATGGGCACGCCGCACGGCGTTGCAGCGTTCCGTCTGCTGAAGCTGGCGGGCACATACGTGGTGAGCGCGGCGCATTCCCCCACGTCCTGAGCCTCCAGGATGCTGCCGAAATCAAGGGTATTAGGGGATTTCACAGGCCTAAATGAAGAAATGGTGCCCGGGGGCGGATTTGAACCACCGACACGCGGATTTTCAATCCGCTGCTCTACCCCTGAGCTACCCGGGCATCGGGTGAGGTTTCCCTCGGGTGAGGCGGGTTTAGAACAGGCCCAGCGGGGTGTCCAGAGGCTTTTTGACAAGCTGCCGCATCAGACATCGTCCCCACGAAAAACCGGGGTCGGGGGCGTGTTCTCCGCCGTATCGGCCCCCTCGTCGGGAATGGCATAGCTGCCGTCCAGCCAGCGCGCCAAATCGACGTCGGTACAGCGTTTCGAACAGAAGGGACGGTATTTCTGGTCGCGCGGGCGACCGCATATCGGACACTTCACGGCATTACCTCCCGCAGGGGTTGACGCTCCCGCTTTCGCAGCAGCTCCAGATGGCCCAGAGGAGTCCAGCCGACCACTTGGGTATCGACCGTATCACGCTTGAAGGCGCGGCGGGCCGCAGCCTCGACATCCAGGCGCTGTTTCTTGGAGATCGGCGCGCAATCGACGACGATCTGCCCCCCAAGACCGCGAAGGCGCAAGGCGCGTGGCAATGCCTCCACCGCGGCCAAATTCGCCTTTAACCCGGCGGCAGGTGAGGTATCGCCGCCCGTGTTCACATCGACCGCCACCAGCGCCGAGGTCGGCTCGACAGCCATCCATGCAGCCCCGCCAAGGTTGACCCGGATCGCGCGCAGATCCTCCAACACATCCGTGACGCCGTGATCGTCGAAAGCGGTCGGCCCTTCGGCCACCATGTCCGGCTGCGGCCAGTCGCGCCAGGCCCGTGTGGCCACATCCGGGGCGTCCACCAGCAATTCCGGGCCCTTGCCCTCATCGCCCAGAACAGCCTCGGCCAGTTGGCGCATATCCGCGATATCGGCGGCGATATCCTCATCCGATGCGCCCTCGCACGAGGTCCGCAGGACCAGACCGATCCCTTCGGCCCCCTGCATCCCCTCCCGCGCGAGCAGGTCCAGCCGGTCGCGTTCTTCCTCATCCCGAATGGAGCGGGCGACATTCAGGCCCGGTGCGCCGGGAGTGACGATGGCGTAGCGCGACTTGAAGGTCAGGCGCAGCGTGACCGGGATCGCCTTGCCGGGTTCCGCGTGGGTGGAGACCTGAACGAGGATGGACATGCCCGGAGAGATGCCCTTCGGCTCCCGCAACCAGCCCTTCTGACCGTCGGGCAAGCGCACGATTGCCGCGCCCTGCCCCTTGAGCGGACGCTCCATCACGCCGCGACAGATCGCACCGGGTTGCAGGCCAGAGCCGTCCGCCGGATCGACCAGCAAATCCTCCAGCCGGCCATCCTCGATCAGGGCGGCAATATTGCCTGCGCCGTCGGATCGGGGCTGGATGGCGACAATGCGACCCTTCATGCGGCAATCCCCTGATAGCTCAGCGGATATCCCGCCGCGTTCAAAAGGCCCGCCACCTCGGTCAGAGGCAGGCCGACCACGTTGGTGTAACTGCCGCTGATCCACGGCACGAATGCGGCACCGATTCCCTGAATGGCATATCCGCCCGCCTTGCCCTGCCATTCGCCACTGTCGATATAGGCGTTCAGTTCGGCGGCGGACAAACGCTTGAACTTCACGGAAGTCTCTACGGTTTTCGCGGAAACGAAGCCATCCGCACGCCGCAAGGCGATACCCGTCATGACGCGGTGCCGACGCCCGCCCAGCAGGGTCAGAAAGCGCGCCGCCTCATCCGCATCGGTGGGTTTGCCGAGGATGCGACGCCCCACGGAGACCACCGTATCCGCGGCCAGCACCAGCCCCGGCACATCCACCGCCGCCGCCTTTTCCCGCGCTAGACGCAGGGCATAGGGGCGCGGTTGTTCGCCACGCTGTGGGGTCTCATCTATATCGGCGGGCATGATCGCGTCAGGTGTGACGCCGATCTGCGCCAGCAGCTCCCGCCGGCGCGGGGAGGCTGACGCCAATGTCAGGCGCATCGGGGCGCCATCACTTGAAGCGGTAATTGATCCGACCCTTGGTCAGGTCATAGGGGGTCATTTCGACCTGAACCTTGTCGCCCGCCAGCACGCGGATGCGGTTCTTGCGCATCTTGCCTGCGGTATGCGCAATGATCTCATGGTCATTTTCGAGCTTCACCCGAAACGTCGCGTTCGGCAAAAGTTCGATCACGACCCCGGGAAATTCAAGCAGCTCTTCTTTGGCCATGCTCACTCCAGAGTTGTTAATCATGGGCAGGCGGTTGCCTGCGCGAGGCCGGATATGGGCCTAAAATGCGGGGAAATCAAGTCCTACGCCGCGCGACGCGTCAGCGCAGTGACCATCCCCGCAAAAATCAGGAAGCTGCCACCGACCCGCGCGATATTGCGCTGCGCCCGGATCGAGGCCAGCCTGTCGCGCATCGTACCGGCCGCAATCGCCCAAAGCGTCGCATTAATGGCCCCCACCGTCACGAATGTCGCAATCAGGATCGCGGTCTGGGCCAATAGCGGCCCGTTCGCGTCGATGAATTGCGGAACGAATGCGATGAAGAAAACAACGCCCTTGGGGTTCAGCAACGTCACGGTAAAGCTGTTGCGAAACAGCCTGCGCCCGGTGGCGGGCTGTGCCACGAACGTCCTGGGCGCGCTGCGCAGCAGGCCGATCCCCAACCAGATCAGATAGAGCGCGCCCAGCAGTTTCAGCACCGTGAACGCCGTCGCTGACGCGGCGAGGATCGCGCCGGCCCCTGCGAGAGACACCACCATGGCGAACAGATCACCCAGCGCCACGCCCGGCACGGTCGCCCAGGCGGTCCGGCGGCCCTGCCCCAGCGCGAAGCTGACGACCAGCAGGACGGTCGGCCCGGGAATCGCCACGAGGACGGCGGACGCCACGGTGAAGACAAGCCAGGTTTCAAAGCTCATCAGATCAGTTCCCCCCGAACAGCGGGGTGAAGCCACCCCGGATCATGCGCTTGCCATCGAACGGCATATCCATACCCCCCGGAATCAGGATCGCTCAGCATTTTCCGGTTGGCAGCAACCGGAAACCCATGAGCGGAGCGCATTCGACCTCCCGCCTCGACACCATGAAGTCAGAGGATGCGGGGTCTGGCAAGCTCAGGCTGTTCCGAAGAGCTCTTTGATATGTTTGAGGATCTGATCGCGGGCGGTGCGGTAATGCTCCAACCGCTCCTCGCGCCCCTCGGCCAGGCCGGTCGGGTCCATGATGGGCCAGTACAAAACCTCGACGGCGGAATTTCGGGTCAATTCATGCGCATGGCGCAGACTGGCCGGGCTGAGAGCGACAATCAGGTCGAACGCGTCCAGATTGTCGCCCCACTCGGACATTTCCTCGAAGGACCGGGAACGGTGGCGCGCCAGTTCCACCCCGACCTCCGAGCAGACCTGGATCGCGAACCCGTCGATTTCCTGATCGTGACGCACCCCGACCGATTGCACATAGATCGAGCGTCCGAACTGCTGTTTCAGGATCCCCTCCGCCATGGGGGAGCGGACAGCGTTGTGATCGCAGCAAAACAGGACAGATGTCGGACGGTCAGCCATCACCCCTTGAAATGCAGAACGCAGATCAGCGTGAACAGACGACGCGCCGTCGCGTGATCGGTCTGAACCTTGCCCTCCAACCGCTCTGCCAGGATGCGGCTGCCCTCGTCGTGGATCCCGCGGCGGCCCATGTCGATCGCCTCGATCTGGGCGGGGGGCAGTCGTTTGACCGCCTCGAAATAGGCTTCGCAGATTTGGAAATAATCCTTGATGACCTGCCGGAACGGGCTGAGGGACAGGTGAAACGCCCCGACCGCCGCATCGTCCTGATCGCGGATATCGAATACGAGGCGCCGATCCTGAATGGACAGGTACAGGTGAAACGGTCCGTCCGGCGCGCCGGTGGGCGCGAAGGAATTTTCCTCAAGCAGATCGAACAGCGCGACCTTGCGTTCCTGCTCGATTTCAGCCGTCGGGGGCGGCAGACCCGTATCGTCCAACTCGATTTTTGTGAGACGGCTCATGTGTTCAGCCTTTCCAGACGGGCGCGGACAGACAGGCCATGCGCCTCCAGCCCTTCGGAGATGGCGAGGGTTTCCGCCGCAGGCCCGATCGCTGCCAGAGCGTCGGGCGTCATACGGGCGAGGGTCGTGCGCTTCATGAAATCGAGGACGGACAGCCCGGACGAAAACCGTGCGGATCGTGCCGTGGGCAACACGTGGTTCGGCCCGCCGACGTAATCCCCGATCGCCTCCGGCGTCCATGCGCCGATAAAGATCGCGCCCGCGTGGCGGATCGTGTCCGCGATATCCTGAGCATCGGCACAGGCGATCTCCAGATGCTCCGGCGCGATGCGGTCGGACAGCGCGACAGCTTCCTCCATATTGCGCACGGTGATGACCGCACCGAAATCCGCCCAGCTCTTGCCGGCAATCTTGCGGCGTTCCAGCGTTTCGAGGCGCTTGTCCACAGCCTTTGCGACCGCTTCGCCAAACGCGCGATCCGTCGTGATCACGATCGACTGCGCGCTCTCGTCATGCTCGGCCTGGCTCAACAGATCGACGGCGATCCAGTCCGGGTCGTTGTCCGCGTCAGCGATAACCAGGATTTCCGATGGGCCCGCGATCATGTCGATCCCGACCTGCCCGAACACCCGCCGCTTGGCCGCAGCGACGAAGGCATTGCCCGGTCCGGTGATCTTGTCCACCGGCTGCACACTGTCCGTCCCGTAAGCCATCGCCGCAATGGCCTGCGCCCCGCCGAGGCGATAGATCGTATCCACCCCCGCCAACCGCGCGGCGAGCAGAACCAGAGGGTTCGCAACCCCGTCCGGTGTCGGCGCGCAGATGCACAACCGCTCCACCCCCGCGACCTGCGCCGGGATGGCGTTCATCAGCACCGACGAGGGGTAGGAGGCCAGTCCGCCGGGAACATAAAGCCCCGCTGCGGACACGGCGGTCCAGCGCCACCCCAACTGCGCACCGGCCTCATCAGTCCACAGCGCATTCTCGGGGCGCTGCCGTTCGTGATAGGCGCGGATGCGGGCGGCGGCCAATTCCAGCGCGGAGCGTTCCTGCGGCGGTACGGTGGCGATGGCCGCGTCGATCTCCTCCACGGAAAAGACCAGCGTTTCAGGCGTCAACGTCAGGCGATCATAACGGGCGGTGTAGTCGATCAGGGCCTGATCGCCGCGCGCGCGGACGTCGGCGATAATCGCGGCGACGGCCTTGTCCACGTCCTCATCCGCCTCACGCTTCATTCCCAGAAGCGCCCTGAAATTCGTTTCGAAATCGGGATCGGTGGTGGATAGGAACTGGGGCATGGGTCGCTCGTCTTGTTGCATGTCTGGCTTAGCCGCCGGAGGGTCGCTTCTCAACCCGGCAAATTGGCGCGCGATATGCCGAAGCCTTATAGCTTGTGATCGGGCGCCTTGCGTGAGGGGGCCAGATACGGGCGGGTCACGTCGGTCAGCGTCAGGTTGAGGCTTTCGACATCCAGCGCGATCTCACCATCCCCGGCGAGGACGAGCGTCAGGACGCCCTGCCCGTCCTGCGTCGGCGCAAATTCCAGCTCCAGCAGCGACAGGACCAGATCGCGGTCCTTAGGGTCGACGCCGTTCGCGCGCACCCGCTTCACATCGTTGATCACCAGCGTCGATTGCACGCGTTCGGCCGGTTGGCCGGGGCGACCGACGTGATATTCCCAACGGAACCGGTTCAATAGCAGGGCAAATTCCCGACGACTGACATTCCACGACGTCTCCGCCGTTTGCGCAACTGCGTCCTGACACAACGCCGACATCACGCGCAGATCGTCGGCATCCGCCGCCATCAACCGCAGGGGGCTTTCCTGCCCGTCCGCGAAACTTGCATCTTCTCCGTTCATTCCGTCACCCGTTCGATATCGGCACCACATGCGGACAGCTTCTCGACGACGTTTTCATATCCGCGGTCGAGGTGATAGACCCGGCTGATCGCGGTTTCACCCTTCGCGGCCAATCCCGCGAGGATCAGAGAAACCGATGCCCGCAGATCGGTGGCCATGACCTTCGCACCCTTCAACGTTTCACCGCCATGCACATGTGCCGTGCCGCCGCGCACGACGATATTCGCGCCCATGCGCTGCAATTCGGGGGCGTGCATGAAGCGGTTTTCAAAGATCCGCTCCTCCAGCACGCTTTCGCCATCTGCCAGCATCAGCATCGCCATCATCTGCGCCTGAAGATCGGTGGGGAATCCGGGATACGGCTCCGTCACGACGTGCAGCGGCTTGAGCGGAGTATCCTCCCGCGTCACGCGCAAGCCTTCGGGGGTTTCCTCGATGGTGACGCCCGCTTCCTCCAGCTTGTCGGCGAAGCTTCCGACCAATACACGCGATCCGCCCAGCAGCTCGACCGAACCGCCGGTCATCACCGGGGCCAGCATGTAGGTTCCCAGTTCGATCCGATCCGTGACGACGCGGTGGGTGGCGCCGTGCAGCTTCTCAACGCCCTCGATGGTGATGGTGCCGGTATCCTCACCCGTGATCCGCGCGCCCATGGCGATCAGACAGCGGGCGAGGTCCACGATCTCCGGCTCCCGCGCGGCGTTGTGCAGGACGGTCGTCCCCTGGGCCAGGGTCGCGGCCATCAGGGCGTTCTCCGTCGCACCGACGGACACAACGGGGAAGGTGAACTCCGCACCCTTCAGGCCGTCGGGCGCGGTGGCATGGACATATCCGTCGCGCAGGTCGATCTGCGCCCCCATCGCCTCCAGCACCTTGAGGTGCAGATCCACGGGCCGCGCACCGATGGCACAGCCGCCGGGCAGCGACACGACCGCATGACCGTCACGCGCCAGCATAGGCCCGAGCACCAGGATCGAGGCCCGCATCTTTCGCACGATGTCATAATCGGCGGTGTGGTTCGTGATCTGCTTGCACCCCAGCGCCAGAACCTGACCGTCCTGAAGGCTCGCCACCTCGCAGCCCAGCGATTGCAGCAGTTCCGTCATGGTGCGAATGTCGCTGAGGCGCGGCGCATTGGTCAGCGTCAACGGCTCCGCCGACAGCAGGGCCGCCGGCATCAGGGTCAGACAGGCGTTCTTCGCACCCGCTATCGGAATACGACCGTTCAGGCGATTGCCCCCCCGCACGATGATCTTGTCCATATGTCGGCCTCTCTCAGTCCTGTTTGGGGGCGGGATTGTCGGATCGGGGGGGGTCGACGTCCGCCGCCTTGCGCGCCCGGCTCTGCGACTTGCGTCGGCGCAGGTTCGCGCGCAATTGCTCAGCCAGCCGTTCCGCACGGGCGGCATCGGCGCGTTTGGTCTCTTCCGATCGGGTATCCTTGCTGCTCATGACCTGTGACATAGTGACGTTCTGCGGATTGGTCCAGATTGGGGTTGCGCACCGGGGTGAATCGGATAAAAGACGCGCCAACGCTGCCGTGGCTCAGGGGTAGAGCACTCCATTGGTAATGGAGAGGTCGTGAGTTCAAATCTCACCGGCAGCACCATTTTTCTCAGATGTGAAATACGATCCGCGCGATCTGATGCTCCGTTGCGATTGCGGACCCCTGATGTTCGGGGGCCCCTCGATCGGCAGGCGAGGCGTTTAGGTGATCCGCCTGTGGGACAGGGCGAACGGTGTCGCAAGGGCGAATGATTCCGGGGGCAGCCATGACTGCCCCCGATAGATCAGGCCCCGGATAGTTCAGGCCCGGACAGGTCAGGCCCGGATCATTCCGCCCATTGCCACGGGCGCGAATAGTTGCCCAGTGCCTGCCTTACGCCGTCATCCGTGACGGAGGCATTGTCTGCCACCAGTTCGGCCACCAGACCACGTTTCTTATCCTCGAACACGCGGGTGACATGCGCCTCGACACCGGCATCGCGCAGGGCCTTGTCAAACACGCGGGTGATGGCGGACGCGCGCAGATCGGGCTTGAAGATCTTGCCCACAGCGGTTTTCGGCAGTTCGGCCATGATTTCGAGGTGTTTCGGAATCGCGGCCCGCTCCCCGATATGTTCCTCGGCATAGGCCATCAGCGCGGACTCGGTGACTGTCGCACCCGCCACAAGCTCCACATAAGCGGCGGGCAATTCGCCGGAATGGGCGTCGGGCTGACCGATTGCGCCCACGAAGGCGACCTCCCTGTGACCCGACAGGGCTTCCTCGATGGTTGCGGGGTCGATGTTGTGACCGCCCCGGATGATCAGGTCCTTCGCCCGGCCGGTGATGAAGACGAAGCCATCCGAATCGATCCGGCCCAGATCACCGGTGCGCAGGAAATCGCCGGCAAACAGCCCGACATTCATCGAGCTGTCCGTGTAGGTGGCCCCGACGACGACGCCCGGATTGGAGATACAGATTTCGCCAACCTCGTCCGTTCCGCATTCCTTGATGATCTCGCCCTTATCGTCGCAGTGCAGGATCTTCGCGTCCGTATAGGGAAACGGAAGTCCGACGGAGCCGATCTTGCGCTCCCCCGTGGCTGGATTGCATGAGATCAGGCAGGTCGCCTCGGTCATGCCGTATCCTTCGAGGATCCGCACGTTCGTGGCCTCCTCGAAGCGTCGGAACAACTCGACCGGCAGCGGTGCGGACCCGCACAACGCATATTTCAGGCTGGAGACATCGGCATCGACCTTGCGCTGCATCAGGGCACCGGCGGCGGTCGGAACCATCACCATGAAGGTCGCCTTGTACCGCTCCACCAGTTTCCAGAAATTGTCGAACACGCCGTCACCGCGATAGCCCTGCGGGGTCGGCATCACCATGTGCGCGCCCGACACCACCGCCGTCATCAGGATGGGATAGGCGGCGAAGACGTGGAACAGCGGCAGCGGTGCCAGCAGGACGTCCTTTTCCGAGAACAGAATCTCGGTCGAGACCCAGCCGTTGTAGATCATGCCGGAATGACGGTGCTGCGCGATCTTGGGCATTCCGGTGGTGCCGCCGGTGTGGAAATAGGCGGCAATCTTGTCGTTCTGCGGTTCCGCGAAATCCAGCGCCTTTGCATTCATCTTCGCGATTTCGGCGTTGAAGTTCAGGACATTCGCGTCGTGCCCGCGCACCGCCTTGGGCCGGATGAGCTTGGCGATCCACGAGACGGGCGGTGACAGGTAGCGGGTCAGATCGACTTCGAGGATGGTCTCGACGTTGGGTGCCTCGGCGCAGGCCAGCGCGGCCAGTTCGGCGACGTCGGATTTGGGCATCGGTGCCAGCGTGACCAGAACCTTCGCATTGGTGTCACGCAGGATGGAGGCGATCTTCTCCGGCTCCATCAGGGGATTGATCGGGTTCACGATCCCCGCCGTGGCCCCGGCCAGCAAGGTGATGACGGCCTCGTTCGCATTGGGCAGCAGATAGGCCACGACATCGTCGTCACCCACCCCCAGACTGCGAAACAGGTTCGCGGCCTGAGTAACCTTGCCCAGTAGCTGCGCCCAGGTGTGGGTTTCCGCCTTGTCCTTGGGACCGGACTTGATCTGAAATGTCGTGGCTGGGCGGTTGCCGTGGGTCTGCGCGGTCTGCGCCAGCTGTTCGTAGACCGTCCTGGCCGTCCAGCGCTTCTCGATCGGCATTGCCTGTTCGATCGCAATCTTGTCGGCAAGAGTCGACATGTTCGTCATGGTCCGTATCCCTCCACTTATTGTACGTGCCGCATTGTCTGCGGTCATCGTTGCTGCGATGCAGAATGCTCAGCAATTACGGTGACACAAGCCAGACGCCGCGTCAAAAGCGCACATCCCTCGCGGCAGGTGCCCCTTTCCGTGAGGCGGCCCTACCGGGAATGCGTTTTGCGCGGAAGTTCGCAAGGCCACGCAGCGGGACCGATTCCGGGTCAGATGTCGTTCAGTCCGTCCGTGAACTGCAAGCGGGCCAGTCGTGCATACAGGCCGTCCTGCGCGATGAGCGTATCGTGCGTTCCGATGGCGGCGATCTGGCCGCCCTCCATCACCACGATCCGGTCTGCCTTCTTCACCGTCGCCAGTCGGTGCGCGATCACCACCGTGGTCCGGCCCTGCGACAGCTCATCCACGGCCTGCTGCACCGCGCGTTCGCTTTGCGCATCGAGTGAGGAGGTCGCCTCATCCAGCAGCAGGACCGGTGCGTCGCGCAGGATCGCGCGGGCGATGGCGATGCGTTGCTTCTGCCCCCCCGACAGCATGACGCCCCGTTCCCCGACATAGGTGTCATACCCGTCGGGCAAGGCCAGCAGGAAGTCGTGGGCGGCGGCGGCGCGCGCCGCGCTCTCAACCTCCGCATCCGTGGCGTCGGGGCGGCTGAAGCGGATGTTCTCACGCGCGGAATCGGCAAAGATCACCGGTTCCTGCGGCACCAGCGCGAAACGGCTGCGCATCTGCGTGCGATCCAGCGTTGCGATGTCCACGCCGTCCATCTCGACCGTTCCGGCATCGGGGTCGTAGAAGCGCAGCAGCAGTTGAAAGATCGTGGTCTTGCCCGCGCCGGAGGGTCCGACGATGGCGACAGTCTCACCCGGTGAGATGTCCAGCGTCACCCCAGACAGGGCGGCGACCGTCGGGCGGGCGGGATAGTGGAACGAGACGTCGCGCAACGCCACCGCGCCGCGGGGGGCAGGCAGCTGCGCAGGATTCTGCGGATCGCGCACGGGATCCTCGGCCTGCAACAATTCGATCAAACGCTCCGTCGCGCCTGCCGCGCGCATCAGCTCCCCCCAGATTTCGGACAGGGCCCCCACCGCGCCGGCCACCAGAATGGCATAGATCAGAAACTGGAACAGCGTGCCCGGCGTCATGGTATCCGCACGCACATCGCGCGCACCCAGCCACAGCACGCCGACAACCCCCGCGAAGACGAGGAAGATCACGATGGCGGTCATGGCCGCACGCACCTTGATCCGGCGCTGCGCGGACGAGAGGGCGGCATCGGTCAACCGTCCGAACGCGGTGCGGCTGGCTGTCTCATGCGTGTAGGCCTGAATGGTCTGCGCCGCCATCAGCGTTTCGCTGGCCTGCGCCGAACTGGCGGCGATCCGATCCTGATTTTCACGCCCCAGTCCGCGCAAGCGACGCCCCAGCAGGACGATGGGCAGGATCACCAGCGGCACCAGAACCAGCACCGCGACCGTCAGCTTGGTCGAGGTGAAGAGCATCATCACCAGCCCCCCCGACAGCGTCAGCACATTGCGCAGCGCCACCGAAACGCTGGAGGATATGACGGAGAGGATCAGCGTCGTGTCGGTGGTCAGGCGGCTCAACACCTCGCCCGTCATCAGACGCTCGTAATAGACCGGCGACATGCCGATGGCGCGATCATAGACCGCCTTGCGAATGTCCGCGACGACACGTTCCCCGATGATCGTGACCAGCATGTAGCGGATCGCCGTGCCGACCGCCAGCAGCGCGGCGATGCCCAAAGCCGCCGCGAAATAGGCGTCCATCCGGCCCAGGTCCTCGGCGAGGAAATTGTCGATCACCCGACGCCCGGCGAGGGGCAGGATCAACGTCAGCGCGGCCGTGAACGTCAGCGCCAGTCCCGCGCCGATGATCCAGACGCGATAGGGGGCGAGGAACGGCGCCAGACCCCGGATCGGGGATAGAGTTTTCGCGCGTGCGCGACCCTCGGTCGTCTCGGCCATTTCGACACTTTCGGTAAGCTGCGTGCTGCGATGTAACAACCAATGCGGGGCACCGCAACCGGCGGCGGGTTCAGTCGAACGGATCGACCGGTGCCCAATCGTCATCGACATCGTCCGGATCGATCGGCACGACCGTCTCGTTGATGTCCTCCTCAGGCTCCGGCACGTGGATGCGCACGAATTGCGCCTGTGGGAAAGCCTGCATCGCGGCCAGGACCAACGGGTGCTCGCGGGCCTTCGCCTCCATCGTATCGGCCAGGGCGGCGTTGGTTTCCGCCAGCGTTTCGGCCCCGCCCTCGGACACCAGCGTCACGGCCCAGCGCACGCCCGTCCACGCATGAAGACGTTGTTGCAGAACCGAGGCCAGTTGCGGCGGTGCATCCTCCGTCGGCTGAAACTCGATCCGGCCAGGGCTGTAGCGGGCGAGGCGAACGTAGCGTTCCACCTGAACCAGCAACTGCATGTCGCGCCGCTTGCGGATCAGGGCGACGACATCCTCGAACTGCGCATAGCGTGCGAGGGGGTTTTCCTCCGCCTCCGCCAATGCCACGGTCTGCGAGACGGAGCGCATGACAGGGGTGCCGCCCAGCGCCGCGCGCGCGGTCATTCCGCCACCGCTGCCGCCCCCGCCGCCACCACCATTGCCAGCGGAGGTCGTTTGCGCCACGCCGCCGCCCGTTGCGCCGCTATTTTGCAGCTTGCGCACCAGATCCTCGGGGCTGGGCAGGTCGGCCACGTGGGTCAGGCGGATGATTGCCATTTCAGCGGCCATCATCGCGTTGGGCGCGGCGGCGACCTCCTCCAGCGCCTTGATCAGCATCTGCCACGCGCGTGACAACGCGCGCATCGGCAGCTTCTCCGCCATGTCCAGGCCGCGCGAGCGTTCGTCCGGCGTGACGGTTGGATCCTCGGCTGCCTCGGGTGAGATCTTTACCACGCTGATCCAATGCGTCACCTCCGCCAGATCGCGCATGACGGCCAGCGGATCGACGCCAGCGGCGTATTGCGAGGACAGTTCCGCCAGCGCGCCCGCCGCGTCGCCCCGCATGATCGTATCGAACAGGTCCAGCACCCTGCCCCGGTCTGCCAGCCCCAGCATCGCGCGCACCTGATCGGCGGTGGTCTGGCCCGCCCCGTGGGCGATCGCCTGATCCAGCAAGGACAGCGCGTCGCGCATCGACCCTTCGGCGGCCCGGGTAATCAGGGCCAGCGCGTCCTCTGCCACTTCGGCGTTTTCCTTGCCCGCGATCTGAGCGAGATAGGCCATGGTCTGCTCTGGCTCCATCCGCCGCAGGTCGAAGCGCTGACATCGACTGAGCACGGTGACAGGCACCTTGCGGATTTCCGTGGTGGCAAAGATGAACTTCACATGCTCGGGCGGCTCCTCCAGCGTCTTGAGCAACGCGTTGAAGGCGGAGGTGCTGAGCATGTGCACCTCATCGATGATATAGACCTTGTATCGGGCCGAAGCAGCGCGGTAGCGCACGGAATCGATGATCTCCCGGATGTCCCCGACCCCGGTGCGCGATGCGGCGTCCATCTCCATCACATCGACATGGCGCCCCTCGGCGATGGCGATGCACGGTTCGCATTTACCGCAGGGTTCGGTCGTGGGGCCACCCTGCCCGTCCGGCCCGATGCAGTTCAGCCCCTTGGCGATGATCCGCGCGGTGGTCGTCTTTCCCGTACCGCGAATGCCCGTCATCAGAAAGGCATGGGCGATGCGGTCCGCCTCGAACGCGTTCTTGAGCGTGCGGACCATGGCGTCCTGCCCGATCAGATCGGCGAAGGTTTCGGGGCGGTATTTCCGCGCGAGGACTTGGTAATTGGAATCGCTCATGGGGCCTCCGGAAACGGTCGCCGCAGCCTAAGGTCCCCGGGGGTGAGGGGCAACATCGGGCGTGCGCTTCGCGCTCAATCCTCGCGGCGGAATGCACCCCGGCACTCAACCGGGGGGAGCAACGCCAAGTATCGCGGCGCAGTCACCTGTCAGCGCGCGCCACCCGGAACTGCGGGAAAGCTACGACGCTGACGACCTCGCCCTTAAGGCGGTTACGCGGGTGCGGTGCGCGATATAGAGCGTGGACGCCACAATCATCGCCGCACCGGCTGCGGTATAGCTGTCGATAACTTCTCCGAACAGAACGTATCCGGCCCCGCCGATCAGGACGAGCCGCAGGTAGGTGATGGGTGCCAGCAGGCCCGCATCGGCATAGCGATAGGCCTGAATATCCCCGACATTCCGCGCGGCACCGCAGACCACCAGAACCGCCAGTCCGATCAACGCGGAGGAGCCGTGCGGCATCTGCCAGACAGGCAACGCGATCGGCACGCTGATGACCAGCGTCACCACCACTGAGGACACGAACGCGGACAGCGCACCGTCCACGCGCGCGATGCGGCGGCTCATCGACAGGGCGATGGCGAACAGCAGGGAGGACCCGAGCGCCGTCAGCATCGCGACCTCCAAGCCGATGAAACCCGGTCGTAAAATGATCAGAGCCCCTGCAAACCCCGCCAAAACCGCGCCCCATCTGCGCGGGCCCACACGTTCCCCCTGAAACACCGCCGCCAGGATCGTCGCGAAAATCGGAGCGGTAAAGAACAGCACTGTCGATGTCGCCAAGGGCAAGTGCACCAGCGTGAAGAATCCCAGATGCGTCGAGAACCCGATCAGCGCCCCCCGGATCAGATGGTCGCGGGGTGAGGTAAAGCGCAGCTTGCGCCAGATCAGCGGCAGAACTGCAAGGATTATCAATGTCGTGACCCCTGCGCGCAAGGTCACGACCATGCGGCTGTCCACATCCGCCGCGACATAGCGCACCGCAACCGACATGGCTGAGGCGGTGACGACGGAAAAGAACATCCACGCCAGTCCGCGTGCATTGTCCGGTTGCTCTCGGGCGGGGTGTGGCAGGGCGCCGCCTGGGGGGGATTGTTGCACGTATCGTCCTCGACTTCGGGCCGGAAGACGCCCTGAAACGGGACTGCGCTGAGGCTGCTTCGCGGCTGTGGTGCGACGCACGATCGTGCGCGCCACCCCGGTCTTACGCCCACATCCCGGTTTGGGGCACGGGCAAAATTGTGCGGTTACAAATTGTGCGGTGCCACCTCAGCGGCCCTGGAACGTCTGCTGCCATTCCTCGCGCTGCTCGTCGGTAATCTTGGCGAACAGGTTTTCAGGCACGCTGAACGCATGCCCCGGCTTGAGCGTGTCGAGCGCCGATGCCATGTCATCGGGCCAGTCGAGGTCGGTGTTCAGCGCCTCTGCCAGCATCGCGGCGGCGTCCGGGATGAACGGAACGGACAGCGCGGCGTAAAGACGGCAGAGGTTCAGCGCGAGGCGGATGATCCCCGCCGCGTGCACCGGATCCTGCTTGAAAACGGCCCAGGGGGCGGTTTCCTGCAAGTATTCGTTGCCCGCGACCCAGATCGCGCGCAGTTCTGCCGTGGCCTTGCGAAACTCCATCGCCTGCATGTGCCCCTCGTAGAGGGTGACGCGGCGGGTCAACTCCTCGATCAAGGCCTGCTCGGTCTCGTCCATCGGGCCGTCGGGGACTTCCTCGCCGAATTTGGAGCGGCAGAACTTGGTCACGCGGGACACGAAATTGCCCAGCACATCGGCCAGATCCTTGTTGCAGCCCGCCTGAAAACTCTCCCACGTGAACTGCGCGTCGGAGGTTTCGGGCACGTTGCTCATCAACCACCAGCGCCAGTAATCCGACGGCAGCACGCCCAGCGCCTGATCCATGAAGACCCCCCGCCCGCGCGAGGTGGAGAATTGCCCGCCCTCGTAGTTGAGGTAGTTGAAGGACTTGATGTAATCGACCAGCTTCCACGGCTCACCCGATCCGATGATCGTGGCGGGAAAGCTGAGGGTGTGGAAGGGCACGTTGTCCTTGCCCATGAATTGAACATAGGTCACGTCGTCGGCGCCCTTGTCCGTGCGCCACCAACGCTCCCAATCGTCGAACTTTTCCGCCGTGGCGGCGATATAGGCGATGGGGGCGTCGAACCAGACGTAGAAAACCTTGCCCGGCAGATCGGGCACCGGCACGCCCCAGTCCAGATCGCGGGTGATGCCGCGATCCTGCAGGCCGTCGCCGTCGTTCAACCACTTCTTGGCAATCGAGGTGGTCAGCAACGGCCAGTCATGCTTGCCCTCGATCCAGTCGGAAAGCTCGGCGCGCAGTTGGCTTTGCTTGAGGTGCAGGTGCGTCGTCTCACGCACCTCCAGATCGGTGGCGCCCGAAATGGTGGATCGCGGATTGATCAGGTCGGTGGGGTCCAGCTGCTTGGTGCAGTTGTCGCACTGGTCACCGCGCGCGGATTCGAAACCGCAATTGGGACAGGTCCCCTCGACATAGCGATCGGGCAGGAAACGGCCGTCTGTGACGGAATAAATCTGATGCTCCACAACCTCGGCAATCAGGCCCTGCTTGGCCAGTTGAGCCGCGAAATGCTGCGTCAATTCGTGGTTCTGCGGACTGGACGAGCGCCCGAAATGGTCGAAAGCCAGACGGAAGCCCCGGGCCAGTTCGGCCTGAACCTCGTGCATCTCGGCGCAATATTCCGCAACCGGCTTGCCTGCCTTTTGCGCGGCCAGCTCCGCCGGGGAGCCGTGCTCGTCCGTGGCGCAGATATGCATCACCTCGTGACCCCGCGCCCGCAGATAGCGGGCGAAAACGTCCGAGGGAAGCTGGCTGCCCACCAGATTGCCCAGATGCTTGATGCCGTTGATATACGGAATGGCGGAAGTGACGAGATAACGGGCCATCGGGTTTCCTCATGTCGGTCGGCGCGACCTCTAGCCCATCGAGGCGCGCTTCGCCAGTGGGCGGAGGAAGGCTATGCGATAATTACCCCGGACAAATACCCTGTCCGGCATGCGCAACCTGCGGCGGGGATATTACGGGGGAGCAAAAGCGTCACAGCCCCAGAACCTGCCGGGCGAAGGGCACGGTTATGCGCCGCTGCACCGCCAGCGCCTGCCGATCCAGTTCGGCCAGCGCCCCGGCAATCGAGGCGAGCGAGCGGTCCAGCCGCAGCGCCAGAAAGGGCGGCAGGCGCGGGTCGAGGTCCAGTTGCCTGTCACTGGCGATCTTGACGATCACCGCGTGGATCAGCGCATCATCCGGCGCGCCCAACGTCGCCAGCCCCGCCGCGTGTAGCCGAGAGGCCAGATCCGCGGTCGCGATGCGCCAGCGCGCAGGCGCGCCCTTGCCCGTGACCAGCAGCTTGCCCCCCGCGCCGGAGAGCATGTTGTGCAAGTGAAACAGCGCGGCCTCCGCCTCACGCGGGGTGGGCAGGTCGGCAATGTGATCGACATCCTCGACTGCGACGGCCCCGATTTCAGCCAGCGCGGGCAGATCGGACTGCGGCAGGTCCACGGCGTCCACCACCACGGCCCCGGCACCGGCTGCCCAGACATGGGCAAGGTGAGTCTTGCCACTGCCACCGGCCCCGGTCAGCGCCAGTTTGCCACCGGGCCAGTCGCGCCAGGCCTCAACCATCGTGAGGGCCGCCGCGTTGGAGGCGGAGACGAAGAACGCCTCACGGTCCAGCGCGGGTCTGTGCGGCAGGTCGAGGGGCAGCTGGCTCATAAATCCTCGTCCCGCCCCTCGGTCCCGCGATACAGGCTGCCCTGAAGGTATTTTTCCAGTCCAAACCGTGCGAGCACCCCCAGGACGGCTGCGACGGGCACCGCGATCAGCAATCCGGTAAAGCCCATCAGCGCGCCGAAGGCCGCCAGCGCGAACATCAGCCAGACCGGATGCAGACCGACGGACCCGCCGACCAGCTTCGGCGTCAGAACGTTCCCCTCGACCGCCTGACCCAGCGCGAAGATAGCGGCCACGGCGGCGATCCACAGCGGCTGATCCCAGAACTGGAACAGGGCCACGCCGATACTGACCATGCCTCCCATGATCGAGCCGATAAAGGGGATGAAACTGATCAGGCCCGCGAACAGGCCGATCACAAGCCCGAATTGCAGGCCGATCAGGGTCAGCGCCACGGCGTAGAAGGTCCCCAGAATCAGGCATACCGTCAACTGCCCCCGCACAAAGCCCGCCAGCACGTCGTCCACCTGCCGGGCGAGCGCGCGGATGCTGCTGCGATGCTCACGCGGCAGCCAGCCGTCGATCTTGGCCACCATGCGATCCCAGTCCATCAGCATGTAGAAGGCCACCACAGGCGCCACGACCAGAAGGAGAACGAAATCCAGCAGCGCGATGCCGGATGCCAGGATCGAGTTGGCGATGTCGGGAATGCGCGCGCGGATCGTTTCCGTCGTGCTGTCGATGGCGTCGCGCACGTCCGAGCCTTCCTCCAGAAAATCGGGGAAACGTTCTTCGAGGAAATTGCGCAACGTCTCGGCATAGCCGGGTGCGGCAGCGATCAGCGATTGGGTCTGGTCGATCACCACCGGGATCAGCAGAACCAGAACGATCATCGCGCCGAGCAGCACGCCGACCGTAATCACCACGGTCGCCCACAAGCGGGAAAATCCAGCCCGCTCCAACCGATCCGCCACGGGGTCCAGGAAATACGCGATGGTCATGCCGACCAGAAACGGCAGCAGCGTATCCCCTATAAACCACAGGAACGCGAAGAAGATCAGGGCGCCGATCCCCCAATAGCGCAGTTGTTGGCCTCGGCTCAGTGCCATCTCGAATGCTCCCGTGGTTCGGGCGCAGGTTTACAGGCCGGAATGCCCGGTGGAAAGGCGGGAGTTCGCCATGCCCGGCAAACCCCCTGCGGGGCGGACGCCGCAGGCCGCGCTGACCCCGGCAATCATTCGATCTGAAGTGTAGCGGCCTAAAGGGTAATCGGGCGCATCACCTCCGGCTCGATCACATTCACATCCGGCAAGGCCTCGCGCAGGACATCCGCCGATTGCTCCAGCAGGCCGAAGGTCTGGTAATGGCACGGGATCACCGTTTCGAAATCGAAGAACGTCTTCGCGGCATAGGCGGCACGCTTCATATCCATGGTGAAGTGCCCCCCGGCGGCCAGAATGCCGATCTGCGGATGGTGCAGCGCCTGAAACACAGCCATGTCCACCATGACGTCCGTATCGCCCGAGAAATAGATCGTCTTGCCCTCGCCCGCGATCATGAAGCCGGCCTCGCCCCCGGCATAGCGCGGCCCATCGGGGGTGGAGATACTGGACGAATGGGTCGCGTTGACCATGGTGATCGCGACATCGCCCAGCTTGACCGTACCCCCCTTGTTGAACCCGATGGTGGAGATGCCTTCCTTCTCCTCCCACCAGCTCATCAAATCGAAGATACCGACGACGGGAATGTCCAGTTCCTTCGCAATGCCCACAACATCCGCCGAATGATCGCCGTGACCGTGGCTGAGCAGGATCGCGGTCGCGCCGGTGATCGCGCGGCCTCTTTCGGCGCTGGCGAAGCTGGGATTGTCGGCGAGCCATGGGTCCACCAGCAGGATTTGATCGCCGATCTCGATACGGAAGCCGGAATGGCCGAGCCAGGTGATTTTCATTTGCGTGTCCTCGTCAGCAAGTCATGGTACGGCACAGCCGGATGGGGAACAACATGGACTGGTCAGCCCAGATCGACAACTACTGCGAGCGCACGGATTTCAGCTTCTGGTCCGAGCCTGCCAATGCCGTGACGAACGCCGCGTTTCTGATCGCGGCGGTCGTGGTGTGGCGCATGGTGCGGGATCGGGCGGATCCCGGTGCGCGGTTGCTGCTGGTCATACTGGCGACAATCGGTGTCGGATCGTTCATGTTCCATACATTCGCCACGCGCTGGGCCAGTGCGGCGGATGTGTTTCCGATCCTGCTGTTCATACTGGTATATCTGTGGCTGGCGACGGTGCGCATGCTGGACCTCCCCCGGTGGGCCGGGTTCGTCGCGGTGGCGCTGTTCCTTCCCTTTTCGGCCGTGATCGCAAGCGGCATCGCGGCCGTGACTGGCGGGCTGAACGGGTCCGAGGGCTACATCCCCACCGCGCTGCTGATCGCGGGCTATGGCTTGTGGCTGCTGCCGGGCAAGCCCCGGACCGGGCGCGGCCTGCTGATCGGCGCGGCGGTGCTGGCGGTTTCGTTGATCGTGCGGTCGCTGGACCCGGCGATCTGCGCGGTGGTGCCATTGGGGGTGCATTGGCTGTGGCATGTCCTGAACGGCATCATGCTGGGCTGGATGATCCTGGTCCTGGATCGGCATGACCGGTCGCAGCCCTGTTGAATCGCAGCCTCGTCGAGAAGACTTCGCGCCGAGGCATCTTGCCGATCCTTGCGCGAAAGCCGATATTGGGGGGATGAGCCTTCCACCCTCCTTTTTCGACGAACTGCGCGCGCGCACGTCCCTTGCCGCCGTTGCCGCGCGCAAGGTCACGTGGGACAGCCGCAAGTCGAATCCGGGCAAGGGCGACATGTGGGCCGCCTGCCCGTTCCATCAGGAAAAGAGCGCCTCGTTCCACGTCGATGACCGCAAGGGTTTCTACTATTGCTTCGGTTGCCATGCGAAGGGTGACGCCATCGGTTTCGTCAAGGAAACCGAGAATGTCAGCTTCATGGAAGCGGTCGAGATCCTCGCCCGTGAGGCCGGAATGCAGATGCCCGCCCGCGATCCGAAGGCCGTCGCCAGGGCGCAGGAACGCGCCGGACTCAGCGACATCGTCGAAATGGCGGTAAAGTTCTATCGCGGGCAGCTTTCCGGTGCGAAGGCCGCCGCCGCACGCGATTACATCGCCCGTCGCGGCCTGAGCAAGCAGACCGTCGAGCGGTTCGAGATCGGCTATGCCCCCGCGGGCCGCACCGTTCTGTTCGAACATCTGCGCGGCAAGGGGATCGACGCGAAGGACATCGTCGCCTCGGGCGTGGCGGCCCAGCCCGACAGCGGTGATCCCTATGACCGGTTCCGCGACCGCATCGTCTTTCCCATACGCGACGCGCGGGGCCGCGCGATCAGCCTTGGCGGGCGCGCGATGGACCCGAACGCCCGGGCCAAATACCTCAACGGACCGGAGACGGAGCTGTTCGACAAGGGGCGCGCGCTCTACAATCACGGCCCCGCGCGTGAGGCTGCGGGCAAGACGCAATCGCTGGTGGTGGCCGAGGGCTACATGGATGTGATCGCGCTGGCGCAAGCTGGAATTGGCCACGCGGTCGCCCCCCTCGGCACCGCGATCACGCAGGGGCAACTGGCGCTGATGTGGCGGATCGCGGATGAGCCGGTCATCGCATTGGACGGGGACAAGGCCGGCATCCGCGCCGCGCAGCGCCTGATCGACGTGGCGCTGCCGATGCTGCAACCGGGCAAGAGCCTGCGGTTCTGCATGATGCCTGCCGGTCAGGACCCCGACGACCTGATCCGCGAAAGCGGCGCATCCGCAATGCACGCTTTGCTCGACGGGGCCCGCCCTATGGTCGAATTGCTGTGGGAGCGGGAGACGGAGGGCCGCGTCTTTGACAGCCCCGAGCGGCGCGCGGCACTGGACGCGGACCTGCGCAAGTTGCTGCAAATGATCGAGGATCCGTCGATCCGCAATCATTACGCCGCCGCCCTGCGCGAAAAACGGCAGGCCCTGTTCGGCGGCAATCGGAATCGGCGCGGCGGGTTTGGAAAGGGCGTGCCCTGGCGGCCCAAGGGTGCGCCCGAACCGGCCAGCGCCGGGGCTCGTGCCTCGTTCCTGGCGCGTGAGGCGCACGCGCTGGACGATCACGTGCGCCTGCGCGAAAGCGCGATCATCGCGGGATGCCTGAACCATCCCGACATAGCGCTGAAGCTGGAGGCATCGCTGGAACGATTGCCAATGGCCTGTGCCGATCTTATCACAGTGCGCGACGTGCTCTTGTTTCATTTGACCAGCCCCCTACATCACGATGCCAGTGCGGCTGTAGAAGCGACGATGGCGCAAATCGGCTATGACGCACGGGAACGGCTGAATACGCTGGGCAACGTCCGGGTCGCGCGACATCTGGCCCCCGAGGCCGACGCAACGGTCGCACAGGCCGCGATTCTGGAGGAGATGGCCAAGCTGACCGCCGAGATGGGCATCCGCGATGAGGTGCGCGACGCAGAGGAGGATCTGCATGGTGTTGCCGACGAGGGTGTCACCTGGCGGCTGCAACAGGCCAGCCTTGCACGGGACCGGGCGTTGCGCGGTCACAGGGACGAAGACGCCGAAACCGGCGGTGAACAGGAATTGTCAGACCATCTTTCGCGTTTAATCGCGGAGCAGGTCTGGATAAAGAAACGCTAAAGCAGCACGGGCCGAATCAGTATCGATTCAGTATCGTGCAGGATATTTCGCTGATTCGGCCCTGATTCGGGTATGGAACGGCACGGTTTGACGGAGTGCATCATGGCTGCAAACGACCTCGAACAACGCAAGGACGAGGATCAGGAGAGCGGATCGAGCTCCATTCTGGACATGAGCCAGGCCGGCGTGAAAAAGATGATCACGACGGCCAAGGCGCGTGGATACATCACTTACGACGAGCTTAACACGGTGATGCCCCCCGATCAGGTCTCGTCCGAGCAGATCGAGGACGTGATGGCGATGCTGTCCGAAATGGGCATCAATGTCATCGAGCCGGAGGAAGCCGAGGAAGAGGACGCCAAGGCCCCCAGCGACGCCGAAGCCTCCACCAGCCGCGAAATCGCCACCACCACGGCCAGCAACGAAACACTGGATCGCACCGACGATCCGGTGCGGATGTACCTGCGTGAGATGGGATCCGTCGAACTGCTGAGCCGCGAGGGCGAGATCGCGATCGCCAAGCGGATCGAGGCGGGCCGCAACACGATGATCCTGGGCCTGTGCGAAAGCCCCCTGACCTTCCAGGCCATCACGATCTGGCGTGAGGAGCTGATGGAAGAGGCCATCATGCTGCGCGACGTCATCGACCTGGAGACCACTTTCGGCGAAACGCTGGAGGAGGAGGAAGAGGGCGAGGTCACGACCCCGACCGATTCCACAGATGATGCATCCGAGGAGGAGAAAACCGAAACCACGGATGAGGACGACGAGGAAGAGGACGAACAGGCCAACCTGTCGCTGGCCGCGATGGAGGCTCAGCTGAAGCCGCAAGTCCTCGAAACGCTTGACCGGATCGCGAGTGACTACACCCGTCTGGCCGCCATGCAGGACGACCGCATGTCCGCCGCGCTGAACCAGGCCAGCACGTTTTCCACCTCACAGGAACTGGACTATCAGCGCCTGCGCTCCGAAATCGTCGAGATGGTGAACTCGCTTCACCTGCACAACAACCGGATCGAGGCCCTTGTGGACCAGATCTACGGCATCAACCGCAAGATCATGTCGCTGGACGGCGACATGGTGAAGTTGTCGGACCTGTCGCGGATCAACCGCAAGGATTTCATCGCTGAATATCGCGGTGCCGAGCTGGAACCCGGCTGGCTGGACCGTGTGGGTGAGAACAAGGGCCGTGGCTGGTCCACCCTCGCCTCCGTCCACCGTGAAAAGGTCGAGAACGTCCGCGCTGAAATGGGAGAGGTCGGCACCTATATCGGCGTCGATATTCCCGAATTTCGCCGCATCGTTCAGCAGGTTCAGAAGGGTGAGAAAGAAGCCCGTCAGGCCAAGAAGGAAATGGTCGAGGCCAACCTGCGGCTGGTGATCTCCATCGCCAAGAAATACACGAACCGGGGCCTGCAATTCCTCGACCTGATCCAGGAAGGCAATATCGGCCTGATGAAGGCCGTGGACAAATTCGAGTATCGCCGCGGCTACAAGTTCTCGACCTATGCGACCTGGTGGATCCGGCAGGCAATCACCCGCTCGATTGCCGATCAGGCCCGCACGATCCGTATCCCGGTTCATATGATCGAGACGATCAACAAGCTGGTCCGCACCGGCCGTCAGATGCTGCACGAAATCGGTCGGGAGCCGACGCCCGAGGAATTGGCGGAAAAGCTGCAAATGCCGCTCGAAAAGGTCCGCAAGGTCCAGAAGATCGCCAAGGAGCCGATCTCGCTCGAAACTCCGATCGGGGACGAGGAGGATTCGCAGCTCGGCGACTTCATCGAGGACAAGAACGCGATGTTGCCGTTGGAGGCCGCCATTCAGGGCAACCTGAAGGAAACGACGACGCGGGTTCTGGCATCACTGACCCCGCGTGAGGAGCGTGTGCTGAGAATGCGTTTCGGCATTGGCATGAACACCGATCACACGTTGGAGGAGGTCGGGCAGCAGTTCAGCGTGACCCGCGAACGCATCCGCCAGATCGAGGCGAAGGCCCTGCGCAAGCTGAAGCATCCGTCGCGCAGCCGCAAATTGCGTTCTTTCCTCGATCAGTAACTTTTTCGGGGCGGGGGCCAGATGCCCCTGCCCCGTTTCAGGCTGATGGATGCGTCACTTTTGCCGTAAATGGCTGACGTTCTGCGCACAGCTTTCGACCCGCCGATTTCTTGCAAAGCCAGATCAATCGGTGGGGGTCAGGAATATCTCGTTCACGTTGACATGCGCAGGCTGGTCGAGCGCGTAGACAACAGCATTCGCGACATCCTGCGACTGCAACTTGTCCGGTTTGCCCTCATCGAAGAACGGCGTATCGACCATCCCCGGCGCGATGACCGTGCAGCGACCGCCCCATTCCTTCATTTCCGCCGCCAGATTGCCGCCATAGCCATGGACGAACCATTTCGACGCGCCGTAGACCGATCCGGCGATATGGCGCCGCCCGGCGGCCGAGCCCGTCATGACCATATGGCCCTGGGTCCGCTTGAGGTGCGGCATGGCCGCCTTCGCCGTCCACAGAACCCCCAGCACGTTGATATGGATCATTTGGTGCCACTCATCCGTATCGCCGTTCTCGGTGCCGGCTGAGGAAAGACCCGTGCCTGCATTCGCATATGCGGCATCGAGCTTTCCGAAATGTCGCACGGTCCGCCCGATGGCCTCGACCTGCTGTTCGTACTCGGTCGCATCGCCGGGCAGCGCCAGCACGCTCGCGCCGAATTCGCTGGCCATCTCCGCCAGCTTGTCCTCACTGCGCGCCATCATGCCGACGGACCAGCCGGCATCGACCGCGGCCCGAACCGTTGCCGCGCCGATCCCGCTGGATGCACCTGTCAGAAAAAGAACCCTGTCACTCATGCCGATCTCTCCGTTTTAATGTTGTGAACCAACGGCATCACGCCGGGGCCGTTCCATAGGATGCCTGTTTGAGGAGGGAAAGACGATGCAGACAACGCTGAGGATCCGCACACGCGGTGCCGGTCTGACCGAGTTCACGCCTGATGTGCAGGCACTGGTCGAAAGGCACGGACGCAAGGCATCGCTGGTGTCCCTGTTCGTGCAGCACACCTCCTGCTCCCTTCTGATACAGGAAAATGCCGACCCCGACGTGTGCCGCGACCTGCAAGCCTTTTTCGACAGGATGGTGCCGGACGCGAACGATCCCGCGATGCGCTATCTGACCCATCGTGCCGAGGGGCCGGACGACATGCCAGCCCATATCAAGGCGGCGGTGCTGCCCGTCAGCCTGAACGTTCCCATCGTAGGTGGCGCATTGGCGCTGGGCACATGGCAGGGGCTATACCTGTTCGAGCATCGTTCGGCCCCGCACGAACGCAAAGTCGTGGTGACGCTGATCTAGACGATTGCATATTGCGAATTCATGTACACTTCGCAGGCGCCTGTAAAACACAGGAAGAACAGTAATTTACCGCATCCCATTAATGCAGATTACAATGGGCGGACAAGGTGTGCGATCCAGTATTGCTTGCATGAAACGACGTTCAGAACGCATTATGCCCGCGAAATATACCGCACCTGACCGAGGGGACAGAAAAATGCTCAAGACATTATTGGCCACCGCCGCCATGACTTTCATCGCCGGGGCAGCTTATGCTTGTCCGAACATTGGATTTTCCGGGCCGACGATCAATGCTTCGGCGACACAGCTATACTCGGCACAGAACTATAATGTTACGGCTGGCGGCAGTTCCGATGTCTCGCGCTGCGGTATCCGCACATATAACGGCGTCTCCCCCACGGGATGGGTCGCACAGTCGCCCGACTTCGAACTGAACTATTACAAGGATGCGAATTACAGCCTCGAATTGCGTGTGGTCAGCAATTGCGACAGCGTTTTGCTGATCAACGATGGCGATGGCGACTGGTTCTTCGACGATGACAGCAACGGCAGCAGCGCGAACGACGCCTTGCTGCACATCAACAACCCGGCCAGCGGCACCTACGATATCTGGATCGGCACCTACGGGCCGCAGACCTGCGCGGCGCAACTTCAGATCGAAACGTTCTGAGGCGCCCTAAGCACCGCGAAATCGGATGCCGGACCACGGGTTCGGCATCCGGTATTTGAGGGGCATCCGCGCGTGAACCCTTGCCACCCCTAGGCATGGCAGGCAAAGTAGCACGAACCACCACCGATGGCTCGCAGTGCCAAATCTGCACTGCTGGACGGAGTTCGCCACATGCGCTGCCCTTTTTGCGGAAATACCGAAACTCAGGTAAAGGATTCCCGTCCGGCGGAGGATCACGTCGCAATCCGCAGGCGACGCTACTGCCCTGCCTGCGCCGGGCGCTTCACCACTTATGAACGCGTGCAGCTGCGCGATCTGGTGGTCGTGAAGAAAAACGGTCGGCGTGAGGGGTTCGATCGGGACAAGCTGGAACGCTCGATCCGCATCGCCCTGCAAAAACGCCCGATCGAGGGGGAGCGGGTCGATCAGATGATCAGCGGCATCGTGCGGCGGCTTGAAAGCATGGGGGACAGCGATATCGCCTCGGACACGATCGGAGAGATCGTCATGGAAACGCTCGCCCGGATCGATACCGTTGCCTATGTCCGCTTCGCCAGCGTCTACAAGAATTTCCAGGAAGCCGACGATTTCGAGGATTTCGTGCAGGAATTACGTCCACCAGCCCCCGAACCCGATACGGATGCTTGAGGGGGATCGCCGCCATCTGATCCACGCGATAAGCTTGGGACAGCGCGGACTGGGTCGGACCTGGCCGAACCCGGCTGTGGGATGCGTGATTGTCGCCGGGGACCGCATCATCGGGCGCGGCTGGACCCAGCCGGGCGGCAGGCCACATGCGGAAACGATCGCACTGGCGCAGGCCGGCCCTGCGGCACGCGGCGCCACTGCCTATGTCAGCCTGGAGCCTTGCGCCCATCATGGCCGCACCCCGCCCTGCTGCGATGCCCTGATCGCGTCCGGTGTGGCCCGTGTGGTCGTGCCGATGCAGGACCCCGACCCACGCGTCGCGGGTGAGGGACTGCGCAGGCTGCGCGCCGCCGGGGTCGAGGTCGTCATCGCCCACGATATGGCCGACACCGCGCGTGAGGCGAATGCAGGCTTCCTGATGCGACAGGCCACGGGCAGACCGCTCGTCACGTTGAAAATGGCCGCCTCGTTGGATGGCCGGATCGCCACCGCGCGCGGGGAAAGCCGGTGGATCACCGGGCCGGAGGCCCGCACAGCGGTGCACCTGATGCGCGCGCAGAGCGATGCCCTGCTGATCGGTGCCGGTACCGCGCGGGCGGATGATCCGATGCTGGATGTGCGGATCCCGGGTCTGGGCGATGCCGGCCCCTTGCGCGTCATTGCGGATGGCAGTCTGTCCCTGCCCCTGACGGGACGGCTGGCCCGCAGTATACCGTCGCAGCCGGTCTGGCTGATGCACCGGCGCAATGCCGACCGGACGCGGCGCAAGGCGTGGGAGGGGTTGGGTGCCCTGACCTTCGCCTGTCCCACGGACGATACCGGCGCCCTGATCCCGGCAGGCCTGTTGGACCTGCTGGGAGAAAACGGCGTCACGCGCGTGTTGTGTGAGGGAGGTGGAAGGCTGGCCGCCTCGCTGCTGCGCGCCGGGTTGGTGGACCGGCTCGTCTATTTTCATGCCGGACTGGTGATGGGCGCTGAGGCACTCGCCTCGATCGCGGCATTGCCGGATGAGCCGCTGCCCGACATGGCGCGCTGGACGCTGGTGCGCAGCACGCCCATCGGGCCTGACGTCATGTCCGAGTGGCGTATCTGACCAGCCGCGACAGCATTCGCCCCGGTCCGGCGAGCGGCACAGAAGGCTCCATCCCTCCTGCCTCCAACCAGCTCACGACCTGTTCCGGGCCGCAACGGCGAAGCGTTTGCGGGTCGATATAGATCGGATAATCTATCAGCGCGGCATGGGTCAGCATATCGAGATCGGGGCGGGCCCTTCGCCGCGAAACCGAGATGTCGGCGCGATCGTCCGTCAGCCCCCATCCGGCATAGAACGGCAGGCCGAGGCACGTGACCGGAACCCCCCGCAACAACGCTTCGAACCCGGCGAGGGAGGTGTTCGTCCACAGCCCCTCCACTTGGTCGAGCAGGGCCGGCAGGGGCACCTGACCGACGACCATGTCGGCACCCTCTGCTGGCGCGCCGCTGCGCAGACCCGCGACAATATCCGGATGGGGCTTGTACAACAGCACCGCGTCCGGCTCCGCCTCACGTGCCATCGCGATCACATCGGCATCGGTCACGTTCGGGCCGCCGCAGCGGACGGAGGCATCGCCGGACACCTGTCCCGCGATCAGGATACGGCGGCCCTGCGGCAATGCAGGAAACGGCCCGGACAGATTGTATTTTCCGATGCCCCCGGCCACCAGCCGTTGACGCAATCTGGCAGCACGGCGCAGCGCCGCCGCTGGCAGGTCGGTGCTGGCAGCGATATACGCCTCCAGATCCGAGGGGCGCGTCGGGTCGAAATGGATGCCGCGCCGATCATGGATCAGAGAGACCGGCGGCACCAGCGCCGCGCCCAGACCGCGGGAGCGGATGAAGCCGTCCTCGATCCTGGCATCCGCCGTTGGATCTGGCCCCCAGCCCACTGTGACGGGCGCACCTGTGCGTCCCAGCATGCGTGCCACACGGGCGCGCTTCCAGGCCGAGACGTTGCGCAATCTGCTGCGCCCCGTCGTGCGCCGATGCGCCTCCACCACAGCGGCCAAATCCTCCACCGCGCGCAACAGGCCACGGTCCCGGCCACTCACGGGATCGGGCCAGATGCTGGCATCGCGCATCAGACCGGCAAACAACTGCGCCATGTCCAGTTGGGCAGTTCGTCCGGCGGGGGGATGCAAATCTTCGCTCAACCCCCATCCGGCATAGATCGGGCGTCCGTGCACCACTGGGCGATGACCGGCGAGGATCGCCTCCAGCCCCAATTGCGAGGAATGCACGTGCACTTCACTCACTCTCGACCAGATGTCCCAGGGGTTCACGGCAAGGGGCAGCGCGGGCGCGGGCGTCAGCAATCCCCGCCCCGATGGATGGGGTCGGACCAGAACGGGCGTTTCGGGATTGCGCTGGCGCGCGACCGCCAGCATCTGCGCGAAATCCGCCCGCCCGGCCCCCGACAGCGCCGCATCGCCAGCAACCTGATCGACGACCAGAACGAAGCGGTCGGGCAAGACGGCCCCATGTGCCAAATCAGAACAGGGCAGATCAGGCCAGTGATTGTATTTCGACAGACGATGGTGCCGCAGCAGGTCGAGCGCATCTGCCGTATCCCCATCCGGCACGGGGCCCGCGTTCAGGATCGCCGCGACCCGGCTGTCACTGGTCACGTCATAATGCACGCCACCGGGATCGAGGATCAGGCCAGCAGCGGGACCATGCCCGGGATGGATCGAGCGCAGGAAGCTGTCCTCGATCGTCAGCAGGGGAAGGCCGCGACGCTGCGCCATCGCGATACCGCGCGCGGCCACGCCCCCGCGCCCCCAGACACCGATCGCCTCGCAGTCCTGCCAGCCGGGGACCACCTGCCAGCCCTGCCCGCGCAGCGCATCGCGCAGCCAGCGTTGCCGCCAGAATCCCAGCGAAAGCACGCCGAGGCGGCGCAGGTCGTCCACGCCCGCGCCGCGCACGCGTCAGCCGCCCAGACCGCCGGTCAGCAGTTGGGCGGTCGAATTCACGCTGGTGATCGGCGGTGTGATGGAGCCGATGATCTTGAGGAACTGCACGTAAGGTGCCTCGGACACGAAGATGATATCCTCATCGCGGACCGAGAAGTTCGAGGCGACGAAGAACGCGGCGGGTTTGGTCAGGTCCATCACGTAGCCCGTGCGCACCGGACCGTCGGTGGCCTGGCCGGTGATGCGCTGATAGACCTCCGGACGTTCCTCACGCAGAACAAAGACCCCCCGTGGATCGGCGGTGGAACTGTTGAGGCCGCCGATCGTGGCCAGGGCCTCCATCAGGGAGATGTCGCGCCCGGTAAATTCCACCTGTGCCTGCGCACCCAGTTCACCCAGGGCGATGAAGCTGCGCGGATCACGCTCGATATTGATGACGTCGCCCCCGCGCAGCGCGATATCCAGTGTGGGGTCGTTGAAGATGTCCGAAACCCACACCCGCTCGACCAGATTACCTCGCCGGATGGACAATTGCGAAATGGTCGGATTGACACCCGCGGATGGCGCGTTCGCGATCAGGCCGGTCAGGGTGCGCGTGCCGGGACCGATGGGAACCTCGCCCAGCGCGCCCTCGCTTCCGAAGATGCGAACGGTGTTGGTCCCCGAGGATTCCAGACGCAGTTCCACCTGCGGTTCCGGCGTCATCGGGGCGATGCGCGCGGTCAATTCGCGGCGCAGCCCCTCGATCGTCTTGCCCGCCGCACGAACGGTTCCGACCTGCGGCATGAAGAACGTGCCATCCAGCCCGACCCGCATGTCCACCAGACCCGAGGCCCCGCCACCGGCCCCGCCATAGAGCGGAAATTCCCCGCTTTCCCAGACGGTGATGTTCAGCACGTCCAGAGGGCGGATCAGCTCGATATTCTCGACCGATGCATTCTGGAACGCGGGGGAGAAGCTGCGAGACTCGTCCAGCCTTGTCAGGCGGGCGATTTCTTCAGTGATCGGCACGATTTCGACCGCAGGGCTTCCATCGGTGGGCTGAGCGGTGATTTCGTCGATCGTGGGGCCGGATCGGGGCAGGCTGTCGCAGGCGGAAAGAAAGATCAGGACGCCCAGCGCCAGAAGACCACGCGATGTGGAAAATACCATGCGAAAATCCTCTGCCCGTCCGGTGTCATGCCGGCTGATGCCGGTCTGCCTGCACCCTACCGTGTGCGCATCGCCCGGTCCAAACGCTTTATGCCCGTTCGCCCCGACGCAGTGGGAGAATGATCGCCTCTGTGGCCGCAAGGTCGCGGTCCAGAACCGCATAGGGCCCTTCCTCCGCCAGGATCCGGTCCACCAGAGCGCGCAGCAAGGTGGCGCGGCCCGACCGTGTATAGAACCCGCCCTTGATCTGCGACGTGGCCAGCAGCATCCGACGAAAGGTCAGATAGGCGTCGTGATCGGGCGGCATCGGGTCCGCGAAGAAGTCGCGCAAGGATTGCTGCGAGACCAGCCCCCGCTTCGCGAAGATGGCCTGCCCCGAGGCGTGAACCGGCAGATTGCGCCACAGCGCCTGTTGCGCGGCGGTCGAATTGACCGTGACCACGCTGTCCGCCGTGTCGAGAAGGGAGGCCAGACGCTCCCCCTCCAGCAGATGCACCCTGCCTGTCAGGCCCGAATTGACCGCTACCCGGCGTGCGACCTTGTGCAACCCCTCACGCCCATCCTCGAAGGGATGCAGTTTGAACACCAGATGGTGGTGGGAGGGAGCCCCCTGCGCGAAGGCGGCGGCAACGTCCTGCATATAGCTCGTCATGTCCGAATAGGGGCTGTGCGCCTGTACCGAAGCGTCATGGCCCAGTTGCAGCAATGCGACGTGATAGGGCGCGCCGCTGTTGTGCAGACGCCGTTCCGCCCAGCGACGGCGTTGCGCGCGGGCCGGCAGGTCGATCAGCGCGCGCAGGGCGTGGCGGCCCTCCTGCCGCAGGGGGATATCACGCGCCGCAGGTGTGGCAGGCCAGTCCCGCGCCCCGCGCGCCACGGCCTGATGATAACGCAGACCATGAAACAGGTGTCGCCCCATCGCGCCCCACTGGTCCGGCGCGGGGCGATCGCGATCGGGGATGGCGTCTGCCAGGGCCTGAACATGCTCGATCGTCATGTTCATCAGGCACGACCCCCCGTTCACACCCTCACGCTCATACGTGATCCAGTGCGGCCGCAGATAGCCTTCCTCCAGAAAATGCAGACGTGTACCTACCTGTTTCGCGGTCGTGACGGCGGCGCGGTGCATCCAGCGGTGATCGCCGTACAGGATCAGGTCCGTTATGCCGCGCTCCGCGATCCGCGTCTTCAGCCAGTCGGGAAATTCATTCGGCGGATCGCGATAGCGCAGCAGGCCCGGCCTGCGCCCCCATTCGAAGCAATCACCGGCATTGAAGGCGACGCGGCAGACCTCATGCCCGGCGATCCGCAACTTGTCGGCCAAATTGGCGTAGAATGGTCCGTGCGGCCCCTGAAGAAGCAGAAAATGTCGCATATTCTGGCCGTCATCCCCCTGCCGAGACACGCATGATTGCGGTGCTGCACGCGTCGGTCATCGTGCCAATCATCTTGCCAATCGGGCGTGCCGGGCATAGCTGTCGATCCCGAAGACGGCAGATAGTGAGGCACGGTGCAATGTTTACCGGTATCGTTACGGATATAGGACGGGTCGCCTCTGCGCAAATGCGGGGTGATCTGCATGTGCGCATCGCGACCAGCTATGACGTTCAGGGAATAGATTTGGGCGCGTCCATCGCCTGTGACGGCTGTTGCCTGACAGTGGTGGACCGTGGGGCGGCCGCCGGCCAGAACTGGTTCGACGTGACCATCAGCGCCGAAAGCATCGACAAGACCACGGCCGGCACCTGGGCTGAGGGCAAGCGGCTGAACCTGGAACGCGCCTTGAAGGTCGGTGACGAGCTGGGCGGGCACATCGTTTCAGGCCATGTCGATGGCTTGGCCGAGGTGATCCGCATCGAGGATGAGGGGGAGAGCACCCGCGTCACCCTGCGCGCGCCCGTGCACCTGGCGAAGTTCATCGCGCCCAAGGGCTCCGTCGCGCTGAACGGCACCTCGCTGACCGTGAACGATGTCGATGGCTGCGATTTCGGAATCAACTTCATTCCCCACACAAAGCAACAAACCACCTGGGGTGACGTCACGACCGGCGATATGATCAATCTGGAGATCGACACGCTGGCGCGCTATGTCGCCCGCCTGAACGACATTCAGGCCAGAAACTGAAGGACGGCACATGACCGACTACGCCGACGTCATCTCCCCCGTGGAGGATATCATCGCCGACGCCAAGGCGGGGCGGATGTTTATCCTCGTCGATCATGAGGATCGTGAGAACGAGGGGGATCTGGTGATCCCCGCCGTTCATGCCGATGCCGCCGCGATCAACTTCATGGCGACGCACGGACGCGGGCTGATCTGTCTGACCCTGTCGGGGGAACGGCTGGACGCACTGGGCCTGCCGATGATGGCGCAGAGCAATTCTTCGCGGCACGAAACCGCATTCACCGTCTCGATCGAGGCGCGTGAGGGGGTGACGACCGGCATCTCCGCCGCCGACCGGGCGCAGACCGTCAAGGTCGCCATCGACCCCGAGAGCGGCCCACAGGACATCGCCACGCCCGGCCACGTCTTTCCCCTGCGCGCCCGCGCGGGCGGCGTTCTGATCCGCGCCGGTCATACCGAGGCCGCGACCGATATTTCCCGACTTGCCGGGCTCGACCCATCTGGCGTGATCTGCGAGATCATGAAGGATGATGGCGAAATGGCCCGGTTGCCCGATCTGATCGGCTTCGCCCAGACGCACGGGCTGAAAATCGGCACCATCAGCGACCTGATCGCCTATCGCCGGCGACATGACAATCTGGTGCGGCAGATCGCGACCCGCGATGTCACATCGGAATACGGCGGCGACTGGACCCTGCGCGTCTTCTCGGACGTGACCGGCGGGGCGGAGCATATCGCGCTGACCAAGGGCGATGTCACCTCCGGCCCGGTCAAGGTGCGGATGCATTCCGCAAACCCGCTGGAGGATATGCTGGCGCTGGTTCCGGGCCGCGCGCACCAGTTGGAACAGGCGATGAAGATCATCGGGGAGGAAGGCCGCGGCGTGATCGTCCTGCTGCGCGACATGTCCGCCAAGATGGCGATGGGTGACGAAGTCTCGCACCAGACGCTGCGCAATTACGGGACCGGGGCGCAGATCCTCAATGCGCTGGGGGTGCATGAGCTGGTTCTGCTCACGAACTCCGCCACGCCCAAGGTTGTCGGGCTTGAGGGATACGGGCTGAGCATCGCCGGAACGCAACCGATCCCGGACAAGGGTCAGGAGGTCTGACATGGCGAGCCACGAGGAACATTTCAGCATGGCCGCCCCGCGCCTGACCCCTGCCCCGCATCTGTTGCTGGTCACGGCCCCCTTCTATCGCGGCATTGCCGACTGGATGATCGAAGGCGCGAAAACCGCGATCGCGAATGCCGGTGCGACCTGCGACGCGATCGAGGTTCCCGGCGCGCTGGAAATTCCGACCGCGATCCGCCTCGTCAGCCGCTCGCATCGCTATGACGGCTTCGTCGCGCTGGGATGCGTGATCCGGGGCGCGACCACCCATTACGAGACGGTGTGCAACGACAGCTCCCGCGCGATCACCCTGCTGGGCCTGGACGGGATTTGCATCGGCAACGGCATCCTGACTGTGGAAAACATGGATCAAGCGGTCGAACGTGCGGACCCTGCGCAGATGAACAAGGGCGCGGGCGCAGCCATTGCCGCCCTTCACCTGATTGCCATCGACCGTGAATACCATGCGCCCGCCCCTGTCGGTGACCCGCGCGACGATATACTCATGGCGGGAATGCCCGCACCGAAGGACACTGCCTGACATGCCCAGACCCGTTCCCAAACCCAGCCGCGAGGAAAAGCGGCAGATGCGCTCCACCTCGCGCCTGTTCGCCGTGCAGGCGCTGTTCCAGATGGAGCAGTCCGGCCAGCCCATGCCCGAGGTGCGCGAGCAGTTCGAAACCCACCGATTTGGGGCGGAACTGGATGGTGAGACCTATAGCGAGGGTGATGTCGATCTGTTTCGCAAGACGCTGTCCGACGCGCTGGATCGTCAGGGCGATATCGACAAGGCGACGGATCGCGCGTTGGTCCAACGCTGGCCACTGGGCCGTATCGACCCCACCCTGCGCGCCCTGTTCCGGGCCGCCGGGGCGGAGATCCTCGCCTCCTCCACCCCGCCGCGTGTGGTCATCACTGAATATGTCGATGTGGCCAAGGCGTTCTTTTCCGATGGAAAGGAACCCAAATTCGTCAACGCCGTGCTGGATCACATGGCACGCGAGATGAAGCCGGAGGCGTTCGAATGAACGTGATGCTGGCGTATCGCAGAGCATTCTCGCTGTTGCGTGAAAACTTCCTGCTGTTCTTTACGCTGGCATTTGCCGGGATCGTAGCCGTGACGGTGATCGAGGCGGTGTTGTTCGGGATTGAATACACCGTCTATGGCGCGACGATACAGGGCGACGGCGATGAAGCGGTCATCAACCTGACCTCGGGCATGGTGCTGTGGGGTCTGTTCAGCCAGATCATCCTCAGCGCGTTGTCTGCGGTGCTGCATCTGGCCGCGTGGGACGTGATGCGCGGTGCGCCGCCACACCCCATGGCCTATATCAACCGCGCCGCCCAGATGATCCTGCCGCTGTTCCTGTTGTCCATTGTCGTCGGCGTGGTGGTCGGGCTCGGCCTTATGCTGCTGATTTTTCCGGGCATCTATGCCTTTGGTATCTTCGCTGTACTGGTCCCTGTCATCGTGATCGAGGGGCGCGGATTCGAGGCTCTGATGCGATGCATCGAGATGAGCCGCGGGCGTCGCTGGCGGATCGCGTTCAGCTTCACCGGCACGATCGCGCTGCTGTTCGCGGCGATGATGGTATCGGGTGCCGTTATCGGCGTGGTCGGAAGCAGCATCGGTGCATTGCTGGCGATCAACACAGTCGTATCCTCACTGGTGCTGGCCTTCTTTGCCATCTTCACCACGGAGATCTACGGACAACTGGTCGCTGACGAAGCCTAAAGCCGCCGCGTGCTGTCGCAGATATTGCGCAGGTCCGACCATTGCTCCGGGGTTAACACGGGGCGGATCGGGCCTGTATTCCCATGATCGCGCGCCTGTTGCGCGCGCAAGTCCAGATCGGGATGGGTGGCAAAATGCTCCATGATGGCGGGCGGCTCACCTGCTTGCTGGCCGATCTTCTCGAAAAACCCGGCAAAGGCTGAAACATCGACATTCGCCCCGTCCAGCAGATCGAAGGCAAAGCCATCAGCCGCCGTCTCCGCCCCGCGCGTATAGGATGCGTTGAGAAGTTGTTCCGCGGCGATCACGGCGGCGGCCCCGCCTGTCGCATCCCCCACGATCAGGCCCAGCAATCCCGCAGATCCCGCCGCCCGCAGGCTGAGCCGCAGGCCGTCGCGATGTGCGACGTGCCCGATCTCATGCGCCAGAACGCCGGCGACTTCCTCCGCCGTGTCGGATTGCTGGATCAGGTCGTTGAAGAAGATGATGCGTCCGCCGGGCAGCGTAATCGCGTTGACCATGTTCGCGTCCCAAACCTCCACTCGCAGGGGATAGGGCAGGTCCAGATTGCGGCTGATCCGCGCGACCATGCGGTCCAGCGCCTTCTGCCCCGCAGGATCGACGCAGGCCCGCGCCCGATCGTCCAGCAGCATGGGGGAGATATCGCCAAGCCGGGCGCGAACCTGATCGCCCATCGCGATTTCAACCTGAGGATCGATCAGTACGGTCAACCTCTCCGCCAGACGCGGCACCAGACCGAAGATCATCAGCGCCAGCGCCCCCACCGCGGCACCCGCCCACAGCGCCACACGCCCTGCGCCGCGCCGCCGGGCCGGGCCGCGCGTCAAACCGCGCACCTGACGGCGCAGGTCACGCAACAGGGCCGCGTCGCTGCATTCGACACGGGCCGCTTCCTTCATCCGGGCCAGCGTAAACATGCCGTCCTTGACCCCGCCGGGCAGCGCACGCAAATCCGCGAACGGCCATGCGACGATCACACGCCCCGTATCGGAATCGCTGATCGCCAGCGTGGAGGTGCCCAGCGTCAGATCCACCGGCCGACCGCGCGCCGCGTGTCCGTCGAAATACCGCCCCTTGGCCATCATCAGAATGCGCCCCCTACATCCAGCGCGTCAGCGAAGCCCTCGGCCTCCACGAAATCGTCCTGCTCGCGCTGACGCACGGTGTCGATTTCGTCCGCGTTGTGGATCGTCAGGGTCGTGACATAGTGCGCCAGCAACGGCTGCGTGATGAAGACCGCATTCAACGCCGACCACATGAGGAACAGGGCCAGATAGCCCAGCATCACCACCCAGAACGTCACGAAGGGCAGCAAATCGGCCAGACCGTCAAGATCTCTCGGCATCTTCAACACCTCGCCCGTCACGACGGCGGCACCGCTCATCAAGGTCGTCGTCACAAGGAATACGATGACCCCGATCAGCAGATATCCCAGCAGATAGATCGCGATCACACTGCCGGTGCGCGCGCGGGACATGAACGACATGCCCGCAGCGCTTTTCGTATCGGTCAGGATCCTGAAGGACGAAACGGTGTAGTGGATCCACGCAATCGGCGCGGCGAGCAGGGCCAGCAAGCTCAACCCGGCCAGAAACCCATTGTCCAGAGCCACGAAAACCGCTGCGGCGACAAACGGAAGGATCAGGGTCGCAATCACCGCCGACCAGGGCCGCATCAGCATCTGCCAGCGTCCGCCCTGCAACAGTCGCACATCGCCGTAGCAGGTGCGGTTGGCCTTGTACCTCTCCAGATACCAATGCATCCGTGGATACAGCACGCCCAGCGTCATCGCCGTCAGCAACAGATGCCCCAGCGCCCGCCAGACATAACCCAGCGCATCCCGATCCATCGCGAAGCGGATACCGCGAAGTTGCGTACGCGACAGCACATATCGACGAGAGCGGTATTGCGCGTAGTAGATCAACGGCACCACCGGCAGGGAGGTGAACAGCCCGACCAGTTCGGACCCCCCTGACAGTTGCAGACCCAGAAAGAAGAAACCGATCTGGAACAGCCCCAGATAGACCGCCAGAAAGACCACCGCGATCAGAAAGCCCAGCAGCTTTTCCAACCCCGTACCGGTATATTCCAGCGGGCTGCCGCCGACCCGGATTCCGTTCCAGAAATGCTGGCGCATCTTCGTGCGCTGCCAGAACCGATAGATCCCCAGCGTCAGAAGGCTGTAGATCGTCGTGCGCACCATCAGCCAGAACAGCGCAGCGCCGCTGCCGTGATAGCTCGGCGCTGAATCGGTTGGGGCGCGGGCGGCTGCAATCGTCATGTGGCCTCGTTTCGGCTCAGAACATGTTGTTGCGGGGGAACCCGCGCGGGGCCATGCGGCCCGTGCCCGCCCGTTTGCCGATCCAGTCCGTCAGATCGGATTGCGTGCGGGTGCGCCCGCCGCTTTCCTTCCATTGCAGCCCGTCGGACAGGGTGAAGGTGATCGCGTCAGACAGGCCGCCATCTTTGTACTTTTGCAGCCTGACGCCCTTGCCCCGCACCATTTCGGGCAATTCGTCCAGACCGAAGACCAGAACCTTTCGATTTTCGCCCACGACGGCGACGTGATCGCCCTGGATCGGCTTGCACACGATCGCCTTCGCATCGCGCACGTTCAGCACCTGCTTGCCCGACCGGGTTTGCGCGATCACCTCAGCCTCGGGCACGATGAAGCCATCCCCGGCGGAGGACGCAACCAACAGCTTGCGCGCGGGGTCGTGTTTGAACAGGGCCAGCGCCTCCGCTTCGTTCGGCAGATCGACCATCAGGCGCACGGGTTCGCCCATGCCGCGCCCGCCGGGCAGGCTGGCGGCGGACAGGGTGTAGAACCGCCCGTTCGTGCCGAACATCACAAGCCGGTCCGTGGTTTCGGCGTGGAAGATGAAGCGCGGGCCGTCGCCATCCTTGAACTTCAGCTCGGAATCGAGGGCGATATGCCCCTTCATCGCCCTGATCCAACCCATTTCGGAGCAGACGACGGTGATCGGCTCACGGTCTATCATCGCCTCCAGGGGGATATCCGCGACGACGGGCGCATCCGCAAAGCCGGTGCGACGTGCACCTGTGGGATAGTCGGCCCCATCGGCCCGCTTCATATCGGCGAGGCTTTCGGCGGCGGTCAGGCCCTTGTACTTCGCCGGCGCGCCGAAGGTCTTGCGCGTGTCGCGAAGCTGGTCGGAGATCCGACCCCATTGCAGATCGTCCGAGGCGAGCATCTCCTCCAGCTCCGCACGCTCCGCGATCAGGGCGTCGCGTTCCTTGCGCAGCTCCATCTCCTCCAGCTTGCGCAGGGACCGCAGGCGCATGTTGAGGATCGCCTCGGCCTGAACGTCGGTCAGCTCGAATTCCGCCATCATCACGGGTTTCGGCTCATCCTCGGTGCGGATGATCTCGATCACCCGATCCAGGTTGAGATAGGCGGTGATGTAGCCTTCGAGCACTTCGAGCCGGTGGGCGATCTTCTCCAGCCGGTGGCGCGAGCGACGCAGCAGCACGTCCCGCTGATGGTCGAGAAAGGCGCGCAGCACCTCACGCAGGTTGCAGACCTGCGGCGTGCGGCCGTCGATCAGCACGTTCATGTTGAGCGAGAAGCGCGTTTCCAGATCCGACTGGCGAAACAGCGCCTCCATCAAGGTTGACGGCTCCACCGTTTTCGCGCGCGGTTCCAGAACGATGCGGATATCCTCGGCGCTCTCATCCCGGATATCGGCGAGGATCGGCAGTTTCTTGGAGTTTATCAGGTCCGCGATCCGCTCGATCAGCTTGGATTTCTGTACCTGATAGGGGATTTCGGTGACGACGATCTGCCACTGGCCACGGCCCAGCTCCTCCACATCCCAGACGGCGCGCAGGCGAAAGGCACCGCGCCCGGTGGCGTAGGCGTCGCGGATGGCGGCGGGGGCCTCAACGATGGTGCCGCCGGTGGGGAAATCGGGACCGGGGATGAACTCCACCAGCTTTTCGATGCCCGCGTTCGGCGTCTTGATGAGGTAGAGCGCGGCGTCGATCACCTCGCTTACATTGTGCGGCGGAATGTTGGTTGCCATGCCCACGGCAATGCCGGTGGACCCGTTCGCCAGCAGGTTGGGAAAGGCGGCGGGCAGCACCTCCGGCTCGCTTTCGGAACCGTCGTAATTGGGGCGGAAATCGACGGCGTTTTCGGCCAGACCGTGCATCATCGCGACAGCGGCGGCGGTCATGCGGGCCTCGGTGTATCGCTGGGCGGCGGGGTTGTCGCCGTCCACGTTGCCGAAGTTCCCCTGCCCGTCCACCATCGGATAGCGGACGTTGAAATCCTGCGCCAACCGCGCGAGGGCGTCGTAAATCGACTGATCGCCATGCGGGTGATAGTTGCCCATCACCTCACCCACGATCTTGGCGCATTTGCGAAACGCGCCGTTCGGGTCCAGCCGCAAGCCGCGCATCGCGTAGAGGATACGACGGTGAACGGGCTTCAACCCGTCGCGCGCATCGGGCAATGCGCGGTGCATGATCGTGCTCAGCGCATATTGCAGGTAACGGTCCCCGATCGCCCGGGCGAGCGGTTCCGAAGTGATATGCCCGCCGTTCGCATCCGCCGGGCCGTCTGTCATGTCGTCGATATCTGCCATGCACAAGGTCTATGGCGGCGCTACAGGACGGTAAAGTGCCAAACGCCACGCCTCACATGATCGCGCCCGCCAAATACCTGCCCGCGACGCGATGGCCCCTTTGCATGTGTGCCCGGGAAAGCTAACTGATGGGGCATGGTACAGGGACCCTTACTCTACGTGATCGGCATTGCCTGCTTGGCGGTACTTGTCGTCCTTCTCATCGGCGTCGGCGGCTTTGCCAAGGGCGGCGATTTCAACAAGAAATATGCCAACAAGATCATGCGCCTGCGGATCTTGTTGCAGTTCGTCGCCGTAATCATCATCGTGATCGGCGTCTGGATCGCACGCGGAGGAAGCTGATGGTCGTTCTCAACAAGATCTACACCCGCACCGGCGATGCCGGCGAAACCGCCCTGGGCAACGGAACGCGGGTCGCAAAACATTCGCACCGGGTCAACGCCTATGGCACGGTGGATGAGGTCAACGCCACCGTCGGTCTGGCCCGGCAGGTCGCGCAGGGCGACATGGATACCATGCTGTCCGCCATCCAGAACGACCTGTTCGATCTGGGCGCGGACCTGTGCACCCCCGATATGGAGCAGGACACGGAGCGTGAATACCCCCCCCTGCGCATGGTCGCCGCCCAGGTGGACCGGCTGGAGCGAGAGATCGACGCTATGAACGCCCGCCTGGACCCCCTGCGCAGTTTCATCCTGCCCGGTGGGTCGGCGCTGGCAGCGCAGATGCATATGTGCCGCACCGTGGCCCGGCGCGCGGAACGTCTGGTCGTGGAACTGGCCGCGGCGGAGGCGGTCAATCCAGCGGCGGTAAAATATCTCAACAGGTTGAGCGACTGGTTCTTCGTCGCAGGCCGGATCGCCAACGATGACGGGCGCGACGACGTTTTGTGGGTGCCGGGAGCGAACCGCTGACGTGACGTTGAATTTGACCTATGCGCGATCCAACACGAGATCCTGAGGACGGGCGCGACATATTCGTGCGCGTTTGCATATGAAAACATCGCATTTGCCATGGTCGCGCGGGAAAGCCCCCGTTAAACAGGCAGCGAAAGAGTCGCCGGGCAATCCGGCCCTAGCAGTGGAGAGACGCAATGAAGGTCCTGGTACCGGTCAAGCGCGTGATCGACTATAACGTTAAAGTCCGTGTGAAGGCGGATGGCAGCGGCGTCGATCTCGCCAATGTAAAGATGTCGATGAACCCGTTCGACGAAATTGCCGTCGAAGAGGCGATCCGCCTGCGTGAAAAGGGTACGGTCGAGGAAGTCGTCGTCGTTTCCATCGGTGTGAAGCAGTCGCAGGAAACGTTGCGCACTGCGCTGGCCATGGGTGCGGATCGCGCGATCCTGATCAATGCCTCCGACGATGTTCACAACGATATCGAACCGCTCGCCGTCGCCAAACTGCTCGCCGCAGTGGTGAAGGAGGAAGAGCCTGATCTGGTCATCGCCGGCAAGCAGGCAATCGACAATGACATGAACGCCACCGGTCAGATGCTGTCGGCGCTGCTGGGCTGGTCGCAGGCGACCTTCGCATCCGAACTGGCGATCGAGGGCGACAGCGCCGTCGTCACGCGGGAGGTCGATGGCGGTCTTCAGACCATCAAGGTCAAGATGCCCACAATCGTTACCGTCGATCTGCGCCTGAACGAGCCGCGCTACGCCTCGCTGCCCAACATCATGAAGGCCAAGAAAAAGCCGTTGGAGGAAAAGACCCCCGCCGATTACGGCGTGGATGTCGCCGCCCGGTTGAGTGTCGTCAAGACCACCGAACCGCCCGAGCGGTCGGCAGGTGTCATGGTCGAATCCGTCGAGGAACTGATCGGAAAACTGAAAAACGAAGCGGGAGTCATCTGATATGGCCGTTCTTCTTCTTGCAGAAGTCAATTCTGGCGAACTGTCCATGGACGCCACCGCGAAGGCTGTCACGGCCGCGAAATCGCTGGGCGATGTGACGGTTCTGTGCGCGGGCGCCTCTGCCGCCGCAGCGGGTGAAACCGCCGCGACCATCGACGGTGTAGCCAAAGTCCTGGTCGCGGAGGACGCATCGCTGGGTCACCGCCTGGCCGAGGCGACGGCGGATCTGATCGTGTCGCTGGCCGGGGATTATTCCCACATCCTTGCCCCCGCGACCACGGATGCGAAAAACATCATGCCGCGCGTCGCGGCCCTGCTGGACGTCATGGTGATCTCCGACGTGTCAGGCGTCGTCGATGCCGATACGTTCGAGCGTCCGATCTACGCGGGCAATGCCATCCAGACCGTGAAGTCTTCCGACGCGACCAAGGTCGTGACGATCCGCACCTCGACCTTCGATGCGGCGGGCGCCGGTGGCTCCGCCCCTGTCGAGACGGTCGACGCACCGGCAGCATCCGGGCTATCCGAATGGGTCGAGGACAAGATCGCCGAGAGCGATCGCCCCGATCTGACCTCGGCCAAGATCGTCGTCTCCGGCGGACGCGGCGTGGGGTCGGAGGAAAACTTCGCCATCGTCGAGAAGCTGGCGGACAAACTGGGCGCGGCTGTAGGTGCCTCGCGCGCGGCGGTCGATTCGGGCTACGCCCCCAATGACTGGCAGGTCGGCCAGACCGGCAAGGTCGTGGCGCCGGACCTCTACATCGCGATCGGCATCTCGGGTGCGATCCAGCATCTGGCCGGGATGAAGGATTCCAAGATCATCGTTGCGATCAACAAGGACGAGGAAGCACCGATCTTCCAGGTTGCGGATTATGGCCTTGTCGCAGACCTGTTCGACGCCGTGCCCGAGTTGGAGAAGGCTCTCTCCTGATCCGTTAGAACCATCAGACGGAACGGGGCGCCAACTGGCGCCCCCTTTTCTTTTGTGGTCAGGTTCTCCGAATGGCGACCGCAGTTCAGGCAAGTGCGGATCAGTCTATCCGACGCACGACCACGTGGTTGCCGGTGTCGCGGCTCAACTCGAACGCGCCGGTCTTCTGCACCAGTTTGGACAGGCTGGGGCACCCATAGGTCCGCGCGTCGAAATCCGGGCGGGCATTGCTGATCCGCTGTCCCAATACGCCGAGCGACACCCAGTCGTCCTCACCCTCAAGCTCCGCCATCGCGGACCGGATGATCGGCACGGCGGCGGAGGGTGCCTGCGTCTTGCGCCGTTCAGGCGTGCCCGCATCGGCCGCGCCATTCATCAGGTTTTCGTTGTAAATGAAACGGGTGCAGGCCGCGCGGAACGCTTCGGGAGTCTTCTGCTCGCCAAAGCCGTAGACGACTGCGCCCTCCTCCTTGATCCGTTGCGCAAGACGGGTGAAATCACTGTCGGAGGAGATCAGGCAGAACCCGTCCACATTGCCCTTGTGCAGCAGGTCCATCGCATCGATCACCATCGTGATGTCAGAGGCGTTTTTCCCCTTCACATATGCCGGCTGATGCGTCGGGATCAGCGCATGCGTGGCAAGCTTCTTCTCCCACCCCTGCATTTCGGATCGGGTATAATCACCGTAGATACGGCGCACATTCGCCTCACCCAGGCGTGCGATTTCATCGAACAGCGCCTGTGCGACATTGTGATTCGTGTTGTCCGCGTCAATCAGAACCGCGAGTTTGAGGGAGTCAGCCATGATTACACCAGTATGGGTCAGGTTCGAAACAGGTAGCCCGTAAACCCGACTGAGCAACTTACATCAAGGACAAACCGAGCAATCGGGACAATGGATCGGACAGCAGCTGCGCTGCCTCGTAATGCATGACATGCGAGGGGCAACGGCGCGCAACGCGGGGTGGTTTCAAACCCGGAATACGGGGCCCGTCCGCCGCCTCCGCCGAGGCGACATATTCGACATATATGTCCGCATAGGGGCGCAATTCGTCGATCATCGCACGATCCACAAAGGGCGGTGCCATTTCACGGGCAATGGACGGCTGCATCCTATCTGCATCGTCGGGAGAGGAATCGGAGAACCAGAACAGAATCTTCGGCGTTTCGATATCCGTCATCAGTTCGCGCATCCGTGCCAGCCAGGCCTGTCGCATTTCCAATTCGACGACGGCGAACCGGTCCTTGCTGACCTTGTGCAGGGCGATCAGCATGTTGTGCACGAACCGGAACTGCGAAAACTCCACCTCAGGATACAAGGCCTGCAACATGGGGCTGACCGTCCGCAACCGCAGGTTCCGCCGCGTATAGACGGAATACAGCCGGTTGGACACGACATGCGCGCCCATGACCGCGATCACACAGGCACGGGCATTCGAGCAGGCTTCGAGCAGGACAGGATCCTTGAGAAAGAAGCTGGCCCCGGCGCCCGGCGTTCCCCAATTTGCACAGACATGGCCGAAATGATCCTCAAGCTGAACTGGCCAAGGCTCCTGCGCGAACCGTCCATATGTCTCCGAGCCGCCGATACAGGCGATATAGGGTTTCTTGAGGTTGGGTTTCGGCCCGCGAAACACCTGCCGCGAGCGTCCCCAGCGATATTCCCGATAATTCAGACCCGTCGCCAGCACCGACTGAAAATTCATCATCCACTCCCCCCACAATCCAATGATTTGCGTAAGGCAGAAATATTAACGGACCCTCAACATCTTGCGGACAATGCTTCGGAATGCCTATTGTCGCGGTGCAACATGTGAGGGGCTTGCCGATGGATATCAAAACAGTTGGCGTCGTGGGCGCCGGGCAAATGGGCAACGGAATCGCCCATGTCTTCGCCCTCGCCGGGTTCGACGTGACGATGACGGATATCTCGCCAGAGGCGCTCACCGCATCCGTGGACAAGATCGCCGCGAACCTGGATCGGCAGGTCACGCGGGAGAAAATGACACAGGCCGAGCGGGACGCGGCCATGTCGCGAATCACCACGACCGGCACCCTGACCGATCTGGCGAAGCTGGACCTCGTCATCGAGGCCGCGACCGAGAAGGAAGCCGTCAAGCACGCCATTTTCGCCGAGTTGCTGCCGCATCTGGGCGAACAGACGATACTGACCTCCAACACGTCCTCGATTTCCATCACGCGCCTTGCGTCCCAGACCGACCGGCCGGAACGATTCATGGGCTTCCACTTCATGAACCCGGTTCCGGTGATGCAACTGGTGGAACTGATCCGCGGCATCGCCACGGACAATGCAACCTACAGGTCGCTCGAAGCGGTGGTGGAAAAGCTGGGCAAGACTTCCGCCAGCGCCGAGGATTTCCCCGCCTTCATCGTCAATCGCATTCTGATGCCGATGATCAACGAAGCGATCTATACACTATATGAGGGCGTCGGCTCCGTTCAGAGCATCGACACCTCGCTGAAGCTGGGCGCGAACCATCCGATGGGGCCGCTGGAATTGGCCGATTTCATTGGTCTGGACACCTGCCTGGCCATCATGAACGTCCTGCATGACGGGCTGGCCGACACGAAATATCGCCCCTGCCCCTTGCTGACGAAATATGTCGAGGCGGGCTGGCTGGGACGCAAGACCGATCGCGGATTCTACGATTATCGGGGCGAAATGCCGGTTCCGACACGGTGAACCGGGGCAGATTTGGCCGGATTTCAGGAACAACGTGGTAACGCGCCCGTGACTGTTCTGGATAAAGATACAATCTGTTTGTCGCAATCGTAGGTGACAAGCATGGCCTGTCGCGCCCATTGTAGGAAAATTCAACTGGAAACGAGAGGATTTTCCAATGTTCCTGCGCCGCGTATCCCTTGCCACTGCCCTGACCCTGGCCCCGCTGGCGGCGTTCGCCCAGTGGCAGGCCGATCCCTCGCATACCTCCGTCACGTTCGAGGTCGATCATCTGGGCTTCTCCGTTCTGCACGGACGGTTCCAGAACATCGACCCCGTCGTTTCGTTCGACCCCGAGGATATCGAAGCGACGGAAATTTCCGTCACCATCGACGCCAGTTCCGTCTATTCGGGGTGGGAGAGCCGTGACGAGCATCTTACGCAGGGGGATTTTCTGAACGCTGAGGAATTTCCTGAAATCACCTTCGTGTCCACCTCCGTTGCGCAAACGGGTGAGGACACCGCCGACATCACCGGCGATCTGACGATGCTGGGGCAGACGCGGGAAGTGGTCTTTGCCGCCACGCTCAACCAGATCGGCCCGTTCCCGTTCAATCCCGAAATGCAGGTCGCGGGCTTCACCGCGACAGGCAGCGTGGATCGCACGGAATTCGGAATGGACTTTGGCGCTCCGGTGATCCCGGCCGTCATTCCGGTTACGGTCAATCTGGAAATGATCAAGCAGTAGAATGCTGCCCGGGGCGGCAATGGCCCGCCCCGGCCACATCTGGAACACATCATGCCGTTTCTGAATTCCGAACGAAGCTGGGGCATGCCCACGCGTCTGATACACTGGATTACCGCTGGCATCGTGTTGTGGATGCTGGGGCTGGGCGTCTACATGACGAACTTCGTGCCCGATCCGCTGGACCAGTTCGCGCTGACGCAAATTCACAAGAGCTGGGGATTTGTGGTTTTCGTTCTGGCCGTGATCCGGGTCGTATGGATGAGCTTTTCGCGCAAGCGGCCCGGCCTGCCTGCCGATACGCCCAGATTGCAGGCGCGCGTGGCCAAGGCGTCTCATCTGATCCTGTACGTCATGCTGTTCCTGATGCCGTTGAGCGGTTGGGCCATGTCGGCTGCCGCGCCGTTGCAGGATCTGCTGAATATCGACAACATGGTTTTTGACTGGTTCGCGATGCCGGACCCCTGGGTTCCCGGTGTCTCATGGGTCGAGAAGCTGGCGCGAGGCATTCATTTCTGGTCGAGCATCGTGCTGAGCGTGACGCTGTTTGCGCATGTCGGCGGCGCTATATTGCACGGCTTCGTCATTCGGGACGATGTCCTGCGACGCATGACCTTCGGTCGGGACAGGCCGGCGCTGGATTAACAGCGGTTTGGGAGGTTCCGGCCCGTCGGGGCGTAGCCTTGCCAAAACCTAGTCAGGCTCACCAAACTTGTTGAGGACCAGTGCCTTCAGATCCTCTGCCAGCAGTGCGGATTCGGGGCCGTGGGTCACCACCTCGATCCGGGTTCCCTGCGCGCCCTCCAGCATCAGCAGACCCATGATTGAGTCGCCGGAAACAGTTTCACCGTTGCGTGTGACCGAAGCGGTCGCGTCGCGGGCCTCGACACATTCGACGAAGCGGGCGGAGGCGCGGGCGTGCAGCCCTTTGCGGTTGGTTATATCAAGTGTGAATTTCATAGGCTCAGCAGGCAACGACAGAGGAAGGGGCGGGCGCGTGACGGGCATCCAGATAACGGTGCCCCGCATCGACCGCCGCGTTGATCGCATCGGCCCGTGGCAGGTGCCGCGACTTCGCCAGTTGCACCAGCATCGGCATGTTGGCCCCGTATAGCATATCCATCCCGTGGCGCATGGACGCCTTCATCGCGAGGTTCGAGGGGGTGGAGCCGAACAGGTCCGTCACCAGGATCACGCCCTGCCCCTGATTGACCTCATCCGACGCGGTCGCGATCTGATCCTGTCGGGTTTCCAGCTTGTCATCCGGGCCGACGGAAATGGCGCGCACACCCTTCAACGGCCCGACGACATGTTCAAGCGCAGCGAGATATTCCTGAGCGAGCCCACCATGGGCCACAATGACGATACCGATCAAACCCGGTTTCACCCTTCTTTGCCCGAAGCGGCGACCGTTGCTTCGGATGCCGTTTTCCGGTCGAGTTCCCTGTGACGAATAGACACGCGTGTTTCCGCCTGCGCAAGACGTTTCCCGATCGCCTCAGCCATATAGACGGAGCGGTGTTGCCCCCCGGTACATCCGAATCCCAGACTGAAATATGCCTTGCCCTCATCACGATAGGCGGGAATCAGCAGGTCGAGCAAGGCACAGACCTGATCGTGGAACGCATCGTGGCGCGGGTCGGACTGAACATAGCGGGCCACTGCCTCATCCAGTCCGGTCAGGGCGCGCAGCTCGGGCTGCCAATGGGGATTTTGCAGGAACCGGCAGTCCAGCACCATGTCCAGACCGCGCGGGATGCCACGTTTGTAGGAAAACGACTGGACGCTTACGGACAGGCCGGTGCGCCCTTCGGGGCCGAACCACGTGGCGATCTCCGCCTTCAGATCGTGCGGCGACAGGTCGGTGGTGTCGATGACGATATCGGCGCGATCCTTTAGACCGCTGAGCATGTCCACCTCACGCGCGACGGCGGTGGCGGCGGCCTCATCGTCGAGCGGATGGCGGCGGCGGGTTTCGGAAAACCGGCGTGACAGAACCTCTTGCGTGCAGTCGAGATATAGCAGCTTGCCCGCGACGCTCGGCTCCTCCTGCATCCAGGACACGATGTCGAGCAGGTTGCCGGCGGAAAAGCCCCGCGTGCGGACATCCACACCGATGGCCAGCGGCCCTCGGGCCTCACCAGTGGCGACCTGTTCGATCAGAGACAGGGGCAGATTGTCGATCACTTCGAAACGCAAATCCTCCAGCGCCCGGATCGCCGTCGTGCGCCCCGCACCGGATGGGCCGGTCACGAGCACCATCGGCGTTCTATCGTGAATCCCCTTTGTCATGTTCGCGTCCGCCCTCGTCGATCAATTCGATTTCGTCACGTAGCCATAGTTCGATCACACTGCAAAGTTGCAAGACCGACCTGCCAGCGATCCGACGCAATGTAATGCCGCGATGATGCCAGGTCAGCGGATCCGGCTGCCGCCCATCCGGTGTCGCGTCCAGATCCACCACCAGCGATAGCGCCGCGTATGGACGCGGTATCACACGTCCGATGCCGATGCCACGCAACTCGACCAACCCACGCAACGTATCGGGGGCGGAGGCGATCAGTTGACCGTCGCGCGGTTCGATCCTGACCCTGTCATCCGCCACCAGCCTGGCCCCGCGCGCCATCAGGTCCAGCGCGAGGGCGCTCTTGCCCGACCCTGCGGCCCCGACGATCAGGACCGCCCGTTGCGGCCCTGCTATAACAGTGCCGTGCACGGTCACAATGGCAGTTCCACGGTAAATTGCGCCCCTGTAACTTCACCTGCCGCATCGGTCAGGTTCCGGGCGAAGATATGCCCGTTATGCGCCTCGACGATCTGTTTCGAGATCGCGAGGCCGAGGCCCGAATGGGTGCCGAATGTCTGCCCCGGCCGTTCGGAATAGAAACGGCTGAAGACATCCGTCAAATTGTCGGCGGGAATGCCCGGCCCCGTGTCCGACACGGTGACGATGGCCTGCCCGTCCGCGATCGAAACCCGTACCGTCACGCGCCCCCCCGGCGGTGTGAAGCTGACCGCGTTGGTAATCAGGTTGACCACGACCTGCGCCAGCCGCCCCTCCAGCCCCTGCACGATAACGGCTGGCTCCGGTGTTTCGGCGCTCAGGACGACCTCGCGCTTGCTCGCCTCACCCTGATTGTATTCGACCAGCGCGGTTACCAGAGCGTTCAGATCGAAGGGCTCCATCTCCTCACGCACCAGTTCACTGTCCAGCCGCGACGCGTTGGAGATATCGGTGACCAGCCGGTCCAGCCGCTGCACGTCACTGGCGATCACGTCCAGCAGGCGTTTGCGCTGCTCGTCCGTCTTGGCATATTCCATCGTCTCCACCGCGGATCGCAGCGAGGTGAGGGGATTCTTGATCTCATGCGCGACGTCGGCGGCAAAAACCTCGTTTGCCTCGATCCGTTCGTACAGCGCCTGCGTCATCAGGATCAGCGCACGGCTGAGGTTCCCGATCTCATCCGGGCGTCCCGTCAGATCGGGGAAGTGAATACGCTCCGGCGCCATGTCACGGGTCGAGCGGCTGGCCCGCTGCGCCGCATTCGCCAAGGCCCGCAGCGGGCGGGCGATCGAATTCGCGAGAACAACCGACAGCGCAATCGAGACCGTCAGCGCCAGCAGGAACATCGTCATCATCTGTCGCCGCTCGTTGGAGACCAGTTGCGAGATATCGCCGCTGCGCGTGGACATCACCAAAGCGCCCACCGGTTGGTTCCGCGAGATCACGGGCAGCGACACCGACAGGATATAATCGCCGGCATCATCGCTGCTGACGATCTGCCGGGCCTGCCCGGACAACGCGTCCTCGACCATATTATCGAGGACTTCGCGCGTCAGGGTCGCGCCCGACCCCTCCCTGCGCCGCAGCAGTGCGGAGATACGGTCTATCACCGTATCGAACAGATAAACGGCGACCTGCCCGGCGGATGTGACCTCGCCTTCCTCCACCTGCGGCCGCGCCTGTTCCGCCGCGCTCAGACTGTCGGACAGTAAATCACCGTCCATACCGTACAGCCGGACCCGCGAGCCAGTGACAGGGCCGACCGACCGGACCACCTCATCCGCGACATCCATGTTCAGGACCGTCCCGTCGGCCTGAACGCCGAATTGATGGATGGTGCGGGCGATCAGCAATCCGTCGCGAACCAGGCCCTGCGCGCGTTGTTCCACCAGCGACCGCTCGAACTGGCTGAGGAACAATATCCCGATTACCAGTGTCGCCTGCGCCAACAGGTTGAAGAACACGATCTTTCGCGCGATGGGCGATGTGGAATACAACTCGTCGGGCGTATCGTCCTGATCGCGGTCAGCTGATTGCGACGCGGCGATGGTCAGACCGCCTCCACGCTCCAGTCGTGGCAGCGACAGCCCCCTGCGCTTGTTTCGATCCCGCACGCTAGACCTCGGTGAACCGATACCCGATTCCGTACAAGGTCTCGATCGAGGAGAAGCCATCGTCGATGCGCTTGAACTTCTTGCGCACCCGCTTGATATGGCTGTCGATGGTGCGGTCGTCGACGTAGACCTGATCGTCGTAGGCGGCGTCCATCAACTGATCGCGATTCTTCACAAAGCCCGGTCGCTGGGCCAGCGCTTCGAGAATCAGGAACTCTGTCACGGTGAGGGACACCGGGTTGCCGTCCCAGCTAACGATGTGGCGCAGCGAATCCATGGTCAGCTTGCCGCGATGCATGATCGTGTCGGCCTCGTTTTCCGGCTCCAACCGTGCGGCACGACGACGCAGCACGGCGCGGATACGCTCCAGCAGCAAACGCTGCGAAAATGGCTTGCGAACGTAGTCGTCCGCGCCCATGCGCAGACCCAGAACCTCGTCGATCTCCTCATCCTTGGATGTCAGGAAGATCACGGGCATATCGTTCTTCTGCCGCAACCGCCGCAGCAATTCCATGCCGTCCATGCGCGGCATCTTGATGTCGAGCACGGCCAGATCGGCCTCGCCTTGGGACAAGGCTGGCAAAGCGGAGGCGCCATCCGAGAAGGTCGTTACCTCGAACCCCTCCCCCTCCAGAACCATCGCGACGGAAGTCAGGATATTTTGATCGTCGTCAACCAGTGTAATCCGGTGCATGTGGTGGCCCCCAAGCCTGAGACTCTCGTTTCTGGACTATCGTCGAACACAAACGCAGTGTCACGTATTTGCTTCATTTCAGGTTAAGCAGGACAATCCAAAGCGGTTGCGGAATAAAGTAACAAAAAATGCGGGCTGGAATTGCGCAATGTTGCCGGTTAAGGAAAAGCGTCATCGCATGATTCAGGTGCTCGCGCACTGTCGGACTGGCCCTCCGGCGGTATCATGCAGATAGAGACGCGGGGCGCGCCGCCAAGGTATTCGCGCGCCTCATATCCGCAGGAGCACAGTCCGAAATGGAGACTGGCAAGGTCAACCCGGACCAAACACTCGAACGGAACGGCATCAAAAATGTCGGCACCGTACATTACAATCTGCTCGAACCGGCGCTGGTCGAAGCCGCTGTAAAACGCGACGAGGGCACGCTGGGTGAGGGGGGGACGTTCCTCGTCTCCACCGGCAAGCACACAGGTCGGTCGCCCAAGGACAAGTTCGTCGTGGCCGAACCCTCGGTCGAGGACAGCATCTGGTGGGAGAACAACCCCCCCATGCAGCCCGACGCATTCGCACGCCTTCGCGCCGACATGCTCGCCCATGTCGAGGGGGGCGAACTGTTCGTGCAGGACCTGTACGGCGGCGCGGATCCCGATCATCGCCTGAACGTGCGCGTCGTGACGGAACTTGCCTGGCACAACCTGTTCATCCGCCACCTGCTGCGCCGGCCGGAGATGGAGGAGCTGGAAAGCTTCGTTCCCGAATTCACGATCATCAACTGCCCGTCGTTCAAGGCGGACCCCGAGCGACATGGATGCCGGTCCGAAACGGTGATCGCGCTCAGCTTCGAGACCAAGACGATCCTGATCGGCGGCACCTCCTACGCGGGCGAAAACAAGAAAAGCGTGTTCACGCTGCTCAACTACCTGTTGCCTGCGAAGGGCGTGATGCCGATGCACTGCTCGGCCAACCACGCACAGGGGGATTCCGACGATGTCGCGGTATTCTTCGGACTGTCAGGCACGGGCAAGACGACGCTCAGCGCGGATCCGGGCCGTATCCTGATCGGTGACGATGAACATGGCTGGTCGGACAACGGCGTCTTCAACTTCGAGGGTGGCTGCTACGCCAAGACCATTGACCTGAACCCCGAGGCAGAGCCGGAAATCTACGGCACGACCAAGATGTTCGGCACCGTGATCGAGAACATGGTCTTCGATCCGCATACGAAGGCGCTGGATTTCAAGGATGACAGCCTGACGCCGAACATGCGCTGCGCCTATCCGCTGGACTACATCTCGAACGCATCCGACACGGCGCGGGGCGGAATGCCGCGCAATATCGTCATGCTGACCTGCGATGCGTTCGGCGTGCTGCCCCCCATCGCACGGCTGACGCCGGCGCAGGCGATGTACCACTTCCTCAGCGGTTTTACCTCCAAGGTGGCCGGAACCGAAAAGGGCGTGACCGAGCCTTCGCCCACATTCTCCACCTGCTTCGGCGCGCCGTTCATGCCGCGACGCCCCGAGGTTTATGGCGCGCTGCTGCGGGAGAAGATCGCTGAACATGGCGCGACCTGCTGGCTGGTAAACACCGGCTGGACCGGCGGGGCCTATGGCATCGGATCGCGGATGCCGATCCGCGCCACGCGCGCCTTGCTGACGGCGGCACTGACCGGCAAACTGGACGATGCGCAATACCGCCGCGACGAGAATTTCGGCTTCGAAGTGCCGGTCGCGGTCGCAGGCGTGTCCGACCTGCTGCTGGACCCGCGCCGCACCTGGGACGACAAGTCGGCCTATGATGCGCAGGCCCGCAAACTGGCGGAGATGTTCGCGCAGAACTTCGCCCAGTACGAGGCCCATGTGGACGATGAGGTGATGCAGATCGCCGTCACCGCCGCCTGAGCATCCTGAACATGACGGGCGCATCCTGACCGGTGCGCCCGTATTCTTCTGTCCTCAAATATCCCCGCCGGAGGCGCTATTCATCATAGCGCGCCAGTTCGATCAGATTGCCATCCGGATCGTTGAAATAGATCGAGACGATAGGCCCACGCGCCCCCGATTTGGTCACCGGACCTTCCACCACCTCCACACCCTGCGTCGCCAGATGCGCCAGCACGTCGGCATCGCCGGTCTCACGCACCAGGCACAGATCGCCGCTGCCAATGGCGGCATTGTTGCGTTGCTCCTGCCCCAGAACCTGCAAATTGATCTTCTGATCCCCGATTTGCAGCGCCCGCCGCCCCTGCGCGAAGGTCACGGCCTGCACCCCCAGAACGCGGGTGTAGAATGCCACGGCGTCGTCGATATCGCGCACGGTCAGCACGACATGATCTATGGACAGGGCGAGCGGCATGGCGTTCTCCGACAAAGCTTGACCGGACCCTACGCTACTGGCATCCGCTGAATTATGAAAGCTGATCGCCACCCTGTCGCCGCCGCCTGCGGCCACCCGCTGACCACACAGGCCGCCCATGATGTGCTGTGCGCGGGCGGCAGCGCCGTGGATGCGTGCATCGCCGCCGCCCTGATGGCCTGCGTGGTGGAGCCTGTGCTGGCAGGTCCGATGGGCGGCGGCTTCATGATGCTGTGCCCGGCGCAAGGGTCAGCGCGGGTGCTTGATGGCTTCGTCCAGACACCCCGTCGGCGCATCCCGGTGGAGGTTCACAGCATCGAGGCTGATTTCGGGGATACCCGTCAGATATTCCACATCGGTCCGGGCACGATCGCGACGCCCGGCCTGATACCGATGCTGTTCGAGGCGCATGCCCGCGCGGGCCGGATGTCGATGACCGACCTTGCCCAACCGGCCGTCACCGCCGCCCGCGCGGGCCATGTCGTCACGACCTTTCAGGCGGAGGTCGCGCGCATCACCCGCCCGATCCTCAGCCACATTCCAGCCACCGCGCAACGCTTCGGCATGGCGGAGCGGCCCCTGCAGGCCGGCGATCATCTGCGCACGCCCGATCTGGCCGACGCGCTGGAGGTTCTGGCAATCGAAGGCGCGCGCCTGTTCACCGAAGGTGAGGTCGCGCAGGCGCTTTTGTCGTTGGACGGTATCGCACTGACCGGCGAGGATCTGCGCCGCTATGCGCCCAGATGGCGGGAAGCGCTGCACATGTCGCGACACGGCTGGGACATGGCGCTGACGCCCTCCCCCTCCATCGGGGGAACGCAAATCGCGCTTATGCTCGATGCTATGCCGCAGGGGGTGACCCCCGCGCTGCTGTTCAGGGCGCAAACGGAATTGCTGGATCTGCGCGCGCAGTCGTCCGATCCACTGACCTTCGATCCGGCGCTGGTGGCCCAGTTGCGGCGCACGCTGGCCGGTCATGCAGCCCGCCAACGCGGCACCACGCATATTTCCGTCACCGATCGGGGCGGAATGGGCGCGGCGCTGACGCTGTCGAATGGCACGGGTGCGGGTGTCATCGTGCCCGGCACCGGCATCATGCCCAACAACATGCTGGGTGAGGAGGACCTGCTGCCGGGCGGGCCGGAAAGCTGGGCGCCGGATGTCCGTCTTGCCTCCGCCATGTGCCCGATGTGCCTGCGCGCGCCGGACGGTTCGGTCACGATGATGGGGTCGGGCGGGTCCAGCCGCATCCGCACTGCGCTCAGCCAAACGGCTTTGCACCTGATCGCGGGTCAACCGCTGGAGGACGCGGTGATGGCCCCTCGGCTGCACCTGGATATCGCGAATGGCGCCGTGATGGCGGAGCCGGGAAACGAGTGCTGGACCGACGCCTTGCGCGTTCTGCCTGCGGACGTGACGATCTGGCCCGAACGCTCAATGTATTTCGGCGGCGTCCATGCGGTACGCAGCACCCGGGGTGGCGTCACGGCTGTCGCGGATCCCCGGCGCGACGGTGTGGCATTGACTTAGCCCAGCAGGCCGCGCCGCAGAAGGTTCAATCCCGCCACGATCAGGACCAGCAGGGTCACCTTGCGGAAGGTTTCCTGCTCCAGCCGGTCCTGCACCAACAGGCCCACCGCCATGCCGCCGAATGCAGGTGCGATCAACATTACGGACAAGGGCAATGTCGTCGCGTTCAACACGCCGGTCGAACCGTGGACCGAGATCACGACCAGCAGCCCCAGCAGGAAGATCACGCCCTGCACGCGCACCATCTCGACCTTGGGGACTTCACGCGCCAGCAGATACAACACGACCGGCGGCCCTGTTACCGCCGCGAGACCGCCGAATATACCTGCCAGAACGCCGGAGATCACCGCCGCGATCCGGCTCGCCCCGATCACGGGGCCGGGCCGCCATCCCGCCAGTTGCACGATCGCGAAGAACGTGACACCGACGCCAAGGATGACAAACAGCACCTCCGTCGACAGGATGCTGACCAGCGGCGCGACCAGCCCCATAACACAGATGATCAGCAGAACGTAGAGCCGGAACGCCCAGAAGCTGCGCCACGCCGCGCGGGGCCCGTCGCGGAACGCCTGCCAGACATTGGTCAGCATCGCCGGCAGCATGACCGCCGCGACGGCCACAGGGGCCGGCAGCATCGAGCCGATGCCGCTGACCGCCAGCATGGGCAGCGCAAAACCGACCGCGCCCTTCACAAATCCTGCGAAGAACATGATCGACATTGCGATCAGAATCAAATCAAGGTCGATGCTGGTGAAAACCGGTGTGAAGAAAATCATGCGGCGGAGTTGGCATTTCCAGCACGCAAAACGCAATGCTAATAAGAGTGCGCCTTACCGCCGCACGGCGCACGATTGTTGCGAGGCGATCTTGACCCTGCGCGCGCCGCCTCATAATGTCCGCGCAATCGCAAAATAATTGTGCGCCGCACCATCAAGAGGCCCGACTCATGAAAGACACGCCGATGACCAAGGATCGCATTATCCCCAAAGCACAGGCTGCTGTCGCCCCCCTTCAGGCCCTTCGTGCCGATGCCGTGGACGCGCTGGGGAAACTCACGGAAACAGCCAGCGTCGATTCGGTGCAATACGATGCCCACGGCGTCGCGTGGGTGTCCACCTATTGCGAAGCTCTGGTTCAGCTCATCGATTGGGCATCCCGCCTGGACGCGCAGGGCGCGTTTGGTGAGATGGAGGAGCTGATCCTGACCATCGGCCTGGGCGAATACCTGTCGCAACTGGGCAGCGGCATCGCGATGAGCCAGGGCGAGATATTCCGCCTTTCCGAACTGGGATTGCACCTGCCCGAACCCCTGACCGCCCTGATGTCCGGCAACACCGATGCGGCGCGCCAGCGCCTCGCCACGCTGATGGTCGAACGGCAGGGCATCGCCAGCTTCGGTGCGACGGCTTTGGACGAAGAATTCGAGATGATCCGCGAGCAATTCCGACGCTTCGCGGATGAGAAGGTCCTGCCCTACGCGCATCAATGGCATCTGAACGATGAACTGATCCCGATGAGTGTGATCGAGGAGATGTCCGAACTGGGCGTCTTCGGCCTGACCATTCCCGAGGAGCATGGCGGTTTCGGGCTGGGCAAGACGGCGATGTGTGTCGTGTCCGAGGAGCTTTCGCGCGGCTATATCGGCGTCGGCTCGCTGGGCACCCGCTCGGAGATCGCGGCGGAGCTGATCCTGGGCGGCGGCACCGATGCGCAAAAGGCGGAATGGCTGCCCCGCCTCGCCAGCGGTGAAACCCTGCCGACAGCCGTGTTCACCGAGCCCAATACCGGCTCCGATCTGGGCGCGCTCAAGACGCGGGGGATCAAGGACGGTGATGACTGGATCCTGCGCGGCAACAAGACCTGGATCACCCATGCCGGCCGCACCGATCTGATGACCGTGCTCGCCCGGACGGTGCCCGATACGAACGATTATTCCGGCCTGTCGATGTTCCTCGCTCCCAAGACACGTGGCACGGATAGCGATCCATTTCCCGACGCAACGATTGATGGGGGCGAAATCGAGGTGCTGGGCTATCGCGGAATGAAGGAATATACCCTCGCGCTGGACGATCACCGCGTCGCGGGCACTGCCCTGCTGGGTGGCAAGGAAGGCCAGGGTTTCCGCCAGTTGATGCGCACCTTCGAAAGTGCGCGGATCCAGACTGCGGCGCGGGCGATCGGCGTCGCGCAATCCGCGATGGAACTCAGCCTGCAATATGCGCTGGACCGCACCGCCTTCGGCAAACCGCTGATCGATAAGCCACGTGTCTATGCCAAGCTGGCGATGATGGCGGTCGAGATCATGATCGCCCGTCAGCTCACCTATTTTTCCGCCCGGGAAAAGGACGCGGAGCGGCGCTGCGATCTGGAGGCCGGCATGGCCAAGCTGCTGGGTGCCCGCGTCGCGTGGGCTGCTGCGGATAACGGCGTGCAAATCCACGGCGGCAACGGCTTTGCGATGGAATATCCCATCAGCCGCGTGCTGTGCGATGCGCGTATCCTCAACATCTTCGAGGGAGCGGCGGAAATTCAGGCGCATGTCATCGCGCGCCGCCTGCTGGACACGCGGCAGGCGTGATGTGCAAGCGGCGACTTGCCCCGGCGGGGTGTGCGGGGTAGCTCTATGCGAACCCAATCAACGGATACCCCGCCCATGCTGCGCCTCGTGCCCCTGCTGCTGCTCGCCCTCGCCGCCTGTGACACCACCCCGCGTGAGGTCGTCACGCCACCTGCGCCACGCCCTGCCCCCTCCCGCGGGGCGGAGATCGCGGCGTTGGAGACCCCGGACGTCACACCCGATGTGATCCCCACCCGTATCGGTGACGTAGATTGGTCGCTCACCGTGCTCAACGATCGTCTGGTGGGCCAGGTGATGGAGGTAGACCTGTCCGGCGGCCTGATCGACGGCACCGGGCCGTGTCAGGCTATCCGGGGGAATTATTTCGGCACCGGTCCGATTTTCGTCGTCGAGACGATCATCGTGCCCCGTTTGCCCGATTGCGAGCGGTCGAACCTGCAGGAGGAAATCGCCATCGCGATGATCGACGCCCGCTCCGCCGTGGTGGAAAACGGCGTGCTGGTCGTGCGCGATGCGGCGGGGGTCATCCGTCTGGAGTTTCTGCCCCTCTGACCAACTGCGCCACGATGGCACGCTCCGCCTGATCGCGTGCGTCCAGCACGGTCGTCCGGCTCAACGTCGGGGCCAGCCAGCGACGCAGGAAATGCCCGGTCATGCGCAGGGCATCGCGCGTATCGTCCGCCGAGGCATCGCCGCCCATCAGCAGGAACAGCGGCAGCGGCAACAGACGATCCGCCCAGTCACCGGCACCTGCCTGCGACACCGCCCGCCCCGATTTCGGAGATACGAAGCGCAGCTGCTGTGTGCCCCCCGTCACCGCGCAGGTGCTCAGGTCAAGGCCAAATCCCAGATCCGCCAGAAGCGACAACTCCCATTGCGCGTAAAGCTGCGGCCAGTCCGGCTGCCGCGCCAGCGCGTCCAGCAGATCAAGCGTCCTGTCATGCAGTTCCTCGATCGGCTGACGCTCGGGCAGGCAGGAGGTCAGCAGACCCGCCACGGATTGCAAGGTCGCCAGCGCCGCCCGGTCCGCCATGATCGGAACCGCGCGCGACCGCACGGGCTCGGCCACGAACGATCCGATATGATCCTCGATCCGCGCGCGCCATGTCAGGTCCAGTTGCGCCCCGATCTGCAACAGGGGCGCCTGCCTGCGTGATGCCCCGCCGCGCACGACGCCCGCGTGCAGGCCGTGGTCACGGGTCAAAACCTCGATTATGGCGTTCGCCTCACCGTGCCGGCGCACAGACAGCAGGATGCCCTGTTCGCGCCATTCGATCATGCGGCACGGGGCCTCACCGCAGGCCCTCCTGATCCAGCAGGTGACGCCCGGCGCGGTCCTCAACCTCCACGATCCACAGATCGGGATCGGCGGCGCGCTGGCGCGCCAGTTCCGCCTCCACCACCGCATCGTCACCGGCGACCAGTTCCGTCCACACCCGCCGGTAATCCGTGTCGTAGGAGCGGTGGAACGCCTGCGCGGCCCCGTCCAGCGTGTTCAGCTTCACGATCACGGCACCGGCGGTGGGATCGCCCTTTGCTGTCACGAATACCGGGATGTCGTTCAGACGCAGCCGCGCCAGATAGGCGTGGACCCAGAAATCGGAGGTGAGGCGCGGCTCAGCCGCCATCTTTGATGTCGAGCCCCATTTCGGTGAAACGCTCGGCCTCATCCAGCCAGTTCGGCCGGACCTTGATTTGCAGGAACAGATGCACCTTGCGGCCCAGAAATTCCGTCAATTCCTCACGCGCGGCCATGCTGACCGCCTTGATCGTCTCACCCTTCGGGCCCAGGGCGATGCCCTTGTGACCGTCGCGCATGACGTAGATGAGCTGGTCGATCCGCACGGACCCGTCCTTGCGCTCCTCCCAGCTTTCCGTCTCCACCGTCAATTGGTAGGGCAGTTCCTGGTGCAGGCGCAGGGTCAGTTTTTCGCGGGTGATCTCCGCCGCGATCATGCGCAGCGGCAGGTCCGCGATCTGATCCTCGGGATACATCCACGGCCCCTCAGGCACGCGGCCCGCCAGCCAGACCTTGAGGTCATCCACGCCGTAGCCCTTCTCCGCCGAGACCATGAAGATCTGGGCGAAGTCGAACTCCTTCGACATTTCCGCCGTCAGGGCCAGCAGCCGGTCGCGGGGAATGCGGTCGATCTTGTTGATGGCCAGCGCGACCTTCTGCCCCTCGACGTTGCGTTCCTTCAGTGCGGCAAGGATCGCATCGACGCCGTCGGTTTTTCCACGGTGCGCCTCGATCAGCAGCACGACGATGTCCGCGTCCGCCGCACCGGACCACGCCGCCTTGACCATCGCGCGGTCCAGATTGCGGCGCGGGCGGAACAGGCCGGGCGTGTCCACCAGCACCAGCTGGCTGTCGCCCTGCATCGCGACGCCGCGAATGCGCGCGCGGGTGGTCTGTACCTTGTGCGTCACGATCGAGACCTTGGCCCCGACCATCGCGTTGGTCAGCGTGGACTTGCCTGCATTCGGCTCCCCTATCAGGGCAACAAAGCCTGCGCGGGTCTGTTTTTGCTCACTCATGTTTGCTCACTCATCGGGCGAAATCTCCTGAAGCAGGCGGCGGGCGGCCTGCTGTTCGGCGTCGCGTTTGCTGCTCGCCTCCGCCGATGCGGTCCCACCGGATTCGAGCGTCACCTCGACCGTGAAGACCGGCTTGTGATCCGGCCCACGCCGGTTGACGATCTTGTAGACGGGCAACGCCTCACCACGCGCCTGCGCCAGTTCCTGAAGCCGGGTCTTCGCGTCGCGGGCGTCTTCCTCGGCCTCGGCGATGCGGTCTGCCCACAGGCGCAGGATGACCTCCCGGGCCTTGTCCATTCCGGCGTCACGATAGACGGCGGCGATCACGGCCTCCATCGCGTCACCCAGCAGGGCGGTCTTGCGCCGGCCTCCGGTCTGGGCCTCGGACCGACCCAGGATCAGCGCGTCGCCTATGCCGATATGCGAGGCGATCGCGGCGCAGGCTTCCTTGCGCACCAGGGCGTTGAAACGCGGGGCGATCTGCCCCTCGGCGGCGGATTTGTCTTCCTTCAGCAATGCCTCCGCGATGACCAGTCCCAGAACCCGGTCGCCCAGAAATTCCAGTCGTTGGTTGTCCGGGCGCGCCCGGTTCGCGATGGAAGAATGCGTCAGCGCACGCTCCAACAGGGCCATATCCGTGAACTGATGGCCCAGCGCCCGCATCAGGGCGGCGCGTGCTTCCTTCGCGCTCACTCCACCCACTCGAAGAACCTGTCGAGACGCCAGTTCCACGGCTTGAACAGCGAGGTGCCGGCGGCGGACAGAACCACCAGGTTCGCCTTGCCGATCAGCAGATCGCGATGCACGAAGCCGACGCCACCGCCGTTGAACGCGGGCGGTCCGCTCAGCGAGGTGCGGAACTCTGAGATCTGCATCCGGTTGAAAAAGCGGCTGTCGATGGAATTGTCGCGGTTGTCGCCCATGAAGAAGTAATGCTCATCCGGCACGGTATAGACCGGCGTATTGTCAGACGAACGGTCCGCGATGTTGAGCACCATATGCTCCACCCCGTTGGGCAGGGTCTCGACGAATTGTTCCTTCTGGCAGATCGCGCCCAGCGAAACGGTTCCATTGGCGCATTGCGGTCGGGTGGCCTGCTGATCCTCGTAGATTTCCTCGAACGTCTCCGCCGGGGCGAGGGGCAGCATCTCACCGTTGATGATCAGACGGCCGCCCTGCATCTGGATCGTATCGCCGGGCAGGCCGATCAGGCGTTTGATGTAGTCCGTGCCGTTCGCCGGATGCGCGAACACGACGATGTCGCCGCGCTTCGGCTCGGTGAACCAGATGCGCCCGTCAAAGGGGCACAGGCCCAGCGGGCAGGATTCTGCGGAATAGCCGTAGGCGAACTTGTTCACGAACAGAAAATCGCCGACCAGAAGCGTCGGCTTCATCGAACCCGAGGGGATATAGAACGGCTGAAAGAACAGTGTGCGGATCAATCCGGCCAGAAGCAGGGCGTAGACGACGGTCTTGAGCGTGTCGAGCACGCCGCCCTCGGATTTCTTGCTGGCCATGAAACGCTATCCTTACTGGTTTTGACGCTTGTGCGGTTTTTGCGCTAAGCCCCCGGAATGTCAACTGAGACTGGGCGTTCCATCGGTCGCGCCTCGATCACGACAAAGGCGCTGGCCCAGGGGTGATCGTCGGTCAGGGTCACGTGGATGAACGGCTCGAACCCCGGTGGAACCATGGTTTCCAGCCGATCCGCCGCCCAGCCGGTCACGCGCATGGTGGGCTGGCCGGTGCGCAGGTTTCGCACCTCCATATCGCGCCATGCGATGCCCATGCGCAGGCCGGTGCCCAAGGCCTTGGAGCACGCTTCCTTGGCTGCCCAACGCTTCGCATAGCTTTCCACGCGATTGGCGATCCGTTCGGATCTGGCCCGTTCGACATCGGTGTAGCAGCGGTTCAGGAACCGATCACCGAACCGCTCGATCGTACCGGCGATCCGTTCGATATTCGCCAGATCGGTGCCAATGCCCAGGATCATAAGCGCACACGAACCTGGGTGTGCGCGGCAGATGCACTGTCCCGCCCGATTGGCGAGCGAGAGAACCCACCCGGCGCAGGCGGCAAGGCACCGCTCACCGTGCGGCGTCCATCAGGCGGCGCATATGACCGATGGCCCCTTCGAGGCCCAGAAAGATCGCCTCACCGATCAGGAAATGCCCGATATTCAGCTCCCGCATTTCGGGGATCGCGGCGATGGGACCGACCGTGTCGAACGCCAGACCGTGACCGGCGTGAACCTCCAACCCTGCCGCATGTGCCTGTTCGGCGGCGTTGCGAATGCGGGCAAGCTCGAAGTCGCGATCCTCGAACCGGCCCTCGTTATGGGCATCGCAATAGGCGCCTGTGTGAATCTCGACCACGGCGGCACCGACGCGGGACGCGGCCTCGATCTGCGTCGGGTCGGCGGCCACGAACAGCGAGACGCGGCTATGTTCGGCCAGCGGAGCGATAAAGGCGGCCAGACGCTCGGTATCGCCCGCGACCTCCAGCCCGCCCTCGGTCGTGCGTTCCTCGCGCCGCTCAGGCACCAGGCAGATTGCGTGCGGCTTGTGACGCAGGGCGATGGCGTGCATCTCATCGGTCGCGGCCATCTCGAAGTTCAGTGGCACGCTGAGTTCCGCGACAAGAGCGTCAATATCGGCGTCCCGGATATGGCGTCGATCCTCTCGCAGATGCGCGGTGATACCGTCGGCACCGGCCCGCTCGGCCAGCTTCGCGGCGCGAAGCGGATCGGGAACGTAGCCGCCCCGGGCATTGCGCACGGTGGCCACGTGGTCGATGTTGATTCCCAGTCTGAGGCGGTCGTCCTGCATGATCGCTCCTTACGATAATCTGATGTCAGTCGGTCTGCTGGTTGACGTTTGCGATACGCTGTTTCGCCGCGGTGCGTGCGGCGATCCGTTTCAGCTTCTTCTCACGCCGGCGGGTCTGATAGGCCCGCACCAGCGGTCGGCTGAGGTAATAGGCCAGCACGCCGCCGATCAATCCCGGTATGATCCCGCCGATCAGGTAGGGCAGGAAAAGATCGTAGAAAAACGCGGCCAGCCTGTCCCAGGAGGACGGCCCGTAGCCGAAGAAGCTCTTGGTCGTCAGCCAGACCCCCTCTGCCGCATTTGCGAAGGATCGGGCGATGACGCCGAAATCACTGGTCCCCCCCGCCCCGGTCAACCAGCGTCCGACCTCCAGCGAGATATAGGCGATAAATGGAAACGTGATGGGATTGCCGAAAAACGTGCCGATGGCCGAGGCGAGGACATTGCCGCGCAATATCCACGCGAGCCCCATCGCAACGATGATGTGCAGCCCGAAGAACGGAGAAAACGACGTAAAGACCCCGCAGGCTATTCCCAGCGATATCTTGTGCGGACTGTCCGGCAGGCGGCGCAGCCGGTGGACGAGGTATTCGACAACCCGTCGCCAACCTGCGCGGGGCAGGATGCCCTCACGCACCCATTGCAGGATGCTCAGCGGTTTTCTGCGCTTGAACACCATGATGTCGCCTGTCCTCGGTCAGGGGTTTCGCGGATGTCGGCAAAGGCCGTTTCAGGCGGATTGCCTGACCCCCGGGTTACGCTGACGCAGAACATCTGTCACCGCCGAATCGGCCTTGATCGCCGTCTCGATCCGCGAAAGGTGCTTTAGATCCCGCACATCGACACGGAATTCCACAACGTAGAAATCCGGTTTCGGATCAACGATGCGCACATCCGAGATATTGGCGTTATGTTCCCCCACAAGTGAGCACAAACGCCCCAGCACCCCGGCATCGTTCGCCATGGTGATCGACAGGCGGGCCGAATGGGTGCCGAGGCTTTCGCCCACCCCCCATTTCAGATCGACCCAACGTTCGGGCTGTTCCTCGTATTCGCCCAGCCGGGGGCAGTCGATGGCGTGAACCTCCACCCCCTGCCCGCGAAACGTGATGCCAACGATCCGTTCACCCGGCAAGGGTTCGCAGCACAGCGCCGCGCGCGCGGCCTGACCGGGATCCAGTCCGATGACGCCATCGGCGCCTCCACGCTCCTCGGGACCGATATCGACCAGTTCGGAATACAGCACCGCAACCACCGCATCGCCCGACAGGTCGGTCGCGCCCAGTGCGCGCAGCAATTCGTCGGAGCCGCCCTGGATATTCAGCCTCTCCGCCGCGGTGTCGAGCGCCTTGTCCGTGGCCTTCTTGCCAACCTTGGCGAAGGCTACGCGGGCGAATTCCTGTCCCAGACGGATCTGGGCCTCGCGCTCCTCTTCCTTTGCGTGGCGGCGGATCGCGGTCTTGGCCCGGCCCGTCACCACCAGTTCGGCCCAACTGGCCTGCGGTTTCTGCCCCGGTGCGGAAATGATCGTCACCGATTGGCCATTGCGCAGGCGGGTAAATAGCGGCACGCGCCGGTTGTCCACCTTCGCACCGACGCAGGAATTGCCCAGATTGGTGTGGATCGCATAGGCGAAATCCAGTGGAGTAGCCCCGCGCGGCAGCTTGACCACCTTGCCCTTGGGGGTGAAGCAAAACACCTGATCCTGAAACATCTCCAGCTTGGCGTGCTCCAGAAACTCGGACGGATTGTCGGAGTTGGCCAACCCCTCGCTGAGGTCCTTGAGCCAGGCCAAGGGGTCGGCCGCGAACGGATTCTCGAACCGCACACCGTCGCGATAGGTCCAGTGGGCGGCGACACCGCTTTCGTTGACGTCATGCATCTCACGCGTGCGGATCTGCATTTCGACCCGCCGGGCGGAGCGGCCGGAAACCGTCGTGTGGATCGACCGGTAGCCATTGGATTTCGGTTGCGAGATATAATCCTTGAACCGCCCCGGCACGGCGTTCCAGCGGCGGTGAACCACACCCAGCGCGCGATAGCAGTCTTCCTCGCTCTGCACGATGATCCGAAATCCGAAGATGTCGGAGAGGCGGTAGAAATCGCCCTCGGGGTCGTTCTTGTCGTTGAGCTTGCGCCAGATCGAGAAGGGGCGCTTCTCACGCCCCGTGACCTGGGCGGGGATGCCGGCCTGCGCCAGCGCCTTCTCGATATCGTCGGTGATCTTGGGAATGATCTCACCGGTTTCGTATTTCAGCGTGATGAAACGGCGAATGACCGAGGATCGCGCCTCGGGCTGAAGCACGCGGAAGCTGAGATCCTCCAACTCCTCACGCATGGACTGCATCCCCATCCGCCCGGCGAGCGGCGCGTAGATGTCCATGGTCTCCTGCGCCTTTTGCTTCTGCTTTGCCGGACGCATGTGGCGGATGGTGCGCATGTTGTGCAGGCGGTCGGCCAGCTTGACCAACAGAACCCGCAGGTCCTTTGCCACGGCCATCAGCAGCTTGTGGAAGTTCTCCGCCTGCTTCGTTTCGGCGGAGGAAAGCTCCAGCTTGGTCAGCTTGGTCACGCCATTGACCAGATCGGCGATTTCCTGCCCGAACAGGCGCGTCACCTCCTGATGGGTGGAGCCTGTATCCTCAACCGTGTCGTGCAGCAGGGCCGTAACGATGGTGGCATCGTCGAGTTGCTGGTTCACCAGCATTTCCGCCACGGCAAGGGGATGCGTGAAATACGCCTCGCCCGAGCGGCGGCGCTGATCGGAATGGGCATTCTGCGCATAGGCATAGGCGGCCTCGATCAGGGCGGAATTGGAGTTCGGGTTGTATTCACGTGCCCGCGCGGCGAGGTCCGCCGCAGCAGGCTGGAAGAGAGAGCGGCCTTCGGTGCTGCCGTCAGCCATGATGCCCTCTCATCGTGATCATTTCTCGCCTTGCGCTTCCATCAGGGCGCGCAGCAGCGATTCCTCGGACATGTCGTCCTCGGTGGGCTTGTCGCCGCCATCGCCCATCAGCAGAGCCATTTGATCTTCCTCGGGCTCGTCCACCTCGATCTGGCGCTGGTAATACTCGATCGCCTGCTCACGCAGCTTGTTGGCGGTCAGGGTCTCATCCGCGATCTCACGCAGGGCGACGACCGGGTTCTTGTCGTTGTCGCGATCGACGGTCAGCGGTGCGCCGGTGCTCAGCTCACGCGCGCGGTGGGCGGCCAGCATGACCAGCTCGAACCGGTTGGGAACCTTGTCTACGCAATCTTCGACTGTAACGCGTGCCATGGGGTGGCCTCCACTGATTTCGTGGTCGGGGAAAACATGCATGTAACGCGCGCCGGGGCGGGATGCAAGGCGGGTGAAAGGCCAAATTTCCGGGTCAGACGCGACGTATGGCGCTGCGCGCATCCGCAGGCAGCGCCGCACACATCTGCGCCACCGTATGACCGGTCAGCGGATGCACCCAGTCGGGCGCCACATCGGCCAACGGAACCAGGACGAATGCGCGTTCATGCAGGCGCGGATGTGGCAGGATCAGACCCGTCGGAACCGGTGGCGGTGCGTTCGCCGTATCAAGGTCCATCCACCTCTGAACCTCCGCCCGATCCGGCAGGATCAAATCATCGCTGCCCAACAGATCCAGATCACAGATCCGCGTGCCCCACCGGCGCCCGCGCACACGGCCCAGCTCGGCCTCGATCCCGTGCAGGATGTCCAGAACCTGATAGGGCGACCGGATGGATTCGGCGCACAGTGCCGCATTTGCGAAATCCGGGCCGGAACCGGCGGGCCATGCGGGTGTGGTGTAGGTGGGGCTGCACGCGGTCACGCGCAAACCTGCGGCCTGAACCTGATCCATGGCGCGGTTCAGCGTCTGCGCGGGGGTGCCCAACGGACCGGAAAGATTGGCGCCGAGGGCGATCAGATGCATCACGGCGCTCTCCCTTCCAATATGTCTTTGCAGGTCAACCCCTTTTTCATAGTGTGTGCATATTGCACAAGTCGTCCGCCCGGATTTTTCACGCGGACACGCCTATCGGATTGGAGAGAAAATGTTTTATCGCGATGAAAAGCTCGCCTTGTTCATTGATGGCGCGAACCTTTATGCCGCGTCGAAGGCCCTGGGTTTTGACATTGATTACAAGCTGTTGCGCACTGAATTCATGCGCCGGGGAAAGCTGCTGCGCGCCTTCTACTACACCGCATTGCTGGAAAATGACGAATATTCCCCCATCCGGCCGCTGGTGGACTGGCTGAACTACAACGGATTCATGATGGTCACGAAACCGGCGAAGGAATTCACCGACTCCATGGGCCGACGTAAGGTAAAGGGCAACATGGACATCGAATTGACTGTCGATGCGATGGAAATGGCGCCGCATATCGATCACATGGTCCTGTTTTCGGGCGATGGCGATTTCCGGCCGCTGGTCGCGGGCATCCAACGGCAGGGCGTGCGGGTGTCGGTGGTGTCCACCATCCGCTCGCAACCGCCTATGATCGCGGATGAGTTGCGCCGGCAGGCGGACAACTTCATCGAGTTGGAGGAACTCAAGGACGTGATCGGCCGCCCCCCCCGCGATCCCCGCCCCGAGGACTGACCCCCGGTTTATCTGACCGCCACGGCACGCTATATGTAGCCGAGCGAATGACGGAGAAGCCGATGCCGCCCCTGAAAATCTACCTCGCCGCGCCGCGCGGTTTCTGCGCCGGTGTGGACCGCGCGATCAAGATCGTGGAGATGGCGCTCGAAAAATGGGGCGCGCCCGTCTATGTGCGGCATGAAATCGTGCACAACAAATACGTGGTGGACGAATTGCGCGACAAGGGCGCGATCTTCGTCGAGGAGCTGGACGAATGTCCGCTGGATCGCCCCGTCATCTTCTCGGCGCACGGCGTTCCCAAGAGCGTGCCAGAGGCCGCCGCCGCGCGGCAGATGCTCTACGTCGATGCCACCTGCCCCCTGGTCAGCAAGGTGCATATCGAGGCGGAGCGCCACCATGCCAACGGCCTTCAGATGGTGATGATCGGCCATGCCGGCCATCCTGAGACCATCGGCACCATGGGCCAACTGCCCCCCGGTGAGGTTCTGCTGGTCGAAACCCCTGCGGACGTCGCCGGACTGACCCCACGTGACGCGGGGCGGCTGGCCTATATCACGCAGACCACGTTGAGCGTGGATGACACGCTGGAAATCGTGCAGGCGCTGAACGCGCGATTCCCCGATATCATCGGCCCGCACAAGGAGGACATCTGCTACGCCACCACCAACCGGCAGGAGGCCGTGAAGGCCGTCGCCCCCAGGGTGGACGCCCTGCTGGTGATCGGCGCGCCCAATTCCTCGAACTCGCGCCGTTTGGTCGAGGTCGGAGCCCGCGCCGGTTGCGCCTATTCGCAACTGGTCCAGCGCGCGGTGGAGATCGACTGGCGTGCCCTGGACGGCATCACCGCATTGGGCATTACCGCCGGGGCCAGTGCGCCGCAGGTGCTGATAGATGAGGTGATCGACGCCTTTCGCGCCCGCTACGACGTGACCGTCGAAGTGGTGGAGACGGCACAGGAAAACGTGGAGTTCAAGGTGCCCCGCGTCCTGCGCGAGAGCGCCGCCTGACCGCTCGACCAGCCTGCGCGAAGCCGGTCCCTCATTGTGCCCGTCACAGGTGCGGATGCCCTGATGACAATTGCAAACAGGTGCGGCTCTGAAGCTCTTCTCCAGAGATTCACACAAATTAAGAAAGATTGAAACTATCTTACCTGCAACGAAATCGCCCCCCCGCGGTTGATGCTGCACAGGCGAGGGGTCGCCTGCAACGACCGCACAGGGGATCGGCGCTGGGGAGCACCGGGTGCAGGTCGAAAGGACGTTGTCACGTCCGCAAAACTGGCCAGGCTGGGGAGCGTTGGGCAGTATTTTCGGAAGGATGTCCGGCAAGAATGCCGTTCACGTGCAGCGAGGGGGAATGCCCCGAAGCCATCACTTTCAGTCACTTGCAGCCATCGTGTGGCCACCGTGCAGATCGCGATCCTGCGGCGGCCGCTCTTGTCCACGCCCGGGGGGGCGTGTAGCGAAGGGGCTGACAGTGGGAGGCAAGACATGAACGACATTCCAAGGCCCGCGCTCATTCTTGCGCTGGCCGGGCTGATCCCCTTTCTTGCCGGGGCGATGAGCGTGGCGTTGCCTGAATTTCTGCCCCGGATCGGGCGATTTGGTGGAACGGCTGCGGACGGGCGGGCGCTGCTGGCACTCTATGGCACCGTAATCGTGTGCTTCATGTCGGGATGCCTGTGGGGGTTCGCCTCTCGCCACGGGCGCAAACCGGGTTGGATGGAACTGGGGGCAAGCGTGCTGCCCCCGCTGTTCGTCTTCTTCTTCGTCGCGGACGATGCGACGTCGTGCCTGATCCTGACCTATGCCTTTGCAGGATTGCTGCTGATCGAATGCTGGTTCGCCCGCCGCGCCGTCGTGGTGTGGTGGTGGTTGAGCCTGCGCATCCCGCTGACCGTCGTCGTTTCCATATGCCTGCTGATCGGAGCGTTCGCATGAGCCTGACCGGAGGGTGCCAGTGTGGCGCCATACGCTACGAAATCCACGGCGAGCCGCTGGGCTTCGCCCGCTGCCATTGCACCGATTGCCAGCGGCAAAGCGGTTCGGCCTTCGGGTTGTCCCTTTACGTGGCGCCCGGTGATATAGTGTGGACCGGTGAAATGTCGCAATGGAACGACGTCGCCGCCAGCGGTCGCAAGGTGATCCGCGATTTCTGCCCCACCTGTGGCACCCGCCTGATGAACCGCCGGGCGGAGGGGGGCGATTTCCTGTCGCTCAAGGCCGGTACGCTGGACCCCGGTCACGACCTGATGCCACGGGCGGAGCTTTGGACGGATTCGGCCCTGCCCTGGGTGCCTTTGATTGCGGACGTGCCGACATATCCCGGTCAGCCTCAGGATCACGAGGCCCTGCGCGCAGCGTGGAGCGATTGGCGGCGCGGGCAAACTCTCGCCTTTTATGACGACAACGCCGCGCGCTATGCGGACTATTCCGAACGGGAGGAACCTCATCCCAGGTTGAGCGCATGGCTCGACACCCTCACGCCGGGATCGCGACTCCTCGATCTGGGCTGCGGGGTCGGCTGGGCCACCGCGCAGATGCGTCAGCGCGGGTTCGCCGCCCGCGCCATGGACGGATCGCGTGGACTGGCGGAACAGGCAAAGCAGCGCCACGGCGTCGAGGTAGAGCTCGTCAGCTTCGGTGAACTGGTCGAGAAGGCCAGCTTCGATGCGGTTTGGGCGTTCTTCAGCCTGATGCACGCGCCGCGTGATCGGATGCCGGATCATCTGCGCCGCATCTATGACGCGATGGTCCCCGGCGGGCGGCTATATCTTGGCCTGAAGGAGGGTGAGGGCGCCGCACGTGATCCGCAGGGCCGTCTCTACACCTACTATACCGAAACGGAACTGAGCCGCAGGCTGGACCACGGCGGCTTCGAAGTAACCGCCCTGACCCGGGGTGAGGGTGTCAGCTTCGACGGCACACCGACCGCGAACCTGTATGTGGAGGCGACCCGTGGCTGAATTCTTCGCTTATACCGACGGCGCGTGCTCGGGCAATCCCGGCCCCGGTGGCTGGGGCGTGCTGATGCAGGCAAAGCAGGGCGACAAGGTCGTCAAGGAACGCGAACTCAGCGGCGGCGATGCGCAGACCACCAACAACCGAATGGAACTGATGGCCGCGATCAGCGCGCTGGAAACGCTGGGCCGCCCGACCGAGGTCACGATCGTCACGGACTCGTCCTACGTCAAGGATGGCCTGACCAAGTGGATCCACGGCTGGAAACGCAATGGATGGAAGACAGCGGCGAAAAAACCCGTGAAGAACGAGGAGCTGTGGAAACGTCTGGACGCCGCACAGCAGCGCCATCAGGTTTCATGGGAATGGGTCAAGGGCCACGCCGGCCACCCGGAAAACGAGCGCGCCGATGAACTGGCCCGCGCGGGGATGGAGCCCTTCAAACCGAAATGACAGTGCCCAATTCACTTTCCCGAAATATCCCCGCCGGAGGCATCCTCGCCTGTCCCGCGCCACGGGTGCCATGACATGCTGGTCGTCGTTCTCGATCTGCTGGCCGTGTTCATCTTTGCCCTGACCGGGGCGTTGACGGCCAGCCGCGCGCAACTGGATGTGGTGGGCTTCGTATTCGTTGCCTGCCTCACGGCGATGGGCGGGGGGACCGCTCGCGACGTCCTGCTGAACCGAGAGGCCGTGTTCTGGATCGCTGATCCGCGCTATGTCGCCGTGGCGATGGTGGCCGCGATCTTCGTGTTCTTTACGGCCCACATGCTGGAAAGCCGGCTAAAGGCGCTCTACTGGCTGGACGCGCTGGCCGTGGCGGTTGCCGTGCCGGTGGGTGTCGCGGTGGCGCGGAGGATGGAGTTCGACTGGCCGGTCCTGTTGATCATGGGAATGGTCACGGCATGTATTGGCGGGTTGGCCCGCGATGTGGTGTGCAACGAGGTGCCGCTGGTCCTCAAGGCACGGGACCTTTACGCCACGGCGGCATTGGCCGGGGCGGCGATCGACGTGGTGGTCTTCTGGGCGACGGGCAACGCGCTCTTCTCCGCGCTGGCCTGTGCGGGGCTGACCTTTTTCATCCGGGCGGGATCGCTCGCGCTTGGCTGGCGCGCGCCGGTCTATCGCTCCCGACCGCCGCGCATGTAGCCTATCTGCGCCGGTTGCGTGTGCGGCTGCGTGACCGGGCGCGGGTCGCGGCCTCCGTCGGGATGAGGATCAGCGCCCCAGCGGCGGAGATGATCGCGTTCAACCCGTGACTGCCAAAGCTGATGCCGAACATCACACGGACCATGAAGAACAGCACGACACCGCCCAACGCAATGACGATGGAGGGCAGGTAGCCGTTATGCGTGAAGCCCAGACGCTCCGCCGCATATCCGACGATTCCGCCCAGCATCATCGATCCGAAAAAGGCGAAGAAGCCCATGTCATTCTCCCAATCTGTCAGCGGTACATATAGGATGTCCGCGCAGGAATTCATCCGCATCCTGCACGCCGCGCCCCTCACGTTGCAACCGGATCAGACGGACCGCCCCGTCGCCGCAGGCGATGGTCAGCGCATCGTCCAGCGCGGTGCCCGGTGAACCGTGACCATCGGTCAACACGCTCAGGTGCAATTTCAGGCGTTTGCCCCCATGCGTCGTCCAGGCACCGGGAAAGGGGGACAGACCGCGAATTTGCCGATCGACCTCGATGGCGGGGCGGGTCCAGTCGATGCGGGCCTCGGCCTTGTCGATCTTCGCGGCATAGGTCACGCCGTCCTCGGGTTGCGGTGCGGGCGTCAGGTCCGGCAGCCGGGCCAGCGCATCCACCATCAGACGCGCGCCGATATCGGCCAGACGGTCGTGCAGGGTCGCGGCGGTATCGTGCGGCGTCAGCGGTGTCGCCTCACGCATCAGGACCGGGCCGGTGTCCAGACCTGCCTCCATCTGCATGATGCACACACCGCTTTCGGCATCGCCCGCCATGATCGCCCGCTGGATCGGCGCGGCCCCGCGCCAGCGCGGCAGCAGTGAGGCATGGATGTTGAAGCATCCCAGACGCGGCGCATTCAGCACCGCCTGAGGCAGGATCAGGCCATAGGCCACGACAACGGCGGCATCGGCATTCAGATCCGCGAAGGCCTCACGCTCCTCCTGCCCCCGCAGACTGCGCGGGTGGCGCACGTCGAGTCCCATCGCCTCCGCCGCCAGGTGAACGGGCGTCGGACGATCCTTCTTTCCCCGCCCCGCAGGCCGGGGGGGCTGAGTATAGACAGACACGATTTCGTGACCCGCATCAATCAACGCGTCCAGAACGGTGACGGAAAATTCCGGAGTTCCCATGAAAACAAGTCGCATAGCGTTCCCTCACTCAACCCGAACACATCAAAATGACGTCTTGTCACCGATCGGGTAAGGCTCGCAACCCGCGACAGGCTCGTTTTCCGCGCTATCTTACACGCGGAAACCTAAAAACAGGAGTACCATCATGGATAGACGCAAGTTCCTCATCACCTCCGCCGCGCTGAGCGGTGCGACCTTCCTGCCCTTCGGCGCATTCGCTGAGGCGCATTCCAGCCCCTTCTCGTTCGATACGGATGGCGGCCCCATTCAGGTGCATCCGATCAACCACGCCTCATTCGTGATGGAAGTGCCGGGCATGGTGATCTATGTCGATCCGGTCGGTGAGCCAGCGCTCTACGCGGACAAGCCGGCGCCCGATCTGATCCTGATTACCCACCACCATGGCGACCATTTCGATATGGCGACCCTGCGCGGCGTGGCGACCCCGAAAACCGTCTTTATCACCAATCAGGTTGTGTATGACGGGTTGGAGGAGTTCCAGACCCGTGCCGAGGTTATGGACAATGGCGACGTCACACTGGCCGGAGAATACGATATCTTCGCGATCCCGGCCTACAACATGACCGAGGACCGTCTGGAATATCACCCCGAGGGGCGCGACAACGGCTATATCCTGGATATCTTCGGCACGCGTGTCTATATCGCAGGCGACACCGAGGATACGCCGGAGATGCGGGCCCTGCAGGATATCGACATCGCGTTCCTGCCGATGAATCTGCCCTACACGATGGATATCGACGCAGCGGCAGATGCGGTCATGGCCTTCAGCCCGACCTATGTTTTCCCCTACCATTACGGCGAAAGCGATATCGACGCGTTCACCGCGATGGTTGGTGACCATGCCAATGTGTTGCGCGGCAACTGGTACGGCTGATCCGGCAGCGCCGCGATTCAAGGAAACGATTTAGGGAAACGGCGGGGTCAGCCCCGCCGTTTCGCCTTGAGGTGCTTGGCCAGCAACATCTTGCGCTTCACCGGGCCCAGGCGATCGACGAACACCTTGCCATTCAGGTGGTCGATCTGATGTTGCACCGAGGTCGCCCACAGGGCCACGAAATCACGCTCCACCTCGGCACCACTCTCATCCATGAAGGCCACCGTAACGGCGCGGGGCCGGGAAATCGTGGCGGACAGGCCGGGCAGGTTCGGTGATGCCTCCTCATGCTCACGCATCTGGCCGGACGCGTGCAGCACGCGCGGATTGGCCATGCGCACCGGCTGATCCATTCCGGGGGAACAGTCCACCACGGCCAATGCCTGCATTTGCCCTATCTGCGGCGCGGCCAAACCGACCCCCGGCATCGCATACATGCTGTCGAGCATATCATCCCAGATCGCGCGCACCTCATCCGTAATCGCCTCCACCGGGGTGGCGACCGTGCGCAGACGTTTGTCGGGCCATTGCAGAAACGGGCGTCGCGCCATCAGGAGGCCCGCGCCCTTTTCAGCTTTTTCATCTTGTTGGTAATCATCGAGCGTTTGACCGTGCTGAGGTAGTCGATGAACAGCTTGCCATCCAGATGGTCCAGTTCATGCTGCGCGCAGGTGGCGCTCAACCCATCAAAATCGGCCTGCTGCTCGTTTCCGTTCAGGTCTAGCCAGCGCATCGTCACCTCGGCCGGGCGTGTCACCTCGGCATAGATGTCGGGGATCGACAGGCAACCTTCCTCATAAACGCCAAGCGCATCCGACGCGGCGACGATCTGGGGGTTGAGCATGACGATCGGGTTCGGTTCGTCCTCGGCGTCGGCGCAATCCATGACGAACATCCGGTTCAGCACACCGACCTGCGGTGCGGCGAGGCCGATGCCCGGCGCGTCATACATCGTCTCCAGCATATCGTCCGCAAGTTTGCGCAGCGCGTCCGAGGAATCGGCGAGCGGCGGGACGACCTTCTTCAAGCGGGGGTCGGGGTGGATAAGGATCGGTCTAATCATGCCGAATCATGTAGGCGAAGCGGCACAAAGGTGCAATCGGCTGGTACAAAAGCGGACTTGCCCCCGCCCGCCCTGTGCCTAGTCTGTGGTCGAGCCAGAAGGAGCCTGCCCCATGACCATCGACCCCAGCACATTCGACGAAATCATCGACCGCCGTGGCACCCACTCCGTCAAGTGGGACGCGATGGAGGCGCTGTACGGCGTCCCCGCTGAGGACGGCATCTCGATGTGGGTGGCGGACATGGACTTCCGGCCGCCGCAAGCCGTCAACGATGCGCTGGCGCAGGCGGTGCAGCACGGTATCCACGGCTATTACGGCGACCCCTCGGACTATGCCGCCGCCATAACCGGCTGGATGAAGCGGCGGCACGACTGGGACGTGGACCCGGCATGGCTGTCCACCACGCACGGGCTGGTCGCAGGTGTCGGGCTATGCCTGCAGGCCTTCACCCAGAAGGGCGACGGTATCATGCTGTTCACGCCGGTCTATCATGCCTTTGCCAAGATGATCGGAGCGAACGATCGCAAGGTCGTGGAATGTCAGATGGACGTCGTGGATGGCCGCTACTCCATTGATCTGGAAAAAGCGAAAGCGCAGGTCGACGGGGTGTCGATGGTCATCCTGTGCTCCCCCCACAATCCCGGCGGCACCGTCTGGACCGAGGCGGAACTGCGCGCCATCGCGGCGTTCTGCGTCGAAAACGACCTGATCCTGCTGTGCGACGAGATCCACCACGATCTGGTGTTCGCCGGGCAAAAGCACCATGTCCTCGCCAACCTGATGCCGGAATTGTCGGACAGGCTGATCACGCTGACAGCGGCGTCCAAGACATTTAACCTCGCTGGCGGCATGACCGGAAACGTCGTCATCGCGGATGACGAGATGCGGGCGAAGTTCGCGAAGGTGCATCTGGCGGCGGGTGCCTCACCCAACCGGTTCGGAATGCTGATGACCACGGCGGCCTATTCGCAGGGTGACGACTGGCTGGACGCGCTGATCGGCTATATCGACGGGAACCGCCGCATTCTGGAGGAAGGCCTCAGCGCCATTCCCGGCGTGCAGGCGATGCCGCTCGATTCCACCTATTTGTGCTGGGTCGATTTCGCCGGGACCGGAATGGAAGCCGCGGAGGTCCAGCGCCGGGTTCAGGATGAGGCGAAGGTCGCCCCGAACCATGGCGACAGTTTCGGCAAGGGTGGGGAGACCTTCCTGCGCTTCAACGTCGCCACCCCCCGCGCGCGGGTGGTCGAGGCGGTGGAGCGGATTCAGAAAGCGTTTTCTGACCTTCAGTGATGTGCAGGAAATCCCTGTCGGATGCCTCCGGCGGGGATATTTCGGGAGAGTGAAACCGGGTTAGACTTCCTGCGGGAAGTGTTTCATCACCAGCCGGATCGGATTCGCGGCGGCCTGTCCCAGACCGCAGATGCTGGCATCGACCATCAGGGCGGACAGGTCTTCGAGCAGGGTCCGGTCCCAGCTCTCCGCCTGCATCAGCTTCACCGCCTTTTCGCAACCGACGCGGCAGGGGGTGCATTGCCCGCAGCTTTCATCCTCGAAAAACCGCAGCATGTTCAGGGCGGCATCGCGCGCCCTGTCCCGGTGCCCCAGAACCACCACAGCGGCGGAGCCGATGAACGTGTCGTGATCCTGTAGCGTGTCGAAATCCAGCGGGATGTCGTTCATATGCGCCGGCAGCAGGCCGGAGGACGGACCGCCCGGTTGATAGGCATAAAATTCGTGCCCCTCGGCCATGCCGCCGGCCAAGTCTATGAGTTGCGCGATGGTATGGCCCGCCTCGACGATATAGACACCGGGAACGGCAACGCGGCCCGAGACGGAGTAGGCGCGCAGCCCCTTGCGACCATTGATACCGTGATCGGCGAAGACCCCTGCCCCCTCACGGCAGATGCGCGCGATCCAGTGCAACGTCTCGACATTGTGCACCAGCGTCGGGCGGTCGAAGATGCCGACCTGAGCCACATAGGGCGGGCGGTGCCGGGGGAGGCCGCGCTTGCCCTCGATGCTCTCGATCATCGCGGATTCCTCGCCGCAGATATAGGCGCCCGCACCGCGACGCAGGTCGATATAGCCCGGTGCCACCAGACCCGCCTGTTCGAGCGCAGCGATTTCCTCGGCCAGGATATGCAGCACGGCGGGGTATTCGTCGCGCATGTAGATATAGCAGGTCGTAGCCTCCACCGCCCAGGCGGCGATCAGCATTCCTTCGAGGAAGCTGTGCGGCGTGCGTTCGAGCACGTAGCGATCCTTGAAGGTTCCCGGCTCCCCCTCATCGCCGTTGACCGCCAGATAACGCGGCCCCTGTGCTGCACGCACAAAGGACCATTTGCGACCCGAGGGAAAGCCCGCGCCGCCCATGCCGCGCAGGCCGGAGGCGAGGATCTCCTCCTGCACCTGATCGGGGGTCTTTGCCCCGTTGCGCAAGGTCATCAGCGTGTCGTAGCCGCCCGCCGCGCGGTAGGTGTCGAACCCTTCGTATTCGGGAATGGTCGGGTGGGTCGCACCGGCGGCGATAGCTGCCTCGGCCTTTTCCAAGGTCGCGTGTTCGATATGCGCATGGCCCAGCTCCAGCACAGGCGCGGCATCGCAGCGGCCCATGCAGGGCGCACGCAGGACGCGGACTTGCGATGCATCCAGCCCGTCCTGCAAGGCCGCCATCAACGCCTGCGCCCCGGCCAGTTCGCAGGACAGGCTGTCGCAGACCCGGATGGTCAGGGCGGGGGGCGGAACCTCCCCCTCCTTTACCACGTCGAAATGAGCGTAGAAGGTGGCGACCTCGTAGACCTCCGCCTGCGCCATGCGCAGTTCCTCGGCCAACGCGCGCAGATGCGCGGCGGACAGATGGCCGTAAGTATCCTGAATCAAATGCAGAAACTCGATCAGCAGGTCGGCACGACGGGGGGCATCCGCCAGCAGGGCCTGAACCTCGGCCAGGGCCTGATCCTCGTATTGCCGGCCCTTGGGCGTGCGCCGCCCCTTGCCGCGCCCCGATTTCCAGACACCCTTACGTTTGTCGAGCGACGCCATCGCCCCACCTCCCCCGGTTTTTCGCGGCCAGATTTTCGATCATCCGCTATTTCGCAGCCCTGCATTGTCGCAAACAGAGTAAGCCGCCATAGTTATACAGGACAGCGCAAAAGCGGCGGTTCAAGGGGGAGAGGACGACATGGCGGTTTCGTATCGAGCGGTGATCTGCACAATGGCGGCTGTGATGATCGCGACACTCGGCCCCGCGACCGCCCAGCAGGTCGAACCTGCGCCCAAGGCCCCCGCCCTGCGCGACATACCTTTGGACGAATGGATGGATCGCACTTTGGGCCGCACCGTCTACTACACCATCGACGGGACCGCGTTCGGGCGCGAGTACTACGCCCCGGACGGGCAAGGTGTCGTGTTTCAGCATGTCGATGGCACCTGCATGGAGGGGGAGTGGTTCTATCGTGAGGAGGCCTCGGCCTATTGCTTCCTATGGCCTTTATCGCTGTCGTGCTTTCGCCATGTGGATCGGAACGAGGAGACCCTGATCCTCGCCGTCGATCCGGACGGGACCCCCAAGGGCGACCTGCCGCAAAGGGTTGAGCGGATCGCCACCGTTCCCCTGTCCTGCGGGCCCGCGGTTACAAGTTGAGGGCCCCCCGAACATACCCACATATCCATTTGACGGAGTTTTCGATGCGTCTGTTTTCGCCTTGCCTGATGGTCCTGTTCTCGCTCTGCCTGTCGGTGGCGCCCCTGACCGCGCAGGAGGATGGCCCTGCCGAACCGCGTGACATCCCCCGTGCCGAATGGCTGGAGCGAGCGCTGGGAAATTCGGTGCATTACTCCATTGACGGGAGTTATATCGGCCGCGAATTCTATCTGCCCGATGGGCAATCCGTCCGCTATGAGGATGCGTTCGGCAATTGTCAGGACGGGCGGTGGACGTTCAAGGATGCGGTCTACTGTTTCGCATGGCCCGGATCGCTGGTCTGTGCCCGGCATCTGGACTTGGGTGAGGGGCGGCTCGCCTTCCCCTCGGTCGATACGGACGGCACGCCGATCCCGGACACACTGCAACATGGCACCATCGTTGAGGGCGGTTTCGCCTGCGGTGCTGCGGTGACCTCCTGATGGCGATTCCTCCCGGCAGCACCCGCGACGCGGCCTTGCAGGCGGAACTGGATGCGGCGCTGGCCGCGCGCGGCTCCGACTATACGCCGCGCACGCATCTGATGGATGGCGACGCCCCCCGCTATACCAATCGCCTGATCGCCGAGGCCTCGCCCTATCTGGTGCAGCACGCCCACAACCCGGTGGACTGGCGACCCTGGGGCGCGGAAGCCCTGGCCGAGGCCGCGGCCCGCGATCTGCCGATCTTCCTGTCCGTAGGATATGCCACCTGCCACTGGTGCCACGTGATGGAGGAGGAAAGTTTCGATGATGAGCAGGTCGCCGCCCTGCTCAACACCGGGTTCATCCCTGTAAAGCTGGACCGGGAGCAGCGCCCCGATGTCGATCAGGTCTATATCCTGGCCACCATGCTGCAACACCGCCACGCCGGGTGGCCGAACTCGCTGTGGTTGATGCCCGACGGCAGGCCCTTCCACACCGGCACCTATTTCCCGAAACCACAGTTCATGCAGGTTCTGGGCGCGATCACCCAAGGCTGGCTGGGCGCGCAGCGCAGCCAGTTTGCCAGTGTCGCCGATCAGCTGAGCGAGGCGATGCAGCGCATTCCCGCCCAGACAGCCCCGCCCGCAGCACTGGATCAGGCCCCCGCAGCCGCGCTGACCGATCTGGTGCGCAGCTACAATCCGGTTGAGGGCGGGTTTTCCCACGGGACACAATTCCCGCAGGAGGGGCACCTGCTGTTTCTGCTGGATCACTGGCGGCGCACCGGGGACGCCGGGGCGCGCGACATGGCCAGAAACAGCCTCTCCGCGATGGTCGCGGGCGGCATCCACGACCAGATCGGCGGCGGATTCCATCGCTATACCGTCGATGTGAACTGGCGCACCCCGCATTTCGAGAAGATGCTGTATAATCAGGCGCTGATGACCCGTGCGCTGGTGCAGGGCTGGCAAGTGAGCGACGATCCGATGATGCGCCGCGCCGTCGCCCGTTGCATCAGCTATGTCCTGCGCGACATGACTGCGCCGGACGGCGCGTTCTATTCGGCGGAGGATGCCGACAGTCTGAACGATCTGGGCAAGCTGGAGGAAGGCGCGTTCTACGTCTGGCCCCCGGCTGAAATCGCGGATGACTGGGTGATCGAAACGTTGGGCCTGCGCGAGGCTGCGACGCTGGAGGCAGGTCCGGTGGCCCATCTGCGCGGCGAGGTGCAGGACATCGCGCGGCTGGATGCAGCGCTGGACGATCTGCGCATCCGGCGCGACGCGCGTCCGCGCCCCCTGCGCGATGAGAAGGTCATCGGCGGCTGGAACGGCTTGATGATCCGCGCGATGGCGGAGGCGGCAGTGGCCTTCGACCGGCCGGACTGGATGGATGCAGCCGGACGGGCCTTCGATGCCGTGCTCGAACGCCTGGGCCCGGTTGGGGCGCTGGCCCGGCTCGACATGGACGGACGGCGGCGGGAGGAGGCGAACCTGTCGGATTATGCGTGGCTGGGTCTGGGCGCCTTTGCGCTGGGTCGGATAGACGTGGCACAGGTGATCGCAGACCTGATCCTCGATCGCTTTACCCTTGATGCACGGCTTGCACTCAGCACCGATGGGCCGCTGGGAGCCGTTCTGGAAACGGAGGACGGCGCGACGCCCTCGGGCGAAGGGTCTGCACTGGAACTGCTGGCCCTGCTGGCCGAGGCCGCGCCGGATCCGCAGCGCGATGCCCGCGCGCGCGCCCTGCGCGACGCGATATCGGGCAGAATGGCGGAGATGCCACTCGCCCGGCTCGACACATTGCGGGCGGCCAGAATCCTGGCCGAGGGAACATCGGACTGGGCCCGCCGGATCGGGCCGGTATATGTGCGGCTGCATCCGGCGGACGAAGGCTACGAGCTGATCTTCGAGATCGCGCAGGACTGGACCCTCGCCGCCGACGGGCAGGATGACCTGACGCCTCTGCGCATAGACGGGGCGCGCGTGACGTGGCCCGAGGCCGCGATACAGGATGGCAAGCCCGTATGGGCAGGGCATCTGACCCTGCCCATTGCGGGCGACACGCACGGGGTGACCCTATCCTGGCAGGCATGTTCCACTTCCGAATGCCTATTGCCTGTCACGGTGGAGTTCCGCTTGCCATGATCCGCACCCTCGCCGCCCTATTGATTGCCACCCCCCTAGCCGCGCAGCAGATCGTGGATCCTGAAAGCGTGCTCGATCTGGTTGAGGGGCGGGTTCTGGAATATTCGGCGCAGGGCCGCGAGATGGGGCGCGAACAGTTCCTGTCGCGCACCGAAGTTTTCCTGCGCAGCGCCAGCGGCAAATGCCTGTATGGTGAGGTGAGCGTGCGCGGCTCCGCCTTGTGTTTCGAGTATGAGGACAGCCCGACGCTGCACTGCTGGTCCACCTTCCGGTTTCCCGATGGCAGCCTGAAGATGCGCATCACCAGCCTGAGCAGTAACACGCTGTTGGACCTGTCGGACATCAACGACGATCCGGTGATCTGCGACCCGGCGGGAACGGTCTAGAACAGACTGCCTTGCCCGCCGTCAGTCTTGGGCGGACGCGGTTTTGTCCGTGGCTTCGGTTTCGACTCCGGCATCGGCTGGGGCGGTGCTTCGCCCTCGACCAGAACCGGGGTCGTGACCTTGCCCGCGAACGCGATGGTCAGACGGTCGCCGGGGGTCAGCCTGTTGCCATCCTTGACCAGCTCACCATCGCGCCAGACGACGGCATAGCCGCGCTCCAGCGTTTTTTCATAGCTCAGCGTCTCAAGCGTACGGCTCAGTGAGGCGAGCGCCGCCCTGCGATCGGGCAGGTCGCGGGCCGCGGCACGGGTCAGGCGGTCGGTCCGTGCCGTCAACCTTTCGCGATGCTGCGTGACACTTCGGCTTAGAACGGTGGGGTCTAGACGGTGCTTTGAAAGGGCGTTTTGCGCCCGCTCTATCCGCCCTTGCAGGGCACGGCTCAGCGACAGTTTGCGCAGCGTCACGCGCGGCTCGGCCAATCGGGCGGTCAGACGTGCCGGGTCCAGCGCCGCGCCGGCCCACGTCAGGGCCAGCCGCTTGCGATCCGCCGTGCGGCCCAGTGCGGCGGGCAGTTTGTCACCCACCATGTCCAGCCTTTGCCGCCGTTCGGAAACCAGGGCCTGTGGACGCGGCAGAGCGCGCGCATTGGCCCGGATCCGGTCACTGCGGTCGCGCAGCATTCGCGACATGCCTCCAACGCGCCGTTCGTCCAGTTGCGCCAGCGCCGCGCGCAATTCGGCCCGGACCGGCACGGCCATCTCCGCCGCTGCGGTCGGTGTCGGGGCGCGACGATCCGCAGCGTGGTCGATCAGGGTCGTGTCCGTCTCATGCCCGACGGCGGAGATCAGGGGGATCTCGCTGTCGGCAGCGGCACGCACCACGATTTCCTCATTGAACCCCCACAGATCCTCCAGCGAGCCGCCGCCCCGTGCGACGATCAGCAGATCCGGGCGCGGCACCGGGCCACCGGGTTGCAGGGCGTTGAACCCCCGGATCGCCGCAGCGACCTGTTCGGCGCACCGCTCCCCCTGCACGGCGACGGGCCAGACCAGGACCTCTCGCGGGAACCGGTCGCGCAGGCGGTGCAGAATGTCACGAATCACGGCGCCGGAGGGGGACGTGACAACGCCGATGACCTTGGGCAGGAAGGGGATCGGGCGCTTGCGCTCCGCATCGAACAGCCCCTCGGCGGCCAGCGCCGTGCGGCGTTTTTCCAGCATCGCCATCAACGCGCCGATCCCGGCGGGGGCGAGGCTTTCGATCACCATCTGATAGCGTGACTGCCCGGCAAAGGTCGTCAGCCTGCCGGTGACGATGACCTCCATCCCCTCCTCCGGCTGGGTGCGCAGCTTGCTGGCCACCCCCTTCCAGATGACGGAGGCCAGAACCGCGCGGTCATCCTTGAGGTCGAGATAAACATGGCCCGAGCGGGGGCGGGACACGCGCCCCACCTCCGCGCGCACCCGCACATGGCCGAAACCGCCCTCGATGGCGCGCTTCACCGCACCGCTCAGTTCGGAAATCGTGACCGTCGGCGCATTGCCGCCGGCCCCCGGTTCATCATCGTCGAAAAGATCACTCATGACCCGGACCATAGCGTTTTGGGCAGGTGTGAAAAGAGCAGAACGCGCAGCGATCCTACCCGGCTGCACGGGGCAAGATGCCGATCACCCTTCGCGGTTCAGCAGTTCCTCACCGTTGTGGATCAGGCGCGATTGCCACGGGATCGGATTGCGCAGCGCGAAATGCGCCATGCAGGCGTTTTCAGCCTCATCCATCAGATCCTTGATTCGCTCCTGCGGCTCATCGCTGTCGATCAGGACATGCGTCTCGATCCCCAATGTCTTGCCATCGGTGGTGTGACCCAGTTCGCGCATGTTGCTGAGATTCGTCTCGAACCGCACCTTCTGCTCGATCTTCATGGATTTGATCTTGATCTTGCGCGCCGTGTAGATGTCGGTCAGGTGCGTCATCAGGCAGAACCCGATGCCGGCGCAGAAAAACGCCAATGGGGGCGGCGCGGTGTCGTCTCCGACGGGAACCTGTTCGTCGCAATACAGTTTGACGGGGGAAAATCCCGGAATGTTCACCTGAACCGAGCCTGATTTCTTCTGCCGGTCATGCGCCTCCGCCGTCATGTTGACCTCAAACTGAAGCGGCTCGGGCGGACGGCCCTTCTTGAAGGGGCTGGGTTCGTATTGCGTGGGCTCGGGCATCTTGGCGGACAGTTCACCGACGTGAAATTCCTTGGTATCGCTCATGTCTCTTCCCCTTGGATCCGGCTGTTGTTGTTGTTGGTGTCTGACCGGTTGAATGTCAGCCTGAACAGGCTGCGGCCCCACTCAAGCGGTCCTTGCGCATCAGTTCAAGGGGTCATTGATGCCACGAAAAAGGGCGGACCAGTACGGCCCGCCCTCTCGATTCAAGGTACGACGAATTCACTGTCCGACAGGGGCCGGGACGTTGGATTCGGTCCGCACGGGGGCATTCGTCGGGCGCACACCGTCGGCGGCGCGGGCGCTGCCTTCGATCTGATCGCCGTCGAAATATTCGAAGAACTCACTGTCGGGCGAAATCACCAGAGTGGAATTCTGCTCCTGCAGCGCCTCCTCGTAAGCGGACAGCGAACGGTAGAAGGCAAAGAACTCGGGATCCTGACCGAAGGCATCAGCAAAGATCCGGTTCCGCGCCGCATCCGCTTCACCGCGAATGATGTCGCTGTCACGCTGCGCCTCGGAACGAAGCTCGGTCGCGGTCCTGTCTGCCAGCGACTGCACACGCAGCGCCGCCTCTTGACCACGGGCGCGCTCATCCTCGGCCTCACGCTCCCGCTCGGCCCGCATCCGGTTGAAGGTTTCCTCAAGGTTCTGTTCGGGCAGGTCGGCCCGCTTGATCCGCACATCGACCACTTCGATACCCAGTTCGGCGGTTTCACGCGCGGCCTGATCGCGAATCTGGTTCATCAGCGCGACCCGGTCCGCCGACAACACAGTGTTGGACGTGACCGAACCCAGAACCTCACGCAGGGCGGAGTTCAGAACGGTCTGAAGCCGCTGCTGGCCCGCGATGATGGCAAAATCGCCATCCGCGCCGGTCCGCTCACGGAAGCGTTCGACATCCGAAATCCGCCAGCGGGCGAAGGCATCGACGACAAGACGGCGATCGTCGAGCGGTGTCACCTCAAGCGAGTCCGTGTCGAGGCTGAGGATACGGTCGTCATAGTAAACGACCTGCTGGATGAACGGGATCTTGAAACCGATGCCCGGCTCCTCCTTCACATCCTTGATCTGCCCGAATTGCAGGACGAGCGCCCGCTGCCGTTCGTTCACCACGAAGATGGACGACAAGAGCAGGACGAGAAGCAGCACGACGGCTGCGATGGCGAGAACGAGACGGTTCATCAGTTGTTACCTCCGCTGCGGAGTTCATTCAGCGGCAGATAGGGCACGACGCCCTGCCCGCCTTCACCACCAGAGGTGGAGGGGTCGATGATGATCTTGTCCACTGTGCCCAGCACACGCTCCATCGTTTCAAGGTAGAGACGTTTGCGCGTCACCTCCTCGGCCCCCTGATATTCGTTCAGGATGCTGACGAAGCGCGCGGCCTCACCGTCGGCCTCGTTCACGACCCGGGCGCGGTAGCCCTCGGCCTGTTGCAACAACTGTGCAGCCTCACCACGGGCCGATGCCAATGCGCGGTTCGCATAAGCGTCGGCGCGGTTTTGCAAGGTGATGCGCTCCTGCTCGGCGGCCTGAACGTCGCGGAAGGCGTCGATCACGTCCTCGGGTGGGTCGGCGCGGTCGAAGTTCAGACGAACGATGGACACACCGCTGTCATAGGTATCGAGCGTTTGCTGGATCAACTCGGACACCTCGGCCGAGATCACGCCACGATCCCGGTTCAGGATCGGCGCCAGTTCGGAGCGGGAGATAACCTCACGCATTGCGGACTCGGACACCGCCTCGATGGTATCGCGCGGGTCGCGCAGATTGAACAGGAACGCGGCGGGGTCGCCGATGTTCCAGACCACCTCGAAGTCGATATCGACGATGTTCTCATCCCCGGTCAGCATCAGGCCATCATCGCCGCGCCCCGGACGATCCCCGGTGCCGACATTGACGGTCCGCTCGCTGGTGACTTCGACAATCTCATACGTGACAATCGGCCACGGCGCGAAGTTCAGGCCCGGCGATCCGGTCGAGGAATACTCGCCGAAGGTCATCTCGACCGACCGCTGCGAAGGCTGCACGGTATAGACGGATGCGAACAGCCACGCGCCGACAGCCACCACAGCGGCGATCAGCAAGATAAACTTGGGCGAAGGGCCGTCGCCGCCGGTACCGGTGTTGTTGCCGCCGGTGCCACCGCCATTGCGTCCGCCGATCAAGACCTTGAAGCGTTCCTGCCCCTTGCGCAGCATATCCTCCAGATCGGGGGTCTGGCCGTTGTTCGGGCCCTGCCCGTTGCCATTGTTCGGGCGGTTGCCGCTTCCCCAAGGGTTGCGGTCGTCGCTTCCCTTGTTCTCACCCCGGTCGGTCCCCTTCTTGCCCCAGGGCCCGCCGGAATTGTCGTTATAGGGCATCATGTGTCCTGTCTGTTGTGCGTATCTGTGCGAGAAGTGGATATTCCCGCGTTCATTATCAACCTAGCGGATTGGTGACTTGAGCGTAACCAGCTCTTCTGCCGCAGTCGGGTGGACGGCGACGGTGCGGTCGAAATCGGCCTTGGTTGCCCCCATCTTGATCGCGATACCGGCAAGCTGGATCATCTCACCCGCGGCATCGCCCACGATATGGCACCCCAGAACCTTGCCGTCGGAGCGTGCGACGATCAGCTTCATCAACATCCGCTCGTCACGATCCGCAATCACGTGGTTCATCGAACGGAAGGTCGTGCAGTAGATATCGACCTCACCGTAATTATGGGCGTGATCCTCGGAGATGCCGACGGTGCCGATCTCGGGCTGGGTGAACACAGCCGTGGGGATCAGGTCGTAATCGGCCTGGGTGGGATCGTTCCCGAACACGGTCTGGGCGAAGGCCTGCCCCTCGCGGATGGCCACGGGTGTCAGCGCCACGCGGTCGGTCACATCGCCCACGGCGTAGATCGTATCGACGGTGGTCTTTGACCAATCATCCACGCGGATCGCGCCGCCCTTGCCCGTCTCGACGCCCGCATCATCCAATCCCAGATCGTGCGTGTTGGGGACACGGCCCGTGGCGTAGAAAACGGCGGAATACTCGGCACTGTCGCCACTTTCAAATTCCAGCCGAACGCCGGTATCCGTCTTCTCGATCTGCTCGACATCGCAATCGGTCACGATGCGGACGCCCTTCTTCTCCATCTCGCCGGCGACATGGTCGCGGACTTCGCGGTCGAAACCGCGCAGGATCTGCTCGGACCGGTAGATCACATCGACCTTGACGCCCAGACCGTTGAGAATGCTTGCGAACTCACAGGCAATATATCCGCCGCCGACAATGGCGATCGAGGCGGGCATCTCCTCCATCAGGAAGATATCGTTCGAGACCATGACATGCTCGCGTCCCGGAACATTCGGAACGAACGGTGTCCCGCCGACAGCGATCAGGATATGGCCCGCCGTGATACGCTGCCCATCCATCTCCACCGTATTGCCATCCACGACAGTGGCGCGCCCGTCCAGAACCTTGACGCTGGCATTGGCCAGATTGCGCCGGTAGATGCCTTCGAGGCGGTCAAGCTCGGCGTGGATGTTGCGGCGCAGGACCGGCCAGGAAAATTCGGGCTTGCCTACGGACCAGCCATAACCGGCGGCGTCCTCGAACGCCTCGGAAAAGCGGGAGGCATAGACCATCAGCTTCTTGGGAACGCAGCCCCGAATGACACAGGTTCCGCCATAGCGGTATTCCTCCGCGATGGCGACGCGCGCGCCGGTTTCTGCCGCGATCCGCGCGGCGCGCACGCCGCCGGAGCCGCCACCGATCACGAAAAGATCGTAGTCGAAATCGCTCATTAGAATGCTCCTGCAATGCCGCCCTGTTCGCTCAAATGATCAGGACAATACGCCTTATACCTGGTTCAGCACACGTTTCAGAAACGCCCGCCCGTCGATCCCGTCGGCAAAGGCCACGGGCCGCATCACGCCGCCTTCCTCAAGCAGATGCGCCTCTCCGCTTTCGTAGCCGACCATAACCTGATCCGCGATGCCCAGAAACAGGCCGTTTTCGACCACACCGGCCACCTGATTGAGCAAGGGGGACAGCCGGTGCGGATCCCCGATCCTTTCCAGATGCAGATCGAGGATATGGTTGCCCTCGTCGGTGCGATACGGCACGGCACCATCCATGCGCGGCGTCACCTCGCGCCCGGAAACGTCGATCTGCTCCAGCATCTCCTCGATGATGGCGCGGGTCGATTTCCAGCCCATCGGGATGACCTCGACCGGCAGGGGGAATGCGCCCAGCGTGGCCACCAGCTTGCTGTCGTCGGTAATGACAACCATGCGGTCCGACGCGGTGGCGACGATCTTTTCCTGCAAATGCGCCCCGCCACCGCCCTTTATCAGGTTCAGGTCGGGGTCGACCTCATCCGCGCCGTCGATGGTCAGGTCCAGCCAGCCGGCCTCATCCAGGTCGATCACGTCGATCCCCTCGCTGCGGGCCAATGCCGCGGTCCGGTCCGAGGTGGCAACGGCGGTCAGCTTGATGCCGTCCACCCGGATCCGTTCGCCCAGCAGCCTGATGAACCAGTTCGCGGTGGATCCGGTCCCCAGACCGAGCTTCATGTCCGGCTCAACCAGCGAGAGCGCGGCGCGCGCCGCCGCGAATTTCGCCCGATCGGCGGGAGGGAGGGTGTTCATTCAGGATATCTCCGGCAGGATGTTTTCCCGCCTTATATCAGCGAAGTCGCCCGGCGCGAGAGGGCACCGGAACTTTCTTCACACAGCTGTGAAACATGTGCGTCACCCACTACGAGCTTCGCCAGCCCCATCGCGGGGCCCGGCGCGAGTATACCCCCGGCGCAGGCGGGCACGGCGCAGACGGTCGGCGGCGTGCGATGCCTCCAGCAGTCCCTCAAACAGATCGACACGTTCCCGCGCCTGTCCACCCACCCGGCCCCATTCACGGATGACGGAAAACTCACCGAACAGATTGCCGACGATTTCCACCCGGTAGAAATGAGGTCGCATCCGGGCGCGTCGCGGCGGCAGCAGCATCAGGCAGGTCGTCACGGGCATCCTCCGGGATCAGTCGCCCCATTCTAGCGTCAGCGCGCGATCGCCGCAATCGCGTCGAGGTCCATCGACGCTTCCAGATGCTCGGCCAACCGGTCCAGCACGTCCTCGACCACCTGCGCATAGATCAGATCGCCCGCCTGATGGCCGAGCCGGGTCAGATATGCCGCACGAAACGCGTCGTGCGCAAACAACCCGTGTAGATAGGTGCCGCTGACCTGCCCGTCGGCCGAGGTCGCGCCATCGGGGCGACCGTCCAGATGCAGCAATGGCCGGTCCGTGTCGATGCCGGTGGTGTGACCCATGTGGATTTCGTAGCCTGACACCGGCACCTGCCCCCCGGCCATCGTGCCATGCACCAGTCCCAGACGCTTGACCGGGCGCATGGTCGTGTGGATGTCGAGATGCCCCAGCCCCGCGACACTGCCCGCCACGCCGTCCACGCCGTCGGGATCATCGACCACCCGGCCCAGCATCTGATAGCCACCGCATATGCCCAGCACATGCCCGCCACGCCGCAGATGGGCCGCGATATCCACGTCCCACCCCTGCGCGCGCAGAAACGCCAGATCGCCGGTCGTGCTTTTGGAGCCCGGCAGGATCACCAGCGCGGCATCTCCGGGCAGCGCCTGACCGGGCGGCACCATCACGACTTGCACACCCGGTTCCAGCTTCAACGGGTCGAGGTCGTCGAAATTGGCGATGCGGGCCAGCATGGGAACGGCGATCTTCAATGCCCCGGTCCCGCCCGAGGCGATGCCCAGCGCATCCTCCGCCGGCAGTTTCGAAGCCTCCGCGAACCAGGGGATCACGCCGACGCTGGGCCAGCGCGTAAATCGCTCGATATCCGCGACCCCCTCATCGAACAGCGAGACGTCGCCGCGAAACCGGTTCACCGCGAATGCCGCGACCTGTGCGCGGTCCTCCTGGTCCATCACGGCGGCATGGCCTGCAAGCTGTGCGATCACGCCGCCGCGATTGATGTCCCCCATCAGGATCACGGGCACATCCAGCGCGCGGGCGAAGCCCATATTGGCAATATCGTTGGCGCGCAGGTTCGTCTCCGCCGGGGAGCCTGCGCCCTCCACGATCACCAGATCGGCATTGTTTCGCAATCTGGTAAAGCTGTCCGCCACCGCAGCAAGCAGTTCCGCCTTGCGCTCAGCATAGGCACGGGCCTGCGCGCGGAACGCGACCTTTCCCTGCACGACGACCTGCGCGCCGGTCTCGCTCTCTGGCTTCAGCAACACGGGGTTCATGTCCACGCCGGGCGGCACGCCGCAGGCCAGCGCCTGCAAGGCCTGCGCGCGCCCGATTTCACCACCATCGGCGGTAACGGCGGCGTTGTTGGACATGTTTTGCGGCTTGAACGGCATGACCCGCAATCCGCGCCGCACGAACGCCCGGCACAGCCCCGCCACGATCAGCGATTTGCCAACGTCCGATCCGGTGCCCTGGATCATTACCGCCTTGCCCATCGCGCTTCGCCTCCTACCATTCGTTCAACCCCGAAGGGAGCGACCATGAGCGATCAAGACGAGGGCAATGGCAAGAGCGACACCCCGATGCAACCCTCCACGGGGGATCGGGCGTCCAACACGGATCGGGCAGACAGCGCGCTGGCCCCCGCGCCGCAGCGCAACGCACGCACCGCGCTGCGTGAACAGCGCGGCATCCTCATGGTTCTGACCGGCGATGGAAAGGGAAAGAGCACCTCCGCCTTCGGTGCTGTTGCCCGCGCCTTGGGCTGGGGGCACAGGGTTGGTGTCATCCAGTTCGTCACCGGCGAATGGCAAACCGGCGAGCAGAAATTCTTCGCCGACCATCCGCAAGTGGACTGGCACATATCCGGCGCACGGTTCGACTGGTCAGATGAGAACAAGGAACAATCGTCACAGGCGGCATTGGAGGCGTTCGCGCAAGGGGCCGCGATGATGGTTTCCGGCGACTACGATCTGATCGTGCTGGATGAAATCAACTGGGCCCTGCATCAGGGCGATCTGGATCCGGGGGCAGTGCTGCACGCCATCGCGGCACGTGACGCAGCGTGCTCGGTGATCCTGACGGGTCGCAATGCGCCCGATGCTGTGCGGCAGGCGGCGGACCTGATTACAGACATGAATGACAGCCGCCATCCCCACGAAGAGGGTCGCGCCGCAGCGCGCGGGATAGAATACTGAGCGTTCTTTTGCATAAAACCTGGGCGCGTCGGACTAACTGAGTCCTGCGGCGCTATGCGCACGTGAACCGGCATCGCAGCCTTCGCGGGTTGATCCGCGAAGGCTTCCGTCATCAAGGTTCGGACATACCGGCGGTGGCCGCGCCGGACATGCTGCTTCGCCAGTTAGCTCAGCTTGGCATCCATCGTGATCTTCGCCCCGGACAGAACCTTGGAGACCGGGCAATTTTCCTTGGCCTTGCCTGCGGCTGTCTGGAAATCCTCCTCGCTGGCGCCGGGGATAGAGGCCTCGACGTCCAGGTGGATGGTGGTGATCGCGAAGCCGCCATCCTTTTCTTCGAGCGAGACCGTCGCCTTGGTTTCGATGCTGTCAGGCGTCAGACCACTGTCGCCCAGAATCATGGACAGCGCCATGGAAAAGCAGCTGGCATGGGCCGCGCCGATCAACTCCTCGGGGTTGGTGCCGTCCGCCCCCTCGAACCGGGTGTTGAAGCCGTAGGGTTGGTCGTTCAGCACACCCGTCTCGGTCGAGACGTGGCCCTTGCCCTGCTTGAGATTGCCCTGCCACTTCGCGGAACCAAATTTCTTAATCATGCGTAAACTCCTGATTGGTGTCTGGCACAACGTGCGAAGTGTCTTCCTGTTCCAAGGGAACCGACAGCGCGTGCGCCACGGCAATTTCCGCACTGGGGCGATAGCCGCGCAAACCGCGGATGCGAGCACCCACGCTGGGGTGCACCTGCTGCGACGCGCCGGGCTGAACCAGCCGCTTGATACGAAAGAGAAACAGCTTGGCCGATCCGCGCCAGTTCCCGCCGGACGGGGCCAGCGGATCGGTCGGGAAACGGTCGCGCCAGCCCTCCGGCAACTCGACATGACACCTCTCCAGCCGTTCCAGCATCCAGATCAGCGAGATATTGGCCAGCGGTCGCGCAGGGGGGCTGCGCCAGACATGGCCGCCGACATCGCCGTGATTGCCCGCGAACCATATCTGCTGCATGTTGCCGGGCCAATCGGCCCGAGGCTGCCACAGGATGGGATCATAGGCGGCGCGGGTCTCATCTATGGCCAGCGCGTGATACGCATGGCGCACCCCGTCACCGATCCGGTCGTCATGGAAATCCGTGACCATCGGCGCCAGCCTGTTGAGCAGCGGATAGGGCAGCCCCAGCGCCGACACGGTGTCCCAGACGCCCACCATCTCGATGCAGACATCGCGGTGGCAGTACCGCTCGGAAAAGCGTTTGGCCGACACGCTGCGCCGGGAGGATTCGTAATAACGGAACGAGCGTTGCACCCGCCGCTGCATCGCGTGTTGCGCCTTGAGCAGACCGACCTGACCGATCCACCCCGCAAGGCTGCGCACCGCATAGGCCCCCCGCGAATAGCCCATCAACACGATCCGGTCGCCCAGACGATAGCGTGAGGCAAGGGTGGCGTACCCCTCAGCTATCGCTTCGTTGATCCCCAGCCCGGCGGCGGCGGCCAGCCATTTGCTCCACCCCTGCCCCTGCACGCCGGGGTGATAACCGACGGACTGCGCGACCGTCTGCCCCACTTCTTCGAGCAAACGGTAGGTTTGCCCTGCATTCGTCTCATGCCCTTCGATCAGCCGCGAAAACGTGCCGTCGATAATGAAGATGTGCGTTCGGGACGGACGCTCCGGCATTTTGGCTGGCAGTTTGTCTGGAATTTCGTCTGGCATCGTGGCTGACATTCTGTCTGATCTTCGGGCAAGGGACCCCGGCCTTGCCCCGGATGCAAGCGGCGCTTCGCTCACTTCGGGGCGGCGCATTCCAGCGTTTGCAGGGCCGTGGTGAAATCCTTCGGCAGCGGCACCGGGCGGCGCGTCTGCGCATCAACGTAGACGTGGGTGAACCCTGCCTCGGCGGCCGCATCGGTGGCATCGCCCCGAAACAGACCAACCTCATATCGGACCGAACTGCGCCCGATCCGCGCCACGCGCAACCCCGCATCGACCGGATCGGGAAAGCCCAGGGCCGCATGAAACCGGCATTCCGACGCGACCACCAGCCCGATTACCGGCCCGTGCGGCACGATCAGCGTTTCGCTGCGGATGATCCAGGCGTTCACGGCCGTATCGACATATTCATAGAAGACGGCATTGTTCATGTGCCCATAGGCATCGTTGTCGCGCCAGCGCGTTGGCAGACGCTGAAAGACGCGGTAAGCGTCACGGGTCAGGGGGGCCGCCTTGGTCATTGCTACATCCGGCTCGCTCAATTCATTTCGTCAGGACCATCCATGCCGCAAGCCATCATCTTCGACAAGGACGGCACGCTGTTCGGCTTCACCCAGACCTGGGCACCGTGGTGCGTCGATTTGATGCGCGACCTGGGGCGGGATGATGTTCACGCACGCGCCCTGTCGGATGCGGTGGGGTTCGATCTGGACACCGGCACCTATGCCCCCGACAGCCCGGTGATTGCCGGCACGCCGGATCAATCCGCCGATCTGATGCTGCCGTTGCTGCCCGAATGGCACCGCGCGGACCTGATCGCTCACATGATCGAGCGTCCCGTCACGCCGGTGCCCGCCACCGATCTTCTGGTCGTGCTGGAAGCGCTGAAGACCCGCAACATTCCCATGGCGATCATGACGAACGATTCCGCTGCTGCGGCGGATGAACAACTCGCCGCCCTCGATCTGGCCCATTACTTCGACGCCATTGTCGGCTATGACAGCGGCCACGGCATGAAACCGGACGCGGCGCCCTTGCTGGCCTGCGCGCGGCTGATGAACATGCCGGCGCAGTCGTGCATGATGGTGGGGGACAGCCCACACGACATCAATGCCGGACGGGCCGCTGGAATGCGGACCCTGGGTGTGTTGACGGGTGTGGCAAACGCGGCGGCGCTGTCCGCCGCCGATGCGGTTATCGCGGATATCGGTCTGCTGCCTGATTGGCTGGACACGCAAACCTAGTACACCGAATGTGTCACGCCATATTCGGTTGATCTGCCGCGCCGCGCACACACATGACACCACACCCCAATCGAGGAGCGACCGATGACCGACACCTACACCCCGCCCGAAGTCTGGACATGGGACACGGAAAGCGGCGGAAAATTCGCCAACATCAATCGGCCCATCGCGGGCCCGACCCATGACAAGGATCTGCCCATAGGGGAGCATCCGCTTCAACTGCATTCCCTGGCCACGCCCAACGGCGTCAAGGTCACGGTGATGCTGGAGGAACTGCTGGAAAAGGGCCACGCAGGTGCCGAATACGATGCCTGGCCGATCAATATCGGTGAGGGCGACCAGTTCGGCTCCGGCTTTGTCTGGGCCAACCCGAACTCCAAGATCCCGGCCCTTGTGGACCGATCCGGCGACACCCCGGTGCGGGTCTTTGAATCCGGCTCGATCCTGCTGTACCTGGCGGACAAGTTCGATGCCTTCCTGCCCAAAGAGCCAGCAGCGCGGGCGGAAACCATGAACTGGCTGTTCTGGCAAATGGGCTCCGCGCCCTATCTGGGCGGCGGCTTCGGGCACTTCTACGCCTACGCGCCCGAGAAATTCGAATATCCGATCAACCGGTTCACGATGGAGGTGAAACGCCAGCTCGACGTGCTCGACCGACAGTTGGCCGAGCGTCCGTTCATCGCGGGCGACGAATATACCATCGCCGACATGGCAATCTGGGCATGGTACGGCGCATTGGTGCTGGGCAAGCTCTATGACGCAGCGAAGTTCCTGTCGGTTCACGAATACACGCACGTGACCCGCTGGGCGGAACAAATCGCGGAGCGTCCCGCCGTCAAGCGCGGTGTGCGGGTGAACCGCACCTGGGGGGATGAGGACAAGCAGGTTCCGGAACGTCATTCCGCCGCCGATTTCGACTGATCCGGCGCACAAGACTCAGTTGCCTCGGCCTCACTCGTCCCGGCCTCAGTCGTGTATCGCGCGACTGTCGGCCGGGGCCTGTGCACGCTCGTTCATACCATAATCGCGGATCACCCCGGCGATGCGCAGGCGATAATCAGCAAAATACTCATTCCGCCCGGCCTTCTGCGCAGTTCGGTGCCGCTGAACGTTACGCCAACGATCCAGCGCCGCCTCGTCCTCCCAGAAACTCAGCGACAGCAGCTTTCCGGGTGTGGTCAGGCTCTCGAACCGCTCCACGGAGATGAAGCCCTCCAACCCTTCGAACAGATCGCGCATCCCTGCCGCGTGATCCAGATAGGCCTGACGCTGGTCGGCCTTGGGCTCGACCTCGAAAATAACTGCCAGCATGGGCGTTTCCCCGTTTCATTCCCCGGAATGCACGACGCCGGATGAACCGCCGCACTTTGGTCGTTTTCGTTCGGCGCGCATATGCACGGCGACTGGGCGACAGCCTGATAAGCGGACAGATCCCGAGAATTGTAAATGGTGCCAAGATTTCGCGGAACGCAGCTCAAGTTTCGTATAGTGCGCGCACGAAAAAGGGGCCGGTCGTCCGGCCCCTTTCGGTATCTATCGCTGTGGCTTAGCCGCGATTTTGCATGATCTGCACGCGGGTTCCGGTTTCGACTTCGAGGTCGAGATTGGAGTCATATTCCGGCAGTGCTTCCAGTTCGTCTTCGGTGAGGCCCTGAAGGATCAGGCGATCATCGCCGAGCATCATACGATCCAGCGGAAGTGCGACTTCGGACTCACCCAGTCCCAGGAAACCGCCATGCTCGATGATCGCATACATACGGCCATTGTTGGCGACAACGCGGGAGAATTCGCCCAGATCTTCACCTTCGAGGTTTTCGACGGACATACCGTACAGATCGTCAACAACCACTTCGAACATGTCGCTGTTCGTCGGCTGCGATGCGTCGGTGCGGCCCAGCATACGGCTGCTTTCCTCGTCCAGCGCGTTTGCCTCGGAGTCCATATCAAGGTCCGCTTCGCCTTCGGTCACAAGACCGGTTTCGGCGGGCAGATCCGTGTCCGGCGTGACGTCCATATCCAGATCGGCGGAGAGGGCTTCGTCAGCTTCCTCACCATCGTTGAATTCACGGAAGGTAACGCGTGCCTCGCCCAACTGCTGGTAGTCGATGGTCGGCTCGCCATCCATCTGGAATTCGACGATCGGTTCGGCAGATTCGAAGCGGACGACCGGCTCAGCAGTGTTGTAGGTAACCTGCTCGGAATCCGTCTCACCCTGCGTCAGACGTACCGTGGATTCAGCCTGAGTCAGTTCGAAGTTCTCAACCACATCGGTATCGACGGTATTGCCTTCGCTGTCGATCATCTCGGTGCGCGACTGGATGTAGTCGGCATCGGGATCGATCTCTTCGCCTTCCTCGGCAAAGCGAGCCTGGACGTTGACGTCAAGCTGCGGCTCCTGCTGGGTCACGCGGATGGTGGGCTCTGCCATGATGACTTCGACAGTCGGCTCCGCATCGTAGATGTTCACGCCGGGACGCGGCATCGTGACGATGATTTCAGGCGCTTCCTGCTCAATCGTGATGGTGGGCGTCGGCATCGCGACGGAGATCCGGGGCGCTGACTGACGAACCAGAATGTCGGCGGCCTGCTGATCGACAGTCACGCTGGTCGGCGTGTCGTTCACGGAAATATCCGCGCCGGACTGATCGACGGCAACCTCCGGCTGGGGAACGCGAACCAGCACATCACCCTCGACGATCGCCTGTGTGGTGATTTCGACTTCCTGAGTGATCGTCTCACTGTCGGAGAAGGATTCACGTGCGGTTTCGACATCGCTGTCGGTTGCGGTGATGGAGCCTGCAATCGCCACACGCTCGATATAGACAACGCATTGTGCATCATCGTTGAGCAGCGCAACCTCGCCAGCATCTGCGAAATCGTCGGACAGGTCGTTACCCGCCTGCTCGAACATGTCGTACAGTTCTGAACAGTTCTCGTTCAGATCCTGTGCCGACGCAGGGGTAATGGCCGTGCCGGCCAGCAGCAATGTAGCGAGTCCGAAATGTTTCATGCTTGTACTCCAATAATGAAAAAGTTGCCTCGTTGGTGCTCGTACAACACGCAAATCCGGTAAAGGCTCCGTGATAAATTGCGTTTTCCATTCTGCGGAATGTTATCTCACTTTGAAAAAATGTATTTGATTTCAGGCGGTTTTGCCCATCGCAAGGCCGGATCGCCCTCGGGTCCAACAAATCAGGGCAAAGCCGGACATCATGCCTATTGACATATGTCCCGCACCTGCGTGGCGAATGGTCGTGGAGGGCAGTTCGATCCGACGAATGGAGGCATGCGTCACGCCAATCACCTGCGACGGATGCCGAAATCGCCCTCCGTACCGAAAACAGGTGACGGCGCCCGCCGCAGGCCGTAACCCTGCCGCGCAGCAGGAGGCACCGATGAACCAGTCCGAAATCATCCACAGTATCGAGGTATCGCCGCTACGCCGCTGGGCGGGGGTCATCGTCACGGCAGGACTGGGGGCCGCGCTGTTGAGCGTCGCGATCCTGTCCCCCCCTTCGTCACCGCTGTCGTTGCTGTTGCTGATCGGCCTTGGCGGCGTGGCATTGTGGCAGTCCCGACGGCTGGCGCGGGCGGGGCACAAATCCATTCACCTGACGCAGGACGCTCTGATCGACGAGGAAGGTACCGTGCTGACATCGTTGGAGGAGATCGTGAGGATCGACCGGGGGCTGTTCGCGCTGAAGCCCTCGAACGGTTTTGTCCTGTTGCTGCGCGACGCCCGGCCGCGACACTGGGTGCCAGGGCTGTGGTGGCAGCGCGGCCGGCGTCTGGGCGTCGGCGGTACGGCCCACGCGCAGCAGACCAAGAACATGGCCGATATCCTTCAGACCATGCTGGTGGCCCGCGACGAATCCTGACATTTGCGCGCCAGGCAGACGCTGTGCCTGGCGCAGTCGGGATCCTCGACCACGAAGTCCACCACCTCGAAACCGTGGCGATCCAGCAGATCGCGATAGGCGTCGGGCGACAGGCTGGCGTGATAGACATCTTCACCGCCCACCTGCCCCCATGTCTCACCGGCGGCGGGGCCGCATGTGAACATCAACGGTCCGCCCGGCAAGAGATGCGCCGCGAAGATCGGGAACATCGCCGCCTGATCCTGCGGCGTCAGATGAAAGAAGCTGTTCCACGCGATCAGCCCCGCAAACTGTCGGTTCAGCGCCAGCCCGCGCATGTCCGCCTGAATCCAGTCCTGTTCCGGCATCCGCTGTGCCGCGAGGGCCAGCATGGCGGCGGCTCCGTCCACTCCTGTCACGCCACGGCCCCGCGCCACGAACCATTCCGCGATCGGCGCGCCTGCGCCGCATCCCAAATCGAGGATCGGGCCGTCAGGCAGCAAACCCGCGAATTTGGTGAGCCATCCATCCTCCATCCCACCACGCGACCGTTTCGCGTCGAAGTGGCGTGCCTGCCGTTCATAGGTGTGGAGAATATCCTCCGGCCCGCGCCGTGCTGTGGCATCGCCCAGCCAGCGCAGGATGAACATGTCCCGCGCATCCAGCGGCAGCCCGCGTGCCTCGGGGCGGTGGCGCAGGCGGATGGCGTCCAGCAGGACCGCATCGGAAGCGTCCGCAGTCCAGCCTGCATCCCGTGCGGCGCTGCGAAAATCAGCGACCTGCGCCTCCCCCTCCGGCACCCACAGGGCATGGCCCTGCCGGGCCAGCCTGCCCCAGTCGAACAGCGGCCCCGGATCGCTCTTGCGGCCCGGTGCCAGATCGGAATGCCCGATCACATTTTCCTTTGAGATGTTCCAGCGCGCCCGAATGCCGCGCAACAAGTCATCCAGTGCGCGCATCTGAGCATCGGGAAAGGGTGAGGTGCCGTCGTTGTCCAGCTCTATGCCGATGGAGTGGGAATTCACATCGGTGATCCGCCCCCACCGCCCGGCGCCGGCGTGCCAGGCGCGGCGATCCTCCGCGACCAGCTGCGATACATCGCCTTCCCGCCCGATCACATAATGGGCGGAGACCTGATGTTCAGTCGCGCACAAGCGGCAAATCGCGTCCTCCGCACTGTCCATCGCCGTGTAATGTATGACGATCAGCGAGGGAACATGCCCCCGCCGATCGCCATGGTTCGGCGAGGGACGTTGCCGGATCTGCAAGATCAGTTCGCCGCAACCCAGGCGGCGAGGATGTCACGTGCCGCGATCAGGTCGCCCTTGTCGATCATTTCCGTGACCGTGTGGATATAGCGGGTTCCCACGACGATGCCGACGGCCCGCGCGCCCGATGCGGCCTGTTGCGCCGCCGCACCGTCCTGACCGCCCGCGGCCAGAATGGTGCGCTGGAATGGAATGTCCTTGCTGCGGGCCAGCGCCTCGATCTCCTCGACCAAGGCGATGTCGGCGATAAAGCTGCCATCCTTGATGTGCATCCCGAAGCCCTTGCCCTGCTCCGTCACCGCTTGCGGTTTCGGAACGCCGGGCGTGTCGCATGACAGCGTGGTGTCGATGCCAAAGCCGATCTCGGGCTGAATCGCATGGGTTGCGGTGCGCGCGCCGCGCAGGCCGACTTCCTCCTGCACGGTGAACACGACGTGCAATTCACATTCATGGCCGCTTTCCTTGGCAGCGCGCAATGCCTCGATGCCTAGCCAGCAGGCGATGCGGTTGTCCAGCGCCTTGGACACGACCTTGTCGCCCATCTCCAGAAACGGCTCGTCCATCACGACGTAATCACCGACCTGCACCTTGTCGGCAGCGGCCTTGCCTAGGCCGATATCCACAAAGAACTCCGAGATTTCGGGGATCTTCTTGCGATCCTCGGGGGAGGCGATGTGCACCGGCTTGCCGCCCGGATTCATCACGCCCTTGATGTCGCCGTCCTTGGTGCAGACCAGAACCCGGCGTGAGAACAGGTTGCGGTTGTCAAAGCCGCCGACCGGGTTGACGTAGATCCAGCCTTCCTCGCTGATATGGCTGACCAGAAAGCCGATCTCATCCATGTGGCACAGCATCATCACCCGTTTGCCCGGCCCGTTCCGCTTGGCCATCAGGCTGCCCATCGGATCGACGGTAACTTCGTCCACCAGCCCCTCGATCTCGGCCATGATGAGGTCGCGCACGCGATTTTCACGTCCCGGCACGCCGGGGGTTTCACACAGGCGTTTCAGCAGATCGGTATCCATGAGAATCCTCCATAGGGATCGTAAGGGAATAGGGGCCATAAGGGTCTGAGGCGAACATAAGCGTGACGCCAGGTTTTCGCACCCCGGCAACCGGGATATTTCGACGCCCCGCCCACATCAAGCGCCCCCAACCGGGCGGCGCGTCCTCACGTCACGTTTCGGCCCCTGTTCAAACCCTGTCCGCGACGCTATCTCAGCGGGCATGAGCATGTCTTACAAATCCCGTCGGCGCTGGTCGATCTTCCTCCTGCTGGTCGGTCTGCCGCTATACATTCTGGTGGCCTGGGCGATCATGGGGGCCTTGCCCCGTCTGCCGATCCTGATCGAATTGCTGATCTACGCCTTCCTTGGCGTCGCGTGGGCGTTGCCATTCAAGAATGTGTTCAAGGGCGTGGGCAAGGCCGACCCCGACGAAACCGCCGAGACGGAGTGACACAGGGCCACGCGGCCTTGCACGAACCGCTGAAATCACCGACAAAGGCGCGATTTTGCGCGCGAGAGGATAAGACATGGCCGACGGAGCGACCCCGATGAACGAGACACCGACCCGCGAAGTTTCCGTGCGCGACGCCTTTGGCATCGACAGCGACATGACGGTCAAGGGATTCGAGGCGGTCAGCGATCGCGTCCCCGAGGTCGATCCGACCTATCAGTTTGACCGCGACACCACCCTCGCCATTCTGGCAGGCTTCGCCCACAATCGCCGCGTGATGATCCAAGGGTATCACGGCACCGGCAAATCCACGCATATCGAACAGGTCGCCGCCCGCCTGCACTGGCCCTGCGTTCGGGTGAACCTGGACAGCCATATCAGCCGGATCGACCTGATCGGCAAGGATGCGATCAAGCTCAAGGACGGCGTACAGGTCACCGAGTTTCAGGAGGGCATCCTGCCCTGGGCGCTGCGCAATCCCACCGCGATCGTGTTCGACGAATACGACGCTGGCCGCCCCGACGTGATGTTCGTGATCCAGCGTGTGCTGGAAAAGGACGGCAAGCTGACGCTGCTCGACCAGAACGAGGTCATCACGCCGAACCCCTATTTCCGGCTGTTCGCAACGGCCAACACTGTCGGTCTGGGCGATACGACGGGCTTGTATCACGGCACGCAGCAGATCAACCAGGGTCAGATGGACCGCTGGTCGCTGGTCGCCACGCTGAACTATCTGCCACACGATGCCGAAACCAACATCGTGGTCGAGAAGAGCCCGACCTATCAGAATGCGCAGGGGCAAAGGACCATCGCACAGATGGTCACCGTCGCGGATCTGACGCGGACGGCGTTCATGAACGGCGACATCTCAACCGTCATGTCACCGCGCACGGTAATCGCCTGGGCGGAGAATGCCCGCATCTTCGGCGATGTCGGCTTCGCGTTCCGCCTGACCTTCCTGAACAAGTGTGATGAGCTGGAGCGGCAGACCGTGGCGGAATTCTATCAGCGCTGCTTTGATGAGGAACTGCCCGAAAGCGCCGCCAGCGTCAGCCTGGGGTGAAGCGTCCCCGCGTCCTGCCGGTGAACGAACGCCCCCGTGCGAGCGTTCCTCGCAGGAGGGTGGCATTTTGGTCGCCCCTGGATGGAGCACCGGACATGCGACGCCTTTACCCTGCCCTTGTGATGTTGGCTCTCACGCAACCGCTGGCCGCGCAGGACGGGCCGCTGATCATAGACGTTCCCAATGCCAACGACGCGCAACGCCCGCCGCTGTTTTCATCCGAAGCGACCGAACAATTGGGAGAGGTCCCTGCCGCCGGCAGGCCGCGTGTCCTCGATCTGACGGACCCGAATCTGACCCCCATGCAACGTGAAATGGCCGCCGATCCGATGCTGGCGCCCGTGATCATCGCCCCTGCTGAAACAGATGGCTCCACGCGAACGATGCCGCCGCTGACACAGATGCGCCGGGACGGTGCCACCCGGATCGAGATGCTGGACCGCTGCGCGGCATTCGAATCCAGTCTGGTGACCATCCTCGCCGCGAACGAGATCAACCCGCAACTTGCCCATGCCCACCGGCAGCGATTTTCACAGTTTACCACCGCCGTGATCGAGGAAAGGCTGGCCGCTGGCCTGTCTCAGGAGGCGGCGGAGCGGGAAAGTGGCGATTCCATTCTGGAAGTCGCCCGGCAATACATGACAGAATGGGAAAACGCGCAAACCCGCACGGGGTCGTATTTCGCCACGCCGCTGCGCAGGCTCGATACGCTTGCCTGTGCCCGGCTGATGCAGGGGGACGCCCCCCTTGAACGCCCGTCATTGAGCGAGCAATTGGGACAGGATGATCCGGAAATGTTCGGAACAGATGAATAAGACAGTCGCCCTACACAGCGCAGTCGCACAGCGACCCCAGCGCAGCCACCTGATTTTCGACCCGGCGGAGGCCCCATGAAACCCACCGACAACCCCGCCGATCCGTTCAAGAAAGCCTTGGCGGAGGCGACCCGAACCCTCGCGGATGAACCGGAAATGAAGGTCACGTATTCCGTGGACCCACCCGGCCTGACCAATGATTCCGCCCGGCTGCCCCAGGTCACGCGGCGCATGACCCGGGACGAGGTCATGCTGGCACGCGGTGTGGCGGATGCCTATGCACTGCGCACACGTTTCCACAATTCCGCGACGCACTCGCGGTATTCGCCGCAGGGGGAAACCGCGCGCGACATCTACGAGGCGATGGAAACCGCCCGGTGCGAGGCCGTGGGCACCCGCGCGATGCCAGGATGTGCGGGCAATATCGACGCCAAGATCGCGGCGGATGCGAAAAAGATGGGATATGGCGATATAACCGAGGCATCGCAGGCCCCGCTCGCCCATGCGGCCGGATACCTCGTGCGGCATCTGGCAACCGGGCGCGATCTGCCGCCCGGTGCGGCGAACGTGATGGAGCTGTGGCGCGGATTTCTGGAGGGTCAGGCCGGCGGAACACTGGGCGACCTTGACGATGTGCTCACCGATCAGAAGGCCTTCGCCCGCTTCTCTCGCAAGGTGATCGACGATCTGGGCTATGGTGAGGAGCTGGGCGACGACCCCGATGGTTCCGACGACCCCGAGGATGAGGGGACCGAGGCCGAGGAGGAGGAAAACCCCCAATCGCAGGACGATCAGGGCGACGAGCAGCAGGACAGCGCCAGCTCCGACGAAACCTCGGAGGAGCAGTCCGAAACCGACCCGGATGCGGCCGAATCGCAAGTTGCGCAGGAGGATGCCGACGACGCGGAAGTGACCGAAGAGGCCCAGATGCAGGAGGGCGAACCCCCCGCCGACACCCCGCCCCCGCCCATCAGTGAGGCGGATCCGGGCTACAAGGTCTACGACACCACCTTCGACGAGGAGATCGCGGCGGAGGACTTGGCCGGGCCGGAGGAGCTCGAACGCCTTCGCGCCTATCTCGATCAGCAGTTGGAACCGCTCAAGGGCGCGGTCAGCCGTCTGGCCAATCGCCTGCAACGGCGGCTTCAGGCGCAGCAGAACCGTTCCTGGGATTTCGATCAGGAGGAAGGCGTTCTGGATGCCGGACGCCTGGCCCGAGTGGTGGCGAATCCGACAATGCCGCTAAGCTTCAAGGTCGAGCAGGACACTGAATTTCGCGATACGGTCGTCACGCTGCTGCTGGACAATTCCGGTTCGATGCGCGGGCGCCCGATCTCCATCGCCGCGATCTGCGCGGATGTCCTCAGCCAGACGTTGGAGCGGTGTCAGGTCAAGGTCGAGATCCTCGGCTTTACCACCCGTGCGTGGAAGGGCGGACAAAGCCGTGAGAAATGGCTGCAAGCCGGTCGCCCGGGAAATCCGGGGCGTCTCAATGACTTGCGCCACGTCGTCTACAAGCGGGCGGATGCCCCCTGGCGGCGGGTTCGCCCGAATCTGGGCCTGATGATGAAGGAAGGCCTGCTGAAGGAGAACATCGACGGCGAGGCGCTGGAATGGGCCCATAAACGCCTGACGGGCCGGCCCGAGGCGCGACGCATCATGATGGTGATCTCGGACGGCGCACCGGTAGACGATTCCACGCTCAGCGCCAATCCTCCGAACTATCTGGAGAAGCACCTGCGCGATGTGATCGCGATGATCGAGCGGCGCAAGCAGGTGGAATTGCTGGCAATCGGCATCGGTCACGACGTGACCCGCTACTATCAGCGCGCCGTCACGATCACGGATGTGGAACAACTGGCAGGTGCCATGACGGAGCAGCTCGCCGCCCTGTTCGAAAGCGACCCCAAGGCCCGGGCCAGGGCTGAACGCCAGCGGCGCTAACCTTCGAGCACGTTGCAGCATCCGGTTCGCGCCAGAAGATCGCGAACCGGTTTGCCGAGATCGGCGGAAACGTAAAGCTCGCGCAATCGCGCCAGACATTTCCCCTGCCAGCGAAACGGTGCGCCGCCAAATCTGCCTGAGGCAAGATCCACGTCGAACCATGTCGCCCCTTTTTCGAGGGCGGCGGCATTCGCCCTGAGAAAAGGCAGATAATCCCCCCCGACGATGGTCAGCAGATCCGTCAGGGTCGATCTGTCATCCGTCCACTCGCCGTGCAAGCCGGACGCATCGTCGATCCGCCGCAGCCAGTGCAGAACCTCGGGCGCGGTATCGTGCATGATCTGCGAGGGGCCGGGATCGCTGGCAAGCTGGCTGAGTTGCCCGTAAAGGGCGAAATCGGCGAGGCTGGGCCGGGAGCCGAACAGGAAGCCCGAGGCGCAGATCGCGCGCATCGCATCCAGAATCGCGCGATAGCCCGCCTCGATCGTCGGTCCGTTTTCAGCCGTGGCCCCGACCATCGGCATCCGCCCCATCTGACGGTTGCGCAAGGTCTGGGACAAGGTGCCCGCCATGGGCTGCGCGATTGCGGCACCGACCTCTGCCGTCAGCCACCCGGTCGCGAAATCGGCGGAGGCCGCATCGCGCCAGCGATACCAGAACATCGCCTTGGTCAGCCATTCGTCGGCCATATCCTCGATCAACGCGCACAGGAACGCGGCATCACCGGGCGGCAGAACGCTGCGTTGGTTGACGATCTCTTGTTCCAGAACCAATGCGATGGAGGTCGAATCAGTCATGTCCCGCCCCATCGGATGCCGCAGCACGGGCAGCAGAATCGGAGAGACATCAACTTTACGTCCGGTCAGTTGCGGCAGTTCAACAATCCAGTCAAAGGGGATCCTGCGATAGCGCATCAAGGCCCGCGTCTTCATCGAATAGGGTGACGCGGTCAGACCGATCAGCTCGTAGCGTGCGCTCACTCCGCGGCCTCTGCCAGCGGCTCACCACCGGCCAGCCGGAACGCCATATCGACATAGCGCGTCGTGATCGCATCGGGCGGCAAGCGGCCGTCATCGCGATACCAGGTGGAGACCCCCGTCATCATCGCGATCATGGCCAGCGTCGTCAGGCGTGTATCCGTGTGGTGAAAAACGCCCTCCGCCGCGCCGCTGATCAGGATTTCCTCCAGGATATGCTCATATGATCTGCGAAGCCGCTCGATTTCAGCGAAATTATCGCAGTCCAGATTGCGCAGTTCCATGTACGAGATGAAAACCTTCTCGGCACGCAGGATATGATAGTCGATGTGGAACCGCACGAAACGCTCCAGCCGTGCGGCGGCGGGCAGATCGGGATCGGGCGCGTGGGCGGCCCAGCTTTCAAGCAGATGTTGCAGATGCCCACTCATGATATCCTTGAGAAGGCTTTGCTTGTCAGGCGTATAGAGATACAGCGCCCCGGCCTGCACGCCGACCTCCCGCGCGATCTGACGCATGGAGACGGCAGCGAAACCATGGCGCGCAATCAGACGGGTCGCGGCCTCCTCGACCATCGCGCGGGTTTTTTCACCACTCGATCCACTTTTCCTCGCCATGCCCCATATCCTTTGCTGCCCCCACCGTAACTGAACGCGTGTACAGGTTACAACATTGGCCAGTTACAACATGCGCCAGTTACAGCGGTGGCTGGTTCCAAAGGCGGCAAGCCACGGGGCAACTCATTCCAGCCGGAATTTGCTTTTCGGATAAACGCCGAGGATTTCGAGTGAGGAGGTGAAATATTCCAGCTCCTCCAACGCGCGCGCGACGGCGGGATCGTCGGGATGGCCATCCACCTCGGCAAAGAATTGCGTCGCGGTGAAGGAGCCGTCGGTCATGTAGCTTTCCAGCTTGGTCATGTTGACACCATTGGTCGCGAATCCCCCCATCGCCTTGTAAAGCGCGGCGGGGATGTTGCGCACACGAAACAGAAAGCTGGTCATCATCGGTCGAGCGGACGGTTCCGGCATCAACCCCTCGGGGGCCATGACGATGAATCGCGTCGTGTTGTTCTGCGCATCCTCGATATGGCGGGCCAACACATCCAGGCCGTAGATCTCGCCCGCCAGTTCCGATGCCAGACCGGCCAGCGCGGCATTGCCCTTCTCCGCCACCGCACGGGCGGACCCCGCAGTATCGGCACCGGTCACGGGCGTGATACCGTAGGCGTTGAGGAATTCGCGACACTGGCCCAGCAGAACGGTGTGACTCATCGCCTCACGCACATCCTCCAGCTTCGCGCCCGGTACGCCCAGAAGGTTGATATGGACCCGCACGAAATGTTCGCCCACGATACGCAGGCCACTCTCGGGCAGAAGCTGATGCACATCCGCAACGCGCCCGTAGGTTGAGTTCTCGACCGCAATCATCCCCAGGTCAGCATTGCCTTTGCGGACAGCTTCTATTGCAGCTTCGAAGGTCGCGCAGGGGAATGGCTCCATATTGGGGTACATTTCCCGGCACGCCTGATGGGAATAGGCGCCCAGTTCGCCCTGAAAGGAGATCAACCCGGTTTTCGTTTGCGTGCCCGTCATTTCATTCGTCCTGCATGGAAAGTCGCGCCGGTAACATGTTGGCGCATGGTCGCGCCTTCTATACCTTGAAAAAGCTGCCGGGGAACGGGTACTACACGCGAGATAGAATTTTCGCGCCCTGCGGTCGCTCCGCTTTGGGTGTGTCAGATTTTCAGGAAGGCACCGTCGCATGGACAGTCTGGAACTAAACAAGATCATCGCAGGCGTTCTGGGCGCCGTGCTGACCCTTCTGTTGTTTTCGTGGGTCGGTGACCTCGTCTACGGCCTGGGTGAAGGCGGGCATGACGAGGCGCACCTCGCCTACGAGATCGCCCTGCCCGAGGGCGACGCCGAAGTCGCCGAGGTCGAAAAAGGCCCGAGCATCGGTGAACTGCTCGTCACCGCATCCGCCGAGAATGGCGAAGGTCTGTTCCGCGCCTGCGCCGCCTGCCACACCGCGACTGAGGAAGCCAACAAGGTCGGCCCCTACCTGCTGAACGTGATCGGCCGCGATATCGCTGCGGTGGACGGTTTCACCTATTCCGATGCGCTGCTCACAATCGACGGGGTGTGGACGGCTGAGAACTTCTCCCACTTCATCGAGAGCCCGCGCGGCTGGGCGCCGGGCACGAAGATGGGCTATAACGGCATGAGCCGCGCCGGGGATCGCGCCGACATCATCGCCTATCTGGTCGAAGCGTCGGGTCAAACCCTCGAAGACTTCATCGTGTTGCCCGAGGAAGAGCCCGCGACCGAGGACGCCGCTATCGAAGACACCGCAACCGAGGATGCAGTCGTGGAAGGCGAGGAAACCCTCGAAGAGACGACCGCCATCGAAGAAGCGCCGACCGAGGAAGCGCCAGTCGAAGAAGAGCCCGAAGAAGCGGTTGAGGACACTGCTGATTCCACCACTGATTCCCTGGTGGAGCCCGCCGAGCAAATGATCGAGGGCGTTGATGCCATCGACGGCGAGGCAGCCGTTGAGGATGACGCCACTGTCGAGGGCGAGGAAGCAGCCGAAGCGACCGACACCGATCTGACGAATGACGCCGAAGTGATCAGCGTTCCCACAGTGATCGAGGAGCAGCTCGAAAGCATCGAGACAGAGCCTGCACCGGTCGAGGGCGTCGCTCCGGTAGAGCAGGAGACCGCGCCGGCGGTGGACGCAATCGAGGAAGAGGAAGCCGCCACGCCAACCGATCCCGCCCCCGCGCGCGAAACCGCACCGGTTGAGACCGCACCGATTGAGGCTGCACCGGTTGAGACCGCACCGATTGAGAGTGGCGCAGCCGACATGCCCGCCTTCATGGCGAATGCCTCCGCCGAGGATGGTGAGCGCGCGTTCCGCGCTTGCCGCGCCTGTCATGTCGTGGAGGAAGGCGTAAACCGCGTCGGACCTTCGCTGTACGGCGTGATCGACCGCGACATCGGCTCCGTCGAGGATTTCAACTACTCCTCCGCCATGGCGGAAAAGGACGGCACCTGGACTTACGAGAACCTCGACGCATACCTGACCGCGCCTCGCACCTGGCTTCCCGGAACCAAGATGGCCTATGCCGGGATGCGTCGTGAGCAGGATCGCGCGAACGTCATCGCCTATCTGGAGGCGGCTTCGCAGTAAGCCTCCCGACCGAGCCCCCAATGAGCGAGAGATCGAAGGCCACCCTGCGGGGTGGCCTTTTTCATGCGATACCCCCCCGAACGGCGTGACAGGAAGGTCCAACGATCACGAAGGCTTCATGGCTTCGCGTCTTGCCCTTACCGGTGCAGCGACCTAACCATTGGGACATTGGTAAATCTCCTATCGCGGAAGGCGACACCGTATGATCAGACTTCGACCGAAGCAGATGAATTCACAGGTTCTGACCAGTGACCCTTCAAAGGCGCGGCGATGGATGAGCGGGCTGGTGGCACTTGCGGTGGGCCTGACGCTCGCCACGACATCGCTGCGCGCGGAGAGCCATGAGGAAATCATCACCGCGCACGGAATTTCCTCGTTTGGGGAATTGAAATACGGGCCGGATTTCGAGCATTTCGACTACGTGAACCCCGACGCGCCCAAGGGCGGGTATTTCACCACCTGGGGCTTTGGCACATTCGATTCGTTGCGTCCCTACATCCTGCTGGGCAATGCGGCGAGTTCAGCGAGCATGCTGTACGATTCGCTCATGACAGGTTCGGCTGATGAGCCGGATGCGCTGTACGGTCTGGTGGCCGAAACCATCGAATACCCCGAAAGCCGCGAGTGGATCATCTTCAACATCCGCCCCGAGGCCCGGTTCCACGACGGCACACCGATCACCGCGCAGGACGTGGCGGATTCCTATCAGGCGCTCTACGAAAAGGGACGCCCGACCTATCGCCTCAGCCTGTTTCGCGATGTCGAGAGTGTCGAGGTGCTGGACGAGCGACGCTTGAAATACACGTTCCACCCGGATGCGCCGCTGCGCGACATGCCCGGCATGGTGGGCGGCCTGCCGATTTTTCCCTCCGCATGGCTGGCGGAAAACGACTTCGCCGAATCGAGCATGGAACCTGTTCCCGGCTCAGGCCCCTACAAGTTGCAGGAGACCGACGGCGGGCGTTACATCCTCTATGAGCGGGTCGAGGATTACTGGGGCGCCGATCTGCCGGTGAATGTCGGTCGGAACAATTTCGATCAACAGCGTATCGAATACTACGCGGATTCAACCGTCGCGTTCGAGCAGTTCAAGGCGCTCGGCTATACCTTCCGCGCTGAGAATTCCTCGCGTCTTTGGGCGACGGCCTACAACTTCCCCGCGATCCAGAACGGGTGGGTCATGCGTGAGGAACTGATCGACGGCACCCCGACCGGCACACAGGGCTGGTGGTTCAACATGCGGCGCGAGAAGTTTCAGGACCCACGCGTCCGGCAGGCCATTGCGATGATGTTCAACTTCGAATGGTCGAACGATTCCCTGTTCTACGACCTGTATCAGCGCACCGACAGTTTCTGGGAAAACTCGTATCTTCAGGCCGAGGGATTGCCCTCGGAGGAGGAACTGGCAGTGCTGGAGCCTGTGCGCGGCATGGTGCCAGACAGCGTGTTCACCGAAGCCGCCTACACCCCCATCGTGTCCGAGCCGGTGCAGTTGGACCGTCGCGTCCTGCGGCAGGCCGCGGCGTTGATGCGCGAGGCCGGCTATTCGTTGCAGGACGGTGTCCTGGTCAATGAAAACGGTGAACCCTTCGTGATCGAATTCCTCAACGACAGCCGTGCGTTCGAGCGGATTATCAACCCCTTCATCCAGAATCTGGAACGCTTGGGAATTCGCGTCGATGCCCCCGTCATTGATCAGGCGCAAGCAGCCGAGCGCGAAAAGAACTTCGAGTTCGATCTGACCGCCCGCCGATACAGGATGGGTCTAACACCGGGGCAGGAGCTGGTCGGCATCTTCGGCTCTACCTCCGCGAACGAGCCGGACACCTCCAACATCATGGGCCTGCAAAACGAGGGGGTGGACCACCTGATCGAACAGATCGCCCATGCGGAGAATCGTGAAGAGTTGAACGTGCGGGTTCGGGCATTGGACCGGGTGCTGCGCAGCCTGCATATCTGGATTCCGCAATTCTACAGCGGCCGTCACTTCATCGCCTATCTCGATGTCTATTCCCGACCCGAGGTGCAGCCGCCCTTCTCGATCAACACAGATGCGTGGTGGTGGGATGAGGACAAGGCCGAGGTTCTGCGCGCGGCCGGGGTGCTCTGATCCATCATGGGGGCCTATATCCTAAGACGTCTGCTGCTGATCATACCCACCCTGTTCGGGATCATGGTGATCAATTTCGCACTGGTTCAATTCGTGCCCGGCGGCCCGATCGAGCAGATCATAGCCGAGATCAATGGCGAGGGCGGCGTCACCGACCGCATCACCGGCGGTGCCGGTGGCGATGTCGGTCAGAGCGGCGATGTGGACTATCAGGGCGCACGCGGCCTGCCCGCTGATTTCATCGCGGAGCTGGAGGCGCAATACGGTCTCGACAAACCGCCGCTGGAGCGGTTCTTCAACATGATGTGGGACTACATGCGCTTCGATTTCGGAGAGAGCTACCAGCGCTCCATCTCTGTTGTCGATCTGGTGCTGGAAAAGATGCCGGTCTCGATCTCTCTGGGATTGTGGTCCACGATGATCGCCTATCTGATCTCGATCCCGCTGGGCATTCGAAAGGCGGTCAGGGACGGATCACGCTTCGACACCTGGACTTCGGGCATCATCATCGTGGCCTATGCGATCCCGGGTTTTCTGTTCGCGATCATGCTGCTGGTCCTGTTTGCGGGCGGTTCGTATTTCCAGATTTTCCCCGCACGGGGGCTGACCTCGGCCAATTTCGATCAGCTGAGCCTGGTGGGAAAGGTGCTCGACTATTTCTGGCACATCGCCCTGCCGGTGACGGCGACGACGATTGCCAGCTTCGCCACTCTGACCCTGCTGACCAAGAATTCGTTCCTCGACGAGATTCGCAAGCAATACGTGATGACCGCCCGCGCCAAGGGGCTGGGCGAACGGCAAGTGCTATACGGACACGTGTTCCGCAATGCCATGCTGATCATCATCGCGGGTTTTCCGGGGCTGTTCCTGTCGGTCTTCTTTGCCGGCAGCCTGATCATCGAAACGATTTTTTCGCTCGACGGTCTGGGGCTGCTCGGCTTTCAGGCTGCGGTGGGGCGCGATTATCCGGTGGTGTTCGGGACGTTGTTCTTCTTCGGTCTGGTCGGTCTGATCGTCGGTATCCTGTCGGATCTGATGTATGTCCTCGTCGATCCGCGCATTGATTTCGAGAGCCGGAATACATGACACTCAATCCCCTGCAAAAACGACGCATCGCGGCGTTCAGATCGAACCGTCGCGCCTTCTGGTCGCTGTGGATTTTCCTCACCCTGTTCGTACTGTCGCTGTTCGCTGAACTGATCGCCAACGACAAACCGCTGGTCGTGTCCTTTCGCGGGGAGATCAGCTTCCCCGTATTCGCGGGCACCTATGAGGAATCGGATTTCGGCGGCGATCCCGGCCTGAACGTCGATTTCAAGGATCGGGCGATCCAGTGCCTGATCCGCACCGGCGGAATCGAGGATTGCTATTACGAGCCGGAGGAAATTCTGGCCGAGGCCGAGAGCGGCACCGTCGCAGGTGCCCCGATCGAGGCTGGCTGGATCGTCTGGCCCCCGATCCCCTATTCCTTCGACACCGTAAACGACGACGTGTTTCGCGCCCCCAGCCCGCCCGACGCCAATCATTGGCTGGGCACCGATGACACGACGCGCGACGTGCTGGCGCGGGTGATCTACGGCGTGCGCACATCACTGTTGTTCGCCATCGCCACGGTTGGAATATCGTCTGTCATCGGCATCGCGGCGGGGGCGATCCAGGGCTATTTCGGTGGCTGGACGGACCTGCTGTTCCAACGCTTCATCGAGATCTGGGGCGGGACACCGTTCCTCTATGTCATCATCATCGCGGCTGCGATCTTCACCATGAATTTCTGGCTGCTGGTCGGCCTGATGTCGCTGTTTTCATGGACAGCACTGGTCGGTGTGGTGCGAGCGGAGTTCCTGCGCGCCCGCAATTTCGAGTATGTCAGGGCGGCACGCGCGCTCGGCGTCAGTGACCGGGTCATCATGTTCCGCCACATCCTGCCGAACGCAATGGTGGCGACGGTGACGTTGATGCCGTTTCTGATCACCAGTTCGATCAGCGGGCTGGCCACGCTCGACTATCTGGGCTTCGGCCTGCCATCCAACTACCCCTCGCTGGGAGAGCTGACATTGCAGGCGAAGGAGAATTTGCACGCAAGCTGGCTGGGCTTCACCGCGTTCTTCACCTTCGCGATCCTGCTGTCGCTGCTGGTTTTCGTCTTTGAAGGGGTGCGGGACGCGTTCGATCCGCGCAAGGTGCTGGCATGAGTTTGCTGAAAGTCGGTAATCTGCGCGTGTCCTTCGGCGAAATGCAGGCGGTCAAGGGCGTCAGCTTCGCAGTCGAGGCGGGTGAAACGGTCGCGCTGGTCGGTGAATCCGGGTCGGGCAAATCGTTGACGGCCCTGTCCACCGTCGATCTGCTGCCGGATGTGGCGACGGTCGAAGGCTCCGTTACGTTTCAGGGGCGCGAAATCATCGGTGCCAGCGACAAGACCCTGCGTGAGATTCGCGGCAACGACATCAGCTTTATCTTTCAGGAACCCCTGACTTCGCTCAACCCGTTGCACACGCTGGAAAAGCAGTTGGGCGAGAGCCTCGCGCTGCACCAGGGGTTGAGCGGTTCGGCCGCGCGCAAGCGGATCATCGAATTGCTCGACCGTGTGGGCATCGTGAACCCGCAGGATCGGTTGAACAGCTATCCGCATGAATTGTCGGGCGGGCAGCGGCAGCGCGTGATGATTGCGATGGCGCTGGCCAATGGGCCGAAGCTGCTGGTCGCGGATGAGCCGACGACCGCGCTGGACGTTACCATTCAGGCGCAGATTCTCGACCTGCTCAAGACGCTGCAACGCGATGAGGGGATGGGCATGTTGTTCATCACCCATGACCTGACCATCGTACGCTCCATCGCGGATCGGGTCTGCGTGATGAAGGATGGTGTGATCGTCGAAACCGGGCCGACGCATCAGGTTTTCGACGATCCGCAACACGATTACACGCGCAAGCTGTTGGGGGCGGAGCCATCAGGCGCCCCTGCCCCGATCCCCGACGATGCACCCGAACTGGTGCGGACCGACGATCTGCGCATCTGGTTTCCGGTCAAGACGGGCCTGCTCAAGCGGACCACCAGCCATGTGAAGGCCGTGAACGCGGCCACGATCCGCCTGCGCGCGGGGGAAACGCTGGGCGTGGTCGGGGAATCGGGATCGGGCAAGACGACGCTGGCCCTGGCGGTCATGCGCCTGATCTCCTCCGACGGGCCGATCGTGCTGCTGGGGCGGGACATTCAGGGGCTGAAGAACCGGGCGCTGCGCCCCGTGCGCGCCGACATCCAGATGGTGTTTCAGGACCCGTTCGGCTCCCTCTCACCCCGCATGAGCGTGGTGGAGATCGTGGCAGAGGGTCTGGGCGTACACGGCACCACGGCCAAGGCGGATCGGCGCCAGCTCGTCGCGGACATGTTGGAGGAAGTCGGGATCGACCCTGCCGCGATGGACCGCTACCCGCACGAATTCTCCGGTGGACAACGACAGCGCATCGCCATCGCGCGGGCGATGATCCTGCGGCCCAAGGTCGTCGTGCTGGATGAGCCGACCTCGGCGCTGGACATGACGGTGCAGGTACAGATCGTGGCGTTGCTGCGCGATTTGCAGGCCCGCTACGGCCTCGCCTATATCTTCATCAGTCACGATCTGAAGGTCGTACGCGCGATGAGCCACCGCGTCATGGTGATGAAGCGCGGCGATGTGGTGGAGGAAGGCGACGTCGCCACGATCTTCGACCGTCCACAACATCCCTATACCCGGCAGTTGATGAGCGCGGCGCTGAAGGGGCATCTCTGACGGGATGCCCCTACGGGTCTGAGTGATGCTGGCCTAGCCGCGCAGGGTTCCGCCGGTCGCCTTGCCCACGGCGGCGATGACCTTGGCGCTGACCGCCTCGATCTCCTTGTCGGTCAGGGTCGCGTCGGTGGGTTGCAGGCGCACCGCGATGGCGACGGATTTGCGCCCCTCACCCATCTGCGCGGCGGCCTTTTCCCCGCCGAACACGTCGAAGACGCTGACATCGGCGATCAGCTTCTTGTCCGCACCCTTCGCTGCACGCACCAGCTTGTCCGCCTCGACATCGGCATCGACGACAAAGGCGAAATCGCGTTCCACCGGTTGTAGATCAGCCAATACCAGCGCGGCGCGGGTGGAGGATTTCTGCTTGGGGAACGGCACCTTGGCCGGGAACATGGTGAAGGCCACCGCCGCTCCCTTGATCCCCATCGCGGACAGGACGCGCGGGTGCAGTTCACCGAACACGGCGAGCGGGTTCTTCGGCCCCAGACCCAGCACGGCGGACCGGCCGGGATGGAACCAGTCGGGCGCGTTGCGCAGGGGCATCAGGCGATCAACCGGCGCGCCAAGCTCCGCCAGCAGTGCCTCCACATCCGCCTTCGCATCATAGAGGTCCACGGCCCGACGCGTGCCATGCGCATTGCGCGGCGCGGTGTGCCCGGTCAGCAAGCCGGATACGGAAAGCACCTCGTCCCCCGGCTCCCCTCCGTCAAAGGCGATGCCTGCCTCGAACAGAGCCAGATCGGCATAGCCCCGCGCCTGATTGCGCGCCGCAGCGGTCAGCAGGCCGGGCAGCAGATCCGGGCGCATGTGGCTCATCTCGGAACTGATGGGGTTTTCGAGCCGGACGTCCTCACCGCCCCCGCCAAACAGCGCCGCGTGATCCTGCTGGATAAAGCTGTAGGTGACGCATTCGTTGTAGCCCAGGCTGGCCACCTTGCGCCGCGCGGCGATCAGGCGGGTTTGCATCGGCGTCTGCACCGGTTGGGCCACGCCGGGCGACAGGCGGGGCATCGGCTTGCCTTCGAGTTTGGTGAGAGAGGCGACGCGGGCGACTTCCTCGACCAGATCGGCCTCACCATGCACGTCGGGGCGCCATGAGGGCACCGCCACCTCGACCGTGGTGCCGCTGTCCTTGCAGGCAAAGCCGAGAGCTTCGAGAATGCGGATCTGTTCGGTTCGTGCGATCTCCATCCCCACCAGGCTGACGACCCGTGTCGGATCCAGCGTATAGCTGCGCGCGGTATCGGGCACCGCGCCTGCCAGCACCACGTCCGAGGGGGTACCACCGCAAATGTCGAGGATCAGCTTGGTCGCAAGCTCGATCCCGTCGCGGGTGAAGGCCGGATCGACGCCCCGCTCAAAGCGATAGCGCGCGTCGGAATTGATCTTGAGCGCGCGCCCGGTATGCGCCGTGCGCACCGGATCGAACCACGCGGATTCGACGAAAACATCCGTCGTGTCCGCCGTGCAGCCGGTCACCTCACCGCCCATCACGCCGCCGATCCCCTCGGCCCCTGCATCGTCGGCCACGACGGTCATTTCGGGGGTCAGGGCATATTCCTTGCCGTCGAGGGCGAGGATACTCTCCCCCTCCTTGGCGAAGCGCACATGGATGTCGCCCGTCACCTTGCCAGCATCGAAGACGTGCAGCGGGCGGGCGCGGTCATAGGTCACGTAGTTGGTGATATCGACCAGAGCCGAAATCGGACGCAGGCCGATGGCAATCAGGCGTTGCTGCATCCATTTGGGCGACGGTCCGTTCGTGACGCCCCGGATCATTCGTCCGGTGAAGAGCGGGCACGCGCCGCCTGCCACTTCGTCGGTCAGCGATACGGCGATGGGGCTGTCGAACGTACCCTTGATCTGCGCCACCCCGGCGGGCTTGAGCGTGCCGATGCCGCGAGCGGCAAGGTCACGCGCCACGCCCCGCACACCCAGTGCGTCGGGACGGTTCGGAGTAATCGCGATCTCGATGGTCGGATCGTTCATGCCGGCGAAGTCGATGTAGCGTTGGCCAACCTCGGCTGTTTCGGGCAATTCGATGATGCCGTCATGCTCGTCCGACAGTTCCAACTCCCGCTCGGACGCCATCATGCCGAAGCTTTCGACTCCCCGGATCTTGCCAACCTGAATGGTGGTGTCGAGGCCGGGAATATAGTCGCCGGGCTGGGCCACCACGACCTTGATCCCCGCGCGGGCATTGGGCGCCCCGCAGATGATCTGCTGCTCACCCTTGTGAGTTTCGACCGTGCACACGCGCAGGCGATCGGCGTCGGGATGGCTCTCCGCCGCCTTGACATAGCCGATGCGGAAGGTGCCGAGGCGATCGGCAGGATCGTCCACGCCCTCCACCTCCAACCCCAGATCGGTCAGCGCATCAAGAATTTCATCGAGGGACGCCTCGGTATCGAGGTGATCCTTCAGCCAGTTCAGGGTGAATTTCATAACTTTATCCTAGCGTATTACTGGACATACTTGGCACTCTTGATTTGCCTCGATACCCGAATATGGACCATCCAAACGCATCTCGACGCATTTCCAAAATTACATCATTTTGTGCTCGCGCTAGCTCTTTGTACTTCGGGTGCAGTGGTGGACTGGATGGTGACAACTCTGCATCAGCCTCGTGAAATTTTGCGATGTATGCGCTAATTGCGAGAGTCACATTTGGCGATCCATAGAATAGGACAGGTCCATATACTCGTCCTAATGCCTCGGCCCGTTTAAGATCCAACTCCGAAGACCAATCGGAGTAAGCATCGTTCGGAACGGGACCTTCGGTAAGAAACGCCTCATATACACGACGCTTTTCTTTAAGAACCGCTTGGGACTCCGAAAAAATTCGTCCGAAGATAAATCCTAACGCTGAGACCACAATCCCAATAGTAATTGTCGCCAACTCAAACACCAGCCTGCACCATCGGGCGGTCGAGCGCGCTGAAGCCGTAGTGGCGCAGCCAGCGCAAGTCGCTGTCGAAGAAGGCGCGCAGGTCGGGAATGCCGTATTTCAGCATCGCCATCCGGTCGATGCCCATGCCGAAGGCGAAGCCCTGAAACTTCGTCGTGTCGATGCCGCCGGATTTCAGCACATGCGGGTGCACCATGCCGGAGCCGAGGACTTCGAGCCAACTGTCGCCCTCCCCCACGCGGACCTGACCGTTTTCCCACGAACACTGGATATCGACCTCGGCCGAGGGTTCGGTGAACGGGAAGTGCGAGGCGCGAAACCGGGTGCGAACCTCACGTCCGAAGAAGGCGGAGAAGAATTCCTCAAGCGTCCATTTCAGATTCGCCATGGAGATGTCTTCGCCCAGGGCCAGCCCCTCGACCTGATGGAACATCGGCGTGTGGGTCTGGTCGTAATCGGCGCGATAGACGCGGCCCGGCGCGATGATGCGGCAGGGCGCGCCGTGTTTTTGCATGTGCCGGATTTGCACCGGGGAGGTGTGGGTGCGCAGGACGTGCGGCGGGCGGTCGTCGCCCTCGGCCCGTGCGGTGTAGAACGTGTCCATCTCCGCCCGCGCGGGGTGGTGCGAGGGAATGTTGAGCGCGTCGAAATTGTACCAGTCCGTCTCGATCTGCGGACCCTCGGCCACGGAATAGCCCATGTCCGCGAAAATCGCCGTAACCTCCTCGGTCACTTGGCTGATCGGGTGGATCGAGCCCTGGCGCATCGGGCGCGGGCTGAGGCTGACATCCATCCATTCGGAGCGCAAACGCTCCTCCAGCGCGGCGTTGGCGAAGCTTTCCTTGCGGGCCGCCAGGGCGGAGGTCAGTTCGTTCTTGAGCGCGTTGAGCGCGGGACCGGCGGTCTGACGCTCCTCGGGCGACATCTTGCCCAGTTCGCGCATTTTCAGGCTGACCTCCCCCTTCTTGCCGATGGCGGCGACGCGCGCCTCCTCCAGCGCGGCTTCATCGGAGGCGTCGGCGATGCGGGTCAGCCAGCTTTGGCGCAAAGTGTCGAGATCGGTCATGTGGCCCTCAGTCTGAACGTGCGCCGGAGGTACCACATAGACGTCCGAATGCAAGCTCAGCCACGATTTCGACGTTGGAAGAGCGGGCAACGCAAAAGCGAGCAAAAAGGAACACCAAACGCAAAAGGCCCCGCTGCCTTCGCAACGGAGCCTTTCGTGATATCTGCGACTGCGGTTTTACGCAGCGGCGGGGATGGCCGCCTTGGCCTGATCCACGATCGCGTTGAACGCGTCGGGCTCATGCACTGCCAGATCGGCCAGAACCTTACGGTCCACTTCGATGCCCGCCAGGTTCAGACCGTTGATGAAGCGGCTGTAGGTCAGCGCCTCGTCATGGGCGCGAACGCCGGCATTGATCCGCTGGATCCACAACGCGCGGAAGGACCGCTTGCGTGCCTTGCGGTCGCGGGTCGCGTATTGTTGCGCCTTGTCGACCGCCTGGGTTGCGGTGCGGAAATTGGTGGAACGCGCGCCGTAATAACCTTTGGCCTTTTTCAGGACCTTCTTGTGGCGGGCGTGGGTAACGGTACCAGACTTAACTCGTGACATTTATGCGCCCTCCTATCAGCGGTTATACGGCATGTACGTCTTCACGATACCTTCATCCTGCTTGGACAGGATGGTGGTGCCGCGCGCGTTGCGGATGAATTTGCGGGTACGCTTGATCATGCCGTGACGCTTGCCTGCCTGGCCAGCTTTCACGCGACCGGAGGCGGTCATCTTGAAGCGCTTCTTCGCGCTCGACTTGGTCTTCATCTTGGGCATTTCGATCTCCTTTCGAAGAGGTCGTGATGATGCGACTCGGCAGCCCTTGTTCGCCGGGCGCATCGGGATTGAGCGGTTGCTATAGGGCCGCGGGGCGTGAAGTGCAAGCGGCGATGGCCTGCACCCCCGCGCGCATCAAAAGATTTCGGCGGCCACCCGGATCAGCGCATGCATGACGGCGGTGAAACTGGCGGGCGCGGGAGTGGCAAGTTCGATATACAGGCCCATCCCAAGGGCGAGGCCGGACCATCCGGCGGCCCGGACCAATGTCCGCTGCCCACCGACCAGCGCCTCGACCGAACGGCCGATCATGCCCAGCGTCGCGAGGCCAAAGGCGAACAGCAGCCAGAGCAGACCCGTCATCCCTGCTCACCCTCATAGATTTCCTTCTCACGACAGGGCGCGACCCGCAGGATGTTCGTGGTGCCCGGTGTGTTGAAGGGCACGCCAGCCGTCACGATGATCTTGTCGCTCTCATCCGCGAACCCCTCGCTGACGGCGGCACGCACGGCGGCGACGACGGCCAGTTTGAACCGGTCCACAGGTGAGGTGACGACACAGTGCAGCCCCCACACCAGGCTGAGCCGACGCGCCGTGCCGATCAGCGGCGTCAACGCGATGACGGGCACGCGCGGTTTTTCGCGGCTGGCCAGGATCGCCGTCGTGCCCGATTGGGTAAACGAGCAGATCGCCTTGACCTCGATCGTTTCCGCGACTTCACGCGCGGCGGTGGTGATCGCGTCGGCCATGCCGCGGCTGGCGCGGGTGCGGCTGGCTTCGATGATCTGGCGGTACACCTCGTCCTGCTCAACCTCGACCGCGATGTTGTCCATGGTCTGAACTGCTTCCACCGGGTAATCGCCGGCGGCGGATTCCGCGGACAGCATGACCGCGTCGGCCCCTTCGTAGATCGCGTGGGCCACGTCGGAAACTTCGGCGCGGGTCGGAACAGGGGCGGAGATCATGCTCTCCATCATCTGGGTGGCGACGATCACAGGCTTGCCCAGTTCGCGGCATTTGCGAATCAACTTCTTCTGGATCGGAGGAACGGCCTGAACCGGCAGTTCCACGCCCAGATCGCCGCGCGCGACCATGATACCGTCGCTTGCCTCCAGGATTTCATCGAACGCGCGCACGGCGGCGGGCTTTTCGATCTTGGCGATCAGCGCCGCACGACCCTTGGCCAGGCTGCGGGCCTCCAGCACGTCCTCGGCCCGCTGGACGAAGCTCAACGCCAGCCAGTCCACGCCCAGATCACAGACGAATTCCAGATCGGCGCGGTCCTTCTCGCTCAACGCGGCGAGGGGCAGAACCACGTCGGGCACGTTGACGCCCTTGCGGTTGGAGATCTCTCCGCCGACCTCGACCACGCAATCGGCGCTTTCGCTGTCGCACGATTTCACACGCAGGCGGATCTTTCCGTCGTTCACCAGAAGAGTGGACCCCTCCTGCAAAGCCTCGAATATCTCCCGGTGCGGGAGCTGCACGCGCGTCGCGTCACCGGCCACGTCGTCCAGATCGAAACGGAAGGGCTGCCCCTCCTCCAACTCCACCGGGCCATCGGCGAAGGTGCCGCAGCGCAGCTTGGGCCCCTGAAGGTCGGCCAGAATGCAGATGGGCCGGCCCATCTCATGCTCAATTTCACGGATCAGCTGGTGCCGCTCGGAGATTTCCTCATGACTGCCATGGCTCATGTTCAGGCGGAACACATCGGCACCTGCGACGAACAGGGCCTTTATCATGGCGCGGCTCGAGGATGCAGGGCCAAGGGTAGCCACGATTTTCACTCGGCGGTCGCGTTTCATATCGTATTCCTTTTGTCCGGAGCCGGAAGCTCAAAGCGGTTCGGTCGCCTCGGTCTTTACTGGTCCAAACCTGTCATGTCGCGCAAAAAGCAGGACATATCCTGTCTTTTTGAGGGCTGTACGACTGGAATAGCATCTCTCCCGGCGCTACACACCGAAAACAATCAGACCGGAGCGGCCCAGATGATCCTTGACAGCCACGAGATTCACCAGGGCGGCTCGAACGAACGGATCATCCTGACCTGCGACCATGCCTCGAACCGCGTGCCCGACGCCATCGGCGATATCGGGCTCAGCGAACAGGACATGGCACGGCACATCGCCTACGACGTGGGTGCGCGGGGCGTCACGCTCGCGCTGGCCGACATGCTGGGGGCCACGGCAATCCTGTCGCGGTTCAGCCGCATCGTGATCGACCCCAACAGGTCGGAGCGTGATCCGACACTTGTGCGCCGCATCTACGACCGCTCCGTCATCGAGGGGAATCGCCACGCCGATGCCGCAGAGGTCGCACGCCGGATCGAGGCCTATTTCCGCCCCTATCATGACGCCATCGACACCCACATCGCGCGAAACCGCGCCGGGGGCGTCACCCCGGCCATTGTCGCGATACACTCCTACACCCCGCAATTGATCGGGCGTCCGCCCCGCCCGTGGCATGTCGGCATCCTGTGGGACGAAATCGACGGGCGCATGGCCCTGCCGATCATCGCGGCCCTGCAGGCGGAGGGATTCTGCGTCGGGAACAACGAACCGTATCCCGGTAAATATGGCGACGACAGTCAGGACCGCCACGCGATGCAACAAGGGCTTCCCAACGTCCTGATCGAGATCCGCAACGATCTGATCGCGGATGAAGCCGGGCAGAACGCCTGGGCCGCACGGCTTGCGCCGCATCTCGAACGGATCGTGTCGGGTCTGTAATTGGTCGGGCTACTGGAAATATGGGCCCGTGCCGCCCTACATCGAGTATGAAACGGAGGACTGACATGGACGACCGGACGCAAATCGAACTCGAAGCCGCCGCCTTTCGCCGCCTGCGCGATCATTTGCGCAGCCGCACCGACGTGCAGAACATCGACATGATGAACCTGACCGGGTTTTGTCGGAATTGCCTGAGCCGCTGGTATCAGGAGGAAGCAAACGCCCGAGGCATCGAGATGGACAAGACCGAGGGGCGCGAAATCGTCTATGGCATGCCCTATTCCGAATGGGTCGAGAAATATCAATCCGAAGCGACGGACGCGCAGAAGGCTGCCTTCGCCACTGCGCCAAAGGCGCATTGATAAGTACTGCCAAAGGCGCACTGAATAACACCACCAATGGCTCAGAAGGTCATCGCGGCACGACGCATCACTGCGCAGTGCCGCAGGCATGTTCGCTCAAATCGCGGCGGCCCGCGCCTTTGCGACGTACAATTCCCGCAGGCGTTTCGCGATCGGGCCGGGCTTGCCATTGCCCAGCGTGACGCCGTCAACCTCGACCACCGGCATGACGAAGGAGGACGCGGCCGTCACGAAGGCCTCCTGCGCGTCGCGCGCCTCATCCGGCGTAAAGGCGCGTTCCTCCACCCGGATCTGCGCCTCCGCCGCCAGTTGCAGAACGGCGGCGCGGGTGATGCCGTGCAGGATCGAATTGCTGAGGTTGCGGGTGACGATGGCCCCGTCCTTGGTCACGATATAGGCGTTGTTGGATGTTCCTTCCGTGATGTGTCCATCCTCAACCATCCATGCGTCGTCGCATCCCAGCGCCTTCGCGGCCATCTTGCACAGTGACGGGGCGAGCAACTGCACCGTCTTGATGTCGCGCCGGCCCCAGCGAATGTCATCGACGAACGCGATTTTCAGACCCGTGGCCGCCGCCGGGGCATTCACCAGATCCCGGGCCTGCGTGAACAGCACCAGCGAGGGTTTGGTATCCTTGGGAAACGCGAAATCGCGATCCGCCGCGCCGCGCGTGACCTGAAGGTAGATCATCCCCTCGACCAGATCGTTATCGGCAATCAGGCGGCGATGGATCGCCTCCATCTCCTCCTGCGAAACCGGCGCGTCCATCTGCAATTCGGACAGCGAGCGGCCCAGCCGGGTCATGTGACCGGGAAAGTCCACCAGCTTGCCATCCAGGACCGACGTCACCTCGTAGACCCCGTCCGCGAACAGGAACCCCCGGTCGAAAACCGAGATTTTGGCGTCTTCCTCGGGCACGAACTCCCCGTTGACGTAAACGATGCGCGACATGCTTATCCCCAAAGCTCGGGGCGTGGGGGCTGAACCTCCGCGCCGATGAAATCGAGCGGGGGATTGCGATCCTCCGCCAGCAGAAGCGGCCCGTCCAGATCGACGATCTCCGCCCCTTGGGCGACCAGAACCGCAGGTGCCATGGCAAGGGAGGATCCGACCATGCAGCCCACCATCACCTGAAACCCGGCAGTGCGCGCCGCGTCGTAGAGCGACAGCGCCTCGGTCAGACCGCCGGTCTTGTCCAGCTTGATGTTGACCATGTCGTATTTGCCCTTCAGCGCGTCCAGACTGCCGCGATCATGGCAGCTTTCGTCGGCGCAGACCGGCAGCAGCCGGTCGAGATGCAGCAGCGCGTCATCCTCACCCGCCGGAAAGGGCTGTTCGACCAGTTCGACGCCCAGTGCGACCAGTTGCGGGGCCAATGCCTCATACTGCGCGGCGCGCCACCCCTCGTTCGCATCCACGATGATGCGGGCGTCGGGCGCGCCGGCGCGGACGGCGCGGATACGGGCGAGGTCATCCGGCCCGCCGCCAAGTTTGGTCTTGAGCAATGGGCGCGCGGCATGTTTCGCCGCACTCGCCCGCATCGCATCGGGTTTCGCGATCGACAGGGTAAAGGCGCTGGTCACGGCGTGCGGTGCGGGCAGGCCCGCAAGCTCCCACACCGGACGCCCGGTCTGCTTTGCCCACAAATCCCACAACGCGCAGTCCACGGCATTTCGCGCCGCCCCGGCGGGCAGTGCCGCCTGCAAGGCGTGCCGTTCGATCCCGGGGTCCAGCCCGTCGATCTGTGCCAGCACAGACGCAATCGTCTCACCATAGCGGGCGTAGGGAACGCATTCGCCACGCCCCGCGACACCGTCGCGCGCGACCTCCACCGTGACGACCTTCGCTTCGGTCCGTGATCCGCGCGAAATCGTAAAGACCTCGGCCAGACGGAAGCTGTCCTCGCGCGCCCGGATCACGACAGCGCGTCCACCAGCCGCGCCGCCCCATGGCGGTACGGATCGACGGCGGGCAGGCCCATGCGCGCCTCGACCTCGGTGAGGTATTTCTCCGCCTCCGCGTCGGACAATGCGGCCGTGTTGATCGAGATCCCCACGACTTCACAAGCGGAATTGACCCGCCGTGCGAGGTGCAGCGCCGTGTCGCGCAGGTCTTCGAGTGTCGGCAGATCGTAATCGGGCAGACCGCGCATATGCGTGCGGGTCGGCTCGTGACACAGGATCAGGGCATCGGCCTGACCGCCATGCACCAATGCCATGGTCACACCGGAATAGGAGGCATGGAACAGGCTGCCCTGCCCCTCGATCAGATCCCAGTGATCCGCATCGTTGTCGGGGGTCAGCCATTCAACCGCACCGGCCATGAAATCCGCGATCACCGCATCCAGCGGCACGCCGTCACCGGTGATGAGGATGCCCGTCTGACCGGTGGCGCGGAACGTGCACTTCATGCCCCGTTCGCGCATCTCCGCATCCATGGCGAGGGCGGTGTACATCTTGCCGACCGAGCAATCCGTCCCGACGGCCAGGCACCGCTTTCCGGTCCGCTTCACGCCGCTGGCGATGGGGTATTTCACCGTCGGGATGCGCACATCATGCAATGTGCGCCCATGCTTGCGCGCCGCCTCGACCAGGGCCGGTTCGTCGCGCAGCAGATTGTGCAGCCCGGAGGCGATGTCCATGCCGGATGCCAGCGCCTCGATCAGAACGTCCTGCCAGAGGGGGGAGACGACGCCCCCCCGGTTCGCGACGCCGATCACCAGCGTCTTGGCCCCCGCCTCGACCGCCTCTGCGATGGTCATGTCGGCCAGTTTCATATCCGCCTTGCACCCGTCCAGCCGGAACTGGCCGATCGCCATGTCCGGGCGCCAGTCGCAGATACCCTGCGCCACCTTCGCGGCCAGCGGGTCAGGCGCATCGCCCAGAAACAGAAGATATGGGGCGTCGATCATGGTGGCATCCTCGGCGTTAGATTCGTCTGACGCTAGGCCGTAGCCGAGGGGATGGTCAAACAGGAAAGCGCGCCAGACCGCTCAACAGATCACGCCGCACGCGGTGAAGGGACGGTTCGGGGCGGACTGCCCATTTGCGCGCCATGCAAAACCGGATTCGGCTGCACCTCATCAGGCGTCGCGCACAGGCCCCGGCGATACATCCAGCGCCCGGCCCCGGGCAAGGCGGTCAACAGGGCGAACGGAATCGCCAGCGCCAGCCCCGCCAGAACGGGGGCGGCCCATGGCAACGCCGCAGGCTCAAGCCACAGCAACAATCCCCCCAGCACCGATCCCGCAACCGTTTGCGGCCAAAGCCCTGCCACCGCATCGCGCCACGGCAAGGCATGGGGATCACGGTTCTGCCCACCCCAGATCACGGATCGCCCGAACGCCAGACCGATCAGAAACAGCGTCACGCGGAATGCCACAACCGGGGCCAACAGCATGGAAAAGACAGTTTCCGTCAGCGCCCCCAGTGCGAAGCGGACCCTCCCGCCATAGCTGGCGACAGCGCCCGGTCGCAATGCCACGTCGATCCAGCCTGCGATCTTGGGGAACAGGCTCATCCCGATCATCACGAAGAACATGGACAGCCCGAAGGCCACATTCACCTGCTGGTCCAGCCCGTGCATCAGCTTCAACGCCGCGGCCCCGGTTATCAGCATCCAGGCGGGCGCACCGAAATACATCATCATCGCCGCGAATATCTGAAACCTGCTCATCGGTTTCAGGCCGCGCCAGAACAGGATGCGCCCATACTGCATGTTGCCCTGACACCAGCGAAGGTCACGTTTCGTGAAATCGAGCAAGGTCGGCGGGTTTTCCTCCCAGCTTTCCCCCTCCACCGGCATGATACGGCATTCGAAACCCCCGCGACGCATCAGCACGGCCTCGACCTGATCGTGGCTGAGGATATGCCCGCCCAGCGGACTGCCCCCCGGAAGCGTGGGCAAGCGGCAATGCTTGCGGAATGCATTGACGCGAATCAATGCGTTGTGGCCCCAATACGGCCCGCAATCGGCATGCCACCACGCCGCGCCAAGCGTGAAGCTGCGCATCCCGTGCCGCATCCCGAACTGAAAGATCCGCGCGAAGGCCGAGGTCGCAGGCGCGCCCACGACGAGGCTCTGCAAAATTCCGATCCGGGGATGTGCCTGTAGAATACGCACCATGCGCACCATTGCCGCACCCGACATCAGGCTGTCAGTATCGAGCGGCAGGAAATAGTCATAGCGGCGTCCCCAGTGGCGCAGGAAATCGCGCAGATTGCCGGATTTGTACCCGACATTATCCGTGCGCCGGCGATAGATCGCGGTCGGACCGAGCAATCCCTGGGCCTTATCGAAGGCTTGGCGTTCCTGCCGCGCGATCTGCTCATCGTCAGTATCGGACAGGATATAGATATCGAAATGGCCGCCCCACCCTGTCGCATCCAGCGATCTGCGCATCTCGACCAACCGGGCGATGGAGGGTTCGGGCGGCTCGTTTCGCAAGAACATCGTCAGGGCCGTGCGGGTGCTGATCGGGGCCGTGGCATCAGCATCGACCATCTGGGGGGCCGCGCGTTCCAGCCCATCGCGAACCCCGTGCATCAGCCAAAGTCCGATCACCGCGTTCCAGAACCCCATGATGGTCCACGGCGCGCCGATACAGACGCATACGACGATCACGATATCCGTGACGTTCCAGCCCCCGACGCCGAAAACCACAACCAGCCCCGCCAGAACCGCCAGCATCGACACAAAATTCAGTGCGAAGACGATCCGTCGGCGACGCGTGACGATGCGCCGATCCTGAAGACCCGCAGGCGTGCGCACATGCGCGAGACCGGCATCTGCCCCTACCGGGTGGACGTGTTCGATCATGAGGTTACTCTTTGCATCGGTCGGAACGGGGACAAGACATGCGCGCGCAGGCGATCTGGTACACGGGACAAGGCAGCGGCGTCGAGATCCGCGAGGGTGCTCTGGGCACCGGTGAGTTGCTGTTGCAGACAGTCGCATCCGGCCTGTCGCGCGGAACGGAGCGGATCGTCGCCGCCGGTCTGGTTCCACGCTCGGAATGGCAGCGGATGGCCCTGCCCAATCAGGAGGGGGATTTCGCCCTGCCGATCAAATACGGATATGCCTGCGTCGCCCGTGTGATCGAGGGACCGTCCGACATCCGGGATCGCAATGTGTACACGATGCATCCGCATCAGACCTTCTTTCGTGCCGACCGCAACGCGGTGCATGTGTTGCCAACGGACCTGCCCGTCAGGCGCGCGACTCTCGCCGCGAATATGGAAACCGCGCTGAACGCGATCTGGGATGCCGAACTGCCCCCCGGCGCCCGCGTCGCCGTGATCGGGGGCGGTCTGGTCGGTTGTCTGGTGGCTTATCTGGCGCGCACTATCGCAAAAGCGAATGTTACGTTGGTGGATAGGATAGGAGCCCGCGCAAAAACGGCGAGTGAACTTCGCGTGAGTTTCACCACCCGCGCGGAAACATTGTCCGAGTGTCACACGGTATTTCATACCTCGGCAAGCGAATCCGGGTTGAGCGCGGCAATCCATGCGCTGGCGTTCGAAGGTCAGGTGATCGAGATGAGCTGGTACGGCGACCGTCAGATCACGGTCCCCCTTGGCGGGGCGTTCCACGCGCAACGCCTGTCGATCCGCTGTTCGCAAGTCGGCCATGTCGCGCGTTCGCACCGATCCACAACCAGCTACGCCGACAGGATTCGCACCGCGATAGGATTGCTTGACGACACGGCCCTCGACGTGTTGCTGACCCACGAGGTCGCGTTTGAAAATGCCGAGCGTGACATTCCCCCCCGGATCGCCCCGGATGCCGACGGCATCGCGACCGCGATCATATATTGAAAGGATATTCGGATGTTTGCAGTGGAGGTTCGCGATCACATCATGATCGCCCACAGCCTGAAGGGCGACGTATTCGGCCCGGCCCAGGCGATGCACGGCGCGACCTTTGTCGTGGACGTGACGTTCTTCCGCGAAACCCTGTCCGAGGATAACATCGTCGTGGACATGGGCCGTGCGCACGATGTGCTCAAGGCGGTCCTGTCACCATTGAACTACAGCAATCTGGACGAGGTTTTCCCCGGCAAGGTCACGACCACGGAATTCCTGTGTCACCACATCCACGGCGAAATCGCGCAGGCGGCGGCGCGCGGTGCGCTTGGCCCTGGCGCGGATGGGTTGAGCGCCCTGCGCATCACCCTGAACGAGAGCCATGTGGCAAAGGCCTGGTACGAGGCCGCCCTTTGACAGGCACCTTCGCGATCCCCGGCGACCTGAACACGACCAGCGGCGGCTACGCCTATGATCGTGCGGTGCTGCGTGAACTGCCGGACCTGACACATCTGGCGCTGCCGGGCGGGTTTCCGTTCCCCTCGGACGGGGATGTGGCGCACAGTCTCGATCTGCTGAAGGGCGCGCACGGCCCGCTTCTGATCGACGGGCTGGCCTTCGGCGCGTTCCCGCAGGAAGCGCTGAGCGCCCTGCCAAACCCGATCGTGGCATTGTGTCACCACCCCCTCGCGTTGGAAACGGGGATCGCGCCCGAAACGGCGAAACAGCTCATGAGCAGCGAGCGCGCCGCCCTGCAACGCGCCGCAGCGGTGATCGTGACCAGCACGACGACGGCCCGGACCTTGCACGATCTGTACAATGTGGACGAAAGCCGCATTCATGTGGCCGAGCCGGGATTGGATCCTGCCCCTGTCGCCCCACGCACGGGAACGCCGCCCATCATCCTGACCGTCGCATCCCTGACCCCGCGCAAGGGGCACGACGTGCTGATCGAGGCGCTCACCTCGATCAGCGATCTGCCGTGGCGGGCCATCTGGGCGGGGCCGAAACCTGACGCGGAATGGTTCGACACTTTGCAAACATTGATCGCGGAGACCGGCTTGCACGACCGGATCGAACAGATCGGCCCCATTTCACAGCAAGCGTTGACCGATTTGCGCAGCCAGGCGGATCTGTTTTGCCTGCCCTCCCACTACGAGGGTTACGGCATGGCCTTTACCGAGGCGATGCTGAGCGGTCTGCCCATCGTCGGATGCGCAGGCGGCGCAGTCAGCGACGTGGTTCCCGGCACGGCCGGGCTGCTGACCGAACCGGGCGATGCACGCGCGCTGGCACGCTCACTGCGGGCGGTGCTGACCGACGGGCAACTGGCCGAACGGCTGGCCAGCGGCGGGCGGGCCCACGCGCTGTCCCTGCCCGGCTGGCCGGATACGGCGAGCGTGATCCGCGATGTTCTGAACCGGGTGGCGACATGAGTTTTTCCATCGACTGGCTGAACTTGCGCGAACCCGCCGACAGTCGCGCCCGCGACAGCGCCCTGATCGCCAGACTGACCGATTGGACCGCCGGACGGCCTGTTCGCGTTCTCGATCTAGGCAGCGGCACCGGATCGAGCTATCGCGCATTGGCACCCGCGCTGGGGGGCCATTGGACCCTGACGGATATCGACACCGCCCTGCTGGCAGAGGCCCACCGCCGCCATGGCGATGAGCCGACCTTCGCCCCGGCACGCCATCTCGATCTGGTTCAGGATCTGGAGGCCGTGATCAGCGATGTTCGACCCGATATCATCTGCGGCTCCGCGCTGATCGACCTTGCCTCCTCGACATGGCTCGACCGATTGGCCTGTGCCCTGCCACGCGGGACGGCGCTCTACATGGCGCTCAGCTATGACGGGGTGGAGGTCTGGACGCCGGAGCCACCGCATGAGGGCGTGGCGCAAGCCGCCTTTCTGGATCATCAGCGCACGGACAAGGGGTTCGGCCCCGCCATGGGCCCGGACGCCGCGCGATACCTGGCAGAAAAGCTGGCTGGCGAGACGCACCGCGTCTGGCTGGGCGACAGCCCGTGGATACTGGACGGTAAGGAACGCGACCTGATCTCAGCCCTCGCCGCCGGATCCGCCGAGGCTGTCGCGCAAAGTGGCGCTTTGACCGACGCGCAGCTAGAGGACTGGGCCGCCGGCAGGGCCGCGGCGGATCATGTGCGCATCGGTCATACCGATCTGCTGGCCCTGCCGCGCGACTAACCCAGCATCCGCCGCAGCAAGCCGTCCTTCTTGACGAACCCGTGATAAAGCGCCGCACCGATATGGGCGATCAGCAGCACGATCACGATCTTGGCCGCCAGTTCGTGCAACTCGAAGGCATTCTCCGCCAGCGGGCGGTTCTGCGCCACGATGGGCGGCACCTGAAACAGGCCGTAAAACGGCAAAGGCGCGCGATACGCGCTGACCCCGACCCATCCCAGAACCGGCATGATGACCAGCAGCGCATAGAGCAGACCGTGAACCGCGCCCGACCCTGCTTTCTCCGCCTTGGTCAGGGGGGCACGATATGGTGGTTTGGGTTGAAGAAATGCCAGCACGATCCGGATCACCATCAGGCACAGGATGAGGATCCCGGTGCTTTTGTGCAGATCGTACATCACGTCGAACGATCCGGTTCCCAGAATGCCCTCGATCACGGGCTTGTTGTCGAAATCGGTAAAGATCATCCCATAGGGCAGCATCAGCAGGACCAGAACCGCGATGATCCAGTGCAGGGCACGGCGCGCGGCCGGGTAGGTGTAGGTCATTCGTCCCTCTCCCAATTCTGGCGCAGATCGCAGGTGAACAGGACATCCCCGTCATCGAAGACGTGAACCCCGGTTTGCGGCCTGCGGGCCTCCTTCAGGCTTTCGACAGGCTTCAGCGCCAGACCGGCCTTGCCCGAACCCAGGATCATCGGAGCCATGAGGATATGGAGCAGATCGACCGCGTCCGCGTCAAGGAATCGTGCAAGCGTGTCCGCCCCGCCCTCCACCAGCAAACGCTGCAATCCCATCGCGGACAGGGCCGCGACGATGGCCCCAGGGGGCAACTGGCCGTCACGCGGATCAATGCGGATCGGGGTCGCCCCGTCGGGAACGGCGACGCCCGGACTGGTCACGACGAATACCGGCGCCTGTCCATCACCGAACAGCCGCAGCCCGGCGGATGCGCGGCCCTTGGGGTCAATCACCACCCGCGCAGGATGTGCCCCATCGACCCGACGGACCGTTAGTTGCGGGTCGTCCGCCATCGCGGTGCCGACCCCGACCAGCACGGCATCGACCTGCGCGCGCAATCTGTGCAGATGGTCCAGTGCCGCGCTGCCATTGATGTATTTCGAGGCCCCCGTGACCGTCGCGATGCGACCGTCCAGCGTCTGCCCCAGTTGCGCGATCACCACCGGCCCCGTCTCACATCGACGTGGCAGCAGCGGTGTGACAGGCTTGGTGGAGATATCCATGGCGTTCCTCTGTTTCGCCATGACCTAGCGCGCAAGGGCACCACGCCCAACTTCGGGCGCATCTGTCGCGGGTGCGGTGCCGCGCCACGGACTGCCCTTGATCCAGCCGACAAAGTAAGCCGTCGCGATCAGCATCCCCATGCCAAAGCAGTTCACCAGCCACCACGACCAGGGCGCACGCCCAATCACGTCCAGCAACAAGCCGTCGATCTGGCTCAGCGGGATCGACACCATGAAACAGGCGAGGCTTTGCGTCCCGACCTTGCGAATGACGGGCACGACATACCCGACCAGATCATGCGTGACCCAGTGACGGGCGGCCTCGCCAATCGCCGCCCACAGCAGCACGATCGCGGCGATCAGATGCGCGATCTGCAACAGCCCGATGCGATCCGGATGGGCAAACAGGCTTATGCCCAGCAGGGCCGGTGCCCGGTCGTCCAGCAACCAGACGAAGAAATCGTTCAGCGGCGGGACGTGGTTTCTGATCGAATCGACATAGGTGTAGGGAACGGTCAGCACCAGCACCACGCCTGCCAGGGCGAGCGCCAGCGGCTTCGCCGCTCGCGGGGCCGCGAAACCCTCGCTCAACCGCCTGCCGCCGGTGCCCACCAGCATCCACGCGATATAGGCGGTGGCCAGAAAATGCAGATATCGCAACGCGCCCTGTTCCGTTTTCCACCACAGAGGGCGGATGGCGTCGCGCGTTGCCTCGATCCAGTTCTGGACCGCCCATTCATCGGGCAGATACAGGCCGCGATGGATCTTGAACCACGCGAACGGCACAACCATGAGGACGAACACAACTGCCACCCAAAACAGCCTGCGACTGCGCGGCGGGGCGGGCACCCATTTCATGCCGAGGACGAAGCCGCTGAAAAAGACGATCTGCCACGCGAATGGATTGAAGAACCAGCGCCCATCACCCCATGGATTGCCGGGCAGGCTCAGAAAGGACAGCGCTTGTCCTGTCACGTAAAGTCTTTCTCCGAAGGTGCCCAGCGGGGCGGGGTCTTCCACCTCCAGTGCCCAGCCCGACAGGTTGGCGCACAGCCACATTGCGCCCACGGCGATTAGGACAGCTGCGGTTCCCAGCGCTCGATGGATCAACATCACAACCGGAATCATCGCCAGGATAGCGATATACATCGGCAGGATGTCGAACAGCCCCGGCACATAGCCGAGCGTCAGAAGACCCAGCAAAGCCTCGCCCGTCTGGGTAAAGAACGGCACGATATAGGGTCGTTCGATATAGCGGACCGCCGGGTCGCCCATACCGAAATGGTCGATGGAAAAAAGCAGCAGCGCCGTGACCAGAAAGATGCCGATATGCGCCCAGTAGACTTGCCATATTCGGTGCGCGATCCGGGCCGTGCCCAGCCACCATCCCGCCCTGGCGAAGATGCCGCCAAAGGCCAGCGCCGACGCCATGCCCGAGCAGAAGACGAACAGATCCGCCCCGTCCGAGAATCCGAACCGCGCGGGAACCCACAACGTCCACGTATTGCCGGGCGTATGCGCCAGCAGGATGACGAACATCGCCAGCCCGCGAAAGAAATCCAATCTGGGATCGCGATATTTCGCGGGTGTGGCCAGCGGGGTAGCAGATTGAGCTGTGGTCATTTGCGCCGTCTCTCAATGCCCCGGGGACAGGCCGCCACGGATCGGGTCGTGCGCGCGCGACTGATCGGTCGGAACGCCATGCTCATCGAGGTCCGGCATCGCAGCAATCCATTCCATCTAAGTGATCGACGAGTGTGCATTCGCCAGCACGTTGGCATCATGCCGAGGCCACGCACCCGCCTGTGATGCCACTGCCCGGGCAAGAGCGACTTATGGAAACCGTGCCCCGGACAGCAATACCGGGACCACAATATCGGTTCTATCCGGTAGACACACCTGCCCCCGACAGGTCCGCCGCGATTATCGCAACAGGGCTATGGGCGCGTTCTCCTCCCGAACGTAGTCCAAGGGGGCCTTTGGTGAGACCTGCGTCCACCGCTTGTACTCGTAGCGCATGATACGCCCCTCGCCCTCAGCTGCCACGATAAGGCAATCGGCGATATGACGCGAGCCATCCAGAACGGCCACAGCACCGCGCAGGGGGGCCGCATCGGATGCGACGGAAAATCCAGTCTCGTCCAGGTCGATCACATCGACGACCAGCGACCCGTCACGCACACGAAGCCGGTGTTTGCGGTCGCTTGGCTCCACATGCCCAAGCTCCGCCACGATGTGTTCCGGCAGGTGAATGTCCATCTGATCCCCTCATTCGCGAAGCATGATCCGAGTTCGCATGACCAAACCGGATATATTAAGTCGTCTTACCCCAACACGAAGAAAGATTCGTGTCGACCCACCAAATAGGCGCATATCGCGCTGTCGGGCCGTAAACAGTTTAGCCCGAAACTTCGCCCTTATCAGCCGAGGACCTACGTCACATAATCAGCTGAACAGGGAGGTAGCATCATGGGCAAGCTGGTCGAAGGAAAATGGGTCAGTGAGGATTTGCTGGACCACACCGATGACGGTTCATTCGATCGCAAACCGACATCGTTTCACAACTGGATCACACCGGACGGAACCGCCGGGCCGTCGGGGCAGACGGGGTTCGCGGCGCAAAGCGGGCGATATCACCTCTATGTCTCATATGCTTGCCCATGGGCGCATCGGGCGTTGATCTTTCGCGTGCTCAAGGGGCTGACCGACCATATCAGCATTTCCGTCGTGCATCCCCACATGCTCGACGATGGATGGACCTTCGACGAGACGTTTCCCGGCGCGACGGGCGACACCCTGTTCGGCAAATCCTTCCTGCGCGAGATCTATATCAAGGCCGATCCAGACGTTTCGGGCCGGGTGACCGTGCCCGTTCTGTGGGACAAGCAGACCGGCACCATCGTCAACAACGAAAGCTCCGAGATCATCCGCATTTTCAACGATGCGTTCGACGGTTTGACAGGCAACACCCTCGATTTCTGGCCGCAAGACCTGCGTGAGGAGATGGAGCCGGTAAACGCGCGCATCTACGAAACGCTGAACAACGGCGTTTATCGTGCTGGTTTCGCCAAGACCCAATCCGCCTATGATGAGGCTGTGGGTGCCCTCAACGATACGATGAACTGGCTGGAGGATCGCCTCACCACGCGTCGTTACCTGATGGGCGCGCGGATAACCGAGGCGGACTGGCGGCTGGCCGTCACGCTGTTCCGCTTCGATCTGGTCTATCACGGGCACTTCAAGTGCAATCGCGCCAAGCTGATCGAATATCCGCATCTGTGGGACTATACACGGGAACTGTACCAGTGGCCCGGTGTCGCGGAGACGGTTCATTTCGACCATATCGCGCGGCACTATTACTACAGTCATGCAAATATCAATCCGCACCGGATCGTTCCCGTCGGGCCGAACACCGACTGGACGCGCCCGCATGGTCGCGGCCCAGACGTGCCTGACAGCCCTGAAGGGCAGAATGGGTGAGTGACAATCGGTTGGGGCAAACGGCCTGTCGGCTGTTCGCATCCCTGACCTGACGCCGATCCGCCCCCCGGCCAAGATCGGCATCGCCCTTCTTCAGGGCCTGTCACTCACCCCCCGCAGCACTCCTTCCCCACGTCGGAAGCGCTTGCCCTTGAACCCGCCTGAACTGCATGGTCCTGTGACCCTAGCATCCGAGGCGGACTTCTAACAACCCTGAGGTTATTTGAATAATCATGATTCGACCAGAGCGTGAGCACGGCGGAGATCTGGATCGTGCTATCGCGTGTCATGGGGGCACACGCGCGGGATGGCTCGATCTGTCCACCGGCATCAATCCCAATTCCTATCCGATCCCCCCCATCGACATGTCGAGCTGGACCGACCTGCCGGACCGCGCCGCATTCGCGGCGCTGGAGGACGCGGCGCGCGTTTTCTGGGCCATACCTGATGAGGCCGAGGTCGTCATAGCGCCCGGCGCCTCGGCCCTGATCGCGGCCATGCCGGCCCTGGCCGGGGCGGGTCCGGTGCATGTCTCGGGCCCTACCTATAACGAGCATGCCGCGGCCTTTCGCGCAGCGGGCTTCGCGGTGGAGGATACGGAACCGTCGCAAGTGGTTCCGGCCACGCGGATCGTTGTTCACCCCAACAATCCCGACGGACGGCTGCACCGGGTGACACCGCATGACACAACCCTGACAATCGTGGATGAGAGCTTCGCGGATGTCGGCTGTGCCTCACATGTCGCGCATGCCAGCCACCCGAACTTCGTCGTGCTCAAAAGCTTCGGGAAGTTTTGGGGCTTGGCTGGCCTGCGCTTGGGCTTCGCGATCTGCTCGCAGGAAAATGCCCGTCTGTTGCGGCAGCATCTGGGGCCGTGGGCGGCCTCCGGCCCTGCCTTGACGATCGGCACGCAAGCCCTGAGCGACCCCGACTGGGCCGAGGATACGCGGGTTCATCTGGCGTCGATGGCGGGTCATCTGGACCGGGTGATGACGATGAGCGGCGCGCGCATCGTAGGTGGCACCAGCCTGTTTCGGCTGTATGTGGTGCACGACGGCCTCGCCACGCAGACCAGACTGGCCCGCCATCATATCTGGAGCCGCGTGTTCGAGGACCGGCCCGACTGGATCAGGCTGGGCCTGCCCGCCGATGCGTCCGGGCTGGAGCGTATTGCACGGGCGCTGGCGTGATCCTGACCGCCGCCCTGCTTCTGGATGCTCTGGTGGGTGAGCCGGCGTGGCTGTGGTCGCGCATCCCCCATCCCGCCGTCGGGATGGGACAGATGGTCGCCGCCTTGGAACGTCGCCTGAACGACCGTTCACGGCGCGCGGGCGTGCTGGCGCTCTGCCTGCTGCTGCTCGCATCCGGCGGGCTGGGATGGGTGCTGTCGTTCCTGCCCGGGCCGCTGCATATCGTGATCGTGGCGATCCTGCTGGCGCAGCGCAGCCTGACCACGCATGTCCGTGCGGTGGCTGAGGGCTTGGATGCCGGGTTGGACCAGGGGCGACACGCCGTCTCGATGATCGTGGGCAGGAACACTGAAACGCTCGACGAAGCAGCGATTGCACGGGCGGCAATCGAAAGCGGGGCGGAAAACCTGTCGGACGGCGTCGTCGCGCCGGCGTTCTGGTTCGTACTGGCCGGGCTGCCCGGCTTGCTGATCTACAAGGCGGTGAATACGGCTGACAGCATGATCGGCCATCGCTCCGCCCGGTACGAGGCATTCGGCTGGGCCGCCGCCCGTCTGGACGATGTGATGAACCTGATCCCCGCCCGCCTGACAGGATGCCTGATCGCGGTCGCATCCCTGAACCGGGCGGTCTGGCCGGTGATGTGGCGCGATGCGCGGCGACATCGCTCCCCCAATGCGGGCTGGCCCGAAAGCGCCATGGCCGCCGCCCTGGGTCTGCGCCTGTCCGGACCGCGCGACTATGCCGAAGGGCCGTCGAACGACCCGTGGCTGAACCCGCAGGGCCGCGATCCCGCCCGGCGCGACATCGTGGCCGCGACCCGGCTGATGTGGCGGGCGTGGGGTTTGCTGACGGCTTTGCTGGCGGTGTTGAGCCTGATGCTTTGGCTGGCCTAGGGTCTGTCCCCATAATCAGGCTTCCCCATTCGTTCGTCGCGTGATTCAGTATCTCCGACAGAGGAGGTTGTGATGCGGCGACATGAACTGAGCGATGAGG
>NZ_JACJUQ010000019.1 GCF_014235845.1 Pontivivens nitratireducens | reverse complement strand
CCGGAGAACTTCCTGGCAGCCATCAAGCTCGCAGCGATCCGCATCTGGATTGCTGATCAATGAGTCCACACCCTAGGACGGGCTCGTCCGGCAGCAATAAGGCCCTAGGCTTCGAGCATCCGGCGCAGCAATTCGACATCGTCTGCGATCTGGCTGTCGGTCTGCTTCAGTTCCTCGACCCGCTTGACCGCATGGATCACCGTGGTGTGGTCCCGGCCCCCGAACTTGCGTCCGATTTCGGGCAGGCTCTTGGATGTCAGAGTCTTGGCCAGATACATCGCGACCTGACGGGGGCGGGCCACAACGCGGGCGCGCCGGGCGGACATCAGATCGTTCATGCGCAGGTGATAGTATTCCGCGACCTTGCGCATGATCTCCTCGATCGTGACCTTGCGTTCGGAGGCGCGCAACAGGTCGGTCAGGCATTCATGGGTCATGTCCAGATCAATGTGCCGCCCGACGAGGGACGCAAACGCATAGAGCCGCGTCAGCGCGCCTTCGAGAACGCGCACATTGCTGCTGATCCGATGCGCGAGGAAATCGATGACCTTCGGGTCGATGGTGACGTTTGGATGCTGCGCGCGCTGGGCGTCCAGCTTTGCTTGCAGGATGCCGAGCCGCAATTCGTAGTCGGTGGGGTGAATGTCCGCCACCAGCCCCCATTGCAGGCGCGACTTGATCCGATCCTCCATCCCGTCGATTTCCCCCGGCGCACGGTCGGCGGAGATGATGACCTGCTTGTTCTGGTCGATCAGGGCGTTGAAGGTGTGGAAGAATTCCTCCTGCGTGGAATCCTTGCCAGCGATGAACTGCACGTCATCCACCATCAGGACATCGACAGATCGGAACATCTGCTTGAACGAGATCGTATCACGAAACCGCAGCGCCTGAACGAAGCGGTACATGAACTGTTCCGCGCTGAGGTAGAGCACGCGGAAGCCGGGATTGTCCTGCTGAAGTTTCCAGGCAATGGCGTGCATCAGGTGCGTCTTGCCCAGTCCGACCCCGCCATAGAGGACCAGCGGGTTGAAGGCGACCTCGCCCCCCTCGGCCACGCGGCGCGCGGCGGCATGGGCCAGCTCGTTCGGCTTGCCCACGACGAAGCTGTCGAACGTGAAGCGCGGATCCAACGGCGATCCGGGCAGTTCTTCCTCCGCTGCGTGGGCGGTGGCTGTGGTTTTGGCCGATGGAGCGTTCAGGGGCGCGCTGCGCTGGCCCGCCGGAGTGGCGGCCTTGCGTGCTGCCGGGCTGACGCTGAAATCCAGACGGGTGACGCTGTACCCCTCGCGCGCAAAGGAGGAGCGGATACGCTCACCGTAATTGCGATCCACCCAGCGGCCGATAAAGCTGGTCGGTGCGGCGAAATGCGCGATGCCCTGTTCGATCTTGTGAAGCGCGAGCGGATCGATCCAGCTTTGATAGGCTTCCTTGCCGATCGTGGATTTCATATCCGTGCAAATCCGCCCCCAGGCATCGGTATCCGACATGTTTCGTCCCATCAAAATCCGGTTGTCACCGGACCACGCATCAGGCGGGCCGGCAGGCAAGAGTTTCAGTGCGGGCGTCGATCGCCCGGCGTTGGTTCTAGGTTTGTCGCCAAGGCAGCGCACCGGCCTTCCAGCCGTTGAGCTTTCCTCGCTGAGATTTGGAATCGAGATCACCCTCGAATCCCTCCGCGACATTGATGCAGCGAACGTCCCTGCCTGCCTGGGACATTTGCTGAGAGATCATCTGCGCCGCGTTCTGCGACCTGGCGCCGGAGCGGCAGATGAACAACAGCGTGTCGGGAATCTGCCCGCCAAGCTGATCGGTCAGTTCCTGAACGAAATTGGTATTCACGGCCATATCGGGGTAACGCGCCCACTGTACCAGTGCCATCGCGTTGCCCAGGTCCCTCGTGTCGGGGATGCCTACGAAACTCCATTCCGCCTGCGTTCGGACGTCAACAAGGGCCGCCGCAGGATTCGACCGCAGAATCTCGTACGCCTCTTGCGGTTTCATCTGTTCGATCTGCGACACGTTATGCCCTCCTCATTTGTCCGACGCGGTCTTCTCTTCGAAGCTGTCTTCGTCGTTCGAAGAAACTAGTCTGAGTCGGGTCTCGCACACAAGCGAAACCGAGACAAATTTCCGCGCTAAGATGTTGATATATTTGCGTTATCCAAGGAAAAGAGCCCCTCGCGAAGGGGGTTTTCCTTCGAAGGCGGGGCCATATGGAATCAATGGATAAGCCGGTGCGGTGCGTTGCCAGAACTTACGGATTGGGTGCGATTCTCGCAACAGGACCGAATGCGGAACATCCGAATGCGATGGTGAAGTGACGTCAGGGCGAATGGTGCGCCACGCGGATGCGGATCGAAGATTAGAGGGGCAAACGAAAAGGGCGCATCCGAAGATACGCCCTGTATTCACATTCGCCTGCGACGTCTGACCTCAGGCCATCGCCTTCACGCGGCTGGACAGCCGGGACACCTTGCGCGAGGCGGTGTTCTTGTGGATCACGCCCTTCGTCACGCCGCGCATGATCTCGGGTTGTGCATCCTGAAGCGCGGTTTTCGCCGCGGCCTGATCGCCACCGGCGATCGCCTCCTCGACCTTACGCAGATAGGTACGAATACGCGAGCGACGCGCCTTGTTGATCTCGGTGCGGCGCTCGAGCTGGCGCACGCGCTTTTTAGCAGAAGGCGTATTTGCCATGATTGATTCCGGTTCTTTTGATTCAAAGATGAGCCGCGCAAGTACACCCGTGCCCGTGGTCTGTCAACGCCATTGGCGGTGTTTGGGTTACTTGTCGCGGAATTTCGGGGTTCTCTTTTCAGCAAAGGCGGCCATCCCCTCGGATTGGTCCTCCGTGGCGAACAGGGAGTGGAAGACGCGGCGCTCGAACAGGATGCCCTCACGCTGCGTCATCTCGTAGGCGCGGTTGACCGATTCCTTGACCGCCATCACGGCAATCTGGGATTTCTCCGCGATTTTTCCCGCCGTCTTGAGCGCTTCGTCCAGCAGCTCCTTCGCCGGCACGACACGTGACACCAGACCGGACCGGTCTGCTTCCTCCGCATCCATGAAGCGACCCGTCAGGTTCATCTCCATCGCCTTGGACTTGCCCACCAGGCGGGTCAGACGCTGGGTGCCGCCCATTCCGGCCATGACGCCCAGGTTTATCTCCGGCTGGCCAAACTTAGCTGTGTCCGAACAGATGATGAAGTCGCACATCATCGCCAGTTCGCAGCCGCCCCCCAGCGCGAAGCCGGATACGGCGGCGATGATCGGCTTGCGCGTGCGGCCGACCGCGTCGGTTTGTTCGGTGAAGTAATCGGACACGAACATATCGACGGAGGACTTGTCCGACATCTCCTTGATGTCGGCCCCTGCGGCGAATGCCTTTTCCGATCCGGTCAGCACGATGGCGCGAACGTTGTCGTCGCGGTCCCACGCCTTCAGCACGTCCGCCAGCTCGGTGAGCAATTGGGCGTTCAGCGCATTGAGCGCATCGGGTCTGTTGAGTTTGATGAGTCCGACGTAATCGGAGACATCGGTTATGAGCATCTCATAGGCCACGCGAAATTCCTTTCCCTTGCCAACTGAGCCCAGCCGGGCGGGCCGGGCGGGGTTGTCGCGATTTGAAACGCCTAGCGGATGATTGCAAGTTGTTTCAGTCGTTACCCCTGACATACGGGACAGTGAAAACTCGACCGGCCCGCCTGCACGACCCGTTCGATCCGGGCCGCGCAACCGGGAGTTCGGCACGGCTCACCCTCGCGGCCATAAACCGCGAAAGAGTGTTGAAAATAGCCCAGTTCGCCGTCGGCCTGGCGGTAGTCGCGCAGACTGGAGCCGCCAGCAGCGATGGCATCCGTCAGGACGTCGCGGATGGTCTGCGTCACTGTTGCGATTTGTCGGGGCGTCAGGTCGCGCGCCAGTCGCATCGGGCTGATTCCCGCCCGCCACAGCGCCTCACAAACATAGATATTTCCCAGACCGGCCACGATTCGCTGATCCAGCAGGGCGGATTTGACGGGGGTGGCGCGGCCCTTCAGCTTTTCCGCCAGATAGGCATCGGAAAAGCCGTTGTCGAACGGTTCGGGGCCCAGCACGGACAGAAGCCTGTGCGTGTCCAATGCCCCGGTCGCCACCAGATCCATCGCGCCGAAACGGCGCACGTCGTTGAATGTGACACGGGTGCCGCTATCCATGTCGAAGATGACGTGGTCATGCTTTTCAGGCGCGGGATGATGGTGGTGGAAGCTGCCGGGAATCGTCGTCCCGCCGGGTTTCGCGATCAGCATCCGGCCCGACATGCCCAGATGCATGATCAGCGTCTCGCCCCGGTCGAGATCGGCCAGCAGATATTTCGAGCGTCGCCCCAGCCGGTCGATTCGTGCCCCGCTCAGGCGTTCCGCCATCCGTTCCGGGAAGGGCCAGCGCAGATCGGCACGGCGCACCTCCGCCCGCGCGATCACCTGACCCTCCATCACGGGGGCAAGGCCACGGCGGACGGTTTCGACCTCGGGCAGTTCGGGCATCGGGAATCCTTCGCGCTTGGCTGGACCCCATCTAGGGGCGCACTAGGTTCCACGCAATCTCTGCGACCCCAGAGCGCGCTTTCCAATCCCGCGCCAATCGCTAGGTTGCACCAACACGCGAGCGATGGAGCTGCCCAATGTCTACTGGTTCGAGGTCAAATGGTTCGGGTCCCGCCGATCCGAACACCACCCATTTCGGGTTTCAGAATGTGCCCGAGGGCGAAAAGGCGGGCAAGGTTCACGGCGTGTTCACGTCCGTCGCGTCGAAATACGACGTGATGAACGACGTGATGAGCATGGGCATCCACCGTATCTGGAAAGATGCGATGATGGATTGGCTGGCACCGCGCCCCCATCAGCATCTGCTGGACGTGGCGGGCGGTACGGGGGACATCTCGTTCAGGTTCCTCAAGCGCGGCGGCGGACATGCGACGGTCTGCGACATGACCGCCTCGATGCTGGAGGAAGGAAAGAAACGACCCGAAGCACAGGATGCGCCGCTGGAATGGGTGGTGGGCGACGCGATGGCGCTGCCCTTCGCGGACAACTCGTTCGATGTCTACACCATCAGCTTCGGCATTCGGAACGTCACGCGTCCGCAGGAGGCGCTGGCCGAGGCGTTCCGCGTGCTCAAGCCGGGGGGGCGCTTCATGTGTCTGGAGTTCAGCCAGATTCCCAACGACATGCTGCAAAAGGCGTATGACGCCTATTCCTTCAACGTGATCCCGCGCATGGGCAAGGTGATCGCGAACGATTCCGAGAGCTATCAGTACCTCGTCGAATCGATCCGCAAGTTTCCCGATCAGGAGGCGTTTGCGAGCATGATCCGTGCGGCCGGGTTCGAAAACGTCGCGTATCGCAACATGACCATGGGCATTGCCTGCCTGCATTCGGGGTGGAAGATTTGAACCCCATATCCAATGTCTGGCGCCTGATCCGAACCGGCGCCACGTTCGAGAGGACCGGCGCGCTGGACGTGGCAATGCGTGAGCTGGGCGCCCCCAAAGGTTTGCGGATCGCGGCGAAGATCGTGATGTGGCCGGTTCAGTGGCTGGGGGAGCAGGGCGATCCATCGCAGCCGCCCGTCGTGCGGGCGATCACCGCGCTGGGACCGTCCTATATCAAGTTCGGGCAGATCCTGTCCACCCGCCCCGACGTGACTGGTGACGACCTCAGCCAGCAGCTCAAGGTCTTGCAGGATCGTCTGCCTGCCTTCGATCTGGCCACCGCCCGTGCGGAGGTGGAACGGGAACTGGGCGCGCCCATCGACATGCTGTTCAGTGAGTTTAGCCCCCCCGTCGCCGCCGCCTCGATCGCGCAGGTGCACCGGGCGCGCGTGGCGGACACCGGACTTGAGGTTGCCGTGAAAATCCGCCGTCCCGGCATCGCCAGGGCGTTCGCGCGGGATATCAACGCCTTCTATTTCGCGGCGCGCACCATCGAATTGCTGTCGCCCAGATCGCGCCGGCTCAAGCCAACCGAAGTGATCGCCCATTTCCATGAGGTCGTGCAGCAGGAACTGGACTTCAGGCTCGAAGCCTCTGCCGGGGCGGAATTCGCGGCCAATTGCGCCAAGGACGACCGCTTCCGTGTTCCGGCGGTAATCTGGTCTCTTTCGGCGCAGACAGTCATGACGACGGAGTGGATCGAGGGGATCAATCTCAGCGAGGTCATAGCCCTGCGCGCGCAGGGGATCGACATGCAGGAGATGGCCGCCCGCATCGTGCAGGTCTTTCTGGGCCATGCCCTGCGCGACGGCTTTTTCCATGCCGACATGCATCAGGGCAATCTGAAGGTCGGCCCCGAAGGCGATCTGATCGCCTTCGATTTCGGAATCATGGGGCGGATAGATGCCTATACGCGCCGGATCTATGCCGAAATCCTGTTCGGCTTTCTGCGCAAGGATTACCTGCGTGTGGCTCAGGTACATTTCGAGGCGGGGTATGTCTCTCCCGATCATGATATGGAGGCGTTCGCCCAGGCGCTGCGGTCCGTGGCCGAGCCGATTTTCGGTCAGGATGCGTCGCACATTTCCATGGCCCGGCTGCTGGCGCACCTCTTCGACGTGACGGAGCGGTTCGGGATGGAAACCCGGACCGAGCTGATCCTGCTGCAACGCACGATGGTCGTGGTGGAGGGTGTGGCCCGCTCGCTCGATCCGAACATGAACATGTGGCAGGTCTCCCGCCCGGTGGTGGAGAAGTATATCCGCGACAATATCGGCCCCAAGGCTCTGGTGCGGGACCTCGCTGTAACCGCGCGGGTTCTCTCACGCTTCGGTCCCTTGTTGCCCCGAATGGCCGAGGAGGCGCTGATCCGAACGAACAACCCGCAGTGGCGCGACCGCGATCACACGGAATCGCGCCGCGATGGCATGGTCTATATGGTCGCAGGGGTCGTGTTGGGCGCTCTTGCCGTCATCGTGGGCGTGTGGATTGGGCAAGGGCTGTAAGCTCGGCCTGCAATGCCGGGCGATAGGCCTCGTGTCCCTGCTCGATGCGCCATTGGCAGTGACAGGCCATGCGCCAATGCAACGGGGCGATGGCCGTGTCCGGTATGGGGCCATACGCCTTGTGAAAGGCCTCACATTCGGCCGATGTCGCCACGCGCCCGCGCCCGAGGATCTGCATGGCGGGCGACAGGAACATCGCCACATCGTGCAGGGCAGGCCCGCGCGAGGGGCATTGCCAGTCGATCAGATGCGCCTGTCCGCGCTGCATCACGATATTGCCCGGTGCGGGATCGCCGTGCAGAAACACCTCCGGTCCGGTCAACGGGCTTGAATCCGGCATCGCCGCGCTCAGGCTTCGATCCTTGCAATGCATCAGGATCCCACGTCCGGCCTCCACCGCGCATCTGGGGGCCTCCGGCAGGCCCTTTGGCGCTTTGCGGGCGTGCAACGCGCGCAGTGTGGCCGCCGCGGCAGGGAAATCGCCGTCCCAGATCGTTCCGGCCACATATTCCGCAACGACAGCATGCGGGTATCGTCGCACCGGACGCGGGGCCAGCCCGGTTCCCTCCAGCGCGGTCAATGCCAGCCACTCCGCATCGGGGTCGCGCGCGAACAGGGGCGGGGCGGCCGTGCCATCGGTCATGCGAACGGTCAGATCCGGCGCCCCGGGAACCGCGACACGCCAGACATGGTGGCTCAATCCGCCCGAAAGGGGGGTCCACCTGCCCCCGATCTGCGCTCGTATCCCGGATAGGCCAGTCACTGGACCAAGATCTTGAACCGCTGCCCGGCCTGTACCTGCGCCCCGGCGGTCAGGTTATTCAGGGCGAGGAAGCGCTCACGTGCCAGACTGTCCACCTGCATCATCGCTATGAAATCATCGATCTGCTGTCCCGGCACTGCCGTCACGACCCGGATGCGGGTGGGTGACAGGTCGTCCAGCCGGGAGCGCGGCAGGATGCGGACGGTTTGCAGCGTGTCGAACAGGCTGTCCATCGCCGCGCGGTCCGCCGCAGGCGCGATCATGATGAACTCCAGCATCTCGCGCCCCAATGCGACCGCGACGAACCGCAAGGTCATCGGCCCCTGGAGCGAGCGCAGAGGAAAATCGACATAGGCTGTCTGTCGCCCGTTTATGACGCGGGTGCGCACTTCCGAGGCTTCGCCGCGAAGATCGTCAGCCTCCATCGTGGGCAGCCATAGCTCCGTCAGATACGCGGCAGGGGTCAACCCGCGCGACAGATCGCGCGCGAAGCTGATGTAGCGCCCCTCGGCATCGCCGGCGCGCACGACAATCTCACCCACGTCGAACGACAGCCCCGGTGGGGCGGTGATGGACAGACCCGTCACCGGATTGATCCAACGGTCACCCCGGATCAGGCCGTTGCGGCCATCCGCCCCCCAGATCAGGCCGTCAATCACGTCCAGATGCGCGTCACGCCCCATATAGCCTGTCAGGGTCGTGGGCAGCGCGGCTTCCACCGCAGCCACGCGTGCGGCGCTGGCGGGATGGCTGGACATAAGATTGGCCTGCGCAGGATCGAAGCGCCGGTGCGCCAGCGCGGCCTCAAGCGTTTCGTGGGCGATCATCGCCCGCAGGAAATCGACCATGGCTTGGGGCGCATAGCCTGCCTTTGCAAGATAGATCAGCCCGCGAGTGTCCGCATCGGCTTCCTGCTGTCGTGTGAACGCGGCAAAGCCGCTGGCAATCCGGTTTCCGGCGCGTTGAACGTCATCCATATCTGCCAAGACCGTTTCGGACAGCACCTGCCGTTCGACCTGCTCCATCCGCTCGGATCGGGCGGCGGAATGATGGGCGACCAGATGGGCAATCTCGTGCGCCATAACCGCTGCAAGCTCCGCCTCGCTATTGGCCAGGGCCACCAATCCCCGCGTCATGTAGATGGAACCGCTGCCCAGCACATATGCGTTCACCCGCGGCGTATCGAGCACATAGACATCCCAATCCGCGTTGACCGCAGGGGTCGCGCCGATGATCCGCTGCCCGACGCCCTCGACATATGTGCGCACATGCTGATCGGGGACCAGCCCATTGTTTTGCAACAGGATCATCGCATGATTGCGACGATCCGGATCCGATTGATCCAGAGGAGCACACCCGACAAGCGTCATCAGGCCCAGCAGCAGGAAAGTCACCGGTTTCAACATGCATACGATCCTTCGAGGGGCACGGGCGGTCGCCGGAACCGTATCCAGTTCGCGATTGCAGCGAAACCCCGCCCTCGCACGATTGACCATTCCACGCATGTGAGGCAGTGTCCGCGCCTGTGACCTCGTGGCTCAACTGGATAGAGCAGCCCCCTCCTAAGGGGCAGGTTGCAGGTTCGAATCCTGCCGGGGTCGCCAAAACTGCCTGAAAAATATGGCTTATTTACAGGGCTTTGTGCAGAAGCATGCAGAAAGTCCCGCGAGCTTTCGGGCCGAATTCTGCAGAAACGGCGGAAATCTCGTACAAAACCTGTACAAAATTCGCACGTCTTTGCGCGTTTTGGGGCCTTCCAATGAGCTGGCGGGTTGCGAACACATGCGCGGAACGAAAGTTCGGAAGCGCAACGCGCAAGCAGATCATCATGTTCTTGGCCGACAAGGCGAGTGATGACGGTTCTGGCATCTGGTGTTCCAAGGGGACGATTCAGCGACATACAGAGCTGGGCGAGACGACGGTCAAACGAACCGTGCGCGAATTCCTCAAAGAAGGCATTCTGGTCGAGACCGGCGCACGGACCTGCAAGAACGGATTCACCGTCGTCTACCGGATCGATCTGGCCAAAGTTGATGCGCTAGAACCGACCGCAGAGCCCGAGATTGAGACGGGGTCCACTGTGGCCCCCGTCCAGTCTGGCCCCGGTACGGGGGCCACAGTGGCCGGGGTACCGGGGCCACAACGGCCCCCAAACCATCCTAAAACCATCCATAAACCACCTACGCGCAAGCGCGAGGCGGCGGTGGAAGAAGAAGCTGAGAAGATTTTGGCCGCGTATCCACCTGATCGCCTTCGCGGCAAAGCTGCCTGCATCGCCCAGATCGAAGAAGCCATGAAGGAAGGGGTCGCACCGGAGGACTTGCGGCAGGCCGTCCAAGCCTATGCCAACGGTAGCGCAGGTTTCACTCGCTCCAAGGTCTGCTTTTCCGACAACTGGTTTCAGTCGCGGCGGTGGCAGGCCTATGTCGAGAAGCAGGCAGAAGACCGAGAAAAGACAGCAACGCTGCAGGCGGACCACCATGCGCGGCTGGCCTGCTGGATCAGTGATCGCAGCCCAATGTGCAAACACATCACGGGCACCCAGGTGACGGCGTTGCTTGCCTCAAAGCTGGTAACGCAAGCGCAAATCCAAGCCGCTGGCCTCAGATCATGAGCAGTACTAATTCCACCGAAGCGCAAACAGCAAGGCGACCCATGTCATACGCTGGCGCTGCTGACACGGGACCTTGCGAGGGGCGGCAAGCCTCCCCTTCGAACCCCACCGGTGCAGGCAAAGCCCGCACCAAAGAGCCGCTGACCGAGACCTTCGTCTTTCGGTGCACAGCGGCAGAGAAGGCCCAGTTGCGCGCCAAGGCCGAGGCCGCAGGCTTACCCGCCGCGACCCTGCTGCGCGAGGCGCTTGGCCTCACCGAAGCGCGCCGCCGCAAGCCCGTGCCGCGCGTCGATCCGGCGCTGGTGCTCGCTGTCGGACGCATCGGCGGCAATCTCAACCAGATCGCCCGCTGGCTGAACCGCGCGATGCTGGCGGGCCGCGTTGACCTCGACGCGCTGACCGTTGCTCGCCGCCTTCTCACCATCGAACGCCAGCTTGCCCAGATCGTCGAGGCCGCGCGCCGATGCTGATCAAGTTCTTCCGCAACGGTAAAGGCGCGGGCTCTGGTCCCATCGGCTACCTCGTCGCGGACAAGGTGCTGGCCTACGACGATAACCGCGACCTGATCCGCGATGCCGACGGCCAACCGATGACAGTGAACCGCGAACCTTTGCCCGAGGTGCTGCGCGGCAATCCCGACCGCACCGAAGCCCTGATCGACGCCAGCCGCCACCAGTGGACCTACCGCGCGGGTGTGATCAGCTTTGCCGCCGAGGATGCACCGACCGAGGAACAGCAGGCCGAGGTCATGGACGGGTTCGAGCGGCTGGCCTTCGCGGGGCTGGACCCGACGCAATATGACATGCTTTGGGTCCGACATACCCACGAAGACCGCGTCGAGCTTCACTTCTGCACGCCGCGTTTGGAGCTGACCTCGGGACGGAGCCTGAATATCGCGCCGCCCGGCTATGAGAAAGCCTTCGACAGCCTGCGAGACGTGATGAACCAACGCCATGGCTGGGCCGATCCGATGGAGTTGGAGCGTGTGCAAGAGGTCCGCGACACCATCGAGACCCCAACCCGCGCACAGGGGCGCGACGAGCTGCATGCGTGGCTGCAAGATCAGATCAGCGTCGGCCTGATCACCGACCGCGCAAGCATGCTCGACGCGCTCGCTGATGCAGGCTTTGACCTGCCTCGCGTCGGCAAAGCCTACCTGACCGCCCAAGACCCCGACACCGGCGAACGCTGGCGTTTGAAAGGAGAGATTTTCCATGCAGACTGGCAAGCCGACCCGGCTGAGCGAGAAGTTGAACGCGGAACTGGACACGATCCGGCAGGACTACGCCGCCTCGATGGCATCGCAATTGGAGAACTTCAGGACCGATTTGAGCAGCATTGCGACCATCGCGCATCGTACAATCGAGAGCGATACCCGCACCTTTCTGCGACAGAACAAGAGCTGGCTGACGATCTCGCCCTGGCTGATCACGGGGACGTTCTTGGCGGGGATCGCCTCGATGATGGCCGCGAGCTTGCTTTGGACGCTGATGTTGGCCAGCTCAGAGATGACGGACTTGGGCCTGACGCGGATCGACAGGGAGGATGGGACCTGGCTGGTGCTGGACCCGACGACAACGCGCGTGAGGACCTGCACACTGGGCGGCAGATCAGTGACCTGCATCAAGATCGAGGAGAATTAGATGACGACACCCCTGACAGCCTTGGAACGCGACTTGCTCGCCTGCGTCGAGCGGTTGGTGACGGCCTGCGAGGTCTCAGCAAAGGAATTGAGCGGCTTGGAAGCACGCTCGACGACCAAGATGCAGAGCCAACTGGATGGATTGGCCGCCTGCGTGTCAGTGCTGATTCAATCGCAAACAGCGTCCGTGGCTGCGTTGCACGGCTTGCTGAACGAGGGCTCGAATTACGGAAATCTGCGGAGGCAACTCGAGACCAGCTTCAAATTAGTGAAAGCCGCCGAAGAGAGGTTGAGACAGAGCTAGAAGAGCGGGAGGTTGAGATGGACCGGGGAATGACGCACTAGGGTCCAATGAGCGGCTCGATATTGGAAACGTCGACTGTTTTCGCCGCAACCGAGATGTCAAATATCGTCTGCAAGCTCACCCAGTAAGTTGGCGTTGTGTTGAAGACGCGCGCTAAGCGAAGTGCAGTATCAGGCGTGATCCCCGTTGTTCCTTTGATCAACCGCTCGATCCGAGTCCGTGGCACAGCCAGACGTCGCGCAAGTGCGATTGCCCCCAAGTCCAAGGGATCAAGGTAAAGTTCTTTCAGGACTTCACCGGGGTGTATTGGTTCCTTGAGTACGCTCATGGCCATGGTATCTTCAAAGCAAGGCCGAAATTCAACAACAAGAACCGATCTTGATCAAGTGGCCGAGTCTTCCGGTTGGCCTTCCCGCATCTGCATTTTTCAGCACTGTTTGCGAAAAACCTCCGAGCACCTGACGCCTTGAGAGCGCCAAATTTTGACTTGAGGAAAATGCGGGCAAACGGTATTAATGAGCAAAAAATTGACATCTTAAAATCAAGTACTTAGCGGAAATTCTCGCTTGAACTTACAAGGCACGACTGATCATGAAGGCCAAATCCACACCGGTGCTCCCACAAAAACTTACAGCAGTGGACCTGTTTAGTGGGGCTGGTGGACTGACGCTGGGACTGAAACAGGCGGACTTTAACGTGTTGGCTGGTGTCGAAAAGGAAAAAATCCCAGCCGCAACTTATAGGCTTAACCACCCTGATGTTCATTGCTTTGAAAATGACATACGTGAAGTCGGAGCGGCAGCGTTGTTGAAGACCATCGGCCTGAAACGGGGAGAACTAGACCTGCTGGCTGGCTGCCCACCTTGCCAGGGCTTTTCAACGCTACGAACTCGCAAGAAGTCAAATGCAGTCGCAGATGACCGTAACGATCTTTTGTTTGAGTTTCTGCGGATTGTTGAGGCTGTTTCACCTAAAGCTATCATGATGGAAAATGTGCCTGCTTTGGCGCAAGATAACCGCATGAAGACTTTCCTTAAGAGAATATCGGTCCTCGGTTACAAGGTGGGGCGGAAGAACGTAAGGGTGGAGGATGCTTCAGAATACGGCGTCCCTCAGCGCCGATACAGAATGATTTTGCTCGCATCCAAAATTGGCCAAGTTGAGGGTGCCGAAAAGTCAGAGACTATTACAGTTCGGAAATGTCTCGATGCCGTTCGGCTTGCACCAGTTGGTGAAGCAGGTGACCCACTGCATGACCATGTTCCAAACAGAGCTCCGCACGTAAAGGAAATCATCCGCAATATACCGAAGGACGGGGGATCGAGAACATCGCTTCCAGAACATCTGGTACTTGATTGTCATAAAAACAAGAAGTCTGGCTTTCGCGATGTTTATGGGCGCATGTCTTGGGACAAAGTTTCCCCTACGATGACAGGTGGCTGCGGGAATCCATCAAAGGGACGATACCTGCACCCGGAAGAAGATCGTGCAATTAGCTTGCGTGAAGCGGCATTGTTTCAGACGTTTCCTGCTGACTATCGGTTTGACCTCACTGAAGGTCGCGGCAAAGTTGCCTTAATGATCGGGAATGCGTTGCCCCCAGAATTCATTAGGCGGCACGCCATACAGATTGCAAAATCGTTGGCATACTGCTGACCCCAGACTAGGTGACAGCTAACCTTTACGAAATGGCTCGAATTCATCGAAGCCGATCCTAGAGATTTCCTGGCTCATATTCTGCGCAATTCTAAGTGCCCGCTTGTACTTAAGATTTGCGAGCCAGCGGTAGTCCGTATTGTTGGCATCCGGGACATGGTAAATTTCTCTCTGCTCATCATAGCATATTGGGATATGCCCTATGGCATCGTTTATCACACCAAAATCGAGAGACAGGGATTTGGTGTAGCACTTTGGCGGAACCGAAAGGCCCACGTAGTTGATAAGCGCTCCATTCCGTCCATGAGGAACAACGATATCAGGAGTATCACTATCCACGACTTCGAGCGGTACGAAGAAAAATAATCCTGCCCCACGAACAGTATCGCAGGTCGCTTGTAAGCATAGAAAATAGCCGCCGTCAGCATCCGAGAAAATGACTGATCCTAGCCCCAATTTTGGCGGTGCTTTTCGGTGTACCATACTGAGCTCGCTTGACTGAGAGTTAGTCAAGAACGAGAACTGCCGCATGGAGAAACTTGCCGTCTCAATGGTATCGCAGAACAGAGTAGAAAAACTCTTGGAAAACGCATCCTTTGGGGGCATTGGGCTGGCTTGCTTATCCTGTTGCCGCCCAACAGCTGCTTGCCTGTCCTTATCCGGCCAAGCGGAAAAACCACGTTCCATAATTGAAATGACATCGTCGATATGCAGCTTAAATTCCTTTTCTTGATCCTTTTTCGAGTACCGGAGTGTGAAATTTTCAGGGCTCTGAGGCATCTGACTTAAGCGACGTTTTATTGCGTCTACTGTTGTATATTTCGACGTGACTTTGGACTTATCCACCTCCGACTTCAACGCGCTCATTACGACAGAAACTGCATAATCCATTGAGTCAGAAGAATTTTTAAGGAGTGCGCGGTGGTGAAAGAATGGTCCATCGAGTTCTGACGAAAATTTGCTCAAAACATGATGCGTCGTGTCTCTCATCGAGGAGATCGTTGCGAGCGCGACGTTCGAAAGTAGACCATTCGACAACTCTGAGAATGCCTTCAACAGCTCTTTTGGAAGTTGCGTCTCGGAAACGGCATTGGCCAATTTTTCATTGCCCATCGATTTTTCACGCCAAATGATACGTAAACCTGACGAGTTGGTAAGGACATCACCTGTCTTAGTAACGTTGCCAGCGATTTCCTCAGCTGCGTTGAGCCTTTCGGCGATTTTTTCAAGGATGGCTCCCTGATCCTTGTTGCCGGTGTAGATCGCAATCAATCTCAGGCGTCCTCCAATGGCCTCATCCCCACGAAGAATTTCCTGAATAATCTCGGATGCTAGCTCGCCATCATCACCGTGATTCATGTGCCAGTCTAAGGATACGATATCAGCTCTCAACGAGGCCTTAGCGACACTTTTTGCTACACTACCTTCATCACCAGTCGGGTTAACAACCGAGCAGACAAGCCCCAAGTCTAGGGCACTCTTTATCAATCCTTTTGCGTCTAGCGGATGTGAGCGTTGTGCTTCAGGTTTCTGATCAACCTTCTTGGCGGCCGCAACATCGCGCCTACCAGGCGTCTTAACCTCAAGGGCGGGTTCTGGTTCGACAGGGTCATCTACAGGTTCGTCGTCAACCACGATCATTGTATACGCGAAGGAGCTGGCGGCGTTGTATTGGTCGTCGGCAAAATTCATCTGATCAAATCTTCTATTGAGACATCTTTGAGATACGGAAACAGGCACCAGAATTGGGGGTTGGTGGATCGATGTTCAGTTCGTAACCAAGCCGGCCAAGCGCCTGCCTTGAAATATGCAGTCCCATACCTCTCCCGCCCGGCTTTCGAGTAAAGCTGAGCTCAAAAATGTTTCGGACGTCAATGCTACTCACTCCACGACCGTTGTCTCTGACACAAAGGTCGCCATTGTCTTCAATCAGTTCAATGATGCCCGCGTCGTTTCTCGCACTGGACGCCCAATAGATCGCATTATCGATTAGGTTGACGAAGACAGGATAGAAGTCCGCGTGAAACCCATGAAGAGTATGAGCCTTAAACCCCTCATCAGCGACCAGCCGAACATTGTGACGTTTAAGCCGCTTTTCAAACAAGTCAGACACAAATCGAAATATGTCACTGCCTTTGATATCGACGGCTGTCGACTGAAGCTTCCGGTCAAGTGGGTTGAACAATGCCAAGTAGCTGTCCAAGTGATCAAAATTGACGCGCATGTCGTCGTATAGGCGCTTCATGTCAGGATTGGCATGGGCCCAAGATTTCATGCGTCTAAGGCCGTCTCGCAAGCTACCAGCCGTCTTTCCAAATTCATGGTTAATCGTGTTCAGCGCCATCCCAATTTGGGCGAGCTCGAAATCGACCTCTTGTCGCTCGCGAAGCGCCACGACTTCCTCTTCCAGCGCTTCAGTGACTTCGACCATATCTGAACCGCTGGATTGGGTTGATGATAGAACAGCGTCGAGTTGACTGTAGATCTTCCGCAGTTTTTCGCTCTCTTCTTCGAATGCGTCAGCTACCAAGGTCTCGAAAGCCTCCCGCTGTTTTGAGAAATCGAACTCTGCCTGCTTCTTACCTTTAACGGCCTCAAGCTCGGCGAGGACCTCATCAACGACTTTCGATACGTTTCGAAAGCTGTTTTTTGTTGTATCTCTTACTGTGCGTGTCAGGTCGGTTAGGGTCTCCTCCGTCTGCGTCCGCAGAGTTTTCATGGTTGAAAGGGTCTCTTTCGTGTGCTTTTGGACGGCAGCATTCAGTCGCAGCCCAGGCTCAAGGTTCAGCTTGTTTTTCTTTACAGTTGTTGTGACGATGTTCTCGATCGTCTTCTCGGCAGGCAACACCAGGTCATTCGTTAGCCTGCCCATTTCTGTTTGGTAGGCTTCCCAGTTGTTGCGTAGTTCAGTGTTTAGACCAACACCTCGCGGTTTCGAGATAGCATGCTCCTTGCGAAGTTGGTCCAGATGCAACTTCGCCTCAGCCTCCAGACGGCCAATTGCAAGTGCCTTGGCTTGTGGATTCTTCTTGCTATTGATTTCGTAAAGCACGTCCGCTTCAAAACCTGCAACCGTATCAGATATGGTTTTTGGCAACTGTCCGGAGTCTATAACCTTGAAGAATTTCTCTAGCTGATCACCGAACCTGTCTTTCTTGCCTTTGGACTGTTTCTCACGCTTCTTTCGAACTTCATCGAGGCGTTGAAGTTCATAACGTTTTTCAGTCCATTCTTCAGAATATTTGCCATTTTCCCGGAAGAAATCTGCCGCCGACTGTATGAAAAAGTTAATCAGAATACTTCGAAACTGCCGGTAAGCCTTATCCTCACGAAAACCTTCCCTCCCTGCTTTTTCTACCAAGTTGGGATTGTCTCGAGACGTTAGTTCGACCGCCCCCATGATATTTCTGAAGGAGTAGTAGGCTGTTGCTGCTCGCAAGTTTCGCCGGCGCTCAACATCGAGGAAGTCGAAGTCAGGACCGCCATATGGTTGAACTCGGACCCCATCTTTGTAGATGTAAACTCCACCATGCCGTTCAAGCTTTCTTCGGATTTTGGCGTGCTCGGTTGGATCAACTAACGAGTCCGTTGGCGTTGGCTGTATCACCGCGATTGAAAAGTCAAAAGGGCCGCAACTAGTCGGTTTACCGTCTGTATTTGACCAGTTGAGCACATATTCGGAGGGCAACGTTTGATAGACGCCAACCTTCCCACGAAACTGACCGAATTCATCGAAGCGACCGCGAATATGATGGTCGACTTGCTTGAACTCTTCGGGACTAAAGAATGCCTTCTCGCCGACTCTCTCTAAAGGCTCTCCCTCGTCTACGTGATCTCTAAACCGTGTTATGATCTTTGGCTTCCGGAATTCCGGTGTCATGGTATTTGTGAAGCCGATAAGGTTTTTCTCGAACCTTGTTGCCTTGGTGGACTCATCCCGATCATCAATATCGTCTTGGATGATCTCATCTGCAGGCAGTATGTAAAAATGAGTTCCGGAACCGTTCAAATCGAAAGAAGGTTGCCCAAGGTAGGTTGACGCATCTCGAGGGTCTACTTTGAAGGCGTCCATATCGTTGCGGATAGACTTTGCAACCTTTTCGTCTATCCGGCTTGCTAGGCTTTCCAAGCTGTCCCGGGCTTTTGACACCATCTCTTGCACGTCTTCAAGGTTCGGCAGGGTGTCAGCTCTGAAAGTTTCAAGTGGGATAACAATTTCGTCGAGATCGATCCCAGGTAGCTCAAACAAGCCCCAATGGATGTAAGCTGCGGTAATGCTGTCCTCAGCTTTTCCATCGACTTTTGCGCGAGTTAGTACAAGTACTTGTCGGCCGATAACCGCAATTGCTAGCCGTCCTATACCCTTTTCGCCAAGTAGCGGACGAATGTCTTGTGCGCTGTCAACTGGGGGACGTTTTAAGCCTGAAAACGATCCTACCTTGCTGTCAGTCCCAAGTGTGAGCCAGCGATCTTCAAAGTCTTGCTTAGTCATCCCGAGACCGTCATCTCTTAAGACAAATAATCCATCGTCTCGAAAGTAGTCGACTTCAGCTGTAGTGGCATAAGCATCATGCGCATTCTTGAAGAGCTCACTTATTGCCGTGGATATGTTGGCGATTTGCTGTCGACCAAGAAGGTCAATGGTTCGCGCTCTGATGTGAAACTTTGCCACTAACTTTTCAATCCAGCTTGGGTGGTTTTAGTTTGACCCAATGACAGGGCCAGTTCTTTGTCTTGTCCGGATCCGTTGTGTAAAGACACCACTGACAAACCCAAGCTTTTACAGGATGTTTTAGGGCCAGAAGTAAAGGACCTTTGCTGACTTGGAGTAAAGTGAAACAAGGGGTTATACACCATTGGCTTCTAGCCCTTCTTCAAAAAACGGTTTGTTAGGGTGCTGATATCTGTTGGATAGGAAAACATCGAAGGTGTAGTTATTGAGTAACTGGTTGCTTTCCTCAAGTGGCCGAATGACATGCCTCTCCGCAAACATACCAGCACCGGCGATTAGCATGGCTGGCATCCACCAAAGAAATGTACTGAGGGCGAAGCTATCAGACCAAAAAAGAGCATGTAGAGCAGGCATGATCATAAAAGGCAAGGCAAGCAGGTAGCAGTACCGGAGGGGCTTTAGTGTACGCTCAACCTCATTAGACAATTCTGCATTTCTAGCGTGGAGGCTCTGTTCGAAAGCAAGATACTCGTCTTGAAGTTGACCGCTCAGATAGTGACCACAGCGACAATACTCGCGGGTCAGATACTCGACTTGGCCACAACCCGCGCACAACAAGGCATTCAAACTGCCAGCTTTGGGTCGAGTCTCATCGTTAATCGGAACACCATTAGAATGCGCTAAGCCAGTTGCATTTAAGAAACTATCGAGTTTCCGCGACACGGAAACTTTTCGTGGCTTCAAGACATGGATGCTTCCGGGAAAGTCAGTGTCAGACATTATGCCACCAGTCCTAAAATGCTATCGATCCGCTTGGTATCTAGCTCGTGATCCTCGCCACCCAAAGCGTCCGTGTTAAGAAACTCAGCGAAAAGGAAGTCGATTGCGTCCCACTTCTTTTCTGGGGTTACCTTCAGGCTACGTTCGCTAATGCGATTCTCGACCGCGAGGCCAATCTTTCGGTAGGCTTGTGTCACCTCTTCGTGGCGCCTGCTTTTGCCAGTTTCGGTGTCACCTTCGAGCATCCAGAGCGGGTCAACGTCGAACTCTTTATAGACCTTGAACAGGAGTTCGGCGGTCAGGTCACGTTGCCCCCGTTCATAATTCTGGAACGCGCTGCGACTTATCCCCAAACGACGACACATATCCTCTTGGGAGAGCTTAGACATGGTTCTGACTGCCGCGAGGCGTTCTCCCATTCCCTGAACTGCCATTTGCAACTTTCGTTTGTAATCGCATTGACCTCATTCGTGATCATATTTAACAATATGTGTTACGAACGATGGCGATACGTCTGATTCATCCAAGATCAGCGTAGTTTTGTTTCTTTCTGAACGCAAAACTAATTCTTTCGCCTCGATACGTGAGCAATTGGCTGAGGGGCGATCCATGACTAAACTTCTCGAGACACCCAAAGAGCTGGCGGAGCGAGTTGGCATTCCTGTGACCAACGTTCGCTACCTGATCCGCGAGGACATGCTGGATCATATCTACACCGCGCCTGGGAAACGGAACCCGAAAATTCCCAGCGGGGCTTGGGAAAAGTATGTGGCCCAGTTCACGGTGAAAGCCGAAACCAAAGCGGCAATCTCGCGCAGGGAGGGATGAGTCATGTCTATCCAAGACACCACCGATGGTTCTCAAATCTTGGGGCTGGGAAAGACGCCGGCTCAATGGGTCGCGGTCATGTCGGACTTAGGGATCGACATCTCAGAGCGAACCTTGCGCGAGCGGGCAAATGAAACAGGGGCATTTTACCGCCTTGGGCGGACCATGCTGATCACGCCCGCGCAGATCGATACGATTTTTGAAGGAGGTCAGCCATGCCGCTCCAAATCTACAAGAGGGGTCGCTTCTACTGGGTTAAGGGCTGGGTCGAGTACAACGGCAGGCGTATCGCAGGCCCATACCGGCGAAGCACTAAGGCACCTACAGAAGCAGGCGCGCGGGACTGGGTAGCGCTTGAAACTGAAATGCAGATACGTCGACACGTTGTTGGCGATGAGATCAGCAAGACATTTTCAGATGCAATCATGCTCTACAACGCCTCAGAAGAAGACGCTGAGCGACTCATTCCAATTGTCAAAGAGATTGGGGCCATGCCGCTGACGGCTATCACAGGCGCTTTGTTGAAGGGGTTTGGGCCAGATTGGAAACCGATGGCATCGACCGATACTTGGTGGAGGGAAATTATTGTTCCAGCAAGCGCTGTCATCAATAATGCACACCAGATATTGGGGACGCCTCTGATCCGCGTAAAGCCCTACAGTAAATTTGAGCGTATTTCGCAGGACAAGCTGCGCGACAAGCCAAGCCGTGTTGAGCGTACCCCTGCGGACAAGGAGTGGATCGAGGCGTTTTGCAGCGCTGCTGATCCGTACAACGCGGCGCTTGTCCGGTTCATGTTCGAGACGGCGGCGCGGATCGATCAGGCTGTTTCGTTAGAACCTCATGATCTGCGGCCTGCCGAGAACAAGGTCAAGGTGAAGGCCCAGAAGGGACACCCCGAGAGCTGGATCACGGTATCGCCAGAGATGATGGACGAACTGCTGGCCTTGCCACCAAAGCGACCCAAGAACCGCAAGACCGGCAAATTCATGAAGCCGCGCGTTTTTGGCTATGGCAGCTCGACCGGATACAACACCCGCTGGAAGACCATCTGCAAGCGGGCTGGTATCCAATACCTATCCGCGCACCAAGCAGGGCGTCATGGGTTCTTCACTGAATTAGTCGTCCGGCAGGGTGTCGATCCCGTAACCGCGGCCAAAGCTGGCCGCTGGGCTGACCCTAATTTGCCGATGCGTATCTATGCCCACGCAGAGACGGATGAGGCCGATGTCAGGGCCCGTTTTCGTACAAACTATGTACAGGAAGACCTTGTACAAACACCCAAGCAGCAGAAATCAAAGAAGGACTAACGCTATGAACGGTTCCCTCCTAAGGGGCAGGTTGCAGGTTCGAATCCTGCCGGGGTCACCATTTTTCAAAAATTATATCAATGCTTGCCTGCTATTAGGTGGCGCGCCGTGCGAGCGCGCCTCTTGTCCTTCCTCCACCGTATGACCGAACTCGTTGGGCAAGGCTGTATGCGGTCACCTGCCGCCGGTTTGCGAAAATTCGAGGTTTTTCGCGCCGTGTCACACTCCTGTGATGTGTGACTGATTTGAGGGCGTCGAGTTGTCGTAGTCTTGGTCACGATGTCATTGCGCATCCATTCCTGCAAATTTCCATAGCTTCATGTTATGGAACCTGGCACGGGAATAGTCTTGAACCATGCGAACGCTCGGATAACGTGTAGAAATTCAGCATCGACAAGAAGTTTGATGCGATACTCGGGAGAAACACATGAAAAATCTGACAACTGGCGCCTTGATCGCCGGATCAACGATCCTTTCGCCGTTTGCGGCCTATGCCGAAACCGAAATCCAATTCTGGCATGCCTTTACCGGTCGCCTTGGTGAACTGGTCGCGGACCAAGTGGAAGATTTCAACGCGAGCCAAGACGAGTTTACCGTCGTTGCATCCCACAAGGGAAACTATTCCGAGACGTTGAATGCAGGCATTGCGGCATTCCGCGCCGGTGAACAGCCGCACATCCTGATGGTGTTTGAGGTCGGAACAGCCACGATGATGGCCGCCGAAGGGGCGGTACGCTCGGTCACTGAAGTCATGGAAGCCTCTGGCGCTGAGTTTGATCCCGATGCCTATATCGGTGCGGTCAATGGATATTACACCAACACCGAGGGCGAGATGCTGTCCTTGCCGTTCAACGCGTCCACGCCCGTCCTGTGGGTAAACCGTGATGCGTTCGAGGCTGCTGGCGTCGATCCTGACACTGATCTGTCCACCTGGCAAAACGTCGGTGAGGTGCTGACCGCGCTCAAGGACGGTGGCAGCACTTGCCCCCTGACCACTGCATGGCAGAGCTGGATTCACCTCGAAAACCTCTCTGCCTACCATGACGTTCCTTTTGCCACGCAAGAGAACGGATTTGCAGGGACTGATGTTGAATTGGTGTTCAACGGCGAAGCGCAGGTTGCGCATATCTCGGCCATGGGCGAGTGGGCGCAGGACGGAAAATTCATCTATCTGGGTCGGCGCAATGAAAGCGGCGCAAACTTCCGTGCCGGCGAATGTGCCCTGTTCACCGAAAGCTCTGCTGGGTATGCGGGTATCGAGGCAGATGCCGAGTTCGATTTTGACGTGCGCCCCCTTCCGTATTGGGAAGGTGTCGGCAACAGCCCGCAAAACACCATCATCGGTGGTGCTTCCCTCTGGGTGATGGAGGGTCATGAACCGGAAGAATACGAAGGTGCGGCACAGTTCCTCGCATATCTGTCATCCACACCGGTGCAAGCGCAATGGCATCAGGACACCGGCTATTTGCCAATCACCAACGACGCCGCCGAGGCCACGCGTGAATCCGGTTTTTACGCCGACAACCTCGGCACCGAAGTGGCCGTCCTTCAGATGACCGCGAATGAGCCGACCTCGAACTCCAAGGGCCTGCGTCTTGGCTCATTCGACCAGATCCGCGGGATCATCGACGAAGAGTTTGAGGCCGTCTGGGCCGGTGACAAGGACGCGCAATCCGCACTCGATAGCGCCGTGACACGTGGCAATCAGTTGCTGCGCCGCTTTGAGCAGGCGAACTAATCAAGCATATGATGCGGGCGGCCGATTGTGGTCGCCCGCATGTTTATTGAGGCGCTCTATTTATGGAAAAACGGGTCACGTTCAAAGGCTGGCTATTGCCGCTGTGCCTGATCGCGCCGCAGGTCCTGGTGTCTGCGGTGTTCTTTTTTTACCCCGCAGGACAGGCCGTTTGGCAGTCCTTGTTCATTCCGGACCCGTTCGGCCTGTCGATGCAATATGTCGGCCTGGGCAACTTTGAATACCTGCTGTCTGACCCCTACTATCGCGCCTCATTCCTGACGACGGCAATCTTCTCGACCCTCGTCACGCTGTGTTCCATGGTTCCAGCCCTGTTTCTGGCGGTTGTCGCGGATCGTTTGATCAAGGGCGCAGGCGTGTACCGTACCATGCTGATCTGGCCCTATGCCGTGGCGCCCGCCATCGCGGGCGTGTTGTGGCTGTTCATGTTCAACACGCGTGTCGGCGTCGTCTCGTGGTATCTGGGCCATTTGGGATATGATTGGAACCACGTGCTGAACGGTGGAGAGGCCATGGGCCTGGTTGTCGTGGCCTCCGCCTGGGGGCGCATCAGCTACAACTTCCTGTTCTTTTTCGCGGCGCTTCAGGCGATTCCGAAATCTGTCATAGAAGCCGCGGCGATTGACGGCGCGCGGTTCTGGCGTCGGTTCTGGACCATCGTTTTGCCGCTGTTGTCGCCGACGACGTTCTTCTTGCTGGTCGTCAACATCGTCTACGCCTTCTTTGAAACTTTCGGTGTGATCCACACGATCACGTCAGGCGGACCGCAACAATCCACGACCATTCTGGTCTACAAAGTCTTCTCGGACGGGTTCGTGGGCCAGGACCTCGGCTCCTCTGCCGCGCAGTCGGTGATCTTGCTGGTTGTCGTCGGGGCGCTGACAATCTTCCAGTTTAAATTCATTGAGCGGAGGGTGCATTATTGACCCAATATAATGATCCCCCCCCCGGCATGGTCGAAAGGCGCGGCGCGTCATTGTGGCTTAGCCATGTCATCATGATCGGTGGCGTTCTCATCGTGTTTTTCCCGATCTGGCTGGCCTTCGTCGCATCGACCGTCACCCAACCGGAAATCACGCAGCCCCCCATGCCGCTGTGGCCCGGCGATCAGTTCCTTGCCAACTATCGCGAGGCCTTGCTGTCGGGTGTGAACGTGCCCGTTGCAACGATGCTGTTCAACTCTCTGGTTATGGCCATGGGTATCGCGGTCGGCAAAATCATCATCTCGCTGCTGTCGGCGTTTGCGATCGTTTACTTCAAGTTTCCCGGCAAGATGATCTTCTTCTGGCTGATCTTCCTGACGCTGATGCTCCCCGTCGAGGTGCGTATCGTGCCCACTTATGAGGTCGTCGCGGGCTTTGGAATGCTCAACAGCTATGGCGGGCTTATCCTGCCGCTCATCGCATCAGCCACAGCGACGTTTCTGTTCCGCCAGTTTTATATGACCGTGCCCGATGAACTGGCTGAGGCCGCCCGCGTGGACGGTGCCTCACCCATGCGGTTCTTCCGGGATATCCTTTTCCCGATGAGCCGCACAAACATCGCCGCATTGTTCGTGATCCTGTTTATCTACGGCTGGAACCAGTACCTCTGGCCGCTGCTGATCACGACGGACCCGTCGATGAACACCATTGTGATGGGCATCAAACAGATGTTTCCGTCAGGCGATGACACGGCAAACTGGCCGGTCATTATGGCGACGTCCATTTTGGCAATGATCCCTCCGATCATCGTCGTCATTTCAATGCAGAAACTGTTTATCCGCGGTCTCGTGGACAGTGAGAAGTAGGCAACCATGGCAACTGTAGAGCTCCTCGATATCAAGAAACGCTTTGGCAGCACCCAGGTTATCCATGGTGTCAGCACGGCGATTGAGGACGGTGAGTTCATCGTCATCGTCGGCCCGTCCGGCTGCGGAAAATCCACGCTTTTGCGCATGGTGGCAGGGCTGGAAAGCGTGTCTGAGGGGGAGATCAGGATTGGCGGCAAGCGCGTCAATGAGCTCGAACCAATGGATCGCGACATCGCGATGGTGTTTCAGAATTATGCGCTTTATCCGCATATGTCCGTGCGCGAAAATATGGGATACGGGCTGAAGATTGCGAAATTGCCGAAGGCCGAGATCGTTCAAAAGGTCGAGGCCGCAGCAACACTTTTGCAGCTGACCGATTACCTTGATCGACGCCCCCGTGATTTATCTGGCGGCCAGCGCCAGCGTGTCGCCATGGGGCGGGCCATCGTGCGTGAACCGGCGGTGTTCCTGTTTGATGAGCCGCTTTCGAACCTGGATGCAAAGCTGCGCGTACAGATGCGTCTTGAAATCCGCGATTTGCAGAGCCGCCTTGGCATCACGTCACTCTATGTCACGCATGATCAGGTCGAGGCCATGACAATGGCGGACCGGATGATCGTCATGAACGCAGGTCGCGCCGAACAGATCGGCACGCCACTGGAGGTTTACGAACGCCCGCAAACCCTTTTCGCGGCGCAGTTCATCGGCAGCCCGTCAATGAATGTTCTCAATGGCAAGCTGACGGACGAAGGCCTTTCCATCGTCGATACAATCGTACCAACCCATATGAAGGCTATGGGCAACGTCACAGTCGGTATCCGACCCGAACACGTGGTCGCCGATCCAAATGGGCCGCTGTCGATGACGGTTCAGATGGGCGAACCTCTGGGCGCGAATACGCTGCTGCACGGGCGTATTGCAGGCAGCAAGGAGGCATTCACCATCAGCCTGCCCGGGGTGCATCATGCCGTTTCCGGTGAAACGATTCGGTTCAGCGTCGATCAGGATAACCTGCACTTCTTTCACCCGCAAAGCGGGCAGCGAGTTGAGGGCTCAGAATAAATGAAGGCGCACCCGGTCGCCTCGCTTGATGCCGCAGCATCTCCGACACGCGCGGGCGTCGGTGCCCTCGAAGCGAGAAACCTTGCGCGTTGATGGCATGGGCGGTGTGCCTCCCTTGCACCTGCATGCAACCGCACGTCCACCGGAATGCAAGGCGAGGCGGCACCCGACGAGTCCAGAAAGGCTTGCCGATCCCCGGTGAGCCCTGCAGCCCCGAAATGCTGGGCGCGCTATTCCAGCCCCGATCCCGGACAACGTGGTTCATCCCGAAAAACTGCTTTACTATCCATTTCTGACAGCAATTATCTCATCTTTGAGATCACCGGCTGTCTGGTGAAAATCGATCAAGGGTCCACCGCCTTCTCGGCTGCGCGGCGCCACAAACAGGGTAGTCGGATATGAACTCCTCGGAAAACCTGCAGCGGTATCTCGCGGCAATCGTCGAAAGCTCCGATGACGCGATAATCACCAAGAATCTTCAGGGCATCATCCAGACCTGGAACCGCAGTGCCGAACGGCTTTTTGGTTTTACCGCAGAGGAGGCCGTCGGACAGTCGATCCTCATGCTCATCCCGGAGGAACGGCACCACGAAGAGGTGGATATCATCTCGCGGCTGCGTCGTGGTGAACGCATCGAACACTTCGAAACGCTGAGGAGGCACAAGGAGGGAAAGCTCGTGCCCATCTCCTTGACGATCTCGCCAGTAAAGAATGCCTCAGGTGAGGTCATTGGCGCTTCGAAAATCGCGCGGGACATCACGCAGCGAATAGAGGCGGCCGAGCGGCAGAATTTGCTCTTGGCGGAGATGCGCCACCGGGTTGGCAACTGCTTTGCGGTGGCTGCAAGCCTGATAACTGTCAATGCCCGCCAGATGGAGACGGCCAGCGAACTCGCGGCTTTGATGAGGCAACGTCTGACGGCGCTTTCCGATGCTCACAGGCTCGCCGTGGCTGATCCGGAGAAGGAAGCCATAGGCACCACATCGTTGCGTGCACTCATCGCCTCGGTCGTCGAGCCTTTCGGCGGCGACCATCTCATTGAACTGGATGTTGAAGATCTGAATATCGCTTCAGATGCTGTCACACCCATGGCGCTTGTGGTCTACGAGTTCTGCACCAATGCAGCGAAGTATGGTGCGCTTGGGCAAAGCGATAGCAGTCTTTTGATCACGGCACGCCGTCAAGCCGGCAGGTTCCTGATCAAGTGGCAAGAACGTTGCTGCATTGATCCCCATACTGTTCATGGAGAGGGCTTCGGCACGCAGATGTGCGACAGCGTGGTCACAGCCTCGCTGGGTGGCACGATCAGTCGGCAGTTTCACACCTCGGGAATGACTGCGATGATCGACCTCGACCTCGCTGCGCTCGAGGCGAAATAGCGCAACCAAATCTCTCCATTCTCGGCCGAAGCCGTCAAGGTGACGCCTGATCGCGCCCTGTTCCGGCTATCTGAAGGTTGACCTTTCCGAGGAACCGGGCCGTTGCGAACTGGAATTTTTCACTTCTGAATGGCCGAAGGAGAAAGAGCCATGAAGCACAAACGGGGCACGGGGCCTTCTATCAATCCGAAGGAGCGGTGGCTGGTTTTCGTTCCGCGTCGAGCTCCCGCGCGGCCTCGTGCTGACTCAGAAAAATTTTCCCGGTCAGCTCATCCAACAGATGGCTGCGCTTGAGGCGATCCATCACCGGCCCCTTGACCTCGCTCAGGTGCAGGCGGATGCCGGCTTCCCGCAGTCGCGCGTTGATCGCCTCCAGCGATTCCAGCGCTGAAAGGTCCACCTCGTTGACCGCGGCGAACACCAGGACCACATCCGTCAGCTCCGGCTTGTCGGCGGCAAAGGTGGCCAGTTGGTCCTCCAGGTAGCGCGCGTTTGGGAAATAGAGGCTCTCGTCCACCCGCAGCGACAGCACATGCGGCTGGGTCTCGACCTCATGGCGCAGCACGTTGCGGAAATGCTCGGTGCCCGGCACGCGCCCGACGACGGCCATGTGCGGGCGCGAGGTCTTGTACAGGTGCACAAGGATCGAGGTGACGACACCCGCGGTCACGCCCGTTTCGACCCCGGCGATCAGTGTCAGCAGGATCGTGACCGATACGGCGGCGAAGTCAGCGCGGCTGAAGTCCCAGGCACGCTTCAGGATCGACAGGTCGACGAGGCTCAGAACGGCGACGATGATGGTGGCGGCGAGCGTTGCCTTGGGCAGGTAGTGGATCAGAGGCGTGAGGAAGAGGGCCGCCAACGCAAGCCCAAGGGCGGTGAACACCCCCGCCGCCGGGGTCTCGGCGCCGGCGTCGTAGTTGACGACAGATCGAGAGAAGCCGCCTGTGACCGGGAAACCTCCGGTGAAGGCGGCGGCGAGGTTGGCGGCGCCAAGGCCGGTCAGTTCCTGGTTCGGGTCGATGCGCTGACGTTTATTGGCGGCCAGCGTCTGGGCGACCGAAATCGATTCCACGAACCCGATGATCGAAATCAGCAGCGCGGGCACCACCAGCTGCGAGATGAGTTCCGGCGAGAAGGACGGCAAGGTCAGCGGCGGCAGACTTTGCGGCACCTCCCCCACGATCGCAACGCCCCACGCGCCCAGATCGAAGGCCCAGACCGCCAGCGTTGTGGCTACGATGGCCAGGACGGGACCGGTTCTGGCGCCGATATCCGCCATGCGCGGCCCGAGGCCGAACCGCCGCAACAATGGCTTGAGACCGCCGCGCACCCAGAACAGGAAAGCAGTCGCCGAGACGCCGAGGGCAACGGTCATCAGGTTGATCTCGCCCAGATGCGCCCAGAGGCTTGTCAGGATCTCGATCAGCGTATGGCCCTCGGCCTCGATGCCGAGGATGTGCCGCAACTGGCTGGCGGCAATCAGGATACCGCTGGCGGTGATGAAACCGGCAATCACCGGGTGCGACAGGAAATTGGCCAGAAAGCCCAGACGGAACAGTCCCAGCGCCAGAAGCATCGCACCCGACAGGAACGCCAGTGTCAGCGCCGCGGCCACGTAGCCGGCTGTCCCGCTTTCGGCGATGTTGCCCACCGCTGCCGCCGTCATCAGCGAAACCACCGCCACCGGCCCGACCGCCAGCGCGCGCGAAGTGCCGAAGATCGCGTATAGGATAATTGGCGCGATCGAGGCATAGATCCCCGCCTCAGGCGGCATCCCTGCCAGCAACGCATAGGCCAGCGATTGCGGGATCAGCATGATCGTGACGATCACCGCCGCGACGGCATCACCGGTGAAGGCAGTGTGGTCGTAGCGGCGCCCCCAGTCGAGGATCGGAAAGTAGCGCGACAGCGACATTGCTTTGGGTCCGGTCATGGTGAAGGACATGCGGGCGGTCGGAAGGCCGCCCGCAAAGGCTCAGTCGAAACGATTGACCGGCAGCTTCAGGTATTGGTGGCCATCATCCTCCGCCGGCGGCAGTCGCCCACCGCGCAGGTTGACCTGAAGCGCCGCGAGGATGCGATTCGGCAGCGGCAGCGTCGCATCCCGATCCTGCCGCAGCTTGATATATTCGTCGCGGTCCCTGCCGTCCCTGACGTGCTTGTTGTGCGCCTTGTGTTCGGCGACCGTCGCCTCCCACATCGGCTCGTCCCGGTCCGGTCCGCCGTAATCGTGACCGACGAAGAGCCGCGTGTTACCGGGCAGCGCCAGGATGTCCTGAATCGAATCCCACAGTTCGGCCGTCTTGCCGCCCGGGAAGTCGGAGCGCGAGGTGCCGATGTCAGGCTGCATCAACGTGTCGTGCACGAAGGCCGCATCCCCGCAGAGGTAGGTGATCGAGCCCAGCGTGTGACCGGGCGAGAGCATGACCTTCACATCGAGTTCTCCGATCCTGAAGGTCTCGCCTTCCTCGAAGAGGTGATCGAAGTCGCGATTCGGGTCGAAGGCCTCAGGCAGGTTGTAGAGATCGGCCCAGATCTGCGCGATCTCCGGCACCAGCGCACCAATGGCATTGGGGGCGCCTGTCCGCTCCTTCAGATGGGCCGAGGCCATGACGTGGTCGGCATGGGGATGCGTGTCGAGAACCCACTGCACCTCCAGCCCGTTGTCCCGAACAAGATCGAGCACCTGGTCCATGCTTTCGGTCGAGAAGCGGTAGTTCCGGTGATCGAAGTTCCATACCACGTCGATGAGCGCCGCCTTCTTCGTGGCCGGATCGGCGCAGATATACTGGATGGAGCCTGTGTCGGGCTCGTAGATTCCCCAAACATCGGGGCTGCCCTTTTCGGTCGAGGGCGAATGGCGGACCACGCGGGATTTCAATGGGTCACTCACTGCGTAGCTCCTTTCAATGCGAATGGTTTGTCGGGGGCGTGACGGGCGGCCCACATGCCAATCAGCATGAAGGGCACGAAGATCAGCGTACCGGTGGCGGCAATGGGCAGCGCGGTCAGGGCCGGGCCGGGGCAGAAGCCCCCGAGGCCCCAGCCGGTGCCGAAAATGGCCGCGCCCAGGATCAGTTTCGGCTCGAGATCGCTTTTCTGCGGGATGCGGAACTTGCTGTCGAAGAAGGGCCGGCTGCGTGCTCGGGTGAGCCAGGCGTAACCCGGTGCCGTGACCAGGATGCCGCCGCCCATGACGAAGGCAAGGCTGGGGTCCCAGCTGCCGAAGAGGTCAAGAAAATTCAGCACCTTCGCCGGGTTGGCCATCCCCGAGATGATCAGGCCAAGACCGAAAATCAGACCGGAAAGCAACGCGAATATCTGTTTCATTGATCAGACCTCAGATCAGGTGGCGGGTGACGAGGACGGTCGCAATCGCCGCCGACATGAATACGATTGTCGCGACGATGGACCGGGCCGAACCGCGCGAGATACCGCAGACCCCATGACCCGATGTGCAGCCGCTGCCGAAAACAGCTCCGAAGCCGACCAGAAGGCCGGCAGCGGCCATCAGGACCGGGCTGGAAGGCACCCATTGCTGTGGCCACTCGCCCGAGAGCAGCAACCACAGCGGCGCTGCCAGCAGCAGACCCAGCACGAACAGGGCCGAGACACTCCGTGCCTCTCCATCGGTGCTTCTCGCGAAGATGCGTGAGGTCAAGCCACTGATCCCGGCAATACGTCCGTTCGTGGCCATCAGCAGCACGGCTGATGCGCCGATCATCATGCCGCCGCCCAGCGACAGCCAGGGTGTGAATGCAGTCTCCATCTCTCGCCTCCGTGACAGCGCGCCGGGTCGTGCGCGCTTGATGTTGCCTACCCCCGAATATATATCCTCTTTCGAATATTCAATGAGAGGAATGTAAATGTCTGGCGACGACCTGCTCGAAGGCGACATCAAGAGGGCCTCTGAGTTGATGAAGATGTTGGCGTCAGAGGCTCGCCTGCGCATTCTGTGCCGTCTGGTTGAGGGTGAACGCTCGGTCGGACAGCTCGCGCAAGCCTGCGGCGTTGCGCAACCCACCATGTCCCAACAACTCAAGCGCCTCAGGGACGCCGGACTGATCGAGGGTAGGCGTGAGGCTCAGACGATCTACTATCGCTTGGCAGGAACTGAGACCGCCGCGGTGCTGAAGACGCTGCATGGGCTCTATTGCGCGCGCTGAAGCGCCCTTCGTGGCCAACCTTCAAAATGCTGGTGCAAGCCGCGGTTGTTATCCGAACCTGCGTGACGCAAGGCGGCGGGCCATTGGTCTGCTTTCGCTGATCGGGCTGCGCCCTTCCTCCTGAGGGTTCCAAATTCAGCTTCTTGTCTTCATCGTCTGTCTGCATGTTGATGAGAGGGCGAAAGCCTTCGTCGGCCGCCTGCTTGACTGATCGGCCTCAGGGGCGAATTTTGCGACGGTGAAGCGGTCGCTTATTTTCACTGTATCTTGCATGATGGTCCTTATCTCGCTTTTTGCGTTTCATAACCAGCAGCGGTCCAGGCCTTCCAGCTGCCCGGCACGTTGCGGACATTGTCGAAGCCATTCTTCTTGAGCAGGCTCGCGGCGATTGAAGCGCGGAAGCCGCTGGCGCAGTAGGTGGCGTAGGGGGCGGCGCGGTCGAGATCGGACAGTTCCTCGTGCAGCTTGCCAAGGAAGGCGTGGCGGGCACCGGGAATATGCCCGCCCTCCCACTCATCAGGCTTGCGCACATCCAGGGGCGTGACGCCCTCAGCGTCCTTCAACTCGTGGACCGAGACCTGCGGGATCTGCGCGAACTCGCGTCCCGCCTCGCGCCACGCGGCCATGCCACCGGCGAGGTAGCCGCCGAAGTCGGTGAAGCCGGTGCGCCAGAGCAGGCGCAGCACGCCGGGCAGTTCGGTGTCCTCATGCAACACGAGGTAGATCGGCTGCTCCGGGTCGAGCAGCCAGCCTGCCCAGACCGACAATTCAGGGCGCGCGCCAATGTTGATGCTGCCGGGCACGTGGCCGGCGCCGAAGTCCATCATGTCGCGCACGTCGAGGATCTGCGCGCCGCCCTGCCTCGCCCCGGCAAACCGCTCGACCGTCATCGGCTCGATCCGCGGCAGGTTGCGCAGCACCTCGGGACCTTGCGCGTTCACCTTCTTCAGGCGCGGGTAATGGGTCGGCACCGGCGGCGCGTCGGACTGCATCACGTCCTTGAACTTCTCGAGCTCGGTGATCTGGGCATAGCTGTTGAAGCGACGCTCGTAGCCGATGGTGGATGACATGCGGTCGCCGATGTCGGGCCCACAGGCGGAGCCAGCGCCGTGGCAGGGATAGATGATGACGTCGTCGGGCAGTGCCATGAAAACGTCCCGGACCGTGTGGAACAGCTTCTCGGTCAATTCCTCGGTCTGGTCGTCGCCCATCAGATCGGGCCGGCCGACCGAGTCCACGAAGAAGGCATCACCCGACAGCACGCCCCATGGCGTCTCCTTGTCGCCGTCGAAGAGCAGGTAGGACATGTGCTCGGGGGTATGGCCGGGCGTGAAGCGCGCCTTCATTCGCATCCCCCCGAAGGAAAACTCGTCGCCGTCCCGAACCGCCTTGTGCTCAAAGCCGTAGTCGGCGCCACCTTCCGCGCTGACATAGAGCTTGGCCTGTCCGCCGAGGCGAGCCACCAGTTCGCGGGCACCGCTCAAGAAGTCAGCGTGGATGTGGGTCTCGAAGACATGGGTGATGGCGAGGCCAAAGCGCCGGGCGGTCTCGAGGTAGATCTCCACGTCTGGGCGCGGGTCTACGACGGCGCAGGTGTGAGACGAGTCGTCACCCAGCAGGTAGGAGCACTCAGCGACGCCGTCGGCGAGAATTTGTTCGAAGCGTAAGGTCATGAAAGGTCCTCCTTCACAGCTAAACCAAGAGAAAAGGAGATAGGTTCCGGCGGCACGCTGCAAATCGCTCGTGCTACAGTCGGTAAAAAGATTTGGTGAGATCGCAATTGCAGCATGACGTGGCTCTGCCCCATGAGAACCAATTTGTCAGCAGCACATCGCCACTGTAATCTTGGGGCGATGCGAAATGGGGATGAAAGCGCCAACATGGAACATATCGACCTGTCACGGGAAGCTGAGTCTGAGCGACTGATGGCGGTGCGCCGATACTCGGTGCTGGACACACCGCCGGACGGAGCCTTCGATCGTATCGCCAGGCTGGCATCAAGGCTCCTTGAAACACCCATCGCCATCATTTCCATCGTCGACGAGGACCGGATCTGGTTCAAGAGCCGTGCTGGGCTTGAAGGGGTAGACGAAATCCCGCGCGAACCCGGTCTCTGCGCCTCGGCGATCCTGCAGGAAGATCCGTGGATTCTGCATGACGCGTCTGTGGAGCCGGTGGCGTTGGCCAACCCGCTCGTCGCGGGAGAGTTCGGATTGCGCTTTTATGCCGGCATTCCGCTCAGGACGCATGATGGGCACGGGCTGGGCACGCTGTGCGTCATCGACAAGGAGCCGCGGAGTTTCACGGCAAATCACACGGCGATACTCGAGGATCTCGCTGCGGTGGTCATGGATGAGCTTGAGCTGAGACGCGACGCCATCGAAACACACGAGGCTCTGCGGCGCGAGATGCGCGAAAAGGAGCTTCTGGCCGAAGAGATTGAGCACCGGGTCATGAACAGCTTGCAACTCGTCTCCTCGATAGCACGGCGCAAGGCAAAGCTACATGATGGGCAGACCGCTGCCGAACTGCGTGACATCGCTGCCCGGATCGGCGCCATAGCGCAAGCCAACCGACATATTCAGCAGAGCCTTCCCGGCCTGAGTGAAGACGGGGATCTGGGACTGTTCCTCGAAGTGCTGAGCCGCGAACTGTTGCCGCTCTGTCCACAGGGAGGCTTGATCGACGTCGAATGCCCCCCGATTCCACTGGCTCGAGAACGGCTGGTCTCGATCGGCCATCTGATCACAGAGCTTGTCTTGAATGCCGTAAAAAGTGGAGCTGCGCGCATCGACCTGCGTGGCGAAATGGTGGGTGAAAAACTGAGGCTCTGCCTCGATGACGATGGGCCTGGCCTCCCGGAAGGTTTCGATCCGCGCGAAAGCAAGGGATTGGGCATGGCAATCCTCCATGCGATGGCAGAAAAGGTTGATGCCGAGGTGACCTGGGACCGTAGCCCGCAAGGTGGCGCACGCTTCATCGCTGAGTTTCCTCGCGACCTCAAGCGAGAGCAGCGGCAAGCAACGCGTTCATAATGTGTTGCAAGGCTTGGCTGCGTCACGAGCACTAACTGCGCGAAGACCGCTGGTTACTTGCCCTCTCTTCTCTTGCTGTATCTACGGCATTGGAATCTTGACCTTTGAAGGCTCAGAGATCAACGGCCGGTCCCAAAAGTGCGACAAGGAAAAGAACTGTCGGTTCACCTGACCTTGGATATAAGGTCTTAGAAACGCATCGGTTTTTGTAGTAAAGATAATTACTGAACTGAAGTGGGCGGAATCAACCGGTCGTCGCAACATCTCGCTGATGTAGATGACAAATGGCCTGGTTCAGGGCATCCAGCACGAAGCCTGTCGTCATCGAGGCTGAGACGCACCAGCCCACGATCTTGCGGGCGAATACATCCATGACGAAGGCCACATAGACCATCCCCGTCCAGGTCGACAGGTAGGTGAGGTCCGACACCCAGAGCTGGTTGGGAGCATCGGCGATGAACGGCCGATTGACCTTGTCATCCGGGCAAGACTGCGCCGGATCCGGAATCGTGGTCTTCTTCTTACCACGTGTAACTCCCCGCAATCCATGTTCTCGCATGAGCCGCTCCACTGTGCAGCGCGCGATATCGTGCTTGTCCCGACTATCTTCCTCGGTGATCTTCCCGCTTTCGAGATCAGCCTCCTGCGCTTGCCGGCGAATGCGTTTGAGGCAGGCCTTCCACCGCTCCTCGACGTGGTGCAGCGTGACGATGTCGTCGATGAAGGTGAGATTGTGGAACGGCATCGTGGAGGTAGCTTTCGGCATGGCGGAGTCCTTTCCCAGGGCAAGTCGCAACCCGCCTCGCGGCTCTGTGCCGTTCGGCAGCAGAGCGGTTGAAAACGAAAGGTTCCGGAACCTGTGGAACTTTTAAGGAACATCTGGAGCTGTCGCGGTTTGATGCCGCTCCTTTGATAGCATTTAGTGCAACAAAGGAGACTGACTATGGGGCTGAAACTGGGGCGGCCCATCCTCGTCAGAGGATTCAGTCCTGGGGATCCTTCGCGCTCGGCGGGAACATCACCAGCTCCGATACCGCGACGGGGAAGTCGAGCTTGAGGCTGAAGAACTCCGAGCCATCCCTGCCGCAGACTGCCGATCACGCGTGACCGACCGCACGCGCCATGAGACATGCCGAAAGGACCGCGCCAAGCGCGACCCCCTCTCTTCAATCCCGCGACGCCGTCTTCGCCGGGTCCGCAACCCGCATGACCGTCAGGCCTTTCGCTTCCGCTTTCTGCCCGAGGTTCAGCGCGACCCCGTTGCGGCAATCACACTCCCAACCCGTCGAGGATTAGTTTCGCCTCAGGCATGCGTTTCAGTGAATTGCCGATATGCTCCCGCCAGCGCGGGCCAACCTCCAGAGCAGCGGCACAGGCGCGGACCAGGTCATCAGGGCGGTCCTCGGCCATCGTCTCGATCAGGAAAGCCGCCTGCTCGCGGTCCTTTGCGGATTTGAGGTTGCCTGCCCCATCGCGGCGCCGGTCCGCGATGATCAGTTTGTGGATCGCGTATCGCTCCGGGCGTGGCACCTGCACCAGAACGCCGGATCGATAGATCGCCGCTGCGTGGATCGGCTCAGCGATCAGGAAGTTCAGATAGTTCAATCCTTGGGCGTTCACGCTCAAGGCTGGCAGTTCACGGATGGTCTCATCTCCGAAGGCCGGTATGAGAAACTCGACCAACTGGCCGCTGCCACCCTGGGCCCATCGCCAGGTCCGTCCTTGATCAAGCGCCGGTAAGGGATCGAATTTGAGCGCCGCGAAGGTCTCGGCCAGACCCGGATCAACCTGATCCTGCAGCGCCACACTGAGCTTTTCGAACTGGGCGATGTCGATGTCGCCGGTATTGGCCATACCGCCAATGGGCAGGCGGATACCAAGCTCGCCTTCATAGAGGCGAAATGCATTGGTTCCGACGATGGTACCGCCCAGTCGGAAGGTCCCGGCTGCGGCCATCGCCGACAGGATAGAACCGGTTGCCCGGTCGGTGGGGGTCAAGCCTTCGGCGCGCAGGAGCCGAACAAGCCGAGATCGTTCCGCCTGACGTTCCTTGGCCGTTGCGCGCAATTCTTCGATCCGGTCGATGCGCGCGCGCGTCTCGTCGCTGTCTTCGCCGATATAGATGAACCGCATCTCCGTTCCGACACGGCGCGCGGCGTACCAATAGGCCTTGTCGCCGCGCTCTTTGAGCGTTGGCTTGCCTTCGACACCGGACAAGGCGTCATCCTTCAGAAGACGCACCAGATCAGTGTAGGCGCTCATTGCAATGCTGCTGAGTGGGGTCATGCCAATCATTTCCTAGTTTTGCTTGGCACGAATATACCTATCAAAACATGAAATTGCTAGGCATGATAATCTGGAAGCATTGCCACGCGCCATGAGACATGACGAAACGGCCGCGCCAAGCGCGACCCCCTCTCTTCAATCCTGCGACGCCTTCTTCGCCGGGTCCGCAACCCGCATGACCGTCAGACCTTTCGCTTCCGCCTTCTGCCCGAGGTTCAGCGCGACACCGTTGCCGCCGAAGAGCACAACCCCTGTCGCCGCGAACTTGTCGTCCAGCATTTCGTCGTTGCACTTGAACGGTGCGGCCCGCCCATGCGCGGACCAGCGCGGATCGAAGCGCGCCTGCGCGACCCCGCGTGCCCGGGCCCACCGGGCCGCAATCATCTCCGCCCCGTGCTTGCCACCCTTGTGGCAGAGGAAGATCTCCTGGTTACGGTTCTGCTTGATCCGTTCGCGAACCTTGTCGAGCGTGTTGAAGATCACATCGACATCGGTCCAGTCGGTAGCGCCCGAGACGATCAGAGGCACCCCCTCGACCTTCGACTTCTCGGCGGTTTCGCGGTCGTGCTGCTCCAAGAGCTGCCGCGCCTCGAAGACAGCACCTGTCTCCTGCGCCCGGACGCTTGCGCGCGAGCCCGCTGCCGGGATGAAGCCCGTCGCGTCATCAAGGACTGGATGGCCTTCTACAACACCAGACGACCCCATTCCGCGCTTGATCGGCAGACGCCCGACGAAGCATATTGGGCAGGCTTGGAAGAGCAAAAAGCAGCATGAAACCTAAACCCGATACACCTTAGAAACGCTGTAAACCTATCCGAAAAGGTGGGACCACTTCACTTGTCCAATGCCTGCTTTTGCGCGGTGAGGTCCTGGCCGTCGGTTGAGCACCGGGCATATCCAATTTTGTTGCTGCCCAAATTGGCCTAAAGCCTGACGATCTTCTTCCCTACGCCGCCCGAGAGAACACCCGCTACGAACATCTTGATGTATTGCGCAAGATCTATGGGTACAGGATGTTTAAGGGCAAAGCTGCAAAGAAGGTGAAACGTTGGCTCGATCAGCACGCCGAGGCCGCACAATCCAGTGAAGGCATGGTGCGCGGGTTTGTGGAAGAGTGTCGGCGGCGCCAGATCGTCTTGCCCGGTCCAACCAGAATAGAACGTCACTGTGCGGATGTGCTGGTTGACGCCGAACGGCGAGTCGATAACCGTATTGTTGCGCGTCTCGATAGCAAGATGCGCGCGCGCCTTGATGCCTTGCTAAACGAAGAGGTGGATAGTCGGGTCAGCCGGTTCATTTGGCTGCGGCGGTCCGAGGTCGGCAAGAACTCCGCCGATATGAATCGCCAGCTTGATCGGTTGGAATTTCTGCAAGGAATCGTCTTGTCACCAACGGTCCTAGACGACATCCCAGCACATCGAGTTGCGCGCTTGCGCCGCCAGGGGGAGCGCTATTTTACAGATGGTCTTCGGGACATCATCAGTGATCGCCGATTGGCCATTCTCGCCGCATGCGTTTTAGAATGGTCGGCTGCCATCGCTGATACCGTCATCGAAACCCACGACCGGATCGTGGGGTCGATATGGCGAGAGGCAAAGAGGATTTGCGATGCTCGTGTTACCGCGGCGCAATCGGAGATCGCAGCAACCCTGGCCGGGTTCGAGACCCTGGGCACGACATTGTTGATAGCCAAAGGCGATAACATGGCTGTCGCCGGTGCAGTAGATGCGTCCTGTGGTTGGGAGGTTTTGGAACGCCTCGTCGCAACGGCCGGAGCGCTTGGGAAAACCGTCAAGGCGGATGCACTGGCCTATGTCGAACAGGGATATCATCGGTTCAAGCTATATGCCCCACGTATGCTGACAGCATTGGACATCGCGGGAGCCAGCCTGGCGGAACCCTTGCTCGCAGCGGCAGATGTAGTCCGCGACAAACGCAAAGTTCCAAGCCGGTCTGCGCCATTTCTAAAACCGCAGTCAAAATGGCGAAGCCACTTACGGAATCCGGAAACCAACCGAGACCGACTATGGGTCGTTGCGGTATTGTTCCATCTGCGTGAAGCCTTCAGATCCGGCGATGTGTGGCTCGCGCAGTCCCGCCGCTATTCTGATATGAAACAGGCTCTGGTTCCGGTCGAGGCCGCGCAATCCATGGGCTTGGGCTTGTCGATGCCATTGGAACCGGAAGTCTGGATCGCAGATCGAAAACAACGGCTGTAAGACGGGCTGAACAGGCTGGCTCTGGCCGTCAGAAACGGAACCCTTCCCGGCGGGATCATCGAGGATGGCCGATTGCGCGTTGAACGCCTAGAAGTTGATGTTACCGCTGAAGCCGATACCTTGATCCTTGATCTCTACCGCCGACTGCCAAAGGTGCGGATTACAGATATCCTCATGGACGTGGACAATGATACCGGGTTGACCGAGGCATTCACTCATCTACGTACCGGGGCGACATGCAAGGACAGGCTTGGTTTGCTGAACGTCATTCTGGCAGAAGGCTTAAATCTTGGTCTGAGCAAGATGGCCGGGGCAAGCAGTACGCATAGCTTTGCCCAGTTGGCGCGGCTCTCAAACTGGCATGTGGAAAGTGAGGCCATCAATCGGGCATTGGCCATGGTGATTGATGCGCAAGCGCGATTGCCGATGGCGAAGTATTGGGGCGCAGGGCAGACGGCTTCCAGTGATGGGCAGTTCTTTCCAACCACGCGCCAAGGTGAGGCGATGAACCTGATCAATGCAAAATATGGTCATGAACCGGGCTTAAAAGCCTACACCCATGTGTCAGATCAATATGGCCCCTTTGCTACGCAGGTCATCCCGGCAACGGTGAACGAGGCATCATATATTCTGGACGGCTTGCTGAGGAATCCAACCGGGAAACGGATCAGGGAACAATACGCCGATACCGGCGGCTTCACCGATCTTGTGTTCGCGGCAACATCGTTACTCGGTTATTTGTTCATTCCTCGTATTCGAGATCTCCCCTCCAAGCGTCTGCATGTCTTTGATCGTCGCAGTGTCCCGAATGAGTTGAAGGGCTTGGTCGGCGACAAAATCAGGGAAAACACAATCATCGCCAATTGGCCGGACGTGTTGCGCTGCATCGCAACGATGCTCTCCGGCAGGATGCAGCCCAGTCAGCTTCTCAAGAAACTGGCGGCGCGACCACGGCAGCATGACCTGGCCATCGCCTTGCGGGAAATCGGAGGGGTTGAACGCACATTGTTTATCATCGAATGGCTGCTCGACACAGACATGCAGCGCCGCGCCCAGATTGGTCTCAATAAGGGCGAGGCACATCATGCTCTGAAGAATGCACTGCGGATTGGTCGGAACCTCGTTCAGCTTCGGCCCCATGCTGGCGGAATACGAAACGGATGAGGCAGGCGGTTTGACCGGGATATTGCTGCCACAAAGCAATATCGAAGCCGGGCACCTGAATTGGCAGGTCGAGCAGGGGCGCAGCGTGCCCGTGTTGCAGTCCGACGCCGCATCCGGCACGACAACCCGGCCACGCGCATTCTTGTGGGGACGTGTGGTTCTGGACATCCGGGGCGATCTTGGGGCGGAGGGTTGAACCATGGCGGGCCATCTCTATTCCACCGTCGCCTTCAATCCCTTTCCCGTGCAGGTCAGCGGTCAGGAAATAAAGACCGACGGCTCCAATCTCGACTCCCTGACGGCGACCACCATCACGTGGGAATTGTCCAATACGTCAGGCGTCACACCGCTGGGCAGCGACAGCACCGGCGCGGTGCGTGTCGCCCTGCCGATCGGGTCGGAATCCGCAGCCCTGTTGCAAAATACCGTACACAGAAAGCTGAGCGCGAATGCCGCCACGCGAATGACCTCTCCCGATGCGGCGCTCTACGTCGTCTATGACGTGAACGCGTTCAACCGGGCGGGACTGGCCTTGGAAACCGCCATCAGCACGGATTTCTGCACCTACAGATCAGGTGGAGCGGCGTGCATGGACGATCCTGTCTGAGTGCTGGCGGCGGGGTCGCCGCAGCGGTACATTATCCTCACGGTTTCGGCCCAGAGCGGTGCGACGCTGCCCTATCACGATATGGACGATATCTCCCTCACGCTGGTGAACGGTTTCACCTCGGCCCAGGCAGGGGAATGCACACTGCAGCTGTTGCAATACGATGTCGCGGAGGCGGGCATCACCAACTGTCCCTCGGCCCCTGTGATCGGCCTGCCGGTGACCAAGGTTCCGCTCGAACCCGGTGTCAGCAGCCTTCGCGCCGAACCGTGCACCCAGTTCGTCACCGACGCCGATATGGCCAAGGTGGTGGAGCTGAAATGGGCCTTCTCCGAAGGGGGCATGACCGATCTTCAACCGACGGGAACCCTGTGGATCGGACGTCAGGGTGAGGTGGCGTCGCAAGTCCCCCTCGATTCCGACGCCCTGCGGCGCGGCTCGCACCTTGTCACCCCGAATTCCGGCGTTACCTTCGTGCAGCTGGACTACGTCCTGGCCGGACAGGGCACCGGGCAGCCGATCGGCGGCAGGGAATATGTCGAATTCAACGTCGTCGCGCAAAGGCAGAGCCTCCTGAACCCGGTTTTTTCAGGAACGACACATATGCTGGGCACACCTGTCAGCGGTATCGCGTCCGGGTCCTACATGCCCGATGGCGACGGCTACCTGCTGTGCGTGCTCTACGCCACGGGCGCGCCAACGGCCGATCCGCCCACGCCGCAAAGTTATATCGAGGTCGTTCAGGGCGACACGAAATCGGTGCTGGCGATCAGCCTGTCGATCACCGCCGCCGCCAGTGTCACGGTGACCGCGGCCATGACACAACAAACCTCGCAACTCGTCCCGCTCCGCGGCGGAACCGAGGTCCAGATCAACATCAGCGACGATACGATCACCTGCGTCTGGCTGCCGATCGGGGATGCGAGTCTGGCGGCGATCTGATGCGACGTTGCGAGCGTCCGAAACTGCCCCAGGCCGAAGACCGCAGAAACGTTGTTTCCATGCATGACGAAGCAAGTCTATTGCACCGGCGCAAGGCCCCTCGCCAGACCTAGGGTGTGGACTCATTGATCAGCAATCCAGATGCGGATCGCTGCGAGCTTGATGGCTGCCAGGAAGTTCTCCGG
>NZ_JACJUQ010000018.1 GCF_014235845.1 Pontivivens nitratireducens | reverse complement strand
GAGGTCGCGCCTGGCCTTGATCATTGGTCACACAAGGGACTCAATAACCGCGCAGAAAACAGCCACTTGCCCTTCCGAAAACGAGAGCGGGTGATGCAAGGCTTCCGATCGCCGGGTGGATTACAACGCTTCGTATCTATGAAGTCTGCAACCCGCAATAGTTTCTCTGTCCCAGCCCGCCGCCGCTCTGCGCTCACCATCCGCTACCATCGGCTCGAAGCATTCGAGGCGTGGAAATCCGCGGCACAGGCCGCTTGATCAACGAACAGCTTGCCAACTTGCAAATTCGGCGAGTTAACGTGACAACACCCATCTACATCATCGCGCGCAAAAAGTGCGCGCGCGAATGTCCGATGCTCTTCGCTTGAACGCGTCTCAAACCGGCGGGCTGGCCCGGTCACCTTCAAATCCATGCCGATGTCTGGTCTACGGCCCGGGCAGGATCCCGGCCGCGAACCCCATAAGAAGCGTGACAAGCACGGTGACTACGACTGTTCCTTGGGCCAGAACAGCGCCCACCTCTGATGGGTGCTCTGTCGAAGAAGTTCGATACATCGGCACCACCAGCCGCAGATAAACCCCGAGCGCCAGCACCGAGTTCAGGATGCCGATGATCGCAAGCCACAGATACCCGGCCTCGACCGCTGCCGAGAGCAGGTAGAACTTGCCCACGAAACCGAAAAGCGGCGGGATGCCGGTCAGTGACAGCAGGAACACCACCATCGCCGCGCCGAGCCACGGATGGGTGCGACCAAAGCCTTCAAGATCGCCCAGATTGCGCCCGGCCAGCAGGACAACCGCAAAGGCGCCGAGGTTCATCGCCACGTAGGCGGCGGCAAAGACCAGAATGCCCGGAACGGCAAAGCCGCTGGCCCCAAGGGCCACGACGCCCATCAGGAAATATCCCGACTGTGCCACCGAGGAATAAGCGATGAGGCGCACAAGGTAGGTCTGCACCAGTGCGGCGAGATAGCCATAGGTCATTGTCGCCGCCGCGATCACCGCCAGTGCCAGAGGCCAGCCACCGTCACGGGGCAGGTCGCGCAGGACCTGTGCGAAGGCGAAAAAGGCGGCCGCCTTGGTGATGACGGACAGGTAGGCCGCGATCGAGACGGGCGCCCCCTGATAGGCGTCCGGTGCCCAGAAATGGAACGGCACCAGAGCTCCCTTGTAACCCAGACCGACGATGATGGCGATCAGCCCGGTGATGATCACAAGTGTCTGGCCCTGCAACTGGCCAAGTTTCGAAAACAGCGTCGAACCGGAGCCCCCAAACCAGAAGGTCAGCCCGTAGATCATCACCGATCCGGTGACCGCCCCGAAGACGAGGTATTTCATCGCCGCTTCGGTGGCCGCATCGTCGCGCGGCCAGGCCACAAGCGCGAAAGAGCCCAGACCGGTGAGCACGACACCGATCACCACCACCATCATGTCGCCCGCCCCCGACAGCATCAGCGCGCCGAGGGTCACCAGCACGACAAGGGATTGAACGCTGCCCTCGCGCCGGCGGCCAGCAATCTCGGCCCGGACCAGCAGCAGGGACAGTGCGGTGCCGGGCAGCAGGATCAGCTTGGCCCAGCCCGAAATCAGGTCGATCCGGTAGGTGCCGCCGAAGACGGTGGCGTCGACGCTCAGCATCGGCAGCGTCAGGATCGTCGCCGCCGCAAGCCCGGCCAGCCCGATGGCCAGCACCAGCCGCGCCGCGCGAAACATCTCCGCAACGATCATCAGCATCGCCGCGGCGGCCAGCGTCAGCTCCGGCGCCAGAAGGGCAAGATCGCGGCCCATCTCCATCAGTTGCCGAGGCCCATCATAGTGGTGTGGATCATGTCAATCAGCCAGCCGGGCGCGACACCGATCAGAACGGTCAGGACGAGAAGCGGCAGGATCACTAGCTTTTCACGCCTATCCAGATCCGGCATGTCGGCCCATTTGTCGTTCATCTCGCCCAGGAAGACGCCGGCGATGGCGCGCAGGTAGAGTGCTGCGGTGATCACGATGGCCAGGATCGCGATCAACCCCCAGGGCATGCCGTTCAGCGTGGCAAGGAAGATCTGGAATTCGGCCGGGAAGTGTGCGAGCCCCGGCAGCCCGAGAGAGGCGAAAGCCGACAGGATGAAGGCCCAGCCAAGCCACGGCACACGGCCCAGCAGCCCGCCGAAATCGCCGATTCCGCGGGTATGGGCCCGGTCCTGCAACATCCCCACAAGGAAAAAGAGCGCGCCCGTGACCAGACCGTGGCTGACCATTTGCAGGGTTGCGCCATCCAATGCGATGGTCCGGATGCGCGGCTCTGTCGCCAGTGCAGCAATGGCGACGCCCATCACCACGTACCCCATATGGTTAACGGACGTGTAGGCGATCATCTTTTTCAGGTCGCTCTGCGCCAGTGCCGCGAAGGCCCCGTATAGCGCGCTGACCACCCCGAAGGCGAGGATCACCTGTCCGGCCTGTGCGAAGGCCTCGGGCGTCATCTGGTAGGCAAAGCGCACAAGCCCGTAGGTACCGAATTTCAGCATCACGCCGGCCAGGATCACGCTGCCCGCCGTGGGCGCCTGCACATGCGCCGCCGGAAGCCAGGTGTGGACCGGGAAGGCCGGGATCTTGACCGCGAAGGTCACGAGCATCGCGATCAGCGCCAGCATGGCAGGAAGCCCGCCCAGTGCGGTGCCCTCGACCCAGACACGCATGTCGAAGGTGCCCGATCCGAGGTAAAGCCCGATGATCGCCAGCAGGAGCGGCAGCGAGCCCAGAAGCGTGTAGAGAAAGAACATGAGTGCGGCCCGCTGACGCTCTTCATAGCCCCAGCCTGCGATCATGAAGTACATGCCGACCAGCGAGACCTCGAAGAAGACGTAGAAGAGCAGGCCGTCAAGCGCCATGAACGTGCCGAGCGAGGCGGTTTCCAGCATCAGCATGAGCACCACATAGGAGGCCGCCCGCTCCCCGATCCGCGCCGAATACAACGCCGACAGGAAAAACAGAAGCGAGGTCAGCAGCACCAGAGGCAGGCTCAATCCGTCCACGCCCAGCCGGTAGGCCGCGCCGATGGCGGGGATCCAGGCGATTTCCTCGACCTGGGCGAAGTCTCCGGCCACGATGCCGCGCGCCCAGATTGCCAGTGTGATCAGGAACACGGCCCCCGTGGCGGCGATGGACACCGCATGTGCCGTTCGCGTGGACCGGTCGGGCAGCGCCATGAGCGCGAGACCGGCAAGGATGGGCAGGAAGGTGGCAATGGTCAGAAGCGGCATGGGCGCGATCCTCAGAAGTAGAACGGGGCGGCGAGGAGTACGCCGGTGACGAGAGCGATTCCGGCGACGGTCAGCGCCATTTCGCGGTGGATAAGGCCGCTTTGCAGACGGCGGGCGCGGGTGCCGAGGGCGATTGTGCGATCGACAAGGCCAAAGATCGCACGATCGATGGTGTCGCGGTCAAAACGCAGGCTGGCCAGCCCGAGGGACAGGTTGAGCCTGCCCACCGCGTTGAGCAGCGCCAGAAGACTGTCTTCGGCGCGTTCGATCCGGCGTGACAATGCTTGTGTACCTGCGACGATGCCGCCCAGCACGACACGGCGGATGATCCAGGCATCCAGGCGGTCGCAGAGCCGTGCCAGGGCCAGCGTCGGGCGGACCACGAGGGCGTCCATGCCACCTGCGAGCGGGAAGCCGTTTCGTGCTGGCGCAAGCAGCGGACCCAGAAGGCGGGCGGGGGCCAGCAGCCAGCCAAGCGCCAGCCCGGCCAGACCCACCGCCAGCCCCATGGCCGGGACGATCCAGCCGGGCTCGGCCAGATGCGCGCCCAGCATCGCCTCCAGCGGTTTGAAAGCGAAGCCCAGAGTCGCGGCGAGTATCACGAGAACGCCCATGCCGACGGCCATGAGCGGCACCTTATCGCGGGGCTTCTCCGGCGTGCCGGACCACAGCACCTTCAATGCCCGGCCCATATAAGCCCCGGTCAGCACCGACCCAGCAAGGGCCAGCGGCAGAAACCACGCGGCAGAGGGGCTATCGAGAGCCGCGGCGAGGATTGCGTCCTTGGAATAGAAGGCGGCGAGCGGTGGCAGCCCGGCCAGCGCCAGCGCGGCCAGTGCAAAGCCCGCAAAAATGCCGGGCCGGGCGCGGCCCGCGCCGGCAAGCGTGTCCAGATCGGTGCTCTCGCGGTCGTGCTGAAAGACGCCTGCGCCGAGAAAGAGCGCCGATTTGATCGCGGCATGCGCGATCAGATGCAAAAGCGCGGCAACGGGCGCGCCGGCCCCCACCGCGATCAGCATCAGCCCGTACTGGCTGGCGGTCGAGGCCGCGAGCAGACGCTTGAGGTCTGTTGCGGCCAGTGCCATCAGCCCGGCAATCACCGCCGTCGCCCCGCCGACAATCCCGATGGCCAGAAGCGCGCCGCCGGGCAGCATCGGCGCGGTCCGGATCAGCAGGATCGCCCCCGCCGCCACCAGCGTGGCCGAGTGGAGCAGGGCAGACACCGGCGTTGGCCCCGCCATCGCCCGCATCAGCCAGTCCTGCATCGGCACCTGCGCCGACTTCCCCATCGCCGCAAACAAGAGCAGCAGCCCTGCGATCAGCGCCGGGGTGCCGGTGGTGGAAAGCGTGGCCGAAATCTCGGAGGTTCCGGCGATACCGATCAGCAGGAAGGCCGCGAGGTAGAGGCCCAGATCGGCCGTCCGGGTATAGAGGAATGCCCGCATGGCCGCTCCGGGCACGCCCTTTCGCCTATGCCAGAAGCCGATCAGAAGGTAGGAGGCAAAACCAATCATCTCCCACGCGGCCAGCAGGGTGATCCAGTCCCCCGACAGCACCAGAAGCTGCATCGCGGCCACGAACATCAGCATGGTGCCGAAAAAGCGGGGGCGCTCGGGGTCATGGGACATGTAACCCGCCGCATAGGTCAGGACCATCGCCGCGACGGTCGCGACGACCAGCGCCAGCGTTGCCGTCAGCGGGTTGGCCACCAGCCGGATCGGCAGGTCCGGCAGGAAGGGCAGGGTGGCCGTGACATCCGCACCGCCCGCCACCCCGGCCAACAGAGCAATCGCCCCGGCAAGGCCCAAGGCCGCACCGGTCAGCGCAATCGCCTCGGGCATGCGCCGGAGCGCAAGTGTCGTCAGGCCCGCGCCCAAAGGCGCGAGGATCGTCAGCGAAAGCCAGATCACCCCCTGAGCTCCCGCGCTTCTTCCATCTCGACCGACCCGCGCGAGCGGAACCGGGCGATGGCGATGCCGAAACCCACGGCCATCTCGACCGCCATCACCGCCATGACGATCAGCACGAACATCTTCGCCGCTGTCACATCGGGGTGCAGATAGCGCCAGAACGCCACGAGATTGAGCAGTGCCGCGGCAAGGATCAACTCGACCCCCATGATGATCATCACAAGGTTGGTCTGGCTGAGCGCACCATAGAGGCCAACGCCGAAAAGCGCCGCACCGACGCTGAGCGCGATCATGAGTTCCGGGATCATTGGCTATCCTTTTCTTGCGGGGCGATCGCGACCATGGTCGCCGCGATCATCGCGGTCAGGATCATCAGCGCCGCGCTTTCAAAAATGAACATGGAGCGGCCCAGCAGTTCGCGGCCCAGCAAGCGCGCCTGTTCATCGGCCCCGGGCACGTCGGGCACGGGGCCTTGCCAGCCGGCGGTCCAGATCACCACCAGTGCGGCGACCAAGCCAATCCCGCCCGCCCAGAGCGACAGGCGTTTCTGGTGCGTCATGTCCATCTTGCCCATGCCGCCGGGGTCCATCATGAACATGACCATGAAAATCGCCATGACGCTCATCTCCGTGGCCATCATCATGATCTGGAGCACGCCCAGAAATTCGGCCTGCATGACAAGGAACATCGCCCCGATGGCGGTCTGACTGAACAGGAGCGCAATGGCCGAACGCACCATCGAATGTGTGCGAAAGACGACCACCCCGAACCAGATCGCGGCGGTGCCGAAAAAGGCGAGAAACAGAGCGGTGGCAAGGCTCATATCGGCACCACGAGGGCGATGACGCCCACAAGGAAGATATTGGCCAGCGCCAGGGTGATGCCGAGCTTCCAGCTCAGTTCCAGATACTTCGCCTCGCGCAGGCGCGGCAGGCGCGGCCCGAGCATCAGCATCGCGGCCGCTACACCAAGTGTCTTGAGCGCAGTCCAGGCCCAGCCCGGCAGCCACGGTCCAAGCCAGCCGCCGAGGTAGAAGGTAACGGTCGCGCTGGCCAGTGCGACGATGATCACAAGCCGCGCCAGTCGCAGGACGGCCAGCCGCGCGCCGGTGTATTCGGCCTCGACTCCACCCGCCAGATCGCCGCCGCCGGTGGGCAGGTCGATGGGCGGCAGCCAGGCGACACCCATCGCCGCGATGACGAACAGGACGAAGCCGATGGGCTGATAGGCGACGTTCCACAAGGCCGCCTGCGACAGGACGATCTGCGTGGTGGAGAGCGACTCGGCCCGCATCGCAACTGCCGTTATGGGCATCACGATCAGCATGGCATAGGCGACGAACTGGCCCAGAAAGCGCCAGCCGCCGATCATCCCGTAGGCCCCGTTCGGCCCCCAGCCGGCCATGATAAGCGCAACCAGCACGTAAGCCAGCGCGGCGTTCAGAAACAACGCGCCGATGGCCAGATCGGTGATGATCAGCCCCGGTGCCAGTGGGATAACGGCGACTGACAACAGGCCCGCGACCAGCAAGAGGACCGGGCCAGCCTCGAAAAACAGCCTGTCAGATGTGCGCGGCAGGATCTGTTCGCGGCCCAGCAGCGCTAGCGCCGAGGTCGCCGGCCGTGTGAGGCTGAGGCGTCCATGGACGGCCCAGCCTTCCAGAACGGCCACGGCGTAGCAGCCGATCGCGAGAGCGAGGATAATCACCGCGATGCTCATTGGGTCGCGCTCCAGGGATCGAGATCGAGCGAGGCGATTGCGGTCAGTGCGTCGGCAAGTTCCATCTGCTTTATCAGGTCGGGCACATGCGCGGCGAGGTCGGAGAACGGCGTCTTCAGATGGGCCGAGGCGACTGTACCGCCCTTTAATGTCAGGTGCAGCGTTGCGGGTCCGCGCGGTGTTTCCAACGTTGCCGTGCCGTGGCCGTCGCCTGTTGCACGCGGCATCTCTGGCATCGCGGTCGCGCCCGCCGCCGATATCAGGTCAAGGCTTTGCCCGATTTCTGCGCAGCGCTGGCGGAGCCGCGCCATGGCGTCGCCTTCATCCTGCGTGATCGGTTCGAAACCTAATTCGTCGTAGACCCCGTCGCCGTGTCTGGCATCGGACGCATGGTCCGCCGCACGTGCCACAGGACCTTCCGATGCTCCCTGAAGCGTCCCGATCCCGGTCAGTTTTGGTCCCATAAGTGATCGGTTGAGTGCACCGTACAGAAGGCTCGTTATAGAAGTTGCTTGCTCTGCCACCTCATCCGCTTTAGCCGTCCGGACGCGGTGTTCCATGGCCGCCGCCCGGCGCCCCAGCGGTGCAAGGCCCGCTTGTCGAGCCAACCCGGCCAGCCAGTTGAGATGGCTTGCAATCCGTTCGCGTTCCACTGCTGCGGCGCGGGCGGCCAGAGTGTCCTTGGGTGCAGTTTGTCCGGTAGCCTTCTCGGCAGCACGGCAAGCCAGTTCGCGCATTGCCACCGGCGACAAGGGCACCGCGTCCGCAAGATGATCAGCGAAGTCTTCGAGAGCAACGCCTGATGGCAGCGCCGCCATCTTCATCCCTCTGACCGCGGTGCCCGCGACGCTGTCTCCATCGAGGGTCAGGTCCAGGTGCAGACCGCCCGGAAGACCCGGGAAGAAGGGGCCAAAGGGCGCGTCTATCCATTCCATGACCAATCCGTCGGGGCTGACCGGTTTGCCTTCGGTGAGTTCGACCATTGACATGAAATGCGGTTCGATCCCCGGGATGTCTGGCGCCGCGCCGTGGCCTGTGTGGCCATGATGCGCGCCATGCGCATCCTGCTGTTCGTGGGCGCCATGCGCGGCGTGCTCTCCTTGGCCCTCTTGCGCTGGCATGTCCTTGTGGTGCTTGTGACCGCCATGTCCACCATGCGCATGCTTTCCGGCCTCGGCCTGCTGGACGAGGTCCATGCCACACTTGGGGCAGGAACCCGGTGTGTCGGAGGCGACATCCGGGTGCATGGGGCAGGTGTAGGGGCCTGTCGGCTCCGTGGCCGGTTCGGCGTGATGGCCGTGGCCGTGGTCCGCATGTTTCCCGGCCTCGGCCTGCGGGACGAGGTCCATGCCGCACTTAGGGCAGGACCCGGGTGTGTCGGAAGTCACCTCCGGGTGCATCGGGCAGATGTAGGGGCCTTTCGGCTCTGCGGCCGGTTCGGCGTGATGGCCATGTTCGTGATGCGCGTGTTCCCCGGCCTCGGCCTGCGGGACGAGGTCCATGCCGCATTTCGGGCAGGAGCCGGGCGTGTCAGAGGTGACCTCCGGGTGCATGGGGCAGGTATAGGGGCCTGTCGGCTCCGTGGCCGGTTCGGCGTGATGGCCGTGGTGCACGTGCTCTCCGGCCTCGGCCTGCGGGACGAGGTCCATGCCGCATTTTGGACAGGAACCGGGCGTGTCCGAGGTCACTTCCGGGTGCATCGGGCAAACATAGGAGGCGGACGTCTCGGCGCCTGTCACAGCATCCGACTGATGATGGGCCTTTTCTGCTTGCGTGGAAACCGCGGACGATTTTTCATGGCCCTCATGGCCCTCATGGCCGTGCGACGCCGCGCCGGAAACGCGGCGTTCCACAAGGAACATCCCGCATTTCGGGCATTTGCCGGGTTCGTCCGAAATGACTTCCGGATGCATGGGGCAGGTGTATTCGATCCGCTCCGACAGGGCAGGCGCATCAAATTCCGCGATGTCTGGTGCAAAAGCCCCATTGCAGAGCAGTTTGCGCAGATCCTCCAGTCCGGAGATCAGGCCCGCCTGCGACATCTCCGCCGTCACGTCGGCAGTGGGCAGAGGGCCAAGATCGGCCTCACCAAGCGCGAGAATGCACCGGGGTCGCGGCATCTGGGCCCAGACGACGCTGGCCGCATCGGCCAGCGCAGTGGGCAAGGGCCCCGCGATCAGCAAGACGTTCGCGTGGCGCGGCGTCACCGCGCGGATCAGCCCTGCGGCGTCCAGATCGAGACCAAGCGCATTCGCGACGTCCTCTCCAGGCACCACGAACGCGCGCAAATCCCGCGCCATGGCCCCGGCGACCAACCCGCGGAAACCGCGCAACAGACCCTGACGTGCCCCGGACAAATCCATCATTGCCGCCTCAGCGCGCCCTGGCTCCATCCATAGAGCAGGCCGAGAAACAGGATCGCGAGAAAAACGCCCATGTCGAGCAGGGCGACCAGCCCCTCTTCGCGGTAAACGACCGCCCAGGGGTACATGAAGGCCATCTCCATATCGAAGGCCAGAAACAGGAGCGCATAGCCGTAATACTTGGCGTGGTATCGGACCCAGACCGGATCGCGCGCCAAAGTGCCGGCGGTTGCGGGCACATCCTTGGCCGGTTCCGCCCGCGCCCGCCCGATCGCACGGGCGAGGGCATAGAGGCTCAGGACCAGCCCGACCGTGCCAAGCGTCAGGCCGAGCAGAATGGCGTATTGCGTCAGTTCACTCATGTCCGCCCTGGCTCCTGTCGTGCTTGGCCGGTTTTTCCCGTTCGGGTGCTGCGCCCCAATCAGGTGCGCGCCGTCCGTTTTTGACCACGTTTAGTCGAAGACGCCCAAAAAGAAAAACGATTACAAGAAATTTCTTCTCGAAGCTGAAGATGTTACGCGAGACGTCGAGACTGTGAAAAACATGCCTGTCATCTTGCTCTCCCTATTTGTTTGCCGAGTGCCCTGATGTGGCAGTGGTGATCTGCCTCAGCGTCCGCGATGTAATTCCGCGTCAACGGAACGGTGTCGCGGCGTTTGGCCAACTGGAGCTGGAACACCATCAACCGGCCATGCCGGAATGCCATTTCGCAGACAGCCAGATAGAATTCCCAAATGCGGCAGAACCGTTCGTCGTAAAGCCTCCGCGCGGTCCCGCGCTCGGCTGCGAAGCGTTCGGACCAGTGCCGCAGGGTCTCTGCATAATGCAGGCGCAGGACCTCGACATCGGTGACCCAAAGCCCAGAACGTTCCGCCGCCGAGATCGTTTCGGACAGTGACGGAAGATAGCCACCGGGGAAAATGTATTTCCTGATCCACGCATCGCTGCCACCTTTGGGTGCCATCGTACCGATCGCATGTACAAGCGCGACTCCATCCGGCTTGAGAACCCTTCGGATCGTGCTGAAATAGTCATCAAATCCACTGCGGCCCACATGCTCGAACATGCCCACCGAAACGACACGGTCATACTGGCCTTTCTCTTGCCGGTAGTCGCGGAGTTTAAAGGCGACCTGTTCGGACAGGCCGGACTGCGTTGCGCTGGCGCGGGCGGCCACGATCTGTTCGGTAGACAGGCTCAGACCGGTCACGCGGGCCTGATGCTGTTGGGCAAGCTCCAGCGCCAAGCCCCCCCAGCCCGAGCCGATATCGAGAACGTCAAGGCCGGGCCGCAGCAGCAGCTTTGCAGCGATGTGTCGTTTCTTGAGGGCTTGCGCCTCGTCCAAAGTTTCATTGCCTGTGGCGAAGTAGGCGCATGAATACTGTCGGTCCGCGTCAAGAAAGAGGTCGTAGAGTTCGGTCGAGAGATCATAGTGGTGCGCCACGTTGCAGCGGGCCCGGTTGATCGGGTTGTGATGCAACCTGCGGCTCAAAAAAGCGTCCAGCCCTTGCCTGATCCGTTTCCCGGGCAAAGCGTCGACGGCGTCGAGGTCAGCCATGCAAATCGAAAGAAGGTCGCGCAGGCTGCCGGTCTCGATGCGGAGCGTTCCATCCATATAGGCCTCGCCAAGCGCCAGACTGGGGTTTGCAAGAAGTTGCGCAGGCAGCGCCTTGTCGGTCAATCGGACTGAAACGGCAGGGCCGTCACCGCCACCGAAACGCCAAGTCCCACAACAGGGGTCGATAACAGTCAGGTGACCGTTCCGAACCAGACGGCTGAGCAATTTGGCAAGTAACCACATCACGGCCCTTCCGGGTCCAAGGCGTGGAAGCTGCCTCGCGCCGTCATGCAATTCAAACTGCTCATCAGGTGGGATTTCGCTGTTGGACATGATCGGTGCCTCCGCGTTTGTCTGAGTTTGGAAGGGGCATCGAACGACCCCGGCTCTCAAAAAGACGACCGGCGCTAGTGTTTGTTACAGCGCGCAGCCATATTGCGTCGGCACCTGAAAGCAGGAAAGCGCCGATTGGGCGTATCGGTCCAAGCGCTTTCGGTACACATTTGCCCGATTGCAGCCTATTGTTCGCCGAAGGACATGAGCCCACGACTTATCAAACGCGATCGTGATCATCTTTCGATTGCGGCTTCGGTCTCAGGCACGCGTGTAAGGCAGCAGCATTAAAGCTCCGAGGATCGCTCCGCGGTTCTGCGTGTTCTTCAGATTTCGCTTTCGTCCGCAAGGCCTTCGAGGCGGGCGCGGACCTTCTCTGCCGCGTCGCAATCGCAATCAAGAAAGCCGTGAACCGGGCAGGTCAGGCACATCTGCTGCAACCTTGTCTTCAATGCCTGCCTGCCCCGGTGAACGCGGACGTTGAGGTTGTTCAACGTGATCCCAAGGTCTTTGGCGACGTCCTCTCGCGGTTGTTCCTGAAGATCGACCCGCCAGATGACTTCGGCATATTCCGGTTTGAGCGTTGGCAACAACTTGTAGAGACAATTGCAGATAACCTCGTCCAGTTCTTCGTCAAAATCGTGATGGACGCCTTCCAGGTCGGTCGGGGCCATGACCACCTCCCTCTGTCGCTGTCGCGAAACCTTGCGGCCATGGTCCGCTATGGACGACGCAAGGATCTGACTGAGCCAGCCGCGAACGGCGCGCACATCACGAAGTTGCTCTGAGCGGTCGATGGCCCGCAGCATAAATGTTTGCAGGACATCCTCTGCCGCCTCTGGATCACCCAGTCGCCGACGCAGGAATTTCAGAATTTGATGTCTGCCTTCCACCAACGCGTGGCGAACGGCCGCGTCGGTGGATTTTGCAGCGACGTCGGACTGGTCAACTAAGGAAAATTTGTCGCCTTGGTCATTTTTCATCACACACCTCTGCAAAATACGACGCTCGTAAGTCGGATGCGTTACACCGTCTGCCACAAACGTCTGCGTTTCTTTCATTATACGTGCATCCTGGAACTCATAAAGCACAGGTCATCAGACGTTTGTCTTAATAACCAGTAAGGTTTCAGTCGCTGAAACGTCTGTTTGGTTCGTCCAATCACTGTCGCCAAGCCGCCGCACCGCAATTGTTGACACTTGCGACTGCGATCATCAACTACGAGAAAAACTTATCATTCTACACTGACTTGGCACGCCGGAAGATCTCCGCAATTCCAGCCGGTTCTGACCTGAAAAAAGGAAATCCCGATGTCGCCGACGACAATAACCAAGATCGTTCTGGCCATGCTCTTGTGGGCGGCGTGCTTTCCGCTGATCACGGCAGGGCTGCAATATTCGCCGCATTTGACCTTTGCGACACTGCGGGCAATTCTGGCTGCGGCCACCCTGGTGTTTGTTGCGGTGTGGCTGCAGCGGCCGTTTCCGCGTGGTTGGCGCACGTGGGTGACACTGGGTGTCGTCGGCCTTGGCGCGACCAGTCTGGGATTTCTCGGCATGTTTCATGCGGCAGAATTTGTATCTCCCGGGCTCGCCACGGTTATCGCCAACGCTCAGCCGCTGCTTGCGACAATGTTGGGCGTTGCATGGCTTGGAGAGCGACTGGCGAGGGTCGGTTGGGGTGGCCTATTGATCGGTTTCGCGGGAATACTTGTGATCGCCTTGCCACAATTGGGCGATGGAGCGCGAGACGGGACGGCCATCGGTTTTGCCTACATCGTTCTGGCTGCGGTTGGAGTGACTGTCAGCAACGTGGCGATCAAATCCATCGCAGGTCAGGTCGATGGACTTTTTGCAATGGGCTTTCAGATGCTGATCGGCAGCGTGCCTCTTGCCGTGGCGGCGCTTCTCCTTGAAGATCAGACGGCCATCCAATGGACATCTGTTTTCGTAATGTCGCTGTTGGGCTTGGCCTTGTTTGGCTCTGCACTGGTTTACTGGCTGTGGTTTTCGGTACTGGAGGAAGTGGAACTGAACCGGGCGATTGTGTTCAGCTTCCTGGTGCCGATATTCGGTCTCACCATCGGGGCACTGTTCTTTGGCGAGCGTCTTTCCGCCGTGCAGTTTTCCGGGATCGTATTGGTCATTGCGGGTATAGTTCTCGTCAATCTCAGCGGTAGAACGCAAAGCCAGAAAAGCGGAGCATAATAGGATATAATTCGCTAAATCAATAGATTGATGTGGCCTGGTGACTGTGGACAAGGTTGGTGAGAGGCTTCCTAGCAGAGGGGAAGAGTGGGTCTTGGCCTTCGATACGGCGGGACGGAGCATGGCGAATTTGATCTGTGTGAACGCCTGCAAGCATTGAACACGCTCGACGCGATGATCATGTCGACAACAGTGCAAATATCGGAAAATTAGGACAGGAATGTCATGGCATCGCTCGACACCGAAAAACCGAAGGTACCTGACACCTCGACGGAACGTGCGTTGCTCGATGGACGTGGCGCATTTCTGGGGTTCCTGATCAAACGGCTTGGCAACCGGGCGGATGCAGAGGATGTCCTGCAGGATTTCAGCATCCGCGTGCTGCAGCGCAAGGACCAACTCAGAGACGTCGAACGGATGGATGCCTGGCTCTATGCGATCCTGCGCTCCACGTTGAATGACCATTTCCGCAAAGGCACGCGCCGTGACCAACTGGCCGCGGCGGTGGCGCGCGAGCCGGAAGACTGGACCGCTGATGCGCCGACTCAGATGGCACGGCTCTGCACCTGTCATGGCGGTCTGATTTCCGAACTGCGCCCGGCGGATTCGGAACTGATCCGGCGCATCGACTTCGGCGAAGAAGACCGTGAGCATGTGGCGCGCGACCTTGGACTAACCCGCAACGCGCTTGGCGTTAGGCTACACCGGGCGCGCACGGCTCTGCGCGAGGCGCTGACAAATCATTGTGGCGCTTGCTGCCGGGATGACCGTGACGATTGCTATTGTCAGCCTGAGGGTTGCAAGAACGCCGAGCACGAAACCGATTGCGAAGCAGGGCAGCAGAATTCCTGATCGAAACGCGGTCGGTTCTGTAACGTTTTTCGCCAATCGACGTCTTCTTTTGTGACTACGCCTTGGGCCAGCACAGCAGGAGGACTGGGATCATGCCACGGGAGACGACGAATTTTCGTTCGGGAGCAACGGAACCGTCGCGGAATGCCGCCGTTCCGGAGTTCATGTCGCGGATGATATGCAATTGTGCAGAGGCCTCCGCGCATCCAGACGCCCCGATGGCATTGGCGTTGTTCCAGCGCATGGAAATCTTGAAGCAACCCCCGGAATTAGCGGCGCGCGCACTGGGCCTCAAGCCCGGTGATGCGGCCTACCTGTTGACCGGTCTGCGCGAGGATGTCGCAAAGAACCTCGCACTTGCGCTTCTTGCAGGGCGGCCATCCAGAGAAATCTATGAACAGAAGGAAGCCAACAATGAATAAGAGCTTGCGCCTTGCGACTGTGACGCCGGAGCAACTTACGGCACCTGAGACTAAACGGCCCTCCGCTGGTGCCAATGTGCCCTACGCTCAGGACGCCTTTGAACGCTGGGTGCTGTTCCTCGACACGTTACGCGAACACGCCGACAACATGATCGCACATGAACGTCAGGGCATGCCGCCGCTTCTGGATTTCGACTATGAGCTTCTGCTGGATGCCCGCACTTTTGAACGGCCCGCCAATTATGCACTGCTCCGGATCACGCGGGCAGGCGAAGATTGCTGGGACGATTGCGTGGACGAGGCAAAGCCGCCGGTCATCGTCATTGATCCGCGCGCGGGACATGGGCCGGGTATCGGCGGCTTCAAGCATGACAGCGAAGTCGGCATGGCGATGCACGAGGGCCATCCGGTCTATTTCGTGATCTTCTTTCCAGAACCCATGCCCGGCCAGACGCTGGCTGACGTACACTATGCACTGCGTGACTTCGTCACCGAAGTCGCCCGCCGTCACCCGAACGCGGCACCCGTGCTCTACGGCAATTGTCAGGCCGGTTGGGCCGCCGCCCTGCTGGCCGCCGATTGCGACGGTCTGACCGGGCCCATCGTGTTGAACGGCTCTCCGCTCAGTTATTGGTCGGGCGACGCGGCCACCAGCCCGATGCGGATGCTCGGCGCGCTCTCGGGCGGATCCTGGGCGGCGCACATGATCGCCGATCTGGGCGACGGGCGGTTCGACGGCGCGTGGCTGGCGCAGAACTTCGAGACCCTGCAACCTGAAAAGGCGATCTGGGAGAAATACGCCAACCTCTTTTCCCATGCCGATACCGAACGTGAACGGTTCCTCGACTTCGAACGCTGGTGGAATGGCTACTATACGCTGAGCCGCGAGGAAATTCTCGGCATCACTCAGAACCTTTTCATCGGCAATCGACTGGAGCAGGGCGAGATGCAACTGGACGCGCATTGTACCATCGATCTGAAACGGATCCGCAACCCGATCATCGTCTTTGCCTCGGAGGGCGACAACATCACCCCGCCGCAGCAGGCGTTGGGCGGGATTGCCAAGCTATATCCTGACACCGATGCGCTCAAGGCTGCCGGACAGCGCATCGTCTACATGACGCACGAGACTGTCGGGCATCTGGGCATCTTCGTCTCCGGGTCCGTCGCGCGGCTTCAGCATCGGGCGATCCTGGAAAGCCTGGAGGCGGTCGAGGCGCTGGCGCCCGGGCTTTATGAGATGGTCATCGATAATCCTTCCGGGGGCGCAAAGCGCAAGACCGACGACTACGACGTGCGTTTCGAGCCGCGCGACGTCGACGATCTCGGTTTTGGGTCAGACCATGGAGCGCTGGCCCAGGTCGCGCAGATGTCACGGATCAACGAGGCGGCTTATTCGACATTTGTTAGCCCTTGGATCAAGGCCGCGACGTCCCCTGCCAGTGCCGAGATGCTGCGCGCCCTGCATCCGATGCGATGGACCAGAACGATGTTTTCCGAGCGTGTGAACCCTTGGATGGCGCTGGTGAAATCCACAAGCCGACTCCGTGCGTGAGACGCGGGATCCTCTGCCGAAAGACCATCCCGCCATCCTTGCCGAACGCGCGTTGTTCGCGCGTACCGGCGAAAACCTCGGTGCCTTGCGCAAAGCGCGCGATGCATGGCTCACACATGTCTTTGGCGCGATGTACGGCAGTTTCCCCATCGCCACCACCACACAAGCGGGCCAACCGACCGCCATACCAAACAAGGAGTGAAGGATCATGGAATGGATTATCGAAAACTGGGTTCTGGTCCTCGTGATCGGCGGGATGGCTGCATTGCATCTCTTCGGGCATGGACACGGCGGGCATAAGCACGGCAAGACCGCGAAGCGTCAAACTGCACAGAAGAAGGTGCCGGACGCCTCCGCCGATACCCGGGTTCAATCGGAAGATGCCTGACTTCCCCGAATGCTGCGATCCCGTGGAGCTTTTGGACCTGTCCGGTCGCAAGGGCTTGGTCATCGGCATCGCGAATGAACGCAGTCTGGCGTGGCCCGCCGCTCTGCACTTCCGGCAGGCGGGTGCCGAGCTGGCCATCACTTATGTTAATGAGCGCACCAAGACCCACGTGACACCGTTGGCCGCGCGGCTTGAAGCGCCCATCGTCCTGCCTTGCGATGTGAAGGCGCCACAGGAACTCGATGCCGTTTTCGATGCCATCGCAGAACGCTGGGGAAAGCTGGATTTCATTCTTCATGCCATTGGCAGTGTGCCCCCTGCCGACCTGCACGGTCGTCTGACAGACTGCTCTGCCGCGGGGTTCTCGGAAGCGATGGCCGTTTCGGTTCATTCATTGATCCGTATGGCGCATCTTTCCGAACCGCTGATGACCGATGGTGGCAGCGTGATCACGCTGAGTTATCTCGGCGGCGAACGCGTGGTGGAAAACTACAACGTCATGGGGCCGGTCAAGGCGGCGCTCGAAGCCACGGTGCGCTATCTCGCGCATGAACTCGGGCCGTCAAACATCCGTGTCAACGCTATTTCGGCGGGTCCGGTGCTGACCCGTGCGGCATCGGGGCTGACCGGCTTTTCGGGCCTTCTAGAGGCGACCAAGCGCGCAGCACCCTTGCTGCGCAACATAGAAGCCGACGAGGTGGGCCGCACGGCGCTGCTTTTCGCCAGCGATTATACCAGCGGCATCACCGGCGAAGTATTGCATGTAGACGCGGGTGTTCACATCGAAAGCCCTGTTGTCGCATCCGAGATGAACGCCAATCGGGAGGATTCACAATGACCCATGCCGAAGACGACCCTGTTCCTGCAACCGCAAAGGAACGCCGCGATTTTCTCTATTATGCAACGGCATCCACAGGCGCAGTTGCCGTCGGGGCTGCGGTCTGGCCGTTGATTGACTCGATGAACCCCTCAGCCGACGTGACCGCCTCCGGTACGGTCAGGGTCGATCTGTCCGGCGTCGAACCGGGCCAGCGCATTACCGTCAAGTGGCGGGGGCGCCCGGTCTTCGTCTGGCGCCGGTCTGTTGCGGCTATCGAGGCGGCGCGCGCGGTCGAACTCGACGATCTTGTCGACACTGTCGACAGTGCGCGCGAGAACCCGAACCTGAGTGGCGACGTTCCCGCGCGAGACGAGAACCGAACGGCGGACGAAGCTGGTGAGTGGCTGATCGTTATCGGTGTCTGCACCCATCTCGGCTGTATACCGCTGGGTCAGGACGGATCCGCAGTCGGAGAATTCGGCGGCTGGTTCTGCCCATGTCACGGATCGCATTACGACACGTCGGGGCGGATACGGAAAGGACCAGCACCACGCAACCTTGACATCCCACCCTATGATTTGGGCGATGACCTGCAACTGGTGATCGGCACCTGATCGGTGCATCGACCCATTACTTGCGAAGGAGGCAACGACATGCAAACCAAGGATATTATGACGACGTCCGTGATCTCCGTCCCGCAGGACGGAAAAATCGAGGACGCCGTGCGACTGATGCTCGACCATCACGTCAGCGCGCTACCCGTCGTAGACGCGGACGGCGCCCTCAAGGGAGTGGTCAGCGAAGGAGACCTGATGCGGCGCGTCCGCGACACCGACGGCCCACGCCGATCCTGGTGGCTCGAACTGCTGGGCGGGTCGGGCGATTCCGCCCACGACTTTGTCAAGCTCAACAGCCACCATGTTACTGACGTGATGACCCGCGATGTCGTTTCGGTCGAGGAGGACACGGCGGTCGCCGAGATCGCGCGTCTTCTGGAAAAGCACCGGATCAAACGGGTGCCGGTGCTGCGTGCGGGGCGCGTGGTCGGAATCGTCAGTCGGGCAAACTTGCTACATGCCTTGTCGGCAATTCCGGACGGGGCACTTTCCAAGCCCTCAAACGATGATCGTGTGCTGCGCGCCAAGATTGACGAGGCGCTCAAAGAGGTGCCCGGTGCAGCGGTCAATCTGGTTAACTACACAGTTGATAACGGCAATGTGGCGGTCTGGGGCGTTGCCGACAGCGATTTCGAAGAGAACGCCATTCGCGTCGCGGTGGAAAACGTGTCTGGTGTCCGCAGCGTCGACATCCATATGGGCCGACTTCCGGCTTGGGCCTACGGCATATGATCAATACTGTCGGCCAAGGCTCCGCACCATTTGCATGGCCTGCAGGCCGGAAAAGTTTCCTGCATGTTCGAAAGGCCCTGATGTGGTGCAGAAGATCATGGAGAAATGGCCTGCGGGGGGATCAGACCCCGCAGGCGTTTACACAAGGTTCGGCAGAGGAAGGATGCCTGGCATCGTCGCATAAACTGGTTGACAGGCTTGTCCTCTGCCGCATGGTACCGGTCGGTGGATCCTGCGGTTGCACTCTGGACTCCAGAATGCACGAGGGTACCGGGCGCCGGAAAGCGGCGGGATGATGGCACCTGTGCCCGACCATTCCGCCGCCAGCGATGACCAGATTGAAATTGTTGGAGCCGGGCCCGCGGGCCTCGTCTGCGCGATAGTTCTGGCCAAGGCCAACCGCCGGGTCACGGTGCGTGAATGGCACAAGGATGTCGGTCACCGTTTCCATGACGATTTTCAGGGTCTGGAGAACTGGACCGACGCGCAGGACGTTCTGGACGAACTCGCCGAGGCCGGAATAGAGGCCGATTTCGATCATAGCGGCCTTACCGAAGGCGTCGTCTTCGACAGCCGCGCACGGACCCACCGGGTGCACGGAGCAAAGCCTCTCTTCTATCTCTTGCGGCGAGGCAGCGCGCCGGGGTCGCTGGACCGCGCCCTGCTGGCTCAGGCCCAGGCGGCCGGTGTCGAGGTGCGGTTCAACGATCGGGTCACGGCCACGTCGGGGAACATGATACTGGCAGGCGGACCGCGCCGTGCTGATATCATCGCGGTCGGCTACGTCTTTGACACGGCCATGCCCGATGGTGCCTGGCTTGCGTTTGGGCCGGAACTTGCCCCGAAGGGCTACGCCTATCTGCTCGTGAACGAAGGACGCGGAACGGTGGCAAGTTGCATCTTCACGGGCTTTCGCGATCAGGCGCACTATCTTGCAGCGACGGTGTCGTATTTCGAACGTCACGCCGGGCTGCAAATGCAGAATGCGCGCGGCTTCGGCGGTTTCGGGAATGTCAGATTGCCACGCACAGCGATGCAGGGCGGAAACCCGGTGATCGGCGAGCACGCGGGTTTTCAGGACGCGCTGGCAGGATTCGGGTTGCGCTATGCGATGCGAACGGGCCAACTGGCGGCAGAGAGCCTGGTACGCGGCACCGACTACTCCAGGGCCTGGCGGCAGAGTTTGCAGCCGGGCCTGAGTGCCGGCGTGGTCAACCGGTTCATGTTCAACCGGACCGGCGCGCGCGGATTGGATTATCTGATCGGAAAACTCGGTGCCAACGACACCCGCTCGGTATTGGCGACGGCCTATCGGCTGTCGTTTACCAAGCGCCTCGTGCTGCCGCTCGCCCGGTTTCGCTATCGCGAACCTCTCAAAGACCGCAGTTGCGACCATGTCGTTTGCGATTGCGTCTGGTGCCAGCACGGTCTCCATGATCCGTCCGGTGTCTGACCGCCCTGGCCATCGCGCCACCATCGAGATCAAAGCAGGTTCTCGCGCCATCATATCAGGAAGCGGCGCACCAGTCGACGACCCTGACGTTGCTGCCAGATTCACGATGCGCTAAGCGGGAACCATGCGCGTCTTTGACAGAAATTTTATTCGGGCGGACGGTATCAGCCGCAAAGCAACGGGCGTCTCGCGGTCGAGCAAACATGCGCGCGCTGCGATGTGTGTGCTGGACCTCGGCGAGGGCGAGGGCACGTTCCGGCTTTTCGTCGAAGGCGATGTGCTTTTCGACGAGATGATCGCCGCGATTGAGCGCGCGACGCGCGATATCCGCATGGAGTCCTATATCTTTGCGGCCGACGAGGTCGGCGCGCGTTTCGTGGCCGCGCTCGCGGAAAAAGCGCGCGCCGGCCTTGACGTGCGGCTGCACCTCGACGCCTTCGGTGCCGGCCAGAGAAACTTTCGCAGGCTGCGACACGAATTGAAACAGGCCGGGGTCCGGTTCCGCTGGTTTCGCCCCTTCAGCCTGCTGCACCCGCTGAGATATCTGCAACGCAACCACCGCAAGCTTCTGGTCGTCGATGGCCGGGAAGCATTCCTGGGCGGTTTCAACATACGCCGACTGAACTCGCGCCGACTTCACGGCGAGACCCGTCAGCGAGACACCCATGTGCGCGTCGCGGGCCCGCTGGTGGAGCTCGCTGTCAGGCATTTCGAGCGACTCTGGCTTGACGCTGGCCAGCTTCCGGCCAGCGCGATTCCCGATGATACCAAGGGGATCGAGGGGTTGCTGGTGCCGAGCTACTCGCGCCTGTGCCGCAAGCGGCTTGCCTGTCTGCATGCGGGGCTGATCGAAATGGCGCAAACCCACGTTTATCTGACCTCACCATATTTCAGTCCTGGAACCGTGGTCGACCGCGCGCTTCAGGCCGCCGCCCGGCGCGGCGTGGACGCACGTTTGCTGGTCCCCCGCCGGAGCGATCCGCCGGTCGCCGGCTGGGCGACTCGGGCTGCATATGCGCACCTTCTGTCGGCGGGCGTGAGGGTCTATGAATACCTGCCGCGCCAACTGCATGCCAAGACTTCGGTCATCGACGCGGCTTGGTCGATCGTGGGCTCGGCAAACCTCGACTACCGAAGCCTGTTCATCAACCAGGAGCTCGTGTTGATCGCTCGGGATCGGACCCTGGCCGAGCAACTGCAGGCGCAGTATCTGGGCGACCTCGCAGAGGCCGCTGAAATCACCCAGCCGGCGTGGCACCGCCGCGGCTTGCGCGCGCGTGGCCTGGAGGCGATTGGCTGGGCCGCGCGACGACTGCTGTAGCTGTCAGAACCGCTCGACCCATGCCAGCCCGGATCGGGCGTCCCGGTCGGAGCTGCCAAACGACTGCCTCCGGCCTGCGAGACCGCCCGCATCCTCACACTGCAAACGCGCCAATGTCCGAATTCCTGTAATGCTGTCCGTCGAGCCGCGTCTATAGAACGAAGGCAACAAGAGGAGGTCCAGATGGACAGTCTTTCCAATACCCCGAAGCAAGCCAGCGCCGCCGAGAAATCGACCGGATGTTGCGGCGGCAAATCCGACGCGCAGGGCCAAGCCAAGCCCGAGCCGCGCGTCACGGAATCCGCCAAGGAGACGCCGGCCAAATCCGGCTGCTGCTGCGGCCACTGACACGACACCCCCGCGCGGGATCTGCGTCCCGCGCGAGCCACGGCACGGCGGCGCCGGATAGCAAGGCTCTTGCGGACCGGTCCCACCGGCGGCGAGGAGGGAACAAGCCATGATGCCTATCATCTATTTCACCGCAGTCGCGGCGATCCTTTTCCTGGCCCTGCGCATGACGTGCGGGGCATGTGTCATGGGCGCGGATACCGCGACGGGGCGCGCGCGCCTGCCACTTGTGCCGCTGGGCTGGGCGCTGAGCCTGTTTCTGGCGGTGACCTATCTGGTCTGCATCGCGTTCGATCTGATCTTTCCCGGCTATGCGATGTACCAGACCTGGTCCGGCCTGCTGCCAGGGTTCGTCTGGCTGACACCGCTTGGCTTCATCGTCGGTCTGGTCGAGAGCTTTCTCTATGGCTGGTAGGCCGCGTTGATCTTCGGCGGGCTCTTCAACGCCATCGCGAATAGGGAGACTTAGGCATGACACAAATCACACGTCCGAAACTACGCTTTCTGGGTGCCGCCGGGACCGTGACGGGATCGCGTTATCTGATCGAGGCCATGGGACGGCGCATTCTCGTGGATTGCGGCCTGTTCCAGGGGTTCAAGAACCTGCGAGAACGCAACCGCAAAACGTTTCCCGTGCGTCCGAACACGATCGACACTGTGCTGCTCACACATGCACATCTCGACCATTCGGGATACCTGCCGGCGCTGATCCGGGCGGGGTTCGGCGGCCGGGTCCACTGCACCGAGGCGACAGCAGACCTTTGCGGGCTTATCCTGCCCGACAGCGGACACATTCAGGAAGAAGAGGCGCGCTTTGCCGCCCGGAGGGGGTTTTCCAAACACAAGAACCCCAAACCGCTCTATACGCTCAAGGATGCAGAGGCGGCGCTGGAACGCCTTCGGCCGCATGGCTTCGATCAGAGGATCGACCTCGGCGACGGGGTCGCCGCCCGTTTCATCCCGGCCGGGCACCTTCTGGGCGCCGCCCAGATCCGTTTCGAGATCGGCGACAGGGTCGTCCATTTCAGCGGCGATCTGGGCCATGATCCCGATCCGCTGATGCGGCCGCCGAAACCGTTCGGTGGAGCCGATGTGCTGGTCTGCGAATCCACCTACGGCAATCGCTCCCATCCCGATACCGACCCCGAGGCCGAACTGGCCCCAGTCCTGAAGCGCACGTTTGCCCGTGGCGGCACGGTACTGATCCCGTCATTTGCGGTCGGACGGGCGCAGGGGGTGATGCTGCATATCGCGCGGCTCATGGCGCGGGGGGACATTCCCTATGTACCGGTGTTCCTCAACAGCCCGATGGCCGTGGATGCGACCGATATCTATCACCGCCACCACGCAGAGCATCACGTCAGCCGCGAAGACTGCGTCGCGATGTTCGAGATTGCCAAGCGCGTCAACACGGTCGAGCAATCGAAGGATCTGAACACGCGCCAGGGCCCGATGATCATCGTCTCCGCCAGCGGAATGCTGACCGGCGGGCGCATCCTGCACCATCTGGCAAGCTTTGGCGGCGACAGGCGGAACACGATCCTGCTGTCCGGCTTTCAGGCCGGCGGAACACGTGGCGCGGTGCTGGCCGATGGCGCGCGAACCTTGCGCATGTTCGGACGAGAGTTCCCGATCGAGGCCGAAGTGGTTCAGCTCCAGTCCTTTTCCGGGCATGCCGATGCCGACGAAATCCTGCGCTGGATGTCCGCCGGTCCCGCACCCACGATGACCTATCTGACCCACGGGGAACCTTCGGCTGCGGACACCCTGAGATTTCGCGTCAAACACGAGCTTGGACGATCCGTGCGCGTCCCGGAGCACCTCGAATCCGTCTATCTGGACCGGCCGCGATGACCGATACGCTTGCTCTTGTCCCCGCCGGGATCGACACCTACCGGCAACCGGTCGTCTATATGAACGAAGACTGCCACATCTGTCGCTCCGAGGGGTTCGCGGCCCAGACCCGTGTGCGGATCGACCTGGAGGACCGTTGGATCATCGCAACCCTGAATGTCGTTGGCCGCGGAGCGTGGCTTGACGTGGATCAGGCGGCGCTGTCCGCCTCGGCTTGGGCGGCGCTTGGTGCGCGAGCAGGGGACAAGGGAGCGTTTTCTCATCCCGAACCGCCCGTTTCCGCGTCGATGATCCGGTCGAAAGCCTATGGCGACAGGCTGGATCAGGCTGGGTTCGCGGCAATCGTGAGCGACACGCTCGACAGCCGGCTGTCCGATCTCGAGCTTGCCGCTTTCGTCACCGCCTGTGCGGGTGAGCGGCTGGATGAGCCCGAGACCGTGGCACTGACCCGCGCCATGCAGGGCGCCGGGCAGACGCTCGACTGGGGAGGGCGGACCATTCTCGACAAGCATTGCGTCGGCGGTTTGCCGGGCAATCGAACGACGCCGATCGTGGTTGCTATCATCGCCGCAGCGGGGCACCTGATTCCCAAGACGTCCAGCCGTGCGATCACGTCGCCGGCAGGGACGGCCGACACGATGGAGGCCATGGCACCCGTTGCGCTCGACGCCGCCGCGCTGCGCAGGGTAGTCGAAGCAGAAGGCGGGTGCATCGTCTGGGGTGGCGGGCTCGCCCTCAGCCCCGCCGACGATCATTTCATTCGTGTCGAACGCCCGCTTGATTTCGACTCGACCGGTCAGTTGGTGGCAAGCGTACTGTCGAAGAAGGCCGCGGCGGGTGCCACGCATGTCCTGATCGACATGCCGGTCGGACCCACGGCCAAGGTGCGCTCTGAGAAGGCTGCCGAGGCACTCGGCGTCCGTGTGTCAGCGGTCAGCAATGCGTTGGGTCTGAACCTGGCGCTGCATATCAGCGACGGCATCGCTCCGGTCGGGCGCGGCATCGGCCCGACGCTGGAAGCCATCGACGTGCTGGCGGTCCTGCGACGCGCGCCCGATGCGCCTGCGGACCTGCGCGAAAGGGCGCTGGATCTGGCCGGGCATCTTCTGGACCTCGCTCCCGACGGCGTGGCGGGGCAGGGACGAGACCGGGCCCGGGCTCTGCTGGATAGCGGCGCGGCTGAGGCCAGGTTCATGGCGATCTGTGAGGCGCAGGGCGGGTTCCGGGAACCCGGAACGGCGGCGCAGCGGATCGAGATACACGCCCCCCACGCGGGCCTTTTGACATCCGTGGATAACCGCCGGATCGCCCGCATCGCCAAGCTGGCAGGCGCGCCGCGTCAGAAATGCGCAGGCATTCGCTTGCTGGTGCGGTTGGGCGACCGGGTGGACGAGGGCCAGCCGCTCTATGAACTCCATGCCGAGACAGCGGGCGAACTGGCCTATGCCCTGGCCTATGCCGAATCCCAAACCGGGGTTCTCACGCTGTCCGAGGAGGGCCCATGATCCTCATACCGTTTCCCGAAATGAAGCTACTGACCGAAACTCTGGCACTCGCGATGGGGGCGGAATTGCGCACGCTCGACTGGCACCATTTCCCCGATGGCGAAAGCCTGATGACCTTGCCGGGCGATCTGGACGGGGCCGACGTGGCGCTCCTGGCGACATTACGCAATCCAGACCATCATGCGCTGCCGTTGCGCTTCGCCGCGGCGACGGCCCGCGAGATGGGCGCGCGCCGCGTCGGATTGATCGCACCCTATCTCGGTTACATGCGGCAGGACAGCCGTTTCGAGGCTGGGCAGGCGGTCAGCGCGCGGCTTTTCGCGCACTTCCTGGGTGAAAGTTTCGACTGGCTGGTGACGGTCGATCCGCATCTGCACCGGATCGCTCGGCTGGAGGAGGTTTTCCCGATCCCAGCGGTGCGCGCCGTTTCCGCCCCACTGCTTGCAAACTGGATCAAGACTAACCTGCCCGACGCTGTTCTTTTGGGCCCCGATAGCGAAAGCCAGCAATGGGTGGCCGAGGTGGCCCGGCTGGCCGGACGGCCCTATGAAGTGCTGCGCAAGGTCCGGACCGGCGACCGTCAGGTCGAGGTCAGCGTGCCGGAAAGTGCCGTGTTGCGCGATGGCACGCCCGTGATCCTGGACGATATCGCCTCTTCGGGACGGACCTTGGTGCGCACCATTGAACGGCTCGTTGCGGCGGGCAGCCGCGCGCCGGTGTGCCTCGTGATCCACGCGGTTTTCGCCGGTTCCGCACATGATGACATTCTGGCAGCCGGTGCCGCAAGGATCATCACCACCGACACCATACCGCATCCATCGAATGCGATCGGAATCGCCGACGTTCTGGCTGAAGCATTCGGGTCGCTTGGGGTGCGAGCGGGCACAAGCATCGACTAGAGAAGCAGGGAAATCAGGATGTCCGAAAACCACAACAGGCACTTGGAGACGCCGGCCGCCGGGCAAGTGCGGACAAGGGATCGGGCCGCTCTCTATCGTGGCAACGAACCGGCCTTTGCGGATTGGGTGCTTGGCGCGGGTCTTGCGGCCCATGACGACCTGACACAGGTGCGGGTCCACGACATGGTCGATATTCTCGAGCGTCGCGGGCGAGTGCGCGACAGGGCCGAAGCCTGGCGTATCCTCGCCGCAGCAGATCGCATCACGAAGGCGGCAATGTGGCTCGTGGTGCATATGACCTATGCGCGAAACGTGCGCACGGACGGGACACCGCTTGACGCCGAGGATTTCAAAGCCGGTCCCGATGGTCATACCGGCGGGTCGCTCAACATGGTTCCAGCCTATGTCGGCTATCTGGCTGCAAACGCGCTTGGCGGCATGACACGATCCTGGCTGATGGGACAGGGGCATTGCGTTGCCGCGATCGACGCGGTGAACCTCATCGTCAACAACATGTCGTCCGAACAGGAGAACCGATACTCGTTTTCCGATCCCGGCCTGACGCGCTTCGTTCGGGATTTCTATTCCTACGAGATCACCGCAGAGGGACGCCCCGCATCTGCGCTCGGCAGCCATGTGAACGCGCATACCGCCGGCGGTCTCATCGAAGGCGGCTATCTCGGCTTTGCCGGACTGCTCTACGGGCACATGCCTCAGCCCGGTGAACATCTTGTGGCGTTCATGAGTGACGGTGCTTTCGAAGAACAGCGCGGAAGCGACTGGGCACCGCGCTGGTGGCGTTCGAAAGACACCGGGCCGGTCGCCCCGATCATGATCGCGAACGGTCGACGGATCGACCAGCGCACGACAATGGCGCAATCCGGCGGCGTGGACTGGTTCCGTCGGCACCTGCGGCTGAACGGTTTCGATCCGATCGATCTGGACGGGCGCGATCCGGCAGCCTTCGCTTGGGCGATCTTTGAGATCGAGGAACGTCTCGCCGCCGAAGCCCTGGCCGTTCGGGAAAAGGACGAAGCACCTGCGATCCGTCTACACTACGGCATCGCGGAGACGGTCAAAGGTTTCGGATTTCCCGGCGCCGGCACGAACCGTGCGCATAACCTGCCGCTCGAGGGCAATCCGCGAACCGACGCGGCCGCCCGCCGTGACTTCAACGAAGGTGCCGCGAACCTCTGGGTGCCGCCAAAAGACCTGTCGGATGCGGTGCTTGCGCTCAACAACCATGACGCCTCGGGACGTCCCAAGGAGCGGGCCCATCCCCTGATCTCGCGCCCGGCGGTGACGCCCAGCCTGCCCGAACCGCCGTGGCACGCCTCTGAGGGTCGCAGAAACGTCTCGCCGATGGAAGGTCTCGACCAATACTTCGAAGCGCTTGTCCTCGCCAATCCCGGCCTGCGCGCCCGCGTCGGCAACCCTGATGAAATGCGCAGCAACAGGATGAACGCGACCCTAGATCTGCTGAAGCATCGTGTGACCGCCCCCGAGCCCGGGATGCCGGAATCCGAGACCGGTGGCGTGATAACAGCCCTTAACGAAGAAGCCGTCATATGCGCCGTTCTGGGAAACAAGAGCGGTCTCAATCTGGCAGTCTCCTACGAAGCCTTCGCCACGAAAATGCTTGGCGCTTTGCGCCAGGATTTGATCTTCACGCGGCAATTGATCGCCGCAGGTCGCCAACCCTATTGGCTTGGCCTGCCGGTTGTCCTCACCTCGCATACGTGGGAAAATGGCAAGAACGAGCTGTCCCATCAGGACACGACCGCCGCCGAAACGATGTGGGCGGAAATGTCCGATCTCTCTCGCGTCGTGTTTCCTGTGGACTGGAACAGTGCCGTCGCATGCCTGCGGGATGTCTTTCGATCACACGGGGCGATCTGGACGATGGTGGTTCCCAAGCGCGAAGTTCCAGACGTGCTATCTCCCGAACTGGCACAACGGGTGCTGGCCGACGGCGCGGTCTGCCTGCGCGATGTCGGTGGCGATGACCCGGAATTGATCCTGGTCGCCGTCGGCGCCTACCAACTGGCCGAAACTCTCACGGCGTCGGATCGCCTGAAAGAAAAGAGCGTGCGGCACCGTGTCATCGTGATGGTCGAGCCGGGACGGTTCCGCAGCCCCCGCGACGATCATGAGGCGAAGATGACCGCCTCCGACGCGACGCTCGAAATGTTCTTTCCCGAAACGGCAGGCGCCCGGGTCTTTGTCTCGCATACCAGGCCGGAGCCGCTCGGCGGTCTCCTCCGCCGCCTCGATACCGGATCGCGGAAGTCGAGATTCCTCGGGTTCTGCGGTCGCGGTGGCACACTCGATGCAGACGGAATGCTGTTCGCCAACCGATCAACCTGGGCGCATGTTCTTGCGGCTGCGGCGGATGTCACGGGGCGGCGGGCGCTTGATTTTCTGACAGAAGCCGAATTCGATGCGGTTCAGGGACGTCGCGCGCCCGCAGGAGTTCTTTTCAAGGGACATGACGTATGACGCGAAAAAAGACTGGCCATAACCTTGCAGAAACTGCGCGAATGGCTCCGACGCGTGGGGGCTGGTTTCATGTCCCCTCGATCCACAACTGACTACGGGAATGTGTTATGACAAGACATCACGAAAAACATTTGGATAATGACAATCCGCCGAGGCCGCCCTCGTTCTGGAAATCACGCGCGGGCATCTACCTGATCTTTGCGCTCATCCTTGGTGGACTACTGCTGGGTTACGAGCATCGGGTGCACATTCTGGGCAGCGGGTTGCTGATCTGGCTCCCTTTGCTGCTTTGTGTTGGCATGCATTTCTTCATGCATGGCGGTCATGGTGGCCACGGCGGACATGGCGGCCGCGGATCGGGTGATGACAAATGACGAGCGACCCGGGATCGTCATACGGGCTTTGGCTGCTCGTGTTCATCAATTCGGCGGTCTTCATTCTGTTCGCGTTCAGTTTCTTCAAGCCACAGACATCGCGTGACTGGCGCAGCTTCGGCGCATTCAGTGCTTTCATCGTGGCACTTTTTGTCGAGATGTACGGGTTTCCGCTGACGATCTTTTTCCTGTCGGGTTGGCTCCAATCCAACTGGCCGGGGATTGACTGGTTCGCCCATGACAGCGGGCACCTTCTGGAAATGATGTTCGGCTGGGAAGCGAACCCGCATTTCGGGCCGTTCCATTTCCTCAGCTTTGCATTCATCGGTGGGGGCTTCTGGCTGATCTCGGTGGCCTGGCACCATCTCTGGGCAGCACAGCGGGCCGGGCGACTGGCGGTCACGGGTCCCTACGCCCGGATACGGCATCCGCAATATGTGGGGTTCGTTCTCATCATGGCAGGGTTCCTCGTGCAATGGCCGACAATCCTCACGCTTGCAATGTTCCCGGTTCTGGTCTGGATGTATGCGCGACTTGCCAAGAGCGAGGAGGCCGACAGTCGGGCCCGGTTTGGCGAGGCATGGGAGAGATATGCAGAGAATGTTCCGGCGTTTCTGCCTCGATTCCGGGAAGTTGCCGCGCAATGAACGCAAGCGTTCTGTTCCGTTTTTTGCAGAGCGCAAGCTGGCTATCGGGAAACCGGAGCGGCGTCAGTTTTTGCCGACGATCGAGCGCTCGCCTGCGAATTGATCGAAGATTGAGTTTGATATCGGAAATGCAAGACGGATTTGCGATTTAGAAGCGCCGAGACCAAGAGGGTGAACGGAGTGAGCAATCTGGTGATCCTCGGAGGATCCGGTGATGTCGGGTCGCGGCTTGTTCGCCTCCTTTCCGACCATCAGGAATGGAAGGTTTGGGCGGTTTCCAGGCGAAACCGTGCGGTTGAAACGGCGCATGAAAACGTGGTTTACACAGCCCTCGACGTGGCGCGCCCCGACGCGGCCCATTCACTTCCCGACGACGCCATGGTCGTAAATCTGACCGAAGCGACACCGCCGGGGCTGGTCGCTGAAATTCTCGCAAGAGGCGGTACGGTGCTCGATACATCGGCGACGCCGAGCTATGTCCACGCCCTGATCCGGGCGGCGGACGGGACAAACGGGTGTCTTGTGACGGGTGTTGGAACTGCTCCGGGTCTCAGCACATTGATGGCGGCAGCTCTGGCAAGCGACAAACGGGTAGAGACGCTGCGTATCGGAGTCGAGCTTGGCATGGGCCGTCACTACGGGAAGGCAGCGTCTGAGTGGTTCTTTCGGACGCTTGGACAGCCTTATGACGACCCGGTGACGGGCCGGTCTGTATTTCCTGGCACGCACCCCTGGTGGTTTAGTTTCGCACAGAACGAGGCGCCGAGACTGGCGCTCGATGTGGCGTTTCCCGATGAGGGAATTCATCCTGGCGGACGCGAAGTCCGTGTTCACCATTACCTGGCCGTCGATCCGCCATTTGTCACACGCCTGTTTGCAGTGGCACAACGGCTTTGGCTCGGACGCTGGATGTCAGAGCATTCCCGGCGATTGACAAAGCTTTCAGAGTGGCTGCCGCAATTCGGGCAATTAAGAACACGGATCGCGGCGGTTGCGTTCGATCGCGACGGCAAAGAGATTGCCGCGAACCTGTTCGAAGGTGGCGATCAGGCTGATTTGACGGCTGCGATGATATTGGTGACACTTGATGCAATGCGGTTCGGCGATGCGCGACAGGCAGGGGCCAATTCGATTGTTGACCACCTTGATCTGGAGCAGGCGCTGAGCGGTCTGCGTCGCCACTTGGCAGGCGGAGCGGCCATACACACGAACGCTTGGCAAAGGCCAAACTAAGAAACAGGAAAGACGGGGCAAATCATGAATCACGAGCACGGCCACGGCGGCGACGGCTACAAGAAGAACTCCATCACTTTGGGCGGCGCGGTTGCCATGGGCACGGGCGTGATGATCGGGGCAGGGATCTTTGCCCTGACAGGGCAGATTGCCGAACTGGCCGGGCCGCTCTTTCCCATTGCGTTCATCATCGGTGCGATCGTGACCGGGTTCAGTTCCTACAGCTACATCAAGATGTCCAACGCCTGGCCTTCGGCAGGGGGGATCGGGATGATCCTGCAAAAATGCTACGGGCCGGGAGGGATTGCGGCTGGGGCGGCGCTGCTGATGGCGCTCAGCATGGTGATCGCGGAAAGCCTCGTCGCACGGACCTTTGCCACATATCTCTTGCGTCCCTTCGATATCGAGGGCGGACCTCTGGTGCCCATCCTCGCGGTCGGGGTGATCCTGTTTGCCTTTCTTGTGAATATCGCGGGCAACCGATCGATCGGGCTGTTCTCGATGGTCATGGCCGCGATCAAGATCGGTGGCATCGCGCTCTTCGGGATCGCTGCCCTGTGGTCGAGCGGGTTTGGCTTTGCCGCCGCGACGCAAGACGCTGGCGACTTTGGCGCGATGGGTTTCGTCGCCTCGGTCGCGCTTGCCATTCTTGCGTTCAAGGGGTTCACGACGATCACCAACAGCGGGGCTGAGATCACCGATCCCAACCGCAATGTGGGGCGCGCAATCATCATTTCGATTGCGCTGTGTGTCGTTGTCTATCTGCTTGTGGCCTTCGGTGTCGGCTCCAGCCTGACCATCGATCAGATCATCTCCGCCAAGGACTATTCGCTGGCCGAGGCGGCGGAACCGGCATTGGGACAGGTCGGCTTCCTGCTGACGGTCCTGTTGGCCGTGGTGGCGACAGCTTCGGCCGTGCTGGCAAGTGTGTTTGCCGTCTCGCGGATGCTGGCGATGCTGACGGACATGAAGATGATCCCGCACAGCCATTTCGGCATGTCCGGTCCGATCCAGCGGCATACGCTGGTCTACACGGTGGTCATCGCATCCTTTCTTGCCGTGTTTTTCGATCTGAGCCGCATCGCGTCGCTGGGTGCGTTCTTCTACCTGACAATGGATATGGCTGTGCATTGGGGTGTCTGGCGCTACCGCAGGGCAGAGATCGGCGCCTCGGGTGTCGTCATTCTTGCAGCACTCGGGTTTGATGCGATCGTTCTGGTCGCGTTCACGGCCATGAAGCTGCAGAGCGATCCGGCCATCGTCGCCTATGCGGCCGTTACGATCGCGGGAGTCTTTCTGTTCGAACGCGCCTATCTGTCGCGCTGGCTGGCGCCGCAAGATGAGCCCGCCCACAGTTGACGGATGTGGCCACGCAATCGGTCCGCGACGGGCGGCGCGCGGGGTTCGCCATGCTCGTCGGTCTTGCTCTGGGTATGGTGGCCGCGAACTCGCCGCTGGCGGACATCTATGCGATTGTGCATCACCTGCCTCTGCGGGTTGGGGCGGGCACCTGGGCAATCGAAGCCCCTCTGATCGAGTGGATCAATCAGGGCCTTCTGACGGTCTTCTTCTTTCTGATTGGCATCCACACAAATCACGAGCTGACCCGTGGGGCGCTGTCCGAACCCAGTGCGGCCATGCTTCCGGCAAGTGCGGCGCTTGGGGGCATGATCGTGCCGGCAGCCATATATCTTGGAGTCAATTTCGGAGATACTGTCGCCCTTCGTGGGTGGGCGATCCCCATTGCGACAGACATCGTCTTGGTCCTTGGCGTCCTTTCGCTGTTTTCGGGTCAGCTTGGTCCTGCGATCATCGCCTTTGCAACGGCCGCCGCGATTTTCGACGACCTCGGCGCAGTAATTGTCATCGCATTGTTCTACGGATCGTTCGATCAGCTTTGGCCGCTTTGGATGGTGGTTGGCGGCTTGGCAGGTCTATTTCTACTCAATCGAACCCGAAGGGCATCGCTCGTGCCTTACCTCGCCTTCGGCTGCGTTCTCTGGGCAGGACTTATACTGACCGGTCTCGAAGGAGCGATTGCAGGGGCAATTGTCGGGTTTTCTCTGCCGCTGTCGTCGTTTCCGCCAAGAGCGACAGCGCGCGCTGAGCGGCGCGTTTCGCCATTTGCTCTGTTCTTTGTCGTGCCGATCTTCACCTTCTTCAACGGCGGCGTTATGCTGGATTTTTTTCCCGCCGATCCACAGGCATGGTCCGTGGCCATCGGTATTGCGATGGCGCTGATTGTCGGAAAGCCTTTGGGACTTCTCGCCGGAACACTCCTGGCGCTTCGCCTCGGCATCGGAACACTCCCGCCCGGCACCTCGATGCGGGACGTCATTGGGGTCGCACTGCTGTCCGGTGTCGGCTTCACCATGAGCCTGTTCATCATCGGCGCGGCTTTCGACGCAACCCCGATCGCCGCAACGGCAAAACTCGCCGTTGTGGGCAGTTCAGCTGTCGCCGCTTTGCTCGGCCTCATTGCGTTCAAGAGCCGCTGATCGGTTGAGCCCTCTAACAACGGATGCCTCACTCCTCATCTTTGGGCTCGAGGCAAGGCTCCCAGTCCCACAGACGGTTCATTGTTGCAAACAGGAAGGACGCAGACCAGGCGATCATCAAAAGCCCGTTCAGTGCCTCGACACCGGCGAGAAATCTCAGATGACCGGTCGGGACGATATCTCCGATCCCGAGCGATGTGTACATGACGGCCGAGAAATATAGGTAGTCGAGCGGGTGTGCCATGTCGGACCCCTCAAAGCCACCGATCCCGAACCACGCCCCCGCAATCCAGAAGCCGCCCGCAAAGAGCCCGATCTGGAACAGATGGGTGACAAACAACAGACTCACGATGGAAAGCACGCGCGTATGCGGCCGCATTGGAACCGATGCCATGCGGCCTGAGCAGAAGCGCAGGGACATCAGATGCAGATAGGCTGTGGCGACGAAGAGTGCGACGGATATGGCTATCGAAACTAACAACTTATGATCCCTCTAACGATCTTTACGCAAGAAAGCGCCGTGATCCAATGCCTCAAGTAAAGCTACCATACGTTTGATTGGACTCCGGGTCCAACCCATAGTACAACTTTTGCCATGGCTCCCATGAAGCGCTTCCAGAATGTCACGCCCGAGAGACAGGCGGCAATCCTCGATGCTGCGGCGGCAGAGATCGCGACTTATGGCCTGTCCGGCGCCTCGATAAACCGTGTCATCACCGCTGCGGGGATGAGCAAATCGTCTTTCTATCATTATTTCGAAGGCAAGGACGATCTCTATGCCGCCGTGACGCAACGGGCGCTTGACGACCTGCTGGCAGCCATGGTTCCCGGCGCGCCGCCCGCGACCGCCTCGGACTATTGGGCGATGTGGGAGGCGATGTATCGCGCCTTTTTGCAACGCCAGTTGACCGATCCCGTCCTGGCGGCCCTGAATTGGAGCGCGATCCAGGCGCGCGCCGACGGCACGGCGCATCCCGCACTTGAATTACTGGCGGGGCAGATGCGTCAATGGCTGGAAGCGCTGATCCTTCAGGGCCAGGCGCTTGGCGCGGTGCGCACCGACCTGCCGCAGGACCTATTGATGGATGCCACCTTCGGGATGCTCGAGGGCGGCGACCGCTGGTTTGCCGCAACATGGAGCGAGATGTCCGAAACACGAGTCGCAGAGGCCGCAGCCCGGATCGTTGGCCTTTTGCGCGACCTGACCGAACAAAAAGGAGAGCGGGAATGACTTCCGCGACCGAACACGCATTCACCGCGGGCGGGACTGGTGCTGCCCGCCCCCTGAAACTGGCGCTCCTTTTCTCGATCCTTGGCGAGGCTGTGATCCTCCTCGTCTGGGGGTTCTACCTTTTCCCCAAGGGCAGCTGGTTCAACAAGACCATGTGGACCCTGGTCTATTGCGGCGTTGGAATGGGCGGTGCATTCGGTGCGGTCTTGGTGCTGGGTTTGCTGGGCCGAGTGGACGGCTGGCGTGCCGTGGGCCTGACTGCGCTGCTGTCAACGGTGATGCTGGGGCTGTTTTGCAATACCCTTTGTCTCAGGCTCGATATGACCTTCGGTTATTTCGGTGCCCAGGGTGCGGGCCTTCTGTTCATGCTCAATGGCATCGTCATGTCCGCACTGGGCGGCGCCGTCCTTGGCTGGATGACATTTACGGATCGGGGCAGGGCCTTCGGGCCTGACTGGCTGAAATGACCCACGGACAGCGCCTGTTCCGCGTCCTGTTCCGCCCGGTCGTGCGCGCGGCGGCGATGCGGGCCATTCTGGGCCGCAACCGGGTGCGCGGCGAGATGGCGAAGGGCCGTTTCACCCGGGCGGAGATCCACGCGCTCCTAACGGATACATGGACCCGTTTCGAGAAGCACGCAGCCGAAATCCCGCACGAACGCAGCGCCGGTGCGCGGCTCTGGCTTTTGAACGGCGCGCTGATCATCTCTGCGATCCAGTCCGCCATCGACCGCGGCGTCGAGCGTGCCTATGCCATCGAACTGGTCGGCGATGCGGCATGGATCATTTACCGCAGGTTCATGGCCGTTCCGGACGCGGTTGTGCGCCTGACGACCCGCGACCCGGCAAAGCGTCTCGAACGCGACACGCATCTGATTATGGACGTCTTTCCCTTCGGCCCGAAGTCCTATTGCAAGCGTTGGATCGACAGCGATCGTGGAGGGGTTTTCCTGGTGACGCGGTGTCCCTACCAGGAGCTGCATCACAAGCTGCTCTCGCCGGAGGACGCCCGTGACTTTTGCCAAGGGATGCCTGTAATCTGGACTATCCGCTGGCGGAGATGTGGGGAGGGCAACTGGAACGCTCTCAAACGCTCGTCTCTGGCGGCAGGTATTGTGATTTCCGGTATGTGCGCGCGGACCGGATGAACCTGAAAGAGACGAAATGCCCATGACCAAAGGCAATATTTTCGCGCATCTCGGTGCTGGATAAAATTCTCGACTGGATCTGCAAAATCTCTTTGGGGTAATCGCGAAACCTCGCGATCCGTTGGAATTACGGATGATCGCCGCGTCTATTCGAAAATGGAGGATCGGACCGATTTTCTCTACGCTTCTGCTGTTTAGAAGATGCGGCTGAGCAAATTGTGTGCAGATGTTTTGATCAGGCATTTTAACATAAACTTCATTATGCGTATTATATACTTAGTGCGATAGTATATTATCGTATATATGCTGGACTCCTCTCACGGAGGTTCCGCAGCATGCACTATCTGATCAAGAAGCTCCTCCCCTCGGTTGCAGTCGCTTTCACCGTGACTGGTCTTTCGCTACCAATGTCCGCCCGAGCGCAGACATACCCGATCGACTGCGCGATCCTCTTGTGTCTGTCTGGCGGCTGGCCCGCTTCCGTCCCTTGCGCCCGAGCTCGCGCCGAATTCATCAGGCGTATCACGCCTTGGCCAGTGGAACCGCCGCTGCAAATCTGGCGCTGTCCCATGGGCGCCTCCTATGAGGGCGATCGGCCACCAAACAACGCTGGCCGTATCTTTGAAGCCTTGTACCGGCCCGACAGCCGTCGACCGCTCCAATCCTTGCCAAGAGACAAATTCGTTCCCGCCGACCAGGCCCTCCGGCTCGTTCAAGATCGGGCGGACATCGATATCAGCGGACCTGAGTTCAATTTCGTACGATCCATCCGTGTCTTTGATGTTCGTTACGCGCGGCAATACGAAGCAGGAAGCGAAGGAGACTGCGAACGCTACGCCACTGTAGTCCTCGGCACTTATGGAACCCAAGGCGATTTCTCATGGCAGCGATCTTCTATAACTGCCCTGCCTGAGGCCCATGTGGGACTTGAACGTTGGGGCCAGAATTGCCCGGGTATCTATCACCGATCTGTCTTCGTCGATTGGCGTGACTATGATGGCAACTACGACTTCGAACAGGTGAACTACTAGCGCTGGCAAAGACAGCTTTGCCATCATGCTGCGAGAATTTGAGCGTGCTGAGTTGCTCAAATACCGGCTTTTCGCTGCTTTCGGTGCGCATGTCCGGAGAGCGGACGAAGGGGCCGTTCAGAGGTCTGAATTCAACGGCCTCTTCAGATACCGACCTTTCACTGATTTCTTACGAATCTAAACAGTAAGTATGGCTCGGGTCTGCGAAGCCGCGGCCAAGCCTCCCCCATCGTTCGGCATTGTGATCGGCGACGGTTTGCTTCATATCAGCGGTTGCTGATACCTTATTCCTTCCAAGCATTGATGGCAGGCTATGAGTTCGAAGGATAACCAAGAAAAGCGGCGCCGGAGCGGACGGCCGCTCATGATTTTGCCTATTCTTCTGTTTGGGTTGCTGGGCGTAGTCTTCTACTGGGGCCTCTGGAACAACGACGACCGGTTGCCCTCGACGCTGATCGGAAGACCAATCCCGGAATTCGCGCTCCCGCCCATCGAAGGGCGGCAGGACGGCCTAGGCTCGGCGAACCTGCAAGACCAGGTTTCTCTCGTCAACGTCTGGGCGTCGTGGTGCGTCCCCTGCCGCACGGAGAACCCGCTTCTCGTCGATCTTGCCGAAGCGGGCACCGTTCCGATCTACGGTATCAACTACAAGGACGATGCCGAGGAGGCGCTGGGTTTCCTCGAAGAGCTCGGCGATCCCTTCACCCGCATCGGCGCGGACCGATCAGGCCGCGTTGCGATAGACTGGGGCGTCTATGGAGTGCCGGAAACATACATAATCGACGCCGAGGGGCGCATTGCATACAAGCATGTCGGCCCCTTTGATCAGGCCTCGCTTGAGGAGGACATTCTGCCGGTCGTGCGCCGGTTGCAGGCTGAGAGCGACCCGTGAGGCGACGTGACGTCCTTGCCGGAGTCTTGGCGCTTGCGGCAAGCCCTGCCTCCGCCCGACCACCGATCCCTAATCACGGGACTCCGCGTGATCTCCTGTCGCCGCCTTTCGTGGATGGAGATGGACGGGATCTGACGCTGGCGGACTTCGAGGGACGTGTCGTGCTTCTGAACATTTGGGCGACTTGGTGCCCGCCTTGTCGCGAGGAGATGCCGACGCTCGACGCGCTGCAAGCGCGCCTCGGCGGATCGGATTTTCATGTTCTGCCGCTGTCGATCGATCGGGCCGGTCTCGAACCTGTGCGCCGCTTCTACCGAGAGACCGGCATTCGCAACCTCGATCTCTATATCGCGGAGGATACGCGCGCGATGCTGGCCTTGGCCGTGGTGGGTCTGCCGACAACGATTCTGATCGACCGCATTGGGCGCGAGCGGGGGCGCCTCGCAGGCCCGGCCGAATGGAACAGCCCCGAAGCCGTTGCGCAGATAAGCGCTCTTATTGACGAACGTAAGCAATAGGACATGGAAAAGCACGACGACCGCGCCAGCCGTTCCGCTCCGTGCGCACACGTGGTGGCGGTCTACCGATCAGTTTGGAGATGTGGATTTGATTGAACTTTCCGTTCTTGGACTAATGGCGGCATTGCTGGCCGGTGCCGTTTCCTTTCTGTCGCCCTGCGTGCTGCCGCTCGTGCCCGGCTACGTATCCTACGTTGCCGGACGTACGGTCACCGGCAGTGCAGCGCCTTCGAAGGGGCGGGCCGTCTGGCTCAGCTTCTGTTTCGTCCTTGGCTTCTCCACGATATTCATCGCGCTTGGGGCCTCTGCCACCGCGCTCGGTCAGACGCTGCTGCAGTGGCGCTACGAACTCAACCTCGTCGGCGGCGCGATCGTGATCCTGTTCGGTCTGTTCATGATCGGGGCAGCGCGCCTGTCGGCCATGGAGCGCGACCTGCGTTTCCATCTCGACCTGCCGGGCGGGCAACCGGTCGCCTCCTACGTGCTCGGACTCGCCTTCGGTTTCGGCTGGACACCGTGCATCGGGCCGATCCTCGGTGCCATCCTAACCGCCAGCGCGACAAGCGCGACGATTGGCGAGGGCGTCGCATTGCTTGCCGTCTACTCGGCCGGCCTTGGGATCCCGTTTCTGGTCGTCGCGGGGTTCACCGACAGTATTGCCGGCAGGCTGCGCGGCATCGGTCGTTGGGGTCGCCGCCTGCATCAGGCTGCGGGCGGCGTCATGATCCTGATGGGCCTGGCGATGATGACCGGGCGGTTGAGCGCACTGGCCTACTGGCTGCTGGACACCTTCCCTGTCCTTGCGCGGATCGGGTGAACAGATGCGACTGTACGAGAAACATATCCTCCCTCGGCTGACGCATCTGGCGATGGGCCAGGATCAACTTCTTCCCTACCGGCGCCGCGCCATCTCCGGCCTGCATGGGCGTGTGCTGGAGATCGGAATCGGCTCGGGCCTGAACATTGCGCTCTACCCCGAGGCCGTGCGCCAGATCATCGGTATTGATCCGTCGCCCGAACTCCTCTCTCGGGCCGCGCAAACCTCCCATGGACTGATGCCCGCGGCCGAGATGATCGAGGGCGTGGCCGAAGCATTGCCGCTCGAAGATCGCAGCGTCGATTGCGTCGTCGCCACCTGGACACTCTGCAGCGTTTCGGAACCGGAGAAGGCTCTCGCCGAGATCCGGCGCGTTCTCAAGCCGGATGGCGTCTTCCGCTTCGTCGAGCATGGCCTGGCGCCCGGACCCCGTATCCGGCGCTGGCAACGCTGGCTGACGCCTGTCTGGAAACACTGCGCCGGGAACTGCCATCTTGACCGCCCGACGGCCGACTTGATCGAGACAAGCGGCTTCCGCATGGAGCGGCTCAACACCGGTTACGCGACAGGTCCGAAGCCCTTGGTTTTCATGTATGAGGGACAAGCTCGCCTCTACTGAGGAAGCTTGGAAACAGGACAATCTCGGCTTTCGATCCGTGGCGCAACTGATGGCAAGGTAGCCAATTCTCGCCTCGAACTTTCGCCGAAAATTTTGCGGTGATGAGATGTTATGAGCAGTCATCAAGATAACCGGCAGGCCAATCTGACGCGCGGCATCCGGGTCGAGATCGCCAGCCTCGTCTACAACATCATCGAGGTCGTCGTATCCGTCACCGTGGGACTTCTGACCGGCAGCGCAGCGCTGGTGAGTTGGGGCCTCGACAGTACGGTCGAGGCCACCTCGGCTGCGACTCTGATCTGGCGCTTGAAGAGTGAGGTGGACGGTGCCGACAAGCGCACGGTCCTGCACCGCAAGAAGGTCGCGCTCTACGTGGTTGCCTGTGCCTTCTGGATCGTCGTCGCGGCGATCCTCTACGAGGCGGTCTCCGCCTTCATTTCGCAGAAGGCGCCGGGCTTCAACTGGTGGGGTATCGCGATTCTGGGTGCTTCGCTCGTGGCCAACCCGTTCCTCGCCTGGGGCAAGTATCGCTACGGCAAGCGGCTCGATGCGCCCGCCCTGAAGTACGATGCCAAGGACACCATGATCTGCCAGTATCAGACGATCGTGGTGTTGGCCGGGATCGGTCTGACGCAATGGATGGGCTGGTGGTGGGCCGACCCGGTGGCGGCGCTTCTGATCGTGCCCTACGTTGCATGGGAGGCGTTCGAGGCCACGAAGGATGCGCGGTCGGTCGATCCGGACGAGGGCGAAGCTACTGCCGAGGCCTGACGTTACGCATGATGAACCGAGATTTGGGCATGGGCGGCAGTTCTCCGGTTTCCAGATCCAGATCCTGATCCGGCACTTCGTAGTCGATGGCGTTCACGAAGAAACTGCAAAACGCCTTCATCTGGCTGATCGCGATCCACTCGCCCGGACAACGGTGGTTCCTGTGGTGATCGCCACCGCCCTGCGGAATGAACTCGTAGGGAGTGACCTCCCGATCGTGAAACCGCTCGGGCCGGAACTCTTGCGGCGCGTCCCACGAACGAGCGTCGGTATTCGTGCCGTAGAGGTCGAGCAGAACCCTGTACCCTTTGGGAAAGCGATGTCCGCGCCACTCGAAATCGCTCTTCACCCGTGCCGCAACCGCGGGAAAGAACGGATACAGACGGCGGACCTCTTGCACGAAAGGTTCGAGCTGTCCCTCGTCGTCCTTCAGCTTTTGCCGCCACTCGGGATGCCGATGTAAAGCATGCGCCGCCTGAACTATGAACACGGATACCGCGACGGTCGGGCGCAGGACATTCAACAGCTCTACGGCGGCCACCCTGGGGGTCAACAACTCCCCATCGAGATCGCGCCATGTCGCGATGATATGAAGGGCACTTTCCTGCGTCGGCTGAAGCTCACCATCGCGGACCTGTTGGATTAGCCGTGCTGCCCATTTTTCCAGGCGGTGGCGCGCCAGACGCGCGCGCCAGTGTTTGGGGCCAAGGGCCCCGGCGTCCTGAAAAAGCGCTGTAAGCTGCGCCGTTCGGGTCGCCACCTCAGCTTCATTAAGCGGCACCCCGGCCCAGGCGCAGGCAGCTCTTGTGAGCATTTCGCGCACTTCGTCATAGAGGACGACCTCGTTCCTCGCCTCCCAGTCCGGCGCATAGTTGTCCAACATGTGAAGCGACGTGCCCTCAAGCGCGGCGATCCGCTCGGTCCCCATGAGTGACATGAACATCTTCTTGCGGTGCTGGTGGGCAGCGCCGTCCAATCCCTGAACGCCGCCTTCTCCCAGCAGGGACTTCTGTATGCGGCCTGGCATCGAGCCTGCGCGGATCAGCCGGTCTTCCCGATAGAAGGCTTCTGCCGTCGCCGCGCCGGTCATGCAGATCGTCTCTTGAAGGAGGATGCGGGTTTCGAACAGGTCTGTGTCGAGTGCGCGGCAGGTCTCCGAAATGAACCCATATGGGTTGCGCAGCAGGGCAAGTGTGCTGTCAAAGCCTTTCGCAGATGGTATGCCGAACATGGGTTACACCCCCGTTGTGTTTTCCTTGCGTTGACCCTGACCAGGCTTGTCCGTCGCAGAGCGGAAGCTGTCCCAGAACAGTAGGGCCGCGCCGCAGAAAATCGCCACATCCGCAAGATTGAAGGACGGCCAGTGGTATGTTCCGTAATGGAAATCCAGAAAGTCTGGGACGGCCTGATAACGCAGCCGGTCGAGGACATTGCCGAGTGCGCCGCCGATGATCAGACCGAGAGCGGCAGCCGTCAGCCTGTCCGGCGCGCGCCACAACCAGATCAGCAGCCATAACACGATCACGCCAGCAAGCGCGATGAGACCCCACCAAGGCACGATCCCGCCCAGCATACCGAAGCTGACTCCATCGTTCAGAACCCGCACGAGATTGAGAAAGGGTAGAACCTCGACGCCGCCCTCAAGCGCAGGTGTGTTCAGGGCAAGCGCCTTGGTGCCCTGATCGAGGGCGAACGCCGAGATGGCGCAAACTCCGCCTAGAACGCGGCTGTTCATGCAGTCGTCTTCAGATCGGCCCGCGCATCGCGAATGATCGCCCAGGACGAGTGCAGGAATAGCCCGGCGATACCGAAGGCAACGATAAGGTCGGGCCACGCGCTGCCCAGCCAGGCCACAAGACCGGCGGCAACGACAACCGCCGCATTGCCGATGGCGTCGTTGCGAGAGAAAAGCCAGACGGCCCGCATGTTCGCGTCGCCCTTGCGGAACGGCAGCAGCGGCAGAACGGAGATGACGTTGACGACAAGGGCAATCATGCCAAGCAGGCCCATGAGACCCGCATCCGGCGTCGTCCGTTCGAAGACCCGGACGATGGTCGTGCCGAGGACGCCGAGACCGAGGAGCCCGAGGAAGATGCCCTGGATCAAGGCCGACCGTGCCCGCCAGGCGAGGCTCCAGCCGATGGCCAGCAGGCCAAGGAAGGTGATCGCGCCGTCGCCGATGAAATCGAGCGCATCGGCCTTCACGGCCTGTGACCCGGCGATGAACCCGCCGATCATTTCAACGACACCGTAGCCCACGTTCAGGATCACGACGATCCAGAGCGCGCGTCGGTAGGCCGGGTCCTGATGGGCGGGATTCGGCGGAATGTCTCCATCGCCCTCGATCCGGTCGAAGCCGTAGCCGGTCACCGCAACGGCCTTTTCGATGTCCGGCAGGCGCCCTTCGGGTGCAGCCAGTGTCATGATGTGGGTTGCGGCCGACACTTTCACATCGCCGGGCGCTACCCCGGCCGACTGTGCCGCCCGCTCGATCTGTGCAGCATCCTTCGCGCAATCCATGCCGGAAACCCGGTATCGAAACAATGGCGCATCTGCTATCTCGTTGTCTGTGTTGGCCATGATCGCGGCTTTCCTGCTAAAGTGGATAGAAGATTCTATATATCAGCGAGAAATGATATGGCGCAAATCGTTATGGAAGACAAGACCACCACTATTGAACAGCGCGCGAAATTGCTTCGCGGCTTCGCAGATACCAGTCGTTTGACGATTCTGGACGCCTTGGCAAAAAGTCCGTTCGTCGTTCAGGAGCTCGTCGCGCACACGGGACTAACGCAGCCCAATATCTCCAATCATTTGCGATGCCTGCTGGAGTGCGGGCTTGTCGCCAGCGATCGAGATGGACGGTTTGTTCGCTACCGTATCAGCAATTCACGTATCACAACGCTATTGAGCGATGTAGATGCTCTTCTTGATGTCGTCGCAGAAGGGGTTGAGGCTTGTGACAACTATCGCGAGACGTGATTCAAGATGTCGTGGCCTTCGGCCAGGTCGTTACATCGCTCCGGTTTGGTCGTTCTTTAGATGTAGTTCTTTCGACGTGAGACACAGTCGAGATGTTACCGCGAAGGTTTTTTCAACCAATGGCGAACATCGGCCCCGCACCCAGAATACCGGATAGTCCTGCGGTGACGGGCCACGACCGAATTGCTGGCGGACTGGTCTGTTCTTGTCTAAGTAAGAACACGAAAGCCCCGGTTCGACCTCAATATTTCTCTTGAACCTACAGTAGCTTTAGGAGTTAGGGCCGCAGACGAAGAACGGCATTCGAGTCAAACAGGCCATACTGCTTCAGGCTTTCCTTACTGAACGGCAGAGTGGCCTTGTTTAAGCTTAGTTTGCCTACCTAACGTTGAAGGAGTAAGAATGATGCTGACAAGACGACATTTTCTCCAGACCAGCGGTGCGCTGTTTTCTACTCCAATCGCTGGCCCGCTACTGGCAGCCACCCGGCCCACCAAGGAGGAGAAGGCCGCCTGGGACGCGCAGGTCACACCTCCCGCTTTTGATCCAACTACGTCAAACCCGTGGGGCCTGCACCCGCGCTTTTTGCCCCAGCGGGTGGACGCTAAGGACGGGCTTGTTCCGGGAGACGTCCACGTCGATGCCGTAGCGCGCTACATCTATCACATCGAAGAAGGGGGAACTGCGATGCGTTACGGTGTGGCGATCGCCCGTGGTAACCTGTACGAGCCCGGCACGTATACGATCCAGCGAAAAGTGGAATGGCCAAACTGGACGCCGACCCAAAACATGATCGCACGCGATCCCGAGCTCTATGGCCCGGTTGCCGACGGTGTTGACCCTGGCCCAGAAAACCCTCTTGGTTCGCGGGCGCTTTACCTTTTTGAAGGCAACCGAGACACCTATCTACGCATTCACGGGACGCCCGAACCAAGAAGCATCGGCGGGCGCGCGAGTTCGGGGTGTGTCCGCATGGTCATGGCACATATCAACCATCTATACCCGAACGTCAAAACTGGTTCGACGGCGTTCCTGTATTCGGCAGAAGAAAGCGTGACCCCGCGAACGTGATCTACGCCCACCCAGTTTGCACTGGTCAATATCTCACGCCGAACGCGTAGTGCAGATCGGGTTGCCACCTATTGAGCAGAGCGGCACCAGTGTCGTTTTTGCTGGACCGCTGTGCTCATGCCAGTAACACCCATCCTCGGAACGAAGCCGAGCTGTAGTGGGGTCCTGACTAGGGGCAGCTAGGTTAACGATTTGTTCGGGAAGGTTTCCAACCGCGTCTACCCGGACAGACTTGTGGCTTGAAGCTACAGTAACTGTAGTAACTACATTTCCTTGGAAGCGATTCGAGGAGATACCTGATGTCCCTTGCCGACCTTTTCCGACCTGGACCGAAGAGAAACCAGCGCTCCAAGTACTGAATTATCCAAATTGTGGCTGCTGCACGGCTCGCGCGAAAACTCGCCACTCAGCGCGCTGAAAGGAACTTGAACACCCGTCTTTCGGTTTCCACCCTAGTAACCAAAACAAGGAGTAAGATCATGCAAGTTCACGAAATCATGACCAGCAATCCAACATGTTGTAGTACCGACACTACGATTCAGGAGGCCGCAAAGCTGATGGATGAAAAGTCGGTCGGCGCGATTCCCGTGATCAATGACGCCGGTGAGCCGGTCGGCATCATTACGGACCGCGACATCTGCTGTGGTGCCGTCGCAGAGGGAAAGGCAGCCGACACGCCGGTTTCTGACGTCATGTCGGATGACCTCCTGACAGTCTCACCTGATGAGGACGTTAAAAGCTGTTGCAGCAAGATGGAAGAAAAACAGGTGCGCCGCAGCGTGGTTACAGACGAAAGCGGCAAATGCTGTGGGATCGTGGCTCAAGCGGACGTGGCACGGGAAGCCGACGGCGCGGAAACAGCCGAATTGGTGCAGGAAGTGTCGCAGCCAGAGAAGAGTTCTGGCTGCTGCTGACCCAATGGCACATGGGATCCCGAGTGACCGAACCTGTTGCGAATAAGTCCGGTCTGGCTGCACATGTTGAAAGGAAGTCAAAACGCGGCGCTTGACCGCGTTTTGATCTGCCGAACAGATAGGAAGTTGCCTGATGGCCCACGATCACGCCCATATCGACCTCGAGTCCGGCGACCGTCGAGTCTCCATCTCCATCTGGGCCAACGGTCTTCTGACCGTCGCGCAGATTGTCGGCGGCATCCTATCCGGCAGCCTCGCACTGATCGCGGATGCTCTGCACAATTTCTCGGATATGGCATCGTTGGTGATCACCTTTGCCGCTCGGAAAATCGCGCGGCGGCCTGCGGACGCGCGCATGACCTTCGGCTATGGGCGGATAGAAATTGTCGCAGCGCTCATCAACTACACGACCCTTATCCTGCTCGGCTTCTACCTGATCTACGAGGGTGGCATGCGCATGATCGACCCGCCCATCTGTGGCAGATGCAGGAGCACAAGGCGGCTTTGGACTGCCACATCGTGCTGACAGCGGACGGCTGGCGTTAAATCGAAAATATCAAGACGGCAGTCAAGGACCGGCTGAAGGACGATTTTAGCATCGGTCATTCGAGTTTGGAATTTGAGCACGAAGACCGAGCCCATGAGAACGCCGACCTTTACGGTCACGGCAGGCCGGAAGAAGACGAGAAAAACCATGTTAACCAAGACACTGGCTGATCATGACGAGATGATTGCCCTTGTCGGCGAAGGCAAGCTGAGCGAAAGCGATCTGAAACGGATGCACGTCCTGCTTCAGTAGCGTCTGCAAGAGACAAGCAAGCTAGGGCCGAGACCTCAATCTCACGAGGTTCGAAGCCGGCGCATAGTCGCGTTTGGCTCTGTGAATCTGGCCTACTAGGTCAGATAAGAAGATGGTTCCGCGGAGAGGGGTGAGCCTAGCCGGAGGCAATCAATCGGCAAGCTGGATCGTGATCTAGTCCTCCCGCTTCTAAGAACGATTAAGAGGAGGAAGACCTTAAATGGACCCAAAGTTTTCGAAATCCGGCGCTACGTGGGGATATATCCTTTCCGCCCAAGGTAGGCCGTCCGCCAAACGGCAGCGACAA
>NZ_JACJUQ010000017.1 GCF_014235845.1 Pontivivens nitratireducens | reverse complement strand
CCACCCGTTTTCTAACGATATTTGAAATGCACTTTCGTCACATTCCTAAGCCGCCCCCCCCCAAAACCCTCACTCAAACTCGACTCGCACAAGTCCCAGAGGGGAATCCACATCGACTCCCCCCAAATCACCTTCATTCAGACGGGTCTGACTCGACCGAAGCCACATCCCCCTCGCCTATGACGAGTCCATCCTCCCCAGCATCAACGACAACACGCATGCCGTCCTTGATCTGGCCGGACAGGATCATCTCCGCCAGCGGGTCCTGCAAATACTTCTGCAACACGCGTTTCAGGGGGCGCGCGCCGTAGACGGGGTCATAGCCCTTGTCCGCCAGCCAGGTCATCGCCTCGGGCGACAGGTCGAGCGTGATCTTGCGATCCGCCAGACGCCGCTCCAATACCTCCAGCTGGATCAGGACGATCCCGTCCATCTCATCCCGGCTCAACCGGTCGAACTGCACGATCTCATCCAGGCGGTTGAGGAATTCGGGGCGGAAATGCGCCCGCACCGCGTCCATCACCTGATCCTTGACGGTGGAGGCATCGACCCCCGGCGTCAGGTTCGACAAGGCATGACTGCCCAGGTTCGACGTCAGGATGATGAGCGTGTTCTTGAAGTCCACGACTCGTCCTTGCCCATCCGTCAGGCGCCCGTCGTCGAGAACCTGCAACAGCACGTTGAACACATCCGGGTGGGCCTTTTCGACCTCATCGAACAGGATCACCTGATAGGGGCGCCTGCGAACCGCCTCGGTCAGCACGCCGCCCTCATCATAGCCGACATAGCCCGGAGGGGCGCCGACCAAGCGCGAGACGGCGTGCTTCTCCATGAACTCGGACATGTCGATGCGCACCATCGCGTTGTCATCGTCGAACAGGTACGAGGCCAGCGCCTTGGTCAACTCCGTCTTGCCGACCCCGGTCGGCCCGAGGAACAGGAAAGAGCCGAGCGGACGGTTCGGGTCGTTCAGCCCCGCCCGCGCACGCCGTACCGCGTTCGAGACGGCCTGCACCGCCTGCCGTTGGCCGATGACGCGCTTGCCCAGCGCATCCTCCATCTTGAGCAGCTTCTCACGCTCGCCCTCAAGCATCCGGTCAACGGGAATGCCGGTCCAGCGTTCGACCACGCCCGCGACATGTTCGTCGGTCACGGCCTCCTCGACCATCAGGTCGTCGCCCGCTTCCTCCGCTGCCTCCAGCCGTTTTTCCAGATCGGGAATCACGCCGTAGGACAGCTCACCCGCCTTGCTCAGATCGCCGCGCCGCTTTGCGTTTTCCAACTCGATGCGGGCCCGGTCCAACTGCTCCTTGATGTCACGACTGCCTTGCAGCTTGTCGCGCTCCGCCTGCCAGCGGGCGGTCAGTTCGGACGAACGTTCCTGCAATTCGGCCAGATCCTTCTCAAGCTTGGCCAGACGGTCCTTGGAGGCGGGATCGTCCTCCTTGCGCAGCGCCATCGCCTCGATCTGCTTTTGCATGATGTCGCGGTCCAGCGCATCCAGCGCCTCGGGCTTGGAATCGGCTTCCATGCGCAGGCGGCTCGCGGCCTCATCCATCAGGTCGATGGCCTTGTCCGGCAGGAAGCGGTCGGTGATGTAGCGGTTGGACAGAGTCGCGGCGGCCACCAAAGCGCGGTCCGTGATGCGGATGCCGTGGTGAACCTCGTACTTCTCCTTGATGCCGCGCAGGATGCTGATGGTGTCCTGCACCGTCGGCTCCAGCACCATGACGGGCTGAAAGCGTCGGGCGAGCGCGGCGTCCTTCTCCACATGCTTGCGGTATTCGTCCAGCGTGGTGGCACCGACGCAATGCAACTCGCCCCGTGCCAATGCGGGTTTCAGCAGGTTGGCCGCGTCCATCGCGCCGTCCGCCTTGCCGCCGCCGACCAGGGTGTGCATCTCGTCGATGAACAGGATGATGTTGCCTGCGGCCTCCGTCACCTCGGTCAGGACGGATTTCAGGCGCTCCTCGAACTCACCACGATATTTCGCACCGGCGATCAGCGCGCCCATGTCCAGCGCCATGAGGGTCTTGTCCTCCAGCGAATCCGGCACGTCGCCGTTGATGATCCGCAGGGCGAGGCCCTCGGCAATCGCGGTCTTGCCCACGCCCGGCTCCCCGATCAGCACCGGGTTGTTCTTGGTCCGGCGGCTGAGCACCTGGATCGTGCGGCGAATCTCCTCGTCGCGCCCGATGATGGGGTCGATCTTGCCCTCACGCGCGGCGGCGGTCAGATCGCGTGCGTATTTCTTCAGCGCGTCATAGCCTTCCTCGGCGGTGGCGCTGTCGGCGGTGCGGCCCTTGCGGATGTCGTTGATCGCCTCATTGAGGCTCTGCGCCGTGACGCCGCCCGCCTTCAGCGCGTCGTTCGCCTTTGACTTGATGACGGCCAGCGCGGTCAGCAGGCGTTCCACGGGAACGAAGCTGTCGCCCGCCTTTTCGGCCAGCTTTTCCGCCTCGGCAAAGACCTTGGCCGTTTGCCCGTCCATGTAAAGGTTGCTGCCGTCGCCGGAGACGGACGGGATCTTGGACAGATCCAGTTCCACCGCCTGCCGGATGGCCGCGACATCCCCGCCGGAGCGGGTGATCAAATTCGTCGCCAATCCCTGATCGTCGTCCAGCAATGCCTTGAGCAGATGCTCAGGCACAAACCGCTGATGCCCCTCACGCAGGGCAATTGTCTGAGCCGCTTGCACGAAGCCGCGCGACCGTTCCGTGAACTTGTCGAAGTTCATCGCATTCTCCTGTCTTTAAGCGCCAATTCCGCGATGCCCGTAACGGCACACCACATATGGCCTTTGCATGAAGCGCGCCCCTCTGGCCCGCGCCCCTTTCATACATGCTTAAATGGTGAGCACTTTGAGCCATCTCAAGTCCGCCCCTCGACTTATGCCCAGCGCTGCCGCATGGCTGTGCAATGGTCCTGCCCATCGAATCCGTGCTGCCCGAACTCACCTCCGCCCTGCTGCGCGAGGGGACGGCCGTGTTGCAGGCACCCCCCGGCGCGGGCAAGACGACAATGGTGCCGATCGCGCTGCTGCCACATATTTCGGGCCGCATCGTCATGCTGGAGCCGCGCCGCATCGCCGCGCGCACCGCCGCCGCCCGAATCGCGGAGCTGCTGGACGAACCGCTGGGTCAACGTGTCGGCTACCGAATGCGCGGCGACAGCGTGGCAGGCACCCGGATCGAGGTCGTGACCGAGGGCATCCTGACCCGCATGTTGCAGGCAGACCCGGAATTGAGCGGCACCGACTGCCTGATCTTCGATGAGTTTCACGAGCGGTCATTGCAAGCGGACCTTGGCCTTGCGCTGGCGCTCGAAGTGCGCGGTGCCCTGCGCGAGGATCTGCGCATCCTCGTGATGTCCGCAACGCTGGACGCGGAACCTGTCGCGGGTCTGATGGGCGGTGCGCCGGTCATCACGTCCGAGGGGCGCATGTTTCCGGACGAAACCCATTGGGCCGACACCGCGCTGCCCCCCGCACAGCGGCGGGGCCGCGCGCTGGCCGATGCGGTCGCGGCACAAGTGCGGGGGGCGCTGCGTGAAAACGAAGGTTCCGCCCTCGTCTTCCTGCCCGGTCAGGGGGAGATCAACATGGTCGCCCAGCGCCTTGGCGACCTGCCTGCCGACATTGCCGTGCGTCCTTTATATGGTGCCATGCCCATCGCCGCCCAGCGCGCCGCCATCGCGCCCGCGAAGCAGGGGCGCAAGGTGGTGTTGGCCACCTCGATCGCCGAAACCTCCCTGACCATTGAGGGGGTGCGCATCGTCATCGACGCGGGTCTTGCCCGTCGCGCGCGCTTCGATCCGGCCTCCGCCATGTCGCGCCTGGTGACGGAGCGTGTGACCCGCGCCGAGGCGGAACAGCGGCGCGGCCGTGCGGGGCGGATGCAGCCGGGCGTCTGCTACCGCATGTGGACGAAGGGGGAGGAAGGCGCGCTCGCCGCCTTCGCCCCACCGGAAATCACCGATGCCGACCTCGTGCCGCTGGCGCTGGAGCTTGCCACGTGGGGCGCGCAGGCCAGCGACCTGTCCTTCCTGACACCCCCGCCCGAACGCGCACTGGCCGAGGCCTATGCCCTGCTGCACGATCTGGGCTGCATCGACCGCACCGGTCTGACCGCGCATGGCCGCGCCACCGCCGCGGTGCCCGCGCATCCCCGGCTGGCGCATATGCTGCTCAACGCGGGTGGCGCAGGCAGGATGGCCACAGACCTCGCCGCCTTGCTTGAGGCGCGCGACCCGATGCGCGGCGCGGGCAGCGATCTGTCCGTGCGGCTCAAGGCAATGCACACGCCGCCCTTCGCCGAGATTCGCAAGGAGGCCAAACGCCTGTCGCGCTTCGCCGCGAAATCCGGCCCACGTCATTCACCCGGCGCGCTGCTGTCCCTCGCCTATCCCGACCGCATCGCCAAGCGCCGCCCCGGTGATGCGCCGCGCTATCACCTCAGCGGGGGCAAGGGCGTCAAGCTTGCCCCTGAGGATCCCCTCGCCCCGCAGACCCTGCTGGTGGTCGCGGAAACCGACGGCCACCCGACGGAAGCGACCGTCCGCCTCGCCCTGCCCGTGACGCTGGCCGAGATTCGCGAGTTGCACGCCCACCGGCTGCTTGAAGTCGATATCTGCGAGTGGTCGAAACGCCATCGCAAGGTCGAGCCGCGTCAGCGCACCATGCTGGGCGCGCTGATACTGGAGGATCGCCACTGGCCCGACGCGCCGGACGATGCCATCGCCGCCGGGCTGGTCGAGGGCATCCGCCAGCTTGGCCTCGACGTGCTGGGCTGGTCCAAGGCCTCGCGCCTGCTGCGCACCCGCATCGGGTTCGTCGGACCGCCCCTGCCCGATGTGACGGACGACACCCTACTGGCAACGTTGGAGGATTGGCTGGCCCCGCATCTGCACGGCCAGCGCAGCGCCGCCGATCTGGGCCGCTTCGATCCGTATGAGCCATTGCTGAACCTGCTGGACTGGCCGCAGCGCCAGATGCTGGATGAACGCGCGCCGTCGCAGTTCACGGCCCCCACCGGCACCCGCTGCCCCATCGACTGGTCCGACCCTGCCCACCCCTCGGTCGAGGTGCGCCTGCAGGAGGTGTTTGGCCTGACCACTCACCCCACGGTCAACGGCATACCCCTGCGGCTCGACCTCCTTAGCCCAGCGCGGCGGGCGGTGCAGACGACGTCTGATCTGCCGGGGTTCTGGGCCACCTCCTATTCCGACGTCCGCAAGGACATGCGCGGCAGATATCCGCGCCACCCCTGGCCCGAGGATCCCGCCGCCGCACCGCCCACGAACCGCGTCAAGCCGCGCGGCACCTGACGAATTCGCGCCCATACATGGACGTGCCCGCGCATCGCGTTATGCTGTCACGACAAATGCGAAGGGGAGACGACGCGCGTGGAGGCATTCATCCTATCCGACGGGCGAGGCACGCCGGGGGCCACGGTGTTTTCCTCCCCGCATTCGGGTGCGCATTATCCCGAAGCGTTCCTGCAAGGCAGCCAACTCGACCCATTGACCCTGCGCTCGTCCGAGGATGCCTTCGTCGATACGCTGTTCGCCAGTGCGCCGGATTACGGGGCGGCCTTGCTCACCGCCAGATTTCCCCGCGCTTATGTCGATCTGAACCGCGCCAGAACGGAACTGGACCCGGCCATCGTCGATATTCCGCGCCATCCGGGTGTGAACCCGCGCATCTCCGCTGGATTGGGCGTAATCCCGCGTGTGGTATCCGGGGGGCGCGTAATTCAATCCGGGCGCATGACGCGGGAGGAGGCTGACCTGCGCTTGGCGCAGGTTCACACGCCCTATCACAACGCGCTCAATCGTCTGTTGCAAACCGCCCGGATCCGGCACGGTCATGCGATCCTGATTGATTGCCATTCCATGCCGCATGAGGCCTTGCGCGTCCAGAATCTGCCCGGGGGGCGGCGGCGCCCCGAAATCGTGCTGGGCGACCGGTTCGGCACATCATGCGCGCCGTGGATTTCGGATCTGGCCTATGATGCCTTTACCGCCGCTGGCTTCGCCGTTGCGCGAAACGCCCCCTTCGCGGGCGGATACATAACCGAGACTTACGGCATCCCCGCCCAGAACATGCACGCCTTGCAGATCGAGATCGACCGGTCGCTGTATATGGATGAGGCCCGGATAGCGCCGCGTTCCGACTTCGCCGCGTTCCGAGACCGCCTGACACCGGTCATCGCCGCGTTGGCGCAGGCCGGCGGGATGGGGCAGGCTCTGGCAGCGGAGTGATCATTCCGCAGCCGCGCGGCGAATGATGCGCTGCGACCCGGCATCGGGCTGCAATGCCAGTGCCATTTCCAGAAGCTCGTCCCGCTCCTCCAGCACGGCAGCGCGGCGCGGGCCCTCAGGGGCGCGGTTGGCCAGCACGCAGAGCAATTTCAGAACATGGGTGGTCGCATTCAGATCGGTCGCCACATAAGGTCGGCTGATGGAATGCCCAGCCTGGAGCAGTTGAGTAAACGTCATTACCGGCACCAGAACCCGTTCATAGGCACTGCCCCTGTGCCCCGGAGGTTCCTTCAGCGCCAGCAGCAGCGCGACATGCATCCAGTTCATGCAGTTCATCGCCGTGAACGGATCGTTGATACCCGGCGACAGGGCGCGGGCGATCACCTCGCACAGCTGGTCGATCATGAACATCATGTTCTGATCCTCGCTCCGCTCACGTCCCAGGGCGAAACAGCCCCGCAACTCACGGATCAGGTCGTCGTTCAAAGCGGGATTGCCGTGGATGCGCAGGACATTCCTGTCATCGTCCAGAAAGGCGCCCGGAACCTCCAGCACCTCGATCCACCACCCCTGATCCAGCGACAGGCGCGACAGACGGGCCGCGTTGAGCGTGCGCATATAGCCTGAACCGCCCGCTGTCAGATATTGCACGGGCAGCCCCTCGGGCATGATTTCATACACATCCTCAAACGGCTCCCCGCTGGCATGAAGAGCTGCCACCAGACGTTCACCCAGACCCGAGGTGATGTTGGCCAGATTGATCGCCTCGGGAATGTGATGCACGAAAAAGATCATCGTGACGACGCTGATCAACGCCAGCCCGATCGCCACCAGAATCGCCAGATGCGGCACGAACAGATCGACGGTCAGGTCTGCCCCCTCGGCCGAGGGATCCTGAACCGCGCGCAGAATCAGCATCGTATAGACGAACGTGGCGATCATGATTCCTAGGCTGACCTGATTGGCCCGATCCCGCATGAAGTTGCCAATCAGGCGTGGCCCGAAATTGCTGCTGGCAAAGGACACGGCCACCACCGTCATCGAGAACATCACCCCCGCGACACCGATCACGGATTGCGCGATGACCGACAGCATGGCACGCGCGCCCTCCGCCTGCGTATCGCGCAGGGATACCGGCAACATCTGCGCCAGCGCGCCACGGTCCAGATGCTGCATCAGTTCCGCCAAGGCGACCGCCGCCAGGACGAGCAATCCCGGAATGAACCAGTACGAAGCACGCACATCTTGCAGAAGTTTGCTGATAAGGGCGGTAGGCTGCATTTCGGCTCCCGGTCTGGATCGCTCCATTACATGGCACGATCCGCGCCACGTGACATAGCGAACGCATCCTGCCGCGCCAAAAAAAGAGGCCGTGTCCGAAGACACGGCCCAAGTCTAGGGAGGAAACGCCCAAGAAGGGCGACAACGCCGAAGCATTGTGTAATCGATTATATGGTGCGCTGCACACAAAGCAAGGGTGCAGTGCAGGATGTGATCGAACTGTAACAAAACGCCCTAAATGCTGTGGAGATATAACAAATAGGAATACCGCCATGCATCAAGCGCATGGCTGCTATGTTGCAGCGCACCTTATCTCAGCGCGCGGCCCTTCAGGATCGCATCCGCACCAAAACGCCCCCGAATCGCATCGCTCGCCCGCTCCGCTGCCCTGCGGCGAGGTGCTGTGGGATCGAGCAGGTCGGGCGCGGCATCGCTGCCGGAATACGCGCTCAGATGGCTCAACCCGACCCCCAGCAGTCGGAAGGGTCCCCGGCTTATCTCCCGCTCCAGCAGGGGGCGCGTCGCGGCATAGATCTCGTCGGTCAACTGCGTCGCCTCGACCAGACGCACCTGACGGCTGATCAGCTTGAAGTCGCGTGTCTTCAACTTCAGGTTCACGGTGCTGCCCGCCAACCCCGCCGCCTTCGCCCGGTCCGAGACTTTCAGGGCCAGCCGCCACAAATGCCCGTCCAGGCTGACCGGATCGGAGACGTCTTCGTTGAATGTACGCTCGTTGCTGATCGACTTGACCGGTTCGCGCACGGTGATCCGCCGGTCGTCGATGCCATGGGCCAGCCGCCAGACATGCCCGCCCATGCTGCCATATTTGCGAAACAGGTCATCCTCGGAATACCGCCGCAGATCGGCGATGGTGCGAATGCCGTCCCGTTCCAGCCGCGCACGCATGGCCGCGCCCACGCCCCAGATGATGCCCACGGGCTTATCATGCAGAAAGGCCATGGTCTCCGCCTTGCCGATAACGGAAAATCCGCGCGGCTTGTCCAGATCGGAGGCGATCTTGGCCAGAAACTTGTTATGCGACAATCCGACGGAGATGGTGATTCCCAGCTCCACCTCGATACGCCGGGCCAGCCGGGCCAGCAGGACAGCGGGCGGGGCGCCGTGCAGGCGCTGCGTTCCGCTGAGGTCCAGAAATGCCTCGTCCAGACTGATCGGCTGCACCGAGGGGGTCAGTTCCTCCATCATTGCCCGAATCTGGCGCGAGACGCCGACATAGACATCCATCCGCCCCGGCACCACAACCGCTTCGGGGCACAGTTCCATCGCCTTGAACATCGGCATGGCGGAGCGGACACCCTTGATTCGCGCGATATAGCAGCAGGTGGAGACGACCCCCCGCTTGCCCCCGCCAACGATCAGCGGCTGGTTCGCCAGATGCGGATGATCCCGCTTTTCCACGCTGGCATAGAAGGCGTCGCAATCCATGTGCGCCATGGTCAGATCGAACAGTTCCTCATGGCGCAACACCCGGGGGGAACCGCAGTGCCTGCACCGCGCGGGACCGGGCTGATCTGACAGGCAATCACGACAGATGGCGGACATGATACTCACACACGGAATACTTACATACGGGCACAAACGGGTTTACGAACCGGCAGGATAGCACAGGCCCGCCGATCCGGCCTCAATGATCGACGGGACCGTCGCGCAGCTCACGCAGGATCGCATCGGCGGCGGCGCGCGGATCATCCGCCTGCCAGATCGGGCGGCCCACGACGATGTGGTCGGCCCCGTCCGCGATCGCCCGGGCGGGGCTTGCCACCCGCTTCTGATCGCCCAGCTCGGCCCCGGCGGGGCGCACACCCGGCGTCACGATCAACTTGCCCTCGGCCTGCGGCAAGGCGCGGATCATCGCGGCCTCCTGCGGGGAGGCGATGACCCCGTGCGCACCGGCCTCCAACGCCCGCCCGGCGCGTTCCGCTACCAGATCGGGTATCGTCCCGCCCTGCATCATCGCGGCGTCCAGATCGTCGCGGTCCAGCGAAGTCAGGACGGTCACGGCCAGTATCTTCAGATCCGTTCCCGCCGCCCCCTCGCAGGCCGCGCGGACCACATGCGGGTCGCCGTGCACCGTCAGGAAATCCAGATCGAACTGCGCCAGTCCGCGCACCGCCGCCTCGACCGTTGCGCCGATGTCGAACAGCTTCATGTCGAGGAAGACCCGGTGTCCCTGGTCCTTCAACTCGCTGGCCAGCGCCAGACCGCCACCGGTCAGCATGCCCAGCCCGATCTTGTAAAACCCCACATCGGGTCCGATCCGCTGCACCATCTCCATCCCGGCGAGAGCGTTTGGCACGTCCAGCGCCACGATCAGACGGTTATCGGGCATGACAGCTCTCCTCCAGAAACGGGTCCGCGCCTGCTTAGACCCGCGCGGGCAATGGCTCAAGCATCAGTTGGTGCGCGAAATCACCGTCTGCCCGAATTCCGAGGGGCCCAGAATACGCGCCACCTCGAACTGACCGTCCGTGGTTGGCCGCAATTCCAGCGTGTAGGGTTCAGGATCGCGGGTCTGCAACGTTTCGGGGTTCACCTTGCGATAGATGACACGGCAGCTCTGGGTGCCGGGGATCAAGCCGTCGCCCTCGATCCGCACACGCTTCGTCAGGGTGAAGCTGTCGAAACTGCGGTTGCAGATCTCCTCGGCTGTGCCGGGATAGGTCAGGGCGACGACTGCTGTCAGAAAATCAACGGTGCCCGCCTGCTTGCTCAATGTTGGCACCGCACGCTCATCCGCCGCACGCACGGGGCTGGACACGGCGGAGACGGGCATCCCCCCCCGATAGACCAGATCGAGCCGCGATGCATCGCTGCCCTCGGTCACCTGCGCGAAGGCCTGAGGCATGAAACCGGCGGGTCCGGTCCGCGTACCCCGGACCGAAGCGTTGAAATCGCCCGAGGTGAAAAGCCCGGCCAGACCGCGTGCCTCCAACCGTGCCGCCGCGTTATAGGATGTCGGCGTGACGTTCCCCTGCACCGTGGCCGACGCCACGCGCAGCCCCGCGAACCGCACATCGTAATTGTGGGTGAACGGTTCCGCCTGTGCGGCCCCGCCTGCCACGATCAGCAACATCGCACTCAAAACTCTACGCATCTTCCACTCCCTGAACACCGAAGCTATGGTCTGCCCCACTATAGGCGTGGAGGCGGCCGCATACATCGTGCGCACCGATCACCTCCACGTGAAGCGGGCTTCATGCAGGCCCTTGAAGCAGATTACGGAGGGATAGATGGGGCGTCGCAGCATAGATGTCGAGGCGCTGTGCGCAGGCAACCGCACCGCATTGGCCCGCGCCATCACGCTGATCGAATCCTCCCGCCCGCAGGATCGGCAGGATGCGCGTGACCTTCTGACGGGGCTGCCTGAGCGGACGGCGCTGCGCATCGGGCTGTCGGGAACGCCCGGTGTCGGCAAATCCACGTTCATCGAGGCGTTCGGCCTGATGCTGGTCGCGGCGGGGCACCGGGTGGCAGTGCTGGCAGTCGATCCGTCCTCCGCCCGGTCCGGCGGCTCCATTCTGGGGGACAAGACCCGGATGGAGCAGCTCAGCCGCGCGCCCGAAGCATTCATCCGCCCCTCCCCCTCGCAATCCGCGCTCGGCGGTGTGGCGCGCCGCACGCGTGAGGCGATCCGCCTGTGTGAGGCCGCTGGCCACGACATCGTGCTGGTCGAAACCGTCGGCGTCGGCCAGTCCGAAACGATGGTCGCGGACATGACCGACCTGTTCGTGCTGCTGCTGGCGCCCGGTGGTGGGGATGAGTTGCAAGGCGTCAAACGCGGCATCATGGAAATCGCTGACCTCATCCTGGTAAACAAGGCGGATGGCGACCTGCGGGCCACCGCCGTGCGAACCGTGGCCGACTATGCCGGCGCGCTGCGTTTGTTGCGCAAACGCCCCCACGATCCGGAGGGGTGGCCCCGCGCCATGCCGGTTTCCGCGCTGGACAATTCCGGTCTGGAGGAAGCCTGGCAGGCGATGCAGGACCTCGCGGACTGGCGCAGAGAGACCGGCATCCTGGTTGAGACGCGCCGAAAACAGGCCGTTCAATGGATGGAGCGTGAGATCGAGCAGGGTCTGCGCACCCGCCTGAATGCCGATTCGCAGGTCCGCGCCCTGCTCAGCGATCTGCGTGTTTCGGTCGCGAACGGCGATATTCCGGCAGAGGCTGCGGCGGATATGGCGCTCGATCGGTTCCTATCTGCCCCGGTTGCGCCGCAAACCCCCGATGCCCCTTGACGCCCCGCCGCCACGTGGCTAAGGAAACGGCTCGAAATTGAATGAAGGCGACGGCCCGCCCGCATTGGTGTGCGCTTCGCTGATCCAAAAAATCTCTGACCTGCGGGTCACGGAAAAAGGGGCTCACCATGTCGCGTCGTTGCGAGTTGACTGGAAAAGGCGTTCTGACAGGCAACAATGTCAGCCACGCGAAAAATCGTACCCGTCGTCGGTTCTTGCCGAACCTGAATGACGTCACGCTGCTGTCGGACACATTGGGCCGCGCGTTCAAGTTCCGCATCTCCGCTGCTGCAATGCGCAGCGTCGATCACCGCGGCGGCCTGGACAGCTTCCTTGCCAAGGCGAAGGACGCCGATCTGTCCCCGGCAGCGGCCAAGGTCAAAAAGGACATTCAGGCCGCACAATCCGCCGCCTGAACCGACCAAAGCATCAGAATTTTCAGGAACGCCCCGCAGTCTGTCTGCGGGGCTTTTCTGTTTTCGATTAACGCGTTGGGCGCATTTCAGGGGTGACGGCAGGGACGCAACTCCACTCAAAGGCCGCGCCGCGATCTTTTTAAACGCTGCACGCTATGCTTATCATCGCCGAATTGCCACGAGGGGACGGTCGCATCGTGCGATTTCGGGGCTGCGCAGGGGACGAACAAACATGACGAAGAGCATCTTGCTGGTGTGTCTGGGTAATATCTGCCGTTCACCAGCGGCGGAGGCTGTGTTGCGCCATCATGCGCCGCACCTGCACCTGGACAGCGCGGGAACCGGGGCATGGCACGCAGGCGTCCCGCCCGATCCCCGTGCCCAGACCGAGGGGCACCGCCGCGGTTACAACTACGCTCACCTGCGCGCCCGAAAGGTCAGGCCCGATGACTTCATTCGCTTCGACACGATCCTGGCGATGGACCGTCAGAACGTTGCGGACCTTTACGGCATGGCACCCGAGGATGCCACGGCCGGCATCGACCTGTTCCTGGACGGAGCCGAAGTGCCGGACCCCTATTATGACGGCAGTTTTGACCAGATGTTCGACCTGATCGAGGCGCGCGCGCGCGAGCTTGCCCGAATTCTCTGACCTTCGGACGTGCCAATTCGCTAAGCCGCATGGACAAAACCATCATTTCTTGGCAGGTCATCGGTCAGACCCCAAATAGGCGTGACCGATGACCGATCTATCCCGTATCCGCAATTTTTCGATCGTGGCCCATATCGACCACGGCAAATCCACGCTGGCGGACCGGTTGATCCAGTCCACCGCCACCGTCGCAGATCGCGATATGAAGGCGCAGTTGCTGGATTCGATGGATATCGAACGCGAACGCGGCATCACGATCAAGGCGCAGACCGTGCGTATCGACTATGTCGCGCAGGACGGTAAATCCTACGTGCTTAATCTGATCGACACGCCCGGCCATGTCGATTTCGCCTATGAGGTGTCGCGCTCCATGCGCGCGGTCGAGGGGTCGCTGCTGGTGGTCGATGCCTCGCAAGGGGTGGAGGCGCAGACCCTCGCCAATGTCTATCAGGCCATCGACGCGGACCACGAGATTGTGCCCGTCCTCAACAAGATCGACCTGCCCGCCGCCGAACCCGACCGGGTGAAGGAACAGATCGAGGACGTGATCGGCATTGATGCGTCCGAGGCCGTGATGATCTCCGCCAAGACGGGCATCGGCATCCCCGAGGTGCTGGAGGCGATCGTCACCCGCCTGCCCGCCCCCACCGGTGACGCGGACGCCCCGCTCAAGGCGATGCTGGTGGATTCATGGTACGACGCCTATCTGGGCGTCGTCGTGCTGGTCCGCATCATCGATGGAAAGCTACGCAAGGGCGACCGCATCAAGTTCATGTCGAACGGGACCATCCATCCGGTGGACCGCGTCGGCGTGTTCCGCCCCGGAATGCAGGCGACCGACGTGCTCGGACCTGGTGAGATCGGGTTCATGACCGCCAGCATCAAGGAGGTGCGCGACACCTCCGTCGGCGACACCATCACGACGGAGAAGAAGGGCACCGAGACGATGCTTCCCGGCTTCGCGCCCTCGATTCCCGTGGTGTTCTGCGGCCTGTTCCCGGTGGATTCAGCCGAGTTCGAGGATCTGCGCGATGCCATCGACAAGCTGCGCCTGAACGACGCCTCCTTCAGTTCCGAAATGGAAACCTCTGCCGCGCTCGGCTTCGGCTTCCGTTGTGGTTTCCTTGGCCTGCTGCATCTGGAGGTTATCCGCGACCGGTTGGAGCGGGAATACAACATCGAACTGATCACCACCGCGCCCTCGGTGATCTATCACGTGCACATGACGGATGGCACGATGATCGACCTGCACAACCCCGCCGATATGCCCGACATGGTCAAGGTGGACCGGGTGGAGGAGCCGCGAATCAAGGCGACGATCCTCGTGCCTGATGAGTATCTCGGTGATGTGCTGAAGCTTTGCCAGGACCGTCGCGGCGTGCAACTCGACCTGACCTATGCCGGCACCCGCGCGATGGTCGTCTATGACCTGCCGCTGAACGAGGTTGTCTTCGATTTCTACGACCGTCTGAAATCCGTGACCAAGGGCTATGCCAGCTTCGACTACCAGATGACCGGCTATCAGGAGGATCAGCTGGTCAAGATGCAGGTGCTGGTCAACGACGAGCCGGTGGACGCGCTCAGCATGATGGTCCACCGCACCCGTGCCGACGCACGCGGTCGCGTTCTGTGCGAAAAGCTCAAGGAGCTGATCCCACAGCACATGTTCAAGATTCCGATTCAAGCCGCCGTCGGGGGTCGCATCATCGCGCGCGAAACCATCTCCGCGCTGCGCAAGGACGTGACCGCCAAATGCTACGGCGGCGACGCGACCCGCAAGCGCAAGCTGCTCGACAAGCAGAAGGCCGGCAAAAAGAAGATGCGTCAGTTCGGCCGGGTCGAAATCCCGCAGGAAGCGTTTATCAACGCGCTGAAGATGGATAACTGAGCAAAGGCTGACCGCCATCGTGATCTATGGCATTTCGCGAACGACTGCCTGCGCAGCGGGCTGACCGGGGCACAGATATCTGCCGTAGTCAGGCCGAAATCTGCCCTCATGACCTTCGGCACCCAGCGCGCGCAGGCGGATTACTTCAGAGAACTTGGCGCGCAACTCTGGAAGTCCCTCCGACGCGATTGGCTGGAGCGCTGCAATTAAGTGAGGTCGATGGACAGAACAGCACACGGACCGAAATTTCGGCCTGTGGTCTCGCCTACAGCCATGACAGCATAACCGAAACGAACCACGGGGGGAGATCGGGTTCGATCGGATCGCGGCAGTCAGCTATGCCGCCCAAACCGCGACAAGCATGTTCGCACGTTAGCGCTCTGACCATGTCGCCAACGGAAAAGGGTTGCCCCTGAGGGCAACCCTTTTTGCAGCGCATCGAAAATTAATGTCAGGCGGCGGCCCGACGCTCACTCTCTTCACGGCTGAGCGCGACCGAGGTCCGGACACCCTTTTTCACGAATTCCATCAGGCCGGTCACGCACCGCTCCGTCGGGTCGATGCCCGCACACATCAGCACTTCACGGCCATCGCGGCTGCGCGCCCAGCGTGCGATCACGTCAGGGCCGTTGCCATATTTCTTGTCATCAGCAATAGCATCGTCAAGGGCCGCAAGCACGACTGCTGCAAACAGCTTTTGTGCGCGATTACCCTGGTCGTTCGACCATGCCTGCCCGTCGAAATCGTCGAACATGTCGTCCTCGTCTCTTCTCAAACTGCTAGGAACGCCGATATATACGTTCATCAAAAATTCACAGAAGTCCCATTTAGGACATTGCTGCCTTGCAATCAACGCATGTGAGAGACTGGGCGGTTCAGTGCCGCAGCGTCAAAGCATGTCATGCCGGAATGGGTCTGAGATAAGCTATCCTGATGTAAAATCAAGCTTGTTGATCGTCACTGTTCGCACGGCGCGGGGAACCGAATCCCTCGCACCCCGCATCGAACTGGGTTCGACTGGAAAACGGAACGCCCGCACGAAATGCGGCCCGTCCGATCAGATGCGCCCCGATCGGCGCCGTCACCAGCATAAAGACGAGGATCAGCCCTATTTCAACGCGTGCGGTCCAGTTGTCAGCCAGCACGATTGCCCCGCTACAGATCAACCCCAGCCCCAGAGACCCCGTCTTGGTCGCCGCATGCATTCGCAGATACACGTCTCGCATCTTCACGAGGCCGATTGCCGCGATCAGTATGAAGGTCGAGCCGGTCAGGATCAGACCCGATGCGATCCACTCACTCATCCGTGCCTCCCCGGGCGATTGTTCTCTCGATAAACCGCGCGAAAGCCACCGTGCTCAGAAAGGCCACGAGTGACAGCACCAGCGCCGCATCCAGATAGGCGCTGACCCCGGACGCCACGGAAAAGATCACGATGAACGAAACCAGAAGCAGTGACAGCGTATCCAGCGCCACCACACGATCGCTGAGTGAGGGCCCGCTTAACAGCCGCCACACGATCAGAGTAGACGCGACCATGATCATCCCGGCCGAAATGGTAAGCGCCCATCCCAGCGGGCCAGACAGGCTCAATCCCAGAAAGATCATCGCAGCACCCTCAGCACACGTCGCTCGATCCCACGTTTAAGGCTATTCTTCGTGCCCTCCGGGTCCTCCGCGCCGAACATGGTGTGGATCATCAGCGTTGCGCGATCGTCGCTGACATCGATGCTCAATGATCCGGGGGTCAGACTGATAAGGTTCGCCGTCGCCATGATTTCCGCATCGGAGCGCGCGTCGAGCGGCAGCAGCAGCACCCTGGGCCGGGCACGATCCTGCGGGGTCAGAACGTCCCACGCCACTTCGAGCGAGGACCACAGCAGATCCCAGACGAAATACAACAGCAGGTTCAGAACCCAGAACGGGCGCAGCAGATGTTTCATTGGCGTGCTCCCAATACGGCATCTATGTAGGCATGAGGGCTGAGGATTTGCTCCGCCGCCACCATAGCGGCATCGACGAACAGCCCCGCGGCGAGCCCTATCGTAACCGTCATGATACCAAGACCGACGATTGGCACCAGCATGGCAACGGGCAGCGTGCCTTCTATTGCCTGGTCACCGTCAGGATGCGGTTTCCAGAACACCTCCAACCAGATCTTCGACATGGAATACAATGTCAGCAGCCCCACGGCGAGGGCCACGAAGGCGATGAACCACGATTGCATGTCCAGACTGGCGCTTACGATCAGGAACTTGGCCCAGAACCCCGACAAAGGCGGGATACCAGCAAGGCTGAGCGCGGGAATCAGAAACAGCACGGCAAGCAGCGGTGTTGCCGCATAGAGCCCGCCGATCTTTGGCAAATCCTCCGATCCGGTCAGTTTCCGCGCCGCCCCGGCGATCAGGAACAGGTTCGCCTTCACGATGATATGGTGAAACAGATAGAAGATCGCCCCCAGCAGGGCAGCCGGCGTGGCCAATGCGAGACCCAGAACCATGTAGCCGATCTGACTGATGATGTGGAAACCCAGAATACGCCGGAAATGGTTCTGCGCCGCTGCGCCCAGAACGCCCACGACCATCGTCGCGACAGAGCCCCACAACAGCGTTCCGCGCACCAGCGGAACATCCAGATCGTAAATCAGGGTGAACGTGCGGATCAGGGCGTAAACCCCGACCTTGGTCAGCAAGGCGGAAAACAGGGCCGATGTCGTCACTGACGGGGTGTGATAGCTCGCAGGCAGCCAGTTGAAGACGGGGAACATCGCGGCCTTTGCGCCGAACGCGAACATCAGCAACATCGCGCTGACCAGCACCGCGACTTCCTCCTGCCTTCCCTCCAACCGTTGTGACAGATCGGCCATGTTCAACGTGCCGGTGACGCCGTAAAGCAGCCCGACCCCGGAAAGGAACGCAAAGGTGGCGATCAGGTTCAGGCCGACATATTTCACCGCGCCATCCGCCGATTTTCTGGTCCCGTTCACCACCAGAAGACCGAAGGACGCGATCAGCATGATCTCGAACCAAACGTAGAGGTTGAAGATATCCCCCGTCAAAAACGCCCCGCAAACACCGGCCAGCAGGGCCTGAACCAGCGCATGATGGCCGTGCCAGCTTTCACGCCGGTCGATCTCCTCCAACCCGTAGATCGCCACGGCCACGGCCACGATCCCGGTGATGAAGACCATTGCCGCACTCAGCAAATCCGCGACCAGGGTAATTCCGAACGGCGCCGGCCAACCGCCGACCTGCACGGCCACCGGACCTTCGGACAATACGCGCACCAACAGGGCCAGCGAGGCGATCAGCAGTGCGACCGCAGCCGCGACGGAGCCCCAGCGCTGGACGTTCTCCCGGCTTCGCAGCAGGACCATCAGCGCGGCGGATATCAGCGGGATCAGAAATGGCCAGACCAGTATCATCCACGATCCTCACGCGGTTCTGCGATGCGCATCGCATCCATCCGTGCCGTTCCCATTGCGTAGAACGCCCGATAGGCAAGGGTCAGTGCAAAGCAGAACAGCCCGAACCCGATAACGATTGCCGTCAGGATCAGCGCCTGCGGCACAGGGTTGGCCACACCGGCGGCAGGGGCGTCCGCGCCATATGCCGTCAGGGCCGGAGCCGCCTTCGCCATGCGCCCCGCCGCGAAAATCACCAGGTTCGCAGCATTGGACAGGATCGTCAGACCGAGGATATAGCGCACCAGATTGCCCGACAGCATCAGGTAGGCACCGCCTGCGACCAGCAAACCGGCGAGGACCGCAACAATGGTTTCCATCAGGGTTCGTCCTTCCTGCTTTCGGGCACGCCGGCTTCCTCCAACGCGAACAGAATCGCGCTGACCACGCCCACGACGACCAGAAACACACCGCTGTCGAACAACAGAATCGAACCTGCGGCCAGACCTTCCCATTTGCCATCGACGTTTGCATAGAGCGGCCAAACACTGCTGAGGAACCAGCCGTTGGCAAGCGCACCCCACAAACCACTGAGGATGGCACAGCTCAGCCCGATGCCAGCGATCATCATGGGCGGCAGGATCAACCACCGACGAGCTTGCGCAACGCCGAAGGCCTTCTCGATCAGCGCCACGCAGATCGCCGCCAGCAGCCCGCCGATGAACCCACCACCGGGATCGTTGTGTCCCCGCCAGAGCGTCATTAGTGCGACGAACAGAAAGACCGGAATCAGCGCGCGGGTTCCGGTCCGCAGGATGATCGAGTTCATTTCTTCACCTCCCGCCCGGCGCGCAGAGCGGCCAGTGCCGCGATGCCTGCGATCAGAACCACAGCGACCTCACCCAGCGTATCCAGAGCGCGGAAATCCACCAGGATCACGTTGACGATGTTGCGACCGGCCGCTTGCGGATACGCCGCTTCCAGATAGAACGCGCTGACATCCTGCTCCAGCCCGCTGCCCAGAACGGCCAGCAGGGCGAACGTCACGCCCAAGCCCAGAATCGCGGCGATGATCGCGTCACCGATCCGCAAAGCTCCCGTCCCGGCCCGGGGCAGTTTGGTAAACGCCACCGCGACGAACACGACGATCAGGGTTTCGGTCAACAATTGCGTCATTGCCACGTCGATCGCGGAATACAGCACGTAAATCACCGCAATCGCCAGGCCGATGCCGCCCAGCGCCGTGATCGCGACCAAGCGGGATCCGGTAAAGATGATGGTGGACAGGCTGGCCGCAATGGCGATGACCAGCCCCCAATGGAACAACGGAATATCCGGATCAATCTGCGCGACCGCCCCCGCACCGACGAAAATCGCCCCCCAGACCATCAGCGCCAGGGTCGTGAACGTGACCCGCAGATATGACATCATGCGTCCGTTCTGCGTCGTTCGCGCAACCCAGGCCGCCGTATCGCGCATCGCATTGAGCAAGATATCGTAGACCGCCGCACTGTCGGGCACGCGGTCTTCCTCACGGATCAGCGCGGCACGAAGTTGTGGCACTCCCCAGAAAAAGACACCGCCCAGCGCGAATGTCAGCAAGGACAGCATCAATGCACCGTTCACCCCGTGCCAGAGCTTGAGTTCCGGCGCGCCCGGCGCGGCCCGCACGATTTCGGTGATCTGGCCGATCAGGGCGCCGAAAGGTCCCGGCACCAGCCCGAGCCCGAGCCCGCCCAGCGCGAGCAAGGCCGGGCCGCCCCACATCAGGATCGAGGGATCCGCCGGTGCCGCGTGTGGGGCGCGGAACGTGCCGAAGAACGGCCGGATGGCCAGAACCAATGCCACCGCGACCATCAGCGCATTCGCCGTGACCGCCATGGTCAGCACGAAGATCTCCTCGGTCGTGGCATGCAAGGCACCCTCGTAGATCAGCTCCTTGCCGATGAACCCGACGAAAGGCGGCAATCCCGCCATGCTCGCCGCGGCGAGCGCAATGATGATGAACGACATGGGCATGGCCCCACGTAGCCCACCGAGTTCACCCACCTCGCGCGTGCCGGCACCCTTGTCCAACAACCCGACACCCAGGAAGAGGGCCGCCTTGTAGAACGCGTGGACAACAATGAAGGTCATCGCGCCGCCGATCGCGTAATACCCCCCACCGCCCAGGCCGAGCATGAGTGCGCCCAGCCCCATCAGCGTGGTCCAGGCCAACATCAGCTTCAGATCGGATTGGCGGAGCGCCCAGAAGCTGGCCACCACCATCGTCGTCGCGCCGACCAGACTCAGCGTCCAGGACCAAACCTCCGTACCGCCCAACATCGGCGTCATCCGTGCGACCAGATAGACCCCGGCCTTCACCATGGTGGCGGAGTGCAGATAGGCCGATACCGGCGTCGGTGCCGCCATCGCGCCCGGCAGCCAGAAATGGAATGGAAACTGTGCAGATTTGGTAAAACAACCGATCAGAACCAGGATCAGCATCGCGGGATACAGTGGATCGGATGTGAAGCCTGCGAAATCCGCCATTTCAGACAGACGGAACGTTCCCGCGACGGTCCCCATGATGATGAGGCCGGCCATCAGCGCCAGCCCCCCCATGCCCGTCACCAGCAGGGCCTGTTGCGCCTTGTAGCGGGCATCGGCCTTGTGATGATCGAAGCCGACGAGCAGGAACGATGTGATCGTCGTGCACTCCCACGCCACGAATAATGTCACGGCGTCGTCGGCCAGCACGACGCCCAACATCGACATAGCGAACAGCACCATCAGCGTTAACAGCCGCTTCAACCGGCGGTCGTTATGGAAATATTCGGCCGAATACAGAAAGCAGATCGCGCCGACGCCCGTAATCAGAAGCGAGAACAGCAAGGACAGGGCGTCCAGCCGGAAGGCGATGTCGATTCCCAACGTGGGCACCCAGGGGAACACAAGCTCCGCCGTTTGACCCGCGCTGGCGGAAGGCAAAAACGTCGCGAACCACGCAAAGGCTGCCGCCATCACCGCCGACGGCAGGAATCTCCAAGGGCCGGCTTCGTATGGCACGGTCTGCTGCACGTTCGGGCCTCGATCGGGATGAAAGGGTTTCAACCCTTAACTAGGAGCCTTCGGATCGGATCCCAGTACGGGGAAGGACGTTTTCGCGTCAAGGATCGTATGCCCTTGAATTAAAAAGGTATCTTTCATGCGAAGGGCGCCGGAAGTTTCCCCGGCGCCCTTTGAAGCAATGCTCGGATGCTCAGTGACCCAGGATCTGGCTGAGGAACAGTTGTGTCCGCTCGCTCTTGGGATTGTTGAAGAATTCCTCGGGCTCGTTCTGCTCCACGATCTGGCCGGCATCCATGAAGATGACGCGGTTCGCGACCTGACGGGCAAAGCCCATCTCATGCGTCACGCACAGCATCGTCATGCCTTCCTCCGCGAGGGAGACCATGGTGTCGAGCACCTCCTTGATCATCTCGGGGTCCAGCGCCGAAGTCGGCTCATCGAACAGCATGATCCGAGGTTTCATGCACAGCGAACGCGCGATCGCCACACGCTGCTGCTGACCGCCCGACAGCTGGCCGGGATACTTGTCCGCCTGCTCGGGGATCTTCACCTTGGTCAGGAAATGCATCGCGATTTCCTCGGCCTCGGCCTTGGGCATCTTGCGCACCCAGATCGGAGCCAGGGTGCAGTTCTCAAGGATCGTCAGATGCGGGAAAAGGTTGAAGTGCTGGAAGCACATGCCGACCTCGGACCGGATCTTGTCGATGTTCTTGAGGTCGGAGGACAGCACAGTGCCATCCACCACGATCTCACCCTTCTGATGCTCCTCCAACGCGTTAATGCAGCGGATCAGCGTGGACTTGCCCGAACCGGACGGTCCGCAGATGACGATCCGTTCGCCGCGCTGCACCGTCAGGTCGATGTCGCGCAGAACGTGGAAATCGCCGTACCACTTGTTCATGTTGCGGATGGAGATCGCGACCTCATCGCTGACGCCGGGGATCTTTGCGGTGTTTTCTGCCATTGCCATGTGAACGGCTCCCTTAACGATGGTCGGTACGGAGTTTGTTCTCCAGATACCGCGAATATTGAGACATGCTGTAGCAGCTGATGAAGAAGAAGAGCGCGACGAAGCCGTAAAGCTCCCACAGGATCCCGTTCCAGTCCGCATCCGACAGGATCGGCTGCACCACGCCCAGCGGGTCGTACATGGAGATGATCGAGACGAGCGTCGTATCCTTGTACACACCGATGAACACGTTCACGATGCCGGGAATCGAGATCTTCAACGCCTGCGGCAGGATGATCAGACGGATCGCCTGCCAGTAGTCGAGCCCCAGCGAATCCGCCGCCTCGTACTGCCCGCGCGGCAAGGCCGCCAGCCCGCCCCGGATCACTTCCGCAAGATAGGCGGACGCGAACATGGTGATCAGGATGATTACGCGCAGCACCAGATCGAATGTGGTGTCCGGCGGCAGGAAGTAGGACAGCAAGACGTTTGCCACGAACAGCAGGGTGATCAATGGCACACCGCGAATGAACTCGATGAAGCCGATACAGATCGCCTTGATGATCAGCAGGTCCGATTGACGCCCCAGCGCCAGCAGGATGCCAATGGGCAGAGCCAGCGAGATCGACACGATGCCCAGAATCATCGTCAGCAAGAAGCCACCAATCATGCGGCTATCAACTTGCTCCAGCCCGGGGCCGAACAGGTTTGACAGCTGCCCGATGACGAAATCGTTCAGGAACAGCATCCAGATGATCAGCACCGCAACCCCGGCGAGCAGTGCCAGCACCGTCGAGTGCTGCACCAGAACGCGGTAGACCAGATAGGCCGCAACCACGCCCAGCAACGTTCCCACCGGTCCGCCCAACGACCCGCCCCAGATCAGCCAGTAGCCGATGAAGGGATAGAGCATGCTGAACAGGAGCGCTTGCTTCGGCACCCTGTTGAACAGCACAGGTGCTATGGCGGGGAACAGCAGAAAGAATGTCAGAACCGGCCGCCAGTATTCCGTGTTGGGGTAGAAACCGAAGAAGAACTGCGGCCACCGCTCACGGATCACGGCAAAGCACGCCCCGGACCCCATTTCCCGGCATTCAGACAGCGAGTTTGCGTTCCAGGTGGAATTCCAGAACCACGGGATCATGCCCCGCAGCACCATGAAGATCACCAGCAGGCTGAGCACGGTCAGGACCGCATTCAGGACCGAGGAGAACAGATTTTCCCGCATCCATCTGATCACACCTGTTTCCGCCACAGGCGGTGGCGCCGGTGGCAATTCCGTATCGCGCACGAAGGCGATGCTGTTTGCATGCGTATCGCTCATCTCAGCGCTCCTTCAGCTTGACGGAATTGTTGTACAGATTGCCGAGGCTCGAGATGCCCAGCGACAGGATCAGGTAGATGCCCATCAACAACAGAACGCATTCCATCTCCCGCCCGGTCTGGTTGCGGGTGATGTTACCCAACGTACCCGTCAGATCCATGTAGCCGATCGCCAGAGCCAGCGACGAGTTCTTGGTCAGGTTCAGGTAGTTCGAGATCATGGGCGGAACGATCACGCGCATCGCCTGCGGCAGCACGACGAGGTTCATGATCCGGCGCGGACGAATGCCCAGCGCCGCCGCCGCCTCGGTCTGTCCCTTGCTGACGGCAAGGATACCCGCCCGGACGTTTTCCGCGACGAACGCCCCGGTATATAGCGACAAGGCCAGCCAGAGCGCGATCAGTGAGTTCCGCAGATGCACACCATCGGTAAAGTTGAATCCCCGGAAATACGGGTTTTGCAGACTGACCGGCGACCCCATCACGAACTGCGCGATGATCACGGGAATGAAGAGCAGGCCGAGGCTGACCCAGAACACCGGCAGAATCGCCCCCGTCGCCTCCTGCCGTTTGCGCGCCAGACGGCGGAACGCGAAGATGCCGATAATCGAGAGGATCAGCACACCGACCACGATTGAGGAACCGGCCTCATAGATAATGCGCGGAACATAGACGCCGCGGTTGGTAATCGCGACACTGTCCCACAGGATCATGGACGCATCGCCGCTGCGAAACGCGCGCGGATCCGGTGGCAACTTGATCATCACGCCCATGGTCAGAACGATCCACAGCAGAACCGGCACGTTGCGGAATCCCTCGACATAGACGGTGGCGAGCTTTTGCACGATCCAGTTGTTGCTCAACCGCAGGACACCCATCGTGACACCGATCACCGTACAGGTGATGCAGCCCAGAACGGCCACGAGCAGCGTGTTGAGCAGCCCCACGAGAGTGGCCCGGCCATGCGTCATCTGGCTGTCGTAATCGATGATTTTCTGGTTGATGTCGTAACCGGCGACATTGCCCAGGAAGTCGAAATTGAAATCCTGTCCGGCGGCCGCGAGATTCGTGACAGCATTGTTGATGAGCCATCCAAATCCGGCGAGAACGCAGATCAGTGCGATGATCTGGATCGTTATGGAACGGTATCTGGTATCGTAGATCAGCTGACTGGGATGAAACCCTTGGTCAGACTGCGTGTCGGTCATCGCGGTCATACCCGCCCCTCTTCCCTGGTAAGCTCCTCAATGGGAGCGATTGGTTACGAGCGATGCCCCGGTCTGTCGCCGGTGGTTCCCGCCACGGTCCCCCAATAGTTGAGGGGCGCGCCAATGGCGCGCCCCTCCAGGTCGTTCAGATCAACGGAACGGCGGGCTGTAGAGCAGGCCGCCATTGGTCCACTGTGCGTTCAGGCCACGATCAAGGCCGATCGCTGTGTCTGCGCCGATGTTGTCCTCGAAGATCTCACCGTAGTTGCCGCCGGCGGAAATCGCGTTGACGGCCCAGTCGGAGGACAGGCCGAGCATCTCACCCAGGTTGCCTTCGCTTCCCAGCAGACGGTTGATCTCGGGGTTGTCGGTGCCTGCGGCCATCTCTTCGAGGTTCTCGGAGGTGACGCCCAGTTCCTCGGCAGCGATCAGTGCGTTCAGCGTCCAGCGCGCGATATCACCCCATGCGTTGTCGCCGTGACGAACGAGCGGGCCGAGCGGCTCCTTGGAGATAATCTCGGGCAGCAGCATGTGGTCGCCGGGGTTTTCGAACGAGGCGCGGGTTGCAGCCAGGCCGGATGCGTCGGTCGTGTAGACGTCACACGCGTTTGCCAGGTACTGCTGCTGTGCCTCTGCGTTGGTCTCGATCGGAACCGGCTCGTAGGACATGTCGTTCGCACGGAAGAAATCGGCGAGGTTGAGCTCGGTCGTGGTGCCGGTCTGGATGCAGACGGTCGCGCCGTCCAGTTCGTTCGCCGAGGTCACGCCCAGATCCTTGCGAACCAGGAAGCCCTGACCGTCATAGTAGTTCACACCGGCGAATTCGAATTCGAGATCGACATCGCGCGAGAACGTCCAGGTGGTGTTACGCGCCAGCAGATCGATTTCGCCGGATGCAAGCGCCGTGAAGCGTGTGGAGCCGGTCGTCGGGATGAACTCGACCTTCGAGCCATCGCCCAGAACCGCGGCTGCGACTGCGCGACAGATGGCGACGTCGAAGCCTTCCCACTCACCTTCCTCATTCGGAGCGGCGAAGCCCACGAGACCTGTCGTCACGCCGCAGCGCAGCGTGTCGCGTTCCTGAACTTCCGCCAGCGTCTGTGCGGATGCAGCACCTGCAAGCAGGCCTGCTGTTGCAAGTGCGCCGAAGAATACGGATTTTGTCATAGAATACCTCTTCCCTGGGTAGCCCGCTGCCCAATACAACGGGAGCCGACCTTTGGCCGGGATGTGTTTGCAGCCCTTGGGGCCGAACCAAAGTGTGGACAAGGCGAGCGGCAGTCGTCAAGGGCACGTGTGCAAGCGCCAATTATGTCAGCTTCTCTGACACAACTGGGCTGGCGGCGCGAAATACCGCGAAATTCGCGGCATATAATTCACGCTAAGCGTGTGCAGGATTTACACAGGCGTGACACAACCCACAGACGGATCAGCCATACCAGCCACATCACTGACCATGGTTCGCACTGGTCGCCATCACGAGAAATGATAGGTCAGCCCTGTTGTCTCAATATCGCGAGCCCGCGTTCTGCACTTGTGAACCCCGCCGTCCTGTGATGACGCTTCGATGAATTCGCAGGGAAAAATTTTTACCATTTAGTTGAAAGTCACCCGCAGCATGACCTTTCGCCGGTTCAAATCAGCCCTCTTCGCCGCCGTGCTGACGATGGTGTCTCCCGCACGGGCCGAATCAGTTCGCGTACTGGTCGCGGCATCCATGTCCGAGGTGATCGGCACGCTGGCCAACGACTATGCGACACGCAGCCCCGGCAGCGAAATTCAGGCGGTACATGCCGGCAGCGGTGTGTTGGCGCGCCAGATTCAACAGGGCGTACCTGCTGACCTGTATATCAGTGCGAACACAGCCTGGGTCACTTGGTTGACCGATCAGGATCTGGGCACGCAATCGCGCACCATTGCCAGCAATGCCCTGGTATGGATCGGGACCGAACCGAACCCTGCCCTCACAGCCCGAACCGGATCGGGGCGGATTGCACTGGCCGATCCTGACGCCGTGCCGGCGGGACAATATGCACGGCAAAGCCTGGTTCATTCCGGCGATTGGAGTGATCTGGAAGGTCGCCTGATCCTGGCCACGAACGTGCGGGATGCGCTGGGTTGGGTGGTGCGGGGGCACGCCCCGCACGGCATCGTCTATGCGACCGATGCGATTGAATATCCCGATCTTCAGGTGGATCGCATCGATTCAAGAAGCCACGATCCGATCACCTACGAGGCCCTGGTACTGACCCCGCGCGGGGCGGATTTCGCTGAATACCTCCTCAGCGATGCGGCGCAGGAAATCCTGTCGTCCTACGGGTTCCTGCCGCCGCCCGCTTCAGAGTGAGAACACCATACAGGTGGTCGAAGCCGTGGCATAAAGCTTGCCATCCTGCGCGCCGACGATACGCCCCTCCGCAATGCCGGTACGGCGACCGACATGGCTCGCCTCCCCTATGGCCAGCACTTCGTCGGAATCGGAAAACAGCGGCCGAATGACGTTCACCTTGTATTCCAGCGTCGTATAGCCCAGCCCGACGGGTAGCATCGTCTGCACCGCGCAGGCCATGCAACTGTCCAGAAGCGTTCCGAACCAGCCGCCGTGGATCGTGCCGATGGGGTTCATCGCCTTGAAGGACGGCTTTCCGCGAAAGGTCACCTTGCCCTCGACGGCTTCTTCCATCCAGTAATCCAGCGTCTTGCTGATGGGCGGCGCGGGAAGCTCCCCCCTCTGGATCGCCTGGATGAATTCCAGGCCGCTCATTGATGCGATGGTTTCGCGACTGGCGAGGTCTTCTGCCTTGTCGACGTGAAGGATCATACGGTTCTCTCCCGAGTCAATTTTAGAAAATGGTATGCATGCCCAAGGGCCGTGGCCTTGCGCGCGCGGTTCTCCACGGCCTCGTCATCCGCGCCCCAGAACCGCTCCTGCCAGAGGGCGTCCAACTCGGAGAGGCGCACCGCCTCATCCGGGTCGATGCGCCCTTCCAGCAAGGCAAAGCCCAGAACGAGGCTGCCGGGCAGCGTCACGAAGTCATGAAATGCTGTCAGGCTGAAGGGGTCCAGTGCCTCCGTCGCCTCGCGCAGAACGGACAGCGACGTGACCGGCTGGGGGCGGGGAACCAGACCGACGATGCGCAGCAGGGGCGCGCGCAGATGCTGTTCGGCCCACTCCAGATGAGGCTCCCAGTGTTGCGCCTGTTCCTGAACCAGACTGTCCGGCCCATCCGCCCGGTAGCACAGCAAATCCGTATCGCCGTATTCGACGAGCATGTCCACGATTGCCGAACGCTGGGGCACGACCTTGTCTATGGTCGAATTTGCCGCGCGGGTCAGGGGCATGGTGTTGGGAACGATCACGTCCACCTGCGCCTGCCATTCGTCTGCTATGCCCTGCGCCAGCGCGGCGGTCGGCACGATCAGTGGGGATTTGCCCGGAGTGCGGATCGCACGTCCGTCCAACGCGACCGAAAAACCATCCTCGACGCGCGTGACGGAGGCATCGCCCCAGAAACGTTTCTTCTTCCACTCGCTCATGTCAGCAACGGCACCAGTTCGTCAAAATGTGTCAGAATGTCGGAGGCCCCCGCCTGCCGTAGCTGCGCCTCGGGGTGATACCCCCAGGTGACGCCGATGCTGCGCACGCCTGCAGCGCAGCCCATTTCGATATCGAACGTCGTGTCGCCGATCATGATCGCATCCGATGGCGCGACACCTGTTTCGAACAGCGCCGTTTCGATCATCGAGGGGTGCGGCTTCGACGGATGCCCGTCAGCGGTCTGGACCGTGCTGAAGAAGTGCCCCAGACCGTGCGCGGCAAAGACATGATCGACCCCACGTCGCGCCTTGCCCGTGGCCACGCCCAGCAACCATCCCTGCGCTGCCAGTGCCCCCAGCGCATCGAGCGCACCGGGGTAAAGCGGCACCGACGCCTCCCCACCCGTTTCAGCGCGCAACGCGATGAAAGCCGTGCGATAGGCATCGACCAGAGCAGCAATCGCATCGGGTGTAACATTAGCCGGTGCCAGGCGATCCATCGCCTGCGGCAGGCTCAACCCTACGATGGACAGTATATCCGCGCGGGTCGGGGGCAGCATGTCCAACCGTTGAAAGGCCGAAACCATCGCCCCAACGATCAACGCCTGTGAATCGATCAAGGTGCCGTCCATGTCGAATATCGCCAGCTTCATTCCAGTTCCTCGAACGGATCCCCCGCGACGCCCTTCGTCTCCCATCCGAACGTGTCCCATGTGCGGGCCATATGCTCGGACAGGGGCGCGGTAAAGCTGAGGGCGGAGCCATCGACCGGGTGCTGGATAAAGACGGAGCGGGCGTGCAAGTGCAGTTTGCGACTGATTGCACCGCCCAGCTGCGCGCCCCAGCCGTCGCCCTCATTCGTCTGACTGTTGCCGCCATACTTGCCGTCGCCGATGATTGGATGGCCGATTTCCGCCATGTGAACGCGCAATTGGTGCGTGCGCCCGGTGATCGGGCTGAGCGCGACCCAGGCGGCGCGCTGCCCCGCCCCCTCCATCACCATGTAATCGGAGACGGCCCGCTTCGCGCCCTCGGTCGTGTTCACCTGATTGGGATGGACCGCGATCATCTTCTCACCCGCGCCATTGGGGCCGTGCCCGCCGGACTTGACCAGACCGTAATGGATGGTTCCCGCCCGTGGATTGGGCATTCCCGCCACGACGGCCCAGTAGATCTTTCGCGTGCGTCGGGCCTGAAACCCACGGGCGAGCGCAGCAGCGGCGCGACCGGTGCGGGCCATGATCAGAACGCCCGATGTGTCACGATCCAGCCGATGAACCAGACGTGGCGGCGTGTCCGCGTCGAACCGGATCGCATCCGCCATGCCGTCGATATGGCGCGTCTGCCCCGATCCGCCCTGAACCGCCAGACCGGCAGGCTTGTTCAGCACGATCACGTGCTCATCCTTCCACATCACCGCATCGCGGATCATCTGTGCGTCGGCATCGCTGATCTGCGGGCGCGTATGCACCGCGGGGGCGTTCGCGTCAGGCAGTGGCGGCAGACGCAGCACCTGCCCCTCGGCCAGGCGCGAATTGGATTTCACCCGCCCACCATCCAGGCGCACCTCACCCTTGCGGCACATCTTCTCGATGCGTCCTTGCGTAATCTGGGGGAAACTCTTTCGGATCCAGCGATCCAGACGCTGACCTTCCGCCTCCGCATCCAAGGTTATGGTCTGTACGCCGCTCATGTGAAGATCGTCCTTGCTACCGCTGCGCCCGCGAATATCGCCCCTACGCCCAGCAGGACACTTGCCATCGCATAGCCCCCCGCCAGTCCGAAACGGCCCTCTTCGATCAGGCGCATCAGATCGAGGGAGAATGTGGAAAATGTGGTGAACCCGCCCAGCAGGCCCGTGGTCAGAAACAGCGATACCTGCGCATTGCCAACCCCGCGCCGGACAAGCCAGATCGCCGCAACCCCCATGAGGAAGGAGCCCAGCACGTTCACGCCCAGCGTCACAGTCGCAAAATCGGACAGCCCGACACGGATCGCCAACCGACCCGCCAGATAACGCAAGGCCGCGCCGATCGCACCGCCCAGGGCGACCACCCAGATCATGATGATATCACTGAAATGTTCATGCGCCTGTCTACGCTTGAGACAGGCGAAACTTCAAGAGCGCGCCCATTCACTCCGCCTCGTTCCGGCGGGCCCGCAATTTAGCGAAATACTCGACCCGCTTTTTCAGCTCACGTTCTGCACCACGCTCAACCGGTACGTAATACACCCCGCGTCGCATCGTTTCGGGGAAGTAGTCCTGACCCGAGAAGCCATCCTCCGCATCGTGATCGTAGGCATAGCCGGCCCCATAGCCCTCATCCTTCATCAGACGTGTCGGGGCGTTGAGGATATGTTTGGGCGGCGGTTCGGAGCCGTGAGCCTTGGCCGAGGCCATCGCCGCCTTGTAGGCACTGTATCCCGCATTGGATTTCGGCGCGAGCGCGAGGTAGATCACCGCCTGCGCCAGTGCCAGTTCGCCCTCGGGGCTTCCCAACCGTTCATAGGTGTCCCAGCCTTGCAGGCACACCGCCTGCGCCTGCGGATCGGCCAGGCCGATATCTTCCACCGCCATACGGGTGATCCGGCGGGCCAGATAACGCGGCTCCTCGCCCCCCTGAAGCATTCGCCCCAGCCAGTACAGCGCCGCATCCGGGTCCGAGCCGCGCACCGATTTGTGCAGAGCAGAAATCAGATTGTAATGCTCCTCGCCCGACTTGTCGTATTTGCTTGCGCGGCGGGTCAAACGCGATGTCAGGGCCTCAATGCCCACCGGCTCACTGGCCCCCCAACTCAGCACCTGCTCAGCCAGGTTGAGCAAGGCCCGTCCGTCGCCATCGGCCATTTCGGTCAGCGCCTCACGCGCGGGGCCGTCCAATGGCAAGGCCCCGTCGGATTTCTCCACCCGTTGCAAAATCCGTTCCAAAGCCGTCAGATCGAGCCGTTTGAGCGTGATGACCTGTGCCCGGCTCAACAAAGCGGAATTCAGTTCGAAACTTGGATTCTCGGTCGTGGCCCCGACCAGCACGATCGTGCCGTCCTCCATATGCGGCAGGAACCCGTCCTGCTGAGCCTTGTTGAACCGATGGATTTCATCGACGAACAGCAGGGTGCCGCCGCCATTGGCGCGCCGAATCTTCGCCGCTTCAAAGATTTTGCGTAAATCGGGGACGCCTGTGAAAATGGCGCTGATCTGCACGAAACTCAGATCCGTTTCCGCCGCCAGAAGCCGCGCGATCGTGGTCTTCCCCACGCCCGGAGGCCCCCAGAAAATAACGGAGCCGAGATTGCCCGCCGCAAGCATCGCGCCCAGCGGACCCTGCGGCCCCAATGCGTGATCCTGACCAATCACCTCGGCCAAGGTCGCAGGGCGCATACGATCCGCCAGCGGACGCGGCATGTCCCGTCCTGCGGGCGTGGAGGTGTCGAACAGATCAGCCATGACCAGCAGATAGTCCTGCGAAAGAGAATGCGCAAATTCGGATTTGATGCCGTTGCCGCCACCTGGTTGCCGCCACTTGCGAGAACCGGAACGAAAAACCCCGGCACAATGGCCGGGGTTTGGAATGTCGAAGGGTGCGGTCGGCCTTACTCGGCGGCGGCATCCTCGGCGGCGACACGCGCCTTATCACCGGCACCTTTCGCGGAGGTGTCGCGATCAACCAGCTCGATGATCGCCATCGGAGCCATGTCACCATAGCGGAAACCGGCCTTCAGAACACGCGCGTAACCACCGTTGCGGTCGGCGTAACGCGGTCCGAGGATGTCCATCAGCTTCGCGACGGCGTGATCCTGCTTCAGCTGAGCGTGGGCCAGACGACGACCGTGCAGGTCGCCCTTCTTGCCCAGCGTGATCAGCTTGTCGATGATCCGCTTCAGTTCCTTCGCCTTAGGCAGGGTGGTCTTGATCTGCTCATGCTCGATCAGGGACACAGCCATGTTCGCGAACATCGCCTTGCGGTGCTCGTGGGTCCGGTTGAGTTTGCGGTAGCCATTACCGTGACGCATATTTCTATTCCTTCTATACTTTTATGCTTTGTCCGGCGGTCCATGCGTGGTGGCCGCTCTCCTTGGGGCGTGATTGCCCAGTGGTGTATTCTAGCGACCTGCCCCGGACCTGGTCCGGGGCCGCTCGCGATGTCAGTGCCACGCGCCGGATCGGGTCCGGGGCAATTCTGATCGGTTAACCGATCAGAATTGGTCTTCGTACTTCTTGGCCAGATCCTCGATGTTCTCAGGCGGCCAATCGACGATGTCCATGCCCAGATGCAGGCCCATTCCGGTCAACACTTCCTTGATCTCGTTCAAGGATTTGCGGCCAAAGTTCGGCGTGCGCAACATTTCCGCCTCGGTCTTCTGGATCAGATCGCCGATATAGACAATGTTGTCGTTCTTCAGGCAGTTCGCGGAACGGACGGACAGTTCCAACTCGTCCACTTTCTTGAGCAGAAGCGGGTTGAACTCCAGATCGTCCTCTTCCTCGGCGCGCGTTGCGGCCTCGGGCTCGTCGAAGTTGACGAAGACGTTGAGCTGGTCCTGAAGAATGCGGGCCGCATAGGCGATCGCATCATCAGGGGAAATCGAACCGTCGGTTTCGACGCTCAGGGTCAGCTTGTCATAGTCGAGCACCTGCCCCTCGCGGGTCGGCTCCACCTTGTAGCTGACCTTGCGCACCGGGGAGAACAGCGCATCGACGGAGATCAGGCCGATCGGAGCATCCTCGGGGCGGTTCTTGTCCGCCGCGACGTAGCCCTTGCCGTTTTCGACCGTCAATTCCATGTAGACGGAGGCACCATCGTCGAGGTGACAGATCACGTGGTCCTTGTTCAGAACCTCGATTCCCGCACTCTCGGAAATGTCTGCGCCCGTCACCAGACCCGGTCCCTTGGCGGAGATCGACAGACGCTTGGGTCCGTCCACTTCCATCGAGAGGGCAACGCCCTTGAGGTTCAGAACAATGTCTGTCACGTCTTCCCGAACGCCGGCCACGGACGAGAATTCATGCAGAACGCCGTCGATTTGCACGGATGTGATCGCGGCACCCTGAAGCGAGCTCATCAGCACGCGACGCAGAGCGTTGCCCAGCGTCAGGCCGAAGCCACGCTCCAGCGGTTCTGCCGATGCCGTCGCAAAGCGCTTGGGATCGTTGCCCGGCTTGATGTCGAGCCCGGAGGGGCGGATGAGCGCCTGCCAGTTCTTGTGGATCATCTAATATCCTCCATACCAGTTCCCTGCCGGATCCTTTGCCGGGAACGCCCGAGGGATTCACCAAGTTCGAAGTCATCCATCGCAATGCTGGCTTCAAACGGGTTGGAGTGCGGGCAGGTCCTGCCTGCACGCACCCCAGATTCGATAGTGTCGCGGATCAGACGCGGCGACGCTTCGGCGGACGGCAGCCATTATGTGCCATCGGGGTCACGTCACGGATCGCCGTGATGGTGAAGCCAACGGCAGCCAAGGCGCGCAGTGCGCTTTCACGACCGGAGCCGGGACCCTGCACTTCGACGTCGAGCGTGCGCATTCCATGCTCCTGCGCCTTGCGGCCGGCATCCTCGGCAGCAACCTGAGCGGCGTAAGGGGTCGATTTGCGCGATCCCTTGAAGCCCATGGTGCCCGACGAGGACCATGCAATCGCATTGCCCTGCGCGTCGGAGATCAGGATCTTCGTGTTGTTGAACGAAGAGTTCACGTGCGCGACGCCTGCCGAGATGTTCTTGGAGACTTTTTTCTTCGCGCGTACTTTTTCACGAGCCATGTCTAAGCCTCCTTATTTCTTCTTGCCGGCAATGGCCTTCGCGGGGCCTTTGCGGGTGCGGGCATTCGTGTGGGTCCGCTGACCGCGCACGGGCAGACCGCGACGATGACGCAGGCCGCGATAGCAGCCCAGATCCATCAGACGCTTCACGTTCATCGAGTTTTCACGACGAAGATCACCCTCGACGGTGAAGTTCGCGTCGATGTGCTCACGCAGTTTCAGGGCATCCGCATCGCTGAGATCGTTGACGCGCGTCGTCGGCGCAATGCCGGTCGCTTCGCAAATCTCAACTGCGGAAGAACGGCCAATGCCGTGTACGTAGGTGAGAGCGATCTGCACCTGCTTGTTCGTCGGGATGTTAACGCCTGCAATACGCGCCAAGGATATTCTCCAGTCCGGTTGCGGTTCCGTGATCCCAGAACCTTTTTTCACAACGAAGGACCACCGTCATGATTGCCGATGGTCCGATAGAAAGATTCCGTGGAATCTGATTCTCCCACTCAGGGGGAAGGCGCGCTTTATAGCGGACCTTCCCCGCACGTCAATGCCGAAGTTACAGACAAAGGGATCAGGCGCTCAACGCGCCATCTACACGCGCCTTGACCTCATCTATCGCACCCAGCCCGTCGATCGAGCGCAGCTTGCCGTGGGCATAGTAATACCCGATCAGCGGCGACGTCTCGCGGTAATATGTCAGGAGCCGGTTGCGCATGGCGTCTTCGTTGTCATCCGCGCGCCGGGTAAATTCCGTACCGCCACACTTCACACATTTGCCATCCTCGGGGATCGGCCGGGTCTGATCGTGATAGACCTCACCACAGGTCGCGCAGGTTGCGCGCCCCGTGACCCGCGCAACGAGAGCGTCGTCGTTCACGCGCATCTCGATCACAGCCTGCAAAGTCTGACCCTGCTTCTCCAACAGCTCACCCAGGGCGTCGGCCTGCGCCAATGTGCGCGGGAACCCGTCGAAGATAAAGCCGTTGCCGCCCTCATCCGCGGTGAGACGTTCCTCGATCAAGCCGATGACGATTTCATCCGTGACCAGATCGCCACGCGCCATGACCTCGGCCACGCGGTTGCCCATTTCGGTGCCGGAGCTTTTGGCCGCCCGCAACATGTCCCCGGTCGAAAGCTGCACCAGTCCACGTTCCTCGACGAGAGTTCGGGCCTGCGTGCCCTTGCCCGCGCCTGGCGGTCCAAGCAAAATTATGTTCATCAGTGGCGTCCCAGTGTTTTTTTCTTGCGCGTACCTTTACCACCCAGCTTCGATTTTTCAATGAGGCTTTCGTATTGATGGGCAAGCATGTGGCTTTGAATCTGACTGACCGTATCCATTGAGACGGACACGACGATCAGCAACGACGTACCGCCGAAGTAGAACGGAACCGCCAGTTGCGAGATCAGCAGCTCAGGCAGCAGGCAAACGGCGACCAGATAGGCGGAGCCGATGACGAGCAGGCGCGACACGACATAATCCAGATATTCGGCAGTTCGCTTGCCGGGACGCAGACCGGGCACGAACCCGCCCTGTTTCTTGAGGTTGTCCGCGACATCCTCTGTCTTGAACGCCACGTTCGCCGTGTAGAAATACGCGAAAAACACGATCATCCCGCCGAAGAACAGCAGGTTGAGCGGTTGTCCACGCCCCAGATAGGCGGAAATGTAGCTCAGCACGCCCGAACCACCACCGGCGGAGAACGTAGCCACCGTCTGCGGCAGCAACAGCAGCGATGAAGCAAAGATCGCGGGAATCACGCCAGCCGGGTTCAGCTTGATCGGCAGATGAGAGGACTCACCGCCATACATCTTGTTTCCGACCTGGCGGCGCGGATACTGAATGTGAACCTTGCGCAGCGCCCGTTCCATGAACACCACGAAGGCGATCACGACAACAGCCATGATGATCACCCCGATGACGACACCCGCGCTGATGGCGCCGGTCCGGCCCGCTTCGAAAAACTGGGCAAGAGCGGCGGGAAGCTCCGCGATGATGCCGACGAAGATGATCAGCGAGATCCCGTTGCCGATCCCGCGGGCGGTAATCTGCTCGCCCAGCCACATCAGGAACATCGTGCCGCCGACCAGGGTGATGACGGTCGACGCGCGGAAGAACCAGCCCGGATCGAGCGCAAGCCCACCGGATTCCAGCCCAACAGCGATGCCGTAGCCCTGGAACAGCGCCAGCAGGACGGTGCCGTAGCGGGTGTACTGGTTGATCTTGCGACGCCCCTGCTCACCCTCCTTCTTGATCTGTTCCAGTCGCGGCCACATCGAGGTGAGCAACTGAACGATGATCGAGGCCGAGATATACGGCATGATCCCCAGCGAGAAGACCGCCATCCGGCTGATCGCGCCGCCGGTGAACATGTTCACCATGCCGCCCAGCCCGGACTGCGCACTTTCGAAGAATTCGCGAAGCTGTACCGTGTCGATGCCGGGAACCGGAATATATGTCCCGATGCGATAGACGATGAGAAGTGCGAGGGCGAACAGGATGCGCTGTTGCAGCTCCTTGGCCTTGCCAAAGGTGCTCCAGCTCATGTTCGCGGCCATCTGTTCCGCTGCGGATGCCATCTGTGGCCCCTCCATGATTGCGCCGCCGAACCGGGATGGCTCAGGCGGCGCGAAAGTTCAGTGGTAGATGTAGAGGGCGCAGCACGCCCCCACAACCTTCATTCCGCCGACGCTTCGTCCGCTGCCGCAGCCGTGATCGTCACGGAGCCGCCAGCCTTCTCGATCGCCTCGACCGCACCCTTGGAGGCGCCGGTCACGTGCAGCTTGACGGCGGACGAGATCTCGCCCTTTGCCAGAACGCGCACACCGTCCAGCTTGCGACGCACCAGACCGGAGGCAATCAGTGCATCCTCATCAATGTCTGCCTTGATGTCCAGCTTGCCCGCATCAGCGAACTTCTGGATCAGGCCGATGTTGATGACGGCGTATTTCTTGGGGTTCGGCACGTTGAAGCCGCGCTTGGGCAGACGCTGGTAGAGCGGCATCTGGCCACCCTCGTAGCCATTGATCGCCACACCCGAGCGGGATTTCTGACCCTTGATACCACGGCCACCCATCTTGCCCTTGCCGGAGCCGGGGCCGCGCCCGATGCGCTTCTTGGATTTCGTTGCGCCGGGATTGTCGCGCAGTTCATTGAGTTTCATGTCGCTCTCCTATTGCCGGATACGCCCACCGAGCGAGAAACGGGGACCACGGCGTTGCCAGATTCGTCGCTTTATATGCGACTAGCGCCGTATAGAGGCCAACTTCCCAACTAGCAAGCAGCCTTCGATAAGATGCGGCTACTTCGGTGGTGCCCCCCCCAATTCAACGATCCTATCTTGAAGTGCATTAAGGATGCTAGCTTGCTCCCTGTCCGGTGTAGAGTCGTGCCGCAAAGCCATTATCGCCTCAATTAACACGTCTACAGCTTTCGCATGCTTACCCTTTGCAACCCATGTCTCAGCTTTGCGCCGGAGCAATTCGGCCCGCAGACTGTCTCGTCCTGATCTTAAGCGAGATATCGCTCGCTCTGTCTCAGAAACGTCTTCACCGTAGTCCATTAGCTTTGTCAGGCGATCAATGCCCTTGTTGAAGCCGCCAAGTTTTGCCGCATCCGTATTGCCATCTTCCGCCTTCTGGTTTGCCACAAAAATTGCGTCCGAAATCTCGCTTTGAATTACCTCTCTCTCGACCCTATCAATTTGCTTTAAGGTCTCAGATGGAGCAGGAGTAATCGTTGAGATTCCCTTCGTTTCAAAGTCTTTCAAAATCAAACAATGTCTTCGTGCGTCGCTAATACGCGACAATTTCGTATCGGCCTTTTTGCTTCGGTCAATAATCTCTTGGGACGACAATAGGATCCGAATGGAGTCGGCCAATCTAGGTTTATGCTCATATTCACATGCATCACAAAAGCCGATGCTAGAAACCTGCTGAAACCATCCGCCTTTTTTGCAATAGATGCACTTGGCCAATCGCCCGCTCCTCGCCTAGAACCACTGAATTCCATCATCATCAAACGAAAAAAAGCCCCAGTAAATACCGGGGCTTTCTAATGCTGCACAAAAAAGCGGAAAGCTCACGCCTTCTCTTCGACGATCTCCACCATGTGGGGGAGTTTCGCGATCATGCCGCGTACCGAAGGAGTATCCTCCAGTTCGCGGGTCTTGTGCATCTTGTTCAGGCCCAGACCCTTGAGGGTGGCGAGCTGATCCTTGGGGCGGCGGATCGGGGAGCCGATCTGCTTGATGACGATGGTAGCCATGTCTTATGCCTCCACCGTCTCTTCGACGTCAGCCGGAGCTGCGTCGGGATTGCCCAGGATATCCCCGACCTTCTTGCCACGACGCTGCGCGACCTGACGTGGAGAGGACTCCTTGGTCAAACCGTCCAGCGTGGCGCGGATCATGTTGTAGGGGTTCTGCGACCCGGTGGATTTCGCCACCACGTCCTGAATTCCCAACATCTCGAACACGGCGCGCATCGGGCCGCCGGCGATGATGCCGGTACCCTGAGGAGCGGTCCGCATCACGACCTTGCCAGCGCCATGACGGCCCTGCATGTCGTGGTGCAGCGTCCGACCCTCACGCAGGGGCACACGGATCATCGAGCGCTTGGCGCTCTCCGTGGCCTTGCGGATGGCCTCGGGAACTTCCCGTGCCTTGCCCTTGCCGAAGCCGACGCGGCCCTTCTGATCCCCTACAACGACGAGAGCTGCAAAGCCGAAGCGCTTACCACCCTTCACCGTCTTGGAAACCCGATTGATCGCAACGAGGCGATCGGCGAATTCCGGGTTCTCGTCGCGATCGCGACCGCCCCGGCGATTGTCTTCACGTGCCATTATCGCCTCCTCAGAACTTCAGGCCGCCCTCGCGGGCAGCATCCGCGAGTGCCTTGACTTTCCCGTGGAACAGGAAGCCACCACGGTCGAAATAGACGGTTTCGACGCCCTTTTCCTTCGCCCGCTCGGCAATCGCGGCGCCAACCTTCGCGGACGCTTCGACGTTATTCTTGCCCACGACACCCAGACCCGGCTCCAACGTGGAGGCGGATGCGAGGGTCACGCCCTGAACGTCGTCGATGATCTGCACCGAGATGTTCTTGGACGAGCGGTGGACGCTCAGGCGGGGACGGCCATTCGCCGTCTTCCGCAGTTTGTTCCGGACGCGCAGGCGGCGCTTCTGGAACAGATCACGTTTGGAATTTGCCATGTGAAACGCTCCTTACTTCTTCTTGCCTTCCTTACGGAAGATAAATTCATCTTTGTATTTGATGCCTTTACCCTTGTAAGGTTCGGGTTTGCGCCATTCGCGGATATTTGCCGCGACCTGCCCGACCAATTGCTGATCGGACCCCTCAACGGTGAGTTCGGTCGGCTTGGAGGCCGTAACCGTAACACCCTCGGGGATCTCGAAGTCCACGTCGTGGCTGTAGCCGAGCGACAGTTTCAGGACCTTGCCCTGAACTGCGGCACGATAACCAACGCCGTTGATTTCGAGTTCTTTCTTGAAACCGGTGGTGACACCCTGCACCAGGTTCGCAACCTGGGTCCGGGACATTCCCCACTGCTGCCGTGCGCGCTTGGACTTGCCACGCGGCATAACAGAAACGGCGTTCTCCTCGATCCGCAAATCGACATCGTCGGTTGCGGTGAAGGAACGGACGCCTTTCGGCCCCTTTACTTCGATCGTCTGACCCGAAACGGTAGCGCTGACGCCACCGGGAAGGTCGATCGGTTTTTTCCCGATACGAGACATTGTCTACCCTTCCTTAAAATACGGTGCAGAGCACTTCGCCACCAACATTGGCGGAACGTGCCTGCGCGTCGGACATAACGCCACGCGGGGTGGAAACGATGGCCACGCCGAGGCCCTGACGGACCTGCGGAATTTCCTTGACGCCCGAATACACGCGACGACCGGGGGTCGAAACGCGCTTCAGTTCCCGGATGACCGGGGCGCCGTCGAAATATTTCAGCTCGATGCGCAGGGCCGGATGGCCGTCTGCACCGGTAATCGCCTCGTAGCCGCGGACATAGCCCTCGGCAACCAGAACGTCGAGCACCCAGGCGCGAACCTTGGACGCGGGCGAAACCACGGAGGTCTTGCCACGCATCTGCGCGTTGCGAATGCGGGTCAGCATATCGCCGAGAGGATCGTTCATAGACATATCAAATCCTCCTTACCAGCTGGACTTAACCATGCCGGGGATCTGCCCGATCGAGGCATAATCCCGCAGCGCGATCCGGCTCATCCGCAGCTTACGATAGTAAGCGCGCGGGCGACCGGTAATTTCGCAGCGGTTGTTGAGACGGGTGGGCGACGAGTTGCGCGGCAGCTTTGCAAGCTCCATACGCGCCTTGAACCGCTCGGAGCGATCCAGGGACTCATCATTTGCACGGGCTTTCAGCTCCGCACGCTTATCGGCATATTTGGCAACGAGACGCTCGCGCTTCTTTTGCCGCTCGATCATGGATTTCTTCGCCATATCTTGTCTCCGCGGCTCAGCTGGTGAAGGGCATGTTGAATTGCTTCAACAGCGCTCTGGCTTCGGCATCGGTCTTTGCGTTGGTGCAAATCACGATATCCATTCCCCACATCTGATCGACCTGGTCGAAGTTGATCTCGGGGAACACGATGTGCTCTTTCAGGCCCATGGCATAGTTGCCACGACCGTCGAAGCTCTTGCCGGAAACGCCACGGAAGTCGCGCACGCGCGGCAGAGCCACGTTCACGAGACGGTCCATGAAGTCATACATGCGGTCGCCACGGATCGTGACCTTGACACCCAGGGGCATCTCTTCACGAACCTTGAAACCCGCGATGGATTTCTTGGCCTTGGTGATGACCGGCTTCTGACCTGCGATCTTCATCAGATCGTCATGCGCTGCCTTGATCTTCTTGGAGTCGGCAACCGCCTCACCAACACCCATGTTCAGGACGATCTTGTCCAGACGAGGGATCATCATGTCGTTCTTGTAGGAAAACTCTTCCTTCAAGGCCGCACGGATGGTGTCACGGTACAGCGTCTTGAGACGCGGGGTGTAAGTCGCTGCATCAAGCATTGATCGTCTCCCCGGATTTCTTTGCGAAACGCACCTTCTTGCCGTCTTCCATACGGAAGCCGACGCGGGTTGCGCCACCATCCTTGGGATCGACGAGCGCGAGGTTGCTCAGCTGGATCGGCGCCTCTTTCGAGATGCGGCCGCCCTGCGTGTCCTGCGTTTGACGGGTGTGGCGGATCGCGACGTTGATGCCGGAAACGACAGCCTTGCCGGCCTGCGGCATCACTTGGGTGATCTCACCCTCGCGGCCCTTGTCCTTGCCGGCAAGCACGACGACCTTGTCGCCTTTGCGGAGTTTGGCAGCCATCTTACAGCACCTCCGGGGCGAGCGAGATGATCTTCATGAAGTTTTTGGCGCGAAGCTCACGCACAACCGGTCCGAAGATCCGGGTGCCGACGGGCTCGCCTGCCGTGTTCAAGATCACCGCGGCGTTGCGGTCAAAACGGATAGCCGTACCGTCCTCGCGACGAACTTCCTTGGCTGTGCGAACGACGACGGCCTTGCGGACGTCACCCTTCTTTACACGGCCCCGAGGAATCGCCTCTTTCACGGACACGACAATGATGTCGCCGACGGAAGCGTACTTACGCTTGGACCCGCCGAGAACCTTGATGCACTGAACCCGGCGCGCGCCGGAGTTGTCAGCAACATCCAGGTTTGTCTCTACCTGAATCATAGGTTGTCTCCCGACCTGTGGGGATTATCCCCACGGTTTCGTTGATGTCGGTTATTCGGCGGACGCGGCTGCGTCTTCCAGAACTTCCCAACGTTTCGTCTTCGAACGCGGCGCACATTCGATGATGCGAACCGCATCGCCGACCTTGTACGTGTTGTTCTCGTCGTGCGCCCGGTACTTCTTGGACGAACGGATCACCTTGTGAAACAGCGGGTGCGTGGTCGAGCGGCCAACCTGTACGGTGATGGTCTGCTCGTTCTTGTCGCTGGTCACGACGCCAGAGAGAATACGCTTAGGCATCGATCACTCCTCGCCAGCCGCGGCAGCGGCTTTCTGATTCAATACGGTCTTCACGCGCGCGACGTCACGACGGACGGTGCGGATACGTGCGGTGTTTTCCAACTGGCCCGTGGCCCCCTGGAAGCGGAGGTTGAAGGCCTCCTTCTTCAGCGCGACGAGCTGATCCTTCAGCTGGTCAGGCGTCTTGTCTCGCAATTCAGCGGCGTTCATGCCGTCTTCCTTTCAAACATCACCGGAGTGCCCAAAATCGGGTGACACTGATTCCGGTGGATTCAATGATTGAGTGGTCGCAATAGGGGGGAATGGGCGTATTGGCAAGCGAGAATCTAGATAGAGTCAAGACTGTGATCATGTTACAGCGAGCGACAGTTTTAAGGCGGAAACTTGCCGATAAATGGCTCGTATTTGTGTTTTGTTCTACAGAAAAGAATTCGCGGAAATTTTAGACGATAAAAATCAACGACTTAGGCGCCGAATGTGGATTCGCATTTGGCATAAGAAACGAGTAATATGTGGGACGCGGGGTGCAACCCGCGTCCCTATCCGATGACACCCATATGGAGTATGTTTATGTCAATCGAAACCTATCTGAGCGATCTGGATTTGAATCGTATCAGATTTCGCCGCACCAGCCTAACTTTTCGTGAAGCTAAAGCCGTATGGCTACTGCGATTTAGGGGCACACACACACACGTTATCGCCGCAATGCTAGGTACGAATCCTGGCCGTGTGTCTGATGTTCTTAAAGGAAAAGAGCATGTTGGATCGCGTGACGCAGCGATGAACATCTATATTGGCAAGTCGCTAATATAGTCTCAGTTGGGCCCGCCGCAAAAGCGGGCCCAATCTTTTACCAGTCTTCACGCTCGATGAAGCGGCATTTGACCGGCAGCTTCATCGCGGCAAGGCGCAGGGCCTCGCGTGCGATCGGCTCGGAAACACCGTCGATCTCGAACATGACGCGGCCCGGCTTGACCTTGGCTGCCCAGTAATCGACCGAACCCTTACCCTTACCCATCCGGACTTCGGTGGGCTTCGACGTGACGGGCACGTCGGGGAAGATGCGGATCCAGACCCGGCCCTGACGCTTCATGTGGCGCGTCATGGCACGACGGGCTGCCTCGATCTGACGGGCGGTGACGCGCTCTGGCGTCGTTGCCTTCAGACCGAACTGGCCGAAGTTCAGCTCGGAGCCACCCTTGGCATTGCCATGAATGCGGCCCTTGAACTGCTTACGAAATTTCGTGCGCTTTGGCGAAAGCATGTGTTCTCTCCTTCACGCGGCTCAGCGGTCGCGACCGCCGGGACGACCACCAGGGCGGCCACCGGATTGCAGTTCTTCGTGACGACGATCACGCGCGGACGGATCGTGATCCATGATCTCACCTTTGAAGATCCAGACCTTGATGCCGATGATGCCGTAGGCAGTCTTGCCCTCGACATGTGCGTAATCGATATCGGCCCGCAGGGTGTGCAGGGGCACGCGGCCCTCACGATACCATTCGGTCCGCGCGATCTCCGCGCCGCCCAGACGACCCGCTGCGTTGATCCGGATGCCCAGGGCACCCATGCGCATGGCGTTCTGAACCGCACGCTTCAGCGCACGACGGAACGAAACACGACGCTCAAGCTGCTGGGCGATGTTCTCCGCGACCAGACGCGCGTCGATCTCCGGCTTGCGGACCTCGACGATGTTCAGGTGCAGTTCGCTGTCGGTCAGCTTCGCAAGTTCCTTGCGCAGCGTCTCGATGTCAGCACCTTTTTTACCGATGATCACACCAGGCCGCGCGGCATGGATGGTCACGCGGCACTTGCGGTGAGGACGCTCGATGATGATCCGGCTGATGCCAGCCTGATTCTGGTTCTTGTGGATATACTCACGGATCTTGATGTCTTCGTGAAGAAGCCCACCGTAATCCTTCGTATCCGCATACCAGCGGCTGTCCCAAGTACGGTTGATCTGCAGGCGCAGACCGATTGGGTTGATTTTATTTCCCATTAGGCTTGCTCCTCGACTGCGCCGACCTGGCGAACCTTGATCGTGACCTGGCTGAACGGCTTCAGGATCTTGCCGAAGCGGCCACGTGCCCGCGGACGTCCGCGCTTCATGACCATCGTCTTGCCAACATATGCCTCAGCAACGACCAGTTCGTCCACGTCGAGACCGTGGTTGTTCTCGGCGTTGGCGATGGCGGACTGAAGGCATTTCTTCACATCTGCCGCGATCCGCTTCTTGGAGAAGGTCAGATCGACCAGCGCCTTGTCGACGGGCTTGTTCCGGATCATCTGAGCCACAAGGTTGAGCTTCTGCGGCGAGGTGCGCAACATCGAGCTGATCGCGATCGCCTCGTTATCCGCGGCGCGGCGGGGGTTCTTTGTCTGTCCCATGATTACTTCCGCTTCGCTTTCTTGTCCGCCGCGTGACCGTAATAGGTCCGCGTGGGCGAATACTCACCGAATTTCTGGCCGATCATATCCTCGGTCACGTTGACCGGGATGTGCTTCTTGCCATTGTAGACGCCGAAGGTCAGACCCACGAATTGGGGCAGGATCGTCGAACGACGGGACCAGATCTTGATGACCTCATTGCGACCGGATTCCCGCGATTTCTCAGCTTTCTTGAGAACGTAGGAATCGACGAACGGGCCTTTCCAGACTGAACGTGCCATGTGTCAGGCCTCCTTATTTCTTACGCTGGTGGCGCGACCGCAAGATATACTTGTCAGTCGTTTTGTTGGTGCGGGTGCGTGCACCCTTGGTCGGCTTGCCCCACGGGGTCACCGGGTGACGACCACCCGAAGTCCGGCCTTCACCACCACCATGCGGGTGATCGATCGGGTTCATGACGACACCACGGACAGAAGGACGGATGCCCTTGTGCCGGTTGCGGCCCGCTTTACCCAGGTTCTGGTTCGAGTGGTCGGGGTTGGAAACCGCACCCACCGTCGCCATGCATTCCTGACGCACCAGGCGCAGCTCGCCCGAGGACAGGCGCAACTGCGCGTAGCCACCGTCACGACCGACGAACTGAGCGTAGGAGCCCGCAGCACGTGCGATCTGACCGCCCTTGCCCGGCTTCAACTCGATGTTATGAACGATCGTACCGATGGGCATGCCGGTGAAGGGCATCGCATTGCCCGGCTTCACGTCGACCTTCTCACCCGCGACGACCATATCGCCAACGGCGAGGCGCTGCGGTGCAAGCACGTAGGCCTGCTCACCATCGGTGTATTTCAGGAGGGCGATGAACGCCGTCCGGTTGGGATCATACTCGATCCGCTCCACTGCCGCGGACACGTCGAACTTGCGACGCTTGAAATCCACGATCCGGTAGAGACGCTTCGCCCCGCCGCCCTTGCGGCGCATGGTGATCCGTCCGGTATTGTTCCGGCCGCCGTTCTTCGTCAGACCCTCGGTGAGGGACTTGACGGGGCGACCTTTCCAAAGCTCCGAACGGTCGATCAGAACCAGCCCGCGCTGGCCAGGCGTTGTCGGCTTATACGACTTCAATGCCATCTTGCTGTCATCCGTTTGCTTCGTCTTGAAAATTGCACGGCCCCCGCCGCATGGGCGAGGGCCGTGAGTCGTTGCTCTCTAGCAGAGGTCCAACTCAGAGGCCAGTGCTGACGTCGATAGAATTACCTTCCTCCAACGTCACATATGCCTTCTTCACGTCCTTGCGGGTGCCGAGGCGACCGCGGAACCGCTTGACCTTGCCTTTGGTGACGGTGGTGTTGACCGCCTTCACCTTGACGTTGAACAAACCTTCGACCGCTTCCTTGATCTGGGGCTTGTTCGCGTCGATCGCCACTTCGAAAACCACCGCATTGGCCTCGGAGGCCAGCGAGCTTTTTTCCGTGATGATCGGACGACGAATCACGTCGTAGAGTTCTGCCTTGGCGCTCATTTCAGTCGAGCCTCCAGTGCTTCGACGCCCGCTTTGGTCAGAACCAGCGTATCCTTCTTGAGGATATCGTACACGTTGGCACCGATGCTCGGCAGAACGTCGAGGGTTTCAATGTTGCGCGCTGCGCGGGCGAAGTTGTCGTCCACGTCCGCTCCGTCGATGATCAGCGCGCGCTTCCAGCCCAGCTTGTTCAGACGCTTGGACAGCTCGGCCGTCTTCGCTTCCGTCATTGCCGCGCTTTCGATCACGACCAGCTCACCGGCCGTCATCTTGGCGCTGAGCGCGTGACGCAGGCCCAGCTTGCGGAACTTCTTGGTCAGATCGTGACCGTGGCTGCGCGGGGTCGGACCCTTGTAGACACCACCCTTGCGGAAGATCGGAGCCTTGCGGGAACCGTGACGTGCGCCGCCGGTGCCCTTCTGACGATAGATCTTCTTGGTCGAGTAGCTGACCTCCGAACGACCCTTGACCGAGTGCGTACCCTGCTGGGCACGTGCACGCTGCCAACGAACCATGCGGTGCAGAATGTCTGCGCGCGGCTCCAGCCCGAAGACGGAATCGTCCAGCTCGATCGAGCCTGCCGAACCGGCATCGAGGTTGATTACGTCGAGTTTCATTTGTCCTCACCCCCTTCTTCAGGTGCGGCGTCCTCAGTCGCGGCTTCCGCCTCGGCTGCTTCGATCGCGGCCTGCTCCTCAGCGGCGGCTGCCGCTGCGGCTGCTTCTGCCTCGGCTGCTGCTGCGGCTTCTGCCTCGGCTGCGGCCTTCGCGGCTTCCTCGGCGGCGGACTTCAGCGCGGCGGGAAGGATCACGTTCTCGGGCAGCGGCTTTTTCACCGCATCCTTGATCGTCACCCAGCCACCCTTGGAGCCCGGAACCGCGCCCTTGACCATGATCAGGCCACGGTCGCTGTCGGTCTTGATGACTTCCAGGTTCTGGGTCGTCACGCGGGCGGAACCCATGTGACCGGCCATCTTCTTGCCCTTGAAGACCTTGCCCGGATCCTGACACTGACCGGTGGAGCCGTGCGAACGGTGGGAAACGGACACACCATGCGACGCCCGCAGGCCGCCGAAGTTGTGGCGCTTCATCGCACCTGCAAAACCCTTACCGATCGAGGTGCCGGCAACGTCCACATATTGACCAGCGAAGTAATGATCCGCGGTGATTTCCTCACCGACACCGATCATGTTGTCTTCGCTGACGCGGAATTCGGCCAGCTTGCGCTTGGGCTCGACCTTCGCAACGGCGAAGTGACCCCGCATGGGCTGGCTGACGTTCTTCGCCTTCACATTGCCGACGCCGAGCTGAACGGCAGTGTAGCCGTCCCGATCCGCGGTGCGCTGTGCGACGACCTGACATCCATCCATCTGAAGCACGGTGACAGGGATCTGCCGTCCGTCTTCCATGAACAACCGGGTCATGCCCAGTTTCTTAGCGATTACTCCGGAACGCAACATTTTCGCCCCCTCAGAGCTTGATTTCAACGTCCACACCAGCGGCGAGGTCGAGCTTCATCAGCGCGTCCACCGTCTGGGGTGTCGGATCGACGATATCCAGCAGGCGCTTGTGCGTGCGGATCTCAAACTGTTCACGGCTCTTCTTGTCCACGTGGGGACCGCGAAGAACGGTAAACTTCTCAATCTTGTTCGGCAGCGGGATAGGACCGCGGACCGTTGCACCTGTGCGCTTGGCCGTAGAGACGATTTCCTGCGTGCTGGCATCCAGTACGCGGTAATCGAAGGCCTTGAGCCGGATGCGAATGTTCTGACCGTTCATTGGGGTCGCCTCATTCATCAACGTGTTCAAAGAGCGTGGCCGGGGTCATCCCCGGCCACAATTCGGGTCGACGAGTATGCTTACTCGTGGATTTTGGAGACGACGCCAGCGCCGACGGTGCGGCCGCCTTCGCGGATGGCGAAGCGCAGCTTCTCTTCCATCGCGATCGGCTGGATCAGCTCCACGTCGAACTTCAGGTTATCGCCAGGCATCACCATCTCGGTGCCCTCGGGAAGGATCACCGTGCCGGTCACGTCCGTCGTGCGGAAGTAGAACTG
>NZ_JACJUQ010000016.1 GCF_014235845.1 Pontivivens nitratireducens | reverse complement strand
ACAACCTCCTCTGTCGGAGATACTGAATCACGCGACGAACGAATGGGGAAGCCTGATTATGGGGACAGGCCCTAGGCGGTGACTCTTGCCGCGATCGCATCCTGAGATTTCAGCGAATGCACCGGGATCGTGAGGATCAATTGCAATCCGTCCGGGTGGAACAGACGCGTCAGTTCCGCGTCCAGCGTTTGGGCGGCCTGTGCCAGCAGGATCGTGCCATAGCCATCCAGACCGGATTTCGTATGCAGACGCGGTGCGCGCGATGGCATGGTTTCGCACCAGGTCAGAACCGCGTCGCCATTCGCCTGGCATTGCAACGATACGCTCAACCTTGCGCCCTCATCGCTCAACCCGCCGTACTTCGTGGCGTTTGTTGTCAGCTCGTATAGCAGCATCGCCAGGCTCGCCCCCGCCTGGGCGGAGACCGTGACCCGCGACTGCAACGAAAGCTCGGGGTGCAGCGACTCCCATGGGGCCAGGGCGGTCCGGATCAGATCCGCGATGACAACATCGCCGCGATCCGCTGCCCCGGTGCCTGATACACCCAGCGAATGAGCCTTACCGAGCGCCCGGATCTGTCCGCGCAGCGTTTCCTTCATTTCCTCAGGGGTTTCGCAACGCCGGGCCGCCATGCCGGTCAGTGCGGACACCATCGCGAAGGCGTTCTTGACCCGATGTTCCATCTCCATCGCGAGGGCCTTCAGCGCCTGCTCTTGTTCTTTGCGTTCGGTCACATCCCAGTTCACGCCCAACATGCGCAGTGCGCCCCCCGTTGGATCCCGCTCTACGATCCGGCCGCGCCCGCCGACCCAGCGGATCTCTCCCCCATTTTTGATGACGCGCCATTCCATGTGATAATCCACACGCTCCTCGATGGCGCGATCGACCTCAATTTCGATGGCAGGCACGTCGTCGGGATGGATGCAAGCGAAGAAATCCTCGACGCTGTAGCTCTTGTGCCCGGGGGGGAGGCCGAAATCATCTGCAAGACGCGCGTCGCAATAAACCAGACCTGCCGGAATATCCCATTCGAAGCTTCCCATGTCGCCGCCGATCAGGGCCAGTTGCGCCCTGATCGCGTCCGATGCAGGACCGCTATACGTGGCGACGTCATGCTGACCGCTTTCCGCCGGGCTGTTCGCATGTCGCCACTCATTGGTCATCGTATCCTCCACTCGGTATTCATACGTACCGGGTGGGGATGATTTCTTTCAACCCATTGAATATACGGCATTTTAGAGATTCGGGAAGTAATCTGTCGTTAACCAGAAAAATGGGGCGCCCAAGGGCACCCCAGTCTCGCTGTTCAGGCTCTTTGCGGTTATTGACTGCCCGGTTTCTCACCCGCGGCCTGACGCGCGGAGGGCGGGACCATGGCCCCGCCCCCTGTTCGATCAGCTACAGCCGGACGTGCCGCCGCAGGTGTTGCACTTCATGCAGGTGCCGTTGCGCACCAGGGTGAAGTTGCCGCACTCGCCGCACGGATCGCCCTCGTAGCCCTGCATCTTCGCCTTGGTCCGCGCATCCATCGCCATTCCGGCCGTGGTGGAGGCCTGCGCCTGCTGAACCGGGGTCACGGCCAGATCGGTCAGACCGCCCGACAGCACGGTCAGGTCATGCGGCAGACGTTTGCGCAGATAGCCGGTCGAGGAGATCTGGCGGATCATGTCCATGGAATGCTGGGTTGCTTCCTCATCGGGGGTGCGGACGTTGCTCGCCCCTTCCTCGACCCCGCGGCCCAGATCGGACATCACCTCGCCCTCGGGCTTGACATGCGCCAGATCGGTCCGGTCCAGATAGGAGACGGCCAGTTCGCGGAAGATGTAATCCAGGATCGAGGTCGCATTCTTGATGCTGTCATTGCCCTGAACCATGCCCGCAGGTTCGAACCGGGTGAAGGTGAACGCCTCGACGTATTCCTCCAGCGGCACACCGTATTGCAGGCCGACGCTGATTGCGATGGCGAAGTTGTTCATCATCGCGCGGAAGGCGGCGCCCTCCTTGTGCATGTCGATGAAGATCTCGCCCAGCTTGCCGTCCTGGTATTCGCCGGTGCGCAAGTAGACCTTGTGACCGCCGACGATGGCCTTCTGGGTGTAGCCCTTGCGCCGTTCGGGCAGCTTGCTGCGGCCCTTCGCGACTTCGCGGTAGATGACCTTCTCGACCAGTTTTTCGGCCAGGATGGTCGCCTTCTCGCCCGCCGGGGCCTCGATCAAGGCCTCCTCCAGTTCGTCGTCATCCTCGTCGATCAATGCGGCGGACAGCGGCTGCGACAGTTTCGAGCCGTCACGGTAGAGCGCGTTCGCCTTGACGCCCAGCGAGTGGGACAGATCGTAAGCGGCCAAGCAGTCCTCGATGGTTGCATCGTTGGGCATGTTGATCGTCTTGGAGATCGCGCCCGAGATGAAGCTCTGCGCCGCCGCCATCATGTGGATGTGGCTGTCCACGCTCAGATAGCGCTTGCCGATCTTGCCGCAGGGGTTGGCGCAGTCGAAGATCGCGTAGTGCTCCTCACGCAGATGCGGCGCGCCCTCCAGCGTCATGGTGCCGCAAACGTGGTTGTTCGCCGCCTCGATCTGACCCTTGCTGAAGCCCAGATGCCGCAGCAGGTCGAAGGTGGGGTCGTTCAGCTTCGCCTCGGGGATGCCCAGCGTACCGGTGCAGAAATCCACGCCCAGCGTCCACTGGTTGAACACGAACCGGATGTCGAAGGCGGTGGCCAGCGCGGCCTCGACCTTGGCGATTTCCGCCTCACCGAAACCGTGCCCGATCAGCGCCGTGTGGTTGATCGCCGGCGCATTGCCGATGGAGCCGTGGCCCACCGCGTAGCTGACGATCTCCTCGATCTGGGCGGAGCCGTAGCCCTGCTTGGCCAATGCCGCCGGAACCGACTGGTTGATGATCTTGAAGTAGCCGCCACCGGCCAGCTTCTTGAACTTCACCAGCGCGAAGTCAGGCTCGATGCCCGTGGTATCGCAATCCATGACCAGACCGATGGTGCCGGTCGGCGCGATCACGCTGACCTGCGCATTGCGGTAGCCGGATTTCTCACCCTCGGCCAGCGCCTCGTCCCAGGCGGCGTGCGCCATGTTGATCAGGCGGCCATCGGGGCAGTTTGCGTGGTCCAGGGGCACGGGTGCGACGGCCAGACCCTCGTAGCCCGTGCTCTCGCCATAGGCGGCGCGGCGGTGGTTGCGGATAACGCGCAGCATGTGGTCGGCATTCTTGGCATAGCCGGGGAACGGCCCCTGCTCGCCCGCCATCTCGGCCGAGGTGGCATAGCTGACCCCCGTCATAATTGCGGTCAGTGCGCCACACAGGGCGCGGCCCTCGTCGCTGTCATAGGAATGACCCATGTTCATCAGCAGGCCGCCGATATTGGCATAGCCCAGACCCAGTGTGCGGAACTCATAGGACCGCTTCGCGATCGCCTCGGACGGGAACTGCGCCATCAGGACGGAGATTTCCAGCGTCACCGTCCACAGGCGTGTGGCATGGACATAGCCGTCCACGTCGAACTCACCATCGTGCAGGAACGTCAGCAGGTTCATGGACGCGAGGTTGCATGCCGTATCGTTGAGGAACATGTATTCCGAGCATGGGTTGGAGCCGCGGATCTCACCGTCCGCCGGGCAGGTGTGCCAGGCGTTGACCGTATCGTGGAACTGGATGCCCGGATCGGCGCAGGCCCACGCGGCGTGGCCGATCTGGTCCCACAATTCGCGTGCGTTCACGGTTTTCGCGACCTTGCCGTCGGTGCGGCGCAACAGCTCCCACGGCTGATCCTTCTTGACCGCTTCGAGGAAGCTGTCCGTCACCCGCACCGAGTTGTTGGAGTTTTGGCCCGCAACGGTGTTGTACGCCTCGGAATCCCAATCGGTATCGTATGTGGGGAACTCGATCGCGGTATAGCCCTGCTTCGCGTAATCCAGCACCCTCTTGACGTAAGTCTCGGGGATGGCGGTCTTTTTCGCGCCCTTGATAGCAGCCTTCAGACCGGGGTTCGCCTTGGGATCGAAGGCGTCTGCCTCCTTGCCGTCCCACTGGCGGATCGCCTCGAAGATGTCGTTCAGCTTCGCCTCATGCATCTTGGAGCCAGCAACGAGCGACGCGACCTTCTGCTCCTCCACGACCTTCCAGTTGATGAACGCCTCGATATCGGGGTGATCCATGTCGCAGATCACCATCTTCGCCGCGCGGCGTGTGGTGCCGCCAGACTTGATCGCACCCGCGGCCCGGTCCCCGATCTTGAGGAAGGACATCAGGCCGGACGACTTGCCGCCACCGCCCAGCGGCTCGTTGAAACCGCGCAAGCTGGAGAAGTTCGTGCCCGTGCCCGATCCGTACTTGAACAGCCGCGCCTCGCGTGTCCACAGGTCCATGATGCCGCCCTCATTGACCAGATCGTCAGTGACGGACTGGATGAAGCAGGCATGGGGCTGCGGGTGCTCATACGCGGTTTTGGACCGGACCAGCTTGCCGCTCTCGAAATCGACATAGAAGTGGCCCTGCGACGGCCCGTCGATGCCATAGGCCCAGTGCAGGCCGGTGTTGAACCATTGCGGGGAGTTCGGGGCCGACATCTGCGCCGCCAGCATGAAGCGCATTTCATCGAAATAGGATTTCGCGTCCGCCTCGGTCGAGAAGTAGCCGCCCTTCCAACCCCAATAGGCCCATGTGCCCGCCAGACGGTCAAATACCTGCTTGGCTGAGGTTTCACCGCCGAAGCGCTCGCCCTCCGGCATCTCGGCCAGGGCCTTTTCGTCCGGGATGCTGCGCCACAGAAATTCGGGAACGCCCTTTTCCTTCACCGGCTTCAGCGCGGCGGGCACGCCCGCCTTGCGGAAATATTTCTGCGCCAGAACGTCGGACGCGACCTGCGACCAGCCGTTGGGAACCTCGACACCTTCGAGCGCGAACACAACCGATCCGTCCGGGTTGCGGATTTCAGAGGTTGTCGTGCGGAACTCCAACGCTGCGTAGGCATCCTTGGAGGCTTTGGTAAAGCGGCGATCGATCTTCATGATACTATCCTCGTGGCGGCAGGATGGCGCACGGAAGCTTCCGCTGTCGCGGAAAGGGGCGGCGCCGGCCATCCCTGATCGGTGTCTGTGAACTGTATGACGGGTCGGTTGATGATGCCTGCGCCGCATCTTGTGTCCGCCCATCTTCGATACACAACATGAAGTCTGCGCACCCGCATCGTCAACGGATTTTTTGTCATATAAACTAGATATTGCGCTTGATATCGAGCGATCCGCTAGATGCCGCAGGCACGCTCCGAGTCGCACGGGTTTCATCCCCAAGGGCACCCGATCGCTGATTTGTCCTATATTGATTGCGCTTATGGCGCGTTGCTCGCAGACCGCTCACACCCTGTGGATAGAATCCGCTCAGATCACGGACCGGACGAAATTTTCCATGACCTCGCGGCACATTTGCCTGCGACATTTCGCTGACGGCGGCGTGGGGACGCGAAGGTTGAGGAACATCCTGACACCGCGTTCCTTACCAAATCCTTTCGCGTTCCCTTCTCAGCCGGGAAAAACCGTCCGCTCAGCCCTTGGCGATATCGACCTCCAGAACCTGTCTGTACGGGCGTTGCGGCGAATACAGGATCGAGGGCCATTGCGGATTGTTGAGGCTGTCTGGAAAATGCTGCGGCTCCACCGCGAATCCTTGATAGCCATCGGTCATCAGCCCATCATGATGGGGCGCATCGAATCGGAAATGCCACGTGTTGAAGATTTGCAGCCCCGGCTGGTCCGTCCACATCTGCATTGTCACGCCATTGTCGGGATTGCGCAGGACGCAGCACGGCACCGCGAAGGGGCGTCCTTCGCTCAACACCAGATTGGTATCGATGCCCTTCTCATCCGGGTCCGCCTGGCGTGAGCTTCTGGGGGTCCGAAAATCGTATTGCGTCCCCTCCACCGGATCGATCCGGCCATAGGGCAGCAAGGTTTCGTCCGTCGGAGTGTAGGCCTCCGCCGCCGCGTGGAACACCAGATCGCGCACGCCCTCCGCCCCGAGGGTGTAGTAATTGTGCTGGGCCAGGTTGATCGGCGTCTCCCGATCGGGAACACCCTCCATGACCATCCGCAGTTTCGTGCCGGTCAGGGTCATCTCGACGGTGAAATCCACCGCGCCCGGATAGCCCATATGCCCGTCGGGGGAATGATGCGACAGATGCAGAGCGGTCGGGCCGTTCGCCTCCATCCGCCACAGGCTCAGGCCCAGCCCCTCCGGCCCGCCATGCAGGTGATGCGGCGGCGTCTCGACGGTCAGGTGGTATTCCTCACCGTTCATGCTGAACCTGCCAAAGCCCGTCCGGTTGGCCACCCGCCCGACGATCGTTCCGTGGGCCCGCGCATGGGCAAGGTGATCCGCAAGCGTCGGAAATCCCAGCACCATGGCACGATCCACACCGGCGATGCGCCAATCGCGGATCGCCGCGCCCAGGCTCATGACGCTGATCTGCGCCGCGCCACTGTCGAGGACATACTCATATACGTCCTGCCCGTCCACCTGACCGATAACCTGCATGAGTGTCCCCTTTCCGTTTGCTTTCCGACAGATCACCCCTGCCCGGCGATTGCACGTATTTTCGACAGCAAGGTGCTGTCCACCTCGACCCCGTCGCGCGCTGCGGCCTCACGCGCGGCCAGCCTGCGCGATCCGGGCAAGCGCGCACCTTCCATCTGATCATACAGCATGGCTAGGGCCGCGATCCGGTCGTCGAACGCCCCGCCGGAGATCGGACCAGGGTCGAGCGCGATGACCACCTGTCCCAGATCGGGCGCGGCGCCCTCGGCATTCAGCAGCGAGGACGCCTCCGCCCCCAGTGCCGCGCCGACCAGGCAAGCGGACATGACCTCGACCATCAGGGCCAGCGCCGCGCCCTTCGCACCGCCCATCGGGGCGACGGTGCCGGCCAGTGCGGCCACGGGATCGGTTGTCGGCTGACCGTCGGGGTCCAACGCCCACCCCTGGGGGATGCTCTTCTGTCCGGCCTCCCGCGCGGCAAGGATCTTGCCCCGCGCCACCGTCGTCGTCGCCATGTCGATGACCAGCGGCGCCCCGGCCATCGGTGCGGCAAAGGCGATGGGATTCGTGCCCAGCATCGGTTTCGCCGCCCCCCACGGGGCCATCGACCGGGGCGCGTTGCCATAGACGAAGGCGATCAGCCCCTGCCGCGCCAGCGCCTCACAATGATGCCCCGCCACCCCGAAATGATGCGAGCGCCGTACCGCGACCACCGCGATTCCCTGCGCACGGGCGCGCAAGGTCAATTCAGGCAGAGCCAGATCGAAGGCGGGATAGGCGAAGCCGTGCCGGGCATCCACCCGGAACACGCCCGGTTTCACGTCCTCGATCACCGGGGTGACATGGCCGCGAACCTTGCCCACCGCCGCCTGCGCGGCATAGGTGGGAACCCGGCTCAACCCGTGCCCGCGCTGGCCGTCGGCCTCCGCCCGGATCAGGGCGCGCGCGGTGGACGCGGCATTTTCGGGCGATGTGTCCGAGGCGATCAGCGCGGCGGTCGCCAGCGCCTCGGCTTGCATCAAGGTCAGGGTCTCGGTGGTCATGTCAGGCTCCGGCAAGGTGGCTTGCACCCCGTGCGACGCAATCGTCGCGGGGGGTGCGAGCGTCCTCTCTACGCCGAACCGCGCCGCCGCGTCATCCCCAGGCCGCGAATCGAACTGCCGACAGGTGATCCATTGCACGTCGCCCCATGCCACGCGATAAAGTGGCACGACTTTCAGGAGCACACGATGAAACAGCCCACCCAGCTCAACCTTTCGCCAGCCACGCGGGCGGCGCAGGCCCTGCATTTCGTCAACCCCGTGCACGGGGCCGTGGTGCCGGGGATCGAGCCTGCCTCGACCTTCGCGCGCGATGGCGACTATCAGCCCATCGGAAACGCGATTTATGCCCGCGACGGCGGCCCGACCGTGGATCATGCAGAGGCGATTCTGGCCAATCTGGAGGGGGCCGCCACCTCGATGCTCTTCACCTCTGGCATGAGCGCGATCGTCGCCCTGTTCGAGACGTTGGAGGCAGGCGATCACGTGACCTGCCCCATCGTCGGCTATCACGGCACCATCAACTGGCTGCACCGTCTGGTGGAAAAGCGGGGGGTCAAGGCGACGTTCTATGATGCCACTCAGGACGGCGCGCTGGCCGAGGCAATCACCCCCGCCACGAAAATCGTCTGGGTCGAGACGCCGACAAATCCGAACTGGGACGTGACCGACATTGCCGCCGCGGTGGAGCTGGCCCATTCCGTCGGCGCGAAACTGGCGGTCGATTGCACCGTGACGCCGCCCTGCACCACGCAGGCGCTGTCCCTCGGTGCCGATATCGTCTTTCACTCCGCCACCAAGTACATGAACGGCCATTCCGACATTACCGGCGGCGTGCTGTCCTTTGCCCAAAACGGCCCCTTCGTGGATGAGGTTCGCAGCCTGCGCACGCTGCAAGGCACCGTCATGGCCGCGTTTGAGGCCTGGTTGCTGATCCGGGGCCTGCGCACGCTTTACCTGCGGTTCGAACGGGCGAGCGAGAGCGCGCTGACCATCGCACAGCATTTCGACGGGCATCCGAAGCTGGCCGCCGTGCTCTACCCCGGTTTGCCCTCGCATCCCGGCCACGCCATCGCGGCGCGCCAGATGACGAACGGGTTTGGCGGAATGATGTCGCTGATCGCCCGCAGTCGCGCCGCCGCGCAGCATGTTGCGACCCATACGCAGGCGTTCATTCCCGCGACCTCGCTGGGCGGTGTCGAAAGCCTGATCGAGCATCGCATCGCGGTCGAGGGGCCGCATTCCGTGGTGAAACCGGAGCTGCTGCGCCTGTCCATCGGGATCGAGAGCGTCTCCGACCTGATCGCGGATCTGGAACAGGCATTGGACTCCGCGCCATGAGCCACGATCTGCCGCGCCTGTCGCAATCGCCGCGTGATCCCGTCTTTGTCCAGAACCCCTACCCGTTCTACGACAGACTGCGCGCCGCCGGTCCGCTGGTCGTGTGGGACGAGTTGTCGATGCCCGTCGCCGCCGGTCATGCAGAGGTCAACGCCCTGCTGCGCGACCGCCGCTTTGGTCGTGAGAACCCCTTTCCGGTGGAGCCTGAACCGCATGTCGCCCCGTTCTATGAAATCGACCGTCTGTCCCTTCTGGACCGTGAGCCGCCCGAACACACCCGCCTGCGACGGCTGATAACCCGCGCCTTCACGCCGCGCACGGTTGAGGCTATGACACCAGATATACACAGCCTTTCCAATAGCTTGCTGGACGATCTTGAACCCGGTGACGACTTGCTGGCAAAGTTTTGTGAGCGGCTGCCCGTCATCGTGATCTGTCGCCTGCTGGGCGTGCCCGAGGATCGCGCCGATGACCTGCTGCGTTGGTCGCACGACATGGTGGCGATGTACCAGATTCGCCGCGACCGGATGATCGAGGATACCGCCGTCGCATCCACACAAGCCTTCCGCGCATTTCTGGAAACCTATCTGACCGAACGCCGCGCCGCCCCGCGCGACGACCTGATCAGCGCCCTGATCGCAGCGGAGGAAGATGGTGAGAAACTCTCCGCCGACGAACTGATCGCCACCTGTATCCTGCTGTTGAACGCGGGGCATGAGGCGACGGTGCACGCGCTGGGAAACGGCATCCGCACGCTGGTTCAGACAGGTCAGTGGCACGCACATGACCCGGCCAAACTGACCGAGGAAATCCTGCGCCACGATCCGCCGCTGCACCTGTTCTCACGCTATGCGATGCAGGATGTCGAAATCTTCGGACATTCCTTCGCCAAGGGGGAACAGGTCGGGCTGCTGCTGGCGGCGGCAAATCGCGATCCTGCTGTCTGGACCGATCCCGCCCGCTTCGATCCGACGCGCGAACCGGGGCCGCAACTGGCGCTTGGCGCGGGGCTGCATTTCTGCATCGGCGGACCGCTGGCGCGGCTGGAAATCTCCATTGCGCTGCCGATCCTGATCGACCGCATGCCGGAACTGGAACTTGCCGAAACGGCGTTCTTTGCGGACCGTTGGCACTTTCACGGCCTTGAACGTCTGCCAGTGACCTTCCGCACGTAGCGCCTTGCCCGTTTGAGGCCTATATGGGCCATGCTAGGATTTCGCAGAACCGGCCGAAAGGGAATCGCGATGCACGTCCGACCACAGGCTGCCCTGCACCCCCGCGCGGTAGAACTTGCCATGCAGACCCGAGCCGGAACCCTGTCCCGGCGGGAGTTTCTGGCCACGGCAACCGCGTTGGGCGTATCGGGAACGGCGGCCTATGGCCTGATCGGCGCGACCCCTGCGGCCGCGCAGGAGCGACCGGGCCGCATGGGCGGCATCCTGCGCGTGTCGATGAACGTCATGCCGCTGGACGATCCCCGGCTGTTCGACTGGCCGGACAAGGGCAATCTGACCCGTCAGATGCTCGAAACACTGGTCCGCTACGACCGTGACCTGACCTTCCGCCCGATGCTGTTGCAGCGGTGGGAGGCAAACGCAGATGCCACCGTCTATATGCTACACCTGCGCCGCGACGTGCGCTGGTCGGACGGCTCCCCCTTTGACACGCGCGACGTCGCTCACAACATTCGCCGCTGGTGCGAACGGCGGGTGCCCGGCAATTCGATGGCGGCGCGCATGGGTACGCTGATCGACCCCACGACAGACACGCTGGCCGACGGCGTGATGCAGATCGTGGATGATCACACGATCCGGCTGAACCTGCCGCGCCCCGACATCACGCTGATCCCGGGCATGTCGGATTATCCCGCGATGATTGTGCACCGTTCATTCGACGGCTCCACCCCGCTGAGTGAGGCGACCATCGGCACCGGCCCCTATCTGATGACCGACCTGCGCCCCGGCCGCGCGGCGGTGTTTCAGAAGCGGCCCGCTGGCGACTACTGGGGACCGGAGGTCTATATCGACCGGATCGAAGTCACGGATTTCGGCACCGACAAGACTCAAGAGGTCGCGGCCTTTGTCGCGGGCGATCTGGACCTCAACGACCAGACGCAATCCGAATTCGTGCAGCAAATGGATGAGGCCGGGTTCGTCCGCTCGCGCGTCGACACTGCCGCCACCATCGTGGCGCGGATGAACGTCAATCATCCGCCCTATGACAACCGGACCGTGCGCAACGCGCTGCAACTGGCGGTGAACAACGCTGTCGTGCTGGAACTGGGGCATCATGGTTACGGCATGGTCGCGGAAAACCACCATGTCGGGCCGATGCACCCCGAATATGCGCAGCTGACGCCGATCACCTCGAACCCGGCGCGCGCCCGCGCGATGCTGGTGCAGGCCGGTCATCTGGACACGACGTTCGAGCTGATCTCAACCGATGGCGACTGGCGTACGATGACCTCAGACGCGATTGCCGCGCAGTTGCTGGATGCGGGGATCAAGGTCAAACGCACGATCATCTCGAACTCGGCCTTTGCCCGGAACTGGACGAAATATCCGTTTTCCACGACGGATTGGATACATCGCCCGCTGGGGGTGCAGAACCTGGCGCTCGGCTATCGCACGGGTGAGGCGTGGAACGAGACGGGTTATTCCGATCCCGCATTCGACGAACTGTTGAACGCCGCCCTTGCGGTACCGCAAGCGGACCGCCGCCGTCTGCTGATGGCCGAGATCGAGCGGACATTGCAGGCCTCCGGCGTTATCATCCAGCCCTACTGGCGCTCAATCTTCACCCACAGCACGTCGCGCGTGCGCAATTACGGCGCCCACCCGTTGATGGAGATGTACCTCAACGAAACATGGTTGGACGAAGGGCCATGATCCCGGCTCAATCCTCGGCGCGGCCCTTGAACCCGGTGGCGATGACGAACTTTTCCGAACTGTCGGATCGTGACGACGGCGGTTTGACGTGCATCGTCTTGGTGAAGTTCTTTTTCAGCATGTTGAGCAGGTCGTTTTCCGCCCCGCCCTGCAAGACCTTGGCGACGAAGGTTCCGCCCTCGTCCAGAACGTCGATGGCGAAATAGGCTGCGGCCTCACACAACCCGATGATGCGCAGGTGGTCGGTCTGCTTGTGACCTGAGGAACTGGCCGCCATGTCCGACATCACGACATCGGCCTGACCGCCCAGCCAGCCCTTGACCTTCGCGTCCGCGTCCTCCTCCAGGAAATCGAGGACGTGAATTTCCGCGCCCGGGATCGGATCGACCACTTGCAGGTCGATGCCCAGCACCGTGCCCTGCAATTTCGACTTGCGATCGGCCAGCGCGTTCACCCGCCGCACCGCGACCTGGGTCCAGCCGCCCGGCGCACAGCCCAGATCGACGACCCGCGCCCCCGGCACCAGGAAACGAAACTTGTCGTCCAGTTCCAGGATCTTGTAGGCCGCGCGCCCGCGATAGCCGTCGCGGCGCGCCGCGATGACATAGGGATCGTTCAACTGTCGCTCCAGCCAGAGCTTCGAACTGATCTTGCGGCCCTTGGCGGTTTTTACCTTGACGTGCAGGTCGCGTGTTCCACGCCCCGACGTGTTGCCACCCGGCTTTTTCGTGGGCATCAGCCCTCCTCCTGCGTCAGAACGCCGTCGGCGCTCATCATCGCGTATAGCATTCCCTCGCGCAGACCCCTGTCCGCCACGCTCAATCGATCGGTGGGCCAGATGCGCAGCAGCGTCTGAAGGATGGCGGAACCGGAAATCACCAGATCCGCCCGGTCCAGACCGATGCCCAGCTTGCCGATGCGATTCTGGAACCCCTGCCCCAGAAATCCGTCGATCACGGTGTTTATCTCGTCACCTGTCAGGCTCATCCCATCCACGACGGTTCTGTCATATCGGGTCAGGCCCAGATGCGCCGCGCCCACTGTCGTCACCGTGCCCGAAGTACCTATCATCTGAAAACCCAGCAGGTAGTCGGGAAGTTCCGCATCTATGTAGGGCGTGAACTCGGCCATCTGCTCCTCGAAATACCAGCTCATCAATGCGAAGCGGGATCGGCGATCCTCGACATCGGAAAACCGCTCATGCAGCGTTGCCACACCCAGCGGCACGGAAATCCAGTCCACCACGCGCAGGCCGCCGATGGCCGATGCCACGTCGTTGCCGCGTTTGCGCGCCAGTTTCAGTTTCATGATCGCGGCGCGCCGCTCCCCCGGCGGAACGTCGCCGATATCCAGCCAGACCAGTTCGGTGGACCCGCCACCGATATCTATGACCAGAACCTGCGATGCGGCAGGATCGACCAGAGGGGCGCAGGAAACGACGGCGAGGCGTGCTTCCTCCGCCGGATCAATCAGTTCCAGCTTCAGCCCGGTCTGCCGCGTCACCTGCTTCAGGAAATCGTCACCGTTGCTGGCGCGGCGGCAAGCCTCCGTCGCGACCAGCCGGAACCGCTTCACGCCGTGGCGGCGCAATTTCGTGGCACAGACCTGCAACGCACCCAGGGTTCGCCCGATGGCGGCCTGTGACAAGGCACCTGTCCGCTCCAGCTCCTTGCCCAGCTTCACCGACTTCGAAAACGCATCCACGATTCGAAAGCTGCTATCCTGCGGGGCGGCGATCAGCATCCGGCACGAATTTGTGCCCAGATCGAGCGCCGCATATAGCGGACGATCCTGCACGGTCGTGCGCCCCGGTCGATCCAAGCCTCTGCCGCGCGCGCTCTTGCGGTTATGGGATTGGCCTTGCGCGCGCATGTGGGGAGGTGCTCCTTTACTGGTGCCTCACACAATACGCCGGACACTTTCTTGATTTATCGTTTCACTGCTGCACCTGCAAGGCAAGCCCGCCCTGCTGTCACGCTTCCTTCACCGATCCGGGATCAAATATGCATCTTGCACGTTTCCTCTCCGCCCTTTTCCTGCTTCTGGCCCTCGCCGTTCCCGCACTGCCCCAGTCGGAGGATGTCAGCGACCGGTGGTATGTCGTCGAGGACGTAAATGCCGGACTGGACGCACCCGACGCGCTGGACCGGTCCACGCCGCGCGACATGCTCGCCGCTTTCGTCGATCTGACCGAGGCGGGGCGCGCTGATCTGGCCATGCATATGCTCGACCTGTCGCGCCTGCCGGAGGAGAATCGCGCGGCCTTGGGCGAAATCCGTGCAAGGCAATTGTCGGAGGTGCTGTTCCGTGAGGTATGGCTGCGCTGGTCGTCGATCTCCTCGCGCCCCGATGCGATGATCGAGGATGGCGCGAATTCCAATCCGATGGTGGGCAAGCCGCGCCGGAACATCTCTCTGGAAATCCTCGAAGTCGGTGACAGGACCGTCGATATCCGCATCTATCGGGTCAAGACCGAGGAGGGCGATCCCGTCTGGCTGTTCACGCCCCAGACGGTCGAGGCAATTCCCCGCCTTTATGAGGCATACGGCCCCCGCTGGTTCGAGGAATACCTGCCCCAATCGCTGCGCCAACGGCTTGGCGGATTGCGGATATGGGAATGGCTCGGGTTCCCGCTGATTGCCGGCATGGCGGTGCTGGGCGGATATATCGTCTACCGGATCGTCGGTCATGTCTCCACGATGTTCGGATGGACCCCGGCGAAATGGTTGCTGTCGCGGGCTGCGATGCCGCTGGGCATCGTCGCGGGGGCGGGACTGGCGCAGACGCTTCTGGCCACGACGATCTCATTCTCCGGCCCGATCTCCTCACTCGTGTCACCGGCGCTGATTATCGCGATGGTCGTCGGCGTCGCCATGGCGGCCCTGCGCGCCATCGACGCCGTGCTGGATAAGGTGACGGAGCGTTATGTCGGCGATATCGATGATGCGCAGAGCAAGGATGAGCGGCAGCTCTACACCTCGATCTACGCGGTGCGCCGCATCGTGTTGCTGATCACGGTGGCCATCGGCATCGGGCTGGTGCTGTCGGAGTTGAACCTGTTCGCCTCGCTGGGGCTGTCGCTTCTGGCCTCCGCCGGGGTGTTGACGGTGATCCTGGGCATCGCCGGTCAGACGGTGCTGGGCAACATCCTCGCCTCGCTGCAAATCGCGCTCGCCAAGCCGGTGCGCATCGGTGACGCCGTGCTTTACGAGGGCAACTGGGCCTATGTCGAGGCGATCTTCTACACCTATCTGCGTCTGCGCACCTGGGATGAGCGGCGACTGATCGTTCCGGTGAAATACTTCATCTCGCATCCGTTCGAGAACTGGTCGATGCAGGACGCGCGCATGGTGCGGACCTTTACCTTGCGCCTGGATCATGTGGCCGATGTCGATATGCTGCGCGACAAGTTCGATGAGATTGCCCGCGCGGACGAGGACGTGACCGAACCGGGACAGATCAAGACCCTTGTCCTGGGTCATGGTGAAAACGGGATGGAGGTCACGTTCTACGCCATGGCGCCCAACCCCTCCGCCGCGTGGGGAATGCACGCCCGTCTGAGGGAGGCAATGCTGGCCTACATTCGCGACGAACATCCCGAGTGGTGGCCACGTGAGCGTGTCCGCGATGTCAGCGAGAATTCCAGTAAGAACGGCGCATCGACGCAGGCCTTCGACTGAACTGCGGGCACAAATGTCCCTGCAATGCAATGCGGGGATCAAGCTGCGCTATCGCCTGACGAGAACCGGCCTAAGCCGTGCCGCCGACGACGCCTTGCATTGCCACCGGCTCAATCCCCAGCGCGGTACAGATATCGAAGGTCAGGTCGGGATTGTTCAGCGTGTAGAAATGCAGGTGCTCGACACCGTTCGCCATCATCTCGGAACATTGCTCCGCCGCGATGGACACGCTGAGAAGATAGCTTTCCTCCTCGGTCTGCACATTGCCGAAGGCCGCATCCATCCATGCGGGAACGGTCGCGGCGCAACGGCCCGCGAAATTCTTCATCTTGGCAAAGTTTTCGACTGGCAGGATGCCCGGAACGATGGGCGCGGTAATCCCGGCCTTCGCCGCCGCATCGCGAAAGCGGAAGAACGTCTCCGTATCAAAACAGAACTGCGTGATCGCATCGGTGGCGCCCGCGTCCAGCTTGCGCTTCAGGTTCTCGATATCGGCATCGGGGGTTTGCGCCTCGGGGTGCTTTTCGGGATAGGCCGCGACGGAAATCTCGTCGAACCCTTCGTCACGCAGGGCGCTGACCAGTTCGGCGGCGGAAACGAAGCCGTCGGGATGGGGCTCGAACTTCTCCGCCCCCTTGGGCGCGTCCCCGCGCAGCGCGACGATCCGGCGCACGCCCTGTTTGGCGAAATCGCGCGCCACGTCCAGCGTTTCGGCACGGCTGGCCCCGACGCAAGTCAGGTGGCCCGCCACATCCAGCCGGGCGCGTTCACGGATCGTAGCGATAGCCGCACGGGTGCGCGCGCGTGTGGTCCCACCCGCACCATAGGTCACGGAAACGAATTTCGGCCCCAACGGCGCCAGACGCTCGACACTCGTCCACAACCTCAGATTTGCCGCAGGCGACATCGGGGGAAAGAACTCGAATGACAGGGTCGGACGCATGATAATTATTCCCGTGAACACGTGTTGCCCTCTGACCTAGGGCACTATATGCGACGCAACAAGACGAAAATGCGACCCACGCCGGAGCCTTGGCCCGTTTCGACCGCCATCATGTCGGAAAAGGCGCATTCAACGTCGCGCCGATGCGCACCGTCGCCCCGCCGACCGCTATCACGGTTGAACAGATCAGAGATGAGGACGCCCCCATGCCCGATGTGACCATAGTTTACTGGCGTGACATTCCCGCGCAAGTCATCGTGGGCAAGGGTCGTCGCGCCGCGAAAGTGCAACTGCCCGAACGGTTCGAGCAGGCCATTGACCGCGCCGCGATGAAGGACGGTGCCGCAGGCAGTGACGATTACCTCGCTGGCTTTCGCAAGGCCGACCCATACCCGCTCGATGGCGATCAGGCCGATATCGCGGCGGCCGAGGCATCGCGCCTCGACGCCGAATATGACAAGGCCCGCCTCATCACTCTGATCGAAAACGGTGGCAAGGCCTGAGCGCCTTTTTCGGCGGAGACGACTATGAGCAATATCCTGTCCTTCATGCGGCGCAAGCCCGAGACGCCTGTCAATCCTTCGGTGGCGGCGCTGCTCGACGGGTTCTCGATCGAGGTGATGCCCCGCACGGCGCAGAAGATCGACGATTTCCGCGCCATCCTGCCCCCCGCCACCCGCGTCTATGTCGCCCATATCGACGGCACCCCGATCGAGGATATGGTCGCCACCGCCGCACGTCTGGTGGATGAGGGTTTCACCGCTATGCCGCACTTCCCCGCGCGGATCATCGCGGATCGGGCCATGCTGTCCGACTGGATCACGCGCTACGCCGATACCGGCGTGCACCAGGCGCTGCTGCTGGCCGGTGGTGTCGAGGCCCCGCTCGGTGATTTCCACTGCTCGATGGACCTGATGGAAACCGGGCTGTTCGACGCGGCGGGATTCGACCGCCTGCATGTGGGCGGCCATCCCGAGGGCAACAAGGACATCGACCCCGACGGCTCCGACGCCAATGTCATGGACGCGCTGCGCTGGAAGCAGGCGTTTTCCGAGCGGACGGATGCGCGCATGGCCATCGCCACGCAGTTCTGTTTCGAGGCGCAACCGGTCATCGACTGGGCCGACCGCTTGCAGGGTGAGGGGATCGACCTGCCGATCCATATCGGCGTCGCGGGCCCGGCCAAGCTGCAAACCCTCATCAAATTCTCCCTCGCTTGCGGCGTCGGTCCGTCCCTGCGGGTGCTGCAACGCCGCGCCGCCGACCTGACCAAGCTGGTCCTGCCCTTCACCCCGGATGAGATCCTCACCGATCTGGCCGTCCACAAGGCCGCAAATCCCGGTTTCGGGATCGAAAGCGTGCATCTTTTCCCGCTCGGTGGCATTACAAGGACTGCCGAGTACACACAGATGCACGGCCAACCGACCGCGCATACCGCAACTGCCTGACTTCAAGGAACGTTTTCAAATGACCAGAACCATTGTCGAATCGAAGACCAAGACCGCGATCATCGGCTTCGATCAGCCGTTCTGCGTCATCGGGGAACGGATCAACCCCACAGGCCGCAAGAAGCTGGCGGCGGAGCTGGAAATGGACGATTTCTCCACCGTTGAACGCGATGCGTTGGAGCAGGTCGCCTGCGGTGCCACCATGCTCGACATCAATTCGGGTGCCGTATTCACCAACAAGATGGCCTCCGATCCCCGCTATGCCGACAACAATTTCGTCGAGCCGCTGCTGATGCCCGAACTGATCCGTCGTGTTCAGACGCTGGTGGATGTGCCGCTGTGCATCGACAGCTCCGTCCCCGGCGCGCTTGAGGCCGGGTTGGAGGCATGCGAGGGCCGCCCCCTTCTCAACTCCGTCACCGGGGAGGAGGAGCGGCTGGAACTGGTTCTGCCGCTGGTCAAGAAATACAACGTGCCCGTCGTCGCCATCTCGAACGACGATACCGGCATTTCCGAGGATCCCGACATCCGCTTCGCTGTGGCGAAAAAGATCGTCGAGCGTGCCGCCGATTTCGGCATTCCCGCCCACGACATCGTTGTCGATCCGCTGGTGATGCCCATCGGCGCGATGGCCACGGCAGGGCTTCAGGTCTTCTCCCTCGTGCGGCGTCTGCGCGACGAGTTGGGCGTGAACACCACCTGCGGCGCGTCGAATGTCAGCTTCGGCCTGCCCAACCGGCACGGTCTGGGCGCGGCCTTCCTGCCGATGGCCATTGCGTCGGGCATGACCTCCGCCATCATGAACCCCGTCCGCCCGCAGGAGATGGAGGCGATCCGCGCCGCCAACTTCCTGATGAACAACGATCCCAACGGGGCCGAATGGATCCGCGCCAACAAGCCCAAGCTGGCCGAGGGTGAGGTTGAGGCCGGCGCACGGGGCCGGCGCACGGGTGGGCGGCGACGGCGGCCCGCCTAACGCTCAGGCAACACGGCCCGAGGATGGATAGACCAGCGGCGCGCCTTGCGGGCGCGTCTGCAACATCGCCAGCACGTCCGCATCACTCGGCGCGCCCTGAACCTCATCGGTCCAGACCCGGAAATAGGTCAGCTTATGCTCCCCGAACGAGGTGATCATCGCCACGTCGGCAGCATCGCAACCGCGTACCATCGGCACCCGCCCGATGCGCGGCGTGTTATAGCGCGCGTCCAGCGTCAGCCAGCGCCCGCCCAGATAGACCTCGAACCAGGCGCAGAAATCGCCCGCGCCCTGATAGGGCACGCCGATATCGCCCAGATAGCCACTGACATAGCGCGCGGGAATGTTCATCGCACGGCAGAGCGCAATCGCCAGATGCGCGAAATCGCGGCAGACCCCCGTACGCTCCCGGTACACGTCCGAGGCTGTCTTGTTCGTCCGCCCGAACTGATAGCCGAACGCGATGTGGTTGTGCACGAAATCGGTGATCGCCTGCACCCGCGCCCATCCCTGCAGGTAGCCGGAGAAATTCTCCCACGCGGCGGCGGTCAGGTTGTCGCTGTCGCAATAGCGGCTGGGCACCAGATAACTCAGCACCTCATGCGGCAGGTTCTGCACGTCGATCTGCCAGGCGGTGGGATCGACCTCGTCAGGTGCGCCTGAAACCTCGATCACGGAATCGGACCACAAGCGGGTCGTGCCACCTTGGGCCACGATGCGGGTGATCCGGTTGTTGAAGCGGTCGTAATAGACCTCCGACGGGGTGAACGGCTCCACCCGCACGGTATCGTGGCCGATCACCCGGTTCGTCAATTCACCGTGAGTGGACAGCGCCAGCAGCATCGGCACCTGAGGGGCGCTTTCCACATCGATTTCGAATCCTACACGGATCAGCATGGCGACAACCTTTCATCGGATGTATGATAAGTTAATGATTCATATGGGGCGGCTTGCCCCGAAGGGGAGGCCCACACCAAACATGGCTCAAACATGCGAAGAGGCGCGCCCGGACGGGAGCGCGCCTCTCCTTCGTCGCGGCCCGGCTACCTCACATAAGCGAGATACCCTTGGCGTTGACGAACTCCTTCATGCCAAAGCCGCCATGTTCGCGGCCATAGCCTGAATCCTTCACGCCGCCGAACGGCATGTCCGGTTGAGCCAGGCCGAAGCCATTGATGAACACCATCCCGGTGTCGAACTTCCTGGCCAATTCGATCGCCCGGTCCTGATCGCCCGAGAAGATCGCACCCCCCAGACCGAACCGGCTGTCATTGGCGATGCGCATCGCGTCATCCTCGTCCTTCGCATGGATCAAGGCGGCAACGGGTCCGAACAACTCATCATCATAGGCGGGCTGCCCGGGGCGGACATCCTCCAGCACCGTTGCGGGATAGAAATAGCCCGGACCGTCGGGAACCTGACCACCACAGGCGATACTGGCACCGCCCGCGACGGAGCGTTCCACCTGCTCGTGCAGATCGTCGCGCAAATCCTTGCGCGCCATCGGGCCGATGCGGGCCTCATCACTCATCGGATCGCCGTATTCGACGGCTTGCATCGCCTCAACGAAAGCCTCGCGGAACCGGTCATAGATCGCATCGACCACGATAAACCGTTTTGCCGCGACGCAAGTCTCACCGTTGTTATAAACCCGGCCCAGAACGCATTGCGTCACCGCCTTCGAAATATCGGCATCCTCCAGCACGACATAGGCGTCGTTGGAGCCAAGCTCCAACACTGTCTTCTTCAAGGCCCGGCCAGCGCGTTCCGCGATGGTGCGGCCGGCGGTGGGGCTGCCGGTCAGGGTGACACCACGCACCAGATCATGCTCGATCACATCGTTGGACTGATCGTGGCTGATCCTGAGCACGGTAAACAGATCATCGGGCAAACCGCCCGCGCGATAGATCTCGGCGATCATCTCACCCGATCCGGTGACGTTCGCGGCATGTTTCAGCAGCACAGAGTTGCCCGCCATCAGATTGGCGATGGAATAGCGCACCACCTGATAGCACGGGAAATTCCACGGCTGGATGCCGTAGATCACGCCGATCGGGGCGTATTGCACGATCCCCTTGCCGCCCGATACCAGATCGCGGTGTTCGTCGGCCAGCGCATCGGGCCCCTGCTCCGCCGTCCAGTCGCAGATACCGGCACACAACTCGATTTCATCGCGGCATTGAGATACCAGCTTGCCCATTTCCGCCGTCATCAACTCCGCCAGTTCATCCTTGCGCGCGCGCAGGGCACCGCCAATGGCGCGGATCACTTCGGCCCGTTCGGCCACCGGGCGATCCCTCCACGCCTCGAACGCGGTGTGACAGGCGGCGATGGCGGCGTTGACCTCATCCCCGGTCATCATGTCGTAATGGGACAGTTCCGCGCCGGTCGCAGGATTGATCGTCGTAATCGTCTGGGTCATGAAATGTCCTTTTCCTTAATAGCTGCTGAACGAACGCCCCGGCCCGCGCGGCGTTCCAAAACCCAGCGATCACATCGCTGTGGCCCGCAGCGAAGGACGCATTCTGTCGTGGAGCGAATGTCGCGTTTCCCCAACTGTGCGACGGCTTGCGCCTTTCCCCTGAACCGCGCCTGTCATAACAAGGCAGCAACACAGTAAAGGCGTGCGATATGTCCAGAACCGACCCTCTCGTGATTTTCACCCCCTCCGGCAAGCGGGGCACCTTTCCCACCGGCACCCGCGTGCTGGACGCGGCCCGCCAGCTGGGCGTCGATCTGGACAGCGTTTGCGGCGGGCGTGGCATTTGCTCCAAATGTCAGGTGGCCCCGTCCTTCGGTGATTTCTCGAAACACGGGATCACGTCCAGCCCGGGCGCGCTCAGCGAATGGAACTCGGTCGAGGAACGCTACAAGTCGATCCGCGGCATGATCGACGGACGGCGGCTTGGCTGTCAGGCGCTGATCGAGGGGGACGTGGTGATCGACGTTCCGCCCGAGAGCCAGGTCCACAAACAGGTCGTGCGCAAATCCGCCGATACCCGCGACATCGTGCTCGACCCCGCCACCCGGCTTTACTACGTCGAGGTGGACGCGCCGGACATGCACGAACCCTCCGGCGATCTGGAGCGTCTGTCCAAGGCGTTGGCCGAGCAGTGGGATCTGCCGGGCACCACCTGCGACCTGCGGATCATGCAGCAGCTGCAACCGGCCCTGCGCAAGGGCGATTGGAAGGTCACGGTCGCCGTCTATCAGGGCAATGGTCCGGATGAGGCGCGCATCGTCCATGTCTGGCCCGGCTATTATGAGGGGACGCTATACGGCGTTGCCATCGACCTCGGCTCGACCACCATCGCGGCGCATCTGTGCGACCTGCGCACGGGCAAGGTGCTCGCCTCCTCGGGCATCATGAACCCGCAGATCCGCTTTGGTGAGGATCTGATGAGCCGCGTCAGCTACTCCATGATGAATCCCGGCGGCGCGGTCGAGATGACCAAGGCCGTGCGCACCGCGCTGCAAGCTCTCATCAACACCGTAGCGGAGGAGGCGGCGATAGACCCTGCCCTGATCTTCGAGGCGGTCTTCGTGGCCAATCCGGTCATGCACCATCTGCTGCTGGGCATCGACCCGGTGGAACTGGGCCAGGCCCCCTTCGCGCTGGCCACGTCGGACAGCATGAGCCTGTTGGCCACCGAACTGGACCTCGACGTGCACCCCTCTGCACGCGTCTATATCCTGCCCTGCATCGCGGGCCATGTCGGGGCCGACGCCGCCGCCGTCGCATTGTCCGAGGCACCGCACCGATCCGAAGATCTGGTCCTGATCGTGGATGTCGGCACGAATGCCGAGATCTTGCTGGGCAACACGCAAAAGGTCCTCGCCTGCTCCTCCCCCACCGGCCCCGCTTTCGAGGGGGCGCAGATCTCGTCCGGCCAGCGCGCCGCCCCCGGCGCCATCGAACGGGTAGAGATCGACAAGGTGACCAAGGAGCCGCGCTTTCGCGTCATCGGGTCGGACAAATGGTCCGACGAGGATGGCTTCATGGCCGAGGCGGGCACCATCACCGGCATCTGCGGCTCCGGCATTATCGAGGCGATCGCAGAGATGCGCATGGCGGGCCTCGTCGATCCCGGCGGCCTGATCGGATCCGCCGCGCAAACGGGAACGGAACGCTGCGTGGCCAACGGCCGCACCCACGAATACGTGCTGTTCGAGGGCGACGGCACCTCCCCCCGCATCACTGTCACCAATGGCGACATCCGCGCGATCCAGTTGGCCAAGGCCGCGCTCTACGCCGGGGCCCGCCTGCTGATGGATCAGATGGGCGTTGACGAGGTGGACCGCGTCGTCCTGGCGGGCGCATTCGGGGCCCACATCTCCCCCATGCACGCGATGGTGCTGGGCATGATCCCCGATTGCGACGTTGAAAAAGTCACGAGCGCCGGCAACGCCGCCGGTACCGGCGCGCGCATCGCCCTGCTCAACGTCTCCGCCCGGCGTGAGGTCGAAGCCAACGTCCGCAAGATCGTGAAGGTCGAAACTGCCGTCGAACCAAGGTTCCAGGAACACTTCGTCGCCGCCAGCAACATCCCCCACGCGACGGAGCCCTATACGAAACTGCGCAAGATAGCCCCACTACCCGACGTAAGTTTCAACACAAACGGCGAAGATGGGGGGAGAAGACGACGGCGGCGGGGGTGAGTCTTAAGAGGGGCGCGTTAGCCTTATTCAATTGAGCGATGCTATGGATACACTGGTCAGTATCGGTTGACGACAAACCTCTTCTACCGATTGCCTGCCTTTGCAGCCTGCGCTGCCTCGAACCTTTTCCAGACGTGCATATGCCCCTTTTGACGTGCATCGGCGAGCCACAGTTTCTTGCGCACTCCGGCAACCTCCATCGATCGGTATTTCCCGTCCGAGAATTTTGGCCAGTCTATCGCGAGACCCTGCTTCACCATTTCCGCCGAAAGATCGCGGCCATCTGGCAAGGTGCATTGAGCAACGACCCGTCCATGCGCGTCTTCAGCAGATACCACTGCCTCGACAGTCTGACCTTTGCACATCGAAACCAGCGCCCATTTTGCCTTCTTGCCAAAAGGATGGTTCATCTCCGGCGCATCGATGCCGAACAGGCGGATCTGCGTTTTCTGAATGACAATGGTGTCTCCATCCACGACGTAAGCTGCACCTCTCAGGGTCGGCTTGGATGGTTCGGGAACGACCTCTGCGGCATCGAACGATTCTGAATATGCCTCAGGTCCTGAACGAGGTTCGCTGGGGACCTTATCCACACGATCCGGTTGGGTACTGCTCGTGGTCTTTCGATGATTGGTATTGAGCTGTGCTGCATAGGCGAGAATACCAATCAGCAATCCGACAATCAGCAAAACTTCCACGTTCACCTGTCCTTTGATCTTGGTAGCTGTCATACTTAAAACATGAAAAGATGACGGATACCATCTTCCAAATACGGGAAGAACAATCAATGCCACCGGACGACCTTTGTCTTTTCAGTATTGTCGCTTAGTTCGGCAGCTTTCGATCAACCCTTAACTCTGCCAGCTGCAGCGCAGCCCCCCTCTTTCTAAAAAGTTAACGCCCGAAACGCCAACGGCCGGCAGATAGGCGGGCCGTTGCAGTCGTTTGAAATGGATCAGTCAGATTCGACGGAATCCACCGTGACCCAGGCACCGTTCTGGATTTGCGAGATGTAGATCTCCTCCGACCCCGCGTGGTCGCCCGGACCCATCTGCATGCGGTTGCCCGCGATCGCATCGTCGTAGTCCAGAGATTCCATCCCGGCGGTGAAGCTTTCCAGCGTCAGGTCAGGCCCCGCAGCCTTCAGTGCGTTTACCAGGCCGAGCGCGGCGGACTGGCCCAGCAAGGCACCGGTTCCGGGGAACTCGCCCGTCCGCTCGGTCATCACCTCGGCCCATTCCGCGACCTCGGGATTGTCGATCCGCGATTCCAGATCCTGCCAGCCCGCGCCCGCGTACAGACCATCCGTCACGCCGCCCGGAACCTTCGCAATGGCCGTGTGGAACCCGGCGGAGGAAGTCAGGAACCGCACGTCGTCCCAGCCCATCTGCTTCGCAGTCGCCACCACGGTGATTGTTGGCCGGATTGTCAGCGCCAGGGTGATCAGTTCGCATCCTGCCTCACGCAAGCGCGCGAGCGCCCCGGTAAAGTCGCTTTCGTCGGGGCGGTGGGTGGTCTCAGCGGTGTATTCGACACCCCGCGCCTCAGCCTCATCCACCGTAGCTTCATGAATTTCCTCACCGAAATCCGAGGGGATATACATCGAGCACAGCTTCTCAAGCCCCTGATCCTCGACAAGGAACCCCGTCGCGGCCCGCACGCCATCGTAGTAGGAGGCCGTCGCGACATAGCGCAGCTCCTCCGGCCCCTCGATCATCTGCCGTGCTGCGGTCAGCGGAAATACCGATGGCACGCCCGCCGGATCCATCACGCGAAACGCGGCGAGGTTGTGCGGTGTGCCGAGGCTGAGCAGGATGGCAAAGACGTTATCGCGGTTCACCAGCTTGTTCGCGGCCTGCGCGGCGCGTGGCACCTGATAGCCGTGATCCTCGACCACATAGCGTATCTGACGTCCGTGGATGCCGCCCGCCTCGTTGACCTCCTCAAACACCTGATGCGCCGCCTCGACCGCCGGAACGGAGAAGGCCGCAAAACCGCCGGACAGATCCTGAAACGCCCCGATGACGATTTCGTCGTCGGTTACGCCACGGGTCTGCGCATTGCCCCCAGTTGCGATCATCGTGGTGGCCGCAAGGGCCGCTAATACCTTGTTCATTCTGGTTTCCTCCCATGGAAATGCGGGTTTCCCGTCATTTTTCTAAGTTAATACATCTGGTCGATCAGCGCCGCGTGTTTCTTCTCAACAAAGCCGCGTTTGAGCTTCATCGTCGGCGTCAACTCGTCATCCTCCGCCGTCAGCAGGATGTCGATCAGGCGGAAATACTTGATCTGCTCGACCTGCGCGAAGTGCGTGTTCACCTCTCGCACCACACCGTCGATCAGATCCACGACCTGCGGTGCCCGCGTCAGGGATGCGAAATCCGAGAACGGGATCTGATGGTCCTGCGCGTATTTCTCGACGTTTTCCTGGTCGATCATGATCAGCACCGTCAGGTATTTGCGCCGATCCCCGATCACCACCGCGTCTGAGATGTAGGGGCTGAACTTCAATCGACTTTCGATCTCCGCCGGGGTGATGTTCTTGCCACCGGCGGTGATGATGATGTCCTTGACCCGGCCGGTGATGGTGATGGCACCGTCATTGCCGATACGCCCCACATCGCCGGTATAGAGCCAGCCGTCGCGGATATCCTCCGCCGTTTTCTCGGGCTTTCTCCAGTATCCCTTGAAGACATTCGGCCCCTTCAGGCAGATTTCGCCATTCTCCGCGATGCGCAACTCGGTGGCGGGCAAGGCGCATCCGATGGTGCCGATGCGGTTGTCACCGATCACGTTGACCGAGGCGACACCCGAGGTTTCGGTCATGCCGTACCCCTCCAGCAAGGTCACGCCGAGCGCGCCGTACCAGCGGATCAGATCGGGGGAGATGGGCGCCGCCCCCGTGTTGGAGCGTCGATTGCGATCAAATCCGATCATCTGTCGAATATTGCGCAGCACCAGAAAATCCCAGACCGCGTGCATCGCGCCGCCCTTGCCCTCCAGCTTCGCGGCACCGCTGGCCATCGCGCGATCAAAGGCCCAGCGACCGAAAGGTGTCGCCTCGGACCGCATGATCAGCACACGGGAATAGATCTTCTCCCACAACCGCGGAACGGCGGTGAAAACATGTGGGGAGACCTCACGCAAATTGTCAAAGACGGTATCGGGGCTTTCGGCGAAATTCACGGTGGACCCCACGGCGATGGGAAACTCGACCGAGACGATCCGCTCCAACACATGGCACAGCGGCAGGAAGCAAAGTTGCTCATCCTTGGGATCCACCCTCAGCACCTGCTGGCCGGCCCACATCTGATACAACATGTTGGAGTGGGAGATCATCGCCCCCTTGGGCGGGCCCGTCGTACCCGATGTGTAGATCAGCATCCGGGTGTCTTCGGGCTGCGACGCGTTGATTTCGATCCGAAAACGTTCCGCGGCGTCAGGTGCCTTCTCACCAATGTCGTACAGGTCTGACAGGAACATCACCTTTGGGTGAGAAAAGTCGCGCAACCCCTTGGGGTCGAACACGATAACCTTGACGATGGTTGGAACGCGGTCCTGCACTTCGAGGTATTTGTCCAGCTGCTCATCATTCTCGACGAACAGGAATGCGGAACCGGAATCGTTGATGAGGTATTCCAGCTGGCCCGCGCTGTCGGTGGTGTAGACACCGCTGGGAATGCCGCCGGCGGCGCTGATTGCCAGATCGCAATACAGCCACTCCTTGTTGTCCTCGCTGAGGATGGACACAGGCGTGCCGCGCGTCAGGCCAAGCTCGATCAGGCCCATGCCGATCGCCTGCGACCGGTCGTACCAGTCTGACCAGCTATAGGCCTGCCAGATGCCGAAATCCTTCTCGCGATGGGCCGTCGTGTCGCCGCGTTCCGCACATTTCGCGGCCCAGAGTTTGACGACAGTATCCGCGCCATCAATGAGAATGGGTTTGGGGAGCGAAAGCTGATTCACTTCTCGTCCTCTTCTTCGTTGCGATGCACCAGGTACAGGATTACGGCCAGCACGAATGTCACGATGGATGCGGCGATCTGCACGGCCTGCGTCTCACCCGCGACGGAGGCATAGAAGGACAGGACAATCAGCCCGATCAGCGCCCTTTGACGCCAGCTTACCGCCATGTCTTTTTCCTCTTCCACCGTTTCTGATCGCGCTGCTTCGTGCCGTGCCCGCCGCCGAGGTAGAATTCCTGGATATCCTCGGATGCCAGCAGCACGCTCGCGTCGTTGGCCATGACGATCCGACCGATTTCGAGCACATAGCCATAATCAGCGGTGTTCAGCGCGATCTGGGCGTTCTGCTCGACCAGCAGCATGGTGACGCCCTGCTCCTCGTTCAACCGCCGGATGATGCCGAAGATTTCCTGCACCAGCAGCGGCGACAGACCCAGCGAGGGTTCATCCAGCAGCATCAGCTTCGGGCGCGCCATCAGGCCCCGCCCGATGGCCAGCATCTGCTGCTGCCCGCCCGATAGCGTACCGGCCTGTTGCGCCCGGCGTTCCTTGAGGATCGGGAAGTACTGATAGCACATCTCGATATCGGCCCCGATCTCACGGTCGCGGCGGGTATAGGCGCCCAGTTTCAGGTTTTCCTCGACGCTCAGGAACGGGAACACCTCGCGCCCCTCGGGGACATGGGCCAGACCGCGCCGCACCATCTGGTCCGGCTCCTGCCCGTCCACCCGCTCCCCCAGAAACGAGACGGTGCCCTTCTCCGGGTCCAGCGCGCCCGAGACGGTTTTCATCAACGTTGTCTTGCCCGCGCCGTTCGCGCCAAGAATGGTGACGATCTTGCCCTTCGGCACGTCGATGGACACGCCGCGCAGGGCCATGATCGGGCCGTAGAACGTCTCCACATTGCGGACTTCCATGACATTTTCAGGTGTTTGCACGTTCATGCCGCCGTTCCCAGATAGGCTTCGATCACGCGCGGATCGGATTGCACCTCGGCCGAGGTTCCCAGCGCCAGCGGCTTTCCCTCCACCACGGCCAGAACCCGGTCCGACACGGCGGAGACGAGGCTCATGTCATGTTCGACCATCAGGACCGTCAGGCCGAGGTCCTTTTTCATATCCTCGATCCAGAACGCCATGTCGTTCGTCTCCTCCACGCTGAGTCCGGAGGCCGGTTCGTCGAGCAGGATCAGGCGCGGCTCGCAGGCCAGCGCGCGGGCGATCTCCACCACCTTGCGCACACCGTAGGGCAGACCCGCGATCATCTTGTCGCGATAGGCAGCAAGGTCGAGGAAATCTATGATCTCCTCCACCGCGCGCCGGGCCTCACGCTCATTCGAGCGGGTGCGCGGCAGATGCAGCACGTCCTCCACCCATGTCGCCTTACGCTTGGTATGAGCGCCGACCAGCAGGTTTTGCAGCACCGTGGAATGATCGAACAACTCGATATTCTGAAAGGTCCGCGCGATGCCCAGTTCCGCAATATGGTGCGCAGGGGTGGCGGTGATATCCTCCCCATCGAAGACGATCTTGCCATGGGTTGGCTGATAGAACCGGCTGATAAGGTTGAAGATGGTGGATTTCCCGGCACCGTTCGGCCCGACGATGGTGAACACCTCACCCGCCTGCACATCGAAGGACACGCCGTCCACGGCCTTTACCCCACCGAAGTGGATGGCCAGATCGGTTACACTCAAAAGGCTCATCGCAACCGCTCCGTCTTGAGATAGGATTTCGAGCGGCGGAACATGTCGCGCCGGGCCAGCGGGAACAGCTGCCACTGCGTCTTGACCTTCATGTAAAAGCCGTACAACCCCAGCGGCTCGTAGATCACCATGCCGATGATGATGACCGCGAACACCATGGTGTCGAGACCCGGATAGGCCGAGATATCCAGCCCCACCGTCCCTTGCAGGAAGTCGCGCAGGATCGACAGACCCTGCGGCAGCAGCCCCACGACAATGGCCCCGAAGAACGCGCCGTGGATCGACCCCAGCCCGCCGATCACCACCAGAAGCAGCAGGTTGATCGACAGCAGGACCAGAAAACTCTCATAGTTCACGACCTGAACGAAATGCGCGTAGAGCGCACCCGCAATCCCGGTGACACCGCAGGACAGGCCGAACGCCAGCGCCTTGGTCCGCGTCACGTTCACCCCCAGCGCGCGGGCAGATACCTCACTGTCGCGCACCGCCAGAAACGATCGCCCGGTCGCGGAGCGCAGCAGGTTGGCGTAGCCCAGCGTGACCAGCACCACCAGAGCAAGGCACATCCAGTAGAACAGGTTCGGCGTGCCGTAGCGGTCCACCATGGTCCCGAAGAACTCGATCGGCGGTGCGAACACGCCCACGACGCCGCCGGTATAAGGCTCGGCTATGATCGCGATATCCTCGACGATAATGCTGAGCGCGAGGGTCGCAATGGCCAGATAGATGCCCGACAGGCGCAGGATCGGCAGCGCCACGATGGCGCCGACCACACCGGTAAAGATTGCTGACAGCGGCAGCGCGATCAGGAACGGCATTCCCTGATCCATGAACCACAGATTGCTGAATGCGCCGATGGCCATGAACGCCGCGTGACCCAGGCTGATCTGCCCGGTATGACCCGCCAGAACCATCAGGCCCATACCCGCGATGCAATAGATCAGGACCAGCGTGACCTCACCCAGGAAATAGCCGGAGACCAGCGCAGGCAGCGCGATCATGATCGCCAGCAACACCGCGTATTTCGCCATGCGCCGCCAATCCTCGAACAGGCGGATATCCTCATCGTAGGAGCGTTTGAAATGAACCCGCATGACTTACACCTTTTTCTGCGCGATTTGCGCGAACAGACCACCGGGGCGCAGGATCAGCACGAGCAGCATCAGCGCATAGGGCGCGATCTGGGAATAGCCCGATGGGGCGTAGCGCGCCGCGAACTGCTCGATCACGCCGATCAGCAGGCCGCCCAGCAAGGCCCCGGGCAAGCTGCCGAACCCGCCGATCACAGCCGCCGCGAACGCCTTGATCCCGAACAGCAGCCCCACCGAAGGCTCCACCGCGCCCTTGGCCGCGAACAACACGCCCGCGATGGCGGATACGACGCCGGACAGGCCCCAGACGATGGAGTTCACGCGCTTCACCGGGATGCCCATATAGTAAGCCGCCATCTGGTTTTGCGATGACGCCTGCATCGCCACGCCCAGACGTGTGCGGCCAAAGAACAGCCACAGCACGAAGGTCAGCCCACAGGTCGCCAGAATGATCAGCAGGTCCGCGACCGCCAGCGTCAGACCGCCCAGCGACAGGATTTCCCCCGCGAAGGGCGTCTCCAGCGACACCGGATCATAGCCCCAGATCGTTCCCGCAACGAAGCGCAGCACGAAGCCGAGGGCGATGGTCAGGACCACCATGGCGAATTGCGGTTGGCCGAAAATGGCGCGCAGCACGAACCGGTCCAGCGCATAGGCGATCAGGCCCAGACACAGCGACGCGGCCACCAGCCCCAGCAGGAACGGCAGGTCGCCCCGGTCCTCGTTGATGAACGCGATGCCCAGAAACGCGCCGAACATCAGCATATCGCCCTGCGCGAAGTTCACGGCCTCGGACGCCTTGTAGATCAATACGAAACCGAGCGCGACCAGACCGTAGATACAGCCGTTCGCAACACCGCCGATAAGCAGTTGCAGCGCATCCATCCTGCGCGATCCTCCCTGTTGGGGCCCGGTCGTTAATCGCCATGGCCTCCGTGACCTGAGCATGACAAAGAGGCTTTCGTTTGCAAGAGGGTATCGCGCACTTTTGTTTCGTGACGTTAGGGAAACCCTGTCTGAGCTACAGCTCCCCAACAGGTGCAAGTCCTCCGAAACGCACACTGTTCTCAGCCATCCACATCCGTAGCAATGCGGGCGCGGAGCATTCGCCCAATCTCAGGGCATTCGCCCTAACGCTTGTGGGTTTGCCATGTGCGCACTATGCTTACCCCAAGTCACTTCGGCAAAGTGCCGAGTGTCAGAGCACAGGAGATCCACATGTCGGTTCGTGCAGAAATTCAAGCAGTAACAGACCGGATCGTCGAACGGTCCACGCCCCTTCGCGAACCCTATCTGGACCGAATGCGGCGGGCCGTCGATCAGGGGCCGAATCGAACCGCGCTGTCCTGCGGAAACATGGCGCACGTAACCGCCGGATGCGGACCGCAGGACAAGGAATCCCTCAGCTTCACGCCCGTGGCGAATATCGGCATCATCACCGCCTATAACGACATGCTGTCGGCGCATAAGCCCTATGAAACCTATCCCGAGCTGATCCGGCAGACTGCCCGTGCGGCGGGCGGTGCGGCGCAGGTCGCGGGCGGGGTGCCTGCGATGTGCGACGGCGTCACGCAGGGGCAACCGGGCATGGAGTTGTCGCTGTTCTCACGAGATGTGATCGCGCTGGCCGCCGGGGTCGGGCTCAGCCACAATGCGTTCGACGCTGCGATGTTTCTAGGCATCTGCGACAAGATCGTGCCCGGTCTGGTGATCGCCGCCGCGACGTTCGGGCATATCCCGTCGGTCTTCGTGCCCGCAGGGCCGATGCCGTCGGGCCTTCCCAATGATGAGAAGGCCGCCGTGCGCCAGCAATTCGCCAAGGGCGAGGTTGGCCGGGATGAGTTGATGAAGGCGGAGATGGCCTCCTACCACTCGCCAGGCACCTGCACCTTCTACGGCACGGCAAACACCAACCAGATGCTGATGGAGTTCATGGGCCTGCACCTGCCCGGCGCCTCCTTCGTCAATCCCGACACCGACCTGCGCGAGGCCCTGACCACCGCCGCCACCAAGCGGGCGTTGCAGATCACCGCAGGCGGCAACGCGTTCACGCCGGTGGGTGAGGTTCTGAACGAAAAGGCATTCGTCAACGGCATGGTCGGGCTGAACGCCACCGGCGGCTCGACCAATCTGATTCTGCACATGGTTGCCATGGCGCGCGCGGCGGGCATCGCCATCACGTGGGAGGACATGAGCGACATCTCCTCCGTCACGCCCTCGATGGCAAAGGTCTATCCCAACGGTCTGGCCGATGTGAACCAGTTCCACGCGGCGGGCGGCCTGCAATACATGATCCGTGAGCTGCTGTCCGAGGGGCTGGTCCACGACGACGTGCTGACCATCGTCGGGCGCGGCCTGCACCATTACACCAAGGAACCCACCATCCAGAGCGGTGAGATCGAGTGGGTGGAGGCACCGGAGAAATCCGGCAATGACATGATCCTGCGCCCCGTTTCCGCCCCGTTCCAGAAAACCGGCGGTCTGACCCTGCTGCGCGGCAATCTCGGCACCGCCGTCATCAAGACCTCCGCCGTGAAGCCGGAGCGCCGGGTGGTTGAGGCCCCTGCCCGCATTTTCCACTCGCAGGAGGACGTGAAAACCGCCTTTCAGGCCGGGGAATTGAACCGGGACGTGATCGTCGTCGTGCGCTTTCAGGGCCCGAAGGCGAACGGAATGCCCGAACTGCACTCCCTCACCCCGCCGCTGGGCGTCTTGCAGGACAAGGGGTTCAAGGTCGCCCTCGTCACCGATGGCCGCATGTCCGGCGCATCGGGCAAGGTGCCCGCCGCCATTCACCTCAGCCCCGAGGCCGCCGATGGCGGGGCCATCGCCCGGCTGCGCGACGGTGACATCCTGCGCGTCGATGGTGAGGCCGGTACGCTGGAGGTGATCGGCGTCGATCTGGAAGCGCGTGAGGTCGTGACCGCCGATCTGACCGGCAATTCCTTCGGCATCGGGCGGGAGTTGTTCGAGACGTTTCGCCAGAATGTCGGCCGTGCCGCTGGCGGCGCCAGCGTCCTGCACCCCGAACCCGTCGCATGATGTCGTTCCCGCCGGTGCCCCCGGCGGGAAAATCGCAAGACTTCCGAAAGCGCAAGGAAACACAATGACCCTGTCCACCTACGATCTCGCCCGTTCCGCCCCGATGATCCCGGTCATCGTCATCGAGGATATCGCCCATGCCGTTCCACTGGCGCAGGCGCTGGTGGCTGGCGGCATCAAGGTGCTGGAGGTGACGCTGCGCACCCCCGTGGCACTGGACGCGATCCGCGAGATCATCGCCAATGTTCCAGGCGCCATCGTCGGCGCTGGCACGCTGCGAACCCCGGCGGATGTCGATGCCTGTCTGAAGGCCGGCTGCGCCTTCGGCGTGTCCCCCGGCGCGCCCGATGCGCTGATGCAGGCCGTCGCCACGAACAAGTTCCCGTTCCTTCCCGGCTGCGCCACCCCGACCGAGGCGATGAGGCTCGCCGATCAGGGGCATGAGGTGCTCAAGTTCTTCCCGGCTTCGGCGGCCGGCGGCGCGCCGATGCTCAAGGCGCTGTCGAGCCCGCTGCCCGACGTGAAGTTCTGCCCAACCGGCGGTGTCAGCCTCGACAATGCGAAGGATTATCTGGACCTGCCCAATGTCATCACCGTGGGCGGCAGCTGGGTCGCCCCCGTGCATCACATGATCGCCGGGGATTGGGACGCGATCGAGCAGATTGCGCGCAATACGGCGGCGACACTGGGCAATCGCTGACACCAGATGCCAGCCCCCGCACCTGGGGGCTTGGCGCATCGGGGGCGGGGCGATAGGGTCACGTTCGATGCAACAGCCGGGATTGCCCATGCGGATCGCTTTCTTCCTTCCCCTGACCTTGATGATCGCATGTACGCCCCCCGGTCAGGACCGGCCGGATCCGCGCAGCCTCTCCGCTCATGTCAGCCCGCGTGCGGGATGTGGTGTCCCCACATTGGCGGGTGGTGAGGCCGGTATCGGCTATGCCGGAATTCCCGCCACCCAATCGGCGCTGCTGGGACGCTGGGTCGATGGCGTGTGGGGCGATACCGGGGCCTGCCACGCCCTGACCGTCGAACAGATCGCCACCGATGGCAGCGTCACCGCGACATTCGCCACCGGGGCCAGCGCAGTGGCCCCGCCGACCGCGCGGCGTGTGACGGGGCATGTGGATGCGGAGGGTGTGCTGGAACTGGAACTGCCCGATGGCAGTCGTGCGATCTACGCGCTGGACGGCGCGATTCTGCGCGGTGCTCATTTCAGGAACGAAGTGATGCGCCCCGTTGCCCTGACCCGGGGATAAACGCGACAACGACCGGTTAGCGCAGAACGCGAGCACGACGCTTCGGCGTTAGCCACCCGAAATCGGAACACGACGCGGTTCGGCCCAAACTGTCCCACGTGCCAAACACGTGGACCAAAAAACCTCAACATTTCAATGGCGAAAGGCTGCATGGTAGGCCCGGCAGGACTTGAACCCGCAACCAAAGCGTTATGAGCGCTCTGCTCTAACCAGTTGAGCTACAGGCCCCCGCAGCGGTCCGACGGATACCAGACCGGGCACGGGCGTCAAGCATGATCGCGTCGTTGAGCCTGCCCACCAGCCGGGCTAAGGTCCCACGAACCGAAGGAGAGCCGATGTCCACCACCCCCCGCACCCCCTATCTGGGGACCTATATGATCTGGCTGCTGGTCGGCGTGATCGGCTGTATCGTTGTGCTGAACGCGCTGAGCCTGATCTTCGGCGTGGCGGTGGGCGGAGGTGCGATGGCCGCGATACCGCCAATGCTTGCAGCTATGAAGGTGGGTGAGAAGTGGGCGAGGGAACGCGGCGTCGTTCCCCCATCGGATCAGGCATGGCGCTGGTCGATCGTTGCCGCCATCGCCGCCCTGGCGTTCGAGATATTGGCCACTTTGCTGTATCTGGCCAGCATGGGCGGGCCCGTCACGTGGAGCCTTGCGGCGATTCTGGCCATGGGGCTGGCCCTGTTCACCGTCGTGGTCATTTTCATCAATCGCTACTTCCTGGTCCTGTACGCAAAGCGGGTATTGAAGGTGAAGTGATGGACAGCCCCCGCCGCCGCCGCTAAACGGTCGCCAAGCAATCTGAGCGAGGGCGCCATGAGCAAACTGACCTATGCCGCAGCCGGTGTGGATATCGATGCGGGCAATGCGCTCGTCGACCGGATCAAGCCTGCGGCGAAGTCCACGGACCGCGCGGGCGTAATGGCCGGTCTGGGCGGTTTCGGCGGTCTGTTCGATCTGAAGGCGGCGGGTTATTCCGACCCGGTTCTGGTCGCCGCGACCGACGGGGTCGGCACCAAGCTGCGCATCGCCATCGACACCGGCCATGTGGCGGGCGTGGGCATTGACCTGGTGGCGATGTGCGTCAACGATCTGATCTGTCAGGGAGCGGAGCCGCTGTTCTTCCTCGATTATTTCGCCACCGGCAAGCTGAACGTCGAGGAAGCCGCGCAAGTGGTTCAGGGCATCGCAGAGGGCTGCCGCCTGTCGGGTTGTGCACTGATCGGCGGTGAGACGGCGGAAATGCCGGGCATGTATCATGACGGCGATTTCGACCTTGCGGGTTTCAGCGTCGGCGCGATGGAGCGTGGCACCGCCCTGCCCGCCGGTGTCGGTGTCGGTAACGTGCTGCTGGGTCTGGAATCGTCAGGCGTGCATTCCAACGGCTACAGTCTGGTGCGCCGGATTGTGGCGGATGCGGGCCTGGGCTGGGACGCACCGTTCGGTGACGGAACGCTGGGTGAGGCCTTGCTGACGCCCACGCGCCTTTACGTAAAGCAGGCTCTGTCCGCGATCCGCGAGGGCGGCGTTCACGCGCTGGCTCACATTACCGGCGGCGGTCTGACGGAAAACCTGCCGCGCGCCCTGCCAAAGGATTGCGGCGTGCGGGTGAACCTCGACGCAATCACCCTGCCCCCGATTCTGGATTGGCTGATATCCAAGGCCGATCTGGATCAGGCAGAGGCGCTGAAAACCTTTAACTGCGGTGTCGGCATGGTCCTGATTGTGGCGGAGGGCGCGGTAGAGAATGTCACCGCCGCGCTGGAGGATCACGGCGAAAACGTCCTGCATCTGGGGGAGGTCGTCACGGGTGAGGGTGTCTCCTATACCGGATCGCTGCGGTGAAACGTGTCGCGATCCTGATCAGCGGCGGCGGCTCGAACATGCTGCGCCTTCTGGACGGAATGCGTGACGGGGCGATCGACGCGCAACCGGTCCTCGTCCTGTCCAACAAGGTTGACGCCGGCGGCATCGCCAAGGCCGCCGCGCGCGATGTTCCCACGAAGGTCCTTCCGCATGTCGATTACGCCAAGCGCGAGGATTTCGACGCCGCGCTGCATGATGCCCTGATCGACGCGCGGCCCGACATCATCTGCCTTGCCGGTTTCATGCGCATTCTGACGCCGGGCTTCACGGCAAAGTGGGAAGGTCGGATGATCAACATCCACCCATCGCTCCTGCCGCTGTTCCGGGGGCTTCACACCCATCGCCGCGCCATCGAAGCGGGCGTAGCCGTGCATGGCTGCACCGTTCACGGCGTCACGGCGGAGCTGGACGACGGCCCGATCTACGGTCAGGCAACCGTACCCGTCACGCCGGCCGACACCCCCGAGACACTGGCCGCGAAGGTTCTGGTGCAGGAACACCGACTGTACCCCGCCGTCCTGTCCGAACTGTGCGCCGATCACGTTCCCCGCCTGTCGCTGGGCGCGGTTTGAGCGCCTCGGACTGGACACGGGGCGCGCGACTGGTATCTATCCCCCCAACACCCGCCCCCAATACCCGCGACGTGGCGTCACGGGACAACATGAGGAGAGTTTCATGGTCAAGGTAGCCATCAACGGCTTCGGTCGCATCGGACGCAACGTATTGCGCGGTATCATCGAGAGCGGACGCACCGATATCGAAGTCGTGGCGATCAACGATCTGGGTCCGGTCGAGACGAACGCCCACCTGTTGCGCTATGACAGCGTGCACGGTCGGTTTCCCGCCACCGTGACCGTGGACGGCGACACCATCGACGTGGGCCGCGGCCCGATCCGGGTAACCGCCATTCGCAACCCCGAGGAACTGCCCTGGTCCGACGTGGATGTGGCGCTGGAATGCACCGGCATCTTCACCGCACGTGACAAGGCGGCGATCCACCTCAAGAACGGCTCGAAGAAGGTTTTGATTTCCGCCCCCGGCGCGAATGCGGACAAGACCATCGTCTACGGTGTGAATCATGAGACGCTGACGGCGGACGATCTGGTCGTCTCGAACGCATCGTGCACCACGAACTGCCTCAGCCCCGTCGCGGACGTGCTGAATCAGGCGGTGGGCATCACCAAGGGCTTCATGACCACGATCCACTCCTATACCGGCGATCAGCCGACGCTGGACACGATGCACAAGGATTTGTATCGCGCCCGCGCCGCCGCCCTCAGCATGATCCCAACCTCAACCGGCGCGGCGAAGGCCGTGGGTCTGGTTCTGCCGGAACTGGCGGGCAAGCTGGACGGCGTCGCGATCCGTGTGCCGACGCCCAACGTCTCCGTCGTCGATCTGACCTTCGAGGCGAGCCGCGCCACCACCATCGAGGAAGTTAACGCCGCCATCCGTGAGGCCGCCGATGGCCGTCTCAAGGGGGTCCTGGGCTACACTGACGAAAGCCTGGTGTCCGTGGACTTCAACCACGATCCGCATTCCTCGATCTTCCACATGGATCAAACCAAGGTGCTGGAGGGGACCATGGTCCGCATCCTGACGTGGTATGACAACGAATGGGGTTTCTCGAACCGCATGGCCGACACGGCGGTCAAGATGGCGTCGCTGTAAGGGCACCCCATCCAAAAGTTCTCAGGGCGCACCCGACCGGTGCGCCCTTTTTCATGCCCGGCTCTTTTTCGCAACCGGCTCACAGATACCTGATTTGCAGCCTTAGGGCTTCACCCTCGTGATCCTCAGGCAGAATTTGGCGGCACTGAAATCATCTTTACCCGGATCACCGGGCCGCAGCGCCGCCTTCGAGCCGATGCGTCATTGCGTCACACAAACCACGGAAAAAAATAAGTTTTTCCACGTCCCGCGAATGCGTTACCAATACTACGCCGCAAATTCTGGGCAGAAAATGGAACGAAAGGTGTAAATCAGGGATTGTTCCGTCATGCGACGATACGCATGGAGGAGCGAGAAATGAAACAGGTTACACTTGCTGCGGTTGAAGACTACATGCAGAAGTTGGCGGCCTGCGACACTTCGGATGATGTCTGGCAGGCCTGTATCGCCTTCTTTGACAGACATAACTTCGACAAGGCCAGCTATCATGTCATGCCATTTGCCTGGGTAACGTCGGATGATGCCCTGACGATCAGGACGAATGGCTACCCGGACTCCTGGGTGAACCACTATATCGAGAACAAGTTGTGGCAAATCGACCCGATAGCGTCGACCGCGATGAACCGCTCATTGCCGTTCTGCTGGTCGTCCCTGCCGGACATGCGCAAGCTGACGGAGGTCGAGCAGAAATTCCTCGACGAGCTGGACAGCCAGGTCGAAGGCGACGGCTACGCGGTGCAGGTTTTCGGTCCGAACGGTCGCAACGGCTATTTCGGTCTGGGTCTGCACATTGACTGCGATGAAGGCAATCGGCGTGATCTGCGCGTGGTGCAGTGGGCGTGCCAGCTGACCCACCACCGTTATTGCGAGATGGAGGCCCAATCCGCCGCTCCCCTCTCCCGGCGTGAGCAGGAGGTTCTGTCATGGGTCGCGCGTGGCAAGAGCAACAGCTCCATCGCGGATATCCTGTCGATCTCCAGCTATACGGTGGATGCGTATATGCGCCGGATCTATCAAAAGCTGGGCGTGAATGACCGGGTCAGCGCGGCGATTCAGGGTTTGGGTTCAGGACTTATCAAGTCGGCCGCCTGAGGTCGCCCGCCTCGGGTACGGGACGGGCGCTGGCTGATGCTCCAGCGGCTTATGCCGTCGCCTTTGCGAAAATCGCACCGTCGCGGATACGTTCATCCGCCGGATTTATACGCTGAGTCTATCTGCTTCAGGCGAACGGTTCCCGCGCGATCCCGAGCGGGCGTTCCCCTTCGATCTGAGGTACCGAAAATATGTGTCACCGCCTCAGATGCGCGGCAACGCGAAAACTGTCTGGCATCTCGATCCGACCTTCCATGATTTCATCCACCAGAACCTGCCCGACCTTCTGTCCGATACCGAACCCGATCTTGAATGCGCCCAGTGCGGCATAAATTCCCGTGGTCCCCGGCACCCCGCCGAGCATGGGGTCGCGACCATTGGCGCGCGGGCGCAGTCCTGCCCACCGGCGCACGACCCGCGCTTGCGCAAGATGCGGACTGATGGCGCAGGCCCGTGCGATCACATCGTCCAGCAGAGCGTCAGGACCGACACCTTCAAAATGCCGCTCACTGGTTGCCCCGATGGCGACGCCACCGCCCGCATGTCCGATCAGGTACAATCCATCCGCATAGATCAGCGGCACGTCCTTCATATCCATGTCGAGCAGAGCGGCCTGACCTTTCTCCGCCCGGCCCGGAACCTCCCCAACCAAAGGTGACAGCAGATCGAAGCCCGCCACACCTGCGGCCAGAACGATTGCCTGCGCCTGACGCGTCCCTTGATCCGTCTGTACGCTGCCTGAATGTACGGCGGTTACGGTGCACCCGGTCTCAATCACTCCGCCGCCGCGACGGATCGCTTCCGCCAGTGCGAGGCACGTCAGATGGGGGTGCAACCGTCCCGTCAGGTCGTCATGCACGATGCCCGCAGGGGCTGCCTGGGGATGCAGCCAGTCGGGAAAGGCATCTGGTGGCAAGATCTGCATACGCGCCGCCGTGCCCCAGTTTTCCTTCGCATCCGCGATCCGCGAAAGCGCCCGCTCCCGTCCGATATCGTCCATCAGAGGCACCAGCCGACCAACGCGGCCATAGCCGGTGGGCAGGCCGCTCTCACGTTCGACGGTTTTCAGGGCGTCGTCCAAACCGGTCAGAGCTTCGAACTGAAACTGTTTCTTGTCCCCCCAGCGTTCGGGCATATGCGGTGCCAGGGCCCCCACGATGCCGCCGCTGGCCCCGTGGCCGACCTGAGGTCCGGCCTCCAACACCAACACACTCAATCCCCGCGCCAACGCCGCATATGCGGTCCACAAACCGAAGATTCCCGCCCCCACCACGATAATATCGGCCTTGTCGCGCGCCATTTCACATGCCACCTGTCTGAAAGTTTCCGCAAACTAGGCCGCAAGATGACCGAAAGCGACCCCCTTCGCCCCAGCCTGACCTGGCGGCAGGACGTACCCGTTTCCGAGCGGTTCGACGATCCGTATTTTTCGCGAGAGAACGGGTTGGAGGAGACGCGCCACACCTTCCTGCGCGGCAACGATCTGCCCGAACGGCTGCGTCCGGGATTTCACGTCGCCGAACTTGGCTTTGGCACCGGATTGAACCTGATGGCGCTGGCAGCCATTGCGCCCTGCCCGATCCGAATGACCTCGTTCGAGGCGTTTGCGATGGCGCCCGAGGATCTGGCCCGCGCCACGGCCCGCTGGCAGGATGATCTGGGACCGGTCCGTGCGGCGCTGCTGACGGCTTACGATCCGCGCGGCGGCACGTTCCAGATCGGCCCCGTCACATTGACCCTGCTGATCGGTGAGGCGGCGACGACCCTGCCCGACTGGACCGGCACCGCCGACGCATGGTTCCTCGACGGGTTCGCGCCTGCCCGCAATCCTGATCTCTGGTCCGATGATCTGATGCAACAAGTGGCACGCCACACCAGCTCGGGCGGCACATTCGCGACCTATACCAGCGCGGGGGCCGTGCGCCGCGCCTTGGGTGCCGCTGGCTTTACCGTTCGCAAGGTTCCGGGATTCGGTCGCAAGCGCGATATGAGCGTCGGTCGTCTGGACGCCTCGCCAAGCTCAAAAACCGAACGATAGAGCGTCTGATGCGTTGCACTGCGAAACATAAGGGAACGTCCATGATCCGCACGATTACCAAAGCAATTGCCGCCACCGCCCTGCTCAGCGCCTGCACAACACCGGTGGCGGAGGTTGAAAGCGGGCCGCGCGTGTCCGGTACGCTGGGCTTCGTTTCGCAATGTACCGTACTGGAATCGCAGGCGGTCAAGGTCAGTGTTCCGGTAGATGGCAATGGCAAGGTGCTCGGCTCGCTGGGCGGCGGTCTGGCCGGAACCATTCTGGGACCGGTCGGCACCGCCGGTGGTGCCGCTGCCGGTGCGGCGGCCGGAACGGTCGCGGATCGCTATTTCGCCCGTGTCGATGGCGTGGAATATATCGTGCGGCGCGACGACGCGGCCGAATTGTCCGTGACGCAGGACCTCGGCCCGGGGGAGAGTATCCTGCCCGCCGGGGCCGAGTGTCGGATCCGCACGGATCAGACCAGCGGAACGGCCCGCATCCTGCCGCCCCAGTCCCAGCCATGATCCCGGCCCCGTCCGGCGGAACGTCGCTACTGCACCGCCTCGACCTCTACCGCTTCGACCTTGCAGGCTGAAAATTTGAACTCGGGGATCTTGCCGTAGGGGTCCAGCGCCGGGTTGGTCAGCACATTCGCTGCGGCCTCGACAAAGGCGAAGGGCAGGAACATCATGTCCGGCGCCACCGCGCGGTCCGCCCGCGCCATCAACTCGACCGACCCGCGCCGCGTCGTCAGCCGCACCATGCCCCCCGGCTCGGTTCCCAGCTTGCGCAAGGTGGACGGATGCAGCGAGCAATTTGCCTCCGGCTCCACCCCGTCCAACACGGTTGAGCGGCGGGTCATGGAACCTGTGTGCCAATGCTCCAACTGCCGCCCGGTGGTCAGGATCATCGGATAATCCGCATCCGGCACCTCATCAGGTGCGATGACACTGGCCGGGGTGAATTTCGCGCGGCCCTCGGCCCGGGGAAAGGCATCGCCGAAGACCACCGCCTCACCGGGCTGGTCGGGTCCGTGGACCGGATAGGTTACGGCATTCTCACGCTCCAACCGCTCCCACGTGATGTTGTCCAAACTGCGCATGTTCCGCTTCATCTCACTGAAAATCTCGGAGGGATGGGTGTAGGGCCAATCCAGACCCAGGCGTCGCGCCAGTTCGGTGGTGATCCACCAATCCTCACGCGCGTCACCGGGCATCGGCACGGCAGGGCGGCCCATCTGCACCTGCCGGTTCGTGTTGGTGACGGTGCCGGTCTTTTCCGCCCAGGCGCTTGCAGGCAGGATCACATCCGCGAAGTTCGCGGTTTCCGTCAGGAAGATATCCTGCACCACCAGATGATCCAGCTTGGCCAGCGCATCGCGGGCATGTTCGACATCGGGGTCTGACATCGCGGGATTCTCGCCCAGAATATACATGCCGCGAATGTCGCCCGCATGAACCGCGTCCAGAATCTCGGTCACGGTCAGTCCGTCTTCGCCACTGAAATCGCCGGAATTCCACACCTGGGTAAAGGCGGAGCGGACGCCGTCATCACCCACGGTCTGATAGTCGGGCAGAAACATCGGCACCAGCCCGGCATCCGAGGTGCCCTGCACGTTGTTCTGCCCGCGCAGCGGATGCAGGCCGGTCCCCGGTCGCCCGATATGACCGCACATCAATGCGAGTGAGATCAGGCACCGCGAATTGTCCGTGCCATGGATGTGCTGGCTGATCCCCATGCCCCAGAAGATCATGCCCGCCTTGCCGCCCGCGAAATCCCGCGCGACGGCGCGCAGGGTTTGCGCGTCAATACCGCACAGCGCGCTCATCTTCTCGGGCGTGAAGCCCTTCAGATGCGCGACCATCGCGTCGTAATCTTCGGTCATGGCCTCGATATATTTCCGGTCGGTCAGCCCTTCCTCGACGATCACGTGCATGATCGCGTTGAGCATCGAGACATCGGCACCGGGGCGGAATTGCAGCATGTGGGTCGCGTGGCGTTTCAGCGCCTGCCCGCGCGGATCCATCACGATCAGCTTGCCGCCACGCTTCGCGAACTGCTTGAAGTATGTGGCCGCAACCGGATGGTTTTCCACGGGATTCGCGCCGATCACGATGGCAACATCCGCGTTCTCGATCTCATTGAACGTGGCTGTCACGGCCCCCGATCCGACATTCTCGATCAACGCCGTGACGGATGAGGCATGACACAGCCGCGTACAGTGATCGACATTGTTGTGACCAAAGCCCTGCCGGATCAATTTCTGAAACAGATAGGCCTCCTCGTTCGAGCACTTGGCCGAACCGAAGCCAGCGATCTGCCGTCCGCGCCCCTTCATGCCATCGGCGGCGAAGGCCAGCGCCTCCTCCCACGTCGCCTCACGGAAGGTGTCCAGCGGCCGCGCCGGATCGACGTTCAGCCCCTTGGGCATCCCCTCGCGCCGGATCAGGGGTTTGGTCAGGCGGTGATCGTGACTGATATAGTCGAAACCGAACCGCCCCTTGACGCAGAGGCGGTTTTCGTTCGCCGGGCCGCCCGCACCATCGACATAGACGATGCGCTCCTCCTTGATCTTGAACGAAATCTGGCAGCCGACGCCGCAATAGGGGCAGACGGATTGCACCTCGCGGTCGTAATCGGCGCTGTCGCCCACCTGACCGGCATCGACGATTTTGGCGGGCATAAGCGCCCCGGTCGGGCACGCCTGCACGCATTCGCCGCAGGCCACGCAAGTGCTGTCCCCCATCGGGTCATCGAAATCGAAGACGACCTGCGCGTCATGCCCCCGCCCCGCCATGCCGATCACGTCATTGACCTGAACCTCGCGGCATGCGCGGACACACAGGTTGCAATGGATGCAGGCATCCAGATTGACGCGCATCGCCACGTGACTGTCATCGAGCAGCGGGATCCGGTCCACCTCGATGGTGGGATAGCGGCTGTGCGCAACGCCCTGCGCGTCCGCCATGTCCCAGAACTGGCTGGAGCGATCATGCGCAGCAGCCCGGTCCGGCTGATCGGCCATCAGCAACTCGATCACACCCTTACGCGCCGCGATGGCACGGTCAGAGGCGGTTCGGACCTCCATCCCTTCCTCAGGCTCGCGTATGCATGCGGCCGCCAGAACCCGTTCGCCCGCGATCTCAACCATGCAGGCACGACAGTTCCCGTCAGGGCGATAGCCGGGTTCGGGGCGGTGGCACAGGTGCGGGATCCGCAGGCCGCGACCGTTCGCGACCTCCCATATCGTGTCCCCGGCGGCGGCGGTCACGGTCTGCCCGTCCAGCGTGAAGGTGATGCGATCGGTCATGGGGCGCCTCCGGTAAATCAGTGGGCTGATTAAAGCACCGACGCCCCCCGGGGGGAATGCGCATCACGACCCCAACGCGGCCATTTACGCCAGCCGGCCAATCCGTTCAGGCAGGCCATAACCTTTCAGACTGGTTCGTTTTGTCTGCGGCAGCGCACGCGGTGAACCGCCCCGGGATTACTCCACCGGCACCGTCGCCAGCATCGAGGGACGCTGCGAAAACGTCTCGTACCACGCGGCGAGCGCGGGCCGCCCCTCACGCCACGCACCGACGGGTTGGCGAAAATCGAGGTAGCCCAAGGCGACGCCAATCGCGATCTGCCCCATATCGAGCGGACCATGCAGGTGAGCCAGCCAGCGGGCTTCCAGTGCATCCAGAGCGCGCACCACCTTCGCCGCCTGCCCATCGCGCCAGCCGTGATTCCACTGCGCCTCATCGCGCAGGCGCACCTCATAGACCCACAGCAGCGCCGCATCCAGCATTCCGTCCGCCGTCGCCTCCAACGTCAATGTCTCCCACCGGCGGGTGCCCGTGGGGTAGAGGTTCGTGCCCCACAGATCGTCGAGATAGGCGCAGATGACCCGGCTGTCATACAGCGCGGGGCCATCGGGCCGAACCAGACACGGGATTTTTCCCAGCGGATTGACGGAAACCGGCAGCGTGCCGGGGCTCACAGCGGTTCCCGCCACGTAGTCGAGCGTCAGGGCATCGACCTGTCCGGCCTCATGCGCCAGAACCATTACCTTGCGGCAATAGGGGGATGTCTTGCTGTCGTAGAGTTTCATCGAATCGTCTCTCCGCTGGTTCGGGGGCTGCGATCATCGGTCAGGAACTGCGATCGTCGGGTTACTGTGCAGCGTCCTGATGCCTTCGGCGAGGATATTTGGAGAAAGTGAACTGGTCAGGTGCCATTCTGCCGTTGCAGCGCCATCGACTCGATGCCCCGGAACATCGCCCGCGCCGCGACCCGGACGGATGGCACGAATTCGGGCACGACATGTTGGAATTCCGGTTCGTTCATCACGGATTTCACGTGGGCCGGTGGGTGCGTCATCGGGTAGAGGCCCGCGACCAGCACGAAGATCATGCGCATACCGCGCCGGCTTTCCTCGGGCGTCCAGTGGGGGATCGCGCGTCGAATGGCCTGCGAGACTTCCTCGCTACAGGCGTTCAGGCGGCGCTTGACCGCGCGGATGGTATCACCCGTGATATTGTGTTCGAGCGTCGAGGCCATCCGGCTGGTCAGCAGGCACAAACGCGGGCGATCGGTGAACCCTTCCGAGATCAGATCCGAAACCCGATCCACATCCATCGGCCCCGTCACCACATCCGTCAGTGCCGCGCACATGACCTGCACGTCCGAGATCATCAACTCCAGCAGGATTTCCTCACGGCTTTCGAAATAGCGGTAGAGACCGGATTTGACGACGCCTGCCTCCTGCGCGATGGCGTTGAGCGACGTGTCGTTGAACCCCTCACGATCCAGCACATTCGCCGCCGCATCGAGGATCATTCGACGGCGAAGCTCCTTGTGTTCGGGTGAACGGGCGCGTTGAAAGGACTGGCTCATGTTTTCATACGTAATATGCCGCTCGTCGGTCGGCAAGGGAATTAAGGAACTGCGGTTCTCTTATTGACATTCTGCACGCAGATGGCGTCTATCACCACATGACAGGTGATTGGAGGGTCAGGCAATGCGTTTGAACGTAAACGGACAGAATTACGAGATCGACGCGGATCCGCAAATGCCTCTGCTCTGGGTCTTGCGGGATCTGATGAACATCAAGGGCCCCAAATTCGGGTGCGGCGTCGCCGCCTGTGGCGCGTGCACCGTGTTGATGGACGGACTGCCTATCCGCTCCTGCTCGTACCCGGTGGAACAGGCCTCGGGCCGTATCACCACAATCGAGGGGATTTCCAACGGCGCGACCCTGCACCGTGTGCAGGAAGCATGGATCGAACATAACGTGCCGCAATGCGGGTATTGCCAATCCGGACAGATCCTCGCCGCGGTGGCCCTGCTCGATGAAGTCCCACAGCCCACGGATGCGGATATCGACACCGCGATGACCAACCTTTGCCGCTGCGGCACCTATCCGCGCATCAAGGCCGCGATCAAGGCCGCAGCCGGAATGGAGTCCTGAAGATGGCACGAAATCGCAGATCGACAGCAGGCAAGATCGTTCGCCGCACCTTCCTCGGCCTGGGGGCGGCGGCCATAGGCGGGGTTGCCCTTGGCGTCTGGGCCGTCCGGCGCGAGGTGGACAATCCATTGAGCGCGGATGCGGGTGAGGCGGTCTTCAACCCCTATCTCAAGATCGCGGAGGATGGCACCATCACGGTCATTACCCCCCGTGCCGAAATGGGTCAGGGTGTGCACACGACCCTTGCCGCCATGGTGGCGGAGGAGCTGGACGTGGCGACGACGGACCTGACGCTGGAAACGGGGCCGCCCTCGGCTGCCTATTACAACTCCGCCATGATGGCGGAGAGCGCATTCCCACCGCATTTCGAACGTGGACTGGCGGCTGGGGCGCAGCGCACGATGATGGAAAGCATGGGCAAGGTGCTGGGGCTGCAGGTCACCGGCGGCTCCTCCTCGATCATCGACGGCTATGACAAGATGCGGGAGGCCGGCGCCACCGCCCGCGCCGCGCTGGTTTCCGCCGCCGCTGCCAGATGGGGCGTGGGCGCCGACACCTTGCAAACGGCGCAGGGCCGCGTTGTCCACCCGGCGTCCGACCGGTCGTTCAGCTATGGCGAGCTGGCCCTGGACGCCGCGACGGTCGAGGTGGACACGCCCCGTTTGCGCGCACGATCCGACTGGAAGGTTCTGGGCAAATCCCAGCCCCGCGCCGAAATTGAGCGCAAGGTCACCGGTGCCCCGATCTTCGGCATCGACGTGGACCTGCCCTCGATGCTGTACGGCACCGTTGCGATCAGCCCCCGGTTCGGCGCGAAGGCGATCAGCGTGAACATGGACGCGGCGCGTGCCGTGCGCGGCGTGCAGGATGTGGTGGAAATCGACACCCAGACCGGCAGCGGGTTCGGCATCATTGCCGACAACACCTGGGCCGCATTCGAGGGTGCGCGCGCGCTGGAGGTGGAGTGGGGACCGGCCACATATCCCGCCGACGACGCCGCGATAGACGCAGCCCTGATCCGCGCCATAGAGGCAGAGCCGAGCCATGCGCTGATGGACAAGGGCGACGTCGATACCGCATTCACCGATCCGCAGGGCACAGTGGTCGAGGCGGAATACGCCGTCCCCTATCTGGCCCATGCCACGATGGAGCCTATGAACGCTACGGCGCAATTCGCCGATAACACCCTGACGATCTGGACCGGAACGCAGGCGCCCGGCATCGTCCAGTCGCGCTGCGCGCTTTTGGCGGGGATCGACAAGGAAAACGTCGTCGTCAATCAACTGTTTCTGGGCGGTGGTTTCGGCCGGCGGGGTGAGGTTGATTATTCCCTCTACGCCACGGCGCTGGCGATGCATGTGCAGGGCCGCCCGATCAAGGTGACCTGGACGCGTGAGGAAGACATGCGTCACGACACCTATCGCCCAGCCGCGCTCGGCCGGTTCCGTGCCGTGGTCCCGGCGAACGGCGCGGCCACCGCCGTGGAAATGAAGATCGCCGCCCCCTCGATCATTGCCAGCGTTGTGGGCCGGACCTATCCCGACTTGCCGATGGGGGGACCGGACAAGACAATTACCGATGGCGCCTACAATCAGCCGGTGATGATCGACAACCACCGCGTATCCGGACACGTTGCCGATATCGCCATTCCGACGGGTTTCTGGCGATCCGTGGGCAACAGCTACAACGGATTCTTCCATGAGGGGTTCATGGATGAAATGGCCGAGGCATCGGGGCTGGACCCCCTCGCCTTCCGCTTGGCCATGATGGGCGATGATGCGCGCCTCGCCCCCGCACGGCTGTGTCTGGAGAAGGTCGCGCAGATGTCTGGTTTCGCGCAGCCCCGCGCCGCGGGCAAGGGGATCGGCATCGCGCATGTCCTCAGCTTCGGAAGCTGGGTCGCCATGGCGGTGCAGGTCGATACAACCGACGATATCCGGATCGAGAACGTCTGGATCGCCGCCGATCCGGGCACGGTGCTGGACCCGCGCAACTTCCGCGATCAGATGATCTCGGGCGCGATCTTCGGATTCGGGCAGGCTCTTGGGCAGGAAATCACCTTTGCCGACGGGCGGGTGGAACAGGAGAATTTCTGGGACTATCCCATGCTGTCCATGGGTCAGACCCCGAAGTTCGAGGTCGAGATCCTGCAAAATGCCGACCATATCGGCGGCGCGGGTGAGATCGGCACGCCACCTGCGGCCCCGGCGCTGGCGGGTGCGATCCATGATGCAACGGGCCAGCGTTTGCGCCGGATGCCATTCACACGCGATGTGGCATTCCGACAGGTATGACGCGATATTCCGCACTCCGGTCCATCCGGGGGGCGGCCTGATTTTTCCAACCTGGCGCACGGGGTCGCATCCCCAGTACTCTGTCGCCAATATCGGACTGCGCGGACCCGGAAATGCCCGAAGCTCTACTAGGGCCTGTCCCCATAATCAGGCTTCCCCATTCGTTCGTCGCGTGATTCAGTATCTCCGACAGAGGAGGTTGTG
>NZ_JACJUQ010000015.1 GCF_014235845.1 Pontivivens nitratireducens | reverse complement strand
AGAAGAATGAGATCTTCGCCGGGATTTTTGACTTGCCCGAAACCCTTGACAGAGGCCCGCCCCATTACGGAAGCGGGTTTACTCCGGATCGACGGAGCCGCGCAGCGCCTTTTTCTGGCCCGTCGCTTTCTTCGCCTCGATCCGGCGGCGCTGACTGGCGCGGGTCGGCTTGGTCGGGATGCGCCGCTTGGGGCGATGAAGGGCGGCGCGGATCATGTCGATCAGCTTCTTTTCCGCCTCCTCACGGTTCATCGCCTGCGAGCGGTGTTTTTCGGCGGTGATGATGAGCGCGCCATCTTTCGTCCATTTGCGCCCCGCGGCCCGGCGCAGGCGCGCCTTCACGTCGCCCGGCAGATTGGGGGAGCGTTCCGCCTCGAACCGCAATTCCACCGCTGTAGAGACCTTGTTGACGTTCTGGCCACCGGGACCGGAGGACCGGACGAACTGTTCCGTCAGCTCCCAGTCCTGCAACGTTATCTTGTCATTGATGACGATCATCCGGTTTTCCCCGCAAAGAGAAAGGGGCCACATCGTGCGGCCCCCTTCCATATCTGAATTCGTGAGCTGGGGCGAATGACCGGAGGTCACTGACCTGAGCGAAAGGACGCTGATGGGGGCTGCCCCTTCAGCTAACAGCCTCGCACTTGAACCCGACCACATGCTCCTGCATCTCACTCGACATCAGGTCACCTCCTTTCTGTTGTTACGTTCAGAGAGGAGCCTGCCATATCTTGTGGATAAATCAAGTCTCGACCTGCCGCACCGCGATGCGGAACGGGATCAGCGCCACAGCCGCCAATGACAGCTTCACCGCGAAGTCGGCCACGGCGAGGCTGATCCACAAAGGCAGAACCGGTCCGACGCCCAGCAGGGGGACAGCCTCGCGCGCCCAGGCGTTCGGCTGACCGGGGTCGAGGAACACGAACAGGGCCGAAAACGCGATGCCGAAGAAGATCGCGGTGTCGAGCGCGGAGCCGATCAGCGTGGAGGCCAGCGGCGCCCGCCACCATTCACGCGCCCGCAGCCTGTCGAAGATCGCCACATCCACCAGTTGCGCCACGATGAACGCGATCCCCGAACCCAGCGCGATGCGCAATGTGACCAGGGGGCCGAATTCCCCCTGTATCTGGCTTGCGATCAACGAACAGATGACGCCGACGGCAAAGCCCACGATCACGACGCGACCTGCGGCATCGCGGCCCAGAAAGCGGTTCGTCAGATCGGTGATCAGAAACGCCACCGGATAGGTAAACGCACCCCAGGTAAGCCAGTCACCCAGAAGGTGCTGCACCAGAATGTTCGATGCAACGACGACGGCGGCCATGGCGGCGACGCCAATGAAAAATCCACGGGACATGAGTGATCCTTTCCGTTTTTTATAGAGGGTCGCGGAAGACCTCTCCCACCAATATGGGGGATTGAGGGGGCTTAGTGCGAACAGGGCGTGGGTGCAAGTCCCGCAGGAACGGCGAAATTCTCCGTTGAAGTCCCTCGGGCCAATTCTAATTCCGATTCATCGGAGGACACGACATGAAGACACTACATTTTATTGCAGTGCTGGGCTTTGCGACCTCGGTCGCAGCATCCGCTGCAAGTGCGCAAAACTGGACGTTCGGTCTGGGAACGGACGGGGCGTATTCCAGCGATGAACAGGAGGCCGCTTCGCTGGAGGGTGTCTGGACAGACGCGCCGCGCGGAACCTTTGCCGGGTTCGATTACGGATGGGGCGCAGGGTTCGAGGTGGACGCCGACGGCGACGTCTGGGCCGGCGCCGGCCTGCACGCTCAACGCGATTTCGATGCGGTGCGACTGTCGCTGAGCATCATGCCGGGTCTGTACGAGGCCGGGACGAGTGACACCGAACTGGGCGGACCGGTCGAGATTCGCAGCAGGCTGGGCGTGTCGGTCGCGGCGGGACAGGGACGTCTGGGTCTGTCCTACGCACATATCTCGAACGGGGGTCTGTATGACGACAACCCGGGCAAGAACGCGGCCTATCTGACCTATGGCTGGGCCTACTGAACCGGCAAACCTGCCTTGATCAACGCCGCACGCAGGCTGGTGGGGTCGGTGAACAGATGTGTCTGCCAGCCACGGCTGGCGGCCGCCTCGATATTGTCGGCCCGATCATCGGTGAAGAACAACTGGTCCCCTGACAGACCGCAATCCGCCTCGACCATCTGATAGATCTCGGCATCGGGTTTCGCCGTACGCATATGGCCCGAGATGTAGCGGCGGTCGAATTCCGCCAGCAGGGGATAATGCGTTTCGGCATAGGCGAAGCTTTCGACCCCGAAATTGCTGAGCGCATAGCACGCCACACCCGATGCGCGAAGCTGTCGCAGGATCGACACGGAGCCGTCGATTACCGGGCTGGCCATCTCGATCCAGCGATCGTGCCACAGGCGGATCATCTCAGACCATTCGGGATGCGCGTCGGCATGGGCATAGATCGTATCGCGGAACGGAGCGCCCCGGTCGATGCGGTCATTCATCAGGTGGGGGTCCACCTCCGCAAAGAAGCGGGCCATATCCTCCGCCGGCATCAGTTGCGCATAGAGACGTTCCGGTCGCCACTGGATCAGAACATTGCCGATGTCGAAAATCACGGCGCGGGGGCTCTCACTCATGCAGGGTCAGCCATTCTGACAGAGGTGCGCGTTCCGTTTGAAACGTGGCGAGCGGGTGGTCGGGGTCCGGTATTCCGATCGACAGCCCGCAAAACAGCATATGATCGGCTGGCGCGCCGCAGAATTCGGCCACGGCGGTATGTTGCATCGCCCAAGCCTCCTGCGGGCAGGAGGCCAGACCGTCCTCCACCAGCAACAGCATCAGGCCGTGCAGGAAACCACCCAGATCGGACCATTGTGCCGCACCCATCGCGCGATCCACAAACAGGAACAGACCGGCGGGGGCGTCGAAGAACCGCCAGTTGCGGCGAAACCAGTCGAGGCGGGCGGCCTTGTCCGTGCGCGGAATGCCAAGGCGGTCATACATCTGTTCCCCCACGGCAAAACGGCGCGTGCGGTAGGGTTCGCTCAGGGACTCCGGATATATTGGATATTCGGTTGCTTCGACCTGACCAGCATCCAGCCGCGGTTCCATCATGGTGCGAAACCGGGTCATGCCCTCACCGTTCAGCAGATGCACATGCCAAGGTTGCAGGTTCCCCCCCGAAGGCGCACCGGCGGCCTGTTCGATCAGACGGGTCAGGCGGGAGGTGTCCACCGGGCTGTCCAGAAAGGCCCGGGTGGACCGGCGGGCGGCGATGGCGTCATGTACCTGCATTGTGCCCCTCACTATTTTGGCGACGACGATTTGATGCGTCCGTGATAAGCGAGCCCTCGCTGGACGGAAAGGTGATGCGCGTGGATTTCAGAGCTTTGATGATGGGCTGCGGCTTCGCGCTGATGTGGTCCTCGGCGTTCACCTCGGCCAAAGTGGCGGTGGCCTATGCGCCGCCTTTCGCCATTTTGGGGGTGCGGTTCCTGATTTCGGGCCTGCTGGCGGTCGGCATTGCGTGGGCGATGGGTCAGCGGGCGCGATTGAGCCGCAGGCAATGGGCCGCGCTGGCCGCGTTTGGCGTCTTGCAAAACGTGATCTATCTGGGCGGAAACTTCTACGCCGCGCAGGTTATCGATGCCTCGCTGGCCGTCATCATTGCCAGCCTGCTGCCGCTGCTGGTCGCTGGCGCGAATGCGTTGCGGGGGGAGCGGTTGGGTGCGATGGCAACGCTGGGGCTGTTCGCGGGGCTGGCCGGGGTCTTGCTGATCATGGGCGCGCGGCTGGATGGAGGCGCGGACGTGACCGGCGTCCTCATCATCGTGTGCGCAGTGCTGGCCCTGACCCTCGCAACATTGCTGGTGCAGGGCGCATCCTCGGGGGACAACGTCATCATGGTGGTGGGGTTGCAGATGCTGGTCGGCTCCACCGTGTTGCTGCCGCTGAGCCTGGCCACGGAATCGTGGATCATCGACTGGCAATGGCAGCTGATCGTGGCATTCACCTATACGACGCTGGTGCCCGGCCTGCTGGCAACGATCACGTGGTTCATGCTGGTGAACCGGATAGGCGCCACGCGGGCCGCGACGTTCCATTTCCTCAACCCGTTTCTGGGTGTCGCTATCGCCAGTTTCATCCTAGGCGAGGCGTTGGGACTGACAGACATGCTGGGTGTGGTGGTCATCATGGCGGGCATTCTGGCGGTACAACTGTCCCGCCGTGCCTGAGCCTTCCTTATTCCGGCAAGCAAATGCCCCTCAGGACAGCGCCAGCGGGGGGGATGAGCCGTCATCCTCGAATTCCCATTCCGCGGTCCAATCCTCACCCCGGCGGCGAATGCGCAGATAATTGCGTTGCGAGACGTAGCGGTTGCGTTGGCCCGCAGGGGGGCGAATGGTGATCGGATAGCCTGACAGCGGATCCTCACCGAAAATGGCCAGCGCACCCAATGTGCGGGCGTAACCCGTACCCGGCGGGGTATGGCTGATCCCCGAGGAGACGAGCTGATGGATCACGCTGCCGGATTTCAGTTTCATTGTCGCGCGGGTGGCCACGTGGATCTCCCCTGAGAGCAGCGTCACCGGTTGATCGTTCTGCTCTACCTCCCGCACCATGATGCCGAGGAAGCGTTTCCATTCCTCGCGGTGAGCGCGGCTTTGCCACTGGTCGCGCAGGTCGTCCTCGTACTGGTTCACGCCCGGCCAGAAGGTGTCGATCATGAATTCCACCCAGCTGAGCCGGGGACCGAGGGCGGGAACCGACGACATCACCAGGCAATGATTGCCGTCACGGCGTTTGAGCATGACCTGATCGAACCACTCCCATCCGGCGTCGTTCATCACCCGCTCCGGCGTGCGGGCGGTGCGCAGATCCGGCGCGATAACGGAAAATCCGGGCGCGTCCAGCTTTACCCCAGCGCCGACAGGGGCGATATTGTCTGCCGCGCCCCGTTGGAACAGGTTGAACATGCGTTGGGCGATTTCGAACAGACCCTGCCCGACCGGGCTGTTCTGCTTGGGGGCGGGATGGCTGCCATATCCATCGAAGATGTCGTGATCGTCCCACATCATCACGGATGGCACACGGGCCAGCATGTGCGCGATGGCCGGGTGCGCGTAGAGGTCGATATAGCGGTTCAGCAGATGTTTTTCCGCCTGTTGCTGCATGTCGTGGGTCCACTCGAAGGTGGACTTTCCCTCGGGCTCGGCCTCTTCCCATTCGACGATTTTGGGGTGGGAGGCGAGGATATCATCGGCGTAGATCTGATCGCCGCCATGCAGGAACAGACCGAAGGGCGTGGCCTCGTGATCCCGGGCGAGGCGGGACCACAGGGCGTCGCGATGCTCCACCGGCCAATCGGCGTCCTCGTCTTCCTCCCCGTTGCATGAAACATAGGCGATGTTCGCGTCCCCGGTCAGGTCGGTGCAAACCTGATAAGAGGTTTCGTCCACACGATAGGACGTTTGCGATGCAACCGGCAGGGTGAGATCGGCACGGTATATGACGCGACCATGCCCGGACCACAATATTTCGACCTGCGCAGGATCGCCTCCCTCAGCCGCGATTTCCGGCAGGGGACCACCATCCTCGTGCACCAGGATCACGCTGATCTGGTAGCGCACACTATCAACATCGCGTGCGAAAAGGATCGGTCCTGCTAGGGGGGTGCGTGTCATCTGGCGTCCTGTAAGTCGGGTGACCACGGCATAAGGCCGGGTCGTTGCAGTTCAAGAAACGCAACGACCCGCGTATGGTTCGTTTTTAAGTCGTTTGGCCGATTTAGGTCGCTTGGCCGCCCGTGCGAGTCAAGGCATCCGCGATGGTATCGCAGAATGCGTCCAGATCGTCGGGATTGCGCGACGTGATGACATTTCGATCCGTCACGGCAGGTTGGTCCACCACATTCGCGCCCGCATTGCGCAGGTCAGTGCGAATGGATGGGAAGGATGTCAGCATGCGCCCCTCGGCCAGTCCGGCCTCGATCAGCAGCCACGGCGCGTGGCAAATCGCGGCGACGGGTTTGTCAGCCTTGGCGAAGGCTTCGATGAATTTTATCGCATCGCCGTTCGTGCGCAGAATATCGGGATTGATCTGACCGCCGGGCAGGACCAGTGCGTCGTAATCGCCGGGATTCGCGGCCGACAGGCCCTTGTCCACCGGAACGGTGTCGCCCCAGTGATCCTCGTCCCAGCCCTTGATCGAATCTTGTTCGGGGCTGACCACGTGCACGGTCGCGCCTGCTTCGCGGAATTTTTCGAGGGGGACGGTCAGTTCGACTTGCTCGAACCCGTTGGTGGCCAGGATCGCAATCGAATAGTTGTTCAAATCTTTCATTCTCAATTCCTCCGTTCAGGGGCCGGAATATGACCCGTGTGATCCTAACGGATGGACTATGGCTGGCGTTCCGGCCCTGCGACGATGTGATCCGTGATGAGGATGCCATCGAGGTGATCGACCTCATGCTGAAACGCCCGCGCGGCGAAACCGTCCAGCGTGCCGCCGATCGCTGATCCGGTCAGAGACGATCCGCGCCAGACGATCCGCGGCGACCTGCGCACGTCGATGCGCCCCCCGGACACCAGGGTCGAGGGGATGGAGAGGCACCCCTCCGCCCCGGTGACGGGCTCCCCCTCATGGTGGATGATGCAGGGGTTCGCGACCACCAGCCGTTCGATGCCCGCGTGGCGCGGCAGGACGGTCCCATCGCGTTGCGCGGCGTCCAGCAGAAACAACCGCACGCCCTCACCCACCTGCGGGGCGGCAATGCCGGCACCGCCCATCGCGCGGCGGATGCGCGCCATGTCCGCCACCAGATCGTACAACCACGGGGTTGCGAAATCCTCTATCGGTTTGGCGGTCGCGGACAGGATGGCGGCGGGTGCAGTGACGATGCTGCGCATGATCTCTCCAGTTTTTGGCCACGCCGCATCTTCCGTCGGGGCGTGGGCTGTGTCCATATGGTGCGACGATGGAGGATGAGATGAGCGGATATCTGACGACACATGTGCTGGACACGGCGCGCGGCGTGCCCGCGGCGGGAATGCGCATCACCCTGACCCGCCTGACCGGCGGCGCACGGGTGGTGCTGACCACCGTGACCACCAACGCAGACGGGCGCACGGATGCGCAGATCCTGCCCGCCGAAGCCTTCGCCACCGGGGAATACGAACTGGAATTCGCGGTGGGGGATTACCTGGCGGCGAACGGATTGCCGACGGGGTTCCTGGACACGGTGCCGTTGCGCTTCACCATGGGGGCCGAGGAGCATTATCACGTGCCGCTGCTGGTCAGTCCGTTCAGCTATTCCACCTATCGGGGCAGTTGAGATGTACGAATTTGCCATCATGTGGGACTGGCTGGCGTTGAGCGTGCGCTGGCTGCACGTCGTCACCGCGATCGCGTGGATCGGGTCGTCGTTCTATTTTATCGCGCTCGACCTGGGGCTGAACCGCGATATCGACGGTCCGGCGGATGGTGAGGAATGGCAGGTCCACGGCGGCGGCTTTTACCACATCCAGAAATATCTGGTCGCCCCCTCGGCCATGCCCGAGCATCTGACCTGGTTCAAGTGGGAGAGCTACGCCACCTGGTTGTCGGGCGTCGCGATGCTGGCGGTGGTCTATTGGACGGGGTCCGAGCTGTACCTGATCGACCCGGCCAAGGCGGATCTGGCGACGTGGCAGGCGATCCTGTTATCGGCGGGATCGCTGGCCGTGGGCTGGGTGGTCTATGACTTCCTGTGCAAGTCGAAACTGGGGGAGCGCCCGACCACGCTGATGCTCCTGCTGTTTGGCCTGCTGGTCGTCATGGCGTGGGGATACGATCAGGTGTTCACGGGCCGCGCGGCGCTGCTGCATCTGGGGGCGTTCACCGCCACGATCATGACGGCAAACGTCTTTGCCATCATCATGCCCAACCAGCGGATCGTCGTCGCGGACCTGAAGGCAGGGCGCAAGCCCGATCCGAAATACGGCAAGATCGCCAAGCTGCGCTCGACCCACAACAACTACCTGACGCTGCCGGTGATCTTCCTGATGCTCAGCAATCACTATCCGCTGGCGTTCGGCACGAAATACAACTGGATCATCGCGGGACTGGTGTTCCTGACCGGGGTCACGATCCGGCACTGGTTCAACTCGCAACACGCGCGGTCGGGCAAGCCGACTTGGACCTGGCCCGTCACGGTCATCCTGGTGCTGATCATGGCGTGGCTGTCCACGGAGCCCGATTTCGTGGCGGAGGCGAACGCCGCCATCCCCGCGCGGACGCAAGGCTTCATGCAGCATGAGCAGTTCGAGGCGGTCGCCAACACCGTGCGCGGCCGCTGTTCCATGTGCCATGCGGCGGAGCCGTTCTATGACGGTATCCGCTGGGCACCCAAGGGCGTGATGCTGGAGACGGACGCGCAAATCGCCACACGCGCCCGCGAGATCTATCTGCAATCGGGTGTCACCCACGCGATGCCGCCTGCCAATGTCAGCTATATGGAACAGACCGAGCGGGACATGATCGCGCAGTGGTTCGAGGATGCCAGATGACCGATTACGCCACCCCGCCCGCCGGATTGCCCGGACAGAACGTGATGAGCACGGACCGCGCCATGTTCACCACCGCCTATGCCGTGATCCCGCGCGGGGTGCAGCGCGATATCGTTACCAGTTATCTGCCCGGTTGGCACGACACACGCCTGTGGGTGCTGGCCCGTCCGCTCAGCGGCTTCGCCGAGACGTTCAGCCATTATATCATGGAGGTCGCGGATGGCGGCGGCTCCACCACGCCCGAGCCGGAGGGGGACGCGCAGGGTGTCCTGTTCGTGGTCGCGGGCACGGGAACGTTGACGGTGGCGGGACAGGACCATGCGATCGCGCCCGGCAGCTACGCCTATCTGCCGCCGGGCTGCGACTGGGCGGTCAAGGGGGAAAGCGGCCCGCTGACCTTCCACTGGTTGCGCAAGTTGTGGGTGCCGGGCGTGGGTCTGGAACCTGCGGCGGCCTTCGTGACGCGTGAGGCCGACGGCACCACGGTTGAAATGCCGGGCACAGACGGTGCGTGGTCCACGACGCGCTTCGTCGATCCGGGCGACCTGCGCCATGACATGCACGTCAATATCGTGAACTTCGAGCCGGGGGGCACCATCCCCTTTGCCGAGACACATGTGATGGAACACGGCCTCTACGTGCTGGAGGGCAAGGCCGTCTACCGCCTGAACACCGATTGGGTGGAGGTCGAGGCCGGGGATTACATGTGGTTGCGCGCCTTCTGCCCGCAATCGTGCTATGCGGGCGGGCCGGGACGGTTTCGCTATCTGCTCTACAAGGACGTCAACCGGCACATGCCGTTGAGGCCGCTCTAGTGGAGCCGGGCTATGACGTTCCCGCCAGCATCGGCATGGCCGAGGTGGACGTGCAGACCCCCGCGTTGATCGTCGATATGGATGCGTTCGATCACAATCTGAAGGTGATGCGCGGCATCGCCGCGGCCTCGGGTCTGCGGTTGCGCGTGCATTCCAAGACCCACAAATCCGTCGATATCGCGCTGGCGCAAATGTCGCGTGGCGGGGCCGTGGGGATATGCTGTCAGAAGGTGAGTGAGGCGGAGGCGATGGTGCGCGCCGGCCTGAACGCTGGCCCGCACACCGATCTGTGCGATATCATGGTCTCGAACCAGGTGCGCGGCGCGGCCAGGGTCGCGCGGCTGGCCAGGCTGGCCGGACAGGCCGACATGTCGGTCTGCGTGGATGATGTGGAGGGTGTGGCAGAACTGTCGAGAGCCTGTCACAGCGCCGGAACGCAGTTGACAGTGCTGGTCGAAATCGAGGTCGGGCAGAAACGGTGCGGTGTGCAACCCCACGACGCGGCCCGTCTGGCAGGGGCCATTCTTGCCGCGCCCAACCTGCATTTCGGCGGCTTGCAGGCCTATAACGGCGCGGCGCAGCATCAGACACTGGAAACGGAACGCGCCGAAATGATGGGCAACGTCACCGCCGCCGTGAGGGAGGCCTTGGCCGCCTTGGACGCAGCGGGCATTCACTGCCCATGCGTGACCGGCGCGGGCAGCGGCAGCTATCCGGCGGAGGCGTCGAGCGGGCTTTATACCGAGCTGCAATGCGGGTCGTATATCTTCATGGATGCCGATTACCGCGCAAGGGGCGGTCCGGGGGTGGAGCCGTTTCGCCACGCGCTGTTCGTGCTGTCCGAGGTGATGAGCACGGCAGTGCCGGGGCGTGCGACCTGCGACGCAGGTCTGAAATCCATGTCGATGGAAAGTGGCGTGCCGACCGTCTGGGGCCGGACGGATGTCAGCTATGACCAACCCTCGGATGAGCATGGCGGCCTGGCCGATCCGCTCAACATGTTGCGCGTCGGGGATCAACTGCGGCTGGTGCCGGGACATTGCGACCCCACCTGCAACCTGCACGACTGGTATGTCGGCATTCGCGATGGCCGCGTCGAATGCCTGTGGCCTGTAACGGCGCGGGGAAAGCTTTGGTGAGGTCCGCCTAAGCCGTGACGGTCAGCGGCGTGTCGAACCAGTGCTCCTGCAGATTCTCACCGTCACCGATCCGGTCCACCACCGCGAACAGGCCGGGGGCGTGCAGCGGCGTCAGCACGCCGTGCCACGTGTTGCGGTGATAGTTCACGCCTTGGCCAGCCTGGGTCAGGAACGCGCGGGGTGTATCGGGCCGCCCCCCGGCATCCGCCGCGACGATTACCAGAAACGGGGTGTGGGTCATCGGGATGAAGGCCTGCGATCCCAGCGGATGCCGCTCCATCATGTCCAGCCTGTGGGGCAGGCTGCGTGGCTGCGCGTCGAACAGGCTGATCCCCGCGCGCCCAGCACCGAAATCGAGGGTCGCGCGGTCGTGGTAGCGCCCGCACAGGCCCTGATTGATCAGCTTGTCCGGCTTGCCCGCCACCTCCAGCACGTCCCCGAACGGGGCGAAGGCTGTCTGGGTCAGCGGCTCCACCACTATCATGGCAGCATCTCGGCCAGACGCAGTTCCGCGATCCGCTCCACCTGAGTGCAGGCGGTGGCGAATTCCGTATCGCGGTCATTGTCGATGCGGCTGCGAAAGGCGGCTAGGATGCCGGCCTTGTCGTGGTCGCGCACGGCGATGATGAAGGGAAAGCCGAATTTCGCGACATAGGCATCGTTGAGGGCGGTGAACTCCGCCCGCTCCGCGTCGGTCAGCGCGTCCAGACCGGCGCTGGCCTGTTCCGCCGTGCTTTCCTGCGTCAGACGTTTTGCGGCGGCCAGCTTGCCCGCCAGATCGGGGTGAGCGGTCAGAACGCCAAGGCGCTGTTGCGGTGTCGCGGCGCGAAAGACGCGGGCCAGTGCATTGTGCAGACCGATCGCGCTGTCATGCGCGGGGCCAAGCTCCAGATCGTGGGCGCCTTCGGTGATCCAGGCGGAATGCTCGAAAACACCACCATAGCGCGCGACGAAGGTGTTCCGGTCCATCTGGCTGGGACGCTCGCGCCGGATATGGGGGTGCTGGCGCATCCAGTGCTCGGCGATGTCGATGCGGCGTGCGAACCACACATCGTCGAAGCCGCTGGCATATTCGATGAACCGTTTTAGAGCCATTATCCGCCCCGGTCGCCCGATCAGACGGCAGTGCAGCCCGATGGACATCATGCGCCCGCCCTCCGCGCGCAGGCAGTCGAAACTGTCCTTGAGGTATGAATAGAACTGATCGCCGGAATTGAACCCCTGCGGGGTGGCGAAACGCATGTCGTTGGCATCCAGCGTATAGGGCACGATCAGCTGGTCATGTGCGTCGAACTCCATCCAGTAGGGCACATCGTCGGCATAGGTATCTGCCAGATAGGCGAATCCGCCTTCCTCCGCCGCCAGACGCACGGTGTTGTCGGAGCAGCGCCCGATATACCAGCCCTTGGGCCGGGTTCCCGTCACCTCGGTATGCAGCCGGATCGCCTGCATCATGTCGGCACGTTCGACCTCGGGGTCGGCGTCCTTGTACTCGATCCATTTCAGACCGTGGCTGGCGATCTCCCACTGAGCGTCCTGCATTGCGCGGACCTGTTCGGGGGACCGCGCCAGCGACGTTGCCACGCCGTAGACCGTGACGGGAACGTTCATCGCGGTGAACAGCCGGTGCAGGCGCCAGAAGCCGACCCGTGCGCCGTACTCGTAAACCGATTCCATGTTCCAGTGCCGTTGCCCGGGCCATGGGGTGGCGCCGACGATTTCGGACAGGAATGCCTCGGAGGCGGCATCACCGTGCAGAACGTTGTTCTCGCCACCTTCCTCGTAATTGATGACGAACTGCACGGCGATCCGCGCATCGCCGGGCCAGTTCGCTCGGGGCGGGGTTTGGCCGTGGCCACGCATGTCTCTGGGATAACGGTTCATCAGGTCCTCCACGTGCAGGTTCCCTGCATTTGTGCGGCAGGCGCGGGCGACGGGCAAGGTCGTGGCGCGTTTCTAACGCAGAATGGATGAGGGTGGTCGCAGTACGGTGGCGCTGATAGCGTACGAGTGATCTGGACCGCCGCAGGGATTTATCTGATCCCGGCCCGCCTTAACCGGTTCCGCAAGCGAGATCGCGAAAGCCGCTGTTTGCGAAACAGCGGCCTCGCCGGGCAGGGGTCAGCCCTCTGCCTGAGTCACCTGGCGCAGGATGGCGCTGTAGTTTTCCACGCCCTGCGCCCCCGTCACCAGATGCTTGCGGTCCAGAACCACGGCGGGAACACCGGTAATGCCCTGATTGATCCAGAACTGTTCCTGTTCGCGCACGACCTGCGCGAACCGCTGGTCCTGCATCACCGCGAGGGCTTCGTCCCGGTCCAGACCGATTTCGCCCGCCACGTCCGCCAGCACCGTGTTGTCCGACAGGTTGCGCCGATCGGTGAAATGCGCCGTGAACAGCGCCATCTTCAGATCGTGCTTCCGACCTTGCTGATCCGCCCAGTGCAGCAATTGATGGGCGACGAAGGTATTGTGCATCCGAAATTCCTCCGTAAACCGGAAGTCGAAGCCGAGTTGCGCGCCCAGAGCCGTCATCTGCGCCCGGTTCTGTTCCGATTGTTCGGGCGTGGCGCCATATTTCTCGACGATATGTTCGCGCATGTTCTGCCCCTCGGCCGGCATTTCGGGGTTCAGTTCGAACGGGTGCCAGTGAATCTCGTGCGGTACGCCGGTTTCCTCCAGCGCGCGGGCCAGTTGGCGATAGCCGATAATGCACCATGGGCACATCACGTCCGATACGATGTCGATCACAAGAGGTTGGGTTGTCATGGTCAGTTCCTTTCGTCCGGCGCTGTTCTCGCAGCCAGAGCAAGTCGTTCCGCCTTGGCTGGCACATCCACGGGGGGAGCGGCGCTGAAATCCGTCTCAGGTGACCGACACGACTGCGTCGATCACCTGGCCCCGATCATGTTCAGCCCGCCATGGCTGATCCGGAAAGCCCGATCAGAAATCGAGGTTCTGGACGCTCAGGGCGTTTTCCTGAATGAACAGGCGGCGCGGTTCGACCACGTCACCCATCAGCTTGGTGAAGATTTCGTCCGCGCTGTCCAGATGGTCGATCTTGACCTGCAACAGGGTGCGGGCGTCGGCGTCCAGCGTGGTTTCCCACAGTTGGTCGGGGTTCATTTCGCCCAGACCCTTGTACCGTTGCAGACTCAGACCACGCTCCCCCTCCGCGATCACCAGGTCGAGCAGTTCGGTGGGCGCGTTGACCGTCGCGTGCTTGTCGCGACGGTGCAGCTTGGCAGGGCCGGAATAGATCTCCTGCAAGGCTTCGGTCATCTGGGCCAGACGCCGCCCCTCGACCGAGCGGAAGACCCCGCCCTCCAGAGTACGGGTTTCCTCGACGCCGCGCAGAACGCGTGAGAACCGCAAGCCGCTGTCCTGTGTCGGGCGTCCGGTCCAGCCGCGCTCCGTATCGGGGGCGATCAGGTTCAGACGGTCCGCCACACGGTCGGCGGCGGCCTGCGGTTCGCCCTGAATGTTTTCGGGCAACAGCGCACCGGCGATCGCGGCCTGTTCCAGCACCACACGCGGCACATGCGTGGGAAAGGCGTTGACGATGTTGCGCACCTGACGCGCGGTGCGCACGACCTCCGCCAGATCGGCACCGGAGCGTTGCTCACCCGTAGCCAGTTCCAACGTCGCCTCGTTCAGACCCTGGTCAATCAGGTAATCGTCGAGCGCGGCCTGATCCTTGAGGTATACCTCGGACTTGCCCCGCGCCACCTTGTAGAGCGGCGGCTGCGCGATGTAGATGTGACCGTTCTCGATCAGTTGCGGCATCTGCCGGTAGAAGAATGTCAGCAGCAGCGTGCGGATATGCGCGCCGTCCACGTCTGCATCCGTCATGATGATGATCTTGTGATAGCGCAGCTTTTCGATATTGAACTCATCACGCCCGATGCCGGTGCCGAGCGCCATCACAAGGTTGCCAATCTCCTGCGAGCCGAGCATCCGGTCGAAACGGGCGCGTTCCACGTTCAGGATCTTGCCGCGCAGGGGCAGGACGGCCTGCGTGCCGCGATCACGGCCCTGCGTCGCGGACCCACCGGCGGAATCGCCCTCCACCAGCAGCAGTTCGGTCTTGGACGGATCCTTTTCCGAGCAATCCTTGAGCTTGCCCGCGAGGTAGCTGACATCCATCGGGCTTTTGCGGCGGGTCAGTTCGCGGGCCTTGCGCGCAGCCTCCCGCGCCTGGGCGGCCTCGACGATCTTGCTGACGACCATGCGCGCCTCAGCCGGGTTTTCCTCGAACCACTCGGACAGCTTCTCGTTCATCAGGGATTCGACGGCGGGGCGCACCTCGGACGAGACGAGCTTGTCCTTGGTCTGGCTGGAGAATTTCGGGTCCGGCACCTTGACCGACAGAACGCAGGTCAGCCCCTCACGCGCGTCGTCACCGGTCAGCGTGACCTTTTCCTTCTTCGCGATGCCCGAGGAGGCGACGTAACTGTTGATCGTCCGCGTCAACGCACCGCGGAAGCCCGCGATATGCGTGCCGCCATCGCGCTGCGGAATGTTGTTGGTGAAGGGCAGCACATTCTCATGATAGCTGTCGTTCCACCACATCGCGACCTCGACCGCGATATCGTCCTTCTCCCCCACGATGAAGATCGGATCGGGGATCATCGCTGTTTTGGAACGGTCGAGGTAGCGGACGAATTCCCGTACGCCCCCCTCGTATTCCAGTGTGGTTTCAAGCGGTTCGACCTCACGCTCATCTCGGACGGTGATGCGAACGCCGGAGTTCAGGAACGCCAGTTCGCGCAAGCGGTGTTCCAGCGTCGCAAACTTGTAGTCCAGGTTCGAGAAGGTCTGGGTCGAGGCGAGGAACCGAACCTCGGTTCCGGTGCGGTCCGTCGGAGCCAGCCGTTCGAGATGCTTGACGGTATCGCCATGCTCGAACCGTGCCACATGCTCGTACCCCTCACGCCAGATGCGCAGTTCCAGCCAATCGCTGAGCGCGTTGACGACCGAGACGCCGACGCCGTGCAGACCGCCCGAGACCTTGTAGGAATTGCTGTCGAACTTCCCCCCGGCATGCAGCTGGGTCATGATGACCTCGGCCGCGGAGACGCCTTCTTCCTCATGCAAGCCGACGGGAATTCCCCGGCCATTGTCGCTGACGGAAACGGAGCTGTCCTCATGCAAGGTCACGCGAACCTCGTCGGCATGGCCTGCCAGTGCCTCATCAATGCCGTTGTCCACGACCTCGTACACCATGTGGTGCAGGCCCGATCCGTCGTCCGTGTCGCCGATATACATGCCGGGGCGTTTGCGGACGGCCTCCAAGCCTCTGAGAACCTTGATGGAATCCGCGCCGTAATCGCTCTGGTTCGCGGGTGTGTCCGCCATGTCCGAAATCCCTTATATTGTGGCCTTCCTTTTATCCGCTGCGGGGGGGATTGTCACGCCTTTGCCATGAAATTGCAGGGGGTGCGGTGCGACGGGGATATGGCGGACGGTTTTCGGTGTGAACATGGCGAAGCCCCCCGATGCGGGGGGCTGCCTGCGGCGCGGATATTTAGGGAAAGTGAACGCCCGTGCTCAGTGCGGAACAGTCAGCGAATGCTGCGCTGCGGTGCCGGAGACATAGGTGTGCACCGAATCCGGACGGCGGGTCCAGGCTGCCGTTTGCGCCACCTTCGCCTTGAGGTGCAGCACATCGAAACCCGCGATGATCCGGTAGCCGTGGGCGAAGCGTTCCGCCGCGTCCTGCTCCGTCATGGCAATGCCCCCGAGCGGGATGCCGGCGCCACGTGCGGCCTGCTCGACCTTGGCACAGGCCTTGACGAAATGCGGGTGGTCGAACTGGCCCGGAATGCCCATCGTCGCGCTGAGGTCGAAGGCCGCGAGGATCATGTAGTCGATGCCTTCCTCCGCGACGATGGCGTCGATATTGGCCACGGCCTCAACAGTTTCGATCAGAATGCCGCAGGTCAGACGATCCTCGATTGTGCGCGCGTAAGTCATCATGTCGGACGGCCAGCGCGAATGGGCGATGAACGGTCCGAACCCGCGCGCGCCCATTGAGCCGGGATAGCGCATCGAGGAAACGGCAAGGCGCACGTCCTCCACATCGCGGACCAGCGGGAAGATGATGCCCTCGGCCCCCAGATCGAGCACGCGCTTCACCTCGGCCGTGTTGATGTCCGACACGCGCACGACGGGGGCGCATTCGGTTCCCTGGGTTGCGGCGATCATCGCGTGGCAGGTGCCGTAATCGACCGCGCCATGTTCCCGGTCGATCACGACCACATCAGCGCCCGAGGCGGCGATCGCCTGGGTCGTTACGGCGGAGGGGATGACGTTGACATGCATCGAGAGGCGCTTGGCCGGGTCAGCGAGCTTGGCTTTGAAGTGGGTCATGTTACTCTTCCTTAAGTTGATGATGAGATCATCGACAAATGGTTAATCCGAGTAAATCCTATAAGTTGTTATCATTTTTACTAAAATTTTAACTTTTAAGTAACCGTTGCCTCGCAGGCTATACTGGGGCCTTCCGTGTCTTCGGGAGGTGAAAGTATGGTTAACGCAGGCCGGATCAGTGGCGCGTAATGGTGGAGTGGCCGTCGCTGTCGGTGACTTCCAGATTCAACGCATGGTTGTTAAGCTCGCTGAAAAGCGTAGCGTCCGTGCCGGTCATCCAGGCCTGAATCCCAAGCTCCAGAATCTCCGCATACAGCGCCCCCCGGCGCGAGGGGTCGAGATGCGCCGCGACCTCATCCAGCAGCAGGACCGGTGTGCCCTTGCCATCCGCGGACAACGCGCGTGCATTGGCGAGCACGAGGGAAATCAGCAGGGCCTTCTGCTCCCCGGTGGAACAGTTTCGGGCCGGCACGCCCTTCGCAGCGTAGAGCGCGGTCAGATCGGCGCGATGCGGCCCGATCAGCGACCGCCCGGCAGCCAGATCGCGGCGACGGTGATCGGCCAGACGCGCGGTCATCTCGTCGCTCTCCTCCGGCAGACCGTCGGGCCCGGTGAGGCTGAGGGTGGAGGACGGAAAGGCGGTGGTGGCATTTCCCTGCGCCTGCGCAAGCCGTGCGATGGTGTCGCGTCGTGCGGCGGTCACCCGTACGGCGGTGTCACCCATCTGCTGTTCCAGGGCGGCGTACCAGGATGGATCGGTGACCTGATCGCGCAGCAGGCGGTTGCGTTCGCGCATCGCCTTTTCATATCGCAGTACGGTGTCGCCATGTTCGGGGTCGAAGCTGAGGGTCATGCGGTCCAGAAACCGCCTGCGATCCGCCGCACCCTCCAGCCACAAACGGTCCATCACGGGAACCAGCCAGACGACACGCAGCAATCGGCCGAGCGCGGCCTGCGAGGTCGCCTTGTCGTCGATGCGCACGGTGCGCGGGTCGCCCCCCGTCGCCCCGGTGACGATCCGGTGATCCGCATCGGCGGTTATGTCGGCCCGCACCCGCCAGCCCAGGTCGTCAGGTCTGCGGCCCAATTCGTCCGCCGTGGCGCGCCGCAGCCCCCTGCCGGGCGACAGAAGGGAGATCGCTTCGAGGATATTGGTCTTGCCCGCGCCGTTCGCCCCCCAGATCGCCACCGGACGCATATCCGCCTCGATCGTGGTCTGGATATGCGAGCGGAAATGCGACAGGCGAAGCGAGGTGATGTGAGGCAAGGTGGCCCGCGTCAGACCCGCATCGGCATGACGACGTAAATCGCGCTGTCGTCATTGCCTTCGCGCATCAGGGTCGGATCGCCGGAGGAGTTGAACAGGAACACCGCGTTTTCGCGGTCCACCTGACTGGCGATTTCCAGCAGGTACTTCGCGTTGAAGCCGATTTCCAGCCGTTCATCCGCATAGGCGACGGCCAGTTCCTCATCCGCGGCTCCGGAATCGGGCGCGTTGACGGACAGGATCAGGCGATCCTCATCCAGGGCGAGCTTCACCGCGCGTGAGCGTTCGGAGGAGACGGTGGAAACCCGGTCCACCGCCTTGGCGAAATCGGAGGCATCGACCTCCATCCGCTTCTGGTTCTGCTGCGGGATCACACGGGTATAATCGGGGAACGAGCCGTCGATAACCTTGGATGTCAGAGTGATTTCCGGAGTGGCGAAGCGGATCTTCGTCTCGGACACGGACACCGCGATGTCGGCGTCGTCATCGGCCAGCAATTTGAGCACTTCGGTCACGGTCTTGCGCGGAACGATCACGCCGGGGATCGCATCCGCACCATCGGGCAGTTCGGCGTCGATGCAGGCAAGGCGGTGCCCGTCCGTGGCCACGGCGCGCAGCATCTGGCCGGCCGGGGCGGTCGCGGAATGCAGGTAGATACCGTTGAGGTAATAGCGTGTTTCCTCGGTCGAGATCGCGAATTTCGCCTTGTCGAACAGGCGGCGCAGGATCGCGGCCTTGGTCGAGAAGTTGGTGTCGTACTCGCTCGACGCCATCACGGGGAAATCCTCACGCGGCAACGTGGCCAGCGAGAAGTGCGAGCGCCCCGCGCGGACTTCCATCCGGCCGGTTGCGGCATCGGCGTGCAGCTCAACCGTGGAGCCGTCGGGCAGCTTGCGCACGATTTCGTGCAGCAGGCCCGCCCCCACGGTGGTGGAGCCTGCCTGCGAGACCATGGCGGCGGCCTTGTCCACGACCTCGATGTCCAGATCGGTGGCGCGGAAGGAGATGTCGGCGCCGTCCGCCTCGATCAGCACGTTGGCGAGGATCGGAATGGTGTTGCGACGCTCGACGACCGATTGTGCGCGGCTCATCGCCTTGAGCAGGGCGCTGCGTTCGATGCTGGCTTTCATCGGTCGGGACTCCATTCCGGGGGTAATTCGGACGGAAACGGTAAGGGGAACCGGGGCGGAGTGCAAACCCCTTTCGCTGAGCAACGCGATTTGCCCGGCTGATCGGGTCAATCGGCCCCGCCGCGACGGTCCCGGGATCGGGGATCGGATAAGATGATCGGATCAGCGCGCCTGCAGATCGTCGATCAGGAATTTCATCTCGTCGATCTCCTTGCGCTGTGCCTCGATGATCTGCTGCGCCAGTTCCGCCACACGGGGGTCGGAGATGTGCGCCCGCTCCGATGTCAGGATCGCGATGGAATGGTGCGGAATCATCGCCTTCATCCACGCCACGTCACCCACCGTATCCTGCGAGCGCACCAGATAGAGCGATGCCGCGAACACCAGCGCGGACCCGGCGAAGATCGCCATGTTCACCTTGCGGTTCGAATACATGCCCAGCATGAACGCCAGCATGATGATCGCCATCACGGCGCCCATGTACAGCGCCATCCACGATCTGGTCTGACTGAAGTAGACATGATCAATGGCATAGGTGTTCAGGTACATCAGCCCGTACATCACCAGCGTCGACGTTGCGATCATTGCGAAAAAGCGGCCGTAGGACATGGGATCTTCCTTCCTGCTGTCAGTTCCATGCAGGAGAAACGCGATTCCAGCGCTGGAGGGTTCCATGACAGCGGCTGGACCGCACCCTGTCCCTGGGTCTAACCTGTGCCGGACGGAGGTATTCATGGATTTGAACGAGGCGATCGAGGCGCGGCGCGAGGATTTGATCGCACTGACGCAGGACCTGATCCGCATGCCCACGTTGAACCCGCCCGGCCGCGGATACCGCGAGATTTGCGAGTATCTGCGCGACCGGCTTGCCGGCTCCGGCTTCGACGTGACGCTGGTCCGCGCCGAGGGGGCGCTGGGTGACAGTGACAGGTATCCCCGCTGGAACGTCATCGCCAGGCGTGAGGGGGCGCGGGCCGGGGAGTGCGTTCACTTCAACTCCCACACAGATGTGGTCGAGGTCGGGCACGGCTGGACCGTCGATCCGTTCGGCGGCGAATTGCGTGATGGCAGGATCTATGGCCGTGGGGCCTGTGACATGAAGGGCGGGCTGGCAACCTCGATCATCGCGGCGGAGGCGTTCATCGCCACCTATCCCGATTTCGCAGGCGCGATCGAGATCAGCGGCACGGCGGATGAGGAATCCGGTGGTTTCGGCGGGGTGGCCTATCTGGCCGAACGCGGCTGGTTCGATCCGGCGCGCGTGCAGCATGTCATCATCCCCGAGCCCCTGCACAAGGATCGTGTCTGTCTGGGCCATCGCGGCGTCTGGTGGGCCGAGGTCGAGACGCGGGGCCGCATCGCCCACGGCTCCATGCCGTTTCTGGGCGATTGCGCGATCCGGCACATGGGCGCGGTGGTGGCCGAAATGGAGGCCAGCCTGTTTCCCGCACTGGCGCTGAAACGCACCGCGATGCCGGTGATCCCCGAGGGGGCAAAGCAATCGACGCTCAACATCAACTCCATCCATGGGGGCGCACCGGTGCCGGAAGAAGGCTATACCGGCCTGCCCGCGCCCTGCGTCGCGGACCGGGCCAGCATGATCATCGACCGGCGTTTTCTGATGGAAGAGGATATCGCGCAGGTAAAGGCCGAGATGCGCGACGTGCTCGACCGGGTGGCGGCGCGGCGGGATGGCTTCGACTACACGCTCAGCGATATGTTCGAGGTGCAGCCGAGCATGACCGACCGCGCGGCCCCGGTGGTTACGGCTGTCAGCGATGCGATCCGTGACATACTGGGCAACGAGCCGGATTATGTCGTGTCCCCCGGAACCTACGACCAGAAACATATCGACCGGATCGGGCGGCTGAAGAACTGCATCGCCTACGGCCCGGGGGTTCTGGACCTCGCCCATCAGCCCGACGAATGGATCGGCGTGCAGGATATGCTGGATTCGGCGAAGGTGATGGGACAGGCTTTGAAAACACTGCTCGGTTGTGCGGATGCGAAGTAGTATTGCGCATGCGTGCGGTCCCGGTGGATTTTCGATATGGTCTGGCGCATGCTTCGGACCGACTGTCGAAAAAGGCAGATAATAGGGGAGATACCGATGAAGCAACTGGGCCTGACCTTCGCCGCCGCGATGTTCGCGACCACGGCGATTGCGCAAGAGACGTCGATCACGCTGGGTATGCAGCTGGAGCCGCCGAATCTCGATCCGACGGGCGGTGCCGCCGCCGCCATCGACGAGGTCGTCTATGCCAATATCTTCGAGGGGCTGACCCGCTTCGGACCCGATGGCGCAATCCTGCCCGGGCTGGCGCGCGCATGGGACATCAGCGATGATGGCACCGTCTATACCTTCACCCTGGTCGAGGGCGCGACGTTCCATGACGGCACCGCCTTCGATGCGGAGGACGTGAAGTTCACTCTGGATCGGGCGCGGGCGGAGGATTCGACCAACGCGCAAAAGGCGCTGTTCGACGGCATCACCGCGGTCGAGGTGATCAGCCCGAGCCAGGTGCGCGTGACGCTGGAGGCACCCAACGGTGCGCTTCCGTTCAATCTGGCATGGGGCGACGCGGTGATCGTGGCCGAAGAATCCGCCGCCGACAATGCCACCTCTCCCGTGGGCACCGGGCCGTTCCGATTCGCGGACTGGGTGCAGGGCGATCGGGTGGAGTTGGTGCGCAACGATGCCTATTGGGGGGATCCGGTCGCGCTCGAATCCGCGACGTTCAAGTTCATCTCGGATCCCACGGCGGCGTTCGCGGCCATGATGGCCGGCGATCTGGATGCATTCCCCGTCTTCCCCGCGCCGGAAAATCTGGTGCAGTTCGAATCGGACCCACGCTATACGGTCATCGTCGGCTCGACCGAGGGTGAGACGATCCTCGCCATGAACAACGGCGTCGAACCCTTCGACAACCCGCTGGTGCGTGCGGCCGTGGCCCATGCCATCGACCGGCAGGCCATCATCGACGGGGCGATGTTCGGCTATGGCACGCCCATCACCACCCATTTCGCGCCGCACCATCCCGCCTATACGGACCTGTCGGATCTGTCGAACCATGACCCCGAGCGGTCGCGTGAACTGTTGGCGGAGGCAGGCTATCCCGACGGTTTCACCACCACGCTGAAACTGCCGCCGCCCGTCTATGCCCGCCGTGGGGGTGAGATCATCGCCGCACAACTGCGTGAGGTCGGCATCGAGACGGAGATCACCAACGTCGAATGGGCCGACTGGTTGGAAACCGTGTTCAAGGGGCGCGACTACGGGCTCACCATCGTCAGCCACACGGAGCCGATGGATATCGGCATCTACGCGCGCGAAGACTACTACTTCGACTATGCCGCGCCGGAGTTCGTCGCGATCATGGAGGAACTGAGCGCCACCACCGACGACAGCGCCCGGACCGCGTTGTTGAAGGACGCCCAGACGATGATCGCGGAGCAGCACGTGAACGCCTATCTGTTCCAGTTGGCCAAAACCGGTGTCGCGGATGCGCGGCTACGCGGGTTGTGGGAAAACTCTCCCACGCAGGCGACCGATCTGACCGGCGTAAGCTGGGCGGAGTGAAACCCGCGACGATTCCGCGAAGGGTCCGGGCTTGACCCGGGCCCTTTTCCGTTGCGCAGTGCACAAAACGAACCAAAGGAAGCCCTATGTCCTATGACGCCCTGATCGCGCATGTGAAGCAAACGGAGGCTTTGTCACAGGCGCAAGGTCTGCTGGGTTGGGATCAGCAGGCAATGATGCCACCGCGCGGCGCGGATCAGCGGGCCGATCAGATCGGGGCGCTGGAATCGGTGATCCACGCCCGCCGCACCGATCCGCGCATCGGGGATTGGCTGTCTGACATCGACGGGGGCGCGCTGGACCCGGCGCAGGCCGCGAATGTCCGTCTGATCAGCCGCGACTGGTCGCGAAACCGCAACATGCCCGGCGATCTGGCCGAGGCGATCGCCCGCGCCACCAGCAAGGGTCATAACGTCTGGGCGGCGGCCCGTGCTGCGTCGGACGTGGCGGCCTTCGTGCCCGCCTTGACGGAGATCGTGAACCTGAAACGACAACAGGCCGAAGCACAGAAGCTGGACGACGAAACCCGCTACGACACTCTGCTTGACGGATTCGAGCCGGGAATGAGGACCGCGCCGCTGGAGGCGATCCTTGGATCGTTGCGGGCGCCCTTGTCCGATCTGCGCGAACGCATCGCGGACAGCGGACGCGATCCGCGTGATCTGGACGGTACGTTCGAGGTCGAAGGGCAGATGAGCATCGCGCGCGACCTCGCCGGAGTCTTCGGCTATGATTGGCAGGCGGGGCGCATGGATCTGGTGGCTCACCCGTTCTGCGCCGGCACATTGGGGGACGTGCGCATCACCACCCGCGTGGACACGGCGCGCCCCTTCGATTGCCTGTATTCCGCCGTGCACGAGGTCGGCCACGCCGTCTATGAGCAGGGGCTGCCCCCGGCGTTGGAACGTACCCCCGCCGGGGCACATGTCAGCATGGGCGTGCACGAAAGCCAGAGCAGGCTGATGGAAAACCAGTTGGGCCGGTCCCGCGCGTTCTGTGGCTGGTTGCACGGCCGCATGGTACAAACGTTCGGCATCGACATGGGGGAGCAGGAATTCTACGCGGCGGTGAACCGCGTCACCTCCGGCTTCATCCGGACGGAGGCGGACGAGGTCCACTACAACCTTCACGTCATCATGCGCTTCGATCTGGAACGGGCCCTGATCGCCGGCGATCTGGAGGTTCCCGATCTGGAGGGCGCTTGGAACGAGCGGTTCGCGGCCGATTTCGGACAGCAGGTGACCGATCCCGCAAAGGGTGTCCTGCAGGACGTGCACTGGGCCATCGGTCTGTTCGGCTATTTTCCGACATATGCGCTGGGCAACATCTACGCCGCCGCCCTGTATGAGAAGCTGACCACCGCCATACCGGATCTGAATGCGAGACTGGCGCAGGGCGATACTTCGGCTGCGGTGGCTTGGCTGGGGCAGAACGTGCACCGGCACGGCGCGGTTCTGCCCGCGCCCGCGCTGATGCGGCAAGCCGTGGGCGGCGAGGTGACGAGCGCACCGCTGATTGCCTATCTGGAAACGAAATTCTCAGACCTCTACGGGGTGTGAGGGTGCAGGCCTGCGGCGATATCCGAACCACCGGAAAGGCGCATTTATACTTTTGCGACCAGCGCTGCGCGCGTTGGTCCTATGCTATATCCGGGCGTAGAAGGCTGCCTTTCCATAACGCTGCTGGGAGGCTCAGACGCCTCCCGGTCGCGGCAAATATCCTCGCGCGATGGCGCGAAACCGTCAGGGCCATCCCATGCTGATGCGGTTCATGCAGCGGCTGTTCTCGCTCATCGTGACATTGATCGTGGCGTCGATCCTGATCTTCTGCGTAATCGAGGTTCTGCCCGGTGATCCGGCGGCATTCATGCTGGGCATGAACGCCGAGCCCGAGGCCGTGGCGGCGCTGCGGGCGCAGATGGGTCTGGATGCGGGGCTGGTGGCACGGTATTTCACCTGGATCGGTGGTTGGCTGACCGGGGATTTCGGAACGTCCTACACCTACCGCGTTCCGGTGGCCGAACTGATCGCGGATCGCGTCTGGGTCAGTTTGCCCCTGGCGCTCTATGCGCTGGGGCTGTCCACGGTGATCGCTTTTCCCATCGGGATCGTTGCCGCCATGCGGCGGGGCAGGGCGGCGGATTACGGGATCATGGGGGCGACGCAACTGGGCATCGCGATCCCGAATTTCTGGTTCGCGATGTTTCTGGTGGTGATCTTCGCCATCAACCTGCGTTGGGTGCAGGCGGGTGGCTTTCCCGGCTGGCATGATCCTGTCGCCGCGATCCGCGCGTTGACCCTGCCCGCGATTTCGCTGGCGCTGCCACAGGCGAGCATCCTCGCGCGGATCATGCGTTCCGCCCTGATCGACACGTTGGACGAGGATTACGTGCGCACCGCCCGCGCCAAGGGGTTGAGCCGCAGCGGCGTCGTGCGCGCACACGCATTGCGCAATGCGATGATCCCGGTTCTGACGATCATCGGGCTGCAATTCTCGTTCCTGCTGGCCGGTGCGATCATCATCGAGAACGTCTTCTATCTGCCGGGACTGGGGCGGCTGTTGTTTCAGGCCATCAACCAGCGCGATCTGATCGTGGTGGAAAGCACGGTGATGTTGCTGGTCATGGCCGTGGTGGTGGTCACCTTTCTGGTCGATCTGGCCTATGCCATCGTCGATCCGAGGTTGCGGCGATGAGGGCGCGCAATCTGATCCTGGGCGGGACGTTGAGCGGTGCGTTCGCGCTGGTGGCACTGCTGAGCTTCGTTTGGACCCCGCACGATGTCGGTGCGATTTCGATACCGGATCGGATGCTGCGCCCCTCGGCGGATCACTGGCTGGGCACGGATCAGTTGGGGCGCGATATCTTCTCGATGCTGATGGTGGGGGCGCGTACCTCGCTGGCCGTGGCGCTGGCCTCGGTCGGGATCGGCATGGGGCTGGGCGTGCCGCTGGGTCTGACGGCGGCCGCACGGCGGGGCGGACTGCTGGACGATGTGATCATGCGGGGCAACGACCTGATCTTCGCGTTTCCGTCGATCCTGATCGCCATCCTGATCACGGCCCTGACGGGGCCCAGCGTCTGGAACGCCATCCTGGCCATCGGCATCTTCAACATTCCGGTTTTCGCCCGTCTGTCACGGGGCGCAGCGCTGAGTCTGTGGAGCCGCGAATACATCATGGCGGCACGAGTGGCCGGCAAAGGCGCGGCGCGGATTTCGGCGGAGCATATTCTGCCCAACATCGCGAACCTGCTGATTGTGCAAGGGACGATCCAGTTTTCCGTCGGCATTCTGGTCGAGGCCGCGTTGAGCTATGTCGGACTTGGCGCGCAGCCGCCCCTGCCCAGTTGGGGCCGAATGCTGGCGGATGCGCAGACGCTGATCTCTCTCGCGCCCCATATGGCGCTGTTTCCCGGCCTTGCCATCGTGTTGAGCGTACTGGGGCTGAACCTGATGGGGGACGGCCTGCGCGATGCGTTCGATCCGAAGTTGAGCCGGGGGCGCGCGCAATGAGCCTTCTGTCGGTTCAGGGGCTGTCGGTCAGGATCGGCGCGCTGGATATCCTGCGCGATGTCTCGTTCGAGATGGAACCGGGGGAGGTTCTGGGCCTGGTCGGGGAAAGCGGATCGGGCAAATCCATCACCGCGCTGGGCATCATGCGTCTGCTGCCTGAGGTCATGAGCGTAGAAGGCGCGATCCTGTTGCAAGGCGAGGCGCTGGATAAGCTGTCCGAACGCCGGATGTGCGCCCGTCGCGGGCGCGATGTCGGGATGGTGTTTCAGGAGCCGATGACCGCGCTGAATCCGCTTCACACCATCGGCGACCAAGTGGCGGAGACGGTGCGCCTGCACACCCGCACCGGCCGCCGCGCCGCAAGGCAGCGCGCGCGTGAGGTGCTGGATCGCGTGGGATTGGAGCATATCGGGCTGGCGCGGTTCCCGCATGAACTGTCCGGCGGACAGCGGCAGCGGGTGGTCATCGCCTGCGCCATCGCGCTGGCCCCCAAGCTGTTGATCGCGGATGAGCCGACGACCGCGCTGGACGTGACGACGCAGGGTGAGATCCTCGACCTGCTGCGGCGGCTGGTGCGTGAGGACGGGATGGGTCTGATCCTGATAACCCATGACCTGGCAGTGGTGGCCAAAATGGCTGACAGGATCGCGGTGATGCAATTGGGCCGGATCGTGGAACGAGGTCTGGTGACTGAGGTTCTGCACCGGCCCACCCACGATTATACCCGTGCCTTGCTGGCGGCCTCGCGGCACCAGCCCGTCCGCGCCGCGCGGGCTGAGGCCGCGACGGTGCTGGACGTACGCGATGTTGTCCGCAGCTATCCCGGCACCCGCCGCCTGCTGGGCCGCGCGCCCCCGGTCGAGGCGGTGCGCGGGGTCAGCTTCAGCTTGCATCAGGGGGAAAATCTGGGGCTGGTCGGGGAAAGCGGATCAGGCAAATCAACATTGGCGCGGGCGCTGCTGGGGCTGGAACCGGTGCAGGGCGGCGCCATCACGCTGGGCGGTCAGGTGATGGATGCGGCGGCCCCACGGGCGTTGCGGCGGCGCATCGGCGTCGTGTTTCAGGATCCGTTCGGCAGCTTCGACCCGCGCTGGACGGTGGAGCGTCTGATCGCGGAACCGTTCCATCTGCTCGACAACGCGCCGCCGCGCCGCCCGGCGGTGGAGGAGGTTCTGCGCAGCGTCGGATTGCAGCCCCGCGATGCGGACCGGCACATCCATGCCTTTTCCGGTGGTCAGCGGCAGCGCATCGCCATCGCGCGAGCCTTGATCATTCGCCCCGACGTGATCTTGCTGGATGAGGCCGTCAGTGCGCTGGATGTCCAGGTGCGAGCACAGATCCTCGACCTGCTGGCGGAGTTGTCCGCGAGATTCGAGGTCAGCTATCTGTTCATCAGCCACGATCTGAGCGTTGTGCGCGCGATCACCGACCGGGTGATGGTCATGCAGGCAGGCCGCATCGTCGAGAGCGGTCAGACGGAGGCGGTTTTCGCCGCACCGCGCGAGGCCTACACACGGCAATTGTTGGCAGCGACACCGCGCCTGCCGGACGGTATCGCGACCTGAGGGCACGGATTCGGATATTTCAGGAGCAAAGTCAGCTGAGCGTCGCGCGCAACGCCGCTGTCAATCTGTCCGCCGTTCGGGTGATCCGGGCGGCACGCAGATCGTCCTCATGCCGGATCAGGTGGAAACTGCGGGTGAAGGCGATCTGATCCGGCAGAACCTGTATTAGCTCGGGCCGCTTGCGGGCAACGAAATCAGGCAGGATACACGCCCCCTCGCCTGCGGCGGCCCAGTCGAGCTGGATGCTCAGCGAGGTCGATGTCAGTTGCGGGCGCAGCCGCGCCCCGACCAGAGGAACGTAGTCCAGTTCCTTGTCAAAGATCATGTCCGCGATATAGCCGATGAACCGCACGTCGCGCAGCGCCGGCCGGGTGGTGAGGTCATGGCGGGCGATCACCTCTGCCGTGGCATAGAGGTGCAGACCATAATCCGCGACCCGCCGCGTGCGCAGGCGTCCGGCCGTGGGCGGGGTCAGCGCGATGGCAATGTCCGCCTCACGCTGGCTGAGGGAGAAGACCCGTGGCAGGGCCACCAGCTCCAACCGCAGATTCGGGTGATCGCTTGCGATCCGGGCGCAGGCCGGAGCGAGGATGCTGGCGGCCACGCCCTCGGGCGCGCCGATGCGCACGGCGCCCGACAGGCGTTCCGTCTGGTTGGACAGGCGGTCGGCGGCGGTGCTGGCCGCGGCCTCCATCGCGATGGCCGGATCGGTCAGGCGGCGGCCTGCCTCGGTCAGCGCGTATCCGCGTTGCGAACGGTCGAACAGACGGGTGTCCAGCGCGCGTTCCAGCGCGGCGACACGCCTGCCGACGGTCGCCGCGTCAATGCCGAGCGCACGCGCCGCGCCCAATAGGGTGCCGCGCCGCGACAATTCGAGAAAGACGCGCAGATCGTCCCAGTTCGGTTTGGTCATGGCAGCCTTCTTGCAGATTTGCAGGATTGGTCTGAGGAATTAACGGTCGATCCCGCGCGGACGCAAGGTTAAGGTGACGCAAATTCTGGGGAGTACGACCATGCAACAGCTTTGGCATTTCATCGACGGCAAGCGCGTTTCCGGCACTTCGGGGCGGAAAGCGGACATTTACAATCCCGCAACCGGCGAGGTTCAGGCACAGGTGCCGCTGGCCAATGCGGCCGATATGGACAGCGCCGTGCAGGGCGCGGCCCGCGCGCAAGTCGCGTGGGGTGCCACCAACCCGCAGCGCCGCGCGCGTGTGCTGATGGAGTTCATCCGGCTGCTGCATCGTGACATGGACAAGCTGGCCGAGGCGCTGAGCCGGGAGCATGGCAAGACCCTGCCCGACGCCAAGGGTGACGTGATCCGTGGTTTGGAAGTGGCGGAATTCTGTCTGGGCGCGCCGCATCTGCTGAAGGGCGAATATACCGACGGTGCTGGCCCAGGCATCGACATGTATTCCATGCGGCAGCCGCTGGGCGTGGCGGCGGGCATTACCCCGTTCAACTTCCCCGCGATGATTCCGATGTGGAAATTCTGCCCGGCCATCGCGGCGGGCAATGCGTTCATCCTCAAACCGTCCGAGCGTGACCCCTCCGTGCCGCTGATGCTGGCCGAACTGATGCAGGAGGCGGGCCTGCCCGACGGTATCCTGCAAGTCGTCAACGGCGACAAGGAAGCGGTCGACGCGATCCTGGACCATGAGGGGATTTCGGCCGTGGGCTTCGTCGGATCGACCCCGATCGCGGCCTATATCTATGAGCGTGGCTGCGCCAACGGCAAGCGGGTGCAGTGCTTCGGCGGGGCGAAAAACCACATGATCATCATGCCCGACGCGGACATGGATCAGGCGGCGGATGCGCTGATCGGCGCAGGATTCGGCGCTGCGGGGGAACGCTGCATGGCGATCTCCGTCGCGGTTCCGGTGGGTGAGGGTACGGCGGACAAGCTGATGGAGAAGCTGGCGCCCAAGGTCGAGGCGCTGAAAATCGGGCCCTATACCGGCGGCGATGACGTCGATTTCGGCCCTCTGGTCACGGCGGAGGCGAAGGCCCGCGTCGGCGGACTGGTGGAATCCGGCGTTGAGGCGGGCGCAAAGCTGGTCGTGGATGGACGCGGCTTCTCGATGCAGGGCTACGAGGACGGCTTCTTCTTCGGCGCGTGCCTGTTCGATCACGTGACGCCGGACATGGACATCTACACGCAGGAAATCTTCGGCCCGGTGCTGGTCACCGTGCGGGCGGAAAACTACGAGGATGCGCTGAAGCTGGCCATGGATCACGAATACGGCAACGGCACCGCGATCTTCACCCGTGACGGTGACGCGGCGCGGGACTTCGCGGCGCGTATCAACGTCGGGATGGTGGGCATCAACGTGCCGATCCCGGTGCCGCTGGCCTATTACACCTTCGGCGGCTGGAAAAAGTCGAGCTTCGGCGATCTGAACCAGCACGGACCGGATGCATTCCGTTTCTACACCAAGACCAAGACGGTTACGGCGCGCTGGCCCAGCGGCATCAAGGACGGGGCGGAATTCTCCATCCCGGTGATGAAGTAAATGGACTTCGCGCTGAACGAGGAACAGGCGGCGATCGCGGACATGGCCGCCGATTTCGGGCGGGACCGGCTGGGCCCCGCCGCGATTGCAGCCGAAAGCACCGGCATCGACCGGGGATTGCTGACGGAAATCGGGGCGCTCGGCATGGGGGCGATCTATTGCGCCGAGGATCACGGCGGGTCCGCGCTCAGCCGTCTGGATGCGGCCCTGATCTTCGAGGGGCTGTCCCTGGGCGATCCATCGGTCGCCGCGTTCGTGTCGATCCACAACATGTGCGCATGGATGATCGACAGCTTTGCCAATGATGAGTTGCGGGCCGAGGTGATCCCCGGTCTGGCCTCGTTCGAGACGGTCGCCAGCTATTGCCTGACGGAGCCGGGCTGCGGCTCGGATGCTGCATCGTTGAAGACGACGGCGCGACGCGACGGGGACGACTACGTTCTGAACGGGACCAAGGCGTTCATCTCGGGCGGTGATTATTCCGACTGGTATGTCGTGATGTGCCGCACGGGCGGCCCGGGGCCGAAGGGGATTTCCACGGTTCTGGTGCCAAAGGGCGCACCGGGTCTCAGCTTCGGCGCGCAGGAGCGCAAGATGGGCTGGAAGGCGCAGCCAACCGCCCAGGTGCAATTCGACGATTGCCGCATTCCCGCCCGCTATCTGATCGGGGCGGAGGGCGACGGGTTCCGTTTTGCCATGAAGGGTCTGGACGGCGGCCGCCTGAACATCGCCGCCTGCAGCATGGGAGGCGCACAGGGCGCCCTGACGAAAACGCTGACCTATATGGGTGAGCGCAAGGCCTTCGACGAGACGCTCGATTCGTTCCAGGCGCTGCAATTCCGGGTCGCGGACATGGAAACGGAACTGCAAGCCGCCCGCATCTTTCTGCGGCAGGCCGCGTGGAAGCTGGACCAGAGGGCACCGGACGCCACGCAACATTGTGCGATGGCCAAACGTTTCGTGACCGATGCGGCCTTCAAGGTCGCGAACGATTGTCTGCAACTGCATGGCGGCTACGGCTATCTGGAGGATTACGGCATCGAGAAAATCGTGCGCGACTTGCGGGTGCATCAGATTCTCGAAGGTACCAACGAAATCATGCGTATGATCGTCGCGCGAAAGCTGCTGGCGGATCGCGGCAAAGGCTGAGGGGCAGAACGTGGACACTCTCTTTCGCATAGAAGGCCGTGCAGGCCGGATCACGCTGAACAGACCGAAGGCGCTGAACGCGCTGGCCCATGACCAGATTCCGGAGATCGAAAAGCATCTGATCGCATGGCGCGACGATCCGGCGGTGGAGCTGATCCTGATCGACGGCGCCGGGGACCGGGCGTTTTGCGCCGGTGGCGACATACAGAAACTGTACGAGACGGGCCGCACCGGCGACTACGCCTATGGTCGGCAGTTCTGGTCCGATGAATACCGGCTGAACGCGCTGATCTGGAACTATCCCAAACCCTATGTCGCGATCATGCATGGGTTCGTCATGGGGGGCGGGGTCGGGTTGTCGGCGCTCGGCTCGCACCGGATCGTGACGGATGACACGCAGGTGGCAATGCCCGAATGCGGCATCGGGCTGATCCCGGATGTCGGCGGCTCCATGCTGCTGAGCTGTGCGCCGGGGCGACTGGGCGAATATCTGGGCACGACCGGCACCCGGATGGGTCCGGCGGATGCGATCCACGCAACCTTTGCGGACACCTATGTTCCGCAGGCTCATATGGAGGAGCTGAAATCCGCGCTTTGCGCCGATGGCATCGACAGGATCGGTGATTTCGCACAACCGCTTCAGCCCGGGCCGCTGATGCAGGAACAAGCGCGGATCGACAGCCATTTCGGCGGCGAAACGGCAATGGATATCGTGAACTCGCTGGAGCATGTGAACGGAGAGTGGGAGCAGGCGACCCTCAAGACGCTGCGCCGCAATGCACCGCTGTCCGTGGCCTGTACGGTCGATGCGGTACACCGGGCGCGGACCTTGCGCCGGATCGAGGACGCGCTGGCGCTGGAATACCGCTTTACCGCCCGCTGCATGGAACATGGCGAGTTTCTGGAGGGGGTGCGCGCCGCCGTGATCGACAAGGATCGCAATCCGCAATGGGCCGTCCCCCGGCTGGAGGATTTGCCGCAGATCCGTGTCAGTCAGATGCTGATGCCGTTGGGCGAGGACGGGTTGAAACTGTAGAAAACGCTTCCGCACGCCGCTCTCTTCCGCGCAAGGCGGAAGCGGTGGCCGGGGGGTCTGTCAGGAGGGAACGACATGAAGATCGGCTTTATCGGATTGGGCAATATGGGGGCGCCGATGGCGGCGAACCTGGTTGCGGCGGGCCACGAGGTCACCGGCTTCGACGTGGCGGGCGTGACCGTCGAGGGTGTGGAACAGGCGTCAGACGCCGCGCAGGCCGCCGCAGGTCGCGACGCGGTCATCACCATGCTGCCGAACGGCGATATCCTGCGCGATGTCTATTCCACGATTGTCCCCGCAGGACAGGAAGGCGCGGTCTTCATCGATTGTTCCACTGTCGACGTGGACAGTGCCCGCGCCGCAGCAAGCCTGGCGGAGGATGCAGGTTTGCTGCCCGTGGATGCCCCGGTTTCGGGCGGGATCGGCGGTGCCTCGGCGGGAACGCTGACCTTCATGGCGGGCGGATCGGACGCGGCCTTCGCCAAGGCGGCGCCGTTGTTCGAGATCATGGGCCAGAAGGCCGTGCATTGCGGCGCGCCCGGCAACGGTCAGGCGGCCAAGATCTGCAACAACATGATCCTCGGCGTCACGATGGTCGCCACGTGCGAGGCATTCGCGTTGGCGGACAAGCTGGGCCTGGACCGTCAGGCGATGTTCGATGTGGTGTCCACGTCCTCGGGCTATTCGTGGTCGATGAATGCCTATTGCCCGGCCCCCGGCATCGGCCCGCAAAGCCCGGCGGATAACGATTACGTACCCGGTTTTGCCGCGGACCTGATGCTCAAGGATCTGCGGTTGAGCCAGCAGGCCGCCGACAGTGCCGATGCGGCAACACCGATGGGTACGCGCGCAACCGCCTATTACGAGGCTTTCGTCAACGACGGCGGCACGGGCAAGGATTTTTCCGCCGTGCTGCCGCGCCTCGTCGCCAAACATCGCGACGACGCGGATTGAGGCCAGACACGCCCCGTGCGATACCGCGAATAAAGGAGACCCAGCATGTCCAATGCCCAGACCGGGGGCCATGGCCCCTCACTCGCGTCCTTCAAATGGGAGGATCCGTTCCTGCTCGACGATCAGTTGACCGAGGAGGAAAGGATGCTGTCCAACAGCGCCCGGACCTTCGCGCAGGACAACCTGATGAAACGGGTCACGGACGCCTATCTGAACGAAACCACGGACCCCGAGATTTTCCGTGAAATGGGTGCGATGGGCCTGCTGGGCGCGACCGTGCCCGAGGAATATGGCGGGCTGGGCGCGGGCTATGTCAGCTACGGCCTGATCGCGCGTGAGGTGGAGCGGGTGGATTCCGGCTATCGCTCGATGATGTCGGTGCAATCGTCCCTGGTGATGTACCCGATTCAGGCCTACGGATCGGAAGAGCAGCGCCGCAAATACTTGCCGAAGCTGGCCTCGGGCGAATGGATCGGGTGCTTCGGCCTGACGGAACCGGATGCGGGCTCCGACCCCGCCGGAATGAAGACGGTCGCCAGGAAAACCGATGGCGGCTACGTGCTGAACGGCGCGAAGATGTGGATCTCCAACGCGCCCATCGCGGATGTGTTTGTCGTTTGGGCAAAGTCGGAGGCGCATGACGGCAAGATTCGCGGCTTCGTTCTGGAAAAGGGCATGAAGGGGCTGAGCGCACCAAAGATCGGCGGCAAGCTGTCGCTGCGCGCATCCATCACGGGTGAAATCGTGCTGGAAGGGGTTGAGGTCGGTGACGACGCGCTGTTGCCGAATGTCGAGGGCCTCAAGGGGCCGTTCGGCTGTCTGAACCGCGCCCGCTACGGTATCGCCTGGGGCGTGATGGGATCGGCGGAGGAATGCTGGCAGCGTTCGCGGCAATATGGCCTGGACCGTCACCAGTTCGGCCGCCCGCTGGCACAGACGCAGCTGTTCCAGAAGAAACTGGCCGACATGCAGACGGAAATCACGCTGGGGTTGCAGGCCGCCCTGCGGGTCGGGCGTCTGATGGATGAGGGCCGCGCCGCGCCCGAGATGATCTCGCTTATCAAGCGCAACAATTGCGGCAAGGCGCTGGATATCGCACGTCAGGCCCGCGACATGCACGGCGGCAACGGTATTCAGGCGGAATATCATGTCCTCAGACATGCGCAGAACCTGGAAACGGTGAACACCTACGAGGGCACGCATGACGTTCATGCGCTGATTCTGGGCCGTGCGCAGACCGGACTACAGGCGTTTTTCTGAGAAACTTACCCTATCGGGTAAAGACATAAGGGGGGCGTACGTGTCTATATTGGCGCAAGCGCGTCGATGGAGCATGTTATGAAAACCTCTTTTTTGCCGGTTCTGGCCCTCCCACTGGTTCTAAGTGCCTGTGGGGGGGGATCCACCCCATCGACGGCGATCAATCTGCCGGTTATCGCGTCGGGCACGATTTTGGCGGCGCAATTGGGTGCCACGCAAACCTCTTCCACCGGGGCGAACGGCACGGAATACACGACCACCCCGACTGAGGTTCAGGCCAGTGACCGGACATCCTCCGGTCTTGCAATCACTGTATCATCGACGGCTGATCCGTCGGGCAGCACCACGAGGCCCAGACGGCAGGAAGCCCTGGTCGATACGCTGACCGACGTAGCGGTCACGGGTGCGCTGGACCGTGGCGCGACCTTCACGGATGTGGCCGGGGTCGAGGGAACCACCTATTTCGAGGAAAGCAGCTTCGGTGACACGAACGCGCGCACCGATGCCAGAACGCAGATCGCGGGGTTGAGCGTCTATCTGGTGGGCAGCCCGCGTGAACTGGTGCTGCACGATGTCAGCGCGATCGAGGTCAGCAGCTTTGACAGCGGCACGAATGAGGGCATCTTCGGCGTCGGTTTCATCGGGAACGAGACGGCCAGCGTTCCCACCGCCAATCAGGCGACCTATTCCTCCGCCATACTGGTGCAGAACGGATATTATCGCCGGGGCGCAAACGCCATCGCCTCCATGCGGTTACAGGATGCCAGCACGAAGGACGCGCCCAGCTTCGACATCATCGCAGATTTCGGCGCAGCTACGCTGACAGCCGATATTGCGAACCTGGAGCTGGTCGGGGAGCAGATCGGCAACACGAACGACGATAACCTGCTGACCGATCAGGTGGCCGGATTGTTCATGCAGGCCGACATCACGGGCAACTCGGCCTCGGGCACCCAGATGTGGTTCACCGATGCGGCGGGCAATCAACTCGACATCTTCAGCGGCCCGCCCGTTGGCGAAACGGCGGCTCTCGTCTCGGGCGGGTTTTTCGGCGAGGACGCGGCCGAGGTCGCGATGAGCGGCATTCTGGAGGGGACGATCTTCATCGACGACATGGATTCGGGGGATTCCAGCGTCACTCCCACGGGCCCCGTCGGCTTCATCCTTTCGCTCACGGCCGGTGGCGCTCAATAAACATGGGCGCCGATTTCAAGTTATTCGTCCGGGTTGCACTGGTCATGGCGGCCTGCTGCCTCACGCTGCCCGCAGCCGCCCAGCAGCCCGATCAGGGGCGTGAGGTCCTTTACGTCGATCTGAGCCAGGCTGAGCAGATCGGCGTAATCCGCACGTTGGTCGAAAACGGTCAGGTCGCGCAGGCACAGTTGCTGCTGAACGGCTCGATCTTCGATGAGCGCGATTACGGCTATCAGGCGGCCTATCTGCAAGCGATCATCTATCGCGTGACCGGGCGGCTGGAGGAAGCGTCGGTCCTGCTTCGCCAGATTCTGGCCGAGCAGCCGGAGTTTCGCCTGGTGCGGTTGGAGCTGGCACAAGTCCTCGCCCTGATGGATCAGACGGACGGGGCGCAATTCCACCTCAACATTCTGGCCGAGGCCGCGGAAAATGCCGGTGAGCGGGAGTTCTTTGAGGCGGCGATCGATGCCGTAATGCCTGACAACCGGTTGAGCTTCTCGACCTTTCTGACCATCGCGCCGTCCACCAACCTCAACAGCGGCGCCGGTCAGCGTACCGTCGTTCTAGATTTCAATGGCCTGCCGCTGAACTTCATCGTAGGGGCAGAGCAGGAATCCGGGGTCGGTGTCAGTTATGGTGGCACTGCGATCTACGCCATACCGATGATTCAGGATCGCCAGCTCTATTTCGCGGGCGCGGCGCAGATCAACGATTACCCCAATTCACAGTTCGACAACCAGATTCTCACCGGTCGCGTGGGGATGCATTTCGGCCCGCCGACACGCCGCGCGACGGTCGAACTCGTCAGCGATCAGCGTTGGGTCGACGGCAATTCCTTCGACTCGGGGCTGGGCGCGCGGATCGCCGGGCGTCTGTCCTTCGGTGATGGAATGCGCATTCAGGGCGAATATTCCTATACCGATCGTGATTTTCGTCGGAACCCCGACCAGATCAACCAGAACGCCGAGGTGACCTTGCACAAGGCGCTGTCCGCCCGGCAGGGCGTCAGCTTCGGCGTGCTCGCGGGAACCTCCGAGACGCTTTATGAGGCCGAGAGCTATGACGCGTTGGGGTTCGAGCTTGGCGCCTATCGCGGCTTTGCCAACGGCATGGTGCTGGATGGATCGGTGGAGTTCAGGCGCCGGACCTATCGCGGCGTCAGTTCGCTGGTTGGCGGCATTCGTGAGGATGACATCACCCGTCTTCGCATCAGTGCCTTGTCCTCTCGCATCCAGTTCCGGGGTGTGACGCCTCGGGTCAGTCTGACATGGACGAACAGTTCGTCGAACGATGTGCGATATGACTATGAGGCCTATGGTGCGGAGTTTTCGCTTACGACCAGTTTCTGAATGATCCTGACGCCCGATGTTCTGATCGTGGGGGGCGGTCCTGCCGGGCTGGCCGCGGCCGAGGTCGCCTCCGCCGCCGGGGCCAGCGTTTTGCTGACGGAACAGAAACCCAGCGTCGGCCGCAAGTTTCTGATGGCCGGAAAATCTGGTTTGAACCTGACCAAGGATGAGAGCGCGGACCAGATCGTCTCCGCCTGCGGGGCCCCTTGGCTGGCCCCGATCCTGCGCGACTTTGATGCAGATGCCATGCGGGCATGGGCCGCTGGATTGGGGCAGGAGGTCTTTACCGGGTCGAGCGGACGGGTGTTTCCGGTCGCGATGAAGGCCTCACCCCTGCTGCGGGCTTGGCTGGCCCGGCTCGCCCCCGTCGATATCATGGTGCGCTGGCGCTGGCTGGGGCAGGATGACGGCACCCATCGGTTCGACACGCCACGCGGGGCTGTGGCGGTCAGACCACGGGCCAGCGTGCTGGCGATGGGCGGTGCCTCGTGGTCGCGGCTCGGCTCGGACGGGCTGTGGGTTGAACGGATGGGGGATCTGGCCATTGCGCCGTTTCGTCCTGCCAACATGGGGTTCGACGTGGACTGGTCGCCGCATATGGCACGGTTTTCCGGCACGCCGGTCAAGGATGTGGCGCTGATCCATGGCGACACGCGACGACAGGGCGAATTCGTCATCAGCAAGACGGGCGTGGAGGGCAGCCTGATCTACGCGATGTCCTCCCTGCTGCGCGACGCGCCGGATGCCGCCCTCGATCTGGCCCCCGGGCGGGATGGAGCGGCGCTGGAACAGGCGATTGCCAAACCGCGCGGCAAGCAGTCGATGAGCAACCATTTGCGCAAGGTGACAGGTCTGCCACCGGTCAAGCTGGCCCTGTTGAGGGAGGCGGGGCCGCTGGGCGACGCGCCTGCCATTGCGGCTCGGATCAAGGCGTGCCCGCTGCGGCTGATCCGACCGCGCCCGATGGATGAGGCGATCTCCGTCGCGGGGGGCATCAAGGCTGGCGAACTGGACGAGGGGCTGATGCTGACTGCGTATCTAGGTACCTTCGCCGCGGGGGAGATGCTCGATTGGGAGGCTCCGACCGGGGGCTACCTGTTGACGGCCTGTATCGCCACGGGGCGGCACGCAGGGGCCGCCGCCGCGCGATGGGCGCGGCGGTAGCGACCATTCGACGGTGATTACTCGGCGGCGACGGTCCGGTCGGGATCGACCAGATCGACCAGATCGAACATGATGCGGTTCAGTTCGAAATCCTTGGGCGTATAGACCCGCGCCACGCCATCCTTGCGCAGTTGCGCGGCGTCTTCCTCAGGTATGATGCCGCCGACGACGACGGGCACCGTCAGGTTTTCTGCCGCCAGACGGGCCAACATGTCGCGGACCAGCGGCAGGTGTGAGCCGGACAGGATCGACAGGCCGATCACATGGGCGCGCCCCTCGCGCGCGGCGGTGACAATCTGTTCGGGGGTCAGACGGATGCCATCATAGATCACGTCCATCCCCGCATCGCGGGCGCGACAGGCGATCTGCTCGGCGCCATTGGAATGCCCGTCCAACCCCGGCTTGCCCACAAGAAAAGTCAGCGGGCGGCCCAGACGGGCGGCGACGTCACCGACGGCCTCACGCAGGTCGTCCAGTCCGGTGGCAGCGTTGCTGACAGCCTTGGAGACGCCGGTGGGCGCGCGGTACTCACCGAATTCGGCGCGGATCGCAGTGCCCCATTCGCCGGTGGTAACGCCTGCTTTCGCACAGGCGATCGACGGCGGCATGATGTTGCGCCCCTCACGCGCGGCGCTGCGCAGATCGTCGAGCGCGCGGCGCACGGCCAGATCGTCACGGTCATCGCGCCAGGCCTGCAAACGGTCGATCTGTTCCTGCTCCACCGCCGGATCGACGGTCATGATGCCGCCCTGCTCATCAACCAGGGGGGATTTTTCACCGCCGGTGAAGGCATTGACGCCGACAACGGTGGTGTCGCCCCGCTCGATCCTGACCAGCCGGTCGGCGTTGCTCTCAACCAGACGCGATTTCATGTAGTCGATGGCCGCGACAGCGCCGCCCATCTCGTCGATCCGTGCCAGTTCCTCACGCGCGCCGGTTTTCAGCGCCTCGACCTTGCGATCCACAGCGGGGTTGCCGTCGAACAGGTCGTCATATTCCAGCAGGTCCGTCTCATACGCCATGATCTGCTGCATCCGCAGCGACCATTGCTGATCCCACGGGCGCGGCAGACCCAGCGCTTCGTTCCACGCGGGAAGCTGTACGGCACGGGCGCGGGCCTTCTTGCTGAGCGTGACGGCCAGCATTTCCATCAGGATCCGGTAGACGTTGTTTTCCGGCTGCTGCTCGGTCAATCCCAGCGAATTGACCTGCACGCCATAGCGAAAGCGCCGCAGCTTGGGATCCTCAACGCCGTAGCGTTCGGCGCAAATTTCGTCCCACAAGTCCACGAAGGCGCGCATCTTGCACATCTCCGTCACGAACCGGATGCCCGCGTTCACAAAGAAGGAAATCCGCGCGACGAGGCCGGGGAAGTCCTCCTCCGACACACGGGGGCGAACCTCGTCCAGCACGGCGGTCGCGGTGGCCAGCGCGAAGGCCAGCTCCTGCTCGGGCGTGGCGCCGGCCTCCTGCAAGTGGTAGGAACAGACGTTCATCGGGTTCCATTTCGGAACGGATGTGTAGCAATACTCCGCGATGTCCCCGATCAGCTTGAGGCTGGGCGCGGGAGGGAAGACATAGGTGCCGCGCGACAGATATTCCTTGATGATGTCGTTCTGCACCGTGCCCTTGAGCGCGGCGATATCCGCGCCCTGTTCCTCCGCCACCGTGACGTAGAGTGCGAGCAGCCACGCGGCGGTGGCGTTGATGGTCATCGAAGTGTTCATCTGGTCCAGCGGAATATCCGCGAACAGGGTGCGCATGTCGCCAAGATGGCTGATCGGCACGCCGACCTTGCCAACCTCGCCCCCGGCAAGCACGTGATCGCTGTCATAGCCTGTCTGTGTGGGCAGGTCGAACGCCACGCTCAACCCTGTCTGGCCCTTTGCCAGATTTGACCGGTAAAGCGCGTTGGATGCGCTGGCGGTTGAATGTCCCGCATAGGTGCGGAAAAGCCAGGGGCGGTCTTTCTGGGCCATGATGGGACTCACGTTTGATGGTGCACTGCATCAGGAGATAACGCGGGACATATTGTTGCGCAAGTCCCGTGTGCCGCGACCAGACGTTGCGCGCGAGATCGAGGAATTTCCAGAAAAGCGGTACTTATCGCGCTGGAATACGCAGCAGAGCCAGGCTGCCCGTTGGGATGATGATCAACGCCGCCCAATGTCGGCAGGCGTGACCTCAGCCACATCCGCGACGATCAGATCGGCCAACTGATCGAACGCGGCCGATTGCGCGATGGAGATCGCCGTAAACCCGATGCCTTCGACAGGCTGTGAGATCGCGAAGCTTTGCGCGCGTTCATATTCGCCCAGATTGCCAGCGATTATGAAATACTGACCGTCCAGATTGTAGTCGCCGCCGATCTGGCCCAGCGCCCGAGCGACCTGAATCTCGATCCGCAGATCGGCGCGGCTGAGCAGGGGCCAGGGTTCCGCCGCGACGGCCGTCTCGGGCAAGCGGGCGGCCAGTGTTTGCGCCAACCGCAAGGTCAGCGCCCGGGGGGGCAGGTCGGCCCACAGAATGTCGGTGCGCAAGGCCACGCTGCCATCCGCCTCGACAATGCCGATCTCCTCACCCTGCGCGTAATATGGCAGCGAGATTTCGCGCAGCTCGATGTATTGCACCACGCTGTCCGTGGTTTCGGCAGCGGGTGCGATCGGGGCCAGCTGAATGCGCGGTTCCGGCGCGGAGCTACAGGCCATCAGTGTAATTGCGAGGGCGAGCAAGAGAAAACGCATGGGGTCGATCCTTTGCGAGGGGTGCGTCAGCGCCCGGTGAGAAGGGAGTTGGGGTTGCGTTCGATCTGCCTGACCAGCGCGGTGATCGCACGGGCGGTATCGCGGAATTCGCGGATGGCACGAATGGCCTCTTCGTTCAGGAGCGAATCCTCGTTATAGGCGGCGATTGTCGTTCCAGCCTGAGAGGTCAGTGCATCCAGTCGCGACAACAGCGCCGGTACATCGAGCGCGGCCAGACGAATGGCCTCCGCCGCGCGTTCCGCCGTACTCAGCGTATCGCCCAGACCCTGCGCCACACCGACACCGCGCAATTCGGCCAAGGTTACGCGAACTTCGTTCAGTGCGCCGTTCAGCGAGGCGGGCAGATCCTCCGCACCGGGGGCGGACAGGATGTCATCGGCACTGCGCAGCAGATCCTGCGCGGTTCGGGCCAGAACGTCCAGTTCCACCTGTTCGGCATCCTTCACCACGGCGTCGATGCGCGCGATCAGGTCGGGAACGCCGTCGGACGCCTCCGCCACGCTGGCCGCAGCGCGGCCCGCATCGGCGAGCGCATCCTGCAGGCGCTGGCCCAGTTCCGCAGCGATCAGATCGTCCAGCAGGATACGGGCACTGCGCAGTCCGGCCCCGATATCGGCAGGCAATGCCTGCGTCTCGGGATCCTCCAGCAAGGTGCGCAGAGCGCTCAACGCGGCTGTGGCCTGCTTGGGCAGCGCCTGCGTTCCGGGATCGGTCAGGATCGAGTCAGCATTCGCGATCAGATCGTTCAGCGCACCGGGAACAGGCTCCGCCGCTTCAGCGATCTCGGCCAGACGGGCCGCTGCCTGCGTGGCAGAGGTCAGCGTTTCGTCCAGCAGGGTGGCGATGTCCGCCTCCTCGATGGCGGCCAATGTGCGGTTGATGGTCGCGATCCCGGCCAGCGTTTCCTCAGGCAGGGCGCGGGTCGCCTCGTCGTCCAGGATTTCCCGGGCGGAACGCAGCAGCCCCGTCAACTCCGCCGGGGCGGCGGTCACCTCGGGGTCGGACAGGAATGCGGTGGCCGTGTTCGTCAGTTCGTCCACCTCCTTGATCACAGCGGCCAGGGTATCAGGCAGGTCGGCCGCGCCGGTGGTCAGATCGGCGATTCCGTTGGCGGCAGACGCGCCCTCATCCAGGGCGGTGGCCAGGCGGGTCGCGATGTCCGCATCGCGGAACTCGTTCAGGATCGCCTCGGCCTGGGCCAGGGCGGTTTGCAACGTTTCGGGCGCAGCTTGCAAGGCCGGGTCGGAGACGATGGCCTGCACCTCCGCCAGCAGGGCCTCCGCCCGCATCGGGATCGCGCGGGTCGAAGGATCGTCCAGCACTTCCTGCGTCGAGGTCAGGAATGCCTCGGTGGCGATCAGGGTCGATTCCAGTTCGGGCGTGATCTCCTCCGCGGTCTGGTTGAGGGTGCCCGCCAGGGTGGAGATATCAGCCACCGCGGTTGAGAAGGCCTCGATCAGAGCGGCCTGCTGCGCGTCCTCCAGCAAACCGCGCAGCGCGGTCAGACCGGCGAGCAATTCGTCCGGGGCCTGCGTAATGCCATCCGATTGCAACAGATCGCGCAGATCCGCGATCGCGCCATTTGCGCCAGCGGGAATTTCCCGCAGCTCGGGATCGTTGAGCAGGGACGTGACAGCCGTCAGGGCCTGTGTCGCCGCGTTCAGAACAGCCTCGATGGGCAATTCGTCTATGCGGGTCATCAACCCCTCGGCTGTTTCGGCCAGACCGCTCGCGTCCGTCTCCACCGTGGGAATGCGGGGGAAGGGTTGCACATTCGTGTCAAGCACGGCCGCCACAGCGTCCGGCACTTCGGTCAGCTCGATGTTCTGCGCCCCGCTGAGGATTGATGGCGCGCTGAGCTGGGCGCGAAGCCCGTTATCCGCAACCAGCTCCGCCAACAGATCAAGCGTGATGCTGGTGTCGGAGCCCGCCGGCAGGCCGAGCCGCCCCGGCTCGATCTCGAACGCGGCAATCAACTCGACCGTGCGGTGTCCTTCCTCGCCGGCCAGTCGCGCGGACAGGCTGGTGACGGTGCCGACAGGGATCCCGCGATAGGACACTTGCGCCCCCACCCGCAGGCCGCTGACCGAACCGGGAAAGACCGCTGAGACGGTGACCGGCGCGCGTTCCAACGTATCGAAAAGCGAGGAGCGGGCGGTTTCGGGGTCCGGATACAGACGGAATCCGCGATCCTGCGTGACGGCCGATCCGCCCTCGAAAACCGTGTCGAACGTGACCCCCCCGCGCAGCAGCGCGGCCAGACTGCCCACATTCAGCGATGCGCCGCTGGTATCCAGCGTGAAGTTGAATCCCGACGCATCCCAGAACCGCGTCCCATCGGTGATGAGGTTGTTATAGGGCTCACGTATGAAGGCGGTATAGATGATCGTGCGCCCATTACTGGAAAGCTCCAGATCCTCGACCTGACCGACCTCAATGCCCTTGTACAGCACCGGGGAGCCCAGAGAGATGGAACTGGCCAGCGCGGTGCGCAGCGTGACGCGCAGGCCGGGTTGGTCGATCGGCGTCAGGGGCGCGCGCTCCAGCCCCGTCAGTTCGGTCACCTGCTCGCCCGGTTCATCGGGCAACTGAGCCGCGAGATAGGTGCCGCTGACCACCGTTCTGAGGCCGGAGATCCCCTGCGCGGTAATCTCTGGCTGCACGATCCAGATCACCGCCTCCTCGGTCAGATAGGATGCGATATCGCGGTCCAGCCGAACATGGACCAGAACGTCGTCCAGTCCGGGGCCAAAGCTGATATCCTCGACCTGGCCGATCCTCACATCGCGATACCGCAGCGGGGTCTGCCCGATCACGATGCCCGCCGCATTGGTGAAGTGTACGAAAATGACCGGTCCCCGCGATGCATAGGTCCGATAGGTCACTGCTGCGGCCACGATCAGGGCAACCAAGGGGATCGCCCACACCAGAGACACGCGTTTCCAGTAGGGCTGCTTGGCGTCGGTCTCGATCCGGGGGGCGGGGGGCGGCAGGTCGGTCAAATCAGGTTTCCTTCGGCGAAGTGTCGGGACGATCCCAGATCAGGCGCGGGTCGAACGCTTGCGCGGACAGCATGGTGAAAACGACTGACAGGGCGAAGCATACGGCAGCGGGCCCCGGATGCACACTGGCCGCCGCACCCAACTGGACCAGTGCCGTCAGCAAGGCCACGACGAACACGTCGATCATTGACCAGCGGCCCACGAATTCGATGACCTCATGCAGGTGAAGCCGCGAATGCTGGCTCAAACTGTTCGGGCGCGTCACGGACCACGCCAGCAGGGCGATCACCCCGAACTTGGAGAGCGGAACCACCACGGACGCAAAAAAGACGATCCCCGCGATGCCGTAGGCGCCGGTATCCGCCAGAACGATCACGCCGCCGACGATGGTGTCCTCATGCGTCGTGCCCAGTTGCCGTGTTACCAGCATCGGGTACAGGTTGGCCGGAATATAGGCGACGATCCCCGCGATCAGCCATGCCCAGACCCTTTGCAGGCTATAGGGTTTTCGCGAAGACAGGTGCGCATGGCACCGCCGACAGCGCGCGACCCCCTGATCGTGGACCAGTTCGCACCGATGGCAAGAAACGAGGCCGGCCTCGCGCGCGGTCAGGACGTTCATGGCTCATTGTCCAGCATCGACCAGATCGAGGCGGCATCGGTGATCTGCCGCTCGAACGCGATGATGAAGACGGCGGCGCAAAACGCCCAGAAGGCCGGACCGAAACCGATCGTGGCCAGGTCCGCGACCTTGACCAATGCCACCGCTGCGCCCAGCACGAAGATCTCCGCCATCGACCAGGGGCGCAATGCCTCTGACCAGCGAAAGGCGCGGGCGGCGTGGGGCGCGGGGGGGCGGCCGCGCCAGATCGGGAACAGTGCATAGATCAGCAAGGCCACCCGGATCAGCGGAATCGCCACGATGCTGGCGGTAACGGCAAGGGTCAGCGGAATCAGCCATCCATCCAGAAACGCCGCGGCCACGCCCAGCAAGGTGGTGGTATTGGAAAAGCCAAGTTCCTCGATCGACAGGAACGGAAAGAACAGCGCGAACACGATCAGGATGGCAATCGCGAAACCTGTCGCCAGCGTTCGGTCGAGCGAGGTGTGCCGCCCCGAAACCAGCATGTGATTGCAGCGCAGGCAATAGGCCCGACGGCCCTGCGGCAGGTCGGGTACATCGTGGAGCATATCGCAGGAAGGGCAGGCGAGCAGTGTCATGGGGTGAAGATAGTCTATCCGTGACAGGAGGCCAGCGCCGCATGAGCGGGACACGTCATCATCCTGTCCGGCGACTGCCATGTGCCGCCTTTTCTCGCGTCAGCTTCCGCAAATATCCCCGCCCGAAGCACCTGATCACACGGGCAGGGCGGGGATGTGTTCAGCAGGAAAGCCGCAATGTCAGAGCACGTAGCGGCTGAGGTCGTTGGATCGGCTCAGTTCGCCCAAGTGTTTTTCCACGAATGCGGCATCGACCTGGACCGTTTCCCCGCTGCGGTCGGGCGCGGTGAAGCTCAACTCCTCGAAAACCCGTTCCAGCACGGTGTAGAGCCGTCGCGCGCCGATATTTTCGATATTGGCGTTCACCTCCGCCGCGATCCGCGCAAGGTTCGAGATGCCCTCCTCGGTAAAGGTCACGGTGACGCCCTCGGTTCCCAGAAGCGCGGTGTACTGACGGGTCAACGCGTTGTCCGTCTCCGTCAGGATGCGCACGAAATCAGCTTCGGTCAGGGCACGCAGTTCGACCCGGATCGGCAGGCGGCCCTGCAGTTCCGGCAGCAGGTCCGACGGTTTCGCGACGTGAAATGCGCCCGAGGCGATGAACAGGATGTGATCGGTCTTTACCGGCCCATGCTTGGTGGAAACGGTGGTGCCTTCGATGAGGGGCAGCAGATCACGCTGCACGCCCTCGCGGCTGACCTCTCCACCACGCCCGTCCTGCTTGCTCGCGACCTTGTCGATCTCATCTATGAAGACGATGCCGGATTGTTCGACGACCTGCACGGCCTCACGCGTCAGGGCCTCCTCATCCAGCAGCTTGTCCGCTTCCTCTGCGATCAGAATCTCATAGCTGTCGGCGACGCGCAGGCGTTTCTTGGTCTTGCGTCCGCCCATCGCCTTTCCGAACAGCGAGCCGAGGTCCATCATCTGACCACCGGGCGGCATACCGGGGATGTCCATGGCGCCCAGCGGGTTCGAGGTGTCGGACACTTCAACCTCGATTTCAGTATCGTCGAGCAATCCGTCACGCAGTTTCCGGCGGAACATATCGCGGGTCTGCTCGCGCGCGCCCTCACCGGCAAGTGCGGCGATGACGCGAGCCTCTGCTGCCTCATGCGCCTTGGATTTGACCTCCTCACGCCGATATTCGCGGGTCATCACGATGGCGGCGTCCACCAGATCGCGGATGATCTGTTCGACATCGCGACCGACATAGCCGACTTCGGTGAACTTCGTCGCCTCGACCTTGATGAACGGGGCGCGGGCCAGCTTGGCAAGCCTGCGCGAGATCTCCGTTTTGCCCACGCCGGTGGGTCCGATCATCAGGATGTTCTTGGGGTACACTTCCTCGGCCATGGTGTCGTCCAGCCGCTGGCGCCGCCAGCGGTTGCGCAGGGCCACGGCAACGGCACGTTTCGCGTCGGCCTGGCCGATGATGAAGCGGTCGAGCTCGGTGACGATTTCGCGCGGGGTCAGGTCGGTCATTGGATGTCCTCTCAAAGGGGCAGGCAAGGGCGGGAGGTCAGATGACCTCAACCGTCGCGTTGCCGTTGGTGTAGACGCAGATCTCGGAAGCGATGGACAGGGCGCGCCGGGCGATCGCCTCCGCATCCATGTCCTGATCCATCAGGGCACGGGCGGCGGCCAGCGCGAAGTTGCCGCCGGATCCCACGGCGGCGATGTCGTGTTCGGGTTCCAGCACGTCGCCCGCACCGGTCACGATGAACAGATCGGAGCCATCGGTGACGATCAGCATCGCCTCCAGATTGCGCAGATACTTGTCGGTGCGCCAATCCTTGGCCAGATCGACACAGGCGCGGGCCAGCTTGCCCGGTGTCGCCTCCAGCTTGGTTTCCAGCCGTTCCAGCAGGGTAAACGCATCGGCGGTCGAGCCGGCGAAGCCGCACACCACGTCCGAGCCGCCGGGGGTCAGGCGACGCACCTTGCGGGCGGTCCCCTTCATCACGGTCGGGCCAACGCTGACCTGACCGTCACCGACGACCGCAACGCGGCCGCCCTTGCGCACCGCGACGATGGTGGTTCCGTGCCAGCCGGGGAAGCGGGTGTCATCGGTCATGGGGCTCTCCTCATCTCGTGTTGAGGTGGCACATAGGGATTGCCGCTGCACTTTGACAAGATCGCGGCGCGATCAGGCAGGTCGGCGCGGTGCCCGCAGAAGGGGGGCCAGAACCCATCCCGCCAGCGCACCGCCGAGATGCGCCTGCCATGCCAATGTGCCGCCCAGCCCGAAATGCAGCGCCACGTTCAGGACGGTCAGCGACGCGATGAATTTCCAGACGGGCGCGGTGGACCGCCCGGTGGAGCGCAAAGCGATGACTTCCCAGCGCTTCCACGCGCCCATGAAGCCGAACACCGCCCCCGATGCGCCGACCATCGGCACCAGTTCCTGCGGTCCGAACAGGGCGAACCCGGCCCCGCCCGCGATTGCGCTGAGCACGAACAGCGCCAGCATCCGCGCCTCACCGCAAATGGTGACGATCAGGCGCCCTACGCTGAGCAGGATCACCGCATTCATCACGACATGCAGAATGCTGCCATGCAGAAAGGCATGGCTGATGAACATGGTGAAAGGTTGCAACGCGAAGACCGGCTCGACCTCGGCAAACACCAGCGGGCGCCAGAATGCGCCGTATGTATAGGCGATCCTGCGCGACAGCACCGACAGGCCGATATCGTTGAGTTGAAGCAAAGCCTCGATGGCGAAAAGAACGAGGGTCAGCGTCCACAGGGCACGCATCGGAGGGGTCACGGAGGATTGCATGTTTATCATGAGCACAGCTTTACGTCAGTTCGGAGAGTTTGGAAAACGCTCTTGTTGTCCGATATGCGCAGCGACGATTCATCACACCCAACCATGTGGAGCACCTGGTCCCGCAGGGTGGCTGCATGGCCGGCGCCGGGCTTCTGCCAAGGTGCACGCGCGCTCCTCAAAGCAGAGGTTTCCATAGCGGATAGCCGCTATTTCCTGCCCGCGCCGCACGGCTCGCAGCAAATCTGACGGAACGCGGGATGGGTGTGATTCGAGAGCCAGCAGTCACTACACCCTCAGTAGGTCACCTCATCCGGCGCATCCTCCGGTATGGTTTCATCGTTGAAATGTCCGACATCCGGTTCGGCACTGCGCAGGCGCAGATATCCCAGAACGCGATTGTTCCGCTTGGGGTCGATCACCAGAATCTCCCCCTCGTAGACGTGGAAATTCGTAACCTCGTCGATATTGGTGAAGTGGGTGATAATCAGAAGCGGGCCCTTCTCATCCCCCTCCCATGAGGAAATCCGTTCCCGCAGAGGCACCGCGTCACGTGCACCTTGCAGCGAGAGCAGCAGGTTCATGCCGGGATCAACCTCAACGTCGATGGAATTGGCATAATCGGGGTCGATCCGCTCGAATCCGATCATCAGGTTGTCGAGCGTCTGGCGATTGCGGCACCATTCGGACACCACGATAGAGCCTGGTCGAACCTCATTCGCGGCCAGCAGCGTACCCAGTTCGCGCATGCGCGCCATGCCGTAACTGGTCATGATGCGCTGGTTTGCGCAATCGGTCGGTGCGACGTTCGAGGCGTCGCGCTTGGACCAATCCGTCGGCCCATGGCGCATCAGCAACACGATGTCGTCGCGAAACAGATCGTCCAGCATCTGCCACGGTTCGAACTGCAGGGTGGTAACCGGCTCCCCTTCGTCCAGCTCCTTGACGAAGGATGCGGTCATCGTTCCCATATGCGTTGAAACGCGCGTTATTTCCCGCATGTTCGGCGCGTCCTGTGCATGAAGGGACGCGGGCAGCATCAACGCGGCGCATAGCAAGACGAAATTTTTGATAATACGATCCACGATGGACCTCCTGTGATGTCCATAACAAGATGAAGGTGGAACGCCGAAGTTCAACCGCGATGTCTTGCTTCTGACACAGAATAGTCGTGCAGGCATTATCCTTGCGCCGCCCTCTCCAAGTCGTGATAGCCTAGGGCCTGTCCCCATAATCAGGCTTCCCCATTCGTTCGTCGCGTGATTCAGTATCTCCGACAGAGGAGGTTGT
>NZ_JACJUQ010000014.1 GCF_014235845.1 Pontivivens nitratireducens | reverse complement strand
CAACGAGGTCGGCGCAGCCGTGAATGCGGACGATACGGTCCATGTGAAGTACTTCACACACGACTGATCGTTGCCAAAGGGGTGCGGCGGGCCTGATCGCCCGCCGCACGATCCACCTGCCGGCACCCCTGACCTGACCCGCCCGCCTTTACCTGAACGGCCACGCCCCGTGGCCCCGACCGGAAGTTTGCCCGATGCTCGCCTACATCATCCGCCGCGTGGCGCAGTCGATATTGGTCCTGCTGGTCACGGGCTTCGTCGCGTTTTCCATGTTCAGCTTCGTGGGCGATCCCGTGGAAAACATGCTGGGGCAGGAGCGTACGCAGGCCGACGTGGACCGGCTGCGCGGGCAGCTGGGACTGGATCAGCCCTTCGTCGTGCAATACGCCAAGTTTCTGCAACAGGCCGCGCAGGGCAATTTCGGGCTGAGCTATCGTCAGGGCCGCGAGGTTTCCGCCATTCTGGCAGAGCGTCTGCCCGCGACGCTGGAACTGGCCTTCGTCTCGGGCCTTCTGGCGCTGGGGGGCGGCATCGGCTTTGGCATTCTGACCGCGATCCGAAGACGCGGGATCAGCTCGAACGTCATCATGACCTTGTCCCTGGTGGGGGTATCGCTGCCGACATTTCTGATCGGAATCCTGCTGATCTATGTCTTTTCGGTGGAGCTGGGGTGGCTGCCCTCGTTCGGGCGGGGGGAGGTCGTCGATCTGGGATGGTGGACCACCGGGTTCCTGACCGTCAGCGGGCTGAAGGCGCTGGTCCTGCCCGCGATCACGCTGGGCCTGTATCAGATGACGCTCATCATGCGGCTGGTGCGGACCGAGATGATGGAGGTGCTGCGCATGGACTACATCCGCTTTGCGCGCGCGCGCGGATTGCGCGAACGCTCGATCAATTTCCGCCATGCGCTGCGCAACACCCTGGTGCCCGTCATCACGATCACCGGTCTGCAACTGGGCAGCATCATCGCCTTCGCCATCATCACGGAGACGGTTTTCCAGTGGCCGGGCGTCGGATTGCTGTTCATCAACGCGGTGCAATTCGTCGATATTCCGGTGATGGCCGCGTATCTGATGATGATCTCCGTCATGTTCGTCGGCATCAACCTGATCGTCGATCTGCTGTATTTCGCCATTGATCCGCGCCTGCGCGTCGATGGCAAGGCCGGGGGGCACTGAATGTCCGATCATCAGATAGAAATCGAAACCCGCCGCACGCCCGGACGTCTGGCGCGGGCGTGGAACGGCGATCTGGCCTATTCGTTCCGGCATTCGCCGGTGGCGATGATCTCCGCCTTCATGGTGGCGCTGCTGGTTCTGTCGGCGGTCTTCGCGCCGTGGATCGCGCCGCACAACCCCTTCGACCCCGGATCGCTGAACCTGATGAACGGGTTCACACCCCCGGGAGAGCCGAACGCCTTCACCGGTGAGGTGTTCCTGCTGGGCACCGACGATCAGGGGCGGGACGTGTTCTCAACCATCCTTTACGGGATGCGGATCTCGCTATTGGTGGGGTTCTCCGCCGTGATGTTGGCGATGGTGATCGGCGTGGTTCTGGGGCTGTTGGCGGGCTATCTGGGCGGCTGGATCGAAAGCGTCATCATGCGCATTGCCGATATCCAGCTGACCTTTCCCGCGATCCTGGTGGCGATGCTGATCTTTGGCGTGGCCAAGGGGATCACCCCGCCGGAATATCGCGATCAGATGGCGATCTACGTGCTGATCCTGGCGATCGGCCTGTCGGACTGGGTGCAATTCGCCCGCGTCGTGCGCGGGGCCACGCTGGTCGAGAAGAACCGCGAATATGTCGAGGCCGCCCGGCTGGTCGGACGCCGCCCGTTTTCGATCATGATCCGGCACATCCTGCCCAATGCGCTGAACGCGGTGCTGGTGATCGCGACGATCAGTCTGGCGCTGGCCATCATCGCGGAGGCGACGCTGTCGTTTCTGGGAGTGGGCGCCCCGCCGACCAAGCCGTCGCTGGGCACGCTGATCCGCATCGGGCAGGGCTACATGTTCTCGGGCGAGTGGTGGATCCTGCTGTTCCCGGCGCTGACGCTGCTGGCGCTGGCGCTGTCCATCAATCTGCTGGGTGACTGGCTGCGCGACGCGCTCAACCCCCGACTGCGCTGAGGTATCTGCATGAGCGAGCCTGTTCTGTCCGTCCGCGACCTGGTCGTGGAAATCCCCACCCGCCACGGTGTGCTGCGCCCGGTGGACGGGGTCAGTTATGACATTGCCGCCGGTGAAATCCTGGGGGTGGTGGGGGAATCCGGCGCGGGCAAGTCGATGACCGGCAACGCCGTGATCGGCCTGCTGGACCGGCCGGCGCGCATCGCCTCGGGCGAGGTTCTGTTGCAGGGGCAGCCGATCCACCAGTTGCAGGGCGCGGCCTTGCGCAAGCTGCGGGGCCGGCACATGGGCATGATCTTTCAGGATCCGCTGACCTCGCTGAACCCGCTGCTGACGGTGGGCGACCAGTTGACCGAAACGATACAGGAGCATCTGGACCTGAGCGCCAGTCAGGCGCATGAGCGGGCCATCGCCGCTTTGGATGAGGTCGGCATCCCCGCCGCCCGCCAGCGGATCGACAGCTATCCGCACGAATTTTCCGGCGGGATGCGCCAGCGGGTCGTGATCGCGCTGGCGCTGTGCGCGGAACCCGAACTGATCATCGCGGATGAACCGACCACCGCGCTGGACGTGTCGGTGCAGGCGCAGATCATCGCGTTGCTGCGCCGGTTGTGCCGCGAACGCGGTGTCGCGGTGATGCTGGTAACACATGATATGGGCGTAATAGCGGAGGCCGCGGACCGCGTGGCGGTGATGTATGCCGGGCGTCTGGCCGAGCTGGGCCCCGTGCGTGAGGTCGTGACGCAGGCGCGCCACCCCTATACGGCGGGGCTGATGGCCTCCACCCCGGTGGCGTCGCAGGGACAAAAGCGCCTGCGCCAGATCCCCGGTGCCATGCCGCGTCTGGATGCGGTGCCTGCGGGCTGTGCCTTCCACCCCCGATGCGAACGGGCGCAGGCGCGCTGCCGTCAGGCGCCGGGTCCGACCTTGCAGGCCTGTGACGGTCGCGCCGCGTGCTGGTTCCCGATCACCCATGAGCAGGAGGCCACCTTATGAGCGCGCTGATCCGGGTCGAAAACCTTGTCCGGGACTTCGATGTCTCGAAACCGTGGCTGAACCGCGTCATCGAACGCCTGCCCAGGGCGAAGCTGCGCGCGGTGGCGGATGTCAGCTTCGAGATCGAGGAACGCTCGGTCTATGCGCTGGTCGGGGAAAGCGGCTCGGGCAAATCCACGATCGGGCGCATCATCGCGGGTCTGATCCCGGCCAGCGCGGGCAGGGTGGTCATCGACGGCGTGGACATCGTCGATCAGGGCGGGCCGGATGCGGTGCGCTCTGAATTGCAGATGATCTTTCAGGATCCCTATGCCTCGCTGAACCCGCGATGGAAGGTGCGCGACATCATCGCGGAACCCGTCGCCGTGCGGGGTGAGCGGACGCAGGGTCTGGCGGAGAAGCTGCTGGAACAGGTCGGTCTGTCAGCCACGGATGCGGGCAAGTTCCCGCACGAGTTTTCCGGTGGCCAGCGGCAGCGGATCTGCATCGCGCGGGCGCTGGCCTCGAACCCGAAGATCATCATTTGTGATGAGCCGACCTCGGCGCTGGATGTCTCGGTCCAGTCACAGGTGCTGAACCTGATGAGCGATCTGAGGGAGGAGATGGGCCTGACCTATCTGTTCATCAGCCACGACCTGACCGTGGTGCGCCACATGGCGGACCGGATCGGAGTGCTCTATCTGGGATCGCTGGTTGAGGAGGCACCCCGCGACCGGCTGTTCGACGCGCCCAAGCATCCCTATACCCGGATGCTGTTCGACGCCGCCCCGCGCATGGATGCGTTCGGGCGCGAGGTCGATCCGCCCAAGGGCGAGATTCCCGACGCCATCAACCCGCCCCCCGGCTGCCCCTATCACCCGCGCTGCCCGCTGGCGACGCAGATCTGCAAGGAGGAGCATCCCGCCCCCCGCATGATCGGTGAAACCCGCGTGCGCTGTCACCACGCGGAGTAAGCCGCGGGGCCGGACGCTGGGGATTTCCAGGGTAGATAACCGTTCGCCTAGGCAGAGGTGGTGGGGCTGGCCGTGACCAGCCCCCTTAAGTCAGACCCGCTCAAGCGCGATGGCGATGCCCTGACCGACGCCCACGCACATGGTCGAGAGCGATTTTTGCCCCGGTTCCAGATCCAGCATCGCGGTGCCGGTGATCCGCGCACCCGACATGCCCAGCGGATGCCCCAGCGCGATGGCCCCGCCGTTGCGGTTCACCCGCGCGTCATCATCCGCGACACCCAGTTGGCGCAGCGTGGCAAGGCCCTGGCTGGCGAAGGCCTCGTTCAACTCGATCACGCTGAAATCGTCGATGCTCAGACCCAGACGGGCCATCAGGTTTTGCGAGGCGGGCACCGGCCCGATCCCCATGACGCGCGGCGCGACGCCAGCGGTGGCCCCGCCCAGAATGCGGGCGATGGGGGTCAGGCCGTGGCGCTCGGCCATCTCGGCCGTGGCGATGATCAGCGCCGCCGCGCCGTCATTCACGCCCGATGCGTTGCCTGCGGTGACGCTGCCGCCCTCACGGAACGGGGTGGGCAGGGACGCGAGTTTTTCCGCCGTCGTGGCGCGGGGATGCTCATCGCGATCGACCACGACCGGATCGCCCTTGCGCTGTGGAATCGAGACCGGCGTAATCTCACGCGCCAGACGGCCCGAGGCCTGCGCCGCCGCCGCCCGTTCCTGACTGGCCAGCGCGAAGGCATCCTGATCCGCCCGCGAAATGCCGAAATCGGCGGCGACGTTTTCCGCCGTCTCGGGCATGGATTCGACGCCGTATTGCGCCTTCATCGCGCGGTTGACGAAGCGCCAGCCGATGGTGGTGTCGTGGATTTCGGCCTTGCGAGAAAACGCGGCATCCGCCTTGGGCATCACCAGGGGCGCGCGCGACATGCTTTCGACCCCACCGGCGATGGCCAGGTCCATCTCTCCGGCGCGAATGGCGCGGGCGGCGGTGATGATCGCATCCATGCCCGACCCGCACAGCCGGTTCATCGTGGTGCCCGGCACGGTTTCAGGCAGGCCCGCCAGCAGGGCGGACATGCGCGCGACGTTGCGGTTGTCCTCTCCGGCCTGATTGGCGCAGCCATAGATCACTTCGTCTATCGCGGCAGGATCCAGCCCGGTACGTTCGATCAGCGCCCGGATCGGGATCGCACCCAGATCGTCGGTGCGCACAGGGGCCAGCCCCCCGGCATAGCGTCCGATCGGGGTCCGGATATAGTCGCAGATATAGGCGTCGGTCATGGCTGTTCCTCAGGGCAATTCAAATTCCCCCGGACAATCGCCATGCTGAGACGCGCCAGTCAAGCCTTGCGAAGGCACTGCCATCAAACGGTGCGATCCGCCCAGCCGGCAAATGTCTTCTCCAACGCGACCACGATGTAGTAGAGGACGATCCCCAGAAACGCGAGCGCGATCAGGACCGCGAACATCAGCGGATAGTCGGAATTCGTCTTGCCGCTGTCGAACAACGCGCCCAACCCGCGCCCGTGGGGGGACACGATCTCCATCAGATTGGTGCCGATAAAGGCCAGCGTGACCGCCACCTTCAACGCGCCGAAGAATTCCGGCAAGGTCTTGGGCAACGCGATCTTCCAGAAGATCGTGGCCTGCGACGCGCCGAGCGAACGCAGGATATCGCGGTATTCCGGCTCCAGCGTACTCAGCCCGATGGAAACGGACACCGCGATGGGAAAGAACGAGATCATGAAGGCGATCAGCACCGTGTTGAAATCGTGCCAGCCCACGAACATCAGCGCCACGATGGGCACCACCGTCGCCTTGGGCACCGCGTTGAACCCCACCAGCAGCGGGTAGAGCGCATCGCGCATCGTGCGCGAGAATCCCATCACCATCCCCAGCGCCACGCCGAAGATCACGGCCAGCACCAGCCCCGCCACCGTGCGCCACAGGGTTTGCCAGCCCATTGTCAGGAACAGGCCCCAATACCGCTCATATGCCGGGATCAGATCGCTGGGTGAGGCCATCTTGTAATTCGGCCAGCCCATGATCCAGACCAGCGCCTCCCACGCGATCAGGAACACGATGACCGCGACCAGCGGGACGATGATCTGACGGGCCTTCATGCGGCATCTCCTGCGGGGGTGCGGCCCTGGGCGACCTCGATCTGGTGGCGCAGGATGTTCAGGCGCTCCGCGGCCTCGGGGGTATAAAGATCGTCTAGGGTGCGCAGCCCGGTATCGGGAATATCCAGCACGAACTGGGTTCTGGCGGGGCGGCTCGACAGCACCACCACCCGGTCGGCCAGAAAGATGGATTCGCGCAGATCATGCGTGATCAGGACGCCGGTGAACGGCTCCTCCGCCTTTACCTTGTGCATCGTCTGCCACAGATCCTCACGGGTGAAGGCATCCAGCGCGCCGAACGGCTCATCCAGGATCAGCACTTCGGGCTGGTGGATCAGCGCGCGGCACAGCGAGGCCCGCTGCTTCATGCCACCGGACAGTTCCGAGGGGCGCTTGTCCTCGAACCCGTCCAGGCCGACCAGCGCCAGCAAGCGGCGGGCGCGGTCGCGTGCCTCGGCCCGCGACAGCTTGTTCGGCACGATTTCCAGCGGCAGCAGGACGTTTTGCAGAATGGTGCGCCATTCCAGCAAAACCGGGTTCTGAAACGCCATTCCGACATTCGAGCGGGGGGCAGTGATGCGCGTGCCGTGTACCCGAACCTCGCCCTCATCGGGGATCAGTAGACCCGCAACCAGACGGGTCAGGGTGGATTTGCCACAACCCGACGGCCCGACGACAGCGACGAAGCCGCCCTCGGGCACGCTGAGCTCCAGCCCGTCCAACACGGGCAGCGGGCCGGAGGCGGTGCGATAGGAATGGCGCACCGCCGTGATGTCGATCAACTTGTCGATCATGTCGTCTGGCATCATTCGCTGAGGTCGAACCCGCCCTCGGGCAGATAGGCATCGGTGAAGTAGAGCGATGCGTCAGGCGTCGTCGTGAACTCATAGGTCGTGGCGATCTGCTCCAGCGCCGCGGCCATGCGGGCGTCGTCGATAATGCCGAAGCCGTTTTCCATCACCCAATCGGTCGCCACGTTGTCCGCGATGGACAGTTCCAGACGGCGCTGCTCCAGCTCCGCATCGGCGGCGGGGTTGCGCGCGATCAGCATCGGGATCACGGCGGCGGGGTCTGCGATGGCATCGGCCCAACCCTCGGCCACGCCGGTCAGGAAGTTCGCGATCACCTGCGGGTTTTCCTGCGCGTAATCGGTGTTGACGATGATGACGTTGCCGTAAAGGTCCACGCCGTAATCGGCCATCAGGATCGTGACGAGGTCATCCTCGGGCACGCCCAGACGGGCCGCGTTCAGGTAGGACGTGAACGAAAAGCCGGTGATCGCATCGACGCGCCCCTCGGCCAGCATGGGTTCGCGAGTGGGAAAGCCCACCGGCTCCACCGTGATCGCACCCATGTCCAGATCGTTTTCGGCGGCGAAGATCGGGAACTGCGCCCATGCGCCATCGGGCGGCGGCGCGCCCAGGATGCGACCTTCGAGGCTGGCCGGATCGCTGATCCCCTGCGAGGCCCGGCCAATGATGGCGAAGGGCGGCTTGTCATAGATCATCATCGCACCGATGACGGGCGCGCCGGGGTTCTGGTCGAGGAATTTCACAAGGCTGTTGATGTCCGCCATCCCGACCGGAAACGCGCCGGTCGCGACCTTCGGGATTGCATCGAGAGAGCCGTTGCCCGCCTCCACCGTCACATCCAGATCCAGTGCCGCGAAATTGCCGTTGTCGATGGCGGCGAAATAGGGCGCGGCGGGCCCCTCGAATTTCCAGTCGAGCGCGAAGGGCATCGCGGTCTGGGCGCTGACGGCGGTCGCGCCCAGCAGCGAGGCGGCGATCAGAATGCGGGTGAACATGGGTGAATCCCTCAATAGCATACGGTTTCGCACAGTCTGAGAGACGACGCGCCCGGCACGCCACAAAAATCATGCACCACGCATCCGCCCCGGCACGATTTCCCGCGCACTTGCACAATTTTCGCCCAGCCTGCCCACACGAACGGCACGAAACAAAGGCGGCGCTGCATATTCTGGCATCGGGTGCCACACGCTTCGGTTGAAACGGTCGATATTTTACATAACCTTCCTTATGATCCGCTCCGGGATGGCCCGGAACAGCAATGCGGCTTTGCCCGAACTGGCCAGGATCAAACGGAATGCGCCCGACCCAAAGTGGCGTTCGGGCGCATGGGTGTAAGGCAAACGATCCGGGCGTCAGATGCAGGAGGTCACTTGCTCGACCCCCGCCTCAACGTCGTGGCCGCCCCGGCCGGCGGTGTTTTGACTGGGGGCTAGTTGCTTGGGGTGCATTTCGCGTCGGGGCCGGTGCAGATCACCGTGACGGCGTCGATATCCGCGTCACCCTCGGAATCGTTGCCGGTATTGGTATATTCGATGGTCAACTCGCCCATGCCTTCCATCAGGGCTTCGGGGTCGGCCATCCGCAGCAATGCCGGGCGAAACGCCGTCATCTGCATCTCGACGCTTTCCGCACCACCCAGGGGGGCGAACAGGGTGTCAAATCCGCCGTCCTGCAAATCCGCAAAGGCATTCGGGTCTTCCAGAACGATCGTTCCGGATATCTTTCCCGCCTCGGGTGCCAGGGTCACCTCGGCGATGCGGGCGTCCTGTGCGATGCTGGCGGCGGCGGTCATCATGTCCTGATCCGCATCTGCGCCGCCTTTGAAGTCAATGACCATGACGAAGGACGGCATGCCCATATCCATCGTCACATTCTGGCGGTTCGCATCCGGGTTCCGGGCCTGAGACTGGCCGGACGTGTCTTGCGCGGGGGCCGTTTCCTGCGATTGCTGTGCGGCGGAAGGCGTGGACAGCGCGACCAGCATCGCGGCGATATATGCAGCCTGTTTCATGATTTCGATACTCCATTGGGTCAGAATGATTGGGTCAGGAATACCTGTTCAACCCCGATGGCGGTGTGGGGTTCCGACATCGCGGCATCAGCGGTCACTCAACCAGGAAAAGGGCGATCTGCGGAAACACCGCCAGCAGGCCTATGAACCCCAGTATGCCGACCACAAAGGGCATGCATCCCAGGAAGATCTTGCCCAGCGGCACATCCTGCGCAACGGTCTTGATCACATAGACATTGACGCCCAGCGGCGGCGTCACCAGCCCGATCTCCGCCACGATGATGACATAGATGCCGAACCAGACCGGGTCTATGCCAAGCGCCATTGCAATCGGATACAGGATCGGCACCGTCAGGATCAGCATGCCGAACACGTCGAGCACGCAGCCCAGCACGAGGTAAAGCAGTGTCACCGCGAAAATGAACTGGAAATAGCCCAGATCCATGGCCAGCATCGCGCCCGTGATCGCTTCGATCAGGCCCGTCTGCACGAGGAACCGCGTGAACAGCGTGCCTCCCACGATGATGACGAACAACATCGTGGACATCAGCGCCGCATCGGTCAGCGAAGCCCGGATCGCGTCAAAGCTGAGGCTGCGTTGGAAAAAGCCCAGGACCAGAACCACAAAGACGCCGATCACGGAGCCTTCGGTCGGGGTAAAGACACCCAGGTAAAGCCCGCCCAGCAGCACGGTGAACAGCCCCAGCACCGGCAGCACGCCAAGCAGCGCCCGAACCCGTTCGGCCAGCGCCGGCGCGGCGACCTTGTGCCCCCCTTGATCCGGGTCGATGCGCACGATCAGAACGATGGTCGTGGCAAAGATCAGGGCAATTATCAGCCCCGGCACGACCCCCGCCACGAAAAGCGCGCCAATCGAAGTCTCCGTCATCAGGCCATAGAAAATCATGATGATGCTGGGCGGGATCAGGATGCCCAGCGTGCCGGAGGCCGAAAGAACGCCGGTGGACAATGGCATGCCATAGCCATAGCGTCGCATCTCGGGGATGATGATGGCCCCCATCGTGCGGGCGGTCGCCGTGCTGGAACCGCTCACCGCGCCAAATCCGGCACAGGCGAAAACCGCCGCGATCGCCAGACCGCCGGGCATCCAGCTGAGCCAATAGGAGGCGGCCCGGAACATGTTTCGGGCAATCCCCGTATGATAGATCAGGTTGCCCATCAGAATGTAGAAGGGAATGGCGATCAGCACGAACTTGGTCCCTTCGGACCAGAACGACAGCGTGATCTGGGTCATGGCCGTGGACAGCGAACCCACGATGGCCAGACCGCCGATCCCCACCGCGATCAGGCTCAACCCGATGGGAACACCGATCACGATCAGCAGGATCAGAAGGACAAACGCGCCGGTTCCCAGAGCGATCACAACGCGTCCCCCCGCACCGGATCGCCGCTCGGGCGCGGCCACAGCAGCTTCCACCCCGCAAGAACAGCGCAGACCGCCCCCACGACACCCAGCGCCCCACGGAACCAGTGAAGCGGCAGGCCCAGATCCGTGGACCGCTCGTTGAACAGAATCATCAGCTCGATGTCGCTCCAGCATTGGATGACGATCAGCACGCTGACCCCCAGCAGGATAAGCCAGACCAGCCGCGCCAGCGCATTGTTCAGGCCCGGCCGCATCATCGTGGTCAGGAAATCGGCCCGGATATGCACGTCACGGCGCCAGCTTTCGGGCAGGGCCAGAATGATCGCCATGAACAGGGTGATGGTCGAGGCCTCCTGCGCCCAGACCAGCGGCGCATTGAACACATATCGCAGGGTGACATCGACACCGATGAGCACCAGAATCATCGGCAGACAGACATAGGCAGAGAGAAAGAAGAGTCCGCGGGATACTTTGGATATAGGGGTCATGGCCGCCTCTGTTTTGGCTCGAAAACCGGCCCCGCTTGCGCGGGACCGGGCTTGCTACATCTGGACGGGGGGGCGTGTCAGCGCAGACCCTCGACCGGCGGCAGAGCCAGAATTTCCTCGTCGCTCATGCCCTCGTACTTGTCACGCAGCTCGCGCATGTCGTTGACGAAGGCAGCGGCGACGGACCCTTCACCGCCGTTTTCCGCCACGAAACCCTCCCACATCGGGTTCAAAAGCTCCGCGATCCGGGCCTGTTCCTCCTCGCTGGCCTGAACGATTGTCACGCCTTCCTCGGTCATGCGTTCGATGGCGCTTTGCGTCAGGCCCATATACATGCGCGCATAATCATAGCCCGCCTGATTGCCCGCCTCGGCCACGACCGCCTGAAGTTCGGGCGACAAGCCGTCATAGAACGCCGCGTTGATCGCATGGGGGATCGCGACGCGGGCCGCATTCATCTGATAGTAATGCTTGCCCACCTCATACATGCGATAGGCGACCATGTCGGCGCTGGCCAGGATGATGCCGTCCACAACCCCCTGCTGGAACGCGGTATAGGCATCGGTAATCGACATGGTGACCGGAATGCCGCCCAACCTCTCCACGATCTCGGTTGCGGTGCTGCCGCCCGCCCGGATGCGCAGGCCGCGCAGGTCTTCGAGTGAGTTGATCGGCTGCGATGCCAGAATATCATAGCTCGGCGTCGAGGCGTTGAAGGCCAGCTTGACCCGCATCCGCTCATATTCATCCCGCAGATAGGTTGCGTAAAGTTCGTCCATCACGCGCACCGTGGCGATGTCGCTGTCGGGCATCGCACCGGGCAGTTGCAGCCCGTGGAACAGTGAGAAACTGCTCGCCTGATAGAGCGGCCATGCCGAGGTTATGTCGGTGATGCCGGTCGCCGCCGCGCGAAAACCGTCCGCGACAGGGTGCAGCACTTCACCGGGATAGCGTGCGACGTCGAACTCACCCTCGCTCAGGCTTTCGAGCCGCGCGGCGTAAGGCTCCATCACCTCCTGCCAGGCGGCGGATGTGGCGGGCTGGTTGTAGGACAGTATGACCTCTGTCTCCGCCTGCGCCGCCACAGGGGCCATGCCTGCCAATGCCACGGCCAGCGCCATGCCTGCCGTCTTGATTCTGGTTGCTTTCATGATATCCGATCCTCCCTAGATTTATCTGGCAGCTTTCGCGCCAGCGGATTTTTGAGCCTGTCCCGCATGCCGTATCGGTCCGCGGAACGGGCCTTAGTTCGGGTCCTGCGCTGCGTGCTGACCCGCGATGAAGCCGAACGCCATGCCCGGTCCCAATGTGATACCCCCGCCCGAGTAGTTGCCGCCCAGAACGCTGGCCATGTCATTGCCCACGGCATAAAGCCCGCGGATGACGGCGCCGTCCTCATCCAGCGCGCGCGCATGGTGATCGGTTCTGATGCCAGCGAAGGTGCCGATGCTGCCGGGGATCACCCGCAGCGCATAGAACGGGCCGTCGCTGATCGGGGCCATGCAGGGGTTCGGCGTGATTTCCGGATCACCGTGGAAGCGGTTATATGCGGTGCTGCCCCGGCCAAATTCGGTATCGACACCGTTCGGCACCTCGGAATTGAACCGTGCAACCGTTTCTTTGAAAGCGACAGGATCCAGACCGGCATTGCGGGCCAGATCGTCCAGCGTCTTGCCCTCGACCAGATATCCCGACTTGATATTCGGCTTCAGGGGCAGCGGCGCGGGTTTGACATAGCCCAGGCCGTATTTGCGGATGGTGCGGTGGTCGCAGATCAGGAACGCCTCGACGGGTTGGCCCGGCGGGGTTGCGCGCTCCATGCCCTGAACGAAGTCGTGATAGCTGTTGGCCTCGTTGACAAAGCGGCGGCCATTGCGCTGCACGGCGATGACGCCGGGCTTGCCCCTGTCGACGAAATGCGGAAACGGTCCCTTGGTCCCGTCCGGGCGCGGAACCAGGCTGGTGGGGGCCCAGGCGGCCGCGTTGGGGTAATCGAGCACCGTGGCGGCGCCGATCCTCTCGGCCAGGCTCAGCCCGTCGCCGGTATTGCCCGGACTGGCCGCCGACACATGCTCCCCCTCGGCGGAGGGATGCTTGTAGAGCGTCTTGCGCCGCGCGATATCCTGCGGAAACCCGCCGCAGGCCAGCACAACGCCGCGCGCGGCCATGACGCGCCTCTGCCCTTGCGGTGTCAGGATCGTGGCACCGGTCACGGCCCCGTCGGCATCCCGCTCCAACGCCTTGACCGGACTGTCGAGCAGCACCTCCACGCCCAGATCGCGGGCCGTACGGTAGAGCCGCGCCGCCAGCGCATTGCCGTTCGTCAACATTTGCGACCTGCCGGTGAACGCCTTGTCCAGCCCGAACCTGGTCAGGCGCCGCGTCACATACAGGAACGAGGCGAGCGATTTGAACGCACGGTAGAAGTGCCAAAGCTCCTTGCCCGACCCGATGGCGAGGCCGAACAGCGTCAGCTCCTTGCGCGGGGGTCGCAGCTTGTTCAGGTCGCTCCCCAGTATCGAGGCCTTCACGGGCCTGACCAGAATCGAACGCCCGCCCGGCTTTCCGCCCGGCGCGTCCGGGTGATAGTCGGAAAATGCGGCGGAAACCTCGAATTCCACCTCCGTTTGCTCCTGCATGAAGGCGACCATCTCGGGCCCGCCTTCCAGAAAGGCATTCACACGCTCCGCATCGAACTGATTGCCGGCCTCGTGCCTCATATATTCATAGGCCGCCTGCTTGCTGTCCTCCACGCCGGCTTCCTGGCTGACAGGGTTGTTCGGAATCCACAGATAGCCGCCCGACAGCGCCGTCGTGCCGCCGAACACCGGTTCCTTTTCGACGACAATAACCTTGAGCCCCTTTTTCGCGGCCACGATGGCAGCGGTCATGCCACTGGCCCCGGAACCGGCGACCAGAAGGTCACATTCAACTATCGGCAGTTCGTCCGTCATGGTTCATTCTTTCCAATCAAAAGGGAGTGTTTCAATTCGCCAGATACCCGCCATCCACCGGCAGCATCGTGCCCGTGACGTAGCTGGACAGCCGCGACGCCAGAAACAGCACGGGGCCGACCAGCTCTTCGGGCTGACCGACGCGGCCCATCGGCGTATGCGCCATGAACCGCTCCATCGCCTCGGGATTGGCGCGGGTGCCCTCGGTCATCGGGGTGGCGATCACGCCCGGCGCGATGCCGTTGACCCGCACCCCCTCGGAGGCCAGATCACAGGCCAGCGCCTTGGTCAGTTGAAGCACCCCGCCCTTGGACGCGGCGTAGCTGGCCGAATTGCGATAGGCCACGAACGAAGCGATCGAGCCGATGTTGACCACGCGGCCCCCGGTCGCCTTGAGCTGGGACAGCAGCGCCACGACCATATTCGCCGTGCCGTTCAGGTTGACGGCGACCTGCGCGTCCAGATGGTTGAGGAAATCGGCCTCATGCGGGGCGGTGCGCCGGGTGATCCCGGCATTGTTCACGAGGATCGACACATTGCCGAACACCTCCTTCGCGCGATCCGCGAAGGACGCGCAGGCCGCCCGATCCGTCACGTCCAGCGCCAGACCCTCGGCACGTCCGCCCTCGGCCTTGATGCGATCCGCCTCGGCCTTCGCACCTGTTTCATTCATGTCACACAGCAGCACCGCCGCGCCCGCCGCGGCAAGTCCGCGCGCAATCGCGGCCCCGTTGCCCTGCGCCGCGCCGGTGATCACGGCGACATCCCCTTTCAGCAAATCATCCGAAGCCTCGGCCATCGGTGTCATCCTCCCCGTTCCACACGCTCCGAATTCGGAATAGCGAAATCAAAATGGCGTTCTGATTTCGGAGCATAAGTTACATATTATGTAATCTAGTTCATTACACGTAATCTTGATTACTAATGGAAATTCTGTCAACTCCTATTCGCGACTGTCGGGAACGGCTCGGAAAAAGGGTACGAAATGAACATGGACCGGATTGTTAGCGGTGGGGATACAGCGCCCGAGAAAGCAAAGGGCGGCGTTCAATCCGTTGAGATTGCAGGCACAATTCTGGATGTCCTGATTCAGGCCGATGGCCCGTTGAAGCTGGCCGAGATCTCGGCCCAGGTCGGAATGCCGTCGGCCAAGGTGCATCGCTATCTGGTCAGCATGATACGGATCGGCCTCGCCCTTCAGTCAAAGGAAACCTCGAAATACGATCTGGGGCCTGCGGCATTTCAACTCGGCATCAAGGGGTTTGCCCGGTTCCAGCCGTTGAAGGTGGCGGAACAGATGTTGAACGACATGGTCGAAATGGTGGGGGAGACAGCGGCCCTGGCCGTCTGGACCGAAAAGGGCCCGACCATGATCCGGGTGATCGAGGCCCGGCACGATTTCGCCACGACCATCGCGCCCACGCATCACTGCCCGCTGACCTTCTCGGCCACGGGTCTGCTGTTTTCCAGTTTCGAGGACTCCGCCCGCAGCGATCCCCTGATCGAGCGTGAGTTGGAGCAGAACCGCAATTCAGGCCGGTCCAACGCCCCGAAAGACCGCGGCTCACTGGCCGAGGCGATCACCGAGACACGCAACCAGGGCTACGCCGTGATGAGCAATGGCGGCGGCGACGGGTTTGGCGCGGTCAGCGCGCCGATCTTCGATGTGTCCGGGCGGCTTTGCATGGCGTTGACATTGTTTGGCCGCACGGATCGCGTGGATGCCCGCCCCGACGGCACCCTGGCCCGCATCGTGTTGCGCACGGCCGAAAAGGTATCGTCCGCATTCGGGTACAAGGTCTAGCTTTCCCGGATTCGAACCCGGGGCCCCTGCCCCATGGCCGCGCCCTGGCTGCGTGTCCTAGGACAGGTTCGCCAACTGGCGCAGGCACCTGCGCAGGATGGCGTTTTCCTCGGGCGTGAACTGCGACATCAACATGCGATCGTAGCTGCCGGCCTTGCCACACAAGGTCTTGTAGGCTTTGTGCCCCTCCGTCGTCAGGCACAGGCTTTCAAAGCGGCGATCGTCGAGGTTCCGCTGCCGTTTCAGAAAGCGGATATCCTCCAGCGCGCTGACCGCGCGGCTGACCTTGGTCTTGTGGGTACGGGAACGGGTGCAGATGTCGCGGGCCGTCATCTCTCCGTACCGGCCAAGGTGGAACAGCACGCGCCATTGCGTGCGCGTCATCCCGTATTCCCGCTTGTAATTGTCCGCGAACCCGCTGCTCGTAACCTCGGCGGAGATGTTGAGCAGGTAGGGCAGGAAATCCTTGAGGTCGAATTTCGCGTCGGGGTCGTCCTGCATGGCCCCACCCGCGCCGTGCGCAGCTTGATCTGACATTCACGATTTTCCGTTGATAGTTACATTTTCAACCAATACCCAAATGATAGTTTCATATGCAACGATTCGTTCGAGCCACCATTCGAGCCACCAAAGGGGTCCTTCATGAACAAGCACTCTTCACCTTCGATGAACATCGCGCGGACACCTGTGGGAACGACCGAAGGCTACATGCCGGGGTTCGGGAACGACTTTGAGACGGAGGCCCTGCCCGGCGCATTGCCGCAGGGGATGAACAGCCCCCAGAAATGCAATTACGGCCTGTATGGCGAACAATTGTCGGGCACCGCCTTCACCGCGCCCAGCCATCAGAATGAACGCACATGGTGCTACCGGATTCGCCCCTCGGTCAAACATTCGGGCCGCTACACGCGGCTTCAGCCGACGCACTGGAAATCCGCGCCGCATGTCATCGACGATGTGACCAGCCTTGGCCAATATCGCTGGGATCCGCTTCCCCATGCGCAAACGCCGATGACCTGGCTGACCGGAATGCACACGATGACCACCGCCGGTGACGTGAACACGCAGGTCGGCATGGCCTCGCATGTCTACCTCGTGACCGAGAGCATGAAGGACGAGTATTTCTATTCCGCCGATTCCGAACTGCTGGTCGTGCCGCAGGAGGGCCGCCTTCGCTTCTGCACGGAGCTGGGCATCATCGACCTGGAACCAAAGGAGATCGCCCTGCTGCCCCGTGGTCTGGTTTACCGCGTCGAAGTGATCGAGGGCCCCGCCCGCGGGTTCGTGTGCGAAAATTACGGGCAGAAGTTCGAGCTGCCCGGCCGTGGCCCGATCGGGGCCAACTGCATGGCCAACAGGCGGGATTTCAAGACCCCGGTCGCCGCCTTCGAAGACCGTGAGGTGCCCAGCACCCTGACGATAAAATGGTGTGGCCAGTTCCATCAGACCCAGATCGGCCACAGCCCGCTGGACGTCGTCGCATGGCACGGCAATTACGCGCCGGTCAAATATGATCTGCGCAATTACTGCCCGATCGGGGCGGTCCTGTTCGACCATCCCGACCCGTCGATCTTTACCGTTCTTACCGCCCCGTCGGGCGTGCCGGGCACGGCCAATATTGATTTCGTGCTGTTTCGCGAACGCTGGATGACGCAGGAGGATACGTTCCGCCCGCCCTGGTATCACAAGAACGTCATGTCCGAGATGATGGGCAATATCTACGGCAAATATGATGCAAAGCCCAATGGCTTCGCCCCCGGTTCGGTCAGCCTGCACAACATGATGATTCCGCACGGCCCCGATATGGAGGCGTTCGAGAAGGCCTCGAATGCCGAGCTGAAGCCGGAAAAGCTGACCGATACGATGTCCTTCATGTTCGAGACCCGCTTTCCCCAGCACCTGACCGTCTTCGCGGCTAAGGAGGCGCCGTTGCAGGAGGATTACATCGACTGCTGGACCTCGCTGGAAAAGAAGTTCGACGGGACGCCGGGCAGGAAATGAAGCTCTATTCCTACTGGCGATCCACCACATCCTACCGCGTGCGCGCGGCGCTGAACCTCAAGCGGCTGGCATATGAGACGATCCCGGTCGATCTGGTCGCCGGCGATCAGAACGCGCCGGAATATGCCGCGCTGAATGCCGGCAAGGGCGTGCCGACGCTGGTGCTCGACGATGGCGCGGTGCTGACGCAATCGCTGGCGATCATCGAATATATCGACGCCACCTGGCCCCAGCCGCAATTGATCCCCCGCGAACCCATGGCGCGGGCGCGGGTCATGGCGATTGCACATGCCGTCGCGCTGGACATTCATCCGGTGAACAACCTGCGGATCATCGGACAGCTGAAATCGCGGTTCGGCGCGACGCCGGATCAGGCAACCGACTGGATGCGCCATTGGATAATCGAAGGCTTCACCGCGATTGAGGCGATGCTGCCCGACGGCGCGCCCCCCGAAACCCCCGACATTGCCGGGATCTGCATCACCACGCAGGCCTACAACGCCCACCGCTGGGGTGTCGATCTGCGCGCGTTCCCGAAAATCGCGCGCATGGAACAGCATTGCCTGCGCATTCCCGCCATCGCCGATGCGCATCCCGACAATCAACCAGACAATCACTCAGGCGCAAGAGTATGACCATGACATTGATGAGAAGCTGGGTGACCGGCGCGAATTCCGCCGAAACCCCATTTCCCCTGAACAACCTGCCCTATGGCGTGTTTTCCACCGAGGGCACCGAGCCGCGCTGCGGCGTGGCGATTGGCGACATGATCCTCGATATGGCCGCCCTCGAAACCGCCGGACTGATCGCGCTGGCCGAGGGGGGCGTATTCCACGCGCCCTGTTGGAACGGCGTGATGGAACTGGGCCCCGATCTGTGGGCAAGGCTGCGCGCCCGTTTGACCGAGCTGCTGGCCGAGGGGTCCGAACACCGGGCCGCAATCGCGCCTTACCTTGTGCCGCAGGCGGACGCGACATTGCATATGCCGTTGCGCGTGTCCGAATATACCGACTTCTACGCCGGGCGTCAGCACGCGCAGAACATGGGCGCGATGCTGCGCGGCTCCCCCGATTTGCCGGCCAACTGGCTGCACATCCCGGTGGGGTACAACGGGCGTGCGTCGTCTGTCGTCGTTTCGGGCACGGACATTCGCCGCCCCAACGGCCAAACCAAGGCACCGGATGCCGAGATGCCGGATTTCGGCCCGTGCAAGCGGCTGGATATCGAACTGGAAATGGGGGCAATCGTCGGAACCCCCTCCGCATTCGGCGCGCCCATCACCGTCGATCAGGCGGACGCGATGATCTTTGGCTATGTGCTGCTGAATGACTGGTCCGCGCGCGATATTCAAAGCTGGGAATATCAGCCCCTCGGCCCGTTTCAGGGCAAGGCATTCGGCACCTCGATCTCTCCGTGGATCGTCACCACCGCCGCGCTGGAACCGTTCCGCGCGCCCACCCCGGCGCGTGAGCGGACACTGCTGCCATATCTCGACAGCTCGATTGACGGGCTGTTCGATATCGAACTTGAGGTGTCGATGCAGCCCGCCGGCGCGGACAGGGCCACGACGCTGTCCAGAACCAATTACAACCGGATGTATTATTCCGCGGCCGAGCAGCTGTGCCACCATGCCAGCGGCGGATGCGGCATGAACACCGGCGATCTGCTGGGCTCGGGCACTATTTCAGGCCCTGACAAGTCCGAATACGGATCGTTGATGGAGCTTTGCTGGGCGGGTCGCGAACCCTTCACCCTCGACACCGGCGAGGTCCGCACATTCATCGAAGACGGTGACACGCTGACCCTGCGCGGCAGGGCCGTCGGTGACGGTTACCAGATCGGGTTCGGAACGTGCACGGGCACGATCCTTCCCGCAGTGAAACTCCCCTCATAAGGACCGGAACAATGGCAAAAGCATTCGCATCCCAAGGGGATATGTCGGAAAAGAAAATCACGTTCGACGAGGTGGGCAAGGGCCTGTGGGCCTTCACCGCCGAGGGCGACCCGAATTCCGGCGTGATCATCGGCGATGACAGCGTGATGATCGTCGAGGCGCAGGCAACCCCGCGTCTGGCCAACAAGGTCATCGAAAAGGTGCGTGAGGTTACGGACAAGCCCATCAGCCACGTCGTTCTGACCCACTATCACGCCGTGCGTGTGTTGGGGGCCTCGGCCTATGGCGCCGATCAGATCATCATGTCCGACGCGGCCCGCGCCATGGTGGTGGAGCGCGGACAGGAGGATTGGGACAGCGAATTCCAGCGCTTCCCCCGTCTGTTCGAGGGGCATGAGAGCATCCCCGGCCTGACCTATCCGACGACGACCTTCAGCGACACCATGACGGTGTATCTGGGCAACCGCCGCGTGGATATCAAACATCTCGGCCGGGCGCATACGGCGGGCGATGCCGTCATTCACGTGCCGGATCAGAATGTGATGTTTACCGGCGACATCGTCGAGGACCATTCCGCCTGCTATTGCGGCGACGGCTATTTCGCGAATTGGGGCCAGACGCTCGACAATATCAAGGCCTATGAGGTTGACGCGATCGCGCCGGGTCGCGGTGGGGCGCTGGTGGGCAGGGACGCGGTCGACAGCGCGATCGAGGGCACCCGCGATTTCCTCGACAGCACCTACAAACCGGCGCAGCGCGTCGCGATGAAGGGCGGCACGCTCAAGGACGCATGGGACGCCGTTCGCGCCGAATGCGACCCGAAATTCCAGGATTACGCGATTTACGAGCACTGCCTGCCGTTCAATGTCAGCCGCGCATATGACGAGGCGCGCGGCATCTGGCACCCCCGCATCTGGACCGACACCCGTGATCTGGAGATGTGGGCGCAATTGCAGGGATAGGAGCCGGGCAGATGGTAGACGTCCGTTACGACATCGCGTTCAAGATGTACCCTTACCGGAAGGTGCCCGCGATGGGGGCCGCGCCCGTGCGCCATCCCGTCGTCATCGTGGGGGGCGGCCCGGTCGGCATGGCCGCCGCTCTCGATCTGGGGCGCAAGGGAACGCCGGTTCTGGTGCTGGACGATCATGAGGGCATCGGGCGGGGCAGCCGCGCCATCTGCTTTGCCAAGCGGACGCTGGAAATCTGTGACCGTCTCGGGGCGGGAAAGGTCATGCTGGACAAGGGCGTCGTCTGGAACGTCGGCAAGGTCTTTCACGGGGATGAGCGGGTGTTCGAGTTCAACCTTCAGCCCGAGGATGGCCACAAGGCGCCCGCCTTCATCAATCTGCAACAGCCCTATTTCGAGAAATTCCTGGTGAACGAAATCCGCGCCGCGCAGGCCGACGGCGCGCCAATCGAAATTCGCGGCCAGAACGCGCTTGTCGGGCTGACCCGGCATGACGATCACGTGCTGCTGGATCTGGACACGCCGGACGGGCCCTATCAGGTTGAGGCCGAATGGCTGATCGCCTGCGACGGTGCCCGCTCCACCACGCGTGAGGGTCTGGGCCTCAGCTTTGACGGGCGCGTGTTCGAGGACAATTTCCTGATCGCGGATGTCAAGATGAAAGCCGACTTCCCCACGGAACGTTGGTTCTGGTTTGAACCGCCCTTCAAGGACAGCGGTGCCTCCGCCCTGCTGCACAAGCAACCGGACGATATCTGGCGCATTGATTTCCAGCTGGGCTGGGACATCGACCGCGCCACCGAACTTCAACCCGACAAGATCCGCGCCCGCATAGATGCGATGCTGGGCGAAGGCGCGGAATATGAGCTGGACTGGACCTCGATCTACACGTTCCAGTGCCGCCGCATGGAAAAATTCCGCCATGGCCGCGTTCTGTTCGCCGGCGACAGCGCGCACCAGGTCTCGCCCTTCGGGGCGCGCGGCGCGAATTCCGGCGTTCAGGATGCGGACAATCTGGCGTGGAAGCTGGACCTGGTCGTCAAGGGCCTGGCCCCTGACAGCCTGCTCGACACCTATTCCGAGGAACGCGTGCGCGCGGCGGATGAAAACATACTCAATTCCGTGCGCGCGACCGATTTCCTGACCCCCAAGACCGAGATCAGCAAGACCTTTCGCAACGCGGTCCTGAAACTGGCGCAGCAGCACGCCTTCGCGCGGCCCCTGGTCAATTCCGGCCGTCTTTCGACACCTTGTGTCTATGACGGGCTGTCGCTGAACGGGCCGGATGAACTGGACGGACCCGCGCGCAGCCGGGTGGGTGCGACCTGCGCCGATGCCCCCATGGCGGAGGGCTTTCTGCTCAACCGCCTTGGGGGCGATTTCACGCTTCTGGCTCTCAACACCACGCCGCCGGACATGGCGGATACCGACGGTATTGCCCTTCGCACAATCACGTTGGAGACATCGCGCGACGATCCGACCGGCGCCATTGCCGCGCGCTATCTGGGGGATCAACCCCAAGGCATCTATCTGATCCGCCCCGATCAGCACATCGTTGCGCGGTGGGCGACAGCCAGTACAGCAGAGATCGAAACCGCCATGCGAAATGCAACAGGACGAGGGATATGACCGAGGAACTCAATCTGACCCCAAACATCCCCGACCCGGACGGGTTTTACGATGAACTGCTCGCCGCGCATGCGGGGTTGAGCAAGCCGGAAAGCGATGCGTTCAACGCGCGGCTGATCCTCGTTCTGGCCAACCATGTGGGCGATCGCGCCATCCTGCAACAGGCGCTGAAGGCCGCCGGTTAGGCCCCCGTCGCCCAGCAGAATCTGGCACGATCCGGTCGGCAATCACGCCGCGCTGCGCCCCAGATCGACGCCGCCGCCCGGCAGGTCGCCCGGCAGGTCGCCCTGGCCGAACGCCACCTCCCCCGCCGGGGCGTCGCGCTGCGCCATCGCGGTGCGGTACAGGGCCACGCAATTTTCCACCATGCGCCGCTTGCCATAGCGTGAGGTCGCCCAGTCGTGCACCGCGCGGCGGTCCAGCGTCAGCGCCTGCCGGATCGCGGTGGCCAAAGCCTCCGCCGTATCTGCCTCGCCCGTCTCTGCTGCCGCCACGACGCCGCCCCGGCCGATCACCTCCGCCGTCGCACCATTCGCCAGCGCCGCGACCGGCACGCCGCAGGCCATCGCCTCCGCCGCGACCAGCCCGAACGGCTCCTCCCACAGCGGTGTGAACAGCAGGACGGAGGCTTGCGCCATCTCCCGCGCGAGGTGCTGCATGTCGGAATGCCCCTCATACCGGATATCTTCGGTCAGATGCGGGCGCACCTCGTTCTCGAAATAATCCGCATGTTCGATCGTGCCATGGATCGACAGGCCGATCCCCGCCCGCGCCGCCGCCGCGACGGCCAGATGCGTGCCCTTGTTCGGCGTGATCCGCCCGGCCCACAGCGCCCGCCCATTGCCCCGCGGCTGAAAGGTAAAGCTGTCCGTGTCGATGCCGTTATACAGCACATGCGCGCTGGACGGCGCACCGGCGGGCCACCAGACATCCCTTTGCCGCTCCGAACAGACGGTAAAGCGGCACCACGGCGCGGCGCTGTCATTCACGGATTGGCGCAAGGCCTGAAAGGGCGGAATGTGCAGGGAGGTAACCATCGGGATGCGGTCGCGCCGGGACAGGCGCGGCGGATAGCGGTGCAGGCTGTTATTGTGCACCACGTCGAAATCCGCCAGCCGGGGCAAGGCGCCGGCAAAGGCCGTGTCGAGCAGGTTCGTCAAAACCTCCGTTCCATGGAACCGGTGCCAGGGATAGTGCCTGTCGTAATGCTCCTGCATCAGCGGAACCAGCGCGCCGGGCGCATCGCTATCGCCCGAGGCGAACAGCGTCACCTCATGCCCGGCCTGGGTCAGCCAGTGGCACAATTGAAAGGCATGCGCCTCCATCCCGCCCTTGAACGGCTGCGCGATGGGGTGGCGGACATGGGCGATCAGGGCAATTCTAAGGGGCCGGTCCATCCTATTGCGCCGCGATGGTGGCGGCGTCGCCTTCTGCGGCACGGCGTTCCAGTTCCTTCAACACCTTGTCCGAGCTGGCAAAGGGCTGATGCTGCTGCTGACGGCACAGGGCGAAGTCGTCCTCATCCGGGGCGCGGGCGACCTCCAGCCCGTCGGCACCCTCGCGGATCAGCCCCATCAGGCGAAAGGCCCGCAACCAGTGCTCCATCGTGCGGTGGCCCCACTTGTCCGCGAAAACCTGCGTGTTGTGCAGGATCGAGGCGAGGTGGTGGATCGGCGGCATGCAATGCGCGTGATATTGATGATAGACCCGCGCGCCACGCTGCCACCAGAGGGGGATGTTCCTTTCGGCCACGCTGCGCCCGAAATCCGTATCCTCACCGCCATAGCCGGTAAAGCGTTCGTCAAAGCCCCCTGCCCGCTGCCAGTCATCGCGGTGCATGGCGAAGTTCAGCGACCAGAAACAGCGATAATCCCGGCAGGGGTCGATCCCCTCCAGCGGCGGGCCGCGACGCTCCGAATGACGGACGGAGAGGCGGTCGAACCGCGCGTCGTCCAGCCCGCCATCAGTCGCCCCGGCGGGCAGATATTGCACCTCACCCATGAACAGCCCCGCGCCGGGGTGGACATGCCGTGCGTAATCCGCGACGAATTCGGAATGCGGGATGCAATCCACGTCGAGAAAGATCAGCACCTCGCCCCGCGCGGCATTGCCCACGACATTGCGCGCCCGCGCCAGCGGCAGCGCCTCGGTTTCGCGGGGAACCACGATCTGACGCACGGGAAACGGAGTCTGGGGCAGGTCGTCATAGATTGCATCCTGCATCACCCCGATGACCAGCTCACCGGGCAGGCTGGTCTGCGTGCAAAGCCCGCGGATCAGGTTTTCCAGATGCGACAGACGCCCGGCGCAGATCGTGAGGACGGAAATATCAGGCATGTGTCGGCTCCTGTGACGCAATTTCGGGCTGGATGGGGTCGGTCGGGGTTGTTTCGGGCGGTGTAGGATCGGGTGCGGCGCCGAGCAGGTCTGCGCCCCTGTCCGCCCAGATGCGGGCGATCAACGCCTCGATCCAGCGGGCCGCGTCCTGCGCCGGGCTCGCGTCGATCAGGGCGCGTTGCAGGTCCGGGCGGTGGTCACGCTGCGCGCTCTCGACCGCCTCGACCCAGCGATGCGCGCTGGAGGGCAGATGCGGCAGATGCGTGCACGCTCCGGCGCGGGCGATGGCCTTCGCCTTTTCCACCTGCTCATCGAAATAGCGCCATTCCGGCACCGCGATCCACGGCTTGCCCGCCGCCAGAACCTGCCCGCAGGTCGTGTTCCCGGTCGAAGCGACCACCAGATCGGCGGCGGCGATATAATCGGGCGCGTTGTCCACCCAGCCGCGATGCGACAGGTTCGCAGGCTCCGTCGCGTGCCAGTCGCGCTGCACCTCGCCAATGGTGATCCAGTCGTAATCCGGCACGCTGCGCGCCGCGACCCCCAGCGGCGCCTGCGAGATGCCGTTGCCCCCGCCACCCGAAATGACCAGCGCGACCGGGCGCTGCGTGTCCACACCGATCCGCGCGCGGGCCGTGGCGCGGTCCGGCAGACCGGTATCCACGCCCAGACCGCCGAAGTTCCCCATCCTGGCCCGCATCGCCTGCGGCCAGTCCGGTTGCGCCAGATCGGCGTGGAACGGGCACAACAACCCGCTCGCCCCGGCATAGGCGGCGCGATGGCCGGGATCGCCGCGATCGCCATGCTGCACCACGACCACCCCCGGCACGGAACAAAGCCGCGCCAGTTGCGCCACCTCGGCGCTGACATCGACGATCATCAGGGCGGGATCGGCGCTGTGGAACCAGCCGGTGATCGTGGCCATCGCCTGCCGTATCGCGGGCCAGCCCAGGGGGGCGCAGTGCATCGTTTCGGGCGGCGCGATGCTGTCGGCGGAGGGCACCTCATCGCCCCGCCGCTCAAACAGTGAGGGGATGCGCTGGATCCGGACATTCCCCCTCAGCTCGGGAAAGATATCGTCCCGCGCGCAAAACAGCGTCACCGGGCGCGCGGGGGGCAGCGCGTTGACGATGGCGGCGGCGCGCACCGCGTGGCCGCGCCCCTGATGATGCACGAAATATCCGATGGGGCGCAGATCGCCGGGCCGAACGCCAGACACATCGCAAGGCAGATCGTCGGGGGTGTCGAGATTATCTTTCATGGCTCACTCCGCCGCGATCCGGGCGGCCGCTTCCGTGTCGAGGGCGCGCAACCCGTCCACCACGCCACGCGCATAGGGATACGCACTGCGATAGAGGGTCGGATTGCGCAGGGTCGCCAGCTCGGCATAGGCATTTGCGGGCACGATGGCGTTGGCGAAGCTCTCCAGCATGTCGCGATCATTGCCGCTGTCGCCCGCAACGATGCAGTCACCCTCCTCCAGACCGCTGCGCGCAGCCTCGAACCGGATGGCGGCGGCCTTTCCGGCCCGTTGCGGCAGCACGTCGATGAAGCTCGCGTGTGAGGCGATGACACGCCCCTCCACGCCCTCGGCCCGCATCAGATCGCGCAGGGCGGCAGCCTGATCCGCATCGCCCAGGAACGAGACCTTCCACCGCCGACGCTCATATTCCGGCTGGTTGCGGATGTGCAGCCGCGCGGCCAGATCCGCGACCGCCTCCGGCTCCCACCCGGGTGAGATATGCCCGGCATAATCCTGACACAGCACCAGCGCGGTTCCCTGCCGCCGCCAGATTTCGCTCCCGACGGAGGTGATGAACACGTCCGGTTCCGGCAGCTTCCACAGCGACAGCACGCGCTGCGCCTCACCCATCGCGCGGCCCGTGACGCAGGCAAAGCGGGTGTGGGGCCGCAGGTGCCGCCATTGCGCGAAACCGCGCACACCCTCCGGGCATCCGGTCAACGTGCCGTCGATGTCACTGGCGAAAAGCTGCGATGGCGCGGGGGATGCCGGGCGCGCGGAATGCAGGCCGCGCAGGATTTCCACGCTGCGCGCGGCATAGGCGGTCCAGTCGAATTGCGCTCTCGCCCTCTCCTGCGCCACGGCGGCGCGCCGGCGCGCGGGTTCGTCCAGTTGCGACAGGCAGGCGGCGGCGATGGCCGCGTCATCGGTCGGATCGATCAGCACGCCCTGATCCAGATCCTTGAGGATATCGGACGGCCCGCCCACCTGCGTGGCCACCACCGGCACCCCGACCTGCGCTGCCTCAACGATGGTCAGGCCGAACGGTTCGTTGAATGCCGGGTTCACGAACACTCCGCCCTGTGCGGCCAGCGTGTAAAGCGCCCTCACCTGCATCTGATCGTGACGGTGGGGCACGGCCACCTTGCCCTGCAGGCCATGCGCGGCGATCAGGCGCTCAACCTCCGCGATCACCGGGTTGGAGGCGGGACCGACGGGCCGCTGCCCGGCCAGAATGACCAGATTGGCGCGGCGTTGCAGCGCCGGCGTCGCGGCATAGGCCCGGACGAGGGCCGCCAGATTCTTTTTCCGCACCGGGCGCGCGATGGCCAGCAGGATCGGCTTTTGCGGATCGTCCAGCAGCGGATCAATCAGCGCGCGCGCCGCCTGCGCGCCGGAGTCCGGCGGCAGCATCACACCGGGATTTACCCGATGACACCGGCCCGCCGCGCCCTGATCATAGGCCAGAACCTGTCGTTCCGCCTCATCCCGAGAGGACACGAGGATCGCATCCGCCCCCGCAATCGCGGCGCGTTCCCGCGCGATGCGCGCCCGCTCATCCGGGCAGGCGGTTCCCAGCGCGGCGACCTTGTCCAGCGCCAGCGAATGCGGTGTGTAGAACCACGGGATACCGAACCTTTCGGCGGCAGCGGCGGCAATTCCGGCGGCATCCGCGAAATGCGCGTGGATCACGTCGGGGCGCGGGCCACGGGCCAGATGCTCCAGAAAGGCCTCCTGATAGGCCGCAACCTCAGCCGCGAGGGCGCTTTTCTCCAGATACGCAAGGTTGCGCGTCGTCAGGCGGCGGATGGTGCAGCCGGGCACGATCTGCTCCACCTCCGCCCGATAGCGGCCTTCGAACCCGTCAAAGGCACGGGTGAAGATCTCGACCCGCCCGACACCGGCGCAGGCGATCTGTGCCATCGCGGCCCCCAGGATATAGCCGATATGCCCGCCGGTATCCTCGGTCAGGCCGTAATTCACCGGCGGCGCGGACAGGCACCCGCCCAGGGCCAGATGCACGATATGCACACCGCGATCCGCAGCCGCCACCCTGCCCCTGCCCCGGACCGGGCCGGGCGAGATCCGGCCACGTGCAATCTTCGCGATATCGTTACTGGCGGCAGGAATGTCCTGATGGTAGTTTGACTGAGCGGAGGGCATCGGCGGGTCCTTTCAACAAGGTCACAACGGCGGGCCGCGCAAAAGGATGCGTGCCAACCGCCGCGAAATGCCCGATTTCCCGACTTTGTTCGAAAACAATATACTACTGTTCAGCTGCGCGATTTTCGCTTTGACTTGGCCAATTGCCGCGTTACGGCGCGCGCGTTCACGTGAACCAGTCCGTATAAAGGCCCTGCTGAACGTCGCGGTAGCCCACGTCACGCTCCATCCCGGCGACATCCAGCAACCGCACGCTGCGCCCGTGGTTTTCCAGCCGTCCCTCCTTGCGCAGGGTCTGGAACATCCGGTTCACGTAAACCGTGGTGACGCCCAGAATATCCGCGATTTCCGCCTGACTGAACGGCAACTCGAACCGCGCCGATTTATGGCCGGACAGCGGCGCCAGCCGGTCGCGCATCTGCAACAGGAAGTGGATCAGCCGCGACGCGCCGTCCATGCGCGTCAACGCCCCCAGCCATTCGCGCAGCACGATCTGGTCCAGACTGCTCAGCGACACCAGCAGGGCGGCAAGGCGCGGCGCGTCCGCAATCAGCTCCGCGAACAGGACGCGGGGAAAGGTGCTGACGCTGCCATCGGTCTGCATCTGTATGCTGTGCACGGCCTCCGCCCGGCCCAGCTCCGCCAGGCCGATAATCTCCCCCGGCAGATAGATCCGCAGGATCGGCGCGCGCCCGTTGACGCAGCGCCCGCGCACGATGGCCCAGCCATAGCGCAGGACGTGACCGTCGGTCATCGGCTCCCCCTCGGCATAAAGGGTGGTGCGCGCGGCGACCGGCCGTTCCTCACGTTCCAGTCGGGCGATCCAGTCACGCTCCTCGGCGGTCAGAACGACGGACCGTTCCAGACGGCAGATCAATGCACTTTTCATTCCGCCTTTCTCCATCCATGGGGCAGAGGGGGCCCGCGTCCTGAAATGTCACGCCATCCGCATGTTACGGATCGACAGCCTCCCGGATCGAGCGGAAGACATGGCGACACGCGAAACCCTCAGCCATCGGGGCGCGAACCCCATCGGGACCGTATCCCAGACGCCCGGCAATTTCCGGCAGCGGCCCCGCTGGCGCGGCGTCCAGATAGCGGGCATTGCCGTCGTGAACATCGTGCACCCCCCGGTGAAACGGCGCCGGGTCGAGCGCGAGAAACGCCGCCACCCGGTCCATCACCTGAGCCGGCGCGGCGCAAAGGTCCTCGTATCGCAGCACCAGCGCGCAATGCAGATACGACAAATCCCGCTCGACGATCTGGTAAGCCGCCTGCCAATGTTCAAGAAGTTCGCTCTCGGTTTTCCCCGACCATTTCGCCGTGGCCCGCGACACGGCGAGGGGGTGACGCACCAGAAAAATGAAATGCGCCATGGGGAAAAGCTGTTGATACAGCCGCGCGCGCAGCAGGTTCACCGGCGATTTCTCGATCCGCCAGGGCGTGCCGGGCTGGAACCAACCGTCCCAGTCGCGGGTCAGGCGGGTGGCGGTTTCCAGCGTGTTGCAGGGGCTGAGTTCCGTCAGATGCTGATCGGGATCGTGGGCGAAGTCACCGGGCACCCCATGCCGCGCGGTATGGGCAATCGCACCTTGCAGATAGACGCCCTCCTGTTCCGGGACCGGCGCGCCCTCGATGGTGCCGATGTCAGGATGCTGCCCGATCAGCCCGGCCAGCAGGCTGGTGCCCGAGCGGTGCAAACCACCGACGAATACATAGGATGGGCGTTTCACCATCTCCCCTCCCCCGCAGCAATGATTGCGTATGCCCGACAATGCCTGCGACAACGCTTCCCACGGTGGCACGGTTCCCCGCCCCGGCCCGCCGGGGGGGGGGGTCAGAGCATTTCGCCCACCGCCTTCACCAACTCCTGCGCCTGAAACGGCTTCGCGATCCTGCGCCGGTCGCCCAACCCCTCGGGCAACGAAACCGTCGCGTCGGAATAGCCGCTGAGGAAGACGAACGGGATGCCCCGTTCCTTCAGCTCCTGCGCGACCGGCAGGCTGACCTTGCCCTGCCCCAGATTGAAATCCAGCAGCGCCGCACCCGGTGCCTCCCGCGCGATCTGGTCGAGCGCGGAGGCGGAATTGGTATGCACCCAAACAGTATCATACCCGGCGTCCAACAGGGTCATCTCGATATCCATCGCGATCAGCGCGTCATCCTCCAGCACGAGGATCGCGGCCTTGCTCATTCATCTTCTCCAGTTCATCTGAAGGCTTTGCCCGTCCTCATCCTAATCCACCGCGCCCTCACGCGAAAGATCGCTTTGCTCCACCCGTTCAGTCACCGAATTGCCGAAGCTGGAATGCCAAAACCGGATTGCCAAACCGGGTTGGACGGCCCGCGCGCGGAGGGGCCGTTTTCGTCCCATGATGCGCACATGCGGACGCCTTGCGCGCCCCGCAGGGGTCCGCGCGTCTGCGCAGACCTTGGCGATAGGTGTCGCGGGGGCCTGCCCACCCGCCAGCCTTCCGCCTCAACAGCGGCGCATTTCAGGGGGCGCGACCTATCGTGACCGCACCCCCGATTGCCATGCTGCTTAGCCGTCGATCAGGCCGTTCAGCGTGGTGGAGGGGCGCATGATCCGCGCCACCTTTGCCGGGTCCGTGCGGTAATAGCCGCCCAGATCGACCGCTTCGCCCCGGCCCTGCTTCAGCTCCTCACGGATCGTGTCGGCCTTGTCCGACAGGGCCTTGGCCAGCGGCGCGAACTTTTCGGCCAATTCAGGCGCATCGCTCTGCGCGGCCAGCGCCTCGGCCCAGTACAGGGCGAAGTGGAAATGGCTGTCGCGGTTGTCGTCCTGCCCCACCTTGCGGCCCGGCGACTTGCCCTCACCCAGCAGTTTGGTGATGGCGTCGTCCGCCGTGTCGCCCAGCACCTTCAGCGCCAGATCGTCAGCACTTTCGCCCGCGAAGCGCAGGGATTCCGCCAGCGCGCAGAACTCACCCAGGCTGTCCCAGCGCAGGTGATTCTGCTCGACCAATTGCTGCACGTGCTTGGGGGCGGAGCCTCCGGCCCCCGTCTCGAACAGACCGCCGCCATTCATCAGCTTGACCACGGACAGCATCTTGGCCGAGGTGCCGACCTCCAGAATCGGATAAAGGTCGGTAAGGTAATCGCGCAGCACGTTGCCGGTCACCGCGATGGTGTTCTCACCCTTGAAGATCGTCTCGAACGCATCGGTCGTCGCCTCGGCCGGGGCCATGACGGACACCTTGTCCGACGCGCCTGCCGCCTCGATCTGCGGGCGGATCATCTTGAGCAATTCGGCATCGTGGGCGCGGGTCTCATCCAGCCAGAACACAGTCTTGTAGCCGGTCAGCCGCTGCCGCTCCAACGCCAGTTCGACCCAGTTCACCACCGCCTCGGACCGGGTGGTCGCCATGCGCCAGATATCGCCCGCCGCCACGTCATGCGACATCAGAACCGTGTCGCCGTCGCGCACCTCAACCGTGCCGGACTCCGACATCTCGAAGGTGGTGGGGTGCGATCCGTATTCCTCGGCCTTCTTGGCCATCAGCCCGACATTCTGCACCGTGCCGGCGGTCGCCGGATCCAGCGCGCCATGTTGCTTGAAGAAATCGACGCTGCGCGCATAGACGGCAGCGTAGGAGCTGTCGGGGATCACGCAATTGGTGTCACCCTCGGCCCCGTCCGGGCCCCAGCCCTTGCCGCCCGCGCGCAGAACCGCCGGCATCGAGGCGTCGATGATCACGTCCGAGGGCACATGCAGATTGCTGATCCCCTTGTCCGAATTGACCATGTACATCGGTGGGCGCTGGCCCAGCACCGCGTCGATCTCGGCCCGGATTTCCGCGCCGTTGTCCATGCCGTCGATCACGTCGAGCATCGAGCCCAGCCCGCCGTTCGGATTCGCACCCGCAGCGGCCAGCGCCTCGCCGTACTTCTCGAACACCGGCGCGAGGTACGTGCGCACCGCATGGCCGAAGATGATCGGGTCCGACACCTTCATCATCGTGGCCTTCAGGTGCAGCGAGAACAACGTGCCATCCTGCGCCGTCTGCGCAATCGCCTCGTCCAGGAAGGACGTCAGCGCGGCGACGCTCATGAACGTCGCGTCCACGATGGTGCCTGCGGGCAGCGAAATGCCGTCCTTCAGCACGGTTTCCCCATTCGCGCCCTTGTGCACGATGGAGAGGGTCGCGTCGCCGTCCAGCGTCACGCTCTTCTCATTCGAGCGGAAATCGCCCGCATCCATGGTGGAGACCCGCGTCTTGCTGTCCGCGCTCCACGTGCCCATGGAATGGGGGTTGCACTTGGCATAAGCCTTGACGGCGGCCGGCGCGCGACGGTCCGAATTGCCCTCACGCAGCACCGGGTTCACGGCCGATCCCTTGATGGAATCGTAGCGCGCGCGGGCGTCCTTCTCCGCCTCGGTGGCGGGAGCCTCGGGGTAGTCGGGCACGGCATAGCTCGCGGCCTGCAACTCACCGATCGCCGCAACCAGCTGAGGCACGGAGGCGGAGACGTTGGGCAGCTTGATCACATTCGCCTCGGGCTTTGTCACCAGCTCCCCCAGCCATGCCAGATCGTCGGACTGGCGCTGCGCCTCGGTCAGGCTGTCGGGAAACACCGCCAGGATACGCCCCGCCAGAGAAATGTCGCGCTCCACCACATCGACCCCCGCCATCGCGGCGAAGCGGCGCACGATGGGCAGCAGCGAAGCGGACGCCAGCTGCGGCGCCTCGTCGGTGACGGTATAAACGATGGGTGCGGGGGTAGACATGGACGGGCCTCTTCGTTGTACGACTGTTCTGGTATGCACTCATATACAGGTTTCGCGCCATCTTAAATCCTGTATCCGGCCACCCCCCGCATCGGCGCGACACCAGCGGGGCGTGAGGCGATTATTCCCGCTAATCCCCTCATATTTTCTTGATTCATGACGCGAATATCCCCCATAATCCCCTCATGCACATCTGGAACAGTCCCGCCTGGCCGCATTTCCGTCACGACCCCGCCAAGACGGAGCGTCCCCTCGCCCATGTCATGGCCCGTCTGGGCAGCATCGACGGCCTGCACGCGGGGTTGAGCGCAGCGGAGCGACAGGAGATTTTCCTGCGCGCCATCACGGGTGAGGCTCTGGCCAGCTTCGCGATCGAGGGCGTCCGCCTGCCCGCGCCCGAAATCGAAGCCTCCGTAATCGCCTCACTGACCCACCGGCAGACCGTGCCACAACGGCGCAGCGACGCCATCGCCGAGCTGATGCTGGACGCCCGCACCGCTGACACGCGTGTCCCCGACGCCAGCGAGGAAGATTCGCAAGCCCCCTTCGACATCCCGACCCTGCACCGCTGGCATGCGCTGCTGTTCCACGGGATGGAGGTTGAGGATCCCGGCCGCTGGCGCAGCTTTCCCATCGACATCGTGCGCGGTCCCAGCGGTCAGCCGCGCGACGTGCTCTATTCTGCCCCCCCGCCCGAGCGGGTGCCCCAGGAAATGCAACGCTTCCTCGGCTGGCTGGCGCGGGACACGCACCCCCTGCCCGTGCGGGCCGCCCTCGCGCATCTGTGGTTCGAATCCATCCACCCCTTTGCCGATGGAAATGGCCGGATCGGGCGCGCCATAGTCGAGCGTATCTTCGCCACCCAGGGCGCCCTGCCCTTCTCCCTGTCCCGCCAGATCGAGGCGGACAAGCGCGGCTATTACGCCGCCCTGCAAACCGGTCGCCGCGACGCGGGCGACCATATCGACGCCACCGGCTTCGTGCTGTGGTTTCTCGACCGTCTGGATGCCGGGATCACCGAAGCGGCGGCGCAGGCCCGCTTTCTGGTGCGTCGCAACGCCTACCTCACCGCCCATGCCGACCTGCCGCCGCGCCCCCTCGCCGTGCTGCGCCGCCTGTTCGAACAGGGGCAAATCCGCGTGGAACAGGGCCTGTCCGCCGGTCCCTATGCCAGGATGGCCAAAGTCTCCGCCGCCACCGCCACCCGCGATCTGACGATGATTGAGTCCGCCGGCGCGCTCATCCGCTCCACCTCCGGCGGTCGCTCCACCCGCTACCTGCTGACATGGTAACGGCGGTGCGGCAGGCCGCGCTTTCGCCCCGATGCCAAGAGGAAGGATGCCAGGAAGAAAATCATGTGCCCACGTGGCCACCCGACCCATCCGGTGGCGCGTCGCGACGGCAAATATGAAGGACGAAAACTGAATTCTGCAAGATTGCGCAGTATTAGGAGGCAATCCGCTCTATAGCGAAATTATGATTTGAAAGCAGTATCTTAAAGTACGACCGACTCTCTCTAGCCCTAATGCATCTAGACATTGCAACCGTTGGCGTAATTGTTGCCGGCGGTGACCATGATCGGCACGGTCCCATCCAACGCCTTGTACATGCGGCATTGAATCGGCACAGCACCCCCGGCACGTCCTCTCTAGCGGTCGATCCCCTCGATGCTGATCCGCCGGATGCCGTCCAGCGCCGCCATGCTGTAGATCGTGTCGCGCAAATGGGTGGAGACATGCCGTGCATGAAACCGGCTGGGCGCGCGCAGGATCAGCCGATCCACCTCGACCCGTCCGGCCAATCCGGCGATCCAGGCCGCATGGGTATGGGGATTCGCCCGCTGCAACCGGCCCGAGATCCGCGCCCATCCCGCATCCTGCCCGTCCGGCTCCGCGATGCCGGGAAAGCGCACGACGTTGCCCGCCTGCTCCCGTGCTTGCCCGCTCGACTGCCCATCTCGCTGCGACGCCCTCAAGTCATTGCCCGTGCCATCGCCCATGCCGTCTCCGGTCATCCGCGCGAGGAAATCCGGGCCGACATTCGCGAAACTGTCGCGCGTCGCATGCAGGATCGCGGCCGTATCCAGCCGGTAGACCGCCACCCGGCCCCGCGCGCCCTGCCGCACCAGCACCAGCCAGCCAAGCTCACGCAACCGCGCCATCTGCCGCTTGACCGTGCGCGTATCCACCGACCACAGCGCCGCGATCTCACGCTGGCCGGTGGTCAACTCATCGCGCCGCCAATTGTACCGGGCCGTGATCAGCGTGCTCAGCCGCAAGGCCAGCATCGCCTCCGCACCGCCCTGCCCCATCCCCCACGCGCCAAGCGCGGTGAGAAGATCGTATTTGCGTTCCGCGGCGCCCTGCCCCATGAACGCCTGCTTGCCATCTGTCGCCCGCATCGGTCCTGCCTTCCGGTGCGTTTGCGGGTCTGCTCTCTGATCCTCCATCGGCCCCGACGCTTCGGGCGACAGGAACCGGGCCGACTCTCATCGAAACGCTTTTCACTGCTCTTGAAGGATTAGCGTTTGATAACCCGATTCTGTCAAGGATCGGTTAACGCGCCCTCCCTTCCCGATCTCCTTCAAAGAATAAAGTCAGGTATCAATGGTATAGGGTGACATGCAGGCTGTCCCCCATTCGAGGGCAAATGTCCCCCAATCTGTAGCGGAACCTCTCGCCCTGTCCCCCAATATGGCGCGCCAGGGCCACGGCAACCGCGAATCAGTGGCCCCCGCCCCATCGCCTTGCAGCAAAGGGCTTTCCCCGCGGGGAACCGTTTCCCTTTGCCAGCATGGAAAGAAATTGCTCCTTTGGCAAATTCGGCGTATTTCACGAATGAAGCTGATTTTACGTTTTGGGGAAATGCCCATGTTCGACCATACCGACCTCGCCACCCTTCAGGCCCGCTCGCTCAAGATGCAGGGCTGGATACGCGAGCAGACCTTCTCGCCCGAGATGACCAAGACCCTGCGCCGCTTTTCCTCGTGGGAGGTGGCGGAGCTGATCCTGGGCATCAACCAGAACACCTTTCGCGGCAAGCTGGCCGCCGACCCCTCCTTCCCCGCGGGGAATGTCGAGGTGGATGGACGGCAGCGCTGGTTCAGCCTTGAGGAGATCAACGAGCTGCGCCGGCGCATGCGGATCGGGCGCAAGTCGTTGTTGCCCCCCCGCCCCGAGGGCAAGCGCGCCATTCGCGCCGCCATCGCGAACTTCAAGGGCGGCGCGGGCAAGTCCACCGTGGCGCTGCACTTCGCCCATGCCGCCGCCCTGGACGGCTACCGCGTGTTGGCGGTGGACTTCGATCCGCAGGCGACGCTCAGCCATTCGATGGGGCTCAACGATGTGAGCGAGGATCACACCGTCTGGGGCATCATGGTGCGCGATCTGGAGCGGCAGACCGCCGAGCAGAACGCGGCGCCGGTCGCCGCCGAATCGGGGCGCAGCGTTCCGCGCCGCGATCTGCCGTCCTCGATCCTCGACATGGGGTTGGGGGCGTTGCGGGTGACGGACTTCATCAAGCCGACGGCCTGGCCCACCATCGACATCGTGCCCAGCTGCGCCAACGCGGCCTTTGTCGAGTTCGCCTCCGCCCAGTATCGCCATATCAATCCCGAATGGTCCTTCTTTGCCGCCATCGACCGCTGGCTGGATGCCCTGCCCGATGACAGCTACGACATCGTGATCTTCGACTGCCCGCCCGCCATCGGCTATCAGTCGATGAATGCGGTCTTTGCGGCGGATGTGCTGTGGGTGCCGTCGGGGCCGGGATATTGGGAATACGATTCCACCACCTCCTTTGTCGGGCAATTGTCCGAGGCGTTGGAGGATCTGGCCCATGGCTTCCCCGCGGGGAACCTGGACCTGCCCAAGAGCTTTCACGAAATGCGCTTTCTGATGACGCGCTATGAGCCGGGCAATGAATTGCACCGCGCCATGTTCGACGCCTTTCGCAAGGTCTGGGGCGAGCGGATGACGGAGCATCCGATCGAGCTGACCCGCGCGGTGGAGCAGTCGGGCCGGTTCCTGTCCTCGATCTACGAGGTGGATTACCGCGACATGACGCGCGCGACCTGGCGACGGGCGCGTGACAGTTTCGACCGGGCCTATCTGGAATTCCGCGACCATCTGATCGGAGTCTGGGACGATGTGGAGTGAGGTTCCCCGCGGGGAATGGGTCAGGACGCGATACCTATTCCCCGCGGGGAAGGGTTACGAAATGTTAACGATATGCGGTCAAGTTGGCGTGGCAGTGCGGCCCCTCGCACGCACCCGACCGACCGAGACACCGCACCCTGCGGGCCCCCTCGGATCGGGCCGCGTGTGTGAGAGGAGAGTATGATGAGCCGTAAGCGACGCACCTTTCAGATCGACCTGCCGGACGACCCGGCGCCGAGCACAGCGCCTGGCAATACAGGCAAAACAGCATCAGGCGACGCGGCAACGGATACGTCCACGAGCGGCACCGGCCCTGCCGGGCGGCGCGGCCCCATGGCCACCGCCGTGCGCGAAACCGGCGACAGCCGCGCCGCGCGGGCCGATACGGTCGAGGCCATCCGGGCGGAGAATGACCGGCTGGCCCATGAGTTCGTGGCGCTCAAGAAACAGGGCCTGATCGTCGCGCGCATCCCGCTGGATGCGGTTAAGATGAGCAAGCTGGTCCGCGACCGCCATACCAAGGCGGATGCCGATCTGCGCGACCTGATCGCCTCGATCCGCGAGGTCGGGCTGTCGAACCCGATTCAGGTCGAGCAGGCGGAGGATGGAACCTATGAGCTGATCCAGGGCTACCGACGGCTGGCCGCGTTTCGCGCGCTGGCCGAGGACGACGAGAGCTATGCCACCATCCCCGCAGGGATCGCGCCGGCGGGGCAGGGGGTGGACATGCTCTATCGCCGGATGGTCGATGAAAACCTGGTGCGCAAGAACATCTCCTTTGCCGAGATGGCCGCGCTTGCCCGTGATTATGCCGTCGATCCGCAGGTCGGCGCGCCGGGGGTGGAGGAGGCGATCCGGCTGCTCTATGCGTCCTCCAGCGCGCAAAAGCGCAGCTATATCCGCAGCTTCACCCTGTTGCTGGAGGTGCTGGAGCAGCATCTGGAATATCCCGAGGAAATCCCCCGCGCGCTGGGGCTAAGCCTGCGCAACCGCCTGTCTGAAATGCCGGAGGTGCAGGGCGCAATCGTCCGCGCGCTGCGCGACATGCCCAACCGCACGGTGGAGGAGGAGCTGGCCGTTCTGCGCCGTTTCGCCGGTGGCGCGGCGGAGACGGCGACCCCGGCGCGCACCGGCAGCGATAAGATGAGCCAGACGGCAAAGCCCCGCGGCAAGACGACCCTGCGCATCGAGCGGCCCGAGGGCACGGCGAAGCTGGTCGCCAGTGCCGGGCGGGTGGAGCTGAAGCTGGACAAGGACTTCTCGGATTACGAGGCCAGCCGGATGGAGCAGGCGGTTCTGGCCTTCCTGCGGGCGCTCGATTCCAATTGAGCGGGCCGGGGCTGCCGGGCGGGCAGGGGGGTTCCCCGCGGGGAATGGGTGTGAAGTGCTGACCTATTCCCCGCGGGGAACAGTCACGCGACGGCCCGGTGCGGGGCAGGGCGCAGCGCCTGCCGCAGATCGGCCAGCAAATCCTCCACGCCCTCCAATCCGACGGACAGGCGCACCAGCCCCTCCGCGATGCCATGCTCGGCGCGCTCCTGCGGGGTGTAGGTCGAATGGGTCATGCTGGCGGGATGCTGGATCAACGTCTCCGCATCGCCGAGGCTGACCGCCCGCGTGATCAGGTGCAGCCGGTCCATCATCGCGCGACCCGCATCCAGACCGCCCTCCAGCTCGAACGCGATCATGCCGCCCGCCTGTGCCATCTGCCGCTGCGCAAGGTCATATTGCGCAAAGCCGGGCAGGGCGGGGTAGTGCACGCTGGCCACGCCGGGTGTGGAGTCGAGCATCCGCGCGATGGTGTGGGCGCTGGCGCACACACGGTCCATCCGCAGCTCCAGCGTTTTGAGCCCGCGCAGGATCATCATCGCATTGAAAGGGGCCATGACGGCGCCGGTCATGTCCTTCATGCCGTAGAGGCGGATCTGTTCCACCATCTCGGCCGAACCCACCAGCAGCCCCGCCACGACATCGCCGTGCCCGCCCAGATACTTGGTGGCCGAATGCACCACGATGTCCGCTCCGTGTTCGATCGGGCGGGTCAGGTAGGGGGTGGCGTAGGTGTTGTCCACCACCACCACGGCCCCGGCGGCGTGGGCAATCTCAGCCGTGGCGGCAATGTCCACCAGCCGCATGTTGGGGTTGGCCGGCGTCTCGAAATACACGACCCTGGTGCGGGGGCCGATGGCGGCTTCGAGGTTGGCAGGGTCGGTCAGATCGATATGGGTCACGGTGATGCCGAACTTCGCCAGCCCGTGCTGCATGAACGAGAACGTGCAACCGTAGAGGGTCTTGTCCAGGATCACCTCATCCCCCGGCGCGAGCAAGGTCCACATGGTCGAGGTGATGGCCCCCATCCCTGACGACAGTGCAAGGCCGGCCTCGCCCCCCTCCAGCACCGCGATGCGCCGCTCCAGCAGGTCATTGGTGGGGTTCGAGACGCGGGAATAGACGTGGCCCGGCCGCTCCCCCGCGAACATCTGGCCGCCATGCTCCGCCGTGTCGAAGGCGAAGGTGGACGTCAGGTGCAGGGGAGGGGTCAGCGCGCCCTCGTTCTGCATGGGATCGTAGCCGTGGTGAATGGCGCGGGTGGCGAAGCTGTCGGTCATGATGTCCTCCGTGTGATGCGGCATCATGGGACGGAAACGGCGCTTTGAAATTGCCAATCCTGCCCGCATTTGTCACTATATTGGAATATTATGCCAATGGAGGCCCGCATGGATCAGAAGGATCGGCAGATTGTTCGCGCCTTGCAGCGCGATGCGCGCATGACCAATCAGGACCTGGCGGCGGAGGTGAACCTGTCGCCCTCACCCTGTCTGCGCCGCGTGCGCAATCTGGAGAAATCAGGCGCGATCCGGGGCTATGCCGCGCTTGTGGATGAGGCCGCCTATGGCCTGCCGGTGACGGTCTTCGTGCGGGTTTCGCTGGCGCGTCATACCGAGGAGGCGGTGCAGCAGTTCGAGGCGGCGGTGGCGCGGGTGGATCAGGTGCTGGAATGCTTCGTGATGACGGGCGTGCAGGATTACCTGTTGCGCGTCGTGGTGGCCGATCTGCCCGATTACGAGCGGTTCGTGCGCAGGCGGTTGCACACGATCGGCGGCATCGCGTCGATCGACACCAGCTTTGTCTATGGCGTGGTCAAGCGCACCAGCGTTCTGCCCGTGGTCTGACCGCGCGAAGGGGTGCCGAGGGTATGGCCGGGCGCGAAGAATTGTCCGACAGGGCAGTGTGGTTCAGACTTGAGGCTCCATTTGCCTTAATCATCAAGCTCTTATCCGAAGATACTTGATTCCGTCAGGAGGGGACTGATCGGGGAACCGGTGCTAATGTTGATCCTCGGCACACATCATCAGTATACCTCAAGGGAGAAAAAAGTGAGCAGAATCTTCGGAAGCATCCGGCAGTCAGGCTATGTGGTCCGCGACATCAACGAGCGGATGGCCTTTTTGTCCGGGACGGTCGGGATCGGGCCCTGGTTCGTGGCGCGCAACGTGCAATTGCCTATGTGCACCTACCGGGATCGGGAAATCGAACTGGAAATGCACGTGGCCTTGGCCAACAGCGGTACGCATCAAATCGAACTGATCCAACAGGTAAGTCCGGTCGGCAGCATCTACACCGAATGGCTGGACCTCTACCCATCTGGCAACCTGCTGCAGCATGTCTCGTCCTGGGAAGAGGATTTCGACGGCGTGGTGAGCCGGGCGCAGACCGTTGGCTGGCGCATAATCCAGGAAGGCCGGTCAAACTATGGGCCTTTCGCCTATCTCGAACACCCAGATGATCCGAAAATGGTTTTTGAAGTGACCCTTAAGGGACCCGAACGCGCCTCGATTTTCGAGCAGGTCGAGGCGGCTGCGAAGGGCTGGGACGGCACCGACCCGATCCGGGAAGGTTGGCCGAAATACGAGGGCTGAAACAGCCGGCAGCGGTCTGCGCGATTGCATCTGAAAAACAGATACCACCCTTATTGTTATTAAATTTGACCATAGTGACCTCCCCCGGAATACTGGATGAAAGCAAGATGTCGGGGGAGATTGGAAGGTGCCATTCATGGCTTCACACCAAGAAAGCGGTCACGTGCATATGCCAAGCATCAAAAGTTATCGTGACGTTCATTATCGTGACGTTCAATTGTCTGCAAGGAGGCTTTAATGGGTGGCCAGGTCATAACCGATTACCACGAGATCACGCGCGTCCTGACGGATCGTTCCATGCGTCAGGCGCTGTATGACGAAGGCGGCGTCGTCATGGACGATGTGCTGCTGAAGTTGCACGGAAGAGATCATCACAAACGCCGGGTCCTGGAGTTTTCCGTTCTGCGCAAAGACTTTTTCTCGATCTATGAGACCGAAATATTCCTGCCCGCTCTGGCGCAGGTCATCGGGCCGCTTTCCGCAGACGGAAAGATGGATCTGATCGAATTCGGGTATCGCGTCACGATGAACCTTACTGCGGATTTCGCGGGCCTCGACCGCTCCGAGAAATCGCCCGAGGAAACCGAACGCCTGCTGAAGCTGGTCAAGGTATTCTCGGAATGCGCGACGCTGGTCCATTCGACCCGAAACAAGGAGGAAGTGCGCACCGAGGCGCGCGCGGCGCTCGAAGAATTGCGGACAGCCTTCCTCGAACCATCGGTCGAACGGCGTAAGGCGCTCTTGGCGAAAGAGGACGAGGTCCTGCCGCGCGATGTGCTGACCCTCTTGTTGCAGAACCAGGAAAAGCTGGGGATCACCGATGAGGTAATCCTGCGCGAGATGGCCTTTTTCCTGCAGGCTGGATCGCATTCCACAGCCAATTCAATGGTCCACGCGCTGCACGAGATTTTCACTCGATGGCCCGACCTCGATGCGCGAAGGGAGTTGCGCGAGGACCGGATTTACGTCCAGCGCTGCGTGCATGAGAGCTTTCGTTTGCATCCGGCCAGCCCGGTGGCCTGGCGTAGCCCCGAAACAGCCTGCCCGATGTCCAGCGAGGGGCGGGTCGAGCTGGACTTTGCAACTGCCAACCGGCAACGCGATCTCTTCGGCGAAACGGCGGACGATTTCGACCCGGATCGCCCGCTGCCGGAAGGTGTGCCGATGTGGGGCCTGACCTTCGGTTACGGAATGCACATGTGCCTCGGCCGCGATCTTGACGGCGGGCTGCCAGCCGGACCCGACACCGATCCTGAAACCCATCAGTACGGAATCGTGGCACGCCTGGTGCAGACGCTGCTGGACCGGGACGTGCGTCCCGACCCGGACCGTCCCGCGGTACAGGATGCCAACACCTCCCGTATGAACTTTTCGTCCTATCCCGTCCTTTTGAAATCGGAAGCCCGGACATGAGCATGAATTCCGTGATCGTAACCGGGGCTGCCGCCGGCCTGGGGGCAGGCGTCGCAGCCAAATTTGATGCGGAAGGGTATCGCGTCGGGGTTATGGATCTGGACCCCGAACTGACCCGCAAGACCGCCGCATCCCTTTCAAACGGGGTTCCGCTGGTCGCCGACGTGACCGATCAGGCCGCTGTCAATGCCGCATTCGAGCAATTCGGTGCCCTGGACGTTCTGGTGAATAACGCGGGCGTGCTGGCCACTGGCCCGCTGCTCAACCAGACTGCCGAAGAGTTCCGGCGCGTTCTGGATGTGCACGTCATGGGCACCTTTCTGTGTGCTCAGGCGGCGGCCGGAAAGATGAGGGAAAGTGGCGGCGTCATTGTCAATTTCAGCTCGATCAACGCGGTGACACCCGGTCCAGGCGCCGGGGCCTATCCAGCGGCAAAGGCAGCGATAGCAAAGTTGACTGAACAGATGGCTCTGGAATGGGGCGGCCTGGGCATTCGCGTCAACAGCATTGCTCCGGGTTTCATCGACGGGGGCATGTCCGCGCCGTTCTTCACCGATCCCAAGGTCCGGGCCGCGCGGGAAGGCGCTGTGCCTCATGGCGGGCTTGGTTCGATCGACGACATCGCCGAGGCGGTCTGGTATCTCGCTTCGCCGCAGGCCCGCTATGTCAATGCGCATCAACTGGTCGTGGATGGCGGGGTCTGTCACAGCCTGCTGCGCGCGCTGCCGCGGGAATGAGCGGATGCGCGTGGTCATTCTGACAGGCGGTATCTTCCACGACTTCGGGCAAATGACCGCAGCCACAGCGGGCATCCTGGCCACAGCGGGCATGGAGATGGAACTGGTCGGTTCGCCGGCAGAACTCGTCGCCGCGCTCGACAGTGCGCCGGCAGATGTGGTGGTGGTGCAGGCGCTACGGTTCCGGATGCTGGGAAATGAGAAATACGCGCCCTACACAGAACAATGGGCCTATGAAACCCAACCGGACCTGGTGCGCGCGCTCGAAGCGCATGCTGGAGCGGGTGGCGGGATCGTCGCCCTTCATACGGGCTGTATCTGTTTCGACGATTGGCAAGGCTGGCATGACCTTCTGGCCGGTGGATGGGTCTGGGGGCAAAGTTATCACGCGCCCGGACTGGAAAGCGTCGATGTCACCCCGTTGGGCGATCATCCCGTGACAGAGGGTATCGCGCCCTTTTGCGTAATCGACGAACATTACAGGGATCTGGCCATCCACCCCGAGGCCATCATCCTCGCCCAGGGCCGGACGCGCGAAGGGGTGGATTACCCCGTCGCGTGGGCCCGTGACCGCGGCGACGGGGGCCCGCGGGCGGTGACGCTGACGATTGGTCACGACCTGACCTCTATAGCCAATCCGGAACAGGCTCGATTCATCCAGCAAGCCGCGCTCTGGGTTGCGGGTAAGAATGGGAACAACAACAGATGAAACCTATGAACGAAATGTCGATCCTCATCACGGGAGGTGGCTCGGGCATCGGCGAGGGGACGGCGCGCTATTTTGCCCGCCATGGCGCCAAAGTCACGATCTGCGGACGGCGCGAAGAAAAGTTAAAGGCTGTGGCCGACAGCATAGGCCCTCTTTGCCATTACGAAGTCGGGGACATTACCCGCGACGAGGATTGTGTCCGCATCGTCGAGGCGGCGGTGGCGCAGGGCGGAGGACTGGACGCGCTTGTCAACAATGCCGGCAACATGCTGCGCGGGTCGATCACCGAAATGACGCGTGACGGGCTGCGGGAAGTCTTCGACACAAATGTCGTCTCGGGCATGATCCTGACCGCGCTGGCCCTGCCGCATCTGGAGGCGCGCCAAGGCGCGGTGATCTTCCTCGGCTCGGTGCATACCCGGCGCGCATATCCCGGCGCATCGCCTTATGCCGCGACCAAGGGCGCGGTCGAGGTGCTGGCCCGGGTGCTGGCGGCCGAACTGGGCAATCGCAAGGTGCGGGTGAACTGCGTCATTCCCGGTGCCGTGTCGACCGAGCTGAACATTCGCGCGGGCGTGGTCTCCGAAGAGGAACAGAAGGTGCGCATGAAGGCACTGGAATCCTCGCACGCTCTGGGCCGGATCGGCACGTCAGAGGAGTTGGCCGAGGCGATAGCATACATGTGCTGCGCCGAATGGACCACGGGAGCTTCGCTGGTGATAGACGGCGGATTGGCTTTGGGGATTTCGGATCTTTGAAGTTGAAAACTTAAAAAAAATCTAAGGGAGGAAAGAACATGCATTCTGTCAATGACTACGCGAACCTGGAGCCGACGCTGCGGGTGCCGGATCTCAAGCAGGCCCTCTACGATGCGGACCCGCTGTTCCTGACCTCCACGGTGGTCAGCCTTCATGGAGAGGAACACAAACGCAAGCGCCGCGTGGTGCAAAGCCTGTTTACGCGCGAGTTCTTTCGCCAGTACCAAAACCGCGTATTCCCCCTGGCCCTCGATGAGACGCTGGCTCCGGTCGTGGCGGCCGGGCGCGGCGACCTCGGCACCTTTTCCTACCGTGTCCTCGTCAACCTGGTGGCAGATGCGGCAGGGCTCGACCGGGACCATACCGAGGCCCAGACCGACCGAATGCTGGAGATCATTACCAAGCTGGGCAAGGCGCCAACCATCGGCCAGATGCTGAGCGGCAGCATCGACGAGGCGCGCGCAGAGATCCAGGAGGCGCTGGACCTGTTCAAGGTCTCTTTCTATGAACATTCCGCCGCCCGCCGTCGCGCGCTTATCGCGAAAAAGGCCGAGGACCCTTCCGTCGATCTGCCGCGAGACATGCTGGTCTGCATGCTGCAGGCGTTTGACGGGGAGATCGAGGAGGACCAGCTGGTCCGCGATACCGCCTTTTTCATTCTCGCCGGTGCCTTCACGCAGGCCAATGCGCTTCAGAACACGATGTGGGAAATCCTGACCTGGTGCTCTGCGCATCCGGAAACGCGGGCCGAACTGCTGACTGACCCCGCGACCTTGCAGAAATTCATCTGGGAATCGCTGCGTCTGCATCCGGCCAGCCCCGTGGCGCGGCGCAAGGCGCTGTGTCCGATGGATCTGCCTGACGGTGCTTCGGTCGATGAGGAAGAGATCGTCGACGTGAACATCGGGACGGGCAACCGTGACAACTCGGTTTTCGGAGACGATGCCGCCACCTTCAATCCCTATCGCGAGCTTCCGCGCCGGGTTCCTCTTTACGGTGCGACATTCGGGGCCGGCGCCCATGCCTGTGTGGGGCGCATTCTGGCGGCGGGTATGCCGATGGCGGTCGCCGGAGACGAGGAGGGTGAAACAGAGTATGGCACCCTTTACCTCGTTGTTCAGGCGCTGCTGGAGGCGGGAATCGAGTTCGATCCTGACGAGGCGCCGGTCATCGACGAAAGCACCGAACGCAAGCATTTCGAGTCGTTTCCCTTTGTCCTTCGCCAAGGACAGGCTTGATGGGGGAGTCGTCGGCGGATTTCGATCGCAGCGCGGACATTGTTGTTGTCGGTTTCGGTTGTGCCGGACTGGCCGCGGCGATCTCCGCCTGGCGTGCGGGAGCGGAGACGCTGGTGCTGGAGAAACAGGCGCAGGACGCCCATACTCCCAGCACCCGCATGTCCGGTGGCATGATGATGGCCGCGACAGATATCGCCGGCGCGACGGACTATCTTGACCGTTGCGCCGGGGGAATGGTGCCCCGGGACGTCAGCGAAGCCTGGGCCCGTCGCGCGATAACGCTCATCGACTGGTTGCTCGAAATTGCGCCGGGGCTCGACCTGAAGCATGTCGGCGGTGCGGAGCATCCGGACTTCGAAGGCGCCGAAGCATTGGGCGTTTACCAGCCCGGAGGTGCCAAGACGCGGCTCGATCAGAATGGCAAGGCGGGGACGTTCCTTTGGGACCAACTGGTGTCCAATTTCCATGAGAAGACCAAGGTGCCGGTTCTCTGGAACGCACCCGCCGACCGGCTAATTCGGAACCGGAGTGGCCGGGTCATCGGGGTCGAGACCACCGATGGCCGCCGGATCGAGGCCCGCAAGGGCGTCATTCTGACTTGTGGCGGCTATCTGCACAACGCGCAGATGAAGCAGGACTACCTGCGCACCTGGCCGGTCTATTTCTACGGCAATCCCGGCAATACCGGCGACGGTGTGCGCATGGCGCAGGATGTGGGTGCCGATCTCTGGCACATGAACCAGATGATCGGGCGGGCCATCGGGAATTTTCCGTTGGAGGACGGGAGCGACCTGCCGGTGATGCTGTTCCTTAACCCGCCGGGCTACGTGATCACGGACTGCAATGGCAAACGCTTTGCCGACGAAAGCGCCCAGGCCGACCTGCTTCATGGTTTCTACTATCATCTGCTGTCCTATGACCCCGCTACCGGGGAAACGCCGCGCAACCCTTCTTACTGGTTCTTCGATGAAAAGCGGCGCAAGGCGGGCATGCTGACACTGCCCTCGGTCGGGGCGCACGCGGTTGGCCTCTATAACTGGAGCAGTGACAACAGGGCCGAGATCGAGCGCGGCTGGATCGCCTCGGGTGCGACTATTGCCGAGGCGGCGGCCGCGGCGGGGGTCGAGGATCCCGAGGGTGCCGAGGCGGAGGTGGCCGCGTACAACGCCGCCTGCCGCGACGGAGCACCCGACCCGCACGGCCGTCCGGCCGAGACGATGGTGCCGCTGGATGAGGGGCCATTCTACTGTGTGCGTCTCTATCCCGGAGGCTCGAACACCACCGGCGGCCCGCGCCGCAACGCGCGCGCCGAGGTATTGGACACGCGCGGCCAACCGATCCCCGGACTTTTTGCAGCCGGAGAGTTGGGACAGGCGACAGGGATGCTCTACCCCTCCGACGGATGCAATCTCTCCGAGGGGTTTTGTTTTGGCCAGATCGCGGCGGAAGCCGCATTAGAACTTCAGGAGGTTAACACATGACCGAAGGACTCCCATCGAACTTGGCCGACAAGGTCGCTCTCGTCACCGGCGCCGCCTCTGGCATGGGCCGACGCGAGGCGGAACTCCTTGCCGCTGCGGGCGCACGGGTGATCGTCGCGGATATCCTGCGCGACGAGGGCGAGGCCGTCGCTCAAGGGCTGCGGGACCAAGGGCTTTCGGCGCGTTTCCATGAACTCGACGTATCTGGCGAGGCGGGCTGGGCCGACCTTGCTGCCAGCATTGCTTCGGAGGAAGGCCGGGTCGATGTCCTGGTCTGCAACGCAGGGGCGAATGGCTCCGCCGCGCCGGATGTCTTGTCGTCAGACTTGATGGAAAAGCTCATCGCGATCAACCTGCGGGGTACCATGCTGGGCGTTCAAGCGATCCGGCCCTTGATGGGCAGGGGCGCCTCGATCATCACTACCGGCTCGATCTGCGCGCGGGTCGGAACGCCGGGAGTGCACATGGCCTATCATGCGACCAAGGGCGCGGTCGAAGCCTTCACGCGCGCGGCGGCCGCGGAATATGGCCCCGAGGGCATCAGGGTAAACTGTATCCATCCCGGTGTAATGCCGCCCATGCGCGACCGGCAGGGCGCCAGCCATGCGACGCGTGACCGCCTGATCGAAAGCATCCCGCTGCGCCGGATCGGCGAATGGGACGATGTCGCGCGGGTGGTCCTGTTTCTGGCGACTGACGCTGCAGCTTATGTCAGCGGCACGGCTATCCCGGTCGATGGCGGATTTCTGGCAACCTGAGATGGAGGTGCAACAGATACCCCGCCCCTGCGACCACGAAGTGCTCACCAGCGGTTTCGACCTGGGCGGTTTGCGGCTGCGCAACCGGATTGTCATGGCGCCCATGACACGGGAATGTGCGCCCGATGGTGTACCGACCCTGGAGATGGCCCGCTATTATGCCCGGCGGGCTGAAGGCGGCGTCGGCATGATCGTGACAGAGGGCGCGGCGCCCAACGAAGAGGGCAGGTTCGGACGTAACGTGCCCCGGCTCTACGGTGCCGATGCGCTGGCGGGCTGGGCGCGTGTCGTCGCGCCGGTCAAGGCCGCAGGGGCTGCGATCCTGGCGCAAATCTGGCATGTCGGCGGCTTCACGCCCTCGATGATCAACATGCCCGACAGCCTCGACGTGTCACGGGTCAGCCCGTCCGGGCTGGCCGCGACGGGGTATCCGGTCGGAACAGCCATGACAACCCGACAGATCGCCCGTACAGTGCGCGACTACGGGCAAGCGGCGCGACAGGCACGCGAGGTCGGTTTTGACGGGGTTGAGATCCATGCCGCGCATGGGTACCTGCCCGACCAGTTTTTCTGGTCGGAAAGCAATTTGCGCAAGGACTGCTACGGCGGCGACATCGCGGCCCGCTGTCGTTTCGCCGCCGAAGTCATCCACGAATGCAAGGCGCAGGCGGGATCGGACTTCATCGTCACCTTGCGCATATCTCAGTGGAAACAACTGGATTTCCAGGCCCGTGTCGTCGGAACTCCTGAGGAACTCTCGGACTGGCTGAAGCCGCTGGTGGCATCCGGTGTGGACGGGTTCCACGTCTCGACGCGGCGTTTCTGGGACCAGGTCTTTTCGTCCAGTGGAGCGAGTCTGGCGTCCTGGGTGCGCCGTCTGTCCGGGCGTCCGGTGATCGCCGTAGGCTCCGCACTTCTGGATCGGGACTTCAAGGCGGCGGATGGCAAGAAGCGCGGCGCTCTGTCGCCAAGAACCCTGCAATGGGCCGCCGATGCGATTGAGGATGGCGAGTTCGACCTGATTGCCTTCGGGCGGGCACTACTGGCCAATCCCGACCTTGCGCAGCGCCTGGTGTCCGGTGAGGTGGCCGGGCTCAGGGATTATGACCGCAGCTACCTGGAAACACTGAAATGAGGAGCCGGCGACGATGATCGTAGAGGAAAGAACCTACACCTTTCACCCGGGACGTCTGCAGAAATTTCTGGAGGAATATGAAACTGTGCGCGACCTGCAGAGCCGCACGCTGGGGGAGATGGTGGGCTATTTCACCTCGGAGTTCGGAGTGCAGAACCAGACCGTCCATCTCTGGGCGTACGACAGTCTCGAGGATCGCGACGCGCGACGATCAGAACTGGCGGCGGTGCCCGAGTGGCAAGCCTTCCTGGGGCGGATTCTTCCGCTTCTGGACCGGCAGGAAAACCGTATCCTGAAGCCCTTGGCGTTTTCACCTCTTGGGAGCCCGACATGACGGTGTCGGCAATTTGATCAGTACTGCGGCCAAATCGTGGCCACCTAACACGGGAGGATAATGATGCTGCTTCAGCAATTGTTGAACGGGCTGGTCGTCGGGGGGGTGTATGCACTGTTCGCGGTCGGTTTCAATCTGATCTTCGGCATTCAACGCTTTCTCAACCTGGCACATGGGGCGGTCTTCATGACCGGTGCTTTCGTGGCCTACTATACCGTCGAGGCCGGCGGTCCGCTGATCCTGGGGTTCCTGGCGGCGATCATCATTTCCGGCCTTCTGTCGGTGCTGATCGAGATCGTCTGTTTCCGCAGGCTGCGCAAGTCGGGCGATGCCGAGTTCGGCGCTATCCTGTCGTCCATGGGCGCGAGCCTGGTCATCATGACGGTTTGGCAGTGGATCTCCAAGACGCAGGTCGTCCGATTCCCCTTCGATACCGTTCCGGTGGTAATCTTCCGATTCTGGGGTCTTCGCGTCTCGCTCTTGCAAGTGATCATGATGGTGGCCGCGGTCGTGATCGTGATGATCATGGCCTGGTTCCTCTACCGCACCTCATTTGGCCGCCAGGTCCGGGCCGTCACCGACAATGAGAAGGCAGCGACGCTGGTGGGGGTGAACCCGAACCGCACCTACAGCTTGACCTATTTCATTTCAGGCGCATTGGCCGGGGCGGCGGGTGTTCTGGTCGGGCTGGCGTTCAACAACATCAACTACATGATGGGTGAGCCCTATCTGCTGTTCGGGTTCGCGATCATCATCCTGGGCGGCCTGGGCAGCATCCCGGGCGCACTTCTGGCCAGTCTGATCTTCGGCATGGGCCAGACGCTGGCCATTGCCTACCTGCCGTCCGGTCTGACCACGGCATTCATCTTTTCCGCCATGTTCCTGATCCTTCTCGTCAAGCCCACAGGCCTGATGGGCAGGGAAGAAGCTGGCATCCTGCGCGGTCGGAGGTAAATTCATGACAAACATCCTTTTGGGATATCAGCCGCTCTTCGATCTGTTCCTGCTGCACCTTGGTATGGCCTATAGCCAGTGGTTGGTGCTGCGGGCCGGGGTCTTTTCGCTGGCCACGGCGGGCCTTGCCGCGGTGGGCGCCTACACCGGCGGCATCCTTGTTGTTTCACTCGGGTTCCCCGCGCCCGTAGCACTTCTTCTGGCGGGGCTCGCAGGGGGAATCGTTGCCCTTGGACTGTCCATTCCGCTTGCCCGGTTACGCGGGGTCTATCAGGCCATTGCCACGGTGGCCTTCATCCAGATCGTCCTGTCGCTGAACATCTACGCCAGCGGGTTGACGGGCGGGCCGCAGGGCCTGAACGGCATCCCCAAGACAGTAGGGACCGTGACCCTTCTGATCGCCGGCATCCTGACCGTCTACCTGATGTACACCATCACGAACAGTCGCCTGGGCCGCGCCTTCGACGCCATCCGACAGAACGAGGCCGTCGCGGCCTCGCTGGGCGTCTCGATCGTCCGGCACCAGACCCTGGCCTTTATCATTTCCGGTGCGCTCGCCGGAGTCTATGGCGCGCTGGAGGCCTTCCACTCCTACGCTTTGGCACCGTCGCAATTCGGCTTTACCTTCCTGATCTCCATCCTGGCCTATGTGGTGCTGGGGGGGCGGAACACGATTATCGGACCCATTGTCGGCACCGCGATCTTGCTGCTCCTTCCCGAGATCGCCCGGCCGCTCGCCGAGGCGCGGATGCTGGTCTATGGCCTGCTGCTGATCCTTGTCATCAACTACCTCCCCCACGGGATCGCGGACACTCTGATCGAGCGCGCCCGTGCCCGCAGGCTGAGCGCGCGCCTAGCCAAATCCGACTCCGTAGCCACAACTGCCACGAGGAACTGAATTATGTCTCTGACCCTACAAAATGTCAGCAAGCGGTTCGGTGGCGTCGTCGCGTCCGACTCGGTGAACATCACCGTCCCTAAGGGTAAGATCACCGGCTTGATCGGACCGAACGGGGCCGGCAAGACCACGATCGTCAATATGATCACTGGAATGCTGGCGGTCAGCGACGGACAGATTTCGGTCGGAGGTCGGGACATTACCCATGCCTCCGCCGACGAGATCTGCCGCGCCCGGCTGGCGCGAACCTTTCAGAACATCCGAATTCTGCCGGACAATTCGGTTCTGGAAAACATCCTGATCGGCTTTCACCGGCACGAGAAATGCTCGACCCTGGCGGCGATCCTGGGCCTGCCCAGTGCACGCCGGGAATCCGAGAAGATCGTCAAAATGGCCGAGGAACTGCTACAGCGCTTCGGGATGAGCGCGTTGGCGGACTTCCCCGCGGGCGGGCTGTCATACGGACACCAGCGCAAGCTGGAGATGATGCGCGCACTGGCCTCGGAGCCCGAATTCATGCTGCTCGATGAGCCAATCGCGGGGATGAATGATGTCGAGTCAGACTCCTTGGCGGAGCTTTTTCAGGAACTGGCCTCGACGGGCATGGGCATCTTGCTGATCGAACACAATATCCGCTTCGTCTCGAAGCTATGCGAATACATCTACGTCCTGGACGGCGGGCGCCTGATTGCCGAAGGCGCACCGACGGTCGTCCTGCGCGATCCCGAGGTGATGGCGGCCTATATCGGAGGCGAACATGCTTGATATCGCTGACCTGGAAGTACGCTATGACGGGATCGTCGCCCTGCGAGGGGTGTCCCTGACCGTGGGCGCGGGCGAGGTTGTCGCTCTGATCGGGCCGAACGGCGCCGGTAAATCGACACTGATCAACACCATTTCGGGACTGGTTTCGGCCGCCTCGGGCACCATTCACGTCGGCGGTGAGGACTTCACCCATCTTCGGCCCTGGACTATCTCCGCAAAGGGAGTGTTGCAGGTGCCCGAGGGTCGGCAGGTCTTTTCCGATATGACGGTGCTCGAAAACCTCCAGCTGGGCGCTACTGCGCTTCGCGGCAGGCCATCCGATCTGGACGTCAAGGACGTTTTCGAGCTGTTCCCGATCCTTCAGGAACGGTCTACGCAACTGGCCGGGTCGCTGTCGGGCGGCCAACAGCAAATGCTGGCCATCGGTCGGGCCCTTATGGGGGCACCCAAGTTGCTTTTGCTGGACGAGCCAAGCCTCGGGCTTGCACCGGTCGTGATCTCGCAGGTCTTCGCCGCATTGAGAACGCTCAAGGAGAAGGGCATGACAATCTTGCTCATCGAGCAAAACGCGACGCTCGCGCTCGACTTGTCAAACCGGGCATACATCCTCGATCAGGGCCGGATCGTCCTGTCGGGAAACAGTGCCGATCTCGCCGCCGACGAAGGCGTGGTCGCACATTATCTTGGTGTCGATGCGGAAGTATGACGCACCACAATGAAAATACTAATCAAAATCAGGGAGAAAAAATCATGACATGTTTTGGAAAGTTGCTTGCTACGTCGGTTTTGGGGGCAACTATGGTTGCGGGGACGGCGCAGGCCGATGAGGCGAAGATCGCCGCGGTTCTCTCCACGACGGGTACCTATGCCTTTGTCGGTGTGCCGCTGGTCAACGGCATCAAGATGGCGCACGAGGAATTCAGCGCCTCGGGCGGTTACGGTGATCACACCGTGTCGCTGCAGTTCGACGACAATCGTTCGGATCGGCAGGAGGCAATATCGCTGCTGACGCGGCGGGCCACTAGCGATGGTGTCGACATGATCCTGGGCCCCATTGCCTCATCCGAGGCGATGGCGACCGGTCCGGTCGCAGTGCAGCTCAGCATCCCAATGTTCACCGTGGCGATGACCAACGGGGTGCTGCCGCTGGGCGAATGGATCTTCAAGATCACCGAGACCGCAGACAGCTACATGCCCCCGCTGGCGGATTACATCGGGGAAACTCTGGCACCGGACAACTGCTATCTGGTGTCGCTCCTCGACAACCCCGGCTACATCGTCCAGAAGGACGTCTTCCGCGACACGCTGGCCGGGTATGGCGTCGAAATACTGGCGGATGAAGGCATCCTCGCCACGGACACCGACTTTACCGCGCTATCGACGAAGATTGTCGACGCTGAACCAGAGTGTCTCTTCGTGACGGCCCCGCCAGAACAGGCGGCCAATGTCATCCTGCAAGCCAAGCAGGCCGGCCTGCCACGTGACACGATCATCTCCGGCGACAGCGGCCTCGGAGCGTCTCAGTTCATCGACGCGGCCGGTTCTGCGGCGGACGGTGTGCTCTTCGTTTCGATCTTCGTCGAAACCTATTCGGACGCGACGCGCGATTTCGTCGAACGCTACGAGGCGGAATACGGCGTTTCGCCCGACCATTGGGCGGCGACAGGCTATTCCATGATGTCGGTGATCGCCTCTGCCGTGCGCAGCATCGACGGTGACATCAACCGTGATTCCCTGCAGGAGGCGCTGGAAAACACCACGGATGTGCCGGTACTGATGGGGACCGGGTCGATGAGCTTCGGCGAGGGCCGCGTTCCGACGCACGGCAGCGTGGTGATGCGCATCAAGGATGGCGCCTGGGAATTGGTTGAGTAAGACAGTGACCCGGATTCAGGAAACAGCATCTGCGCCTGGCGTATCGCCAAGCGCAGATCATCATTGCGATGTTCTGGTTGTGGGAACGGGGCCGTCCGGCATGGCCGCCACCGCGGCTGCTGCCGCGGCGGGGGCCGAGGTCCATGTCATAGAGGCATTGGACGAGATCGGCGGCAACTCGGTCTGGTCCACCGGTTACATGGCCTTCGTCAATTCCCGCGCCCAGCAGGAAGCAGGCATCGAGGACAGCGTCGACGCGTTCATTTCAGATGCCGAAGCCAGCATCGACCTGCTGCGCGACCACTACCCTGTCATCACCGATCCCGGCCTGCTGCGTCTTTTCGCGCAGCACAGCGCCGAGACCTACGATATCCTGGTTGGGCGCGGCGTGCGCTTCTCGCGCTTTATTCCCAGGCCATTGCAGCATCGCACCACCCGGATGCTGGCGGTGGAGGACATGATGGGCTTTCGCCGGGCCTTCGAACCCGAGTTCTCACGCCCGAACGTGCGCCTCTTTACCCGGACAATCGCCGACCGGCTCGTGTCCGAGGACGGGCGGGTGACGGGCCTGGTGGCGCGGGGAGCGGATGGGGGCACTTTGCGCTGGAACGTTCGCAAGGGTGTTGTCCTGGCATCGGGCGGCTACCAGTCGAACCCGGAACTTCGCGCCCGCCACGTGCCTGGCTATCTTGCACGCGCGCCCTACCTCGGTATCGATACCTGTCGTGGCGACGCGCACCTGATGGCCGGCGCCATCGGGGCCGACCTGATCAACATGGGGCTGGTCCTGCCTCTGGTGATAGTGTCGTCCTCCTTCGTCGAGGATTGCATTGCCGTGAACCGGGACGGCAGGCGGTTTCACGACGAGGCCGGTCCCTATGAGCGCCGGGTCGAGGCGCTTCAGGCGCAGCCGGACCGGTGCGCCTTCTACATTGTGGACGACGAGACTCGCCAAGCCAAGGCGCAGCTCCTGGCCCAGATGCCGGAACCGCCGGTTTCGGCGCCGGATCTCGGGCGACTCGCGGTCACAATCGGCGTCGATCCCGGGGAGCTGCAAACTTCGGTGGCGGAGTGGAACGAGTTTCTCGCCGGTACATCCGACAAGGATTCGCGCTTTGGGCGCGTGGTCCTGCCCGGGGGACGCCGCCAGATCGTAAAGCCACCCTTCCATGCGGTGCCGATGGTGGTCGGATCGAATTTCGTCAGTGGTGGAATGCGGGTCAACGATGCCCTGCAGGTCATGGACGTCTTCGGCGATCCGATTGCCGGGCTATACACGGCCGGCGACGCGGCCGGTGGCTTCAACCCGACTGCGGAACTGGGTGGGATGCGTCTCAGCGGCGGGTTCACACTGGGCCGGCTTGCGGGAGAGGCGGCTGCCGAAGGTCGCAGCGGGCATGTCCGAGAGGGAACGGCCCCGAAAGGCGCCCATATGCCCAGTATGATCGGAAGCCGGATCGCGCTGCAGGATGTGCGCGACTGAACCACCACGAGCAGGCGCCGGTAATACCGGCGCTGTGCTGTTCCAATTGCTGATGGGCAATGTCCTGCCGCGATGGCTGGCTTGACCCCGTTTGACGGAACACTCAGCAAGTTGCGGTTTCCGACTGCCCATGATGCCTGATCGTAAGCGTCCGGTACGCGGGTGAACTTGTAGACTGGGATGCAGGTCAGCGTATCTGGGAGCCACCCTTGCGGGTCCACACCATTCAGCTGGCCGTTCCGGTCAAGCTGTCTGCGATGGCGGCGGCGCGGCCGCCGGTCCGTGAGCCGACGAACAGGTAGATGAGATGACCGTTTCCGCGCACGCACAGGTCAGTGTTGGGCAAACCACACAACGTTTGAGCCGGACTTCTGCAGCCATCAAGAGGCTGCTGCAGAAGCCCGGCTGGAGCTGGGATCGGATACGTCTAGCGTCCCCGGTAAGGTGCCAATATCAGTGCAATTCTTCGGGGTTGAAAGGCTCATCCGGGTTCGGTTTGGTCGTGCTGATGTAATCCCGTGTCAGCTTCTTGCCCATGCTTGCCAGCCGCCAACCGTTGATCGGCTTGCGCTGCGGCAGCGGCGTGAGGTTCCTTTCCTGGCCAGAGATCATGACACGCGTGATGTTATCGGTGTTCCCCAGCAGGGTTACGTCTTTCTCGACCTGGCCGTTCACGAAGATGATGTCGGCCTCGTAGCCCTCGAGGATCGCCCCTGTGCGGCCCTCCATGCGCAGCGCCCGGGCGCCTTCCATCGTCGCCGAGCGGATCGCCTCAAGCGGGGTAAAGCCGAAATACTTGGTCAGGACCTCCATCTCGCGGTAGTGCCAGTCGCCGTAGGGCACCAGCGAGAACCCGGATTCGGATCCGCACAGGATCGGTACGCCCGCCTTGTGAGCCTCAGTGATCGTGTCGATGCTGTCGGTGATCTCACGCTCAAAAAGCGAGATCAGGTTCTTAGAGGTGCCCAGCCGAGGGCCGAAGTCCACCATGTTCGCCTGGAAGGTCAGGGCAGGTGCGATGGGAATCTTGCGGTCAATGATCTCGCGCAAGGCTTTGTCATCCATCGCGGTGCCGTGAAAGATCAGGTCGAACCCGGCCACCGCGGCGCGGCGCGTGGCCTCGGCCCCGCGGCAATGGCCCATGACCGGTGTGTGCAATTCGTGCGCGGTGTCGCAGATCAGCTTCAACTCATCCTCGGTCCAAACGCAAACTTCTCCCAAATGGGACATGCGCGGCACGATCCCGGTGACATGCACCTTGATCCAGTCGGCGCCATGCTTGATCTGGCGCCGGATCTCGGCCACGATCTCATCCGGTCCGGCGGTAACCTTGTAATAGCCGGTGATGCCGCGATCCTGGATCAGCGTGCCCGCCGTTCCTCCCAGATTGTTGATCAGCGCATAGGACCCGCATGCCATACGCGGACCTTCGACCACGTTGGCATCGATCGCGTCGCGCAGGTCAATCATGTTCTCGAAGGTGCTGTCGGGATCCAGGATGCCCGTCACTCCGGCGCGCAACAGCTTGCGCGCGTTGTAGGAGGCGACAAGGGCCGACAGGGCGTTGCGTCTCTGATGAAATATCTCGGCATTGGAGGCGGCGTCGTCGAAGGAGAGGTGGCAATGGGCGTCGATGAGGCCGGGCATCACGGTCTGGCCGGTGGCGTCGATTTCCCGCGCGCCCTCGGCGCGGCTTTCGGCGTTCGCGCCCAGGGCCGCGATCTTGCCATCCTCGACGAGAATTTCGGTTGCGACCGGCGCGGCCCCGGTCCCGTCGATTACGTTTCCGCCGCGAATGATGATTTTGTCTTTCATCTCGTTTCCTCCGTTAGCGACCGTCAGAGCCTGAGCAGCCGTCTGGCATTGTCCGCAAGTTTTGGTTCGGGGGCATGCGCGTCCCCCGGGTCGGGTGCATCCCAACCCGCGAAATTGGTGCCGTAGACCAGGTGATTGTCACCGATGAGCGACACCAGCAGATCAAGGCTGTGCGAATTGTTGAGGTGGTTGTCGAACCACAACCGGCCCAGTCTTTCCTCGAAGGCTCCATCGGGTTTCAGCGCGTCGATGACCCAGGGGCGCTTGCGCACTGCCCGTTTCATGCGGCCAACCAGATAGCCCATCGATCCGCCGCCGTGGCTAAGGCAGATGTCCAGTTCCGGGTGCCGGTCCAGGACGCCGCCATAAACCAGGGTGCAGACCGCCAGCACCTCTTGCGCGGCAAAGCCGACCACCACGTCGAGGTCAAAGCGTTTGAGCGCCGGGTCGCCCGGGGGTCCGTCGATCCCGGCGGGGCTGGGGTGGATGAACAGCGGCACATCCAACTCGACGCAGATCGCATAAAGCGCGTCCATCGCAGGATCGTCCAGCGGGTGTGGCATATCAGTGCCAATCTGCGCGCCCAGCATCCCCAGATCCACGATCGCGCGGCGCAGTTCCGCGCAGGCAGCCGGTATGTCCTGCATCGGCAATGCCGCGATGGCACCCAGCCGTCCGGTCCGGCTGCGGACCGTTGCAGCCAGCGCGTCGTTGTGGGCGCGGCAAAAGCGGATGGCCTCAGGCGCCGGGATGAAATGAAAATAGGTCAGCGGATTGGGAGAAAGAAGCTGGTAGTCGATCCCGGCTTCGTCCATGCGCTGTAGGCGCAGGTCGGTGTCCATGAATGGGCTTCCGACGTAGCGCACGCCGTCCAGCCGGTAGTCACCGACCCGGAACCAGGGCTGTCCGTCGGGATAAGCGCCGATCTCGGGCCCAAAATCGCCGGCGGCGCCCATCGAGGCGGCCAGAACGGCATGGGCGTGAACGTCGATCACGCGGGCGGTTTGGGCGGAATGTGCCATTGTCGGAGGTCCTGCCGTCAGTAGTCGTTGGAAATTACCAGTCGATTCGATTTCGCCCGTGAACAACATGGCATGAACACATCGTTGGCCTGGCGTTCTGCCGTGGTCAGGAACTGGTCCCGATGGTCAGGTGTCCCCTCCGCGACCTGAGTCATGCACATGCCGCAGACGCCCTCGGTGCAGGAATTGGGAATGTCGAGGCCCGCGTCCAGCAGTGCGGACAGCGCGGTCTGGCCCTTTTCGACGCAAATAACCTGGCCAGTTTCCTGGATTTCAATCTCGAACCCGGTGTCGGTATCCATCTGCTCGACCGTGCCCGAGAAATATTCGGTATGAACGGCCTCGTCGGGCCACCCGGCTTGCCGCGCCGTGTCGCGGACCCAGTTCAGAAAACCGGTCGGGCCGCAGATATAGAGGTGATCGCCGGCATCGCGCGCCGCCAACAGGGCGGGCAAGGCCAGTTTCTGATCCTCGGGGCCATCGTCGAGATGCAGGTGCACGCGGCCTTGAAACCGCTGCTCCGATAATAGCTCGGCAAAGGCCAACCGCGACCGACTGCGGGCGCAGTAATGCATCTCGAAATCCGCGCCTTCGGCGGAAAGCGTTTCGGCCATCGCAAGAAGCGGCGTCACGCCGATGCCTCCGGCTACGAGCAGGCTTCGACGAGCTTCCGGCACCAGCGCAAAGTGATTTTTCGGGAGGCCAATGGTCAACGTGTCGCCGGTCGAAAGCTTTTCATGCATGTGGCGCGAGCCGCCGCGTGACTCCGGCTCCTTGAGCACGGCGATCCTGTAGCGGTCGGTCTCTCCGGGGCAGCTGCAGAGTGAATACTGCTTCGCCGGCAGGCCAGGCAGGAATACGTCTATATGAGCGCCCGCGTCAAAGGCGGGCAGGGCGTGGCCGTCCGCTCTCACCAACTCATACGAAGCGATCCCCTCCGCCTCGTTGCGAATGGACGCTACTTTCACAAGTAGTGAACTCATCGATCACCTCCTCGTTCGATTATACCAGTTGTTAAACTGACAATCCCTGCGATATAGTCAAACCTAATATATTTAAGTGATGTATCTGAAAATCAGATGCTAACTGGCTAGAACGACTCGGGCAATCGGGCAGAGAGGATGGAGAGGGCGAGGATGAACAGCGCACACTTCACGTTGCGACAGCTGTCCTATTTCGTGGCCGCCGCGAAATACGGAAAGATTGCTCGCGCGGCCGCCGAGATAGGGATCTCGCAATCCGCCGTCACAACTGCCGTCCGCGACCTGGAAGCGATCCTGGGAGTGCCCTTGCTGGAGCGGCACACCTATGGCGTGTCGCTAACGTACCGTGGCCACCTTTTCCACCAGCACGCCATGAAAGTGCTCGAAGCGGCGGAGGAAGCGCAGCAATGGCCCTTTCAGGCCTCGCTCAACCTCTCGGGGCGGCTGAACATCGTCGGTACACATGTCGTTCTGGGTTATTTCCTGCTGCCCTACATTCAAAAATTCCTGTCCTCCCATCCTAATGTCGAGATCTCGGTGAAGGAGTTGACGCGCCCCGAATGCGAAGAAGCGCTGGTCATGGGCAGCGTGGAATTGGGCGTGATTCTGACGTCGAACCTTGCCCGCCCGGACGATCTGGAAACCCATTCCCTGGACACCGCACAGCGCCGGGTTTGGGTTTCGTCCCGGTCCTCCCTGGCCTCGCACCGGACCGTCTCACTCAAGCAACTCCAAGACCTGCCATATGTCTTTCTGATGATCGATGAGGGTGAGCGGGTGCTGCGCGAATCCGTGCGGCCCTATGGGTTCGAGCCCAACGTCGTTCTGCGAACCACATCGATGGAGGCGCTGCGCGAATGGATCGGACTTGACCTTGGCGTGACGATTGTCGCCGACACCGTCTACCGACCTTGGTCGCTCGAAGGTTTCAAGATCGAGCGCCTGAGCATTGCAGAACCGATTCCACCGCTGGAAATAGGGCTCGCATGGAAGCGCGACACCGAGCTGAGCGAGTTGGCACAGCATTTTGCGAACTTCCTGCGGCAGACGGTGACACGCGGCAGCAGAGGTATCTGATAACCGCAAATGAAACTTGAGAACAGGAGGGACACCGATGGATTTCGGGATCGCGGGAAAATGGGCGCTGGTCTGCGGTGCGAGCAAGGGGCTGGGCCTGGGCTGTGCCAGGGCGTTGGCGGAGGAGGGAGTCAACCTCGTAATCGTCGCCCGGACGGAGCGGCTCTTGCGGGAGGCTGCCGACAGTCTGCGCGCGCTGCCCGGTGCGAACGAGGTGATCGCGGTGGCCGCAGATATCACCACACCCGAAGGGCGGGCCGCGGCCATGTCCGCCCCAAACGGTCCGGGCGACGCCTTCGATATACTGTTGAACAACGCGGGCGGTCCACCGCCAGGTGATTTCCACGATTGGGACGATAGCGATTGGCAGGCGGCGCTGAACGCAAACATGCTGACGCCGATCGCCCTGATAAGGGCGCTGGTTGACGGAATGGCCGAGCGCGGCTTTGGCCGCATCGTCAATGTCACCTCGGTCTCGGTGAAAGCGCCAATTGCCAACCTCGGTCTGTCGAACGGCGCGCGGTCGGGGCTGACGGGGTTCGTGGCGGGAATCGCCCGCGGGCCGCTGGCCCGGCAGGGAGTTACGATCAATAACCTCTTACCTGGGGCCTTCGCGACCGACCGGCTGATCGGAACCATCGAGGACGAGGCGCTGAGCAAGGGGATGGCTGCCGACTCAGTGCTTGAAGCCAGACGCCAGTCCATCCCGACGGGCCGGCTGGGGACGCCAGAGGAATTCGGCGCCGCCTTTGCCTTTCTGTGCAGCCGCCAGGCGGCATACATCAACGGCCAGAACATCCTTTGCGACGGGGGGGCTTATCCGGGCACGCACTGACGACACAAGAAAGGGGCCGGACGGACCGGACCGGCCCCCACCTGTCAGGCCCCCGATTTTCCAAGGTACAGCAGTGCCAGGCTCAGAAGGGCCGCTGAAAACAGCGTCAGGGCGCAGCTCAGATCCGGTCGGGTGCCAAAGCCGACGAGGACCGTGCTCAGCGCACCAAAGGACATTTGCGCCGCGCCGAACAGCCCCGCTGCGGACCCGGCCAGTTGCGGCACCGAGTCGAGTGATGCCGCCAGTGCGGTCGCGCTAATGCAACCGGCGGCAAACATCAGGACAAAGGTCAGCGCGAATAGAAGGGCCGGGGTCAGGACTTCGGTGAGCACCGCCGCCAAAAAAGCACCGCTGGCCGCGACAGCCAGGAGGCCGCCGAACTGCAGAAAGGCGCTCTGCGACATGTGTCCTACGCGCAGCCGGGAGATAAAGGTGCCGCTGATTGCACCCACCAGGATTCCTCCTACGAAGTAGCCCACATTTTCGGGCTGAACCTCCATTTGCTGAATCAGGATGTAAGGCGCCGCCGCGAAATACCCATAGGTGGCGGTCGACCCGAGAGCGCCCCCCACGGCGATGCAGATGAACTGGCGTTTCATCGCCAGGGCCCTGAAATCCGCCAGCAGCACCTGAAAGGTCAACCGTTTGCGATGGCGAGCCGTTTCAGGCAGCAGGCGCAGGCTCAGCATCAGTACGGTGGCCGCAAGAACAAGCAGGAACACGAAGATCCCCCGCCAACTGCCCTGGACGACGATCCACCCGCCGATGACAGGACTGATAGCGGGGGCAGTCAGCATGATCAGGTTCAGCAGGGAAATGTCTTTCTGCGACCCACCCGGGCCTGATACATCGCGCACGATGGCCCGCGCCAGCGTGATGCCGCCCGCGCCGCCAAGTGCCTGCAGCAGGCGCCCCGAAAGGAGCGCCGGCAGGCTGGCGGCCAGAATGCAAACCAGCGTGCCGAGCGCGTAAAGCATCATGGCCGCGATCACGACCGGCCTGCGTCCGAAGGCATCCGTGACCGGACCGTAGATCGGCTGCCCAACCGCCAGGCCCAGGATATAGACCGTCAGGACCAGTTGCGATTCTTGCGTTGAGATACCCAGTGTCTGTGCGGTGAAAGGCAAGGCTGGAACGAACATGTGCATGGCCAGCGTGCCGGTCGAGGCCAGCGCCACCAGCAGCCAGAGGGGCGGCCTGCCCGCACGTTTCCCTGTCCTCGTTTCTGTCCCAGCCACGACAATCCGATCATTCATGTTCACGGCAACTCTTGCCGCGTGCGCGGCACACGAAAAGACGTTTCTTCTTAGGGCGGGCATCGGGAGTTCAGATCGCGAGGCGGGCCGTGACCGCCAGGCTGCCGCGCGGACCGTGTTGGGCGGAACGGCCGGCGCTCCTGCTCCAGGTCCACGACCCTGACAAAGCGGTTCCATCGGGCCATTGGCCGATCTCGTCACGCCGCGCAAGCCACGGTCGGCTGCGCAGCAGTGGTATTGTAGACCTCACCTGTCGCAGAACGAAGTCGCGCCGGCGACAAGTTTCTTGCGCAAGGCCTCATCGCCTGCTCGTGTATCCAGGCCGCAAACTGCCTGCCGGATACAAACATCTCCGCCGCTGCGGTATCTGGCCTGCCTGCGGGAAAGCCCCCCTGTCAGACGGCGATGGCGTGGCGTGCGGTCGTGGCGGGCAGGTAGGCGTCGAAGACTGAGGCGACCACGCGCACCAGCGGCGTGCCTTTGTCTGTCAGCGACAGATGGCCGCCGCGCCGCGTTATCAGGCCGTCGCGTTCCAGGGCGCGCAATTCCGGTTCGAGTTCGCTGTACCATTCCGCCGCCGCCCGGCCGTGCTGGGCCGCCGCATCCAGATCGACCTCACCGCAGCACATCAACCTCTCGATGACGTGGCCGCGCAGCTTGTCGTCTTGGGTAAGAGCCAGGCCCTTGCCGACGGGCAGTTCGCCGCCCTCGACCGCGCGGGCCCATGCGCCGGTTTCCGACAGGTTCTGCACATATCCCGAAGGGGAGCGCCCGATGGAGGTCGCACCGACGCCAAGCATCGTTTCCGCCTGATCGGTCGTATATCCCTGAAAGTTCCGGCGCAGCGTGCCGTCGCGGGCCGATTTGGCCATCGAATCCGAGGGCAGTGCGAAATGGTCCAGCCCGATTGCCACATAGCCCGCCTGAATCAGGGCGGCGGCGGCTGCCTGCGATTGCATCAGGCGGGCATCCACGCCGGGCAGGGCGGTCTCGTCGATCAGCCGTTGTTTCCGGGCCATCCACGGCACATGCGCATAGCCGAACAGCGCGATGCGGTCAGGGCGCATCTGCACGCAAAGGCGGATCGTGTCGAGAAGTGTTTCCACCGTCTGGTGCGGCAGCCCATAGATCAGATCGAAGTTGATGCCTGTCACGCCAGCGGCGCGCAGACCTTCAACCGAGGCGCGCACCATCTCGGGCGGCTGGACCCGGTTGATGGCCTTTTGCACCTTCGGATCGAATTCCTGCACGCCAAAGCTGGCGCGGGTAAAGCCCAGCTTGCCGATCCGTTCGATCATCGCAGGCGTCAGCGTGCGCGGGTCGCTCTCGATTGCCAGTTCCGCATCCGAGGTGACGCGAAAGGTGCCCCGCACCGCATCCATCGCGCGTTCCAGATCATCCGGCACCAGCGCGGTCGGCGTGCCGCCGCCCCAGTGCAGATGCGAGATTTCCATGCGGCCGGGCAGGTGGCGTGACAACAGATCAATTTCGCGGATCAGCGTTTGGGCATAAGCGGCCACGGGCGCGTCGCGTTTGGCCAGCTTCATGTTGCAGCCGCAATACCAGCAAAGCTCACGACAGAACGGCACGTGCAGATAGAGCGAAACGGGCGCTTTCGGATCGAGCGCCGAAAGCCAGCGCGCATAGTCCTGCGGCCCAACCGCATCGGAGAAATGCGGGGCTGTGGGATAGCTCGTGTAGCGCGGCACATTGCGGCTCATATAGGATTTCAGGGCGTCGGTCATGGCTGTTCCAATCTGTCGCGCGGCATGTCCGCAAGCGTCCTGACCGCGCAGAGTTGTGTTGCGCGCATGATCCGGCGAAATCTGCGCCCTGTCCTTGATCCAAATCACAGGCGCGGTTGCGGCCCGGTCGGGCCAGGGGCGGTGTCAGACCATGCTGAGGTCGGCCCCCTCGATTTTCGCGGCACTGACCAGTTGATCGACAAGGCTGCGGGCCTGCCGCGCCCAGGCGGCCTTTTCCATCGCCTCCGCGATTTTTTGCTGCACGGCCTCGAAGGGTAGAACCTGACCCGGTGCCAGCGCGTCCAGCCGGATGAGGTGATAGCCGTGCCGGGTCAGAACGGGCGGTGAGGTCTCGCCCTCGGACAGGGTGCGCAGCGCTGCCTCGAATTCCGGTACGGTGTCGCCCGGTCCGAGCTGCCCGAGCGCGCCGCCCGAATCCTTGGAGCCGCATTCGCTGTGCCCGGCGGCCAGTGCGGCAAACCCCTTGGGGTCGCGGGCCAGCATGGTGGCGATGGCTGTGATGCGGGCCAGTGCATTCTCCCGCGCGTCGGGCTCGCGGGGGTCGCAGGCGATCAGGATATGGGATGCCTCCCACAGGGGCGGCGCCCTGAACCGGGAGGGATCCTTGCGCCACTCTGCCGCGACCTCCTCGACCGTGGGGGGCGTCACGCGGACCGACTGTTCGAGAAGGCCGCGAATCCGGGCCTCCTCATCCGTCTCAAAGCGACCGGGGCCGACCTGCTGAGGGTCTGGCGCGATATTCCGGGCCACGGCCTCCTGCAAGAGCAGGGTTCGGATCGCAACGGCATTGGCCGCCTTGCGCCATGCGATTCCAGGTTTGCCTTTCGGTGCCTGCTGGTTCTGCGTCTCCGCCGCGATGCGGGCATGGGGGACGGTCTGACCATTCACGATCAGGTCGGGAAAAAGGGGCGCATTCATGATCTGTGCTCCGCCGGAATTGCCTTGGGATCCGCGCGACCGGGCAGGGGCTGCTGCCGTCGCGAGCGCACGATCTGATAGCCGGGGCGCAGAAGGAACCGGAACGGCGCCGCAAAGCCGGAGATCATGTGAACAAGCCGTGTGAACGGGAACAGCATGGCGATCAGCAGGCCCAGAAAGATGTGCGCCTTGTAGAGCCAGTGGACATCCACAACCGTCGCCCAGGCGTTCAGGTTCAGCAGGATCACGCTTTGCGACCAGGTCATGAAGCGGACCATTTCGACCCCGTCCATATGCTGCAAGGTCAGCACGATCGTGCCCAGCCCGATGAACAATTGCAGCCAGATCAACACCAGAATGCCGATATCGGCGAAACTGGTGTGCCGCCAGATGCGCGGGTCCGTCACCCGGCGGTGGATCAGCAGGGACGCGCCCACAAGGGCCGCAATCCCCGCCGTGCCGCCCAGGATCACCGCCGCCCACTGCTTCCACGGATGCGGAATGCCGAGCGCGTCGAGGATCCAGACCGGGGTGAACAGCCCGATCAGGTGCCCGCCGAACACCGTGATGATGCCCACATGGAACAGGACCGACCCCCACCACAATTGCCTGCGTCGCAACAGCTGGCTGGAGGAGGATTTCCACGTGAAGGGGTCTTTCTCGTACCGTGCGATCGAGCCGACAATCAGCACGGTCAGCGCGATATAGGGCATGATGCCAAAGATGAAGTAGTCGAGATCCAGGAACATGAGGGTTCTCCCTATTCGGCCGCGTGCGGGGCGGGGTTGATCGGAACGTCCATGTTGGCCAGCATGTCGCGCACTTGCGGGCAGCCCGCATTCGGATCGGGGCCGAAGCGCACTTCGCTTTCCTCCCAGACCTGGTCCAGCGCCTCCAGATCGGTGGGATCGTCGTCGGGCAGGGCCAGCATTTCCGCGACCGCCGCCGCGTCCGCCTTGACCCCGGCAAGTTGCAGGAGGCTCGCAAAGACGGCGCCATAGGGGCTTTGCCTGCGGTTCAGGCGCGCGTTCAGGGCCTCGAAGATATGGGCCGCGTCGGCCAGCACCTCACGCGCCTCGGCGGTCGGGCGGGTGGCGAGGAATTCCAGCAGCACCGGCAGGTGATCGGGCAGTTCGGATGTGACCGGATCGAACCCGCCCGCGCGGTAGGTTTCGACCAGCGACACCATCGCCCCGCCGCGATCCCGGCTTTCGCCATGCACATGTTCGAACAGGTTCAGCGACAGGGTGCGGGATCGGTCGAACAGCATGACGAAGGTTTCCTGCACCTCATAGATGTCGCGCGTGGTCAGCGCCTCGACCAGCGGGCGCAGTGCCCTGCGCGCGGCGGCGGTCAAGCGCGGGTCGGCGGCAAGAACGCCGCCGATTTCGGGCATGACGCGCTGCAACTCGGACGTGGGATAGCTCAGGATCAGGGACAGGGCCTTTAATGTACGGTCCATTTCATTGCACCTCCGCCGGCATTTTCAGGGGTCTTTTCGAGCCGCCGAACAGCGACCCGTTCGAGATGCCGGTGGAGCATCCGTTGGTGTCGGTGAACCCGCAGCCGCCTTTCAGGTCATAGGCATCCTCGACCTGTTCACGGTGCGTGGTGGGGATCACGAAGCGGTCCTCGTAATCGGCAAGCGCCATGATCTTGTACATATCCTCAATCATGCGCCCGCTCAGGCCGACACGCTGGGCTATGCCCTCATCAATCACGCCCTCAACGGTTTTGGAGCGCATGTAGGAGCGCATCGCCAGCATCCGCTCCAACGCGGTGATGACGGGTGCCTCGTCGCCCGCGGTCAGCATGTTGGCCAGATAGCGCACGGGAATGCGCAGATTGCGCACGTCGGGCATTCCCGCATCCATGCCGATCGCGCCGGCCTCCGCCGCGTTCTGGATGGGGGAGAGGGGGGGGATATACCACACCATCGGCAATGTCCGGTATTCGGGATGCAGGGGGAAGGCGACCTTCCACTCCATCGCCATTTTCCAGATCGGGCTTTCCTGCGCCCCCTTGATCCAATCCTCGGGGATGCCGTCGGCGCGCGCCGCCGCGATCACCGCCGGATCGTTGGGGTCCAGAAACACGCCAAGCTGCGCATCATAGAGGTCCTGCGGGTTTTCCACGCTGGCCGCCTCACCGATCCTGTCCGCGTCATAGAGCATGACGCCCAGATAGCGGATGCGCCCCACGCAGGTTTCCGAGCAGACCGTCGGGTTGCCGCTTTCTATGCGGGGATAGCACAGCGTGCATTTCTCGGATTTGCCGGTGGACCAGTTGTAATAGACCTTCTTGTACGGACAGCCCGAGACGCACATCCGCCAGCCGCGGCATTTTTCCTGGTCGATCAGGACGATGCCGTCCTCCTCCCGCTTGTAGATCGCGCCCGAGGGGCAGGACGATACGCAGGTCGGGTTGAGGCAATGCTCACACAGGCGGGGCAGATACATCATGAAGGTGTTTTCGTATTCGCCGTAGATCTGCTTTTCGATGCCTTCGAAATTGTAATCCCCGGATCGTTTCGAGAATTCGCCGCCCAGAATTTCCTCCCAGTTCGGGCCCTTCTCGATCTTCTGCATCCGCTCACCGGTGATCCTGGAGCGGGGGCGCGCGGTGGGGAACGCCTCCATCTCGGGGGCGGATTTCAGGTGGTCATAGTCGAAATCGAACGGCTCGTAGTAATCGTCGATTTCGGGCATGTTGGGGTTGGCGAAGATATTGGCGAGGATCCGCCACTTGCTGCCCTGCCTGGGCTGAAGCTTGCCGGATTTCGTACGCTCCCAGCCGCCATTCCAGCGGGCCTGATTTTCCCAATCGGTGGGATAGCCCAGGCCGGGCTTGGATTCCACGTTGTTGAACCATGCGTATTCGACGCCTTCGCGGCTGGTCCACACGTTCTTGCAGGTGACGGAGCATGTGTGGCACCCGATGCATTTATCGAGATTGAGCACCATGCCGATTTGTGCGCGGACTTTCATTCTGCTGCCTCCTGCTTGGGCACGTCCCGGCTCTTTTCGGTGTCGAGCCAGTCGATCTTCTTCATCTTGCGGATGACCACGAATTCATCCCGGTTCGCCCCCACGGTTCCGTAATAGTTGAAGCCGTAGGATTGCTGGGCGTAGCCGCCGATCATGTGGGTGGGTTTGAGAACCGTGCGCGTCACCGAGTTGTGGATGCCGCCGCGCAGGCCCGTCTTCTGGGAACCGGGCGTGTTCACGATCTTTTCCTGCGCGTGATACATGAAGGTCGAGCCTTCCTTGATCCGCTGCGACACCACCGCCCGTGCGGTCAGTGCGCCGTTGATGTTGTAGACCTCGATCCAGTCGTTATCGACGATCCCGGCAGAGCGCGCGTCCACCTCCGATATCCAGACCACCGGCCCGCCCCTGTTCATCGTCAGCATCAGCAGGTTGTCGGTATAGGTGGAGTGGATGCCCCATTTCTGGTGCGGCGTGATGAAATTGAGCACCAGCGTGTCGCCCGCATCCTGCACGTCCCTGGTGATCGTCTTGAGATCGACCGGCGGGCGGTAGGACATGAAGCTCTCGCCAAACGCGCGCATCCACAGGTGATCCTGATACAGTTGCTGGCGCCCGGTCAGCGTGCGCCACGGGATCAGTTCATGGACGTTGGTATAGCCCGCGTTATAGCTGACCTTGTCGCTCTCGATGCCTGACCATGTGGGGCTGGAGATGATCTTGCGCGGTTGGGCGGCGATGTCGCGGAAGCGGATCTTGTTGCCGTGCTCGCCCTCGGCCAGATGGGCGTGTTCGCGGCCCGTGGCCTTTGACAGGGCCTCCCATGCCTTGACCGCAACGTTGCCGTTCGTCTCGGGTGCGAGCATCAGGATAACCTCGCAGGCATCTATCGCCGTGTCGATCCGGGGGCGACCGGCGGCCGAGCCGTCCAGTTGCACACCGTTGAGCGCGGACAGGTTGTCGATCTCCTCACAGGTGTTCCAGGTGATCCCCTTGCCGCCATTGCCCAGCGTGTCGAGCAGCGGACCCAGCGCGGTGAACCGGTCGTGGATCGCGGTATAATCCCGCTCAACCGCCACAAAGGCGGGTGCCGTCTTTCCCGGAATCAGATCGCATTCGCCCTTTTTCCAGTCCTTCACCTGATCCTGCGCGATCTCCGCCGGGGTGTCGTGCAGGATGGGCAGGGCGACGATGTCGGTTTCCTTGCCCAGATAGCCGGGCGCGATTTCCTGAAACTTCGCGGCGATCGCCTTGAAGATTTCCCAGTCGGACTTGCTTTCATAAGCCGGGTCCACCGCCGCCTGAAGCGGGTGGATGAACGGGTGCATGTCGGACGTGTTCATGTCGTCCTTTTCGTACCAGCTGGCCGTTGGCAGAACGATGTCGGAATAGACGCAAGTGGTGCTCATCCGAAAGTCGATGGTCACCAGCAGGTCGAGCTTGCCGCGCGGCGCGTCCTTGTGCCACCGGGCCTCCTTGGGCAATTGGCGGCCTTCCTCGCCCAGATCCTTGCCCATCACGCCGTTATCGGTGCCCAGCAGGTGTTTGAGGAAGTATTCGTGACCCTTGCCTGACGATCCCAGCAGGTTCGACCGCCACACGAACAGGTTGCGCGGCCAGTTTGCGGGATCGTCGGGATCCTCGCACGACATTTGCAGATCACCCGATTTCAGGTTTTCCGCCACATAGGCCGGGATCTCCTTGCCCGCGGCCTTTGCTGCCCTGGCCACCTCCAGCGGGTTGGTCTTGAGCTGCGGCGCGGAGGGCAGCCAGCCCATCCGCTCGGCCCGGATGTTATAGTCGATCATGCTGGCATCCCAATCGCCGGCGGGGGCGGTGGGCGACAGGATCTCATCCGCCTCAAGCGTCTCATAACGCCACTGGTCGGTATGCGCATACCAGGCGGAGGTCGAGTTCATGTGCCGGGGCGGGCGCCCCCAGTCCAGCGCGAAGGCAAGCGGCTGCCAGCCGGTTTGCGGACGCAGCTTTTCCTGACCGACGTAATGCGCCCAGCCGCCGCCGGATTTGCCGACGCAACCGCACATCACCAGCATGTTGATGACACCGCGATAGTTCATGTCCATGTGGAACCAGTGGTTCATCGCCGCGCCGATGATGATCATCGACTTGCCATTGGTTTTTTCCGCATTGCTGGCAAATTCGCGCGCGACGTGGATGATCTTGTCCGCGGGCACGCCCGTGATCTTTTCGGCCCAGGCCGGGGTGCCGGGCATGTCGTTGGCGTAGTCGTTCGTCACCCAATCGCCGCCAAGCCCGCGATCGAGGCCGTAATTGGCGCAGAACAGGTCGAACACCGTGGCCACGGCTATTTCGCCGTCGGGGGTCTGGATCCGCTTTACCGGCACATTGCGCGTCAGGACATTGGGATGGTCGGCATCCGTCTTGAACTGGCCGAAGGCCTCACCGCCGAAATAGGGGAAATCGACGCCGGGCGCGTCGTCGTGATCCTCATCCAGGATGAAGCTCATCTTCAGCCGGGTTTCAGCTTCCTTGGCCTTTTCCTCAAGGTTCCATTCGCCGTCCTCACCCCAGCGATAGCCGACGGAGCCGTTGGGCGCGACGAAGCCTTGGGAAATCTCGTCATAGGCAACGGTTTTCCATTCGGGATTGTTGCTTTCGCCCAGCTTGCCGTCCAGATCATCGGCGCGCAGGAAGCGGCCGGGCACCAGTTTGCCGTTTTGCCGGTCCAGCTTCACCAGCATCGGAAAGTCGGAATATTTGCGCGTGTAATCCTCGAAATACTCGGTCTGCCGGTCCAGATGGAACTCACGCAGGATCACGTGACCGAAGGCCATTGCCAGCGCCGCATCGGTTCCCTGCCGCGCGTTCAGCCAGACATCCCCGAATTTGGCGGCTTCGGAATAATCGGGGCAGATGACGGCGGATTTCGTGCCCTTGTAGCGCACCTCGGTATAGAAATGCGCATCCGGCGTGCGCGTCTGCGGAACATTGGAGCCCCACAGCAGCAGATAGCCGGCATTGTACCAGTCCGCGCTCTCAGGCACGTCCGTCTGTTCGCCCCACGTCATGGGTGAGGCCGGCGGCAGGTCGCAATACCAGTCGTAGAACGACATGCACACGCCGCCCATCAGGCTGAGATACCGGGAGCCTGCGGCGTAACTGACCATCGACATCGCAGGGATCGGTGAGAAGCCGAACACCCGGTCCGGGCCATAGGTCCTGGCGGTGTAGGCATTGGCGGCGGCGGTAATCTCGGTCGCCTCGTCCCATGTGGCGCGCACGAAGCCGCCCTTGCCGCGCGTCTCGACATATGAGGCGCGCAGGATCGGATCGGCTTGCAGTTTGGTCCAGGCTTCGATCGGGCTCAACGTTTCGCGCATCTTGCGCCAGATCTTCAGCAAGCGCCCGCGCACCAGCGGGTTTTTCACCCGGTTGGCGGAGTAGAGATACCAGCTGTAGCTGGCGCCGCGCGCGCAACCGCGCGGTTCATGATTGGGCAGGTCGGGGCGCGTGCGGGGATAGTCGGTCTGCTGCGTTTCCCATGTCACGATCCCCGATTTGACGTAGATTTTCCACGAACATGAGCCCGTGCAGTTCACCCCGTGGGTGGAGCGCACGACCTTGTCGTGGCGCCAGCGGTTGCGATAGGTGTCCTCCCAATCGCGGTTTTCGCGGGTCACCTGCCCGTGGCCGTTGGAAAACTGTTCCAGCTCCTTGGGTTGCAGGAAGTTCAGTCTGTCGAGAAGATGGCTCATATCCATTTTCCTTTCGCTGTCGGGATGCGCGACCGCGCCTCCGCGTCGTCGATGGGTCAGCAGGGCACCGGTGCGTTCTTGCGGCTGTAGAAGGTCCAGGTGATCGCCACGCAGACCACGTAGAAGATCAGGAAGCACCAGAGCGCGCCGTTCGGAGCCCCGGTAATGCTGATCGAGGTGCCGTAAAGTTTCGGGATGAAGAACGCGCCGTAGGCGGCAATGGCCGAGGTAAAGGCGATGATCGCCGCGCTCTCACGCTCCGACTGTTTTTGCAGGGCCGCCGCGTCCAGTTGCGGCATCAGGCGCGGCACCTCCTGCCGCATGATCGACGGGATCATCTGGAAGGTGGAGGCATTGCCCACCCCGGTCAGGAAGAACAGCGCCATGAAGCAGGCAAAGAAGCCCATGAAGCTGCCGCCCTGTCCGCCCGAGGGCAGGAAGAAGATCACGCCATAGACCGCGACGATCATGCCGAGGAACGTCCAGAACGTGACCCGCCCGCCGCCGAACCGGTCGCTGATCCAGCCCGTGCCCGCGCGGCTGAGCGCACCGACAAGCGGGCCGAGGAACACATATTGCAGGGCGTTGACCTCGGGGAACATCAGGCGTGTCAGCAGGGGGAAGCCTGCCGAATAGCCGATGAAGCTGCCGAACGTGCCGGTATAGAGCACGCACATCACCCAGTTGTGGAAACGGCCGAAGATGACGGCCTGATCGCGAAAGCTGGCCTTGGCGTCCGCGATGTCGTTCATGCCCAGCCATACCGCGACCGTCGCGATGAGGATAAAGGGCACCCAGACAAAACCGGCGTTCTGCATCCACAGCTGGCTGCCATCATCCAGCGTGACCGGCGCGCCGCCCATCGCGCCGAAAACGCCCGCGGTAATCGTGATCGGCACCAGGAACTGCATGACCGACACGCCCAGATTTCCCAGACCCGCGTTAAGCGCCAGCGCATTGCCCTTTTCCGCCTTCGGAAAGAAGTAGGCGATGTTTGCCATGGAGGAGGCGAAGTTGCCGCCCCCAAGCCCACATAGCAGCGCCAGCGTCAGAAAGATCAGATAGGGCGTTTCGGGGTTCTGCACCGCGTAGCCGATCCCCATTGCCGGCAGCAGTAGCGACCCGGTCGAAAGGGTCGTCCACAGCCTGCCGCCAAAGATCGGCACCATGAAGCTGTAGAAGATACGCAGGGTTGCGCCCGACAGTCCGGGCAATGCGGCCAGCCAGAACAGCTGGGACGAGGTGAAGTCGAACCCGATGGCGGGCAATCTGGCGACCACGACCGACCAGACCATCCAGACCGAAAACGCCAGCAGCAGGGCAGGGATCGAGAGCCACAGGTTGCGCCGCGCGATTGCTCGGCCCGTCTCTTTCCAGAATGTTTCGTCCTCGGGGTGCCACTCTGTCAGCGTGCGGGGCATGGTTGTCCGCTCGGGCAGGTGGATCGACTGCATCTCGGGCAGTTCGGGAAGCGCGTCCAGCGCCGGTCCATGGGCCGCCCGCTCCATCGCGCGCACGGACAGGTGCATCCAGCCCAGCGAGACCGCCACCAGTGCGAACAGAAGCGCGAAGCAGCTGGTATAGATGCCCGTCAGCTCCAGCAAAGCCCCGAACCCGATGGGAAGCGCGAACCCGCCCAGACCCCCGATCATACCGACGAGGCCCCCGACCGCGCCGACATGTTGCGGATAGTAGACCGGGATATGCTTGAACACGGCTGCCTTGCCCAGGCTCATGAAGAACCCCAGAACAAAGAGCGTGATGACGAAGGGCCACAGGGCCATTTCCGTCGAGAAGGTAATCGGGCCGTCCTTGGCCTGAATCACGTAGTTGGTCGGCGGATAGGACAGCATGAACAGCAGCACCAGGCTGAAGCCGAAGGTCCAGTACATGACTTTGCGCGCGCCGAACTTGTCTGACAGGTGGCCGCCATAGGCCCGGAACAAGGAGGCCGACAGCGAGAATACCGCCGCCGCCATGCCCGCCGCCCGAATGTCGAGGCCATAGACGTCGATCAGGTAATGCGGCATCCAGAGCGCCAGCGCCACGAAGGCCCCGAACACAAAGAAGTAATAGAGCGAGAACCGCCAGACCTGCAAATTGCGCAACGGCGCGAATTGCGTGGCAAAGCTGGGCGGCTTGATCCCCGACTTGCGCCGCGCGACCAGTTCCGGGTCGTCCTTGGCAAACACGAAGAAGATGATCGCCATGATGCCGAGGCCGATGGCCCAGACATGCGCCACACCCTGCCAGCCATAGGCCACCATCACGAACGGGGCCACGAATTTGGTAACAGCCGCCCCGACATTGCCCGCCCCGAAGATCCCCAGCGCCGTGCCCTGATGACCCGCATCATAGAAGCGCGAAACGTAGGCGACCCCGATGATGAACGACCCCCCGGCCAGACCAATGCCCAATGCGGCGATCAGATACATCGGGTAGGTCGAGGCGAAGGTCAGCGCCCATGTCGCAATCGCGGTCAGGGCCATCTGGGCGGTAAAGACCAGACGCCCGCCGTATTTCTCGGTCCAGACGCCCAGAAACAGGCGCGTGATGGAGCCGGTCAGGATGGGCGTTGCGACCAGCAGGCCAAACTGCGCCTCGTTCAGCCCCAGTTCGACTTTGATCCCGACACCGATAATGGAAAAGATCGTCCAGACCGCGAAACATGCCGTAAAGGCGACGGTGCTCAGCCCGAGGGCTCTGTTCTGATCGGCTCTGCCGACCGTTCCGGCACTGTCCATGGTACGTCCTCCTGACGATTATCGTGCGACATGCACAATTCGGGCGTGTGCAAGAGGTGGAGGGTTTTGGGCCGTGCGTGCTTGACGTGGATCAAAAACGGGAAAATATGCAGCAAAATAAATTACTTAGCCATATTTATCAAACCCTGCGCGACGATAGATCAAGCCGCGCTGCGCGTAGGTCAATCGCAAAGTTGACATTTATCAAGCGGGCCTGAAGGATACCGCCTATCAGCGAAAAGCGGCGGACCGGGGTGGACATGTCTGAAGACTACAAGCAAGAGATTCGGAACCTTGAATTGTTCACCGCCATGGACGAGGCCAATTTCCGTGCCCTGGTGCGGGGGGCCTATGTTCAGAACTTCCCGCCGCGAATTGATCTGATTCACGAGAATGATCCGCCGGATTTCCTGCATGTCATTCTGTCGGGCTCCGTTGATCTGTTCTCGGTCTGGAACGGGCGGGAGACGAGCATGGCCACGGTCAGACCCGTCTCGACCTTCATTCTGGCGGCGAGTGTGCGGAATCTACCTTACCTGATGTCCGCCAGAACGCTGGAGAAGAGCCGCATCGCCCTGATCCCTTCGCAGGATGTCAGAGAGGTTTTCGCCAGGGACAGCGCCTTTGCCCAGGCAATCGTTGCCGAACTCGCGCAATGCTACCGATCCGTGGTGAAGAACGCCAAGGACCTCAAGCTGCGAACATCGTTCGAGCGGCTGGCAAACTACCTGCTGCGCCAGCAGGAGCGGACAGGCGATGTGGCGTTCGATCTGGCGATGGAAAAAAGGCGGCTGGCGTCCTTTCTGGGCATGACACCGGAAAACCTCAGCCGTGCCTTCAAGGGGTTGGAGCCGCACGGCGTCAAGGTGGATGGCAGCCGCATCGTGATCTGCGACCTTGCAGAACTGACACGCTATGCCAAGCCCAACCCTCTTATCGACGATTATGCGACGTGAGGGCGGGCTCAGCGGGGGGGCAAGCATGGCGAAAAGGGAATATGCGTCGTAAGTGTCAAAGAGCCATTGAATAAAAGCTATCAATCCAGTTGTATTTAAGGCCCAGATAGGCACTGCCTTCCTTGCTTAAATGACCTCCGTCTCTGTAAATGAAGACACCATCGACTATTGGATGACAGACCTCGCCTTCGCAAATGTTATCGTGCAACCAGTAAACAGGTATTGAGTTCGATACATTTCTTAAAAGTTCATAAGGTCTTGTTTCCGGATTCATTTCAAAGTCACACACGTCTTCATCCGTGGCAAAAAAGACGCTTCTTATAGCGCATTGTCCAAGATTAAACTTATTGCTCTCGGTCGGCGTTGGAGAGACAATCAACACGCGGGCATCTGAAATCAGACGTATCTGATCCACGGTCGCCCTTAACATTTCAGAAACATAGTCCAAGCTATCCCCAGATATAACTTCGCCGCTTTCGGTTTTTAAGGTTCCGCTTAGTACCCCACTAAAAGGAGATGATATTACAACAAGATCTACATCTTCGTTTTGACTTAACCAATTCATAACACTGTTATTAAACTGAATGCAATCCATAGCCCAGTCGCTGGTCCTACCAACTGTGATTTGGGCTATCCCTAATATTGGAGTGCAGGCTGATTTTGTGTGCTGCTGTAATTCAAGGTTTGGGTCACTGGCTAAAATGCCTTGGGCTAGATGCATCGCAAAACTATCACCCCAAAGCAAAATTTTGGGATTATCTGAAGTAAAGCAGTTCTCTGAATCGGTAAAGTGGCCCTCACAATCACTATGAAGGCCACGATTTATAGCAACGCGCTGATCCAGCTCCCCAAGTGTGAAAGTTCCGGCGCGGCGCCAATCGAAACCCTGACTAAAATGCCCGGAAAAGGCAATAATTACAAACGCTGCGCTAACAGCCCCACTCGCTGCAAAAAGGCCAGTTCTTGTAGGGAGCAAAGGCCTATTCTTTTTCCTAAAGGGCTGCTCAATGAACCGCCATGAGAGCCACGCCAGCACCAGAGACAAGAGGGCAAGTGAAGCCATCAACAAATCATCAGGTTTGGCTATGCTTCTTAAACGAGCAAAAGCAAATAGCGGCTGATGCCACAAGTATGCACTATAAGAAATCAATCCTATTCCAACAAGAGGAGTTGCGGAAAGAAATCTTGCGACCAATGTTTCACGCGCAGCGAACAAAATTATCAAAGACGTTCCTACTACTGGAGCAAGAGTATATACGCTTGGGAATGGTGTGTTATTGTCAAAATGTAAAACTGAGAACACGATTAACGCCAGCCCTGTGACACTGAGGACATTGCTTGACCTGGGCGAACGGCCCACTGTCAAAAATGCACAGATAGAACCTGCCAGCATTTCCCACGCGCGTGACGGTGCCAGGTAGAAGTTCGCGGAAGGTGAGTTCCGCCACCCCCACTCGGCAACGAGGAGGCTCGCCACGGAAACCGCAACAACACTCCAGAACACACGATTACGGCCGAACCTCCACGCAAAAAGCAAGAATAGTGGAAACAGAAAATAATATTGCTCCTCTACAGCCAAGCTCCACGTATGCAGAAGTGGTTTTAGTTCGGCAGCCGCAGCAAAATATCCGTCTTCCCTCCAGAAAAGTATATTCGAGACAAAGAAAATGACAGCAAAAACGCTTTGCGCAAAATCTTTCAGCTGCGACGGCAACATCCATAGATATGCAAATGGCAGGCAAGCCAGCATCACGGTGAACAAGGCTGGCAAGATTCGCCTGGCCCGACGTTCATAAAATCGTAGGATTGAAAACTTTCCTTGCTCAAGTTCACCGATCAGTATGCTGGTAATGAGATAGCCACTAATGACGAAAAAGATATCAACACCAACGTAGCCGCCGCTGAATAAACTGAAGCCAGCATGAAATAAAATTACCGGTAAAACAGCTACAGCGCGAAGTCCGTCGATTTCACTTCTATACTTCATGCGGGGCAGTCCTGATAGTTCTCAAAGTCCATATTAACGTCAGTATATTGGTGATTTCATAAAGTCCACTTGATTTTATGCATCAGTTCCGGCTGGACAGGCTCGTCAATCGTTATTTCGGGGCGGACAGTGGCGAGAGGCTGCTTGCGGCGGTCATCCTTGACGGGATTCTGGAAAATCTCGCGTTTTCGCTGCACCAGATGTGAGCATGTCAGCACCCCCGCGCGGGGGCACGTTTTTTCATCGCGTTTTTCCTCGGTGGGAAATCAACTTTCCGGGTCGCATTCGGATGCGTTTGGGGGCTAACCTTATTCTGCACGCGGAGGGGGCAGGGGCTTCGAAGCTCGGGGCTTCGCTTTCGCGTCAGGTTCACCGATCGGATCGCAAGGTCTGATGCAATGAGGTCCGCGAACCGGGCCCGGCAACGAAACGACAGGGAAACGATGATGATGAAACATCTCCTTCTGGCCGCGACGGCCATGACGATGACGATGGGGGCGGCGCAGGCGGAAACCCTGCGATGGGCCCGGTCGAGCGATTCGCTGACACTGGACCCGCAGGCCCAGAACGAAGGGCCGACGCTGGCCATGATGCACCAGATGATGGAGCCGCTGATCCTGCGCAACCCGTCGGGTGAGTTGGAAAGCGCGCTGGCCACCGACTGGGCCGTCAGCACCGAAAACCCCGACGCCTGGAACTTCACCCTGCGTGAGGGCGTGAAATATCACGACGGCGCGGACTTCACCGCCGAGGATGCCGTCTTCTCGTTCGAGCGCGCGATGAGCGAGAACAGCGACATGAAGGGCTTGCTCACCTCCATCGTGTCGGTCGAGGCGAACGGCGATCATGAGCTGATCATCACCACCGACGGCGCGAACCCGCTGCTGCCCTCATCGCTGACCAACATCTTCATGATGGACAAGGGCTGGGCCGAGGCGAACGGCGCCCAGAACGTGCAGGATTTCGAGAGCGGCGAGGAAACCTTCGCCTCGCAGAACGTCAACGGCACCGGCCCCTACCGGCTGGTCAGCCGTGAGGCCGACGTGAAAACCGAGATGACACGGTTCGACGGCTATTGGGGCGCGGATGAGTTCCCGCTGGATTATACCGATATCGTCTACACGCCGATCCAGAACCCCTCGACACGCGTTGCGGCGCTGCTGTCGGGTGAGGTGGACTTCATCCAGGACGTGCCGGTGCAGGATCTTCAGCGGATCGAGAGCGATCCCGAACTGAAGATCATGACCTCACCGCAGAACCGGGTGATCTTCTTTGGCATGAACATCGGTGACGAACTGGTCAACGGCACGCCCGAGGGCGGAAACCCGCTGGCCGATGTGCGCGTGCGTCAGGCGATGAACATGGCGATCAACCGTGATGCGATCCGGCAGGTCGTGATGCGCGGCCAGTCGATCCCGGCGGGGGTCGTCATGCCTCCGTTCGTCAACGGCTGGACCGAGGAGCTGGACACCGTTCCCACCACCGATGTGGAGGCCGCGCGCGCCCTGATGGAAGAGGCCGGCTGGGCGGACGGATTCTCCATCCAGCTCGACTGCCCGAACGACCGCTACGTCAACGACGAGGCGATCTGTCAGGCGGCTGTCGGGATGCTGGCGCAGATCGGCGTGACGGCGAACCTGAACGCGCAGCCCAAGGCGCAGCACTTCCCGCTGATCAACGGGCTGGGGTCGGATTTCTACATGCTGGGATGGGGCGTTCCGACCTATGACAGTGAGTATATCTTCAACTTCCTGTACCACACCAAGGGCGATGAGTTCGGCACCTGGAACAGCACCCGCTATTCCAACTCCAAGATCGACGAGATGACACGCGCCATCGCGGCCGAGGTCGATCTGGAGGCCCGCGACGCCATGATCGCGGAAATGTGGCAGATCGTGAAAGAGGACATGATCTATCTGCCCGTGCATCACCAGACCCTGAACTGGGCGATGCGCAACGAGGTCGGCGCAGCCGTGAATGCGGACGATACGGTCCATGTGAAGTACTTCACACACGACTGATCGTTGCCAA
>NZ_JACJUQ010000013.1 GCF_014235845.1 Pontivivens nitratireducens | reverse complement strand
TTGGCGACGAAGCTCGGATGCCACCAATCCCTTATTGCCCGCCTTGAAAGCGGTCAGCGCCGGGTCGACGTTGTCGAGCTGGTCGTCTTGGCGCGCGCCATTGGCTTTGACCCGTTTGAGCTACTGGCGATCGTTGAAGCCGCCACGGAGCCCGACCACAGGATTTGAAACGGGTGAATTGGAACACCGGAACGCATTTCCCGGTCAGATGTACATTCCCTCGTCGAAGGCCAGGCAATCAGAATCAACGAAGCCCGGCGTGTGGCTGCAGCAAACGCTTTTTCCTCTCAGTCATAATCCGCAACGCCAAATTGTAGGAAGTCAGTAAACAGTGAACGAAGATGAGGTCGAAGCCGTAGCGATTGCCAATTTGATCGGGACGGATGAACGCAGTGTTGTCGGGTGGGTATACCAATGGAATACGGGCGCGCTCGCAGTGCGGTGGGTCGTCAACGGTCCGCAGCGGGTGTCGAGGTGTCAGCCTGACCTGAGTCATGGGCAGAAGCGAGAAATTGACTTCGAGCGTTGGACGAAACTCTGACTTTATGGCAGCGGGTAAGGATCGCGATCTTGCGATGCTCGTCGCAGCGTAATCCGCGTAGACGGTATTGACCGCCGAAGAATGAGCTCGCGGTCTTGCGAGAGGTTTGCACTTGGCGTCGCTCGATTGCTCAAACTCAGTAATTCACCTGCTCGAACCCGTAATTGCCCTCGTAGTCACGCCAATCGACGAAAACGGACCGGTGATAAATGCTTGGGCAATGTTGCCCCCAGCGTTCAAGGCCCACATGGACCGACGGGAGGACGGCTGTGGAAGATCTCTGCCAAGAGAAGTCACCTTGGGTGCCGTAAGTTCCGAGGACGACTACTGCACTGCGGTTGCAGTCGCCATCCCTCCCGGACTCGCGTTGCCGTGCATATCGAACATCAAAGACGCGGATGGATCGGACAAAATTGAACTCCGGACCGCTGATATCGATGTCTGCCCGATCTTGGACGAGGCGAAGCACGAAGTCTGCCGGAATGCCCTCCGTTCCGGTTTCTGGTGGCCGCCAAAGGGCATATTTTGATTTTGCTTGGACGGCGACATCATCGCCTGGAAACGATTGACGGGGCGAATAGTCCTTGTCGTGAAACAAGGCTTCGAAGATTCGGCCTACATTGCTCGGATGCCGTTCGGTCTCATAAGATGCGCCCATGGGACAGCGCCAAATCTGAAGTGGTGGTTCCACAGGCCAAGGCGTGATGCGACGGATAAACTCGGCCCGAGCATGGCTGCAGGGCACGGAAGCAGGCCAACCGCCGGATAGGCAGAGAAGGATTGCGCAGTCGATTGGATAGGTTTGTGCTTTTGTGGTGCTCGGCAGCGCACCGGTAGCCAAAGCGGTTACAGCGGTTAGGCATAGAGCCAGTCGTCTAAGTTGAAAGCGCACGGTAGGACCCCCTTCTGGGGTTCACCTTACTTGCAATAATATATTATCGCAACTTAACAATCATATCGAAAGCAACCATGCCGCGATAAAGCAGCGGCTGCGACCCATGCGCGGGTTCCGGACCATATCTGCTGGCAAAGCCGTCATCTCTGGCTACGAGACCTTCCGCGCTATCCGCAAGAGACAGTTCGAGAATTGCAAGATCTGTGATGCGAATGAGATCGACTTCGTGAGGGCATGGGCGAGATTGCGGAACATGGTCTCGTCAAGCAACTCGTCGCGCATCCGACCGTTGAAACTCTCGACGAACCCATTCTGCATAGGCCTGCCCCCTCTCTGGATCATGCTTTGCATGCCCCTGCCAGGCAGGGTCACGGAACACCAGCGCAGGATCGCATTCGAGGTCAGTTCCGTCCCATTGTCACTGACAATCATTCCCGGTTTTCCACGGCGCTCGATCAGGGTCGAAAGTTCACGGGCAATACGTCGGCCCGAGATCGCCGCTAAGCATTCACGGGTTACGTCGTCGATCACGTTGAACACCCGGAAGCGCTGTCCATTCGCAAATTGGTCGTGAACGAAATCCCGTGAACGAAATCCAATGACCAACGGGCGTTCGGTCGGGCCTCGACCAGGATCGGAGCCACGCGGCGTCTGACGGGGACAAGCCGGTCAGAGCAGCAGATCCGGCTGCAGCAGTTTTCCACGCCGCAGGCATTCGCGGCCCTGAGGGGGCGGGCGGCAGCCATTCGCAAGGGCGAGATCGTGCTGGAGCTCTCGGCTGGCATCGGTGCCCTAGACGCTGTCGCCGCCCGGGACGGTGATACACTAGCCATGTGTCTGTGACGCATGGCCAGTCCCGTTCTAACAAATATAATTCATATTATGTTATATATATCGGGGGGAGTACGATTTCCGGGCCGCAGCCACACCTTCCCGTACACTCCCCCGGCCTTCACATGCTGGCCCCATTCCACACTTGGGTTCAGTGGACAACGGCCCTCCGGGTCGGTTTATGATGACATCGTCGTTCAGGAGTCCCCGTTGACACCCCAGGTACAGATCGCAGGTGCTTGTCTGTGCGTGTGACCAATCCTGGCTCCACTCTTTTTGAAGGGGATTTATCTTTGGCAGAATTTTCGCTTGCCAGTTGGAATATACGCGCGGGCCTGGGGCGCGATCTCAGGCGAAGGCCATTGCGGACGATCGAGGTGATTTCGGGCCTTGATGCAGATGTCCTGGTCTTGCAAGAAGCGGATTTTCGCCGTCATCCGCGGCCCAGTGCCCTGCCGGTGTCAGGGGGCCGTATCGGACCGTTCGAGGTTATTGACCTGACGCCGAATGCGGTTGGACTTGGATGGCACGGTATCGCTGTGCTCAAGCGACCTGATGTCGATGTGGAAGCTATAGAACGTATTGATCTGCCCGCTCTTGAGCCACGTGGGGCGGTCATACTGGACCTTAGGATTGCATGCAGACCCCTGCGTCTCGTCGGTGTCCATCTCGGCCTGTTGCGGGGCAACCGGCGCAAGCAAATCAGCTATGTCGCCGATCAATTGTCGAAAATGACCAAACGCCCAACCGTGATCGTGGGGGATTTCAACGAATGGCGAGAGCGTAAAGGCCTTGAAACCCTGCCTGATTGGCTGCGTACGCATAGTCCGGGCGCGACGTTCCCCGCCGGTCGGCCGTTTCTCAAACTGGACAAGATCGCGATGACCAAGGACATCGACCTGTTGGCAAGCGAGGTTGTCACACATCCGGCGGCACAGATCGCCTCGGACCATCGGCCTATCCTCGCACGGTTTCGCCTGACGACGACATCTGCCAGGGACAGTTGAATGCTATTCTCCATCCTACAGTTCCTACTTTTTGTGGCTTGTTTTCTGGGGCTTGCGATCATCATCGCGAGAGTCAGTTTTTCTGTTCCGCCCGTCGCGAACCGATCACAGGAATTCGCACTTCCGCCCGCAACCGAAGGCCGGTTGTCCGAGGCGCTGAAAGAGCAAGCCCAGCGACATCCGGAATTGAGTGGCATCTCCTCGCTGGAGAACGGGATGGATGCCTTTGTCGCCCGGATGATGCTGGCGGGCGCGGCTGTGTCTTCGATTGATGTGCAATACTATATCTGGCGCGCCGATATGACGGGTCATCTGCTCCTCAAGGCGCTGTTGCATGCAGCGGACCGCGGTGTGCGGGTGCGTCTATTGCTGGATGACAATGGCGTCGACGGTCTGGATGATGTGCTTGCCAGTATGGACGCCCACCGCAACATTGAGGTCCGCCTGTTCAATCCATTTATGCTGCGCCGCTTCAAGCGGTTGTCTTATGCTTTTGATTTCTTTCGGCTGAACCACCGTATGCACAACAAGGCCTTTACCGTAGATGGGCGGGCCAGCATCCTTGGCGGGCGAAACATTGGTGACGAATACTTCGGCACCGGCCGGAACCCGTTGCAAATTGACCTCGATGTCCTGGCCGTGGGCGAAGTCGTCTCGCATATCTCCGCAGACTTTGACCGGTATTGGAATGCCGCGTCCGTGCATGAGGCAGCTTTCATCCTCGGCAAGGTAAGACAACCTGATCTGCTCACCATGCGGTTGGCTCGCTTTGCGGATGCGCCGCAGTACTCTGATTACCGCGCTTCTCTCGAGAATTCGGACATCGTCACATCGCTGAAGGAAGGTACATTGGCGCTGGAATGGACCTCAGCTGACCTGATAAGCGATGACCCTGATAAGATCATGGGCAAGGCGCCAGAAGCGGAACTGTTCACCACACGGCTTCGCGATGCCATGAAACCCATCGAGCACCGTTTTGATGGCGTAACCCCCTACTTTGTACCAGGTGAAAGAGGTCAAGAGGCCTTTGCCAGCCTTCGGGAACGTGGCGTTGCCGTGCGTATGTTGACCAACTCGCTTGAGGCCACCAACATGCTGCCAGTCCACGCAGGGTATAGCAAACGCCGCAAGGACCTGCTGCGCATGGGGGTCGGGCTTTTTGAACTGCGCGCCCAGGCTGCTGCTCCGTCGGACGGGGACAAATTGGCCCGATTGGGGTCTTCGGGGTCAAACTTGCATGCAAAGACCTTTGCGGTGGATGGAGCCCGTATTTTCATAGGCTCATTCAATTTTGATCCACGCTCAGCGATGCTCAACACCGAGATGGGGCTTGTGATCGAAAGCGAAGGAATGGCGCAGGCGCTGCACCACGCGTTTGACACCGGGCTTCGCGGTTTGGCCTGGCAGTTACGGTTGCAGGATGGCAAACCAGTTTGGACTGAAGGGACCACCACGACAGAAAAAGAACCCGGGACGAGCCTGCATAACCGCATCGTCTTGCGGCTTATCGGGTGGCTTCCAGTCGAATGGCTTCTTTAGATTCTGAAGTCATAGCGTCGCCATACACAGTCCTGACAAGAAAAAGATCCTCAGGGTCTGGAAGTATGCCGCGAAGGTCTGATGGTCTATCCCCGCATCATGCAACAGGCGCGCAGCCTGTGTTGATTTCACCATATTCCAAATAAGAACAAAGTATGAACATATGGGTGGGTGTATGGGAATCGATCCGACATATGGGCAGGTGATCCACCTGCCGCATGCGCCCGTTCGTGCGCCGGAACCGCGTGTGGGCCAAGTGGCCTTGCAGGAGGTTCAGGCCGCGTTTGCGGGCGATATCGCCGTGGCGGGTTTTATTCTGGCGGCGCTTCGGCGCAGTGCGCGGCCTGTCCTGTGGGTGCAGGACAGGGTGTCGCGACGCGAGAGGGGGCGCCTCTACCTACCCGGCGGCGGCAAGCGAATGGCCTTTTCCGCGCTGTTGCAGATCGAGGTCAGCCACGCGCGCGATGTACTCTGGGCGATGGAGGAAGGGGCCTCATGTTCCGGTTTGGGGGCCGTGGTGGGAGAGATCGACGGCAATCCCAAAGCGCTCGACTTTACGGCGACCAAGCGTCTGGCCCTGCGGGCGGAGGCGTCCGGCGTGCCGGTCTGGTTGATCCGATCCCACGATGCGGCAGGGTTGAGTGCGGCGCGCGAGCGGTGGCGGATCCGCTCCGCCCCCTCGATGCGGGCGCCGCACGACCCCGGCGCGCCCGGTCCGCCCTGTTGGCAGGTGGAATTGTTCCGGGCGCGTGGACGACCGCCGGGCAAATGGGTGATGCGACATGACTTTGCGCAGGATCGCCTCGATCTGGTTTCCGAAGCTGGCGATGGAGCGGTGGCAGGTGACGATCCGCTGCGACAGGACGTTACCCGCGCATGACGTGCCGGTCGTGCTGTCGCGCGATGGCACGCATGGCGCGGTGGTTCATGCCGTATCGGATGCAGCTTTGTCGCGCGGGATTGCCCCGGGCATGCGCATCGTGGACGTACAGGCGATCCATCCGGATCTGCATGTGGAGCCTGCGGATATGGCTGGCGATCTGGCCCTGCTCGATCGGTTGGTGTTCTGGTCGCGCCGCTGGGGACCGTGGAGCGCGCGCGACGGCGAGGATGGCCTGTTCGTGGATGTCGCGGGTATCGCGCATCTGTTCGGTGGGGAGCCGCAGCTGCTGGATGACATCACAGCGCGTTTCGCCATGCAGGGCCTTACCGTACAGGCCGCTATAGCCTCCACACCGATGGCTGCGCAGATGTTGGCGCGCTTCGGTCAGGTTCGCATCGTGGGCGAGGATCCGGCCCCCAGCCTCGCCACCCTCAGTGTGCGAGCGTTACGTGTCGGAGCCGAGACGGAGCGGCTTCTGGATCGTTTGGGGCTCAAGACCATCGGCGCGCTTGACGGCGTCCCGCGCCTGTCCCTGATGCGGCGGTTTTCAGGGGTTCCGGCTGAGCGTAATCCGCTGATCCTGCTGGACCGCGCCCTGGGCAAACAGCCCGATCCGCTCGACGCGCCTGCGGATCACGTACACTGGATCGTGCGAACGCGATTGCCCGAACCCGTGATGGATCCGACCGCATATCTGCCGGAATTGGCAGAGGAGCTTTGCACCGACTTGGCAGGAACGGGTCTGGGTGCGCGGGCGTTGCGGTTGACCATCTACCGCGTGGACGGGGACGCGCGGCGCGTCGATGTGGCCTTCGCACGGGTCAGCCGCGATCCGGCCCACATGCTGCGTCTGCTTGGCGGCAAGCTCGACGGGATCGATCCCGGTTTCGGTTTCGACCTGATCGCGCTAGAGGCGCTGCGCACCGACCCACTGGATGAGGTGCAGGAAGGTCTGGACGGTGCGCGGGATGCGGATGCGGACGTGGCCGGATTGCTCGACCGGTTAACCGCGCGGCTGGGTCCGCGCGCGGTGTCGTGGTCGCAGTGGTCGGAAAGCCATGTGCCGGAACGGATGGAGGCGCGCGTTCCCGCCCTGGACCATGTGCCGGGCGCGATACCGCAGATCGCCGCCGAACGCCCGATCCGCCTGCTCGACACACCCGAGGAGGTGCGCGTGCTCTATGCCGTCCCCGAGGGGCCACCGGCGCAGTTCGTCTGGCGGCGCGTCACCCTGCGCACCGCCCGCCATGCCGGGCCGGAACGGATCGCGCCGGAATGGTGGCGCGACAAGCCCGGTTCGCGTCTACGCGATTACTACAAGGTGGAGGTCGAGGATGGCCGCCGCTTCTGGCTCTACCGACAAGGCGTGCTCGGTGATGGGAGGGGGGAGGAACCGCGCTGGTTCGTCCACGGGTTCTTCGCATGAAGGGGCCTCCGGCGGGGATATTTCGGGACAGAAGAGATTGTAGAGGAGGCCGCTGATGCCGCAGCAGGAAGGACATAAGCGTATTGTGCTTGATACGCAGATCGGCTTCACCCCCAATCCGCGAAGTGCATATGTCGAGTTGGGGCTGGCCAGTTGCTTCTCGTTCCTGCACGCGGCCTCCACCGCCAGTGAGCTGTGCGCAACGGCGAACCACCTTGGCTATGATGCGATGGGGATCGCGGACCGTAATACGCTGGCCGGTGTCGTGCGGATGCATACCGAGGCTAAGACCGCCTGCATCCGGCCCTTGATCGGCGTGCGGCTGGTGTTGCTGTGCGGTGCGGAATTCCTCGCCTATCCGTGTGACCGCGCCGCCTACGCGCGTCTGTCCACGCTGCTGTCGCGCGGCAAGATGGCCACGGCGGATGGCGACTGGCAGGCCAAGGGCGAGACGCATCTGACGTTGGATATGCTGGCCGAGCATGCCGAAGGGTTGCACCTGATCGCAATGCCCGGAGAGGACCTGGACCGGTTCGAGGCGGAACTGCCCCGACTGCGCGCGGCTCTGACGGGGATGCGCCATATCGGGGCGAGTTTCCTGTATCGTGGTGACGACGTGGCGCGGATCAACCGGCTCGACATCATGGCGCGCGGGTCGGGGCTGGGCATTCTGGCAACGAATGACGTGCTCTACCACGCGCCCGACAGGCGGCCGATCCAGGATGTGATGGTCTGTATCCGCGAGGGCGTTACGATCCGGCAGGCAGGCTTTCGCCTGCTTGCCAACGGGGAGCGGTACCTCAAATCCCCGACCGAGATGTGCCGCCTGTTCGGGCGCTGGCCCCATGCTATCGCCGCGACGCGCAAGGTTGCGGATGACATAACCTTCACCCTCGACGATCTGCGCTACGAATACCCGCATGAGATCATTCCGAAGGGCTGCACCGCACAGGAGGAACTGGAGCGGCTGACTTGGCAGGGCGCCGCAAGGCGTTACCCCGATGGCGTGCCGGAAAAGGTGCGCACGGTTTTGGCAAAGGAATTCGGCTTGATCGCGGCCAAGGACATCGCCCGCTATTTCCTGACCATCCGCGACATCGTCCGTTTCGCGCGGGAGGAGGCCACGCCCCCGATCCTATGCCAAGGGCGCGGGTCCGCCGCCAATTCCGCTGTGTGCTACTGTCTCGGCATCACCTCCGTCGATCCGACCGAGCATGATTTGCTGTTCGAACGCTTCCTGAGCGAAGCCCGCGACGAGCCGCCCGATATCGACGTGGACTTCGAGCATGAGCGGCGCGAGGAGGTCATCCAGTACATGTACGCCAAATATGGACGGGAGCGGGCGGGCCTCTGCGCCACCGTCATCCACTATCGCCCCCGTTCCGCCATTCGCGAAGTGGGCAAGGCGATGGGCCTGTCCGAGGATATAACCTCGAAGTTGGCAAGCACGGTCTGGGGCAGCTTCGAGGGGGATGTGGACGATGCGCGCGCCAAGGAGGCCGGACTGGACCTCAGTGATCCCTATCTGCGCATGGTCCTCAAACTGGCGCGGCAGATGATCGGAATGCCACGACACCTGTCGCAGCATGTCGGCGGCTTCATCCTGACCGAGCGCCCCCTGACGGAGATGGTGCCCATCGGCAATGGCGCGATGCCCGAGCGCAGCTTCATCGAGTGGGACAAGGATGACATCGAGGCGTTGCGCATCTTCAAGGTCGATATTCTGGCGTTGGGGATGCTCACCTGTATCGCCAAGGGCTTCGATCTGATCGAGGCGCATTACGGTCCGCGCTACGATCTGGCCACCGTGCCGATCGAGGATCGAGAGCCGGACGACCGGCGCCCGACCTATGATATGCTGTGTCGCGGTGACAGCCTCGGCGTGTTCCAAGTGGAAAGCCGCGCGCAAATGGCGATGCTGCCCAAGCTGCGACCGCGTGTATTTTACGATTTGGTTATCGAAGTTGCCATCGTGCGCCCAGGCCCCATACAGGGCGACATGGTGCATCCCTATCTACGCCGTCGCCAACGGCTGGAGCCTGTCGTCTATCCCGCGCCGGGACCGGAGCATCCGCAGGACGAATTGATCCGCATCCTTGGCCGCACGCTGGGCGTCCCGATCTTTCAGGAACAGGCGATGAAAATCGCGATGGACGCGGCCCAGTTTTCAGCCAAGGAAAGTGACGAGTTGCGCAAGGCGATGGCGACCTTTCGATCCCGCGGCACGATCGAGAAGTTGCAGGAGAAGATGGTCGGGCGCATGACGGCACGCGGCTACGATCCGGACTTTGCGCAACGCTGCTTCGATCAGATCAAGGGCTTCGGCGAATACGGCTTTCCCGAAAGCCACGCCGCCAGCTTTGCCAAACTGGTCTATGTGTCGTCTTGGATGAAGTGCCATTATCCCGCAGCCTTTGCCTGCGCGCTGCTGAACTCACAACCGATGGGTTTCTACGCGCCCGCTCAGATCGTGCGCGACGCCTGCGATCACGGCGTGGAGGTCCGCGCGGCGGACGTGAATTATTCCGATTGGGATTGCACTCTGGAGCCATGCGCGGGCGGCTTCGCGCTGCGCCTCGGCCTGCGCCAGATCGACGGATTGCAGTGTGAAGCAGGCCTGCGCATCATGGTCGCGCGCGATGGACCGTTTACGGATGTGGAGGGGCTGAAGGAACGCGCGCGCCTCGACGTGGGAAGTCTGCGCCGTCTCGCCGCCGCTGATGCCATGCGATCCATGGGTCTCGATCGCAGGCAGGCGCTCTGGCAAGTTCAGGCCCTGCGCGATGCGCCATCCCTGCCGATCTTCGAACATGTCGAGGCCGCGACCATCGGGGAGGAGCCGGAGGTCGCACTCCCCGCCATGCGCCGCGCGGAACACGTCGTGGCCGACTACCAGACCCTGCGCCTGTCGCTGAAGGCCCACCCGATGAGCTTCTACCGCGCCAGCCTGACCAAGCAGGGCTTCACCCGTTCCGTTCATCTGCCCCGTATAAGGCACGGCGCGAAGGTCTCCCACGCCGGGCTGGTGCTGGTCCGTCAAAAGCCAGGCAGCGCCAAGGGCGTGTGCTTCATCACGCTGGAGGATGAAACCGGCGTCGCCAATCTGGTGATCTGGCCAAAGATGTTCGAGACCTACCGCCCCACCATCATGTCCGCGCGCCTGCTGGTCGTGCAGGGCCGCGTCCAGACCGATGGCCGCGTCATCCACATCGTGGCCGATTATCTGAAGGACCGCTCCGACCGGCTCGAAAGCCTCTCCCAGGACGACATGCCCGGCATCACCACACGCGGCGACCACCCAACCAACCCGCTGCCCGGACAAGTCGGCATCCGCGCCCATCCGCGCAACGTGCGTGTCATTCCCAAATCGCGCGATTTCCATTGAAGCGGTGGCCATACTCACGACGGTTGAGCGCCGATTTGGTACCGCCCGCTTTCCGCAACCGGGCTATCCTGACCCTTCTGTATCCCTGATCTGTTATTGATACCCCATCACCGGCCTTGGCGAAGATCGGTGATGGGGCGGTGTATGGCGTCCGAGCCTTGTGGCCCGACCACGTTTGCTAGCGAGCCAGCATCGTCTCTCTTTATAATCTCGAACAGTTGCATGCGGCCAATTTGGACCACGGATCAGAAGGAAGAAAACATGGATACCGTAACACACCGGCCGTTTATTGGCATAGACGTCAGCCGCGATTGGCTGGACATTCATTGTTTGCCAAGTGGGCAACGACAGCGCCTGCGCAACACTGGAGACGGCCACGCGCAGCTTGTCGATCTGTCGGCTTCGCACGAAGCGCTTGTGGGGTTGAGGCGACTGGTGGCCACGAATGGCGCTTGTGGTCTGCTCTCGATGCGGCAGCAATCGCGACGCGGCAATTGCCGCCAGCGCAAATCAAAGCCTTTGCAGCGAGCCGGGGCACGCGGGCCAAGACGGGTCGGATCGACGCAGAACTCATTGCACGGTTCATGGCGTTCAGACCAGATCCAGGGCGACCCCTTCCACATTGGGTCTCGCGGCATCTTCGAGACAACGCCTCACCGCAAGGCGTTCCCGGTCGGTCGACAGGTCCAGGGAAAGACATGTGTCAGGTCGGTCGCTGTTTGGGGCAGACCAAACCGGAAAGCCAAGCGGCACCAACCCAGTGACGATCAGTGTTTGAGCCGAACCACCCGAGAACTGGTGACCGATCGACAAGTCCGGATGGTTTCGTTCGATCATGACGCGCCTCACTTCCCGCCCCAGGGCTTGAGCTTTCTTTCCAAAAAAGAGTTGGCCACCGCCAGCTCTCCGATCTTGGCATGCAGATCCCGAACCTGATCCTCGTCAATGACAGGCACTTTGCGGCTGCCGCGTTCGAAGACACCGGACGCGCCATCCAGCAGCGCAAGTTTCCATTGGTTGATCGCCTCTCGGTGTTTGCATGTAAACACCTGCCGGTTATAGATGCACGCCGAACCGGCTCGCCAGCTCCGACACGGTCACCTCGCCTTTCAGCGCCACCTTCGCCTCGAACTCCGAGGCATGCTGCTTCGTTCCGACATCTTCGATCTCCTTCGTGGTGAAGATCAACAGACAGCAAAAGAACTTACGTCAGTGTCCGAATTTCGGGGGGGGTAGCTCAATCAATGAGTCCTGAGCCTGAGCACCATCTTAGGCGTATAATCAAGTACACCCCTGACGGATAAGGTGTACCTGTCTACTAATTTGCGCCCCGAAATTGTCTTTATTGAACGTTTGAATGTCTCGGATCTTTGAGGCACAAAAGAAGCCGAGGGCCGTGCGGTTCAGGCCGCGATCAGACCCATCGCTTCGAGCTTGAGCAGGATCTGGTGGGCGCAGTAATCCACGTCCAGACCTTCGGTATCTACCACCAGCTCAGCGTGATCCGGTGCCTCGTAAGGGTCGGAGATGCCGGTGAATTCCTTGATCTTGCCCTCACGCGCCAGCTTGTACAGGCCCTTGCGGTCCCGGCGCTCGCATTCCTCCAGTGAGGTGGCGACGTGCACCTCGACAAAGGCGCCGAAGGCTTCGATGTCTTCACGCACGGCGCGGCGGGTCGCGGTGTAGGGCGCGATGGGAGCGCAGATCGCGATGCCGCCGTTCTTGGTGATCTCGGACGCGACATAACCGATGCGTCGGATGTTGAGGTCGCGGTGCTCCTTGGAAAAGCCCAGCTCCGACGACAGGTTCTTGCGCACCAGATCGCCGTCCAGCAGCGTCACGGGGCGGCCGCCCATCTCCATCAGCTTGACCAGCAAGGCGTTGGCGATAGTGGATTTGCCCGAGCCGCTGAGACCCGTCAGGAACACGGTGAAGCCCTGCTTGGATCGTGCGGGCTTGGTGCGGCGCAATTCCTCGACCACTTCGGGGAAGGAGAACCATTCGGGGATCTCCAGCCCTTCCTGAAGGCGGCGGCGCAGTTCGGTGCCGGAGATGTTGAGCACGGAGGCGCCCTCGGGCACCTCGTTCACGGGCATGTATTCGGCGCGATCCTCGACCCAGACCATGTGTTTGAAATCGACCATCTCGATGCCGATTTCCTCCTGATGCTGCTGGAACAGATCCTGCGCGTCATAGGGACCGTAGAAATCCTCACCGGCGGAGTTCTTGCCCGGGCCTGCATGGTCGCGCCCGACGATGAAGTGGGTGCAGCCGTGGTTCTTGCGGATCAGGCCGTGCCAGACGGCTTCGCGTGGGCCGGCCATGCGCATCGCCAGATTGAGCAGGCTGAGCGCGGTGGTGGCCTGAGGATACTTGTCCAGAACCGCCTCGTAGCAGCGCACGCGGGTGAAGTGGTCGATGTCGCCCGGCTTGGTCAGGCCGACAATGGGATGGATCAGCAGGTTGGCCTGCGCTTCCTTGGCGGCGCGGAAGGTCAGTTCCTGATGCGCGCGGTGCAGCGGGTTGCGGGTCTGGAACGCCACGATGCGCCGCCAGCCCATCTTGCGGAAATAGGCCCGCAGTTCGTTGGGCGTGTCGCGGCGACCGCGATAATCGTAATGCACCGGCTGCTGGATGCCGGTAATCGGTCCGCCCAGATAGACAGGGCCGGCATGGTTGTGCAGGTAGTTGACCGCCGGATGCGCGCTGTCATCGGCGCCGAAGACCTTCTCCGCCTCACGCGATTTGTTCGGGGTCCACTTGTCGGTGACGCTCAGGATGGCGAGGATCACACCCTCGGCATCGCGCAGCGCGATGTCCTGGCCTTCCTCGATGGTGCCCGCGAACTTTTCGGAGATATCCAGCGTGATCGGCATCGGCCACAGCGAACCGTCGGCCAGACGCATGTTTTCCACCACACCGTCATAGTCTTCCTCGGTCAGGAAGCCCTTGAGAGGGTTGAACCCGCCATTCATCAGAAGTTCCAGATCACAGACCTGGCGCGGCGTCAGATCCCAAGAGGGCAGGTCGCCCGCTTCGACGCGCAGCTTTGCCGCGCTGTCATTGGAAACATAAAGTTCTGGAATCGGAGCGTGTGGTTGCGGCTGCATCGGGGCCCTCGCACTGTGATATACGGTAAATCTCGCGGCTATTTGCAGCTAATCCCCAAAAAACGCAATAGTCGCGAATTAAAACCAGCTATGCGTAAAAGTTCCGGCGGGACAGCTTTCCGGATTGTGGCGATGGATGGAAAAAATCATCTCTGTTACATGCGCAGGAGAGATTACTGACCCTCATAAATTCACGATACGGTGTCATATATCAATCGACCTGCTTCCTCTTTTACGAATTATCGGGATAAAAGAGTGCCACCGTCTGCCCGGAGCTTTGCATGAACCATCCCCAGTCGCTCACCTGTTTCAAGGCCTATGATGTGCGCGGTCGTCTAGGCGACACATTGGATGCGGATATTGCCCGCGCCATCGGGCGGGGATTTGCCGCCGCGCGGACCCCGAAATCCGTGGTGATCGGACGGGATGCCCGCGAAAGCTCGGCCGAATTGGCACAGGCCCTGGCCGAAGGGTTGATCGCGGGCGGTGTCGATGTGCTCGATATCGGGCTGTGCGGCACCGAGGAGGTGTATTTCGCCACCGATCATCTGGGTGCGGATGGCGGGCTGTGCGTTACGGCCTCGCACAACCCTATTGATTACAATGGAATCAAGCTGGTTCAGACAGGCGCGCGCCCGCTGATCCCTGCGGAACTGGATGCGGTGCGTGAGGCATCGGAAATCCCGCATCCCGATGTCGAAGCCCCCGGCACGCTGCGCACGGTCGATCCGCGTGCCGCATATGTGCAGCGTGTGGTGAGCTTTGTTGAGCCAAAGGCGCTGGCCCCGCTCAAGGTTCTGGTCAATGCGGGCAATGGCGCGGCGGGCCCGACGCTGGACGCGATTATCGAGGCGCTGACCACGGCCGGCGCGCCGATCGAGTGGGTGCGCATGCATCACGAGCCGGATCATACCTTTCCCAACGGCATCCCGAATCCGCTGCTGGAGGAAAACCAGCCCGTGACCAGCGAGGCCGTTCTGGCCAATGGCTGCGATCTGGCACTGGCATGGGACGGGGATTTCGACCGCTGCTTCTTCTTCGACGGGGATGGCCGCTTTGTGCCGGGTGAATACATGGTCGGCCTGCTGGCCGCCGCCTTTCTGGAGCGGAACCCCGGATCGAAGGTCGTGCATGATCCGCGCGTGACGTGGAACACCATCGACCTTGTCACCGCATCGGGCGGGCAGCCGGTGCAGGCGCGCACCGGCCATGCCTTTTTAAAGGCGGTGATGCGCGAACATGATGCGGTTTATGGCGGTGAGATGTCGGCCCATCATTACTTCCGCGACTTCATGTATTGCGACAGCGGCATGATCCCCGCGCTGCTGGTCATTGCGCATATGTCAGCCACGGGGCGCAGCCTGGCCGATCTGGTCGCGGCGCGGCGTGCGGCGTTCCCATCCTCGGGCGAGATCAATTTCAAGGTGGACGATGCCGATGCGGCCACTGCGCGGGTATTGGGGGTTTTTGCCGGCGCCGAGGAACGGCGGGACGAGATGGACGGGATCAGCCTCGAATTTCCGCAATGGCGCTTCAACCTGCGTCGGTCCAACACCGAACCATTGTTGCGGCTGAATGTGGAAACGCGCGGCGATGCTGAATTGCTGGCCGCGCGCGTTGCTGAGTTGGAAGCGCTGATCCGGGGCTGACCCGGACCAGTAACACCGGCTCTTATTCCGCGACAGAAATGCCGATGAACGAGATATCCAGAACCTGCCCCGTGTTCATCGGGTCAGGCAGGAAGCCGAGGTAATCATTGTTCCCATTCACCATTTCCGAAACATCGTAACGCATTTCCAGACGTTCGTAGTTGGTGCCCAGTTCAAAACGCTGCCAGCGGCTATTGCCGACTTCGTTTGTGGAATAGGCCATGGCGATCTCGCCCGGCGTGCTGAGCCGTGCGAGGATCTCGACCACGACTTCCTGACCGCTGACGGCTTGCTCCAGCTCGGTCGGGATGACCAGCGAGATGCCCGGTGCGCCCGAAGGGGTCGCCTGGTCAGCATTGCCTGACAGCAATGCCGGCCCGCCGGGGATTTGCTGATCGACATTGAACCCGTCCGGCGCGGTGAAGATTTCTTCCTCCAGCGTACTGAAATCGAAAACGGCATCCAGTGTTGCGGTTTGCGCCGGTGCAGGCTCCATAACGGGGTCGGGGGTGGGGGCGGGCTCTGTCTGGCCGGGCAGGGTCAGCACCATGCCGGGTGTCAGGAGGTTGCAATCTCCGCGGAGCAGGTCGCTGTTTGCGGCGCACAACTCGGACCATGCGGTCCCATCGCCCAATTGCGTTCGTGCAATTGAATAGAGCGAATCGCCTGACTGTACAGTAACAGTTTGGCCCATTGCGGCCTGTGCCATCAGCACCGAACCGGCAAGATAACTCGACATAAGATAGAAGCGCATACTGGGGTCCTCTCGTATTACAAGTTTTCTGTCTATCGTCTGTTCGCTGTACTGCAAGCAGATTGGCGCCACAGGGCGTCACACCCCTGCAAACCATGGCGATGCGAAGGGGTGCAATGCAGCATCTCGGCGGAATTCAGCCGAGATGGGCTGCCCGATATGTCGAATTCAGCTCTCGCAATATATCAATGACATGCTGGCATTGGTCCGGCTTCAGAAACGGCCCCATTGGCAGGCTGAGCACCTGTCGTGACAGATCGCGCGCAATGGGGAAACTGTCCGGCGCCAGCCCCAGATCGCTATAGGCGCCCTGCATATGGGGCGGGTGGGGATAATGGATCAGCGTGCCGATTCCCGCATCCGTCAAGCGTGCTGCCAGATCGTCGCGATGCGGTGATGTGATCACGTATAGATGCCAGACCGGATCAACACCGGCGATGACATGGGGCAGGCCGAATCCGGCACCGTCCAGCCCGTTCATATATTGTGCGGCGCGGGCCCGGCGCATATCGGTCCATGCGGGCAGATAGGCCAGTTTCACCCGCAACATCGCCGCCTGAATGGGATCAAGCCGGCTGTTCAGGCCGCGCATCGTGTGTTCGTATTTACGTTCGGACCCGTAATTGCCTAGCTGGCGTATCGTACGGGCCAGATCGGGGTTATTCGTCGTGACCGCCCCCCCATCGCCAAGCGCGCCGAGATTCTTGCCGGGGTAAAAGCTCCAGCAGACCAGATCACCATGCGCGCCGATGGGCTGCCCGCGATAGGTGGCGCTGTGGGCCTGTGCGGCATCCTCGATCACGGCCAGCCCCCTGGATCGGGCGATGGTCAGGATCGGGTCCAGATCGCAGGGTTGCCCGTAGAGATGCACCGGCATGATCGCGCGGGTGCGCGGCGTGATGGCGGCGGCGATGCGGGTCGGGTCGATATTGTGGGTGGCGGGATCAGGCTCCACCCCCACCGGATGCGCGCCCACGGCCGAGATCGCCAGCCATGATGCGATATAGGTGTTGGAGGGCACGATCACCTCATCCCCCGCCCCAACACCAAGCGCGCGCAGCCCCAGGACCAGCGCATCCAGCCCGTTTGCCGCGCCCACGCAATGATCCGCGGCACAATGCGCGGCCCATTCGGCCTGGAACGCTTCAACCTCCGGCCCGCCAATATACCAGCCCGAGGCGATGACCCGTGCGGCGGCCTGGGTCAGCTCATCCCCGATTTCAGCGGCCATCTGCGAAAGGTCGAGGAACGGAACCTTCATCCCGTATTCCGCGCATAGGTCAGGAAGTCGTTGTAGTCGCGCAGGTAATCCGCCTCATCATAGGGCAGAGAGGCCAGGACCATGCACACGGCCCCTTGCGAGAAGAGGTCGATCTCGCGCCAGACCTTGCCGGTCAGATACAGGCCCTGCCGTGGATTGCGCAGCAGATATTCCTGACGCACGGCGCCATCATCCAAGGTGATGCGGAAACTGCCCGACAGGGCAAAGATCACCTGCTGCAGGTCCCTGTGCCCATGCCCGCCGCGATCCGCATCCACCGGCACATTGTACAGATAGTAGACCCGCGCGATGTCGAAGGGGATGTGATTTCCCCCCTCCAGAAAGGTCAGATCACCGCGTGGATCGGTGATGCGCGGAAACTCGAACACATTCCAGCGCGAACTTTTGGCGTCATCAAACACCATCGCTACGCTCCAGAATACAGGCGGCCCATGACAGCCCGACGCCAAAGCCGCACAGCATCAGGCGCTGCGCCTGCGCATGGTTCGGATCGGACAGCAGAAACGGCAGGGTCGAGGACACGGTATTGCCCATATCCGCCGCCGCAAAGGGCGCGCGCGCGGCCGGTTCGCCCAATGCGGTGCGGATGGTTTCCACAATGTATTTGCTGCCCTGATGCAGCAGGAACAGGTCGATATCCGATTGGGCGTGACCCGCCATGGCCAGCGTATCGCGGATCAGGGTCGGAACCTCTCGCGCGCAAAAGGTAAACACCGCCCGCCCGTTCATGTTCAGCACACCGTCATCGCGCACCGCGATCGCGGCGCGGCCCTTGCCGTTCGAGCGGAACTTGAAATGATCCATTGTCCAGACCGGCGCGTCATTGAGCAGGGTCACGGTCGCACCGTCACCAAACAGGATCGCGGTGTTGCGGTCCTGCGGATCCATCACCTTGGAATAGGGGTCCGCTGTGAACAGCAGCCCGTTCCGGAACCCGTTCATCTGCATAAAGGCGCTGATGATCGACAGCCCGTAAACATAGCCCGAACAACCCAGCGAGATGTCGAATACGGCGCATTCCAGACCCAGACCCAGCTTGGCATGAACCGCAGCACCGGTATGGGGCAGGCCGGCCCCGTCGGGGTTCTGGGTGCAGACCACGATGCAATCCACCTGCGCGGGGTCGATTTCGGCGCGGGTTTGCAGGTCACGAAACGCCTCGACGCACATATCCGAGGTTTCCATATCTGCCGGTTTGCGGCGCAGGTTCAGAAAGCCGGTTTTGTCGCGGAGGAAATCCTCCTCCACCCCGAAATCGGCGCGGCGTTCCAACATGTTCACACCGTCCTGCGGCAACCACGTGCCGATGGCGGCGATACCGATCGTGTTCTGGTTCATATCGCGATCCCCGAGAAGAAAATGGTGCCGTAATCATGGCCATCAATGTGCAGACGGCTGCGATACAACCTGCCCGGACGCGGTGTTTCGCAATCCACCTGTATCTGCGCGGCACGCGCGGGCAGGGGGGCGGTGAAATCCGCGCGGGTAAAGGCCCATTTGACGGCTAGATCGGGCAATAGCGTGCTGAGCAGCGCTTTGTTCATCAAAACCGCCTGCTCCAGCGGGGACACGTCGGCCAGATGGGGCGCTGTGATGGTGGTTTCTGATTGCGTGCTGGCGGCAATCACTTCCGCCTCGTCCGAGGGGCGTTCCTGTCGCGCACCGCTTTGCGACGGATCGGGGCCGATGGCGGCAACACGCGGCCCGTCGGGGGTTTGCGCAATTAGCAGGGTGGGCATTGTCTTGCGGTCGATCTGCTCGGCCTGCTCCACCTGCACCAGCAGGGCGTGGTTCGTGCGGATAAAGTCGTGAATGCTGTAATTCAGCGGTCCCGCATCCGCAGGCAGGTCCAGAAAATCGGCCAGTGCATAGAACAGGTCCGGCCCGTGCAGGTAATCGCGCGCGCCGATAAAGGGCAGGGTGACAGGGCGTTGTTCCACGATCATTTGGCCATCCATTTTGCCATCATACGCAGTGCACGGGCGCGGGGCAGGGCAAAGAACCCCGCCATGTGTCCGCGCGCAGGCACGGGGGTTGCGACAACCGCGCCGATATCGATGCGGGCATTGTCGCCGATCTCGGTCAGGTTGCGGATCACGGCGCCCGGGCCGATCCAGACATCGCGTCCGATACGGGTATAGCCCGCGACAATCACCCCGCCTGTCAGGGTACTGCCATCACCGATGGATACGCCATGCCCGATCTGTGCACCCGGTGCGATTACGCAGTCCGTGCCGATTTGGGTAAAGTCGGAATGCAGGGCGCGTTGCACGATCGCGCCGGCCAGAACCTGGCTGCGCGCCCCGATCCGAACGCCGCCAGCATGACGGATGCGCAGTAATTCACCGCCGAACCGCTTGGAAAAGTGTCCATCCACGCCGACCAGTGCGCCCGGTCCGATATGCACGCCGGCATCGAGGATGGTGCCCCGCCCGATCATGGCCCCCGCAGCGATGCTGACCTGCGAGCCGATTTGAACATGGGGGTCCACAATGGCGGTCGGATCGATCTGCGTATCGGGGTGGATGCCCGGGCGCAGCGGGGCGCATAGACCGTGATCCGAAATCAGCGCGTTGTGGATCAGGTAGAATGCCCGCTGCGCGTCATCCGCGCAAAGCACGGCCAGATCATCGCGGCCCGCCGCATCGATATCTGTCAGCAGGCCGGGCGCGAGGGCCGGCGTGGTTATAATCGCTGACACGGCCGCATTCGCAACCGCCTGATCCAGATAGCGTTGTTCCAGCGCACAGCTTAGCGTGCCTTGCACGGATGCCAGATCGGCAAAGCCTGTGGCGCAAAAGCGGCCGGGCCGGACCACCTGTGCGAACCGGCTGAAATTCCGCGCCGGGATCGGGTCGAGCACAGCCTGCGGGGGGGCATCTGGGGTCATGCTGGCCTTCAGCCAGCCGAGATGTGGCTCAGGATTTGGGCCGGTGTGTCGAGGTCTTCGTAGACCTCGTCAGGGATCGACTGGCCTGTCTCGTCCTCCAGCCGCATGACGAATGTCGCCTTGTCGAGGGAATCCAGCCCCGCGGCACTGAGGCTGTCTTCCATTTCCAGCCTGGACCAATCCTGCGCGGGCGAAACCTCCTTGAGAAGGTCACGCAATCTGGTCAATGTCAGTTCGCTCATGTTTTATTCCATATTCCGCGGATGTTGACTGAAGGGGGCAGGATCAGGCGGTGCCCGTCTGGGCTTCATGCATTTCCTCGTCAGAGGCATCTTCGGCTTTCCAGTGCTCCAGCAACACGTTCAGCAGGCCGCGCAGCGCCTTGTCCGTTTGAGGATCGTCCAGCAACTGTTCACGGGCCAGGACCTTTTCCAGACGGAAGGGTTTGCGAGCTTCGCAAATCCGCTGGAGGATGCTGGGGAACATGCCCGCCGCCGCGCCGGCGGTGACGAAACCACGCAGCAGTTCGCCCTCGTCCAAGGTGCTGTCGACACACCATGTGCGTTCGAACAACATCATGATGTAGTCGAGAACCTCGTCGCGGGGATGGCGGCGATCATCCTTGTAGGGTTGGCCGAACGCATCGGTAACCAGTTCATAGGACGGCCAGTAATGCAGCACACCCTCATCGCGCAATTCGCGGTACAGCTCATCAATCGCAACGCGCAGCACGCCCTTGGACACCGCATTGGATGTCATGCACGAATTGTCGCGGAACGTGGCCTGCAGCGGGATTGGCGACAGGGTGAAGATGATCTTTGCGTCGGGCCGGTGTTTGCGAATCAGATCGTAGATCTTGCGCATGTTCGCCTTGTTTTCCTCGACGGTGGAGACGCGGAACTTGTGGCGGGACGGGTCATAGGCATCCTTGGGGATGGTGCGCCAGAAGACGTTTCCGGTCGGTTCGTCATACCAGATTTCGCTCAACCCGAAGGTCAGGATGAACACATCGGTCTCATCGAACATCTTCTTGGTCTGGGCCTGGACCTCGGGGTCGTAGCCATAGCTCTCGGTATCGTAGCCGTGCCACAGTTCCTGATCGAAGACTTTACCCTCCCAAGCCCATTCGAACTGCTGCAGGATGACGAAGGAGTTCACCATTCCTTCGCCGCAGGCGACCACATAGGCGCGGCCGGCATCCGGTGACTTGTTGAGAACGTTATAGTTTCTCTTGGACAGCCAGTTAGAGATATTGGCGGCAAAGCAGGATCCGAACGCCGTGACTTGCGTGTTGACGTCGATTACGGGTTCCTTGGGCTGCCAGCCCTTCAGCACGTATTTCTCGATCGCGCCGGCCTTGAAGAAGTGCCGGTTATGGGGCTGGACATTCGTATGCTCCCCGCGAAACCAGGTGCGATATTCCTTGCCGCTGCGCGACGTGGTCTGAAATTGCAGCTTAGCGGCCTTGCGTTCTTTATCTGCCATGGCGGTGCCCTCATGCGTTGTCTCAGCGGCTCGAGAATATCTCAGGATAGGCCGATCGGGCCTGTGGTGCGAGTGTAATACTCACCCGATGCGGTATTCGGATGGCATGCTGTGGTTTAGCGGCTTGTTTTGCCAAACAGACCGCGTTCAATTTCGTCCAGCCGGCTATGGGCCGCGCTGGCCGCATCGGACGGGCTGACATGGTCGATCAGCGGCCGCATCTGGGCGGCCAGATCGCGCAATCGAGCTCTGGAATCGGCATCGACCGCAGGGGCCGCAACGGGTTCGGGATCCGGGGCGGCCTGTGCTACCTGTCGCAAGGGCATCGGTGCATCGTCGAAGTTGCGCAGGTGGTCGCCTGCCCTGGCCAGGGCCATGACCTCCTCATGCAGGGCCGCGAATTCGGGGCGCTGGCGCAGGGCCTCGATCTTGTCCCGGTGCCAGATTACGGCCTGATCGTGCAAGCGGGCGGTTTCGGGATCGGCACGCAGCTCGGCCAGACCGGCCTGCACGGCGGGCAGGTGGCGCTGGATGCTCAGGTCCCGCTCACCGCCCAGGCACATGCGTTGCCAGTAGTCCGCCCCCAGAACCTGCCCCGCATGGTTGGCGCGCCCGCGATCGCGTTTGACCAGATAGCTGTCGATCGAACGCACGGCGTAGTGGTTGATCTGCGCGGCATCATAGGCGAAATGCGTGTTTGCCTTGGAATGGCGCATGTTTCCGTTGAAAATCACGCCGTCAGGGTGGCGCGAGGTATAGCCCTCGACATGTTCCTCGGCCACGACGGGGCGGTGAAGGCCGAACCGCTCGACGCGGTGCTGCCCGCGAAAGATCGTCTTGACGAAACGATCGGGAACGCCGCCATCCTCAAGCGATTTCTGGGCGTCGGTGAACTGCTCGATCAGCAGGCGATCCTCGAAGGCGACCTGATCATCATGGGTGAACAGCTTCCACGTGACGGGCACCGCGTCGGTGTCGTCGGGCAGGGCGTCCAGCATCGCCTGAACCGATCCGTCACCGATATGGATGTTCAGGAACTCATCCACATCCGATATCAGCATCCATTCCGCCGCCAATGTCACCGGATGGACGCGCGCGGCCTTGAGCGCGCTCTTGTGCGGACCGCGGCGCAGTACCTTGTTGCGCTCATGCTGTACGATACCGCGTTCGGTCAGCCGGTCGAGCAGCTCAACCGTGCCATCCTCGCAATCATTGGTGTAGATCAGAAAATCGGCAAATCCGATGGCCCGGTGATAGGCGACCCATTCCAGAATGTAGGGCCCTTCATTCTTCATCGTCGAGATGATGAGCGGTCCTGTGCCAGCCATGGTGCCGTCCTCTTGCGGGTGTTGCAGGGCCCACCCTATCGCGGGGGCCGGACCGGTCACAATCGCTGGGCACAATCTCCGGTCAGACTCATTGCAAGGGTAACTAATGAATTGCATTTGCGGGGATTGGCGGGCCTCGAACCCTAATCGCCAATTGAAAAACAGGCTGACACAAGCCAAAACAAAAGGAAATCCGCTCTCACAGAAAGTATGTCCATGTCCGACCTACCCCGCGTTGCCGCCCTGTGGATCGGTGGATCGCTGACATGGCTGGAACAGCTTTGCCTGACCTCCTTTGTCGAAATGGGCCATCCCACCACGCTATACACTTACGGGGAGGTCACCGGCGTGCCCGAGGGGGTGGAGGTTTGCGACGGCAATGACATCATGTCCAACCCGGATGTCTATACGCATGAACGCTCCGGCTCGGTCGCGCTGTTCTCGGACATTTTCCGCTTTCACCTGATGGTAAAGGCGCCCGGAACGGTCTGGATCGATACGGATGTGTATTGTGTCAAGCCGTTGGACATGGGGCCTTACATTGTTGGCTTTGAGACCGATGAAAACCGATTGAACGGCGCAATTCTGGCACTGCCACCGGAAAGCGCGGCCCTGAAGCTGCTGCTGGATCTGACGGCGGATCCCTATCAGGTGCCTGCCTTCTATACGGGCAAGTTCCGCGCGCAGTTGCTGGCCGCAGCAGCAGCGGGCACGCCGATTCACGCGGGTGAGATGCCATGGGGCGTCTGGGGGCCGGTGGGCGTAACATGGGCCATGCATGAAACCGGAGAGGTCGAGCACGCCTTGCCCCGACCTGTCCTGTATCCAGTGCATTTCGCGGATCGCGCGATATTCTTCAAACGCCCCATCCTGGTGGCCCGCCAGATCACGCCGGAAACCCGGACCGTGCATATCTGGGGGCGGATCAAGCGCATTTCGGCCAAGCGTCACGATGGCGGGGTTCCCGTCAATTGCTGGCTGGATGCGAAGCTGAAGCATCACGGCATCGACCCGATGGCGGCACCGATCACCAGCCATGGCAAGTTCGACTATTCCGATACCGAAGACGCGACCGAGGCGGGCTGATGCCTGCACCTGTTGTCAGTTACTGGCCCGGGGGGGCGCTGGACTACCTGCGTTATGCGGGACTGGCCTCGTGCATACGCGCGGGTCATGCGGTGACGTTGTGGATGCATGGTCCCGTCCCCGACGTGCCGGCAGGCGTGATGGTGCGCGATGCCCATGCCCTGCTTGACCCCGTTACGGTGCCTGTCGCGAACCGGTCGCTGGTGGCAAACCGGATGCGCTGGCTTACCCTTGCCGCCCAACCGGGGGCGATCTTTGTCTCTCCGGGTGTGATGGTGCAGCGTGAACTGGTGCCAGACGCGCAGGGCTATCTGTTCGGCTGGCAGGATGCGCAATATCTGTGCGCGGATCCCGTGGCCCTGCCTGCGGACAGTCCCGAACTGACCGCCCTGATCGAGCTGGGCGCGGACCCTGCGCCGGTGCCCGAATGGCTGGACGATGATTTGCAGGGCGAGCTGCGCGCCGCCGCTTCACGTGGAAACCCCGTGCCGGCGGGGTATCTGCCATGGGGCATGTTGGGGGCTGTTGGCCTGACCCATGTCCTGCGCGCCAGTGGTCGCATCGCATCCGCCCATCCGGTGCATGTTCTGTCGCCCGTGGCCTATGCCGATCGTGCCGTGTTGTTGTCCCGCAAGGAGAAGCTGGGCGATCTGGTCCGGCCGGACACGCTGGCCGTGCAAATCTGGCCTTCGGAGATGTTGCGCGAAATCTCTGAAACGTTTTCGGGTTTGCCGCGATATTGGTGCCCCGTGGGGGAAATCCTGCGCGGGATCGAGGTGAACCCGCGCCGGCACCTGCCCAATGGCATGGCTTTGCATATCAAGGATGACCGGTGGAAGGATCGTGCCGACAAGGCGCCGATCGTTACCACGCAGCAACAGGCCGACCCCGCGACGCCGGCCGCAGCCCCGCGGATTTGCGTGCTGTCCTGTATGAAAAACGAAGGCCCGTTCATCCTGGAATGGATTGCGCATAATCGGGCCATCGGGGTGACGGATTTCGTTATCTACACCAATGATTGCACGGACGGGACGGATGCCTTGCTGGATCTGCTGGTTGAGAAGGGCATCGTTACAGCGCGTTTTGACAACCCGTGGAAACCCGACACGGCCGGGATGAGCAACCCGCAATTCACCGCCTTCAAGGACGCGGAGGAACGCCCCGAGATTCAGGCCGCCGACTGGCTGATGCCGTTGGATGTCGATGAGTTCATGGACATCCGCACCGGCGACGGCACGCTGGCCGCGCTGTTTGCGGCCCTGCCGGGGGTGGATACGATTTCGATACCATGGCGGTTGTTCGGCAATGACGGACAGCACCGGTATGAGGATGCTTTCGTTACCGAGCGGTTTCACCGCGCCGCCATCGAGCGGTGCAAGAAGCCCTATCAGGCGCTCGGCTTCAAAACGATGTATCGCAATGACGGGCGCTGGCAGACGATATCGGTCCACCGGCCGAAAAATCCCGACCCCGCCCGTGAGGCGGAGATCAGCTGGGCCTCGGGCTGTGGCTTGCAGATGATGCCGGCATATCGCGACAGCGGCTGGCGTATGCAAAAGGACTGGGCCGGATATGATCTGGTCAGTCTGAACCACTACGCCGTGCGCGACGCTGAAAGCTATCTGGTCAAACGGGATCGGGGCCGCGTCAATCATGTGTCCGAGGATCAGGGGCTGGGCTATTGGTTCCGCATGAACCACAACGTGGTTGAAGAACGCTCGATCATGCCGCGCCTCGCCGCGACCCGCGCCGAATATGCGCGCCTGATGGCGGATGCCGATATCGCCGCGGCCCATCAGGCCAGCGTGGCGGCGCATCGGGCCAGGATTGCGACGTTGCATAGCCGCCCCGATATGGCCGCGCTGCATGCCGCGATTACCGCGCCGGTGATGGACGGGCTGTCCCGTGTCACGCCGCATTTCGGCAACCGGATTTTCGAGGCCGGACCACAGGCGCTGCCCGATCCTGTTCTGAAATGGGCCAGCGCAGGCGCGCGGATCAAACGACCGCTGCCCAATACGCTGCACGATCCGGTACCATTACCGGCGCAGGAGGCAGACCCGAACCGGCTGCTGCCTGCGGGGTCTGACCTGCATCTGGCGCATGTGATCCCCGAGGAACCTGTCGAACCCGTGGTGACCTCCTCCGCTGCGGTGGCAAAACCGGCAGCATCCTCGCAACCTGCGGCGCGTGCTGCCGGGGTCGCGCCTTCCGGTGATCCGATCTATCTGGGCGAGGATGACCGCCGTGCCCTTGCTGCACTGCTGGAACGGACCCAGCCGCGATATCCGATGCTGGAGGCGCCAGCGGTGCCGCTGCCCAACGACAATATCGTTGTCATCACCTCGATGAAGAACGAGGCGCCGTTCATCCTTGAATGGATCGCATGGCACAGGGCCGTGGGGGCGGAGCATTTCCTCGTCTACACCAATGATTGCACCGACCAGACCAACCCGATGCTGGACCGGTTGGCGAAGATGGGGCTGGTCACACGACTGGAGAACCCGTTCAACCGCGAGGGCGGGCAAAAGCCGCAGCGCGGCGCGCTGAACGATGCGATCCGCCAGCCGATTGTACGCAATAGCGACTGGTATCTGGTCATCGACTGCGATGAATTCGTCAATGTGCATGTGGGCGATGGCACGATGCAGGGCATGTTGGCCGCGATGAACAACCCCGATATCGTGTCGATGACGTGGCGCTTTTTTGGCAATGGCAATGTGCATGCCTATGAGGATCGCCCGGTAACCGAACAATTCTTGCGATGTGCGCCGGAATATCTGCCCCGACCACGGCTGGGCTGGGGGTTCAAATCCATGGCCCGCCCGTCTGGCCCCTCGGACAAGATCGGAGTGCACCGGCCGCTAAATCTGGACGAGAGCCGCGATATCCGCTGGGTCAACGGATCTGGCCGGATCATGCCTGAAAAATCGATGGGCAATTCGACATGGTTCTCGCGCAAGGCGTCCATCGGCTATGACATGGTGACGTTGAACCACTATATCCTGCGCTCGGCCGAGAGTTTCCTCGTCAAGCGTGAGCGGGGCCGCATCAACCATGTGGATCAGGATCAGGGCCTGGCCTATTGGACGGCGCGCAATTACTCGACCGAAACCGATACCCGCGCCGCGCAGTTCATGGCGCAACGTGTTGCACCTGTTCTGGCGGAGCTGAAGGCCGACCCGGAGCTGAGTCGCCTGCACGCCGAAGCGGTGGAGTGGCACCGCGCGCGCATCGCCTATCTAAAGGCACAGCCCGATTACCTCGCGCTTTATAACAGCATCACCGACCCTGAATTGCCCGATGCGATTTACGTCGCTGAGGTTGAGGAGGGCGGTGATGATTGAGTGTGCCCGCAAAGCAAACAGCACCTTGTCAGGAGAGATAGCGTGACGAACCAATTCCGCCCCGCACAGGGGACTGAGTATTTTGCCTTGCTCAAGGCGATGCACAAACAGCTGAAACCCGCGCTATATCTGGAAATCGGGTCGCGCACAGGCAATTCCCTGTCCATGGCGGCGGGGGATTTCATCGCGATTGATCCGACATTTGTGCTGAAGCGCTTCACGACCTTTCCCGGGCAACAGGGGCACCTGTTCCAGATGCCCAGCGATGATTTTTTCGAGACGGGCTTTCTGCAGGCCGTGGGCCGCCAGATCGATTTCGGCTTTCTAGATGGAATGCACCATTTCGAATTCCTGCTGCGCGACTTCATGAATTCGGAGCGGAATGCCGCGCCGGGGGCCACGCTGACCCTGCATGACTGCTGCCCGTTCAATGCAAATATGACGGAGCGCGACCGCGCCAATGTGCGTGGCCGTGCGTGGACCGGTGATGTGTGGAAGGTTCTGGTGATCCTGTTGGAGCTGCGCCCTGATTTGCAGATCACGGTTTATGACGCGGCGCCGACGGGGATCGTTTCGATCACCGGACTGGACCCGCAAAACCGCGTACTGAATGATGCTTATGACGACCTGATGGCGCGCTATATTGACCTGAACATCTCGGATTTCGGGGCCACCCGTTTCTATGACATGTTCGAGTATGCCAGCAGTGCGGCCTATATCGCAGATGCAAACAAAGATGCCTGAAGCCGATCAATCCCCCCTTTCCATTCGGCTCAAGATTGCGCCCGCTAATCTGGTGCGGGCCCAGCGTTGGGGCGATTACTTCTTTGCGCGATCATTACAGGATGCGTTGAGCGCGCGGGGCCATACCGTAGAGATTGATGCCCGCGATACCTGGCAAGCGGATACGACGCCGGGCGGCGTTGATCTGGTGCTGCGCGGCTTTGGCGGGTTTCAACCCATTGCAGGACGCACCAGTATGCTGTGGATCATCTCGCATCCGGGCAATGTGCGTGGTGAGGAGATGTTGGAGTATGACCACGTTTTCACCGCATCGGGTCGGGGACAGCGTGCGCTGCGCCGCTTGCTGGGACGGGGGCGTGTTTCGCAACTGCTACAGGCCACTGACCCTGAAATTATGCGCCCCTATGAAGTGGAATCCGATGGCTCGATGCTGTTTGTCGGGGTGAACCGACGGGGCGGGCGGCCCTCGCTGGATATGGCGCAGCGCTGCGGCTACGACGTGAAGCTGTGGGGCAAGGGTTGGGTCGAGCATGAGCGGTTCGCGCCGTTCCTACAGGGGCAGTTTTTGCCCAATGGCACGTTAGGGCAGCATTATTCGGGCGCTGGCGTGGTGCTGAACGATCACTGGCGCGATATGCGGGCCAATGGGCTGGTATCGAACCGCGTGTTTGACGTGCTGGCCTGCGGCGCGCCGCTGCTGTCGGACAAGGTTGCGGGCCTGCCTGCCGCGCTGGAACCGTGGGTCTATACGTTCAAGGACGAGGCGAGTTTTCGCGAGGGGGCCGAGGCCGCATTGGCTGAGGGGCCAGAGCGCCGTGCAGAACGTCGCGCTTTTGCCGAAACCGTGCGGCAGGAGCATTCCTTTGCCGCACGCGCCGTCACGATCGAGAATTGGGCGCGGGCGGTTCAGGCGCGGGGGTGATCGCTCAGGCTTGCGCCTTTGACGTGATGACCAGCCTATTCACCTCGGCGATCCGCGATTTCAGACGCTTAATCAACTGTCGTCGTCCTGCGGCCGCGGTGCGTGTGTCCAGTAATCGTTGGCGTAATACGGAGAGCTGAATTTCCTGACGCTTGATTTTATAGGCTTCGCGTTGCTCGGCTGAAAGTTGTGCAACGTCCGAAACGCCGCCCTCGCGGTACAGGACCAGTGGTTCGTCAACATGGGCCAAGCGGCCCAACAGTTTTGCGCGATAGGTCGAGACCAGATCGCCATAGCTGCCAGCCTCGGTCATCGGGCCGTAAATCTCGAACATTTCCTTGTTCCACGCGCAACTGGCGCCATAACACCCCACCGCCGCAATGGCCGCCTGATGCGGTCCCATCTTGGCGATCCGGTCATTCACATCGAACCGTTGGCCTGTCGGTGTGCCGTCCAGCCGGATGATATCCATGGCGGAATGGATCATGAGCGGGCGGACCTCATCCGCAGTAAAGCATTCATACAGGCGCGCCGCGCGGTTGGGCGTGGAGATATCATCGCCGGAATTCACAACGATCAGATCACCGCGGGCCAGCTCGAACACGCGGTTCACGTGGAAAATCGCGCCAAGGTTTTCGGCGTTCCGGTTCAGCGTGATCTGATGCGGCCCGTCATATTCCGCCGCCATGCGTTGCATCACATCAAAGGTGCCATCGGGCGAGCAATCATCCGACAGCAGAATTTCCATGCGCCCGTCAAATTCCTGCGCAAAGATTGAGGCAATCGCTTCCGCGACGATGCCCTCCTGACGATAGGCCAGAACCACGCAGGTCACGTCGATATCAGTGCTCATGGTGCGAGCCTTTTCGGAATTAGCGTTTGTGGATCACTGCGACCTGATCGCGGCGGGCCTTTTTATAGCCGGCCTGAAACACAAAGCAGCCTGAAATATCCGGTGCCAGTGCGTTGAACTGTTCCGCCACGGTGGGGTCGGAATGTTCAAAGGTGCGCTGATGCAGCCAGCTTTGAAACAGGGCCGCTGTTTTGGTGATGCCAGCCTTTTCATAGGGCGGCGGCTGCCAGCGCAGATCTTCGATAATATACAGCCCCCCCGATGGCAGCAGCGGGAAGATCTCCAGAAACGCGTTCTGCTGGTGATGCGAGGCATGGGACGCGTCGTCGATCACGATATCAGGGGCACCGATCCGCCCGATCGCCTCGTTGATATTCGCCCGATCGTCCATGTCGCAGCGCACGAAATCGAACCGGTCATGTTCAAACCACGAGAAATCAGAGACATCCAGCCCCACGATCCGCGCCTTGGTGAAATAGTCCAGCCACATGCGGATCGAGGGCAGGTCGGTCGTCTGGCGGTCCGCGTCCTTGCCATGCTCGGGCCCGCCGATCAGCAGGCCCATTTCCAGAAAGGTGATCTTTCGATTGCGAAACGGGGAGAAGAGCATGTGGTACAGCTCGGTATAGCGGTGCTTTCCCGATCCCTTGTCCGACCCGTACTTATCGGCCAGATCGGTTAGGTTCGGCCCGCTGGAAAGGGTGCTCATGCCGTTTCATCCGTAATTGTAATACAGAACGCATCTGTCGTTCCTAAGATACATAACAGATCGAAACGATAACTGAAGTTCTTGTACTACGACGCCAGCCTGCGGGCCGGATCGGATGCCTCCACCGGGACCAAGGCGCGCACCAGGTCGCGCATGTGCAGCAGGCCGACTTGCGCGCCGTCCTCCATCACGCGGTAGTTGAGGTTGGTGTCCCCCTCGGACAGCGCGATCACCCGTTCCAGGTTGGAATTGGCATCGACGTCGCCTGCGATATTGGTGCCCGGATCGGTCGTCACCTCCATCACCGAGCGGACGCGCAGCACGCGCGCGCGGTTGATGTCGGCGATGAAGTCCATGATGTAGGGATCGTTGGGATGCAGCAGGATTTCCTGCGGTTCACCCTGCTGGACGACGGCGCCGTCCTTGAGGATCACCAGATGATCCGCCAGCTTCAGCGCCTCATCCAGGTCATGCGTGATGAAGATGATGGTCTTGTGCAATTCGCGCTGCAATTCCAGCAGCAGGTCCTGCATATCGGTGCGGATCAGCGGGTCGAGCGCGGAAAACGCCTCATCCATCAGCATGATCTCACTGTCCGAGGCTAGCGCGCGCGCAATGCCCACGCGCTGCTGCATGCCACCCGACAGCTGGTTGGGATAATGCCCGCCATAGCCGGAGAGCCCGACCCGGTCGAGCCACTTTTGCCCCTCCTTGTCCGCCGCCTTGGCGTTTTCGCCGCGCACGCGCCGGGCCATGCCGGCATTTTCCAGAACCGTGCGGTGCGGGAACAGCGCGAATTTCTGGAAGACCATCGACATGGTGTTCTGGCGCAGGGCATCCAGCTTGGTCGCATCGTAGGCCAGCACGTCCTCGCCATTGACGAGGATCTCACCCGCGGTGGGTTCGATCAGACGGTTCAGGTGGCGGATCAGCGTGGATTTTCCCGACCCGGACAGCCCCATGATGACCGTGATCTCACCCGCGCGGATGTCGACATTGATATCCTGCAAGCCCAGCACATGCCCGTGCTGTTCCAGCAATTCCGGCTTTCCCAGACCGCCGCGCACATGTTCCAGTGCGGCCTGCGGATCGGTGCCGAAGATCTTGTACAGGTTCCGGATCGAGACCTTGATGTTGTTTTGCTCTGTCATGGTCTCACTGCTCGCTCGAATTGATGCGGCCAAGCGCCGCCTTGGTGGCCCGGTCCAGCAGGACCGCCAGCAGCACGATACAGAAACCCGCCACCAGACCGACGCCCAGTTCCAGGTTGTTGATGCCGCGCAGGACCAGACGCCCCAGACCCGGAGCCGAGACCAGCGAGGCGATCACCACCATCGCCAGGCTCATCATGATGGTCTGGTTGATGCCGGCCATGATGTTGGGCAGGGCCAGCGGCACCTGCACGCCCGTCAGTTTCTGCCAGTTCGACATGCCGAAGGCATCCGCCGCCTCGATCACGTCCTTGTCCACCAGCCGGATGCCCAGATCGGTCAGGCGGATCACCGGCACGATGGCATAGAGGATGATGGCAATGCCGTAGAGCTTGCTCTCCGTCACCGAGAACAGGAAGATCAGCGGGATCAGATAGACGAAGGTCGGCAGCGTTTGCAGCATGTCCAGAATGGGAATGGCGATGCGCTGCATCGTGTTGCTTTTCGACATGGCAATGCCGATGGGCACGCCCAGAACCACGCTGAAGATCGTACAGACGAAGATGATCGACAGCGTCTGGATCGCCTCGTTGTAATGGTCGATGAACGCCATGAACAGGAAGGACAGCGTCACCAGCACCAGCACGCCCACCGACCGGGCTGTGACCCAGGTCAGCAGCATCAGCAGCGGGATCATGATGAACCAGGGCGTCGCCTGAAACAGATCCAGCGAGGCATCCAGCAACCAGCCAAGCGGCGTGGTCAGCGGGTCGAGCACGAATTTCAGCCCGTCCTTGATGTTGAGGAAACCCTGTTCGACCGCCTCGGTCATGTCGCGGGTCCGCGGGATCGCATCGCAGGAGCGGTGCAGCGTGTCGAGCGAGGGGAACGGCGTCTCCAGCAGGGGCACGTCGGGTTCGGGCGCACCGGCGCCCCCGCCATTGGCGCGCGCCAGCAGTTCGGCCATGGTGACCGGCCCGCCCCCGCCTGCATCCGCTTCTCCGCACCAGTTGCTGAGGCCGAGCGTCTCGATCAATCCGTCGTAGAAGGCCATGTCCCGTCCGTTCCGTTCGCGATTTTGTTGATACGCGAAGCTGATCCGCGATTTGTGACTACGCGAAGGCAAGTTCGCGGTTTTTGCAGTACGCGAAGGCAGGTTCGCGATTTCTTACGGTAACGCGAAGCCGATCCGCGACCCGGTGGATACGCAAAAAGCCCCGTCGATGCCGGGCCCCTGCGCGTGATGGTCGAAAGGCCCCCGCGATTAGCAGGGGCCTTGAATGGATTTACTGGATGAAGGCGGCGAGCTTCTCGCGCGCGTCATCGTTCAGCCACTCGGACCAGGTGTCGCTGCCAGTGGTGATGAAGTAGACGGCGGTTTCCTCGGCGGAGGCGTTGTTCTCCTCCTGCCATGCCAGCAGTTCGCCCATCTGTGCGTTGGTGAACGACACCTTGGACATCAGCTCGGCAACCTCGGGGTGTTCATCCTGGAACGTGGTGGTCACGATCGTCTTGACGGGGCCGACCGGATAGGACGACAGGCCGACCTCCTCGCATTCGGGGTTCGAGTTGCAGGTGTGGATTTCCTCGTCATAGGGGCCCAGATCCACCATGGTCATGTCGTACTTGCCCAGAACCGAGGTCGGCGCCCAGTAATAGCCAAGCCACGGCTCCTGGTTCTCGAAGGCCGAGGCGATGGAGGTCGCCATCGTCTCACCCGAACCGTGCTGGAAGATCTCGTAGCCGTGGGCCTCCAGCTCCGCCGCCTCGACCAGCGCGGCATTGGTGTTCTTGCAGCCCCAGCCGTCGGGGCAGTTGTGGAAACGGTTGTCGAGCAGATCGGCATTGGCCTGCACACCTTCGAGCGTTGCCAGCTCGGGATGCTCCTCGACCAGATAGGTGGGGATCCACCAGCCTTCCTCACCGCCATCCGACAGCACGTCGCCCAGCGTCACGATGCGGCCCGCCTCGGACAACTCGCCATAGGCCGGGGTGCCGTTGATCCACAATTCGGTGATGATGTCCGGCTTGCCCGTCTCGGAAACGGAGGCCAGCGAAGTCACGGTGGCCGAGGGCACGGTCGTGACATCGCAGCCATAGCCCTGCTCCATCAGGAACTTGGACACATGCGTAACCACGGCGGAGGACGCCCAGTTCATCTCGGTAATCGAAACTTCACCGCAGTCCTGCGCCGCCGCGAGTGTGGGCATGGCCAGGCCGAACGATGCGGCCAGAATGATCTTTTTCATCTGAATTCCCTGTTTGTTTTTAATCTCGCCGGCCCCGTTTATCGGCCCCCGACGGCAATTTTCAAGTGTGGCGCAAATCAGAGAACAATAGGGGGTGGTTTGCAACCCTTTTTCCCGAAACGTTCAACTATCTGTTATCGCTATAAAAAGATTTCGCAAGACCACAATTCGCGTGACGTCCGCAGCGGTTTGGCAGTGTTTTGATTGACGCGTCAGTCAAAAAAAACCATCCCTATGCGTGTATTGCCATGCGAGGAGTCATCCATGCCCAAGATCGGAATGCAGCCCCTGCGCCGCGCCGCGCTGGTGCAGGCCGCCATAGCCGAGATCGGCCGCCAGGGATCGCTGGACGTGACCGTGACCCAGATCGCGGGCCGCGCAGGCGTGTCGAGCGCCTTGGCCCATCACTATTTCGGCTCCAAGGAACGCATTCTGACGGCGGCCATGCGGCACATCCTCAGCGGGCTGGGGGCGGAGGTGCGGACGCAACTCGCACTGGCCCGCACGCCGCGGGGGCGGCTCAGCGCCATCGTCACCGCCAGCTTCTCCGACCACAGCTTTCAGCACGATGTGATCGCGGCATGGCTGGCCTTCTACGTCTCGGCCCAGACGGTGCCGGAAACCAACCGTCTGCTGCGGGTCTATCAGCAGCGCCTGCGCAGCAATCTGATGCACGACCTGCGCCCCCTGATGGAGGGCGATCCCCGCGCCCTGGCCGAGACGATCGCCGCCCTGATCGACGGGTTCTACATTCGCCAGGCCTTGCAAGGTGCCCAGGGCAGCCGGCTGGAGGCCATCGCCTCCATCGAGCAGGTCATCGACATGGCGCTGCGCGCGCACACTCAAAGGACCGGTTCATGAGCACGCCCAACATCCTGATCTTCATGGTGGACCAGCTCAACGGCACGCTGTTCCCCGACGGCCCGGCGGACTGGCTGCACGCGCCGAACCTGAAACGGCTGGCGGCACGTTCGGTGCGCTATGCCAATTGCTATACCGCCTCACCGCTCTGCGCGCCGGGGCGGGGTGGCTTCATGTCGGGGCAATTGCCCAGCGTCACCGGCATCTATGACAACGCGGCGGAATTCCCCTCGGATCTGCCCACCTATGCGCACCATCTGCGCCGCGCGGGCTATCAGACCTGCCTGTCGGGCAAGATGCATTTCGTCGGCCCCGACCAGATGCACGGGTTCGAGGAACGCACCACCACTGATATCTACCCCGCCGATTTCGGCTGGACCCCCGATTACCGCAAGCCCGGTGAACGCATCGACTGGTGGTATCACAACATGGGCTCCGTCACCGGGGCAGGGGTCGCGGAAACCAGCAACCAGATGGAATATGATGATGAGGTCGCCTATCACGCCGTGCGCAAGATCCGCGAATACAGCCGCGGGCTGGACGCGCGGCCGTGGTGCCTGACGGTCAGCTTTACCCATCCGCATGATCCATATGTGGCACGCCGGAAATACTGGGATCTGTACGAGGATTGCGCGCATCTCGACCCGCCGGTGCCCGCGATGGATTACGCCGATCACGACCCGCATTCGCAGCGCATCTTCGACGCGAACAACTGGCGCGATTTCGACATCACGGATGCGGATATCCGCCGGTCGCGGCGGGCGTATTTCGCCAATATCTCCTATCTCGACGACAAGATAGGTGAGGTGCTGGACACGCTGGAGGCCACCGGGCAGGAGGCCGTGATCCTCTTCGTTTCGGACCATGGCGACATGCTGGGTGAGCGGGGGTTGTGGTTCAAGATGAGCTTTTTCGAAGGCTCATCCCGCGTGCCGATGATGATCAGCGCCCCCGGCCTGACGCCCGGTCTGGTCACGACGCCGGTGTCCAATATCGACGTCTGCCCGACGCTGTGCGATCTGGCCGGCCTGTCGATGGAGGAGGTCGCCCCCTGGACCCAAGGCGAAAGCGTCGTGCCGCTGGCCAACGGCACCCCCCGCGACACGCCCGTCGCCATCGAATACGCGGCGGAGGCATCCTACGCCCCGATGGTGGCCTTGGTGCAGGACGGCTGGAAATACACCCGCTGCGATCTGGACCCGGAACAATTGTTCGACCTCAACGCCGATCCGCACGAGCTGACAAACCGCGCCGACGATCCCGCCGCCGCAGACATGCTGGAAAAATTCCGCGCGCAGGCCGATGCCCGCTGGGATCTGAAACGCTTCGACGACGACGTGCGCAAATCGCAGGCCCGCCGCTGGGTGGTCTACGAGGCGCTGCGGCAGGGCGGCTATTACCCGTGGGATTACCAGCCGCTGCAAAAGGCATCCGAGCGCTTCATGCGCAACCACATGGATTTGAACGAGGTCGAGGAGCGGGCACGCTTCCCAAGGGGTCAGCAGCCGGACCCGTGAAAGCGCGCGGCAAGGAACAAAGGGCTGCTCCCGACCGCGGGTGGTGGCGAAGCCCCCGCCCGGGGGGGCGGTCGGGGGCAGCCCGGCCTTCGTCCGGGCCAGACAGTTATTTGAGGGACCGACCATGACCACCCAACCGAAAGCCAGCCACTTCATCGACGGCCAATATGTCGAGGATACCTCCGGCACCCCGATCGAGGTGATCTATCCCGCCACGGGTCAGGTGATCGCCACCGTGTACGAGGCGACGCCCGCCATCGTGGAACAGGCGCTGACCTCCGCCGCGCGCGCGCAGGCCGAATGGGCCGCACGCGACGGCACATCGCGGGGCCGTGTCCTGCGCCGCGCCGCGCAAATCATCATGGAGCGCAACCGCGAATTGTCGGTGTTGGAGACCTATGACACCGGCAAGCCGCTTCAGGAAACGCTGGTGGCCGATGCCACGTCGGGGGCGGATGCGCTGGAATATTTCGGCGGGCTGGCCGCCGACGTGACCGGGCAGGCGATGCAATTCGGCGGCGACTGGGCCTATACCATCCGCCGCCCGCTGGGTGTTTGCGTCGGCATCGGCGCGTGGAACTATCCCACGCAGATCGCCTGCTGGAAGGCCGCACCCGCACTGGCCACCGGCAACGCCATGATCTTCAAACCGTCCGAGACCACGCCGCTCTGCGCGCTGAAAGTCGCGGAAATCCTGATCGAGGCGGGCCTGCCCGCCGGTCTGTTCAACGTCGTGCAGGGCAGGGGGGCGGTCGGCGCCGCCCTGACCGGGGACGCGCGCGTCGCCAAGGTTTCCCTAACCGGATCGGTGCCCACGGGGCGCAAGGTCTACGCCGCCGCCGCCGCCCAGATGAAGCAGGTGACGATGGAACTGGGCGGCAAATCGCCCTTCATCGTCTTCGCCGATGCCGATCTGGACGACGCAGTGTCCGGCGCGATCAACGCGAATTTCTATTCCTCGGGTCAGGTCTGCTCGAACGGCACGCGGGTCTTCGTCCATGCGGATGTGCAGGAGGCGTTTCTGGCAAAACTCAAGGCGCGGGTCGAGTCCGCCACGATTGGCGATCCGATGGATGAGGCTACGAATTTCGGCCCGATGACCACGCAGGCGCAGCTGGACATCACGCGGCACCATCTGGAAACCGCGCAGGCCGAGGGCGCGCGTGTGATCACAGGCGGCGAGGTGCTGGACAAGCCCGGCTTCTGGATCACCCCCGCCGTGCTGGCCGGCGTCACCGATGACATGACAGTCGCCCGGCAGGAGGTCTTCGGCCCGGTCATGTCCGTGCTGACCTTCACGGATGAGGCCGATGTGATCACACGCGCCAACGACACCGAGTTCGGCCTGTCCGCCGGTCTGTTCACACAGGATCTGACCCGCGCGCACCGGGTGGTCGCACAGCTTCGGGCGGGCACCTGCTGGATCAACCAGTACAATTTGACCCCGGTCGGAATGCCCTTCGGCGGATCGCGCCAATCGGGCATCGGGCGCGAAAACGCGCGCATGGCGATGGACCATTTCACCGAGGCACAGACGGTCTATGTCGGCATGTCCCCAGTCGAGGCGGCGTTCTGATGCAACCCGATTTCATCATCGTCGGCGCAGGCTCCGCCGGATGCGCCATGGCCGATCGCCTGTCGCGGGACGGCCAGCACCGGGTTCTGGTGATCGAGTTCGGCGGCTCCGATGCCGGGCCGCTGATCCAGATGCCCGGCGCGCTCAGCTATCCGATGAACATGCCGCGCTATGACTGGGGCTATTCGACCGAGCCGGAACCGCATCTGGGCGGGCGGCGTCTGGCGACCCCGCGTGGCAAGGTCGTCGGCGGCTCCTCCTCGATCAACGGCATGGTCTATGTGCGCGGCCATGCGAGGGATTTCGACCATTGGGATGCATCCGGCGCGACCGGCTGGTCCTATGCCGACGTGCTGCCCTATTTCAAGCGGATGGAGAACTGGACCGATCGCGGCCATGGCGGCGATCCCGACTGGCGCGGCACCGACGGCCCGCTGCATGTCACGCGCGGCACCCGCCAAAACCCGCTGGTCAAGGTCTTCGTCGAGGCCGGACGTCAAGCGGGATATCCCGTCACCGACGATTACAACGGCGCGCAGCAGGAAGGCTTCGGCGCGATGGAGCAGACGATCCACAAGGGGCGTCGCTGGTCCACCGCGAATGCCTATCTCAAACCCGCGCTGAAACGTCCGAACTGCACGATGATCCGCGCCTTCGCCCGCCGTGTGGTGATCGAGCAGGGCCGTGCGGTCGGCGTTGAGATCGAACGGGGCGGCAAGGTCGAGGTGATCCGCGCCAACCGTGAGGTGATCCTGGCCGCGTCCTCCATCAACTCGCCCAAGCTGCTGATGCTGTCGGGCATCGGTCCCGCCGCACATCTGGCGGAACATGGCATCGACGTGATCGCGGATCGCGCGGGCGTGGGGCAGAACCTGCAGGATCATCTGGAGCTGTATATCCAGATGGCCGCCTCGCAACCTGTCAGTCTGTTTCGCTACTGGAACCTGCTGGGCAAGGCCTATGTCGGCGCGCGCTGGCTGTTCACGCGGACGGGGCCGGGGGCCTCGAACCAGTTCGAGAGCGCGGCCTTCGTCCGGTCCGCCGCCGGGGTGGACTATCCCGATATCCAGTATCACTTCCTGCCGCTGGCCGTGCGCTATGACGGCAAGGTCGCGGCGGAGGGGCACGGTTTTCAGGCCCATACCGGCCCGATGCGCAGCCCGTCACGCGGGCGGGTGAAACTGACCTCCTCCGACCCGGCTGCCGATCCCTCGATCCTGTTCAACTACATGAGCGAAGAACGGGACTGGGCCGATTTTCGCAAATGCATCCGCCTGACCCGCGAAATCTTCGGGCAGGAGGCCTTCGCGCCCTATCGCAGCCACGAAATCCAGCCCGGAGCCGACGTGCAGAGCGATGAGGACCTGAACGCCTTCATCGCCGAGCATGTCGAAAGCGCCTATCACCCCTGCGGCACCGCAAAGATGGGCGCGGTGGACGATCCCATGGCCGTCGTGGATCCCGAATGCCGCGTGATCGGCGTGGACGGCCTGCGCGTGGCCGACAGCTCGATCTTCCCGCGCATCACCAATGGCAATCTGAACGGGCCGTCGATCATGGTGGGAGAAAAAGCCTCGGACCATATCCTGGGCCGCACACCGCTGCCCCGCTCGAACGCGGAACCCTGGATCCACCTCGATTGGCAAGGATCGCAACGCTAGATAGCCGTTTTACAAGGAGAATTCGGCAAGATTATAACATAATCTTGATTATTGCTTTAATGTAGAGGCCCAGTACCCTTTCGAGGGTCCGGCGGGATAGTCCCCTTAAATATCGGCACAGTGACAAATAGAATAGAAATTGTAGCGCGAAGCGGTTAACCCAAAGTTATCTTGCAGCGCAACATCCAGGTGATTTCCCTTGATCAGTGACACTTCCCGACTGCTCGTAATTGGTTCCGAAGCGGCAAATGTCTCGGACCGCACCTTAGGACGAGACAATATCGTCAGTGTGCAATCACTGGATTCGGCAGGCAATTTCACACCTCACCCTGCGTTCAATGCGGTGGGCGCAAACGGCGTGGCGGCGATGTACTACGATGCGCAGCGTACGCGCCTGTACTATTCTGGCGGCACCGATCTGCACTATATCGACTTTGCGACCGGCGCGAAGGTCAGGCTGCCTGTGAAGGGGCTGGTCGATGCGCATGAGATGGAAGTCTGGGACGGGCTGCTTTGGCTGACCAGCACCGGCACCGATGAATATATCACCTATGACCCCGAAACGGGCGCCTTTGACCGCCGGCATATCGTTGAGGTTGCGCAGGGTGCGCCGCGTGACAAACATCACCTGAACCACATTGCGCGCGGCGCGGATGGGGAGCTGTACGGGCTGGTCCACCATATTGATGGCAAGCAGATCCTGAACCAGATCAAGGCACGCGCATTGAAATCACAGGGCAATGGCGGCGTTATCCGCCTCAGCGATGGAAAGCGGTTCCCGCTGCGCCTGCATGCGCCTCACACTGTGACGGCTGTCGGGGATGAGAACTGGGTTTTCGACAGCGGACAGGCAAGTATTCGTATATTTTCCGCGGATTGGACCCCTTTGCGTGCAATCCCCACTTCGGGCTGGGGCCGGGGCGGCGCGTTGTACGAGCATGGGCGCAGAAGGTATTTCGCGGCCGGCCTGTCCAATATCCGCCAACGCTACCAGCATCTGTTCAAGAACTACGCTGCCTTCATCAACGGCGTACAGATTTTCGACGCGGAAACCGGAAAGCAGATCTTCTGCAAGAAGATCGAAGGAGTCGAGCAGATCAACAATGTCTACGTGTTGCCTGCCGAATATGTGGCAATGCTTTGAGCGCAGGGCTCAGCGCGCTTTCCTGCCAACTTCGCGGGTGAGGAACAACCAGAAGACCTTCGGTCCCTCGAGCAGATAGCGTTTCCACAACCGCGCGGGATCGGATCCCAGACGGTACAGCCACTCCAGCGATAGCTTTTGCATCAGTTCAGGCGCGCGGCGCTGGCGTCCGGTCAGAAAATCGAGGCTGGCGCCAACACATAACCCCATGCCGACGGCCTTTCCCCGACGGTGCAGGTGAGCCGCCATGATCTCCTGCTTGGGAAAGGACAGGCATAGCAGCACGATATCGCAATCTGCGGCCTCCACATCGGCCAGAACACGGGCCCAGTTCTCGTCATCGACCTTCATGAAGGGGGCGTCGATCCAGATCAGGTTCAGATCGGGGCAATTCGCCTGCAGAATCGCGAAATCCTCGGCCGAGGGACCGCAGGCCGCGATGCGCAGCGCCTTGGCCTGCGGGTCGTTGAAGATATCGCGCACAATGTCAGAGCCGGGATAGACCTGCAGCTCATACCCCTTGATCCGCGCGAGGTGCTGCAACACGCGGCTGTCGCAAATCCGCGCGGCGGCGGCGGCATAGATCGGGCGCAGCGCGGCGTCCCTGGACAGGCGGATCACGTGATCGACATTCGGCGTCACGATATAGCCGAAGGGGCGATCACGGCCATGGGTCAGGATTTTCTGTCGCCACACATCGCCCTGCGCCACGCTAAATGAGACATCCAGAAAGGATACGGTCTGCACGTCGCTCACCGTGTGCGCGCCTTGACGAATTCGGCGATGAAATCGCGATAGGGTTGCAGGCGTGCCTGCGCTGAGGCGGCCGATTTCTGCGCGTCGGCGCGCATCCCCTCCACATGGTCGAGCGCGTTCAGGCAGCGCGCCAGTGCTTCCTCTTGCGAAACAGTCTTCATGTCGAGCGTGTGCGGGTAATCGAGGCTTTCGAACAAGCCCTGAAACTTGACGCTATAGCTCATCGGAACGCAGGCCACGCCGCTGGAAACAGCCCCGATCGCGGCGTGCATCCGTGCGGCCAGCATCAGGTTCATGCCGGCAATGAAGGTCTTTGCCTCGCGCGCATTGTAAAACAGCGGGGCAAGGTTCACGCCGGATGTCTTCTCGGCCAGGGTCATGCAGACGGAACGGTCGCTCTCCAATGCGGTGGAGGAGATGCGGTAGACATGCGGCAGCAGCCACAGAACCACATCTGGCCGCGCGCTCAACTCCGCAATTAGATTGTCGATCAGGGTCGCGTAATCCACGCTCAACCCGAACTGATTCGATTTGGTATAGCCCCCCGAATAAAGCAGGCCGGACACGTTCAGCGCGACATGGGTTTTGCCCTCCTCCAGCACAGGAAAGCTATCGGGCCAGTAATCGAACCTGCTCAACGCAAAGGCGACATCGGTGGTCAGCTGCAACTGTTCAGCCTGTTCCGGCCGCAACAGATCGCGCGCGCGATCTGCGGAGGGGGCGTCGCGGGCAAAGACCTTATGCGCCCGTCGCAGGGCCGCACCGCCCAGCTTTCTGGCCCAGGAGGCAGAAAACGGCCCTATCGTTTGCGGGCTGAGCACCAGCCGCTTGCCCATCTGGGGAACAAGGAATTTCAGGCCCGCAATCTTGAGCAGACGCTTGAAGCCGTAAATGTCCGAAAAGCTGTCCCCACCGCCGATGTCAAACACCATGTCGCATTCCGCCAGTTTGCGCCGCACGGCGGGGGCCTGCGCGAATTTCGACACGGTCACATATTCATATGATCCGACTTCTTGCGGTGCGGCAAAGGCATCGTCCCCGCGCGGGCCAAACAATATGAAACGCACCGGTCCCGTTGTGCCTGTTTCCTTCAGTGCGCGGGAAATGATGGTCATGTTCGCATCCGTTAGTGCGCTGACCCCCATATTTCCTGAAACGAAACTGTGCCAGAGAAGCCCAATGGTGATCACGTCGGATACTCTTCATATTCTTGAGGAACGTCGAAGGTCATATACGCGTATTTTACGACAAAGGGGCATCTTGGTCTAGCTTTAGAATACCCGGTTTGTATAATATAAATCCAAATACATCAGTTGCTTACTCTAATAAACTGCCGATTTCCCATGTAGATCATATGTTTGAAGGGCTATCGAAATGTTGCAAAGCAGCAATTTTGGCCCCAAAATCATCCCTGCAGGCGGTACGCGCCCTGCGCCCGGCCCTGCCCCGTAGATATTTCACCTCAATGGAGCCGCGATGTTCAGCCCCAGACAACTCGTGCTCGTCACCGGTATGCCCCGGTCGGGAACAACCGTGATCGGGGAACGTTTGTCGCAGGGTCCCACCGTGGCGGAGTTGTATGAACCGATGAGCCGCAAGGTCGGTGATATCGGTATACACAACCAGTTCGAAACCGTCGGCGCGGGCGGGATGTCGCCTGAACAGGCGCAGGCCTTTGTCGCACGGCTGCGGCGCGGGCAACTTTGGGGGCGCTGGCCGGGCCTGCGCTCGGGTCGCAATCCACTGCTGAACCGGACCCGCCGCACGATGCTGGCTGCGGCCTTCAAACCGGGACTGACCCATCTGATCTGGAAAGACCCCTTTGCCGTATTGTGGGCCGACTGGCTGACGCGCAATACGGACATATCTGTAATCTTTACCCTGCGCGCGCCGCTTTCCGTGGTGGCAAGCTTTTCGCGCATGGGCTGGCATTTCGATCCGGCCGATCTGGCGCGGCGCATGGCGCAAAGCGGTCTGTTGACTGCGGATCTGCCGCAGCGGGGCGAGGGGATCTCCCCGAATGCTCATGATGCCATGCTGATCTGGTATCTGGTCCATCTGAACCTGCGGGCGTGGATGGATGCGGACAGTCCCATCACCGTGGTGGATATCGAGGATAATCTGGAACATGGCGTGGCCGTGGGTGAACGGTTGCAGGCCGCCACCGGCCTGCCGGTCGCCGCCGCCGCCGCATTGAGCACCGCCCCGACATCCGGCGAGGCCCTGCCGCAAAAGGCACATGTCAAGGAACGCTCGGCCCAGAGCATCACCACCTACTGGAAGCAAACACTGTCCCCGCAGGAAATCGAAGCCTGCGAGGCGCTGAACGGTGCGCTGTTCGAGGAATTGCGCGCGCGGGTTTCGCTGGCGGGCTAAAGGCCCCAGCGCTTGCAGCGGATCCACAGGATCGCGCGCATCACCATCCAGCGCGGACCGGGGCGGGTAAAATGCTTGTCGATGAACACGCGCAGGCTGTCAGCCTTGAACCGCGCGACGACGGGCGATGGCTTGCTGTTCGTGCCCCAGCCCAGTTCGTGAATGACCGGCGTCACGTCGAGTTGCTCGATCTGCCAGCCCTTGGAACGGGCCATCAGACACATGTCCTCATCCTCGCCATAGAGGAAGATATCGGGATCGAACCCCCCCTTCAATGCAACGCGAACCTCCTCGCGCAAGAGCAGGGCCGCGCCGCAGACCCAATCGGGATTTTCGACGATTTTCGACGACTGCTCTGGCGCATGGCTGGCCAGATAGCTGCGCGCAACAGGCACCCGGCGCAGAACCGCACGCAGCGGCCCCAGGCGCGGATGGCTGGCGATTGCACCGGCCAGCTTTCCGACGCCCAGCTCCTGCAGGGTCCATTTCAGCGGCGCGCTGCGCCCATAGGCAGCCGTTTGCGGGCTGAGGTCGGGATAGACCAGCGGCAATCCCGCAATACCGGTCCGGGGCTTGGCCTCCATGTGATCCAGGGCCGCATCCAGCACGTTTTCCTGCAAATAGGCGTCGGCATTGTGCAGATAGTAATAGCGGGCCGGTGCGCGCTGCATTCCCAGATTGTTGCCTCGGCCAAACCCCAGATTGCCCCCACTCTCGATCAGGGTGACCTGCGGATAGCTCTCACGCACAATCGACACCGTATCGTCCGAGGACGCATTGTCGACCACCACGATCCGTGCCTCGTACCGCGTGACAGGGTGGGCCAGCAGACTGTCGAGGCATTTGGCGATGAACCGCGCGGAATTATAGGTGACGATGATGATCGAAAGATCGGTCACTTGGTCGCTCCGGTTGCGAGCCTGCGTCTTTGGGGCTGTGTCTGATGCCGGGCTTCGGGGGCAACCCGGCGATAGCGCGCGCACAGGGCGAGCAGCCATGCGAGCAGGATGAAATGCAGCGGATGCAGGGTGAAAATCGACAGAATCCCCATGAAGCCCAGACTGCCGCCAAATGCGATAAACACTCCGATGAACTGCCCCAATTCCCCCCTTTGGCGGATCGCTCTACGTGTCGGCCCATGCAGAATGCACCTCATGCCAGACAGCAGAACCACCAGGTTGAACATCAAGAACAGGATCACCGCAGGCAGGCCGGATCCCAGCAGGATGCTGAGGAACCAGTTATCGATGGTGTTCAGGTTCGCCTCCCACAGTATCAACGATCCGCTGGCATAGGTCACGGCATCCGCAATCGCCTGCGTTCCACCCGGCCCCTGACCAAAACCGAACCACGGCGCGTTTCCAGCCGCAATCAGCCCGTTCACGATCTGCGCAACACGCGTGTAGGACGAGAACAGCTCGTTCCCCGTGATCCGCTCAGCCAGCGCTGCCACGAACACGGCCGCGACGGGCACCAGAATCCACAGGAACACACCCAAATTGACCTGACGCCCGGAAATCCCGACCCGCAGTCCCCAGAACAGCAGATAGATCAGGATTTGCGCTGTCAGGATCAGCAGGGTCGCCCGCGATCCGGTGGCAATGCCGATCCCGATCAACAGCACCGCCACCAGAAAGGCACGGCGCAAAGGCAATTGCGCTCGGTCCATGAACAGCACGATGGGCAGCAGGAAAACGACATACTGTCCCAGTGTCAGCGGATGTTCGAAGGCCCCCTTGGATCGCAACATGCCCCCCCGTTCGATACTGGCATTGAGGATCGCATCCCCCGCACTGGCGGAGGCAAAGGGCGTAAACGGGTTGGACTGGGTTGCCAGTTCGATCGCCACCACTGCCGCCATCCAGAACACGCTGAATGTCAAAATCCTGAGCACCGGCTGTATGGTGCCGTTTTGAAAGTAGAGCCAGAAAAACAAAATGAATACAAAGGCATTGCTGGCCACCTCGTTGATGACCAGATATTGCGAGACCGTATATGGCGACATGAACGCCGCCAGCGCGCGCCACAGGAAAAAACCGATAAAGCTCAACAGAAAGACCGGACTGGTCCGCCATAGTTGGGAGATAGCAGGGCGGATCACCTTGCCATAGACGCCCGTCAGCACCGCCGCCGCCATCAATGCCAGCGTCAAACGCTCAACATTCAGCTGCACATTCGCCGCAAGCTCCGGCCCGATATAGAAGGGGATGCAAAGCAGCGCGAACAGGTAAAGCCGGGGAAGATACATCCGCTCTAGCCCTTCGAAGCCTTGCGGCGCAGAACAATCAACCGGCGCAATGTCGCGACCAGAATACGGGCCCGCGCCTTAAGAGACAGATCCCTTTGATATCCTGCGAGCGCTGCGCTGTTATACTCAGGCACGGCGTGGCCCATCAGGCGATAGGCAAAGATACGGATGCGCAACTGGCGACGACGGTTGATCTGACCGGGCTGCATCTGGTCGATCTCGCGTATATCCAGCGGTTCGGTCGCTATTGCGCCGTCGGTGCGGGCCGCATTCAGCAATTCCTGCCCCAGCGGTGTGCGTGCGATGATCAGGCTGCGGCCGTCTGCCTCGGTAAAGGTCGGATAGCCGTCATCATCCCCGTACCACGCATCCGCGGCGACGATATCGGCCTGCTCGCCAATGCCATCGGGGCAGATCTTGCACAGGGAATGGACGTGACGGCGCAGGATCTTGCCCCAGCTTTCGTTATAGGTGCAGGTCCTGGCATCGCCATCGGCCAGATCGGCGCGGGTATCGCCCGGCCAGCCATTGCCGCGATGGCGAAACCGGGTGACCTGCGCAGGATCGTCCACCCCCAGATCGCGCAGCAATTCGCGGTTGCCCGTATCGCTGGGTGTGCCCGCACAAAAGAAGGAGAGCAAGACCTCGACCCGCGCGCCTACCGGATCACCTGCTGCGATAGCACGGCGCAAGGTGGCAACATCACAGGGCCGGCCGATAACGGCCACACGCCCGGTATCGCCCTCTGCGCGTAAATCCGACAATGCGACCAGGGGCGCCGCCGGGCAATATTTCGAGCCCGCGCCGTCCAGAATGACCGTTGCCTCTGACGTGGCACCTGACCGGGTGCCAATGGCATAGGCCGGATCATAGGTCGTGACCAACACACGCTCCACACGGCCCGAGGCGATCAGCCAGCGCGCCAATCCGGTCAGCGCCCCACCCGAGGAGCCGAGCTGGCGCACCTGCGCATCGGTGGAATATCCGGTGGCGACCTCATGATGACGGCCCCACATGTAATCATCGGTGGCCCCGGCCGGGCCTTGCCCCGCTACCACAACCTCGCGTCCGTTGCGCCCGGGACAGGCCGCCGCGACCAGCGCATCATCGGCCGGCGATTGGTGCATCGTGGCATCCGGTTCCAAGAACCCCTGCGCCGAAAGCGCCATCCCGATTCCAGAAAGGCTGGCACAATAACCGCACCCGATACACAGGTCGTTCTCCACGACCCCGGACGCTGTCGTTCCGGTCCCGCTCATACGAGGTCCTCCGCGATGTTCATGGGATGCGTTTCGCACTCAGCCATCATGGAACGCCTTTGCATCATTCGTTTTCAGGGTCATTGCCAGAACGATGAGATAGCCGGACAAAATACTGAGAGCCGAAAGGACCATGGCAGAGAGCATACCTTCAATCGCAAAATTATTGGCGAGAACGGGAGCGTATAAGATGAAGGCCACCACCCCAACCATATTGACGATCATGCGTTTCCTCTGCTGCCCTAGCGACGTAACCATGAGTCCTAGCGCGGCTGAGATGTATCTCACGCACATAAGCACACCAAACAACCACATATCGCCGCGCACCGGATCGTATTCCGCGGTGTAGATCAGGCTGATCATCCACGGCCCCAGCAGGCTAAGCCCTGCGAGGGCTGCGAACCCGACAAGCGATTGCATCGCGAAAAACCGTATGGCCAGGCTACGCCAGCGTTTCTGCTCATGTGTGATACGACTCAACCGAGGCAACATGACACTGTTGAACGGCTGGGAGAGAACGCCCGCCCCCTGCGCGACCTTCTGCCCCGCCTGATACAGACCCACTGCGGCAGGGTTGGTCACGATGGACAGGATCGCGATGTCCAGAAAACCGAAGCTGCGCTGGGTAAAGACATCCAGCGCATAGGACAGATTGCACCGGATCTCGGTGGTGATGGCGCGCATGTTCCATGCCTCGGGCCTGTGTTCGAAATGATGCCGCCACAATCGCACGGTCAGCGCAGTATAGATTGTACCGATGATCACGAAGATCAGTGCAAATCCCGCCGGTGGTGCCTGCATTTGCGTCAGGATCAGTGCGGCAATCACACCCGCACCATTGGCGCACAGCAAGTGCAGGGAATCGCGCAAGTGCAAATCAACGCTTTTGAGCATGGTGCCAAACAGGTTTCCGACGGACAGGCTGGCCACACCCAGCCAGATCGCCAACAGCAGGCCCAGCTGCATCTGTGCAATCCATCCAACCAGCAAAAGTAACGGCGTCAGCACGACAAACAGCATGATCTTGGTCTGCACTATCCGGCCCGGAAGGCCGCCATGCGCGGTCATCAGACCGCCCGTATCGCGCAGCAGCCGCGTCACATATCCGAAGTCGAAGGCGATCCCGAAAAGTGAGGCGGTCGCATAAGCCAGCGCGAACAGACCAAAATCAGCGGGCCCCAGACTGCGCGCCACAAGAATAAAGATAAAGATAGTGCCCAGCACACTGGCAATGATTCCAGCGCCGCTTTGAATCAAGCGTAGCAGAACCAGCCGTGCGGAACTTTCCTTCATTGCCGAAACCTCAAGAAAAGTCGCTGCGCAGGGTCTGTAATTTTAAAAAATCCTTACCGGAAGCTATGGCGCGCTGCAACAAGAACGCCTGCGGGAAAGCCTTCTGCTGCGGATTTCACCCGATATTAACCTTTCAAACGTCATTATCGGCCTGCCGCAAGTGATAGGCGGCAGCTTCATTTTGATCCGGTTCATATTTGAAAACATAGGAATTTTTACATGTCCAATGCACATTCCGGTCGCGCGGCCGCGACCAGCGGTTCCGCAACCGACCTTATGCCGATTGTTCCCGATGATCAGGCCGACCTGCCCACGACAGCAACCGCGCTTTATGTCGAAGTGGGCGGCGATGTGGCCTTTGTCTCGCTTCGCGGCGCAACACGCACCGTTGCCGTCGCGGACATGACGATCCTGCCCGTTCAGGTTCGCCGTGTCCTGGCCAGCGGCACGACCGCCGGTGGGCTGCACGCCTTCACAATCGGGGCGGCCTGATGCTGACGGTTCGCCTTGGGGTCAGCAACCGCGCGATGACGGGCCTGCATCCCATACGGATTGCGGGAATCGGCGGCCTGGGCGCACGGGCAGGCTTCACCCGTGCGGGCAGCGCCACCGCCTTTGACGCGCAGGGGCAGATCGCAACCTATCCGCCGAACATACAGCGCCCCGCCCATGCACCGCACGGGGGCGCGCGGCTGGGCACGGTGATTGAGGGGGAGGCGACCAATCTGGTGCCCTATTCCGCAGCAACCTCTGCTACGTGGGAAAATTTCGGTGCCAGTTCACAGGATCTGTCCGTGAACGCGCTGGGGCTGTTTCCGGGTGTTCGGGTCATCTCGCACGGGTCGGTGTCCCACCGCCTCAACAGCGCGGAAATCTCCATGACAGGCGGTCAAGCCTATGCATTGCGCCTGTTCCTGCAGGCGGGCAGTTCGCCCTCGGCCAGATTGATTGTACGGGCGGGCAGTTCGACCTTCTCAATGGTCAACGGCGCCCCGGGGGAATTCGCGACTGTCAGCGACGGAGCGGGAGAGATCAGCGTATTGGCCCAGACGGTGCTGCCGGATTCCACGATCATGTGCGATGTCGTCTTCATCCCTGCGGCGAGCGATCTTTACACGATCGGGATCGGTCCAAATAGCGGGGTCGAGGGAGAGGACGTGATCCTGCTGGCCCTGCAATGCGAGGCGGGGACCGCCCCGACCAGCTACATCCCGACGACCGATCAGCCTGTCACGCGCATGGCCGATCGGATCGCGATATCCGGGGTCTCGGGGGTGTTTGACGTCTATTTGCGCGATGGCGACGGGCTGGAAACAGTTCTGGACGCCATTGAGATCGGCGATGGGTACCGCCCCGATATTGCCGGTTCAGTTCTGGCGGGAATGCTTTTGATCCGGGCCTGACAGCGTTTCGCTCCACCGCGCCCTGAATAACGGCGCGGTGGAGTTCTCTTCGCATCTGCGTTGTGATGGAATTCTGTTCGCAGTTGCGTTATGATATCAGGAGAGTACCCTTCCCCCCTTACCTTTGCGAAGAGAGATACCCTTTAGATGATTAATTTTCGCTGCTTTCCTGCGTTGGCCCTCATCACATCTGTTGCCGCATGTGATGTCGCCACACCGTTGCCATTCGAATCCTCGCTCACGCGGTGGGAAGCCCAGACTTTTCTACGCGAATCGCCCAACAGCTCGCGTCAGAAATATGGTCTGCGCCAGCTTCAAAAGATGGTTGAGAAGGGGGATGAGCGCGCGATGCTGATCATCGCAGGCGCATATCGCCGGGGCACAGGGGTCGAGGCTGATCCGGTCGAGGCCGTCCGTTATTACGAGATGGCATCCGAACTGGGCAATGTAACGGCCAAGCGAATTTTGACCCGCTATTACCTTGATGACAGCCTGTCGCTCTATAATCCTGCCCGCGCGGCGGAATTGTACAGCGAGCTTGAATCCCTGCCCGAGAGCGAGGACGACCTGCGTACATTTGCCGAGCTTTCCAATGATCCCGAGGGCGCGCTCTATGACCCCGTGCAGGCGGCGGAACTTTATGCAGAGCTGAACGCAAATGGCGATGAGAATGCGTGGTTGCCGCTTTCCCTGCTCTATCTCGATGAGGAGAGCCCGGTTTACGATCCGCAGGCAGGGCTGGCCGTGCTGGTCGAGCAAACCCAGATGGGCAATGGCGACGCCTACGTCAATCTGGGCCGCGAAAGCCTGCGCGGCAATGTGGTCGAACGGGATCTCAATCAGGCAAACGCCTATTTCCAGCAAGGTGCCGCAGCGGGCAGTGTGCGCGCTGAATTGCAGCTTGCTATCTCGCAGATTACCGGCCGGGGCATGGTCGCGGATCGCGATGCAGGGATTGAAAATCTGTACCGCATCGCCCGCGAGACGGATAACGCCGGCGCATTGCTGCTGTTGATCCAGTATGGCGCGCCTGAATATTACGTCGCCTGGATGCAGGAAAAACTGGCCTCCAAGGGCGCCTATAACGGGCCATTCTCAGGCAATATGGATGATGCGACAGCCGTTGCTGTCACGCAATGGTGTGGCAACAACAACGTCACGCTCGATTGCACGACGGTCAATGCTGACCGCGACACCGTGGTCGCGCTGATCCGCAGCTTCCGCTGATAATCGCCGGGCGCGATCGTCAGGTCGCGCCCTTGGTACGAGGCTTCGAGATACGGGGCAGTTGCGCCAGATAGCGTCCGTATTGCGTTTTACGGAACAGTTCGGCCCGCCCGGCCAGCGTCGCATTGTCGATCCAGCCGTTTTGCCATGCGATCTCGTCCGGGTTGCCGACCTGCAACCCCTGTCGTTCCTGCAAGGTGCGTACGAAATTGCCCGCATCCAGCAGGCTTTCATGGGTGCCGGTATCCAGCCATGCGAACCCCCGGCCCATCCGTTCTACCGTCAGCGCACCATCATCCAGATACATTTCCAGCAATGTGGTGATTTCCAGTTCACCCCGCTCGGACGGGGTCACGGCGCGCGCGCGGGCAGGCGCGGTGCCATCCACGAAATACAGCCCTGTCACGGCATAGTTCGAGGGCGGGTCGCTGGGCTTTTCCACGATGCGCGTTACCACACCATCCGCATCGAAACCGACCACGCCATAGCGGCCCGGATCGGCCACGTGATAGCCGAATACCGTCGCGCCGCTTTCGGCCTGATCCGCGTGATCCAGCATTTCGGGCAGGCCGTGGCCAAAGAACACGTTGTCCCCCAGCACCAGCGCCGAAGGTGCGCCATCCAGAAAGTCTTCTGCAAGAATGAACGCCTGGGCCAACCCGTCGGGGGATGGCTGCTCGATCCAGGTCAGTTCCAGTCCCCACTGGCTGCCGTCGCCCAGCAAGTCGCGGAACTGGCCCTGATCACGTGGGGTCGTGATGATCGCAATCTCGCGGATGCCAGCCAGCATCAGGACGCTCAGCGGATAATAGATCATCGGCTTGTCGTAGAGCGGCAAGAGCTGTTTGGACACGCTCAGCGTGATCGGATGCAGCCGCGTACCGGAGCCGCCTGCCAGAATGATGCCCTTGCGTCGGGTCATGTGCTCTCCAGTTCTGCGATTACGTCGCGCAGGCTGTTACGCCAGTCAGGTCGGTGGATGCCAAAGGATGCCCTCAGAGAGGAGCAATCCATACGTGAATTGAAGGGCCGCGCCGCCGGGGTGGGATAATCGGCGCTGGGAATATCTTCGACCGTGGTGCCGGTGCCCAGTTGCGAGAAGATCTCGCGGGCGAAATCTGACCATGACGTCTCGGGAAAGCCTGAGAAGTGATAGGTGCCGGTCTGCTCGGGCGTGCTGTTGAGGACCTGCGCCATGCGCACGGCCGCCGCCGCGATATCCGCCGCCGCTGTCGGTCCGCCGATCTGATCGGCCACGACGCGCAGCTGGTCGTGAGTGCCGGACAGCCGTCGCATCGTCTTTACGAAATTCGCGCCATGGGCCGAGAAAACCCACGATGTCCGCAGGATTGCATGAACGCCACCAGCCGCGCGAACGCCCTGCTCTCCGGCCAGTTTGCTCGCCCCGTATACGCCCAAAGGTCCGGTTTCATCATCTGGCTTCCACGGGGCCTCACCCCCGCCGTCAAAGACGTAATCGGTGGAGATGTGGACAAGGGGTACACCCTGCGCCGCCGCCGCGCGCGCCATTTCAGCGGGGGCGGCACCGTTGACGGCATGGGCCAGGTCGCTCTCGCTCTCCGCCTTATCCACGGCGGTATAGGCGGCGGCGTTGATGATCACATCCGACGGATGCGCGGCAATTGCGGCCTCGCACATGCCGGGCACACCCAGATCCGCCTGATCGCGCCCCAGGAACACCGCATCGGGCAGCAAGCGTGCCAGTTCTCGTGCGACCTGTCCGGTCTTTCCGAAGATCAGTGCCTTCATGCCACGCCCAACCGTTTGCCGACGCCGTCGCGTTCCAGCAAGGGGCGCCACCAGCCCTCGTTGGCCAGATACCATTCGGTGGTCTTGCGCAGGCCTTCCTCGACCGTAACCGAGGGGCGCCATTCCAGCTCTGTACGGATGCGGGCGGGATCGATGGCATAGCGCTGATCATGGCCCGGGCGATCGGCGACGAAGGTTATCAGTTCCGCATGGGGGTGATTGACCGGGCGGATTTCGTCGAGAATGCTGCAAATGCCCTCTACGATTTGCAGATTGGTGCGCTCGTTCTCACCGCCGATATTATAGCTGCGGCCCAGCTCACCCTTTTGCAATACGGTCAGCAATGCATTGGCGTGGTCCTCGACATACAGCCAGTCGCGCACATTCGAGCCATCGCCGTAAACCGGCAGCGGTTTGCCCGACAAGGCCTTGAGGATCACCAGCGGGATCAGCTTTTCGGGGAAGTGGAACGGGCCGTAATTGTTCGAGCAGTTACTCAACACCACGGGCAGGCCATAGGTTTCGCCCCATGCGCGCACCAGATGGTCGGATGCGGCCTTGGATGCGGAATAGGGTGAGCGCGGATCGTAGGGCGTTTCCTCGGTGAACTGGCCTGTTTCGCCAAGCGAGCCGAATACCTCATCTGTGGATACATGATGAAACCGGAAATCAGCTGGTTGCCGCCGCCCCTCCCAATAGGCCCGCGCCGCCTGCAACAGGGTATAGGTGCCTGTGATATTGGTCTGGATAAAGGCGCCCGGCCCGTCGATGGACCGGTCCACATGGCTTTCGGCCGCCAAATGCATCACCGCATCAGGCTGGTGCGTGTCGAAAATGCGTGTCAGGGCAGCGGCATCGCAGATATCGGCCTGCTCGAACGCATAATCGGGGCTTTTCGCGGCCTCCGCCACATTGGCCAGACAGGCCGCATAGGTCAGCGCGTCCAGGTTAACGACGCTATGGCCGTCACGAATGGCCTGCCGCACCACGGCGGAGCCGATAAAGCCCGCACCACCTGTAATCAGAATCTTCATGCCCGGCCCCCCCCGGGTATCTGGCCGTCCCACACGAACGGACTGTCGAAATCAGCCATGTCCGGGGCGGCGGCGTCCTTGTCCGAGATATGCGGAGCACCCTCTAGAGGCCAGTCGATGGCCAGCACAGCGCTGTCCCACCGCACTGCACCATCACATTCGGGCGCGTAGTAATCCGTGCATTTGTAGACAATCTCCGTATCGGGTTCGAGCGTGACAAATCCGTGCAGGAACCCCGCCGGAATGAACAACTGACGCCCGTTTTGCGCGCTCAATTCCTCACCCACCCAGCGTCCGTAGGTTGGGGAGCCTTTGCGGATATCCACCGCCACATCGTATAGCCGCCCGCGTCCGCAGCGCACCAGCTTGGCCTGCGCATGAGGGGGCGACTGAAAATGAAGGCCGCGCAACGTGCCGGCACGTTCGGAAACCGAATGGTTGTCCTGCACGAAATCCGCATCGATACCGTGAGATGCGAGCCTGTTGCGATTCCAGCTTTCGGAGAAGAAGCCGCGATGATCCCCAAATCGGTCGGGGGTCAGAATACACAGGCCAGGCAGTTCGGTTTGTCGAAAGTCCACTGAATTTCCATCCGTCAGTTTTCCAGCCGGTAATCGCGACCGGAGAAGAGGCCCGTAATACTGCGCATCTTTTCCCTACACCTGGCAGGATGGTAAATCCCGCTTCTGCTACGATCCGGCGGCTTACGCTGCATTGCAACGGAAATATGCACGGCAAAAGCCGGAATACAATTGAAAGCAGGTATTCCTCTACCTTGCGCTTTCGCTGTGTCCTGTCTGTATGCTTCGGGCTGCGCTTGGCTTTTGTGAGCGGAAAAGACACAAGATGCAGAATATTGGCGAAAGGAACGGTCATGCGTATTGCGATGATAGGAACCGGATATGTCGGCCTCGTGTCAGGCGTCTGTTTTTCCGATTTCGGCCACAGCGTCACCTGTGTTGATCTGAACGCGGACAAGATCGCCCGACTCAGTGCGGGCGAAGTGCCGATCTATGAACCGGGTCTGGATGAGCTGATGGCGCGCAACATGGCGGCCCGGCGATTGGATTTCAGCACCAACCTTGCAGATGCAGTCGCGCAGGCCGATGCGGTGTTCATCGCGGTGGGCACCCCGACCCGCCGTGGCGACGGCCATGCCGACCTCAGCTATGTCGAGGCGGCCGCCCGCGAAATCGCAACAGCCCTGACCGATTATACGGTCGTGGTCACCAAATCGACCGTGCCTGTGGGGACCAATGCGCGGGTTGCCCGGATCCTGTCCGAAACCGCGCCCGAGGCTGATTTCGATGTGGCCTCCAACCCTGAATTCCTGCGCGAAGGTGCCGCGATCGAGGATTTCATGCGCCCTGATCGCGTGGTTGTCGGTGTCGAGAATGACCGCGCCCGCGACGTGATGCAGGCGATCTATCGCCCGCTCAGCCTGCGCGACGCGCCGGTCATGTTCACCGATCTGGCCTCGGCGGAGATGATCAAATACGCCGCCAATGCGTTTCTGGCGACCAAGATTACCTTCATCAACGAAATCGCCTCTTTATGTGAACGGGTCGGTGCCGATGTGAAGCAGGTGTCCAAGGGGATGGGACTGGACGGTCGGATCGGGCCCAAATTCCTGCATGCAGGCCCCGGCTATGGCGGATCGTGCTTTCCCAAGGACACCCGCGCCCTGGCCCGCATCGGTCAGGAGCACGCCGTCCCCCAGCGCATCGTGGAAACCGTGATCGACGTGAACGAGGCGATCAAACGGCGCATGGTGGACAAGATTTTCGACATGCTCGACGGACGAATCGCCGGCAAACGGGTCGCCGTGCTGGGCGTGACGTTCAAGCCTGATACCGATGACATGCGTGAGGCCCCCTCGCTGACCATCGTCCCCGCCCTTGTCGGCGCAGGGGCCGAGGTTCGCGTCACCGATCCGCAGGGCCGGCACGAGGGGGAGCGTCTGCTGCCCGGCGTGACATGGCACGAGGATCCCTATGACGCCGTGCAAGAGGCCGACGCCGTGGTTCTGTTGACCGAATGGAACCAGTTCCGGGCACTGGACCTGACGCGTCTGCGCAAGGCGATGCGCGGCACCGCCATTGCCGATTTGCGCAACATCTATCGCAGTGAGGATCTGACCGCCGCCGGGTTCAAGGCCATCGCCATCGGCCGGGGCCTGACAGACGGAACAAACGCGTGAGCCGCCGCGCATTCATCACCGGCACCGCCGGGTTCATCGGCTTCCACCTTGCCCGCCACCTGCTGGATGCGGGTTGGGTCGTGCACGGCTATGACGGTATGACCGACTACTATGATGTCAGCCTGAAGCGCGACCGCCATGCCCTGCTGGACAGACATCCGAGCTTCACCGCGCATGAGGCCATGCTGGAGGATATGCCCGCGCTGGAAGCCGCAGCAGATGCCGCGCAGCCCGACCTGATCGTACATCTCGCAGCGCAGGCAGGGGTGCGCTACAGCCTCGAAGCGCCACGCGCCTATGTCGAGGCGAATCTGGTTGGCGGCTTCAATGTGCTCGAAATCGCGCGGATGCATGAACCCGCGCATCTGATGATGGCCTCGACCTCCTCGGCCTACGGCGCGAATACCGAAATGCCCTTTGCCGAGGTTCACGCAGCCGATCATCCGCTGACGCTGTATGCCGCGACGAAAAAGGCGAACGAGGCGATGGCGCATTCCTATGCCCATCTGTGGCGGATCCCCACGACGCTGTTCCGGTTCTTTACTGTTTACGGCCCATGGGGCCGGCCCGACATGGCGCTTTATAAATTCGTGACCGCGATGGAGGCGGGCAATCCTGTCGAGTTGTATAACAATGGCGATATGTCCCGTGACTTCACCTATGTCGACGATCTGGTCACGGGAATCGCGGCTCTGATCGACGTGCAGCCTCCACAAGTGGACGCGCGCGGTGCATTCACACTCGATCCGTGCGACAGCCTCAGCCCGGCCGCACCATGGCGTGTGGTTAATATCGGAAATGGCGCTCCCAGCCGCTTGGCTGATTTTGTCGAGGCGATCGAGGCCGCGATGGGACAGAAAGCCGAGCGCCGCCTGATGCCCATGCAAAAGGGCGATGTACCTGCAACCTGGGCCAGTACCGACCTGTATCGCGCCTTGACCGGTGCCCCCCTGCCCCGCACCGACCTGCGCACGGGCGTGGCCGCCTTTGTAGACTGGTATCGGGAGCGTCGCGGCTGATTGGGAACACGCCCGGGAAAGTTCAAATGCAGTGTGGATCGCACGAAAAAGGGGGCCGAAGCCCCCTTTGGATATCTCAACAATGCTGGCAGTCGCTTATGTGGGGCTGCCTTCATCCTCATCATCGTCGTCGTCATTGTCGCTGGAAGGCGTAGTATTTGAAGTGTTCGTGTTTCCTGCAGTCGTGGTCGTAGTCGTGGTTGTAGTAACCCCGACTGTGGCCGCCGCGATCGCTGCAGAGACAGCTCCCGAAGTGCGGCCCTGTACCGCAGCAACAGTCTGAACGCGCTGAGCCTGTGCCGGGGAGAGTTTGGCGGCCTGTGCAACCTGTGCAACCTCTGCATCGGACATCCCGCTGGAAATAGCCGCGACCATCGCCTGCTCGTGCAGGGGGCTATTTGGAGGAATGGTTGCGAGGATAGCGGCACATGCGCCGGAATCCGAACCGCATGCTGCAGCGATCTGATCAGCGATCTGTACGTCGAAGGCGCGTCCGTCATCCTGAGCGGAAGCTGGCACAGACGCGAGCACGAGCGCGAGGGCTGCAAGTGCAGCGCGGAGAGTGAGGGTCATGATAGCCTCCAGATAAAAATAAACGCCTTGATACACGAGATTATACATGAGTTTACGTCGCACTGCATCAAAAATACAACCTGTATCTCATGCGCAGCGACGTCCTGACCCAAAAACGTGTATTTTTACGTCGCGCCGAAACTAACGAATTGATAACAACGTAACTTCCCCTGGTTTTTGAGATGGGGTAGCTATGCCCTTGGGGGTATGTGCAACAATGAAGTCTATTTATCCAGCTTTAGCGGGGGTTTTCCTCGCTATAGCCTCGATGCCGGTTCTAATGAGTGAACTGCGTGCCGTGGTTGGCGCGGGGCATTCACAAGCCACACGCATGCAGGCGATGGAATCAGGGAGACCGCAAGTCGGGTTCTCGACGGATTCCCAAAAACGTGTCCTTGATTTGTGTGTCGATACGATCAGCAATCCCGCGATTCTGCAGGTGGATGCAGCGCAGCGCGAGGCGATTCGCGTGCATTGCGAAACGCAGGTCGATCGCGCGCTGGCCCATGCCCCCAGTGACAGTTTTGTATGGTGGGCCAAGGCGGCCCTGCAGATGGAACGGGGCAATATACCCGAAGTTTTCGCCGCGCTTGAGCGTTCGCGCCAGACTGCCCCCTATGAGTTATGGATCGCATTGCGCCGAGCACGGCTGGATGAGCGCATCGAAGTTCTGCAAACCGACCCGGAACAGGCGCGGGGCCAGAATGCCGATCTTCTGATTCTTGCGCAAAGCCGTCGTGGTGTCGGCCGCCTGGCAGACCGGTATTGGTCTGACGAGGATTTCCGTGAGCGGATCGTAGACCTCATCGAGACCTTGCCGCCCAGACAGCAAAGAAGATTCCTGGGAAATGTCAGAGCAATCGGACAGGATCTGCAGGGATGAGTACACAGTCCACCTCAACAGCCGGATCCCGCTCGCGCGAGAAAAGCAGCGCCCAAACCATTCTGATGGTCGCGATTCTGATCGCCCTCGCCCTGTCGCCCCTGCCATTGGGATCGAACCGCCCCGTGTTCTGGGCCCTCGGCGCCCTGGTCGCGGGACTGGGCGGAGCCCTCTATTTCGGTGCCTTCGCCCTGCGCGGCGAACGCACCCGTATATCGGCACGCTGGTTGAAGCCCGCCATTGCCCTGGGCGGGCTATATCTAGGCTGGATTGTGGTGCAGGTGCTGCCACTGGGCCTGATACTGGGCGGGTTTGAAACCCTGCTGCCCTCGGGGCTGGTCGTCGAGACCAATACGTTGAGCCTGACCCCTGGCGCCACGACCCTGGCAGCCCTGCGGGTTGCGGGTTACGGCATGGTATTCATGCTGGTGTTGCAGATCGCGGGAAACCGGGATCGCGCGAAATATGTTGCGCAGGCGCTGGTGTTTATCGTGGCCGGTTGGGCGCTCTATGGATTGCTGGCGCTGCTTCAGTTCGGCGATACGATCCTGTTGTTTGAGAAATGGGCCTATCTGGGATCCGCGACCGGCCCCTTCGTAAACCGCAATTCGTTCGCGACCTTTCTCGCCATGGGTCTGATCACGGGGTTGGGGCTGGCCGCAGATCGCGCAACACGTCGCGGCGGAGTGCGAAGCGACAGCGTCACCACGCGGCTGACCAATGCGGGAACAATGCATGTCTATCTGCTGATCCTGACCTGCCTGGTCCTATTGGCGACGATGCTGCAGACCAATTCGCGGATGGGGGTTTTTGCCGGGCTGATCGGCGCGGGCCTGACCCTGACCCTGATTCTGGCGCGTCGCCTGGGATTGGGCCGCGGAACGATCCTGCTGGTGCCGCTGGTTCTGTTGGCTGTAGGTGGCGGGGCTGCATGGCTATATGGCGGCGTTCTGTTCGATCGTCTGGGCACAGTTGAGGAAAACGCGGATGTCCGTCTGGCTGTCTATCGGCAGGTTCTGGACATGATTTCGCAGCGTCCGCTGACCGGTTGGGGGGCGGATAGTTTCGAAGTGGTCTACCGGGCCTTTCGCGCGCCCCCTGTCTCGTCGGAATTCAGTTGGGCGCGTGCGCATTCCACCTATCTGGCGCATTGGTCGGAAACCGGCGTTCTGTTCGGTTCGATCCCGCTTCTGCTGGTAGGAGGCGCCTTTGTTGCCTGCCTCGGCGCGGCCCTGCGGCGCGAAAGCGATATCGTGCTGCCTGCCATCGGCGCAGGAGTGATTGCGACCGGCGCCATACACTCTCTGGTTGATTTCAGCCTAGAAATGCAGGCAAATGTCTGGCTATTTCTCGCATTGGTTGCACTGGCCCTAGGCGGGAACCGGACTGGTGCGCAGATCACACGCAGTGAAGCAGCCCGCAAAACAGACCCTCAAGCGTCAGAGGAGAAACATGTGCGCAAACGGAGACGGCGCAGATCATGAATCCACTTTCGCACCTGTTCGGACGTCCTTCCAGACAGTTACAAACATATGCCCCCGTGCAAATCCTCGACGAAGGGCCGCTATATGCCGTGGGCGACATTCACGGTCATCTGGCTCACTATGACCGGCTGGAGGCAGCCATTCTGGCCGATGCACACGCCAGGGGCGAGGACCGCGTCCGCATCGTGACGCTGGGCGATTATGTTGATCGCGGCCCCGACAGTGCCGGCGTGCTTGATCGGTTGAGCGCCCCGCCCCCGCCGGGGGTCGAGCGTCACAGCCTCAAGGGAAATCACGAGGTCATGTTCGAGCAGTTTCTGCAGGCACCCGATCTGAACGCCCCGTGGCTGGACATGGGCGGGCGCGAAACGCTGGCTTCATACGGGTTGTATACCGATCAAATGCAGACTGTACCGCGCCACGCTGCGCAAATGGTGCAGTCCGTGGTCCCCCAGGAGCATATGGACTTCATGGCGGGGCTGCCGCTGGCTTTCTCTACGCGGACGCATTTCCTGTGCCATGCCGGCGTCGATCCGATGCGCCCGCTGGATGAGCAGGACGAACACACGCTGTTGTGGATCCGCAATTCCTTCCTGAACCACGAGGTCCCGCCCGACTGTGTGCTCGACCGTGTAATTGTGCACGGACATACTCCCTGCAAGCAGCCTGAACTGTTGGAATGGCGCATCAATGTGGATACAGGCGTATATTCCGGCGGGCCACTTACCGCAGTGCGGCTAGATGGCATTGACCTACCTTGTGTCATACAGACAGATTAAGACTGGTTGCTACCTAGCTGCTTTGCTAGTCAACCTCCGGTTAGCATACCGAATTGAAGTCATTTGAGGGTTTCGGCAATCCATATGGAACAAAACAGCATCGACATTCGCGGTTTGCTAGGCGTGCTGCGTCGTCAACTGAGGGTCATCTTTTACACTGTTGTGCTGATACTCGGCCTGACGACATTATGGCTGTTTTCATTAACGCCACTCTACACGGCCTCGACCCTGATCTTGATTGACCCGTCTTCTGCGAACCTGCTCGACACGGCCGAGCGACAGACATCTGCCTCCGCGGACAATGCGCGCGTCTCCTCCGAGGTTGAGATCATGCGGTCCGAGGCGATTGCACTGGCAGTGGTACAGAACGCTGATTTGGTATCCTCGCCGGAATTCGGCGTGCAACTCAGCCTGCGCGACCGGGTTGAGGCGATCCTCGGCTTCGAGGAAACCACCGACGTCTCCCCCGACAAGCTTCTCAAGGGGGTGGTGAACAGATTCAGCAATGCAATCAGCGTCAGCCGCCGGGGCCTGACCTATCTGGTTGAGCTGCGCGTCACATCGCAAAACCCGCAAACGGCGGCGGAACTGGCGAATATCACTGCGCAAACCTATATCGACCAGCAAATCCAGGCCAAGATCGGCGGCGCACTGGCCGCGCGGGATATCATTCAGGCCCGCATCGCACAGGCCGATGCGGAGCTTGTCGATTCCGAACGCGCCTTTGACGATTTCATCGACCTCAACTTCACGCGCATCGAGCAGGAAACCGGTCGCAGCGACCTGACCGCCCTGCGCGAGGCATTGGAGGAGATCCGGTCCACCTCCACACAAAGCCGCGTTGTCGCAAACGAGGTCAGCCGCAATATCCAGCTTGGCAACTGGGCCGAGATTGCCGCCTCCCTGCAGGACGATACACTGATGGCGTTGCAACAGCAGCGTGACGCGTTGAGCGCGGATATCGCCGACGCCGCCGCGGATGAGGCGATCAACCTGCGTTCCGAGCTGGAGGCGCTGGAGGCACGGCTAGCAGATGAGGCCGGCGCCGCCTTGAGCGATTTGCGCGCGGAACTGGCGGATATGGAGGCCGAGGCCTCGAATTTCCAATCCGAACTGCGCTCCTCCGTGCTCAGCGCCGACCTGCCCCCCGAATTGCTGACCCAGATCTTCTCGATCCAGCAGCGCGCGACATTGGCGCGCAACCAGTATCAGACGCTGCTCAGCCGTCTGCGCGACTTTGAAACGCAGGCCGATCTGCAAATCGCGGATGCGCGGGTTGTGTCCCCGGCCTTTGCGCCGTCCAGACCTTCGTTCCCGGACAAGAAGCTGACACTGGCGCTCGCGCTGATGGTGTCGCTGGGTGTGGGTGTCGGTCTTGGCTTCCTGCGTGAATTCTATGTCGGTGGCTTCGTGTCGGACACGCAGGCATCGGATGTGCTGAACCTGCCGGTCTCCGCCACTGTGCCCCGCATCGACGAAAGCGGGCAAACCCCGGTGGACCAGGTGGTCAAGGCGCCCCTCTCCTTCTACGCAGAGGCAATGCGCCGCCTGCGGGCCTCCATCGATCAGACGTTGTTGCGCAATGGCGGCAACAGTGAGGATGTGACCGTGATCATGGTTGCCTCCACCGTTCCGGCCGAAGGCAAGACGACAACCTCGCTCAGCCTGGCGCGGACCTATGCGATTTCGGGCAAGCGGACGCTGTTGATCGATTGCGATCTGCGCAAACCCACGATCAGCAAGACACTGGGCCTGTCAGGAAAAACCGGCCTGCTCGATTATCTGATCGCCCCTGCGGATGAGCCAGTCGCGCTGGCCGACATCATGGCGCTGGATCCGCTGACCGATCTGGAAGTCATCCCGTCCATGGGCCGCTCGAACCGGCCCACCGACCAGTTGCTGACGTCCAAGCTCTTCACCGAGTTGATGAAGGCGGTCCGCGATCATTACGAGGTGATCATACTGGATACACCGCCCATGCTGCCGGTGGTGGACGGGCGCTATCTGGCGCATCACGCGGATGCCATCGCGCTGGTCATCAAATGGGCTGAAACACGACAACAGGATGTGCGCCAGACCATGAACCTGCTGAACGAGACCAAGAACGAGGACGTGCCCGTCTTTGGCGTTCTGAACCAGCAGAACGCGCGGAACCGCAAATACTACTATCAGGGCTACTACACCTATGGCGGGGGCTACGCGCAGGAATAAGCCGGCAGGGCCGGCGAAACCCGCTACTCCTTGTAAAGAGCGCCTTTCTGGTGCCACGCAAAGGCGGAGCCGATCATCCTATCCAGCGTTGATCGCTCCGCCCGCCAGCCCAGCACTTCCTGCGCGAGAGACGATCCCGACACCAGCGCGACGGCGTCCCCTGCGCGACGCTGTCCCTCGATCACGGGCACATCCATACCCGTGACACGCGCGACAGCACCGATCACATCGCGCACCGAAAACCCCTGCCCCGTGCCAAGGTTGAACGCGGTTTCCCCCCTGCCCCGCGCCAGGTGGTCCAGGCCGAGGATATGCGCCGCCACCAAATCCTCCACATGCACATAGTCGCGAATGCAGGTGCCGTCAGGCGTCGGGTAATCCGTGCCGAACAGGGTCAACGCCCCGCGCCGGCCCGTTGCCGCCTGCAATGCCAACGGGATCAGATGGGTTTCTGGGTCATGCGCCTCGCCGATCTCACCATCCGCATCGGCGCCTGCCACGTTGAAATAACGAAAGGACACATGGGCGATGTCATGGGCGCGGCTATAATCGGCCAGCATCGCCTCCACCGCCATCTTGGACGCTCCATAGGCGTTGAGCGGCGCAAAGCCTGTCTGCTCATCCAGCACCACACCATCGCGATCGCCATATGTTGCGCAGGTCGAGGAGAACACGATCTGCCGGCACCCTGCCCTGACCATCGCGTCCAGCAGATTTATCGAGCCACCGACATTGTTGCGCCAGTACAGCCCCGGCGCGTCGGTTGCCTCACCCACATTGCTCAACGCGGCGAAATGCATCACCGCGTCCGGCTGCCAGCGTGCAAAGACCGCATCCAGCCGCGCGGCATCTGACAGGTCCCCCTGCTCGAACGGCCCGAATTTCACCGCCTGCTGCCATCCGGTCACCAGGCTGTCATAGGTGACGGGAAGGTGCCCCGCGGCGGCCAGCGCCTTGCAGGCATGACTGCCGATATATCCCGCTCCGCCTGTAACCAAAATGGTCAGCACCACGATCTCCTTCGCCAATCCGCCACGGGCAGAGCAGTGCAAATCAACAGTTTCATCGAAGAACGCCCCATTTTCCCGCCACCACGCGCAAGCACCCCCCGCCGCCGAGGGCGGCGATACATAAGAGAGAAATCCATTGAGAAGCAAGGAATCGAAACGAACGGATATTCACCCCCCTCTTATGAAATTGATACACTCGTCGTATAGGTTAAAGTGAAGCCACCGTACCCGACCGCAAGTAAACTTCACTCGATCATTCACATGCTCCGGCCGCATGCTATCGTCTTCATTGCCTCGATTACCATCGGATCAGCAGACCTCATTCCAAAGCTCCCACAGCAGGACGACCAACATGACCAACGCCATCATCCCTCTGATTCTCGCCGGTGGCTCCGGTACACGTCTGTGGCCCCTGTCGCGCAAGAGCTACCCCAAGCAGTTCGCACCGCTGATCGGCGAGGGCAGCCTGTTCCAGCAAAGCCTCGCACGGCTGTGCCCGCCCGAATTTGGCGCACCACTGGTCGTTACGGGGGACGATTTCCGCTTCATCGTGACCGAGCAGATGCAGACCGCAGGCGTGAACCCCGGCGCCGTTCTGATTGAGCCGGAGGGCCGCAACACCGCCCCCGCCGTGTTGGCGGCCGCCATGCATCTGAGCGAGACAGAGCCTGACGCATTGATCCTGGTGGCCCCGTCGGACCACGTTATCCCCGACGATGCCGCCTTTCGCGGGGCCGTCGAACAGGGGCGCGCCGCGGCCGAGGCGGGGCAGATCGTCACCTTCGGCATTCGCCCGACTGCCCCCGAAACCGGGTATGGCTGGCTGGAACTGGCCCCTGATGCCGGCGCCGGGGCGCAACCGCTCGTCCGCTTTGTCGAAAAACCGCAGGCCGATGCCGCGCAGCAGATGCTGGATGCCGGGAATTATCTATGGAACGCGGGGCTGTTCCTGTTTTCCGCGCGCACGATCCTGGCCGCCTTCAGGGCGCATGCCCCCGCCTTGATCGACCCTGTCGGGAATGCCGTTGCGAATGCGAAACCCGATCTGGGCTTTCTGCGGCTGGACCCTGGCGCATGGGCGGGCGCACAGGACATCTCGATCGATTATGCCGTGATGGAAAGAGCCGACAACCTGACCGTCGTTCCGTATGAAGGGCGCTGGTCCGATCTGGGCAGCTGGAAGGCCGTCGCCACCGAAATGGGGCCGGACGCGGACGGAAATGCGCTCAGCGGTCCTTCCACCGCAATCAACTGCACCAACACCTTGTTGCGGGCGGAGGACGCGGCGCAGCAGGTCGTGGGCCTGAACCTCGATAACATCGCCGTCGTGGCGATGCGAGACGCGGTGCTGGTCGCCGATATGGACAGCGCGCAGGAGGTGAAAAAAGCCGTCGATGCGTTGAAATCCAAGGGCGCATCCCAGGCGACCACCTTCCCGCGCTGTCACCGGCCATGGGGCTGGTACGAAACGCTCAGCCTTGGTTCACGCTTTCAGGTCAAGCGAATCATGGTGCATCCGGGGGCCGCGCTCAGCCTGCAAAGCCATGTCCACCGCTCCGAACACTGGACCGTGGTTGAGGGCGCCGCAATGGTCACCGTCGGTGAGGAGCGTAAACTGATGGGCGAGAACCAGTCGGTCTATATCCCGCTGGGTGCCGTTCACCGGCTGGAAAACCCCGGCAAGGTTGATCTGCACCTGATCGAGGTGCAATCCGGCCCCTATCTGGGGGAGGACGACATCATCCGCTACGAAGATGTCTACGCCCGCACATAGGTCTGCAAGGCTCCGCTGGCGGGAATGCAGACACCCGCTGTCGGATCGCTCCTGATGTTACTAAAATATTTACCTTCCCGATGCATCAATCGGAATGTGATTTCAGATCCAGACATGTCGCGATTATTACTTTCTCGGGCAGCAATAATCGCGCCGGAGGGCGCCATGGGAATATACGGATGTAATCCACACCGGAATGTCCGGTCGGGGGGGTGGCGCGCAAACGACGCGCCGACAGCAACCACAGGGCAGCTTCACCAACCGGCCTGGCATGGGCTGAAACGCCCCGTGTCCTATGACTGAAAAGGCCCGCGGAGCATTGCGCAAGCTGTATGAATCTACACTGGGTGTCTGGAAAACCGGGCGCAGCTCGGTTACCCGTACGGGATATAAACCAATTGCCCGCCCGCATATACCTGCCGCCCCCACTGGGCACGGGACGATTCTGTTTCAATTTCGCCCGCCAAACAGGGTTTTGCCCGCGTCCGGTATCGAAGCACCCGAAAGACGCCGCTTCCTTTCGCTAAATATGCTCCCATTGGACATAATCGGGGCTTCAAATATACAGCACCCCGCGCTGACGGATGGGATGAACAAGAAATCAATGAAAATACTGCACGTCTGCGAAACAGCGATCGGCGGTGTTTCCACCTACCTACAGAACTTCGACAGTCATACGCCCGACCGCGTGAGCAACGTCTTCCTATTTCCAATGGGGCACGCACAGGGTCTGCCCGAAAGTATGTCCTACTCCACCTTTTCATCTGAAAAGCGTAGCCTGAAATCCATCTGCAACATGCTTGCCCTGTCCCGCCGCATGTTGCGCGAAACCAAGCCTGATATCGTCTTTTTCCACTCCACCTTTTCCCTGGCCGCGCTGGCATTCCTGCGCCTGACGGGATGGCGCGGCAAGGCGGTTTATGTCGCGCATAGCTGGGCGATATCGCGCTACGAGAACAAGGAGGAGTTCAAGGCGCGATGCGTCCGGTTGATCGAGGGGAACCTCTGCGGACTGGCGGATCTTGTGTTGAATATCGGGCGCTCCGACGAACGTCTGGCCAGAACGCTTGGCTATAAGGGCATCCACAAAACGCTCGAAAACGCGGTGATCCCGGCGGAACGGCTGGCTCAGGCGGTGGACAGACCCAGCATCGATCCGACCAAACTGAATCTCTTGTTCGTCGGCCGCTTTGATCGGCAAAAGGGTCTCGATATCCTGCTGAACGCCTTCCGACGGGCGACCGAGCTGCGTTCGGACCTTGCCCTGCATGTCGTGGGCGCGAAGGTCCGCAACGATGGCGGGGATATCAGTATTCCCGACGGCGTTTCGCTGTCCGGATGGGCCGAAAAGAGCAGCATGGATTCCTGGTACTCTAATGCCGATGCGCTGATCGTCCCCTCCCGATGGGAGGGTTTACCGCTGGTTATCCCTGAGGCTCAGCGGAACGGAACCCCCGTTATTTGCTCGCGGCGCAGCGCGATGGAGGAGCTGATCGAGGATCAGGTTTCGGGCTATAGCTTCGAATTGACGGAGGATGACCTGTTCGAACTACTGGTCTCCCTCCGGAAAAGCTCTCTGCAAAAAATGCGCAGCGACGCGCTGAAATCATATGAACGCGATTTCACGATCGAGGTTTGGCGCGAAAAACTCGCCGTCATACTTGATGAGATCATCGATGGATGACCCCCCAAGCCCGGAACAGATAAAATGGATGCCGAACCTCTTTATCGCAGGTGTGCCCAAGGCAGGCACCAGTTCCGTGCATCAATGGATTGCGGATCATCCCGATGCCACCGGATCGCGTGAAAAGGAGACCTATTTCTTCGTCGATGCCGACACACATATGTACCGGCCCAAGGCGCATATCAGCCAAGGATATGAAAGCTGGCGGGATCAGTTCGAAGAATCGAGGCACGGAAACTTCAATGTAATAGTCGAATCCACACCAAGCTATATTTACAGCAAAACGGCGCACTCGAATATTCCGAAGCTTTCGCACGATCCGAAATGCCTGTTCATAGTTCGGGAACCCTCCGAACAAATTTACTCTCTGTACAATTACTTCCGCAATAACTGGAGCTGGATTCCAGTTTCCATGGATTTTTCGGAATTTGTAGACGCCGCGCGGAGCAAAACTTGCCGATTCAACGGAAATGAGCTGGCCCAAAATGCGCTGGAGAACGCGGAATATGCCCGCCATTTGCTGAAATGGAGACAGCAACTGGGCGAAAATCGCATGATGGTGCGGAACTTTGATGACATCAGGCTGGATCAGAAAGGCTTCATCAAGGATGTAGCAAGTTGGATCGGACTGGATCCTGAATTCTACGAAACTTATGATTTTCCACGTGAAAACGAAACCTATGTCCCGACGAACCACCTGTTACAAAGGTTGAACGTGGCTGTGCGCCACCTACTGCCCCGGGGGGCGGCCTATAACCGGCTTCGCGCACTTTATCATGCGGTGAACACCAGCAAGAATATACCAATGCAATCCGAGAGGGACGCTATAGTCCTGGCCAGGCTGCGGGGCGAGTTCGAGGAGGCGAATGCGGAGCTGGCCGCAGAATTCGGAATTCACTTCCAATAAGGTACACTCCGGTATTTCAGCCCTTTATACTCATACGAAAACATATCGAAGGTAACATAGAGTGGGCATTACAAGGAATATAGGCAGCCTTGGTTTTGCAAATGTTGTTTATTTAATTGGTCAGCTTGGGATATTGTCCCTTCTGACAAACCTAACGGATATACCCACCGTCGCTGCCTTTGGATATATCATGGCTGTAGTTCAGCCCCTGTATATGCTTCTCATGATGGGTTTACGTCCAAATCTTGCCACCGATATAAACAGGGATTTCGCATATGGCACCTTCCTTTCGGTGCAAACGGCTGCATCTATTCTTCTTGTTATCATCAGTATATCAATAATCGCGATTGTAGATGTCACGCTTGTGGGATTGGCAGTGCCAATCTGCGTGATGAAAGCCGTCGAAATGCATTCCGAGCTTTGCTATGGCGTCCTGCAACGGGCCGGAAAACTCGGCCTCGTGGCCCGGTCTCTGCTGATCCGCGCACCCGTTCTTCTGTTGTGCTTTGGCAGCGTCTTATACATCACCAATGATGCGCATACAGCATTCTGGGCACAAACGGTTGTGTTGATCCTTGTACAGATGCTGCATGATTTCCCCGCCGTACAAGATAGCGGAGAGGAAATTTCTCTCGACATGAGCAAGGATCAGATATTCGGCCTCGTAAGAAACACGTTACATTTGGGCGTGGGTCATTTCTTTGCCTCACTTCAAACAAATATTCCACGATTCTTCGTTTACTCTTCGATCGGAGTTGCCGCTCTATCCTACTACACAACGGTTTCCTTCATACAACGCGCCAGCGTCGGCCTGTTCGTCACAATCGAGCAGGCAATAGGATCCCAGCTCAGCAGGTTATGGATCGGGGGCAACAGGCAGCAGTTCTTCGGTGGAATCCGCCAGGCCCTGTGGGTGGCGGTCATGATATCCGTGGGGGGGTTGAGTTTGGCCTATCTCATCGGAGAGCCGTTCCTGGGCCTCGTCTTCGGCCCTGAATACACCCAAGCATATACATTGCTGATGTGGATTTCGGCAGCCATCGCCGTGCGACTGATCTCAAGCGTCGTGCAGGCCGCGCTCATCGCGCAGCGGAATTTCAGGATATTCGGAATCGTCCAAACCGCATCCCTCATAACAACCATACCTTTTACGGTGATCGGCATTCACTATTACGGGTTGGACGGGGCGGGCATGGCTGTCCTGGCCACCACCATATTCCGGACCGCCTGCTTCAGCGCGGTTCTCTACCGAACATAGGGCAGGATCTCGCCTTCTATATCGCCGGTGATTTCGCGAATCCTGGTCAGGTCATCTGTCGTCAGTATCTCTCTCCAATAGGAGTTCACCGCTGCGACAGACCGCTTCCAATCATGGGTTGTCCCGCGTGAGGGTCGGCGACCGGCATCGCTTCTGGGGGCTTGCAGCAGGGCATGGGTTCTGGCGCTCGCCACCAGGCCCAGCTTGGCGAAAACCTCCGCGTAGCAGGCGGCTTCGTCGCGGACCAACGCATCGGGGGTGATCAGATGCACGCGGTCCAGCGCCCCCTCCTGCAAGAGCGGCAGATAGCACATGCGCCACAAAAGCGCGGCGGAAGTCACCGGCGTCGCTGCATCGGGCAAGAAACGCTCGATGATTCCGCATCGCCCAAAGCGGGCGCGCCATCGCGGATACAACTCACCTGCCTTCGACACCCAGCCAAGGCGACGGTAGCTCGCCGCATGCGCCCTGGCCTGGCGAATTGTCAGGATCACCGGCACACCGCTCTTCGCAATATCACCGGCCAGAAAGATCGCATGCGGGTCCTTCCAGATGAGGTGATCAACCCCGGTTCGCAGCCGCGCCAATCTATAGGAATGCAGGGTGCGGCTGCCGAAAACCGCACGCTTGAAGGAAAACGCCCCGCCGCGCTGCTGGGATTTGAACCCGCGCGTTCGCAAATGGCACAGATCCTCGATCAATCCGTCGATCTGCCCGACGCCCGGATCGCCGACCATCGGAAACCACGTCTGGAACCGCTTGAGACCTGTCGGGCCCAGTGGTTCATATAGAGAGGCTGTATTTCTGGCGCTGGCCAACATGTTGCCAACCGGCGTTGTCGCGGTACGCGGCGCGCCCGTCACGAGGATGAGAGTACGACTCATCGCTTCGGCCCGGATGCGGGCTCAGGGGCCTTATTCATCATCCTGATCCAGAACGATGCCCATGACAGAGGCAGGATCAGCAGGAATACCTTTTGCGGAAAGCCGGTATTCACACCCCCCTCGAACATGAAAATGGCCAAGCAAATCCCGATCACCGCCTTCCACGGATCATTGCGCAACCCGTCGAACGCCAGATCGAAAACACGCAGCACACATCCCGAGAGAGCGGCCCCCAGAAAGATCCCCCAATACCCGGCATTCACATACCACGATCCCATCGTGGTGATCGGCCATCCATTGATGATCTGAGGCTGGTAAACCCGCCGAAACCATGGGCCGATATTGAACGTCTCCTTGTCAGGATAGATGCTGCGCGGGATCCAGCTGAGCAGACCGTTGATGAAATCCTGGCCATGCCGGAAATCGAACATGTGACCGGTATCACGCAAGGCCAGCATCAGCGCATCAAACTCGACAAAATGAAGGGCCGTCGACAGGCTGAGCCAGGGATTGGAGTAAGTCGAGAATGTCCGCCCCGTTGCTGACGACACCAGCTCCCCTCGCAGATTGCGCAGAGCCTCCAGCACCACCATGGCAAGCACGGCGCAAATCAGCACCTTCATAAAGTTCAGACTGGATACACAATAATGCCAGACAATAACCGACGAAACCGCCATCAACGCAATATTATATCGATTTCCCCAGACATAATTCACAATCATTGAGACGACTATTATGAGTATATAGCCAAACGCACCCCATGTTATGCTCCTTATGCCCCTTTTTTCCTTATCCAGACATACAACGAATCCGTAAAGCGCGAGTATGGACGCCAGCGTTGCCGCCTCCTGAAAGACGAACAGGCCCTTCAGGTCCTTCCCTACCTTTGAATCGTACAGGAACTGCGAAATGCTTCCGGATTGCAGAACAAGATAAATCGTTCCGAAGATCGCAAAGCATGCCGGAACCAGAACCACTACCTTGATCCCGCGTGGCTTTTTTTCTTTCAGCCCCGGCCCCGATGGCAGCAGGGATGTGAACAAATGCGCTGCAGGGGTGAAACCGACATAGGCCGAGTACAAGACAACGATCCAAACCGTGCACACCAAATTGGCCTTCAGGATCAGGTTCCATTCAGTGTAATTGAAAAACCCCTGAGGATACGGCTGGTCGAGCCCGAAATAATACATGACCTGCCTGAAAAAGGTCAGAACAGTCAGTATGACCACCGTTCCGATCAGAGCAGGTCGCGCATATCGAACACCCTTCAATCCAACAAATGCCAGTATAGATGAATATAGAACGAAGCTTATAATTGCAAAAATCATACATGATTTCCAATAGATGCTTCATATACCTTCATCAATTTATCGAAGTGGCGCGTTCTGGAATATGTTTCGATATAACCGGATGTATCGAACTGGGATAATCTATCGACGTCCGATATCGCCTGGACCAACGCATCCACGCCCGGGTCACGATACACTATACCATTCACGCCATTCTCCACCACCTCCTGCGCGGCGTTCCACTCACCACAGACCACCGGAACACCCCGACAGATCGCCTCATATGCGACCAGGCCGAATGTTTCCGACCACAGGCTGGGAAAGACCAGCGCGCGCGCGCGCCCAATCCAGTCCTGCACCTGCGCGGGGGTTTGCCATCCCGTGATGAGGGCATCCGGGTTGGCCGCCCGAATGGCCTCAGCCTCGACCCCATCCCCAACGAAAACGGCCTTGATGCCCGCCGCCTTTGCGGCCCTGGCAAATATCAGACCGCCCTTTTCGGGATTCAGACGTCCGACAAACAGGAACAGGTCGTTAGCGGTAGCCTCCACAGGCGGCAAATCGGGCGGGGATACCGGATTGGGCACATGATGCATCCGCGTGCCGTCAGCCATATAGGGGGCCATTACCCTGCCTTGGATATGCGAGATATAGATCACATCCTTGAGCCGCCTCGGAATGCGCCCCGGCCCCACGGTCGCCACCTGCCGCAGAACGCGCCAGGCCTTATGCGCAGGATGGCGCACATCACAATGTGTCGTCAGACAACTCGTGCCGAGTGCGCGGCGATGGCAAATCGCGCCCTTTTGATAATCGTAAAAGCCGCCATTCGGGCAGGCCAGGAAATATTCATGCATTGTGTACACGCAGGGCAGCGGGCCATCGGTCATCAACGGCCCGATCGAGGGGGAGAGAGCTTTGGCATAACCGTGGCAATGCATAACCGTCTTAGATGGATCAAACCTTAACAGGCATGTTTTCAGCGCCGCAGCCGCGTCTCTGTTCCAAATGCCGTTGCAGGCTGCCTTCATGCGGTTCGGTTCGGCCAGAATGTCCGCCTGGCCCAGCACCTCTATCTCGATGTTCCGATGGCGTAACGCGGCGTCAGGCTCCCCCGTCGCGGCAAAGAAATGCACACGGATCCCGGCATCGGCCAGCAGCACCGCGGTGTCCACGGCCACCTTGGCCTGACCCCCGTTGATATTCGCAAAGTCGCTGACCAGAACAACGCATTCAGGCCGTATCGGTGCGGTTCCCTGCGACATAGATTCAACGCCTTTGCTTGCCTCGCCCACCCATACCTGTGTCCGGGTTACGCGTGGCTGAAACACGCGCCCTTCTTGCTAGCAAACTGTGACTCGCAGCTGAATGGAAGATTTCACTATCAACCCATTGCGACCGATCCCGATCATGCCGGTTCCGCTGCCTGTGGCGAACGAAGGCGTCCGGCACCGGGAAACCTTCCCGATACCGGACGATCAATTCAGGCGTTCCTGTGTTAGTGCCCCGTGCCGCGCAGAACCACACGCACGGTGGCCAGACAGATGCGGATGTCGTTCACAAGGCTGACATCCTGAGCATAGCGTGAATCGTAGATAACGCGCGTTGCGAAGCTGGCATCGTTGCGACAGGAAACCTGCCACAAACCGGTGATCCCCGGACGCATCAGATAATATCCATCGGTGTCGCCGGAATAGAGTTCCTGCTGAGAGGGCATAAAGGGGCGAGGGCCCACAAAGCTCATATCCCCGCGCAGGACGTTCCAGATCTGGGGCAACTCATCGATAGAATATTTACGGATGATCCGTCCGATGGATGTGATGCGCGGATCATTCTTGAGTTTTTGCGAGACAGCCCATTCGGCCGCCGCCACAGGATCGGTCGCGATGTACTCGGCCAGTTTCTGCTCAGCATTTACGCACATCGAACGCAACTTCCAGCAGGTGAAAATCTTACCGTTACGGCCAACACGTTGCTGGGAATAAAAACCGGGTCCGCCATCGCGGCGAATTGACAGCCAGAAGAATAAAAACACCGGAGACATAAGCGTCAGGAGTACGGCAGCCCCCAACAGATCGATCATCCGCTTGAAGCCAAGACCATAGTAGTATGAGGCTGGCCTGAGTGGCACGCCGCGTAAGCTACGCGCTTCGTGCGTTTCTATCATCTCAAGATCTTTCACTGCACTCACAGCCCCCTAAACAGAGATGCTACAACCCGATAAGCATTCAGTTCGGATAGCATCACTTCGCGCTCGCACAAAAGTATCGTCTGGTGCGAGCAATACTAATAAAAAAATTTCAAAACTCAACGAAAAGACCCGAATCCCCAGTATTTAAAGCTTGTATGTACATTTTCCCACATTTTGATTTTTTTTCCGCGTGTCGATTCTGGCGGAAATTTTCCCTGTGAGCGACCTGAATTTGTGCGGTGCAGCAAGGCGCAGTGCCCCTAGGAAACGAAGCTTGCGCGCCTGAAAGTCTGGACGAAAAATTGCATCCGTCTTTCGCCTGACGGTCGCGCAATTTCCTTCAGATCTTCAGTAGGTTGTCTCAAAAGCATTCATGAAGCGCACCCCCCGCTGCGCAATCCCGTGGCCCGACTGTATGCCCGAATATGCACTCCAATCAAGTGACGCCCGGACCCTAATGTTTGCGATCTCGCTTCACTGGATTTCTGTTGTGCCGCAGCCACTATGCCGGCCTTCACAACCGATCTAAAACCGGAACGTACAATTTCTCATCACGATAGCCTCAATGGCGTATTTTCAGGCAAACCGCCCCCTGATCCAGCGGGCAAACAGGGGCCAGAACGCAGGTGATTCGGAATCGCGGCCCTAATCTGGGGGGTTAACATCTGGTTAACCGCGCCTCCCTGCCGGGGATCGCCTTGTTCGATCCGCAGCATATCCCGCACGCCCACGTACAAATCCGAGGAACGCAGCATCCGGATCGCTGACCCGGGGCCGCCCGGTCGTGACCCAGTGCCTGCGCCAGTCATCGGCCAGCGCGTGCACATCCGTTCCCGGCATGATCGCGCGCGCCGCGTCCAGCGCGTCGGGTGTCAAAAACAATCCCGCCTGCGAAACGCCGTCGGCCTCCTGCGCCACGACCTGCACCGGGGCGCGCGGGCGTACGCACAGCACATCATTGTCAAAGCTCAGCGTGTAATCAGGCAAGTGATCCGAAGCGACCAGATCCCGGATCATCTTGCGAAACACCCGCAAGGCCGAGGCCGATCCGGATTTGCGCGCCAGCACCTCCAGCCCGATATGCCACTCCTCCTGCCGGCCGCAATGCTTGCGCGCGATTTCATAGACACGGCGTTCCAGCGGTTTGCGCAGCGCGAAATAATCGCGGCTCAATGTCAGAACGGATCGTGAGGTCACGCCCCGAAACAGCCACTCGCTCAGCGTGATGGAAACAGAGATCATCCGCCCCGACTTGTTCGCCCGCACGATGCGCCAGCTTTCGATCAGGCCGAACCCCTCGGTCACGCCGCGCGCCTCATCGCCGGTTCCCGTCACAAGGTTGGTGGTGATCCGCGTTCCGGCCAGACGCTCAAAGGCGGCCACCAATCGGCGATACCCGTCGCCCGAGGTTTCGCGCTGCGTGGCAATCAGCAGATCATGCGCGCGCAATGTCAGCTTGCGCGATACCGGCCGTTGCGCATTCAGGGCACCGATCAGCTGGCTGATGCAATAGATCAGGATGTCCTTGTCATGGATCGTGGCCAGACCCTTGACGCTGGGCGTGATCTCGATCTGAACATCATTATGCGCGTAACTCAGCACCCGCCGGTCCGGCCGGGTGCTGAGCGAGAAAACCGGATGCTCCATGCTCGCCATGTCATCCTTCGGGATCGCTCCCAAAATATCGCACAGGAAAAAATCTTGCCCGCTTGCCTCCGCAACGGAGATCGCGGGATCAATTGCTGCCATCGTCTACCTCACCTTCCAGGCTGCTCGGCCTGGCCCGTCTGCGCGGGAATGCGGGGTCGGTTCGAACCGCCTCCACCTATCGTGGTTTCATATCACCTTGTCGGATTTTTCCACAGGGCGCAGCGCCCCTCACCTATCGTGGGATTGGAATCGCATGATCGTGGTTCCGGAGTCGCCCTATCGTGGTTCTGGAATCGCTGACCCCAAAAAGATCATTTCTTTCCAGAGGCTTGAACAGGATTTCAGCACCCGTAACACAATAAATAACACAGATATAACTACTCCCTTGCATAAGAAGCCACTTGGCGACACTCTCACCCCACCCGATAAGGCTTTGATAAGGCTTGTCTATCAAGATACATCATCAAAATTATTGTATGTAATACGTTTCGTGGTATCTTATGAAAATGTCGATACATGCTTCGGGGTTTCAAACTTGGAAAACCCGCCCGCCATATCCCTGACCACACGAAACATCGTCGTTTGTCAGGATCAGCAGACAGGTTTTGCCCGATGTCAGACCACCCCCTGCCCCCGTATTTCAACATAGATCCCGATCTGGCCGCTGATGCCCTGTCCGAGGGAGTAAGCGTCACCGACTTCGCCCAAGTGGCTGCCCGCGTCGCGCAGGGTCGCGATGATCTGGCGCGGCGCGGCCATTCGCCAGACGGGAAAAAGGAGCTGCGGCGATTTTCGACCTGGGAAATCACCCGCTATCTGATCCCGGTGGCACCGGCCCATTTCCGGCGTGTTTTGCGCGCGAACCCTGACCTGCCCCAAGGCATTTCCGAGACGGAGGCCGGCGCCAAATGGTTCACCCTTGAGGAGGTTCTGACCCTGCGCGACCATTTCGCAACCGAGGGGTCACGCAGCAAGGAATACCGCCCCTACCGGCCCACGGGCCTGCCCGCCAAGATCGTCGCGGTGGCCAACTTCAAGGGCGGCGTGGCCAAGACGGCAACCGCCACCCATCTCGCGATGAGCGCCGCGCTGGACGGCTACCGCGTTCTGGTGATCGACCTGGATAGTCAGGGATCCATGTCCTCGATTTTCGGCGCCACGATCGAGGATGAATGGCAAACCGTTTTCCCGTTGATCGCCCGCGATTATGCACAAAGCCTGCAGGCGGAGAATCGCGCCCGCATGGCGCGTGGCGACAGCCCCCTGCCCTTCGACGAAATGCTGGCCGAGGCGCTCAAGATTACCTCGCAGGATATCATCACCAAAACCCATTGGCCCAATATCGACCTGATCGGGGCACAACTGAACCTGTATTGGGCCGAGTTCCAGATTCCAGTCTGGCGGACCACCGCCCGCGGGTGGAAGTTGTGGGAGGCGCTGAACAATCGTCTCGAAGCAGACGGCGTGCTGGACGAATACGATATCGTCATCCTCGATACACCGCCGGCGCTGGGATATCTGACGATCAACGGTCTGGCCGCGGCGGATATCCTGATGGTGCCACTGGGTGCCAGCTTTCTGGAATTTGACAGCACAGGCCGGTTTTTCGACATGCTGCACGCGACCTTCTCCTCCATCGAGCAGGGTGAAAACGCTGCCGCGCGGGCCCTTGGTCAGCCGGAATTGAAGTTCGAGTGGGATGCGGTTGCCGCGATCCTGACCCGCTATGACGCGGCCCAGCAGGCGGAAATGGCCACGCTGATACAGGGCTGGATGGGCGGCATGATGACCCCCTATAGACAGGATTTCACCGCCTTGATCGGACAAGCAGGTGAGCAGGTGAACGGCATTTACGAGGCCGATTACCGTGACTTCAACCGCGATACCTATGTGCGCGGGCGCGAAACCTTCGATCAGACCTACGCGATGTTCAAGAAGATGCTGATCGGTGCGTGGAGACGCGATGAGCGTGCGCAAAACGAGACGGAGGCGAACTGAAATGGCACGACGCAAGAGACTGGACCCGGCCGAGCTGGCCGCCAGCCGCCCTGCCCCGGAACCCAAATCCATGGGAATGCCTGAGGCCGCCGCCCCGCCAATCGCCCGTGTCGCAGGCGAGAGCGCGGGCGGTGGCGCACGCGCATTGGCCATGGCGGATGAGGCTGGCCGGCTGATCCACGCCATTCCCCTGATCAGCATCAACATGTCCCACCTGACCCGCGACCGGATCAAATCCACGGATGAGGGCATGCAGTCCTTGCGGGCTTCGATCATGGCGCATGGCCAGCGGATGCCGGTGGAGGTGATGCAGAGCGATGCCCAGCCGCCCTATCATTTCGGCCTGATTTCCGGCTACAGGCGAATGCAGGCGGTGATGGAACTGGCTGCCGAACATCCCGGAGATACCCGCTTTACCACCATCAAGGCGTTTATTCGCCAGCCTGACGACCTGCGCGGCGCCTATGTCGCCATGGTCGAGGAAAATGAGATACGTGAGGATGTCAGCCATTTCGAGCGTGCGCGCGTCGCCCTGATGGCCACGCAGGCCGAGGTTTTCGAGAGTGTCGAGGAGGCGGTGAACGCTCTCTACGCGACGGGCTCCAAGGCGCGGCGTTCCAAAATCCGCAGCTTCGTTTCGGTGGTGCAGGAACTGGGCAGCACGCTGACCTATCCGCAATCGGTGAACGAACGGCTGGGATTACGTTTGGCCGAAGCGATCCGCGCAGGGCAGGGTGCGCGCCTGGTGCAGGCTTTGACTGAGGGCAGCTTTGACGATGCGGCAGGGCAAAACGCTGTGCTGGAGGCGGCGCTGAACGCCAAGGTTTCGCATGCGAAACCCGCTAAGGGCGCAGGCAAGGTTTCGCATGCGAAACCGCTTTTCGAACACCGGCTGCCCAACGGGGCCACAGTGGCGTTGCACCGCACGGGGGATGTCAGTCGGCTGGAGTTTTCGGGACATGAGCTAACGCCACATCAGGCGCAAATGCTGGCCGGTGCGCTGGAGGTCATGCTGGAAGCCGGCGACCCGAAATAGGCCCGGTTTCGCATGCGAAACCTTGGCGTGATCGGTCATCAGAGGGGCAGGGTAGGGAGCCATTCCTGAAGGCCCTTACAGGCGGTGTGATCTGGGGTCAGAGATGTTTCGCATGCGAAACCGGGCCGGAATACCCCGCAAAGAAAAGGCCGGCGCGGATGCTTCCCGCGCCGGCCTTTCTATATTAGATCGCCCAGAAGGATTGCGCCTCGACATCCGCCTCGGCCGCGTTCTGGATGATCAGCTCATCCCCTCCGAAATCGATATGCACGTCTGAGCCGTTCTGCGTGATCGCATCCATGAATTCGGTATTGGTGGTAAAGCCAAGTTCGGTCAGGTCGAACGCGTCCACACCGGCCTCAAAATCGGTGACCGTGTCCTGCCCGTTGCCCGTGGCAAAGATGAAGGTATCCGCGCCTGCGCCACCCGACAGGACGTCATTGTTGGCGCCGCCATCCAATGTGTCGTCACCATCGCCACCATCCAGTGTATCGCTGCCATTGCCGCCGAACAGTCCGTCATTGCCCAGACCCCCGGTCAGGACATCATTGTCATTATGGCCATATACAGCGTCGTCACCATCGCCACCATCCAGCGTGTCGTTGCCGCTATTTCCGAATATCTCGTCATTGTCATTGCCGCCCAGCATCGTGTCCGCGCCGCTGCCGCCATGCAGGATATCGTCGCCGGTTCCGCCGCGAACCAGATCGTCGCCATCCTGGCCGTTCAGCTCGTCCGCGCCATCGCCGCCATCCAGCGTGTCGTTGCCGGTTCCACCCAGCAGTAGGTCATCGCCCTGCCCGCCGTGGATCAGGTCATCATCGGCAAAGCCATAGATGGTGTCGTTCCCATCATCCCCGTCGATCGTGTCATGACCGTTATTGCCGTAGAGCGTATCCGCGCCTGCACCGCCGGAAATCGCATCATTGCCATCGTCGCCAGTGATCACGTCGTCGCCGTTCCCGCCGAACAGATGATCATCGCCAAGGTTACCGCTGATGAGGTCATCATCATTATAGCCATAGATGGTATCATTGCCGGCATCGCCATTCAGCGTGTCGTTGCCCAGATTGCCATACATCAGGTCATTGCCTGCGCCGCCCTGCATCGTGTCCCGGCCGTCGCCGCCCTGCAATGTGTCAGCGCCGTCGCCGCCCTCGATCAGGTCGTTGCCGTCCTGACCGTTCAGGACGTCATCCCCGCCGTCCCCCTGCAAGGTATCGCCGCTGGACCCGCCCAGGATCAGATCGTTGCCCAGCCCGCCGCGCATGAGGTCCGCCTGATCGTAGCCGTAAATCGTGTCAGCACCGTCGCCGCCATCAATCGTATCATCGCCTCGGTTTCCGTAGAGCAGATCATCGTCGGCCCCCCCGAAAATATCGTCGTCGCCATTTCCGCCGGCAATCTCGTCATTTCCGTTGCCGCCCAACAGCAGATCGTTTTCGTCAAAGCCGTAGATGGTATCGCTGCCGTCGCCGCCATCCATGCTGTCATCGCCGCGGTGACCATACATCAGGTCATTGTCGTCGCCGCCATCCATCGTATCCGCGCCGTCGCCACCGTACATGACATCCATGCCGGAGCCGCCCTCGATCAGGTCGTTGCCGTCCTGACCGTTCAGGGTGTCCTCGTTGCCGTCGCCCTGCAACGTATCGTTGCCCGCACCGCCCAGGATCAGATCGTTACCCAGCCCGCCGCGTGCCAGGTCATCGTCGTTGTAGCCATAGATGCTATCCGCGCCGGCATCGCCGTCCAGCGTATCGTTGCCGCCGTGTCCGACGACCAGATCGTTGCCGTTGCCGCCCGACACGACATCGTCGCCACCGCCGCCAAACAGGGTATCCATGCCCTCGGCGCCGCTCAGGGTATCGTTTCCGGCCACGCCGCGAATATCGTTGTCCAGCGCGTTGCCCGTGATCTCATTGCCCTCAGCGTTGCCGGAACCCGTGGTGGCCGAACCGGTCAGGATCAGGTTTTCGACATGTGAGGTCAGTACATGATCGACCAGGGAAGAGACGGTATCGGTGCCACCAAAGGCGACTTCGATCACCTGGTCCCCTGCATTGTCGATCAGATAGAAATCATTGCCTTCAAGTCCGGCCAGCGTATCGGCATTCGCACCGCCGCGCAGGGTGTCGTTGCCATCACCACCGACGATCTGGTTCGCTGCGGAATTGCCCGACAGATTGGCATCGCCCATGCCCACAAAGACCAGGTTCTCCAGATTGTCGGCAAGGGTCGTGGTGGACAGGAAGGTGGCGACGGTGTCGGTCCCCTCATCCGTGCCCTCGACAATGATATCGCCAACATTGTCGATCCCGTAGATATCATCGCCCAGACCGCCGATCAGGCTGTCCGCGCCGGCTCCACCGTCCAGCAGGTCATTGCCCTCGCCGCCGCTCAGGGTGTCGTCGCCGCCCAGACCCTCCAGCGTGTCATCGCCCATATTGCCGCGCAGGTTATCCGCCAGGGCCGCGCCGTAGAAAGCATCATCCCCGTTGGACCCGGAATAGTCGATCCGGTTCTGGTCCAGCAGCGTCTGAAGTGCGGTCAGATCGCCTGTTGCGGCGCTGCCCAATGCGGGCATCAGATCCGCGCGATTCATGTACAGGCCGCCAATCGTCAGCACGCTGACATCCCCTGGCGAGCCGTTGACCAGACCCGCAATGCTGAAGGTCAGCCCGGTGATGACCCCTTGCGTAAGGTCGGACGCATCGAAACCACTGCCGGTAAAGGTCGCCTTGAGCCCTTGCGGATTCGTGGCATCCGCAAAGGAGAACGCGGTTGGACCCTCTTCGCTCATGGTGCCGGCATAGATGCCATAGACGAACAGATCGTCGATATCCGCCGCGATATCCTGCTGGGCGGTCACGTTATATGGCGCCTGGGGAGGGGTAAATGCGGTGTTGGTATAGGTGATCGGATCGATCAGAGCGCCCGCATTTCCCGCGTATTTCTTCTCACCCAGTTCATAGCTTTCGAGCACGGTGTTGTCGGGGTCCACCACGTAGATCACGTAATAGGTGCCCGCCGCGATGTCGAAGCGTGGGTCCAGGGTCACGGTGGCCTGCAAGTCGCTATTCGCGTCGAGCGTGCCAATCGCAGTGCGCCCGATTTCGATATCGCCCACGTCAAAGCTGTTATCTGTGGACAGGAACACCGCCACATCGGTCGCCCCGGCGGAGATCTCGCTAATGTTCCTGATATTGACGTCAACGTCGATCGGATTGCCGGCCGTTAGAGAGGTGAACCCCTGCGCCGCGATGATTTCAAGATCGGGCAGGGTCAAGAGCAGCAGTTCGAGATTGCCCTGAAGCGTGCCGTTGAAATCAAAGCTGTCGATCCGCGAGGTCTTAACCGTCCCCTCGATCGCGCCGCCGCCCAGGCCTGTCAGGATGATCGAACGGCGATCCGCCGAAATGGTGACGTCGTAATCGGCCAGCGCACCGGACAGGTACAGCGTATCGTCGCCCGTCCCGCCATCAATTGTCGCGTCGCCCGCGCCGGGGGTGAAATCGTCGTTGCCGTCGCGCCCGTATAGCTGATCATCGCCATCGCCGCCGATCAGAGTGCTGGTGGTATCGGTGGAAATCAGAACGTCATCACCTGCCGTGCCGGTCAGGGTGAAGGTATTACTCGTTTTATTCCAGTTGGCGGTCAGGTCGTCCGGATTGGTTGCCGGGCCATAGATTTCCTGCAGGGCCAGAACGTCGAGCGCCTGCAGGGTGGAGGTGATGGCCCCGCCGGAATTATAGCTCATCACGGTGGTGGAGGTATTGAAATCGGGATCTGTGGCATAGTCATTGGGATGTTCCAGCCCGACGGCGTGGCCCAGTTCGTGCAATATGGTTTGGAAATTCTGGGTGCCGGGGCTGTAATCCTCATCCCCGCTGGTGCCGACGGCCATCGCAAGAATACCATTGCTGGACATATCCACGAAGTTTTGCGTCGTCTGATCCGCGATGCGAGGCAGATTGGACACGCCCAGAAACCCTGCCTGGGTAGAGGAGCTGTTCATGATCGTGATCGACGCATCCGCCGGATCTTCCACCTCGATGAAGCGGATGCCTGCTGCCGCCTCATATTCGGCGGCTGCCAGACGGAAACTGGCCTGCTGATCGGTGGAGAAGGCGCCGAATTCCGTGATGCCGAATGCGGCGCTGTTGGGGAACAGGACCGCAAAATCGCCTGTCGCGAAGAAATCAGTCGTCGCGAAGGTGTATGTCACGAAGGTCGGAGCACCATCGCCAGCCATCGCATTCCATCGCTCATCCGCTCCGGCAAGAATGGCGGTGTAATCAGTGCTCGTGGCAGCAGGCATGGAAAGCCCTCTCTATCGTGGTTGCCTGTACAAACTTATAGCAGCAGTGCCTCTCACAAAAGAGATAAAGCAAATGCAGTTGATTCATTGCATATACAAGTGGCGATAGTGAGGCGGTATCCTTGTGTTATCCTGAGTTGTGTAAAAAGATACTAAATTTATTGTATCCGCTGGATCACCTGTCAAAGGTCCGTATCCGGAACGCTGGAATGATACAGGCTGCCCTTTGATAGTGCCCTTACCGGGCGCGCTTACGGACGATAAACCAGATCGGTAGGACGGCCAACGGTCTGGCTGGTGATCCGCGTCTCGATCCAGTCGGTTGTCGCGGCGGTCAGGCTGCTTTCGAAGGTCAGGCTGCTCTCGAGGGTATGTGTTTGTGCGCTTGCGAACGTGGTGACCATTACAAGGAGGGCGGTGGCAAGCAATGTGAATGTATGGGGCATAGCGCGTCTTTCGCGGGGATATTAATAGCTCAATGGCCCCGTGTTCCTTCCGGTACACGAAGCCATTGAAACGCGTGTTCAACACACGCCTGTATTCGTGTGCGTCTTAGCGCGCGAAGTCGGCGTAGGAGTTGATGTGATTTTCATCGTCGTTGATGATCGCGCCGATGGTGGCGATCTCACCCAGGCTCAGGGTCTGGGCAACGTCAGCGGGAATGCCAAAGGAGGCAGCGAGCTGCGCGTTGTCCGCCAGAACAGGCGACGCCAGAGCGGCAGTCAGAGCGGCGGTGGTGAGAAGGGTTTTTGCAATATTGGTCATGATTTTGGTTCCTTGAAATCGGTGTCTTGAAACTGCCGGACTGTTCCGCGTTTCGGTAAGGGATAGATGGGGATGTAAAGCGTTTGGAGTAGAGCCATTTGGGGCGTCTAAGCGTTTCCAATCCAGACACAATTGACACATATCCGTCATATGAGAGTTATCGAGAGGCGGGCAGTCTCTTAACGGGAAGTCGATGGTAACGTGAGGGCGGTGATGTTGCTTTCACCCGTCCCCGGTTATCATCACCCCGCCCTCACCGTGCCGAAGGTAATCATGTTCCCAGACCGCTGTCGGAGGCAGGGTTATCTGGTTTGGGACTGGCAAGGCATATACCCCAAGCCAATCCGGTCAACACAGCGCCCACACTGTAGAAAAAGGTACCTGAAAGCAGGGAGTAGATCAGCATTGTGTCCAGTACACACAGGGCGGGAACTGCCCAAGGGCCGGTATGGATAATGTTGCGATGGGCTTTTACCCAAAAAATCAGGATCAACCCCAATGCCAGCACACCCATCGGGACACCGACACCTAGAAGAATTTCCAGTGGCAGATTGTGGGCTTGCGGGACCGAAAAGCGGTTTTGCAGCAATAGGAACTGCCCCCAGCCATATCCCGTCAGGGGCTCTTGGCTGATGAGCTCAAGCGTATGTTCCCACAATATCAACCGTCCGCTGGACATGCTGCCAATGCTGTCGGTGCGGCTGAGGGTGTTCTGGATTTCGCTCAACACGCCGAAATGCCGGCCGAGTGTCGGCAGCAGGCAGGCCAGCCCGATGGCGGGGGGCAGCAAGGCCAGCGTTGCGCCCCAATGCACCTTGTATCCCGCCAGCCTGGCCGTGATCAGGGCCAGCGCACAGCCTGCGGGCAGGGACAGCCATATGCCCCGTGCGCCGGTCCAGATGGCCAGCGCCAATGCAAGGATAGCCAGTGCTCCCAATGCGAGGCGATATATCACAGGCCCGCGTGACACCCGCCCCATCGCGACCAGCCCCACGCCCGCCGCCGCCGAGACCGTCAGCAGATGCCCCATCCGGCGGACATGGTTGAAGGCGGGCATGTCGAAGCTCCAGTGGATCTGTCCGGGATAGAATGCCTGCATCAGAGGCAGCAGTAAGATATAGAGCGGACCGGCCAGCAGCAGGATGATCATCGCCACCTCTGCCACGTGGGGGCCGTGATGGCGGATCGCTTGCTGAAGCCCGCGCCCGGCAATCATCAAGGCGGGCCACATTGCGAAGGTCAGCAGGGAAAATCCCATATGCGGCGCACGTATCGCGGCCAGGGCCAGGCCATAGGCCAGCAGCAGCATGGTCAAGGAGGCCAGTCGCCCGCGCGGGCGCAGATCTGCCCGTATCTCGGGCCATGCGATCAGCATTGCAGGTGCGATCAGCAGGATGGTGATATTTGCCAGGCCCAGGATCACGGCATCGTTCGGGTCCAGCATCAGCAGCCCCGACCCGAACGGCAACAGCGCGATCAGCGATAGCACCGCGATATAGCGGGCCGGTAGCCGGTGGGCGGGGGCGTGTATGGGGGCCATGCTCATCAGGTGTCCTTGATCATGATGGGGGTATCAGCCTCGGCAGGGCGACAGAGGTCAAGTGCGGATAGAAAAAGGACAGGGTGATCGCGCGGGTTAGGTTGAACCGGCCACGGACAGGGATCAGAAGATCATGAAATCCTGTGTCAGGTGCTGCTCGATCCAGTTGCCCGGTTCCTCCACTATGAGGTCGGGTTCATGGTTGGACAGGCGGGGCGGGGGGGCGAACTGCATGGTCTGCATCGACGGCGTGGCAAAAATCAGGGCGGGCTCTGGCTTCTCGAATTCGAATTCCAGCTCGAAAACGGTGAAGCCGCTTTCCTTCTCGGAGGAGGCCACCAGCAACAGACCGTCATCCTGCGCGATCAGATCCAGGCCGGAAATATCGGCCAGCGTGGCCTGATCCGTATCAAGGATGTCATATAGGTGTACCAGATCGCCGCTTTCCGTCAGCTCGAACAGGCTGAGGCCCGCATCGCTGCCGCCGGCGGCCACCACGGTCATGCCGCCGATTTGCGCGGTGGCCAGCTCGGCCACGCCGGAAAAGCGGGTCATCATGTTGTCCCACTCGTGATCGGTCAGGATCAGTTCATCCTCCAGCACCTGAAACACGCTGAGAGAGGAGGACCCGGAGGCCCCGACAATGGCGAAATCCTTGCCGGCAATGGTCGCTGTCTCGATGGTGGAGACGCGATTGTGCCAGAACCCGTCCTCGGCCAGGGCGACATCGGTGACCGTGCCCGACGCATCCAGCAGGGCGATGCCGGTATCAAAGGCGGACCCTGCAATCACCCGCCCGTCCGACAGGCTGGCCAAGGCGGTGACATCGCCCAGGGGCAGGGCCGCGTCATCTGCGATATTCAGGGTATCAAGGGTCAGACCGGCCGTGTTGCGCACCGCGCTGGCAGTATCGGACAGCGCAACCAGATTTGCCTGGCCATCGGCGGTGAAGCTGTTCGCATCAATCCTGACCGCATTGCCCCACCGTGCCAGCGCGCTGAGCCCGGTATCCGTTACAACCAGATCATGCAGGCCGGCATGGGCCGACAGACGGAATGTGTCGAGTTCGGTGAGCGCGCCGTCATAGCCGAACCGCGTCAGCGCATTTTCCCCGGCCGAGGCCGCGATGACCTGAAGTCCCGTCTTCGTTTCGAGAAATGCCACCCCGCTCAAGGCCGCAAGATACCGGTCCTGCGCATCAACTGCGCAAGAGGCGAGCGTAATGCCCGTCAACATGAAACCACCCGTTGTCCCGCCGGGAGGCCCGTCCGACCCCTCGGACAGGCAGCTCCCGGCTACCACCAATTGTGGAACGCGCCCTGGTTTGGTCCGACCCCTCGGACCGGGTGCGTTCCACCCACGGATCATCAACGGTCGGGCAGGCCGTACGATCCGTCCCCGGACATCCGAATTTAGAAAAAACTCTAAGTTAACTGTATGTTAGGCATATGGTGGCGGGAGCTGCTTCGCAGGCCACGCGCGCTAATGCGGTAATTGCATCCTGATGGGAAACGGTTAGAACCTTGGAGCGCCGCTACCGCAGCCGGTTCCCACGATGAACCGAGACCCAGCACGGATGGCATGACGCTGGAGCAGCTCATAGCTTTCACCGTGAACCCCGATCACGCGCGTCAGGTTCAGATCTCGGGTGTAATCAATTGTTCCTGAAACAAGGAGCCATTCCAGATCCGGCCCATGCTGACCGAGAGATCGGTCCGGGTGACCGACCGGCGCGCGATCTTTGTGGGTATTGATGCCTACGAAGCGGCGGGCGCTCGATGCTGCATGACCTCTTTCAGGGCGATGACGGTGGCTGGCTCGAAGAACCTGCCCTGCTCGATCGGCTAGTGGCGGAAAAACTTCAGGTCGAGTCTGAGACGGTTGCCCTACGGCTACAGCCACGGCCTGCGGTCGCTGTCCGGCGATCCGGCACCGATGACGAATGACGAAGGTGCGGCCCATGCGAAACTTCTGGCCGAGTATCGCGGCTACGACCACCTAACCTCGGAAGAGCCCATCGAGAACGGCATCACCGCCAATGAATACACCCTCACTGAGACCGTACGGCGTTCGAATGACACATCAGAGGGCTCAACCCATCTCTTGCAGGATATCCAGAATGTATGTATATTCTGCACAAACGGAGACCCCGATCATGCATGAGCTTCCCGAGTTCAAGGCGGCCGACTTGACGCGGCACACCAGTGACCTGTTTGACGCGGCCATTCGCTCGCCGATTGCGATCACAAAACATCGCAAGCCGAAATTCGTGCTGATGAGCATGGATCAGTATCAGAGCCTCACGCGGGGGGCCACGCAACAGGCTCACATGATCGACGAGATGCCAGAGGGTCTCAAGGCGCTGATGATAGAAGGGCTCGAGCGGGACTTGACGCAGGCGGATGACTAAGCCTGCCGCTGGAGAGGTTTTCCGCTATCCGTTCCTGTGGAAACGCGAACAGATGGCCGGCGAGACCGAAGGCCGCAAGACGCGGCCTGTCTGTATCGCGGTCACTGTCGCCAAGTCCGATAGCGAGACCGTAGTGTTTATCCTGCCGGTCACGACGCAGCCGCCCTTGCCGTCGCGCAAATTTGTCGAGGTGCCACAGATCGAGTCGCAGCGCGTGGGGTTGGAGACCCATGTCCGCAAATGGGTCATGCTGGACGAGATCAACACCGATATTCTGGAGCGATCCTATGTCTGGGAGGACCGCACGTCCATCGGCACGTTCAGTTCCGTCTTCACATCCAGGATCCAGTCCAGCCTGATCACGCTTGCCAGGTCGGGCGGCGCATCCGTTGTCGATCGGCTGAAGTAATCTCGATCACCGCAGGGTCTGCCTAGCTTCACTTGTTCCTGTCGATCCATTTCGACATCAGCCCCTTGTCGCGAAAACACTCGTCCGGCACAACGCGGCGTTTGATGCGGGCGAGGCGTTCCGCGAAGGCGACCTGCTTTGAGGTCGGGCGGCTGTCCAGCGCCCCCGGGTTCAGCTTGGCCTGTGCGTCGATTTGCGCAGGGCCAGCATCGCGCATAGGCGATCTGCTTTGGCGTCGCGGGTAGGGCGTAAGTGGTGCTTTCCATCGGGGATTTCCCTTCTTAGCGCGGTTCTCAAAATAGAACACAACAGGAACAAAAACAAGCCGCCTGCGCAGATTATGGGGTGTGAGAGGAAGAGAAGAGCAGGGGACGGTCAGGTCTGATCCTGTTGCTCATTGGGGTCTGATGCCGGAAAGTGCAGGCTCCTACGTTCTCATGAGCTTCGCATGTAACACTCTCCGGTATCAGATCCCTAAAGAGTGAAAGTTGTCCTTCGGGTTTTGTGACTGACGGATGAGGGCCTTTGGGGTGCCTCAGACGGGTCCGGGCCGGGTTCCGGCCTGTCACCGATGTCATCGCCTTCGCGAACTTGCCGCGGGTGACGCGGGACGGATCGGTCGACCCTGAACCCTGGGGCCCTGGCAGGTCCGTCTCGCTGACCACCTACAACGACACGGTCGAGGGGCTTGGTGCGAGGATCATCAACGATCCGAGGCCCCGTCAGTCAATCTGATCACCATTCCCTCTCACCAAAACTCGAAAGGAGGCCAGCCATGGCCCGATCCCGCACGCCCAAATTCGATGCCTCCGAGGCCATCACCAACGAAGTCATCCGCATCATCGAGCGCGGCGTCCTGCCGTGGCGCAAGCTCTGGACCGCAGGTGGCAGCTCCCGCCCTCTGCGCGTGGGCGGTGAGCCCTACCAAGGGGTCAACAACTTCCTGCTGACCATGCGCACCGTGATGGCGGGCCACAGCTCGCCCTTCTGGATGACGCTGCCGCAGGCCAATGCCTTGGACGCAAAGGTTCGCAAGGGCGAGAAGTCCTCTGTCGTCGTCTATTACGGTCAAAGCCGGAAAGACGCTGGTGGCGAGGACAATCACGGGGAGAGGGATGATCGCTCCGAGGAGGCCCGCGTCTTCCGCTTCCAGAAATCCTACCGCGTGTTCAATGCCTGCCAGATCGAGGGTCTGCCCGACAGCTTCTACCCTGACCCGGAGCCCGTGCCCGAGCATCCGACGTCCGAGCCCATCCCGCACATGCAGGCGTTTTTCGATGCCATCGACATCACGACCGTCTTCACGGGCACGGAGGCGTACTATTTGCCGCCCGTGGACAAGGTCTACATGCCGTCCATCACGCGGTTCCAGGACCCGCGTAATTTCTACGGGGTTTGGGCGCATGAGCTGGCTCATGCCACGAAAGCCCCGCATCGACTGAACCGTGATTTCGGGCTCTCGAAGTTCGGCAACACCTCGTACGCGCGCGAAGAGATCGTCGCGGAATTGACCTCGGTGTTCCTGGGTCAGACGCTTGGCTTCACGGCACATACGCTCGAGATGAATGCCGCCTACCTGCACAACTGGTTGCGCGTCCTGCGCTCCGACAAGGGCGCGATCTTCCGGCACGCCGCGGACGCGCAGCGGGCCTGCGACTATCTGATAGCCAGATCGGAGACGGGCAGGGCAGGGCGCAGTGCCGAGGCCGCCTGACCACACGGAGAACGGAGACTCGCATGTCGCGCAAGGAACCCAAGACGCTGCGGGTGGCTGGGCTCCGCCCGTTCTTGCCTCAAACTGTCCCCCGGACAGTTTGCCGCTTCGCGGACCGGCGCGAACTCAACGACGGCCGCCGCAAGATCATCACCTTCAAGCGCGGTGCCTATTGGTGGAGCCCGTCCGAGGGCGCTTATCCGCTCTCGGCAGCGCTCGAGAGCATCAAAGAACAGGGCGGCTGGATCGAAACCATCCCCAACCCGAACTACAGAGCCAGAGGGCTGTTCGGGTAAGGCGCCTTCGGCCTCGATTCATCCGCCCGGCGGAAAAGTGAAAGATGCCGTAATGGGGCTGTCGGCGAATCGAGCACGTTTCGCTTGTTTGTCAGCATGATCTGAAGTGCC
>NZ_JACJUQ010000012.1 GCF_014235845.1 Pontivivens nitratireducens | reverse complement strand
AACCTCCTCTGTCGGAGATACTGAATCACGCGACGAACGAATGGGGAAGCCTGATTATGGGGACAGACCCTAGGCCACCTTCGCCTTGGCGAAGAAGGGCAGGCCCCGCGCGTTCAACACGATCAACGCGATAACGGCGGCGGCGCCTGCGACGTTCAGGACCACGCCGGTGGGCCACAGGCAGACCAGCCCGGCCATGCCCGCCAGCACCCGCATTCCCAACCCCATGCGCCGTTCCATACAGCCCTGAAGCGCACCGGCCAGCGCGTAGGTGCCTGCCACGCCGAAGCAGAATACGTAGATAGCATCCACCCAGTTGCCCGAAAGGAACGGCGTATAGGCGAACAGAACCGGCACGATGTAGAGGCCCTTGGCCAGCTTCCAACTCGCCACGCCGGTCGCCATCGGCGGCGATTTGGCGATTGTCGCGGCGGTGAACGCTGCGAGGGCCACCGGCGGCGTGACATTGCTGTCCTGGCTGAGCCAGAAGATAATCATGTGGGCCGACAGCAGGGCTGCCAATGCGGCCTCGGCCGGGACGACCAGATCGCGCAGGGGGGCGGCAACCTCCAATGGCAGGGCGCCGACAATCTCACGCGCTTCGGCCACGGGCATCGGGGCGCCGAGCAGGGGCATGATTTCGGGAGCGGAGAGCATGAACAATGCCTGCGCGCCCATCGGCAACTCGCCGTTTGCGATCAGATCGACCACCACCCGGTCCGAGATCATGCCCGCCAGCGCCGGGGCGGACAGGGTCGCCAGCACGATATAGGCCGCCGTCACCGGCAATCCCATGCCCAGCACCAGACTGGCCAGCGCGACCAGCACGATGGCCAGCAACAGGTTGCCCTGCGACCAGTCCGCGATCATCAGGCTGAACGTATTGCCCACGCCCGCCGTGGTGATGACGTTGACCACCAGGCCCACAGCGCACAGCAGAACGGCCGTCATGACCATGGAGCGTGCGCCCATGACCAGTGCCTCGAACACCGCCCTTGGTCCCATCGGATTCCGGGTCAGCCAGCTGGACGCGATCACAGCGCCGATGCCGATCACGGCGGCGTAAGTGGGGGTGAAGCCGGAGACAAGCAGGAAGATCAGCACGCCGATGGGGATAATGAACGAGGCACCGCCGCTTTTCACCGCGCTCCACAATGTCGTGCCCTCGGAGGGCATGGGGGCCAGATCGTGGCGCTTCGCCTCGATCCGTACGAAGAACGCCACGGTCAGGAAATACAACAGCGCGGGCAGGGCCGCGACGGCGACGATCGTCTCGTACGGAATCTGGGTGAAGCTGGCCATCACGAAGGCCCCCGCGCCCATGATCGGCGGCATCAACTGGCCTCCGGTCGAGGAAGCGGCCTCCACCCCGCCGGCGAATTTGGCTGGAAAGCCTGCACGCTTCATCAGCGGAATGGTGATAACGCCGGTGGAGGCGGTGTTGGCAATGGCGGAGCCTGAGATGGTGCCGGTCAGGCCCGACGCGATGACGGCGACGAGGCCCGGCCCGCCGACCAGCTTGCCCGCGATGGCGCGGGCCAGGTCGATGACGAACTCGCCCGCGCCCGAGCGGATCAGGAAGCTGCCGAAAATGATGAACAGGAACACATAGGTCGAGGAAATCCGCGCGATGGTCCCGAAGATCGCATCATCCCCATATATCGAGCGGAACAGCACCGTTTCCCAGCTGAGTCCGCGAAAAGAGAAGACGCCGCCCACGATGCTGCCCCACCAGCCGACATAGGTCAGGCTGAGCACGATCAGGATCGGAATGACCAGACCTGAGACGCGGCGCGTCAGTTCCGTGGCGGCGACGATGGTTGCAATAGCCGCGATCCAGTCCATCGGCGCGAAATTGACGCCACGGGCATAGATCGCATCCTCGGCCAGTGCCATCCACGTGGCCCCGGCAACGGCGATCAGTCCCAGCGCGATGTCACTGGCGATGGCCGCGCGGCTTTTCTTGAGGCTGTCGCGGGGGATCACAGGATAGAGCAGTGCCGCCAAAAACGCGAAACCCGCGAAGTGGAAGACGTTGCGCTCGAACTCCGAGATCACTGGGAACAGCGCCAGATAAAGGTGCCCCACGGACAGGATCAGGCAAACGGCAACGGCGAGCATGTTGAGCGGTCCGGTCAGTTCCCGTGTCGGGCTGACGGTCACGACTTCGCCGGGGATGCTGTCTGTCATGGATGGGTCCTGTCTGAGGAGGTCTGTGATGGCAGCCACCCCGAATGGTTCCGGGGTGGCCAGCCGTTCAGGTCATGTGCGCGGCATCAGCCCTGCGGACGCAGGCGGTCGGGAATGGTGACGCCGACCTCCTCGTAATACCGGATTGCACCGGGGTGCAGCGGCAGGGGCAGTCCCGCAATGGCCTTCTCGATGGACATCACCGAGGTTGCGGGATGGATCGCCTGCAGGAAGGCGAGGTTCTCGTAGATCGTCTTGGTAATCAGGTAGACGTTCTCCTCAGGCAAGGAGGCCTGCGTGGCGAGGAAGTTCGGCTGCGCGATGGTGGTGACAGTCTCCGCCTGACCGGGATATGTGCCGGCCTCGATTACATATTCGGTCCACAACTCACGCTCATCGTCGGCTTGGGCCAACTGCTCGGGCGTGAAGTTCAGCAAGGTCACGCCATCACCGGCGGAGGCGAAGAGCTGGCTGATCGCGCCAACCGGCACGCCCGCGGGGGTGGAGATGCCCACGACCTGACCGTTCTGCAATGCCTCGGCCGAGGGGCCGTAGCCACCCTCGACCAGATCGTAATCCTCATAGATATCGACGCCCAGACCGCCCAGGATAGCGGCGTTCGAGCCGATGGTGCCGGAGTTGCGCGCGCCGAGTGCGACGGCCGAGCCGGTCGCATTTACGAAATCGGCAATCGTTCCCGTCTCCGCAATATCGCTGTCCACGACGAAATGTTCGACGTTCTGCCACAGCATGGACACGGCGCGCATGTTCGATTGCGGGCCGACTTCCTCCAGCGGGCCGGTGCCGGTCGCCGCGTAGTAGCCGTAGAGGCCCTGCATGATCGCGAACTGCGCCTCGTCCTCGCGCAGCAGGCGGACGTTCTCACCCGACCCGGCGGAGGAAATGGCCGACATGCCGATGCCCTGACCCGGCTGAAGCTTGACCTTGACCAGCGTCGAAAGGGCCACACCGACCGGATAATAGGTGCCGCCGGTGGAGGCGGTGGCAAGGATATAGTCCGCTTCCTCCGCCTGAGCGGTGCCGAAGGCGAAGGTTGCAGCGGTCGTCGCCGCGAGGAACAGTTTCATGCTGTGACGCATCATGTGTCGTCTCCCTGAGATTTGCTTGGAGCCTTTTGCGGGCCCGTACACCTACACTGCAAGGAACTGGCGTCATTGCAAGGTAGAGTTCGCCCCCACGCGCCGAACAGGCAGGGTAAAACAACCTCAGGCGGTGGCGCGGATCGCCAAGGCCTGCGCGAGAGTAATCAAGGTTCGGTGCGCCTGTGCCGGGTCGGTTTCGGGGAAATCGTCGCGGAAATGACCGCCCCGGCTTTCGGTGCGGCGCAGGGCGGCGGCGGCAATCAGGGTGGCGGCGGTGGTCATGTTCAGAAACGCGCGGGAGCCGGGGGCATGCGTTTCCTCCAACTCGGCAATGGTCCGCAGGGCGGTGCGCATCCCCTCGGCCGTGCGCACGACGCCCAGATGGCGATCCATGACCTTGCGCAGGGTGGCCACGGCCTCATGCGGGTCCTGACGCGGGCCGGGGCCGTGCAGCGGAGGCTCCAGCGGTATGGCCTGCGTCGCCTCATGATCGGCGGTCAGGGGCAGAGCGGCGATATCCTCCGCGATGCGGGCGGCGAAGACGACGGCCTCCAGCAGGGAATTCGAGGCAAGACGGTTCGCGCCGTGCAGCCCGGTCGCCGTAACCTCGCCACAGGCCCACAGGCCGGGCAGGGAGGATCGCCCGCGTGCATCGGTCAGGATGCCGCCCATGTGATAGTGCTGCGCGGGCCGCACCGGGATCGGTTGCGTGGCCGGGTCGATGCCCGCTTCAACGCAATACTGCGCGACGGTTGGAAACTCCTCGTAGATCGCCGCGCCCACGGCCTGACGCGTATCGAGGAACACAGGCCGGTCGGTGCTGGTGCGGGCATGAATGGCACGGGCGACGATGTCACGCGGCGCAAGCTCCCCCGCCGGGTCTATGTCGAACATGAAACGGTGGCCATTCTCGTCGATCAGGGTTGCGCCGTGGCCGCGCAAAGCCTCCGTCGCGAGGGGGCAGGGATCACGGTCCACGGCGATGCCGGTGGGGTGGAACTGCACGAACTCGGTGTCGGCGATGGTCGCCCCGGCCCGCGCCGCCATGCCCAGCCCCTGACCGCGCACCCGGCCGGGATTGGTCGATACGGCGTAGAGCCCGCCGATACCGCCCGTGGCCAGCACGACCTCCTGCGCGGAGATGTAGATCGGTGCGGCCATCGGATCTGCGATCTGACGAGCGAATGCGCCAACTACCTGACCGTCGCGTGTGGCGAGGTCATCGACCACCACCCCCTCCAGCAACGTGATGGACGGCGTATCGCGCGCGGTGCGGATCAGCGCGTCCATGATCGCACGACCCGCCTGATCGCCCGAGACGCGCACCACGCGGTTGGTGGAATGTGCCGCCTCCTTGGATTGCAGCAGACGCCCCTCGCTGTCACGGTCGAAGGGCGCGCCGTAGTCGAGAAGGTCGAAAATGCGCGCCGCCCCTTCGGAGGTGACGCCGAGGGCGATATCCTCATCCACCAGACCGGCACCCGCCAGTACGGTGTCACGGGCATGTGCCTCCGCCGTATCGCCCAAGCCGACCGCCGCCGCGATGCCGCCCTGCGCCCAGGCGGAGGACGCGCCGACACCGACGGGTTCGGGCGACAGCACCGTGCAAGGACGCGGACTGAGCTTGAGCGCGGTGAACAGCCCCGCAAGGCCCGCGCCGATGATCAGCGTTCCCGCCGCTTCGAGGACGTTCTGGGTCATGGGCGAGGCTCCACCGTCGGGGCTATTTGATCAGGACCTGCGTGGCGAGGATGCGCCCGCAAAGTGTGTCCGCATCGGTTATCGCGAACCCGGCGCCGTGCCGGGTAAAGGCCGGGTCGAGCATGTTGCGCCGGTGCGGCGGGCTGGCCATCCATCCCGCGACGATTGCCTGCGCCGCACTGTCATAGGTGCGATAGTCCAGAAGTTCCGCACGCCGCCCCACGACGGAGCCAAGCTTGTCCGTGACGCCCGAGCCGAAATTATAGGTAAACTCACAGTTTTCAGCGTCCACAACGCGGTATTCACGCCCAGGCTCGTAATCCACCACGAAGGTCTGGCCGAGATTCTCCGCGATCCGGCTGAGCGATACGCCGGTGACCGCCAAGCGATCCGTCAGCGTTTCCCGCCCCTCAACGGGTGAGACATGATCGAAGAAGTCGTATTGCGCCATGTCCCGCGAATGCGCCGCTGCCGCCGCGTTCAGCCCCGGAATCGGCGCGATGGGCGACAGGCCCTCGGCGCAGCGTTCCACATTGACGTGATGCGCCAGCGCCAGACTGAAAAGCGCGGTATCGTGGTTGCCATCGCGCGGCAGATCGGCCTGCGCCCAATCTGGCAAGGGTTGCGCAGGACAGGCCAGCACCGCGCCGGGCAGGGCCAGAGCGGCCAGAAGGGTCAGTGTTTTCAACATCGCGCGGCTCAGGAATTCGTGACTTCGATCATGCGCTCGACCGCGCGGCGGGCGGGTTCCAGCAGGGCCTCGTCCACGGTGACTTCCTCTGTGCCTGAATGCAGTGACCAAAGGATGTTCTCAAGGCTGATCCGCTTCATGTGCGGGCAGATGTTGCAGGGACGTACGAAATCGACCTCGGGCGTTTCGGCGGCCACGTTGTCGGACATGGAGCATTCGGTGACCATCACCACCTTGGGCGGCTTGTTGGTCTTGACCCACTGGATCATGCCGGCGGTGGAGCCTGTGAAGTCCGCCTCCGCCACCACGTCGGGGGGGCATTCGGGGTGCGCGATGATCGCCACGCCGGGATAGGAGTCGCGGTAGGCGCGCAGTTCCTCCGCCGTGAATTGTTCGTGGACGATGCACGCGCCCTCCCAATACACCACACGTTTGGTGGAAAGGGCTGCGATATTCTGCGCCAGATAGCCATCGGGGGTCATGATGACGGTATCGCCGGGCTGCGCCTCGACAATGGCCAGCGCGTTGGACGAGGTGCAGCAGATGTCGGACGCGGCCTTCACGGCGGCGGTGGTGTTGACGTAGCTGACGACTTGCGCTCCGGGATAATCGGCGCGCATCTTCTCGATATCCGCCGCCGTAATGGATGAGGCCAGCGAACAGCCCGCGCGGCTGTCGGGGATCAGCACGGTTTTCTGCGGGTTCAGGATCTTGGAGGTTTCGGCCATGAAGTGCACACCGCACTGGATGATCGTCTGCTGGCGCACTTTTGTGGCCTCGATCGCCAGTTGCAGGCTGTCGCCGGCCACGTCCGCGACCCCGTGGAAGATCTCGGGAGTCATGTAGTTGTGGGCCAGAACGACGGCGTCCTTCTCCTTCTTCAGCGCGTTGATCGCCCGCACATAGGGGGCGAAGCGCATCCAGTCGGGGGCGGGGATCACCTCCTTGACCACCTGATATTGCGCATCGGTGTCGCGCATCGCCGCCTCGGACGGTTCCAGATCGTAATGCGCGGCAAGCTCGGCGCGGGCCGCATCGGCCTTGGTCTGTGCGTTGAGGAACATGGCTGTCTCCCGCTTCTCCATTATACTCATATTGAGTATATGGGGTGTATCAAAAAACGCGCAACAGATGCGCGGTCGGTTCAGAACCTGTCGTCGTGTCACCATATTGTCAAGAAGAACCAGATTGCGCAGCCCCGGTGTCGTTTCCGAACGACAAACCACCCCGAACCGACCTGCATCGCGTCGCGGCAGCGTTAGAGGTTGTGGCAACCCGCCCGACACGGTAGCGGGGGCGCACACATGATGGAGAGCCGTCAGATGACCGATGAGACCGCAATCGCCTTCGAATTGCCGCATGTCCGGGCCGCCGCGACGGCGGGCGATCAACCGCATGACCGCATTTCCGTGCGGGACTACGTGCGCGACGTCGAGATCGGCGCCTTCCTGTCCGAGCGTGGCGTCACCCAGCGCATCCGGTTCAACGTGGTGCTGGAGGTCGCAGCCCATGTCGCGGCGCAGGATGACGATGTGGACAAGGTCATCAGCTATGACACCATCGTTCAGGCCATCGAGCATCAGCTGGGGGCCGAACGTATCAACCTGCTGGAAACCCTGGCGGAGCGGGTGGCAGAGCGCTGCCTAACCGACCGGCGGGCCATCCGCGTCTTTGTCCGGATCGAGAAGCTCGACCGCATTCCCGGTGCCTTGGGCGTGGAAATCGTTCGGATGCGCAAGGGGGCGGCGGCTGTGCCGATCCGGGCCCGTGCACCATTGCCCGACGATCCACCGATCCCCGCCGTATCGTGCGCCGACGACCGCTCCGCGCTGGAGGCGGTGTCCGGTCCCACGGTCCTGTGCGTACCGCCAATGGGTGCGGTGGCGACCGATCCCGCAGGCGAAGCCGCGCGCCGGATCGCCCTTCTGGCCTATGATCAGGGCGCGTGGGCCTTTGCCGCCGACGATTCGCGGTGCACTGTCGTTGCCACGCGAACGGAGTTGGACTGGGCCTTGCGCAAGGGGCTGATCTGTATCTGGGCCCCCTCCAAGATCGTGCTGGACACGATGCCCGCGCCCGCAGACCTGCGGCGTGAGACGCTGTCCGCTTGGTTCGAGGCGCTGCTGAACCGCTAGACCCGCAATTTCATTGCCCGAAGGTCAGGCGGACGTGTTCCACGGATCGTCCACCCGGCTTTGCGTCAGGCAGGGAAATACATGTGCATGGTCCCGGCGCAGCGACATGACCAGCGGTGTGCCTACGGGGGGCATGAAGACACCGGGCACCACGGCCTTCAGCAGCGATCCGTCATGGTCCATTGCCAGCTCCACCAGGCTCTGATTGCCCATGAACCGGGCGCGGACAACCATGCCGCGCGCCGGAACGCCATGCTCCACCGTCGGACGGACCGGGCTGTTGGGCCGGTCGAAGTCGAGCCGGCAATGCTGCGGGCGGAACACGATTTCGACATCGGCGCCGTCAACCAGCGCGGGGGTCAGGAACGGACCGAAGGGCGTGTCGGTCTGACCTTTGCCAACCACACCGTGCACCACGTTCACATCCGAGAAGAAGGCCGCCGCCTGCCGGTCCACCGGTTTGGTATAGATGGTGTAGGGCGCGCCGAGTTGTACGATCCGCCCCTTGCGCATCAGGGCGATCTTGTCCGCCATGCGCATCGCCTCATCCGGTTCGTGCGTGACCAGAAGCACGGCGGCACCTTCCTCGCGCAAGATCTCAAGCGTGCGGTCGCGGATGCCGTCGCGCAGGCGATTGTCGAGGCCCGAGAACGGCTCATCCATCAGCATGATCGCCGGGCGCGGGGCCAGCGCGCGGGCCAGGGCGACGCGCTGCTGTTCCCCCCCGGACAATTGATGCGGATACTTGTCGCCATATCCCGCCAGCCCGACACGATCGAGCAGTTCGTGCACCCGATCCAGCTTGCTCTGCCGCGATCCGCTCAACCCGAAGGCCACGTTGTGCGTCACGTCCAGATGCGGAAACAGCGCGAAGTCCTGAAACATCAATCCGACGGAGCGTTTTTCAGGCGGAATGCAGAAGGACCCGTCTGCGACCAGTTCGCCGTCGATATGAACGGTGCCTTGGGTCGGCCCCTCCACTCCGGCAGCCATGCGCAGGGTCGTGGATTTTCCGCATCCCGACGGGCCCAACAGGCACGTGACCTCCCCCGGTATCAGGCTTAGCGTAAGGTTGCTGACCACCCGCGTGCCATCGTAATCGCGGCTGAGGTCGGTCATTTCCAGTCTCGGCTGCGCGGTGGGCACGGGGTATCCTAGCAATTTCGTCAGGTTCCCACCGCAGATAGCAATGCGTTCAGGTCACGGCAACCCTGCGATAGGATACAGGCCCTGCCGTCCGCCCGCGTAGCGCAGGGAATATCCCTGCCGGTGGTTGCCGGCAGGGCGTATTGCGCCCGCGTCAGATCGTGGCGTTCGTGCCGCCGCCATCGTGCAGGATGTTTTGTCCGACGATGAAGCCCGCATGGACCGAACACAGAAACGCGCAGGCTGCACCGAATTCCTGCGTCGTGCCATAGCGACGGGCCGGGATGGTGGCCTGACGTTGCTTCTGCGCCTCCTCCATCGTGATGCCCTGCGCCTTGACCACACCGCCGTCCAGCGCCTGCGCGCGGTCGGTGGCGTGCATGCCGGGCAGCAGATTGTTGATGGTCACGCCATATTCCGCCACTTGGCGAGAGGTCCCCGCGACGTAGCCGGTCAGACCGGCCCGGGCGGAGTTCGACAGGCCGAGCGCGGGGATCGGTGCCTTGACGCTTTGCGAGGTGATGTTGACCACACGGCCCCAGCCCCGGTCGATCATGTGGGGCAGAGTGTGCTTCATCAGCATGATCGGGGTCAGCATGTTGGCGTGCAGGGCCTTCTCGAAATCGTCGATCTTCCAGTCGGACCACAGGCCGGGGGGCGGGCCACCGGCATTGTTGACCAGAATGTCGGGATCAGGCAGCACGGAGAGCACTTCAGCGCGGCCCTCCTCGGTCGTGATATCGCAGGCGACGGTCTGCACATTGACGCCGTGTGCCGTGCGGATCGCCTCGGCTGTTTCCTCCAGCGTGCTGGCGGTCCGGGCGTTCAAGACCAGATCGACACCGGCAGCGGCGAGGGCCTCTGCGCAGCCACGGCCCAAGCCCTTGGAGCTGGCGCAGACGATGGCCTTCTTACCCTTGAGTCCCAAGTCCATGATGTATCCTCCTGTTTTTGTTCACTTCGTGTTCTTGACGGCGGCGGCGATATCCATCACCACCTCGCGCAGCAATTCGGGGTTCTCATGCTCACCCATGACGCGGATCAGCGGTTCGGTGCCCGAGGCGCGGATCACCAGACGGCCCTTGTCGCCAAAGCGGCTCTCACCCTCCGCTATGGCGGAGGTGACGGCCTCGGCCTGCAACGGTTCGGTTCCGGGGGTGAACTTCACGTTCTCCAACAGTTGCGGCACCTTGTCGAAGACGTGCAGCAGGTCGCTGGCAGCCTGGCCGCTTTCCACCAGAGCGGCGAGGATTTGCAGCCCCGCCAGCAGACCATCGCCCGTGGTCACGTGGTCGAGCAGGACAATATGCCCCGATTGCTCCCCGCCCAGCCGGTGGCCCGAGGCGCGCATTTCCTGCACCACATAGCGATCACCCACCTTGGTGCGGGTCAGGCCGATGCCGCTTTTCGCCAGATAGCGCTCCAGCCCAAGGTTGGACATGACGGTGCTGACCAGCGAATCGCCGCGTGACAGGCGGCGTTTTGCGATCAGGGCCATGATTTGATCGCCGTCGGCCACCTCACCCGTTTCGTCCAGCACGATGATGCGGTCCGCGTCGCCGTCCAGACACAGCCCGATATCCGCGCGGTATTCCACGACCGCCTTTGACGCGCGGCGCGTGTCGGTCGAGCCGCAATCGAGGTTGATGTTATAGCCGTCGGGCTGCACGCCCAGCGGAATGACCTCCGCCCCCAGTTCCCACAGCACCTGCGGCGCCACGCGGTAGGCCGCGCCATGGGCGCAATCCAGCACGATGCGCAGGCCGTTCAGGCGCAGATCGCGCGGGATCGTGGTCTTGATGAATTCGGCGTAGCGCCCGACGCCGTCATCCACCCGCTTGGACCGACCGATATCGCGCGGCGGAACCAGCGGCGGCAAATCGCGGACCAGCGCCTCGATCTCCAACTCCGCCTCATCGGACAGTTTGAACCCGTCGGGGCCGAAGAACTTGATGCCGTTATCCTCGAACGCATTGTGACTGGCGGAGATCATCACCCCCAGATCGGCACGCATCGAGCGGGTCAGCATCCCCACAGCAGGCGTCGGCAGCGGTCCCAGCATCAGCGTGGACATGCCCACGGCCGCGAACCCGGCGGTCATCGCGGTTTCCAGCATGTAGCCGGAGCGGCGCGTATCCTTGCCGATCACCACGTTGTGCGCATGATCGCCGTTGCGGAAATAGGTGCCGGCGGCCATGCCCAGCCGCATCGCCATCTCGGCCGTCATGTTGCCCTGATTGGCGCGACCGCGCACACCGTCGGTGCCGAAGAGTTTTCTGGTCATCGCGGATGCCTTTCCGAAGTTGTCGTATCGTCCTGAAATGTGGGCAGGTTGAGTGCTGACCAGACGCGCAGCGCCTGAACTGCGCCCTTCGTATCGTGAACGCGCAGGATCTGCGCGCCCTGACGTGCCGCCTCGATCATGACGGCATGGCTGCCGGGATCGCGCCGGGCCGCGATCTGCTCGCCTGTCAGGGTGCCGATGAACCGTTTGCGCGAGGCACCGAACAGGATGGCGCAACCCAGCCCGTGAAACAGGCTCAAGCCGCGGATCAGAGCCAGGTTGTGGTCGTGCGTCTTGCCAAAGCCGATGCCGGGATCGACCAGCATCAGATTGCGATCGAGGCCGTGCGCCTCCAACTCGTGGATGCGCGTGTCCAGCCAGTCGTAGACGTCCAGCAGCACGTCGTCGTAATGCGGGGCCTGCTGCATGGTCTGCGGGTCGCCCTGTGCGTGCATCAGGCAGACCGGCACGCCCAGTTCGCGGGCCGCTTCGGGGGAGGCAGGATCGTGGGTCAGGGCGGAGACGTCGTTGAACAGGTTCGCGCCACGTGTCCTGGGGTGGCGGGCCATGGTTTCGCGGGCAATGGCCGCCTTGCGCGTGTCGATGGAGATCGGCAAGTCGATCCCGTCGGCGCGGATCGCATCCAGCGCGGGCAGGACGCGGGCGCGTTCCTCCTCCAGCGTGACAGGCGTGGCACCGGGGCGTGTGCTCTCACCGCCGATGTCCAGAATGTCGGCACCGTGATCGCGCATCTGCCGCGCGTGGGTCAGGGCGTCATCCCCCTGATTTCGCCCCCCGTCCGAAAAGCTGTCGGGGGTGACGTTGAGTATTCCCATGATGCGCGGCTGGTTCAGGGCCATCGCGCCGATGGGCGCACGCGGGCGCGTCAGGCGGTCGATCAGGTCGTCGGGCAGGGTGGAGGCCGCCGCGAAGCGGGACGGGCCGCCGCGTGTCAGCACCTCGACTTCGCGGAACCACAGTCCCCCTCCGGCGAGTGGCAGCGCGTCAGCCGGCATCGGCCCGGACTGAACCAGAGGACGCGCCCGGATCATGCCTGCACCCGCAGATCGGACTTTGCGCGCAGATCAGACAGCACGGCGGGCAGGTCGGCCCACTCGGAAAAGGTTGCATCCGTAGCGAAGGCGGGCTGTTGTCCGTCGGGCGCGAACAGGACGAACTGCGCCCCGGCATTGGCGGCCGTTTGCGCATCCACGTCCCGATCCCCGATCATCACCACCGGTCCGTCGCCCGAAAGCTGCGCTGCCGCATGATGCAACATCGCGGGATCGGGTTTGAGCACGTCCAGCGTTCCGCCCCCGGTCAGACCCTGAATGGGCGGCATCAGGTGCAAACCTTGCAGGATTTGACGGGCCTGTGCCTCGGGCTTTTGCGTGCAGACGGCCATCTGGCAGCCCTGTTCGGCCAGTTTGTGCAGGGTTTCGAGGACACCGGGATAGGACCCGGTGCCGCGCAGGGGATCGGCCCCGTAGATCGCGATCATGCGGGCCAGATGCGGGCGCAGGTCTCCGCCGGGTACGCCGCCTGTCGCCTCCAGCACACGCTTGACCTGTTGGCGCATTCCGTGGCCGACGAACGACTTGTATCGTGCGGGCTCAACCGGGGCGCGCCCAAGCTCGCCCAACATCACATTCGCCGCAGCCGTCAGGGACGGCACGCTGTCGATCAGGGTTTCGTCCAGGTCGAAGATCAGGCGAAAGCTCACGCGGCCCGCCATTTGATCGAACATCCGACGGAGGGGTGCTGAACCTCGGGGCCGTGGCCGGTCAGGGCGACGTGTTGCATCGCCTCGATCAACTCGGGGCGGGTCTCCGCATCAGCCGGATCGCGCCCGGCGCTGTCCAGCCTGCCGCGATAGCGCAGTTTCAGCATCGCATCGAAGCCGAAGATGTCCGGCGTGCACACCGCGCCATAGTCGCGTGCGGCGCTCTGCTCGGCATCATGCAGATAGGGAAAGGGGAAATTGTACCGGGCAGCGAACGCGCCCATATTCTCGAAACTGTCCTGCGGATAGGCCTGCGCATCGTTCGAGCAGATCGCCGCCACACCGTAGCCCAGTTCGTGCAGTTGCGCGCCGGTGGTGGCCAGACGTTCCGCCATCGCCACGACATACGGGCAGTGATTGCTGATGAAGAACAGGGCCAGCCCGCGCACACCGCGCAGATCGCCCAGCGACCACAGCGTTCCGTTCGTGTCGGGCAGGGCGAATTCCGCCGCAGTCCAGCCCGGTTCGTGTTCATTGCCGCGTGCGGTGGTCATCTGGTGCGCTCCCGTTTCGTTTCAGGCCATATAGAAGTCCCACAGGCGCAGGGCAATTGTCACGGTGTTTCCCGGCCCGCCTGTTTGTGCGGGAAATGGATGCGTCAGGCGAAATGGGGGTTTGAACGCTACCCTGAAACCACATACATATCGTTGCAGGATAGTGGCCGGGACTGACCCCGCGCCGGGACAATATTTTGCAGGAGGGGCAATCATGCTCAACAATATCGGCCCCATGGGCCTCATCCTTATCGCTGTTGTCGTGTTGGTCCTGTTCGGACGCGGCAAGATCTCGCAACTGATGGGCGATGTCGGCAAGGGCATCACCTCGTTCAAGAGGGGCATGGCCGATGGTCAGGCCGAGCAGGACGAGGAGGGCAAGATCGAGAGCGCCCGCGATGTGACCCCCCCCGCCGCGAAAGCCCCCGTGCATGATCCGGCCCGCGACTCCGTAAAAGAGGACCGCGCCTGATCCGGCCGGATATGTGAGCCTCCAGCATGTTTGATATCGGTTTTTACGAAATGATGCTGGTGGGTGTCGTCGCACTCATCGTCGTCGGCCCCAAGGATTTGCCCCGCATGTTCCGTACGGTGGGCGAATATGTCGGCAAGGCGCGTGGCATGGCGCGGCAGTTCCAGTCCGCGATGAACGATGCGGCGCGCCAGACGGAATTGCAGGAGGTGAAAAAGGCAATGGACGGGGTCCGCTCCGCCACCGACCCGTTGAACGCGGCCAGCAAATCCGCACGCAATTATGCCAAGTCGATGATGACGGATATCGACCCTTCGGCGAAACCGCGCGATCCCGATCAGGCTCGCCGCGATGCCGCCGCCGCAGCCAATGCCGCATCCGAGGCGGGCTTCCCGCACTTCGAGGATGTGGACGATCATGCCATGATGCCCCCGCGCCCCTCCGCCCCCGAGGCGGAAGCGCCTGAGATGGATACGCCCGAAACGGAGGCGCCCGAAACGGCAACCTCCGATACGCAAGCCGGGCCAATGACTCCGTCAGCGACCCCAGCGCGAAAAGAGACCTGACAGATGGCCCAGACTGAACCCGAAGATCAGGCGGCCATGCCGCTGATCGAGCATCTGGCCGAATTGCGCACCCGTATCATCCGCTCCGTGCTGGCGCTGCTGGTGGGGGTGGTGCTGTGCTTCTTCATCGCGGAACCGACGCTGAACTTCATCGCCGAACCGATTTCGGATGTGCTGCGGGCACGGGGCGAGGATCCGCGGCTGATCTTCACCGCGCCGCAGGAAAAGTTGTTCGTGCTGTTTCGCATCTCGATCCTGCTGGGGCTGGCCGTCAGCTTTCCGGTGATCGCCTATCAGATGTGGCGGTTCGTGGCGCCCGGGCTCTACACCAATGAGAAGGGCGCGTTCCTTCCCTTCGTCATCGCCTCACCCCTGATGTTCCTGTTGGGCGCGTCCTTTGCCCATTACGTGGTGACACCGCTGGCGATGGACTTTTTTATCGGGTTTTCGGACGTGGTGCCGGCGCTGGCCAATCTGGTTGCCGGTCACGACGCGGATCCGGTGGTCGCGCAGAACGAGGAGTTGAAGACGGTCTTCCTCGGCTCCGTTCGCGAAACCCTTGATATCTCGCTGAAATTCATCTTCGCCTTTGGCATCTGTTTCCAGCTGCCGATCCTGTTGACCTTGATGGGCAAGGCCGGGCTGGTCAGTGCGGACGGATTGAAGGCGATGCGCAAATATGCCGTGGTCGGCATTCTGGTGGTGGCGGCATTGGTCACGCCGCCCGACGTCATCACGCAGGTGATCCTGTTCACCGTGGTCTACGCGCTTTACGAAATCTCGATCTGGCTGGTCTGGTGGGTGGAGCGCAAGCGGGCCGAGGAAGAAGAGGAAGAGTCGTTTTGACCTCTGACCCGATGGAGCGGATCGCCCAGGCGTTGGAGCGGATCAGCCCGCCTCCCGCCGCCGCGCCTGACTGGGCGGGCAACGCCTATATCTGGCAAACGGCGCCGGATCGCTTGCAGGTGGTGGAGCAGGTATCGCGCGTGCCGCTGGACTTGCTGGTCGGCATCGGACGCGCCCGCGATACTCTGGTCACGAACACGCGACAATTTGCCGACGGTCTGCCCGCGAACAACGTCCTGCTATGGGGCGCGCGGGGCATGGGCAAATCCAGTTTGGTAAAGGCAGCCCATGCCGAGGCCGGGCAGGGTACCATTCTGATCGAAATCCTGCGTGAAGATCTGCCCAGTATCGGCCGCTTGCTGCGCCTGCTGCGCGGCACCGACCGCCGTTTCCTGCTGTTTTGCGACGACCTGTCGTTCAACCACGACGATGCACATTACAAATCGCTCAAGGCTGTGCTGGACGGCGGGATCGAGGGCCGGCCCGAAAACGTGATCTTCTACGCCACGTCGAACCGCCGCCACCTGATGCCCCGCGACATGATCGAGAACGAGCGCGGCTCCGCCATCAATCCGGCCGAGGCAGTGGAGGAGAAGGTCAGCCTGTCGGACCGTTTCGGCCTGTGGCTGGGGTTCCATTCCTGCTCTCAGGACGAATATCTGCGGATGATTCGGGGGTATTGTGATCGCTACGGTATCGCCATCGACGATGAGACGTTGCACGCCGAGGCGATCGAATGGCAGCAAACGCGCGGTGCGCGCTCCGGCCGGGTGGCGTGGCAATACGTGACCGATCTGGCCGGACGGCAGGGCGTGGCGCTGGATTGAAACCTTGCCTCCGGCGGGGATATTTCGAGAAAGTGAAACCAGTCCCGTTGGTCGAGTATCCACGCCGGAACCAGCTTTCCTTAGAGATATTCCGCCGGGTTCGTATGCTGCATACCGCGACGCACCTGGAATTGGACGGATGGATCTGCCCGCTCCGCCACTGTGCCGAGTTGCTGTCCCTGGGAAATACTGTCGCCACGTGCGACGTTCACGCCGGTGATGCGGCCGTAAACTGTCACCAGATTGTTGGGATGGCGCACCATCACGATGGTGTCCAGATCGCCCACGGAGCGGGAGACGAGGACGACCTCACCATCTGCGGCGGCGCGGACCGGCGCTCCAACAGGGGCGGAGAAGTCTATCCCCTCGTTCCGGTCGGCGCCATTTGGCGAATAGGGGCGCAGAATCGGGCCATCGACAGGCGGGACGAAGATGCCGCTGCCAGAACGGAACTGGCCCAGATTGGGGCTTTCGGGTGTTTCGACGGCGAGGGAGGTGTCCTCGGGCAAGGGCTGTGCGGCGGATGGCGGCGGGGTCAGCACGGCGGCGACGCCGGGCAGCACGGCCTGCGCATCGGGCTGCACGACGGTGACGGGGGCCTGCGGCAGGCTGGGCGCGGCTGGTTGGGTCGTGGTGACGGAGCCGAACGGAATTTCGATCCGCTGTCCGGTGCTGAGCGCGAAATCCGCGCCGAGGCCATTCCAGTCGGCCAATGACGTGACGGGAACGTCGTAAAGCCGCGCGATGGAAAACAGCGTCTCCCCCGGTGCGACGGTATGGGCGAGAGGTGCGGCGGTGTCGGTCTGGGTGGTGGTCGCGGGCGTGCCGATGGCACCGGTCTGGACCGAGGGCAGGGTCGAGCGGTCAATTGCTGCGGCGGCGATGTCCGGGCTCCACCCGCCTGTGGCCACAGCGGCCCCCGGTGCGTAGCGATCCGCGCGTGGCGGCAGCACCAGTTCCTCCCCCGCGTTGGGGGTGTAAGCGACGGGCAGGCCATTGTAATTGGCCAATTCGGCGGGTGAGAGGCCGACCCGCGTGGCCATGTCGATCAGGCTGTCATCCTGCCCGGCCACGATCACCTGATAGCTGCCGCGATCCGACACGCCCCGGGCGTCCGCAACAGGCGCGGCCACGATGGGGGCGGTCGGGATCGGAGCGGCGGCAACGATGGCGGGTTGATCCGGGGTGGAGCCGCGGAACACGACGGGTGCGGGGGCTTCGTTCTGGGCGGTGCAGGCGCTCAACAGGATCGACCCGCCGAATGCGAGGGACATGGAAATGGACCGGGATGACATGGCGGTACTCTCTTTTGCTCGAAACGGGCCTCGGACGTCTGGTTTTAGGGTCTATCCGTCCGCAATATCATCGGCCACGCCTTCCAGCAGCGGCACGAAACGAACGTCGCCCAGTTCACTATACTCCAGACCGTCAGCGGTTTTAACGACTTTTATCAGGTGCTGCACGGTATCGCTTTGCCCAACGGGCAGGATCATGATGCCGCCCTCGCGCAGTTGATCGACGAGGATCGCGGGCGGATCCTCGGCCGCGGCGGTGACGATGATGCGGTCGAAAGGGGCCTGTTCGGGCAGGCCCGAGGTGCCGTCCCCGGTAATGACGGTCACGTTGTCCGCCCCCATTTCGGCCAGCGCCGCGCGGGCCTGTCGCGCCAGCGGGCGATGTCGTTCCACGGTATAGACCCGCCGCGCGAGGTGGCTGAGCACGCCTGCCTGATATCCCGATCCCGCTCCGATTTCGAGCACCTTGCAGCGGCGATCCACTTGCAATGCCTGCGTCATCAAGGCCACGACCGAAGGCTGGCTGATCGTTTGTCCGCATGAGATCGGCAGGGGAATATTCTCGTAGGCGCGCGCGCGGAAGATCCCGTCGAGAAACAGACCCCGGGGCGTTGCCTCCATCGCATCGAGCACGGCGCGATCGCGCACCCCCTCCTGTTGCAGGGCGAAGATCAGCGCCCATCGGGCCTCGTCCTGAGGGGAAGGGGCGACGGGTGGTCTCACGACAGGATGTCCTCCAGCCCCGAAACCAGATCGCGCGCGGTCAGATCGGCCCGCAGTGGGGTCACGGTAATGTGACCTTCGGATGATTCACGCGCGTCGGTGCCCGGCGCGCAGGTGTGGTTGCCCAGCCCGTGCTGTATCCACAGATACCGCCGCCCGTTCGGTGCGTCCTGTGGTGAGATCCCGAAGGGTGAGCCGCCCCGTTCCCCCTGTATGGTCGCCTTGACGCCCTTGACCTGATCGGCGGTCACAGGCGGGAAATTGATGTTGTAAAACACGCCGTATCGGCCGCCCTGTTCCCATGTCGCCTTGTCGAGCAATTGTCGCACGACGCGCGCGCCATGTGCGGTTGCAGCCTCGAACCCGTCCGCCATTTCCCGGCTGCCGGGGCCGTAATATTGCGACATGGCGATGGCGCGGACCTTGTGCAAAGCCGCCTCCATCGCGCCGCCGATCGTGCCGGAATATAGCGTATCCTCCGCGACATTGTGACCCCGGTTCACACCGGACAGCACCAGATCGGGGGGGCAGTCCTTCATCACGTCGAAAAGCCCTGCCATAATGCAATCGGCAGGAGAGCCCGCAACGGCGAAGCGGCGGGGGCCGTGTTGCTCGATCCGCATCGGGGTGACGTAGCTGATGCAATGACCGACGCCGGATTGTTCCATCGCGGGGGCGATGACCCAGACTTCCCCGTCGGGGCCGGCGATTTCGGCGGCGATAGCCTCGGCTGCTTTCAGACCCGGGGCCATGATGCCGTCGTCATTGGTGATCAGGATGCGCATTCGGTCCTCCGCTTTGCGCAACTGTGTAGGGATCGGTTGCTGTCCGGTCCAGTCGGGTCAGGCCATTTTCCGCCGGTAAGTGGCGAGAAGGACACCCCCCAGCACCACGATGCCCAATCCGGCAAGGATCGCCACGTCAGGATGCGGCGATGCCGCCTGCGCCACCACGCCGATCAGCGCCCAGATCACCGCCGCGCCGTAGCCGGGAACAAAGCCCAGGTTCCACTGTATCGCCGCGGCGAACAGCACGGCTGCGGGCAGCAGCACCCGCGCCCAACCTACATCGCCCAAGATAAGACCATAGCCAGCGGTGAGCAGGCCGAGACTGACGAAGCTGGCGGCGGTCAGCCACCCTGCGTAGAGGCCCAGCGGCAGGTCCATGCGCCATGGCTCACGCGCCGTCAGCCCGAAAAACAGCGCCAGCAGCGCACCGAACAGCATGATGAGGATCAGCAGCGTCGCCCAGACCGGACTGTAGCCCGCCACCGGCAGCCAGATCACCCCGATGGCGAGGCTGATGGTGAGAGGGAATTTCTTGTTGCTCCACGCCGGATCGTCGGCCCGCAGGACACCGAAAACGGCGTGAACGATCAGCGCCACGTAGATCACCCCCCAGATCGAGAAAGCCCAACCGGCAGGCTGGATCGCAGGATCCTCCTGCGGGATGGGGTAAAGGCTTGGCTCGAAGCCATTAAACCTTGTGAAGAAGGGCATTGCGGCAAAGGCGACGGCCAGAAACAGGATGAGAAAACGCATCGGTGCACTCCTTTGCGCAAATCACATGGCACAGGGCACGGAGGCGTCAACGGGCTGTCAGGTGCGGTGACGAATTCGTGTGTGGAAGCAGTTGTTGAGGGCAGAGCGGACATCGACGAAAGCGACCTCGGGGTCCGTAAGGATCGCCTCAGCCGCGCGGGGGATATCTGCTGTCGCGACGATCGCTCCGGTGCCGTAGCGGATGCGATAATCGGCGGTATAGCCCTTGAGCAGATAGGCGGGGCTGCTGAGGAACTGAGGAATTTCCGCCGATGGGCCCGGGGCCTCGCAGGGCTTGGCGCACAGGAAGATCGGGCCAACCTCGGCATAAGGTTGCGCGGTGGGGAACGGACGGTACGCGGCGATCAGATAGTCCTCACCGGCGGGCACGTGGGCCATGCAGTGACGGCAGGGAATGCCTGAACCGTCGCTGGTGGCACGTTCCGCGCGATTGCCCCAGAAATCGGGACCGCCAGATTGCAGGGCGCGAACCTCATCTGTGGGCAGGGGGTGGAACTGAATGGTCATGGCGGGCCTCCTCTGGCCCACCATTTTTATCGAATCGCCGGGTCAGGCCACCCGGATCATGCGTTTAGCTAAAGCTGCCATCCGCAGTGATCGTCGTCTTGCCCCCCAGATACGGCGCCAGCGCGTCGGGCAGCCTGACGGAGCCATCGGCCTGCTGACCGTTTTCCAGCACCGCGATCAGGCAGCGACCGACGGCAAGGCCGGAGCCGTTGAGCGTGTGCACGAATTCCGGCTTGCCGCCCTGCGCAGGGCGAAAGCGGGCATTCATCCGGCGGGCCTGAAAATCGCCGGTGGTCGAGCAGGACGAGATTTCGCGGTAGGTGTTCTGACCGGGCAACCAGACCTCGATGTCATGGGTCCGGCGCGCGCCGAACCCCATGTCGCCTGTGCACAGCACCAACGTGCGATAGGCCAATCCCAGTCGATCCAGGATGGCCTCGGCGCAATCGGTCATCCGGTCCAGCTCGGCCCGACTGTCGTCGGGATGGACGATCGAGACCATCTCGACCTTCTCGAACTGGTGTTGACGCAACATGCCGGAGGTGTCGCGCCCCGCGCTGCCCGCCTCGGACCGGAAGCAGAGGGTATGGGCGGTCATGCGGCGGGGCAGGGTCGCCTCCTCCAACATTTCGCCGGACACGGAATAGGTCAGCGTGACTTCCGATGTGGGGATCAGCCACCAGCCGTTGGTGGTCTGATAGCTGTCATCACCGAATTTCGGCAGCTTGTCCGTGCCGGTCATTGCTTCCTCACGCACCAGCACGGGGGTGTTGGTTTCCTCCAATCCATGCTCGGTCGTGTGCATATCCAGCATGAACTGCGCCAACGCGCGATGCAGGCGGGCCATCGCGCCGCGCAACACCACAAAGCGAGAACCGGAGAGCTTGCCCCCCGTCTCGAAGTCCAGCCCCTTGGCGGCGGCCAGATCGAAATGCTCGACCGGGGTGAAGTCGAAGGTCGGCGGGGTGCCCTTGCGGCGCATCTCGATATTATCGGATTCGTCCGCACCGTCGGGGACGTCGGCATCGGGGATGTTGGGCAAGCGCATCAGGCGGTCGTCCAACTCCTCCTGCGCGGCCTTCGCATCGGCTTCGAGGCGGGCGATCTCGTCCTTCTTTTCAGCGACGAGGGCACGCAGGCGGGCGAATTCTTCCTCATCCCCTTTGGCCTTGGCCGCGCCAACCTGCTTCGAGGCGGCATTCCGCTCCTGCAGCGCATCCTGCGCCGCCTGGATCGCCTCACGCCGCTTGGCATCGAGCGCAATCAGTTCGGAGGAAACCGGCGCATCCCCACGCCGCGTGAGGGCGGCGTCAAAAGCGGCGGGGTCGTCGCGGATGATGCGGATGTCATGCATGGGTTTGGCCTCCTGAAACGTGCGCGGATGTTATGCGCGATGAGGCGGGTCAGGGCAATCCGGCTTCTTCGCAGGCGGCTTGCCATGCACCGTAGAATTCGAAGCTGTTCTCATAGTGGTGCCAGTGGATAGGGCGTGACACTCCATCAGGCAGGATCGTGGTGCTGTCGCCGAAAAAGTCTGTAAGCTGATGGTCGAATATATCTGTGTTGGATAGATCTGCAAATCTGGCGGCTGCAAACCGGGTTTTGGACTCCCACAGAGTGGCAGAAGTGAGATCTACTTTGACAAGCCAAGCCCGCGTTAAATCTGCACCGATTAGCCGCGCCTTCGTTAGATTAGCATTTTCCAGCCAAGCCACAGTTAGGTTGGTTCCGCTTATTTGCGCATCCGTCAGATTAACCCCGCTCATCTGCGCTTCCGTAAGATTGGTTCCGCGCAGTTGCGCCTTCGCTAGAATGGCTCCGTTCAGTGCCGCACCTGTCAGATTGGCATAGTCCAATTCTACTGGACCCAGTATTGCTCCGTCCAAATCTGCCTTTGCCAACCAGCAGCCGCGCAGGTCGAGGTGGAATGGTGGCTTGCCATCGGGAGGGTTCGCCTCATGCGCCAGTCGGTCCTTGCCCCGGCGACCAATGACAGTAAGCGCCGCTTGGATATCGACGCGGGGAGGGCGCAAAATGTTCTGACCTTTCTTGTTCTTCTCGAACTCTGTCGGCTCCACCGCATTCTCCCTAATGTAGGCGCACAGCACCTCCATGATCGTGATGTGGTCGCGCAGGCTGTCCTGCGCGATGCGTTCCAGCGCGTAGATGCCGCCGAGTCGGACCTCCAGATTGGGGATGGTCGTTTCCTCGCCATCCTTCTTCACCGTCTTTTCCGCGCCAAGCTGCTCGACTGCCTTGGTAAACCGCTCAGTGATCAAGCCCTGCGCCGCGGTGGTAGCCTGTGCCTGCGCGACGATGGAACGCCATATCACGAAGGGCAGGCCGATGAGGGCCACCAGGAAGTAGAGGTAGCTGCGCAACTCCCCGGTGCCGCTTGCCAACGCTTCGAAGCTGCGGAACAGCACCAGTGCCAGCAAGCCCGTGCCGATTAACACGACGACGCCGAACAGCAATGGCCCCAGCCAGCGGGCGTCCTCGTAGCGGGGTGTCTTGCTCAGTCCGATCCATTCGCGAAACGTCATTCCAGCCTCATCGTCTTGCGCCAGGTCCGGCCACGCTATAGGTGTCACCCGACTTCGCACAATCGACCTTCGGAGAAATCTATGTTCGTGACCCCCGCATACGCTCAGGCCGCCGGTGGCGCCGGTGCTGGCATCGCCCAGTTCCTGCCCATCATCCTCATCTTCGGTATCGTCTACCTGTTGATGATCCGCCCTCAGCAAAAGCGGGTGAAGGAGCATAAGGCCATGGTCGAGGCATTGCGCCGTGGCGATATGGTCGTCACCCAGGGCGGCCTGATCGGCAAGGTTTCCAAGGTCAAGGAAGATGACGAAATCGAGGTCGAGCTGGCCGAAAACGTCAAGGTGCGGGTCGTCAAGGCGACCGTGGCGCAGGTGCTCAGCAAGACCGAACCGGCCAAGGACTGATCCAAATGCTCGGCTATCCCCTCTGGAAGAAGATCGGCGTGGTGATCGTTTGCCTCGCCGCGCTTCTGTTTTCCGCGCCCAACCTGTTCTACGCGCAGGTCGAGGCATCAAACGATGCTGTCGCTGCGGGGCAGGAGGGGGACTGGCCGGACTATCTGCCCTCCGATCTGGTGAATCTCGGTCTGGATTTGCGCGGTGGTGCGCATCTGCTGGTCGAGGTGCAGGTCGAGGACGTCTATCAGGACCGTATGGATGGCATCTGGCCCGAGGCGCTGCGCGTTCTGCGTGAGCAGCGTGATGCGGTCGGCACCGTCCGACAGGTCGATACGGAACGTGGCGAGTTGTTGCTGCGCATAGGGGAGCCATCGGGTCAACAGACGGCGATCGAGGCCTTGCGCGAACTGGCGCAACCGATCACCACGCTGACCGGCATAGGCTCTACCGACATCGAGGTTTCCGCCGAGGGGACCGATCTGATCCGCATCCGCCTGAGCGATGCGGAGAAATCGGCGACGGACGACCGTACTGTCGCCCAATCGGTCGAGATCGTGCGCCGCCGGATCGACGAAAGCGGCACCCGAGAGCCGACCATTCAGCGTCAGGGCGACGACCGCATCCTGATCCAGGTGCCGGGCGTCGGTTCTTCGCAGGAGGTGCTGGACCTGATCGGCACCACCGCGAAACTGGGCTTTCACCATGTGGTCAGCGCCACGACGGACGAGAATGCGCGCGCCGGTGCGGGCAACCTGTTGCTGCCTTCGGTGGATGAGCCGGGCAGCTATTACATCGTGGAGCGTCGCGCCATCGTCAGCGGCGATCAACTGGTCGATGCGCAGTCGACCTTCGATCAGAACAACAATGCCGCCGTATCCTTCCGGTTCAACGCGCAGGGCGCGCGCATCTTCGGCGATCATACGGCGGAAAATGTCGGAAACCTGTTCGCCATCGTGCTGGATGATGAGGTTGTGTCGGCCCCGCGTATCCAAAGCTATATTCCCGGCGGCTCCGGCATCATAACGGGTCGCTTCACCACGCAGGAGACGGCGAACCTGTCGATCCTGCTGCGGGCGGGTGCCTTGCCTGCGGAACTGGTGGTGCTGGAACAACGGACCATTGGGCCGGAACTGGGGGCCGATTCAATCGAGGCGGGACGTCTGGCCACCATGGTCGCCTTCGTGGCCGTACTGGTCTTCATGGGGCTGAGCTACGGCCTGTTCGGTCTGTTCGCCAATGTCGCGCTGATCCTGAACGTGGCGATGATCTTCGCCATTCTGTCGGTTGTGGGGGCCACGTTGACCCTGCCCGGAATTGCGGGGATCGTGCTGACCGTCGGCATGGCCGTGGATGCGAATGTGCTGATCTTCGAGCGTATCCGCGAGGAACTGAAATCCGGTAAAGGCCCCGCGCGGGCGATCCAGCTGGGTTATGACAAGGCGTTCACGGCCATTCTGGACGCGAACATCACCACCTTTATTGCCGCAGTGATCCTGTTCGTCATCGGATCCGGTCCGGTACGCGGGTTTTCGGTCACATTGGGTGTGGGGATCGTCACGTCGGTCTTTGCCGCCCTGTTGATCACCCGCCTGCTGATCGTGACGTGGTTCGACCTGCGTCGCCCGAAAACCATCGAAGTGTGAGCGGAACCATGCGTCTGAAACTGGTACCCGAAACGACGAAACTGAATTTCTTCAGGTTTCAAAAGGTTACATTCGGCCTGTCCGCGATCGCGGTTGTCGCCTCGATCGTGCTGTTCGCCGTTGTCGGTCTGAACTACGGCATCGACTTTCGCGGCGGCTCCGTCATCATGACGGAAACGCCCGGTCCCGTGGCAACGCAGGAATACCGCGATCTGCTGGGTGAGCTTGAGGTCGGCGATGCCACGGTCAGTGAGCTGCGTGACCCGGCGGCGGAACTGACCGGCGCCGCGCAGTATTCCGCCCTGATCCGCATCGAACAGCAGGATGATGAGGACGCGATCCAGAACGACACCGTGCAGATGGTGGTCAACGCCTTGCAGGAACGGTTCGAGGGGCTGACGATCCTGTCCACGGAGAGTGTGGGCGCCAAGGTTTCGGGTGAACTGGTGCAGGACGGCATCCTGGGTGTTTCTCTGGCGGTTGTGGCCGTGCTGTTCTACATCTGGCTGCGGTTCGAATGGCAGTTCGCGCTGGGGGCGGTGGCCGCGCTGGTGCATGACGTGATCCTGACCATCGGCGTGTTCAGCCTGATCGGTCTGGAATTCAACCTCTCGATCATCGCGGCGATTCTGACCATCGTGGGCTATTCCCTGAACGACACCGTTGTCGTGTTCGACCGGGTGCGTGAGAATCTGCGCCGTTACAAGAAGATGACCCTGAAGGATCTGCTGAACCTGTCGCTGAACGAAACTTTGAGCCGCACGGTGATGACATCCTTGACCACGCTGATCGCGCTGTCGGCGCTCTATGTGCTGGGGGGGGAGGTCATTCGCGGATTTACCTTCGCGATGATCTGGGGCGTGGTCGTGGGCACCTACTCGTCGGTGTTCGTGGCGTCTCCTATTCTGCTGCGCCTCGATGTGAAGCGCGACTGGTCCAAGGAGGGTGACGGCCCGACAGAAGGCCCGCGCAAGGGGAATTCCAAATACGCGCATATCGATGCGTAAGCTGCGCGAATTCGGACGTGAGATCTTGTTTTGCCTCGTTGGCGGGTTGATCGCTTGGGCTGCAATCGACTACTTCGGCGGCCCTGACATTGCCTCGGAAACCATGGAAGATTACATCGAAGAGTAACCGGGACGGGGGATTTCGCTATGCAACTCAACGAGATCAGCTATCAGAATGCCCGCCCCGTCGATGGTTACGGGCCGGGATTTTTCCGGGTGGATGGCAAGGTGATTGAGGGTCCGGTCGCACTGTTGCCGGACGGGGCCGGTCCGTGGGGCGGCGATGCCGCGACGTTTCTGGCCATTGCGGACAGTATCGACGTGCTGTTTCTGGGCACAGGCGACGAAATCGCCAATGGACCGGAGGATCTGGTTGCGGAGCTGGAATCAGCCGGGATCGGTGTGGAGGTGATGTCCTCCCCCTCTGCCTGTCGCACATACAACGTATTGTTGAGTGAAGGGCGCCGCATCGCCGCGGCCTTGCTGCCCGTCACGGTGACGTGACCCCCGACCGATTCCACCTGTAGCGGTGCCGGCATCAGGTTGGATGGTGAACCTCTGCACAGTTTCTCCCATGTTTTCCGGCCGTGATTGCCCGTTTTGCGCCATGGCCCTTTCCACGACGGGATCGAGTGATATGTAAAAGGGCAACCGACCGCGATGTTGCGGTCCAGCACAGGAGAAACCCGATGGCTTTCACGCTTCCCGATCTGCCCTATGCACACGACGCCCTTGCCCCCCACGGGATGAGCGCGGAAACACTCGAATATCACCACGATCTGCACCACAACGCCTATGTGACCAACGGAAACAAGGCGATCGAAGGCACTGAGTGGGAGAACAAATCCCTCGAAGAGATCATCCGTGGCACCTACGATGCCAATGCGGTCGCGCAGAATGGTATCTTCAACAACATTTCGCAGCTGTGGAATCACAACCAGTTCTGGGAAATGATGAGCCCCGGTACCACCGCGATGCCCTCCGAGCTGGAGAGCGCGATCAAGGAAAACTTCGATTCCGTTGAGGAGTTCAAGTCGCAGTTCGCCGCCGCTGGCGCTGGTCAGTTCGGTTCCGGCTGGGCCTGGCTGGTCAAGGATCAGGACGGCTCGCTCAAGGTCACGAAGACCGAGAACGGCGTGAACCCCATCTGCTTCAACCAGACCGCGCTGCTGGGATGTGACGTTTGGGAGCATTCCTATTACATCGACTTCCGCAACAAGCGTCCGGCTTACCTCACCAACTTCCTCGACAATCTGGTGAACTGGGAAAACGTGGCATCGCGTCTTTGACACCTTTCAAGCGCAAGGATACTGCGTCTTTATGCGAAGGGCACCCGTAAGGGTGCCCTTCGTCGTTTCAGGCAATGGGCGCTTGCTCGAAGCTGCTGGTATTCCCGTTCTGGAAAAGAAGGCGATCAAGATTCCTCGGAACGAGGGAGATTTCTGGCTGACGGGTCTGGCTGATCAGCGAGCGTTCAAGAAGAACGGAGATATGATCTGCCCGGTACGATGGCGCAGATCGGTGACGACGGATGCCCCGCGATCATGATGGCCCATGAACCGGACGGGTTCGTCGATATGGATGAAAAGATCGCGCTGACGATCTCGGGTCATACGCATGGCGGCTGACCTTCTTCGGCACGGTGGGGCGTGCCCTCCAAGTACGGCACACGCTACGCCTATGGCCACGTGCGTGAGGATCAGGGCTATCTGATCGTCACCAGCGGGCTTGGCTGCGCCGTGTTTCCGCTACGGCTGGGCGTGGTTCCAGAGATCGGCGTCGTCGAACCGAACTGATTGTCGGCGTACAATCCGGGCCTTCTGCTTTGACAGTGTGGACGATATGCCGGATGGGGAGTGCCCCCGATCGGCAAAGGTAGGCTGCAATGACGAATGGTATGAAGGGCGTGCTGGCTATGCTGGCCGTGTGCACGACATGGGGCCTATCGGGTATATATTATGCGCAGGTCACCCATTTGCCGCCGCTCGAAGTGCTGGCGCATCGCACGATCTGGTCTTTTCTGTTCTTCGCCATCGTGATCGCACTCACAGGTCGCGGGGATAAGGTGCGTGAGGCCGCTTCCAGCCGCCGCACCCTCGGCCTGTTGACGGTCAGTGCTCTGCTAATCTCGACCAACTGGTTCGGCTTCATCTTCGCGATCCATTCAGGTCGCGCGATGGAGGCGTCGCTGGGCTACTACATCTTTCCGCTGGTCACGGTGGTGCTGGGATATCTGGTGTTCGGTGAACGGTTCGGACCGTGGCAGGGCATCGGCATTGCGCTGGCCACCGGGGCCGTGCTGACCCTGACGCTGGGTCTGGGCGTCGCGCCGTGGATATCGCTGCTGCTGGCCGGAACGTTCGGCGGCTACGGGCTGGTCAAGAAAGTGCTGACCGTAGGCCCCGTGACCAGCACATTTCTGGAGGTCGCGCTGCTCATGCCCCTCGCGCTGGGATATGTCGCCCTCGGGCCGGGTGTGGCGCATCTGGACGCGCATGACTGGGCGCTGCTGGCGATGTCGGGCATCATCACCGGCGGCCCCTTGGTGGGGTTCGCCTATGCCGCGACGCGGCTACACTACGCGACGCTGGGTCTGACGCAGTACCTGAACCCGACATTGCAATTCGCGGTCGCGGCGTTCCTGTTCAACGAGCCGTTTACCCAGTGGCACGCCATCGCCTTTCCGATGATCTGGACGGCGCTGGCGCTGTATTCACTGGGTGTTCTGCGTCAAGACAGACGCGCGCGCAAGCTGGCCATGGCCTGATCCGGAGTGGTGACGACGGTCAGGAATTCCTTGAACGAGGGTTCGGCGAACCCGCGCGCGATAATGCCGTCGATCAGATCGATCAGCCCGTCCCAATAGCCGTTGGTGTTAAGCAGGACGATGGGTTTGTCGTGCACGCCCAGTTGGCGCCAAGTCATGACCTCGAACAACTCGTCCAGTGTGCCCGGCCCACCCGGCAGCACGAGGATCGCATCGGAGTTCGCGAACATCACCGTCTTTCGCGTGTGCATGTTATCTGTCACCACGAAGGCGTCGGAGGAAACGCGCCCCACCTCCACATCGACCAGATGTTGCGGGATCACGCCAAACAACTTGCCCCCCGCGTTCTGCGCGGCCTCCGCGACGGCGCCCATGATGCCGATATCGCCCGCGCCATAGATGACGCGCCAGCCTTCGGCGGCAATGGACTGCCCGATTGTGGTGGCATCTGCTATAAAGGCAGGGTCATCGCCTGGGCGAGATCCGCAGAATACGCAGATACCATGGGTAAGTGTGCTGGTCATGTGGCCTCCTTGCCGCAACTGGCGGCACGTAACGTTCCTCTGGTCGGCAAATATTTGCCTATCTTCGACACACGTATAACAGTGTCAGGCAGACGGAACCGATACATCACACCGGATGGCGACTGGCGAGGGATATTATGGAACAAACGAAGCGTATTGGACTCTTCCTGGTTCCGGTCGTCGCCGGTCTGCTTGGATTGTGGTGGTATCAAGCGCAGCGGACCGGGGGACAGATTGGCGAGGCCCCCGTGGTTCAGAGCGGTGAGGTCGCGCCTGAAACAAGGTCAGGCGCACAAACCGCTGATATGTCACCCACGACGCCGGACACAGTCATCGCACCGGAGCCGGAGGTGCAGGCTCCGCAAATGGAACAGACCGGGCTGGCCGCGCCTGCGGGGGAATTAGACAACGCTGCAACAGAGGCATCGGAACCCGTGGTTGCCGCCGTGCCGTCGCAAACAGCCGAGACCACCATGACTGAGTCGGCACCGACGACGATACCGGATCCGTCCACCGCCCCGGATTTTGGCGGAGCGGAACAGCAAGCGGATGTTGATGAGACGCCTGTGATTGCTACCCTTTCCCAATCCGGGGAAACTTCCACCGCAGAGGATGACGCCCCCGCACCTGAAGGGGATAGCGCGCAGACTTTTGCGGCTGGGACTGCAACCTCCGATATGCCGGACACCACCGATCTCGACCCATCGCAGAGCGCGAGGGTGCCGAACTCCGACACACGATTGGCGGGAACGGATGAGCCGACAACCTCTGCCGTCACTGCGCGGGATCGCGAGCCGGAAGCGTCCCAGGGCGCAGAAGTCACGGATGATGCGACGCCAGCGACCGCCGCCCAGTTCGATCTGGTGCGGGTTGAGAGCGATGGCTCCACCGTGATCGCAGGCCGGGCGGAACCGGGGACCGAGGTCACTGTGACTGCCGACGGTCAGCCGATTGGCACGGCCACCGCTTCGGATCGGGGGGAGTTCGTGGCGATGGTCGATACGCCGCGCACCGGATTCTCGCAGGAATTGCGGTTGCGCACCGGCTCGGACGAGGACGGCGACGAGGTCACATCAGACGAGGCGGTCATCATTATCGTGGATGCCCCGGACGAGGTGGAAAGCACTCCGGAAGCCCCGGTCGTCGTCATCTCCTCCCCCACTCAGGTGGAGGTCGTGCAACCCGCATTGTCCCAGCCGGTGGGCCAGATCGTGCTCGATACCATCAGCTATTCGGCGGAGGGCGCCGTGATCCTGAGCGGTCGCGGAACGCCTGCCAGCACGGCGCGGATCTATGCCAACGACGCCCCTATAGCCGAGGCGGACATCCGTGCAGACGGGACGTGGACGGTGGTGGTGGAGGCGCTGCCCATTGGAAACTACATGCTGAGGGTGGATGAAGTGGCCGAAGATGGGCGCGTTACCAGCCGCGCGCAAAGCCCGTTTCGCCGCGTCGAACCCGCGCTTGCCATCGCCACGGTGGACCATGCGGACCCGTTGGAGCAGATCGTCGTGCAACCCGGAAACAACCTGTGGACTATTGCGCGGGAGCGGTACGGGAAAGGCCCGCTGTTCACGCAAATTTTTACAGCAAATTCCGATCAGATACGCGATCCTGATCTAATATATCCCGGACAGATCTTTTCTCTGCCCGGCGAATGAGGTCGCGGCAAGGTCGTCTGCCTCCCATGCAAAATCGAATAAGTTGAGGCATCAATGTCCGCAGAACACATCGAACACCTGATTGGGCGCGTGGTGCTGAAGGACCGTGCCGCGTTCATCGAACTCTACGATCAGACTTCCGCGAAACTTTTCGGCGTTTGCCTTCGTATACTCAAGAACAGGGCAGAGGCCGAGGAGGCGGTGCAGGAGGTATTCGTCAAGGTCTGGAATAATGCCGACCGCTACAAGTCAGGCGGCTTTTCACCGATCAGCTGGATGGTCGCCATCGCGCGCAACCACTCCATCGACCGCCTGCGCAAACGTCGCGGCAATCACGTGGAGATCGACGAGGCCGTTCAGATCCCCGATTCGGGGCCGGGACCGGAGGAGCAGCTGATCGCCAGTGACACGGGGCGCAGAATATCGTCGTGCCTGCAAGAATTGCCTGAGGATCGGGCGAACGCCGTGCGCGGCGCCTACCTCGAAGGTTACAGTTACGCCGAGCTGGCGGAGCGGCATTCGGTGCCGCTGAACACAATGAAGACCTGGCTGCGCCGCAGCCTGCTTGCCCTGCGCGATTGCCTGGGCGGGGGGAAGATGGAAGAAGTATGAGCGATAAAGCACATCAAGACGGAGACGGCAGGAACTGGCTGTCGGCCGAGTTCGCGCTCGGCCTGCTCGACGGTGCCGCGCTTGTTGAGGCGGCGGCGCTGATGCGCACCGACCGTACTTTCGCCGCTCAGGTCACTGACTGGCAACGAAAACTCTCGGATCTCGATAGCGAGTTCGAGGAGGTCACGGTTCCGGCATCAGTCCGCAAGCAGTTGACTGCCCGCCTGTTCGGGGCGCAGCCATCCATGTTGTCGCGGCTGTGGAACAGCACCCCCTTGTGGCGCGGTGTTGCCGCGCTGGGTGTTGCGGCGGCTGTTTTCGTCTCGTTCGACGATGCGGTCGCACCGCCCCCGCCCGGCCTGCCGGATGCGGAACTGGTAACGGCCCTGTTCGCACCGGACAGCGATATCTCGTTCATCACGCGATACGATGCCGAACGTGCGGTCCTGCGGGTCAACAGGCTGTCGGGCGAACCCGATCCGGGCCGCGATCTGGAGCTGTGGTTCGCACCCACTCCGACCGCCGCGCCGATGTCGATGGGCGTTGTGCCCGAACAGCAGGTCTACGAAATCGAGTTGTCGCCTGAGGTCGCCGCCCAAATGACCACGAACGCGCATTTCGGCGTCAGTATGGAGCCGGAGGGGGGATCCACCACGGGCGCGCCGAGTGGGCCGGTTCTGGTCGTCGCGGACATTCACGCGATCTAGCCGGACTTTGCTCTCGCACTTTCATGATCGGAGTCGGGACGCTGGCGCATAGCTTTGATGGATGGGGCGGAAACGGCGCGTCGGGGCGGCAATTTCCGCCTCTACCGACCCGGTGTCGCCAGCAGGTGCGGGGTTTGCGGACAGATGGTGAAATCACGGGAAATCAACGCGATGTCATGGAACCTTGTGGCCCCCGTATTTGTTCTCCTCACACGAACAGTTTAGTCGGCGCCCCGCGTGGGCGTCGCTTAGTTGAGGTGGCGAAGTTGCGTATTACGCCACCTCGGCGGCGGGCCAGTTGACAGTTTCATCCCCGACCGGTCCGTCGCCCACATATCGCGCGTCTGCCAGCGGCGGACGCGCGCGGGCTTTGCAATCACCTTCGTGCACTATATGTGTCGGTCTCACCCCGCTGGAGCCGACATGACCGACGCAACGAACGATGCCGATATTCCGGCGCGCAATTTTCGTGATGACAACACACGCGAACGCTCGGTGCTGACCAAGGTCATTCCGTATCTGTGGCCGGAAAATCAGCCGCAATTGCGGTTCAGGGTCGTTCTGGCGATGGTCCTGCTGGTGGTGGCGAAGGTCATCACGTTGGCCACGCCGCTGTTTTTCTCGGGTGCGGTCGATGCCCTCGCGCCGGAGGAAGCGGGCCAGAACACCGGGTTCTTGCTCGCCTTGGGTCCGGTCGCGCTGGTCGTGGGGTTCGGGCTGGCGCGGGCGGGTCAGGTCGGGTTCAACCAGATGCGCGACGCGGTTTTTGCCCGCGTCGGTCAACGCGCGCTGCGACGTCTGGCGCTGGAGACGTTCGAACATATTCACGCGCTGTCCATGCGCTATCACATCGCACGAAAAACCGGCGGTTTGAGCCGTATCATCGAACGCGGGGTGAAGGGCGTCGATTTCCTGCTGCGCTTCGTGCTGTTCTCCATCGGCCCGCTGATCGTCGAGCTGGCGCTGATGGCTGCGATCTTCTGGTACATGTTCGGGGTCGGCTACATGATCGTCGTTCTGACCACGATCACGCTGTATACCCTGTTCACCTTCAAGGTCACCGAATGGCGTGTGGCGATCCGCAAGCGCATGAACGAGCGTGACACCGACGCCAATCAAAAGGCGATCGACAGTCTGCTGAACTTCGAAACCGTCAAGTATTTCGGGGCGGAGCAGCGCGAGGCGACACGTTACGACGCCTCCATGCGGGGGTATGAGGCGGAGGCGATCAAGACACAGATCTCGCTCGCCGGTCTGAACTTCGGCCAATCGCTGATCATCACCACTGGGCTGGTGATCGTGCTGGTCATGGCGGCGCTGGACGTACAGGCGGGCAATCTGACGGTGGGGCAGTTCACGGCCGTGAACCTCTACATGATCCAGATCACGATGCCGCTGAACTTTCTGGGAACGGTTTACCGCGAGATTCGGCAAGCTCTCGTCGATATGGGTGAGATGTTCGGTCTGCTGGAACAACCGGCGGAGGTCACGGACAAACCGGATGCCAAGGAGTTGCGGGTTGAGGGCGGGCGCATCAATTTGCGAGACGTGCAGTTCGGCTACGACGCGGATCGTGGCATCCTCAAGGGCGTCGATATCGACGTGGCGCCGGGCCAGACGGTGGCGCTGGTCGGGCATTCGGGGTCTGGCAAGTCCACCATCGGACGTCTGCTGTTCCGGTTCTATGATGTCACCGGCGGCGCGATCGAGATCGACGGGCAAGACCTTCGCGATGTGACGCAGGAAAGCCTGCGGGCAGCCATCGGCGTGGTGCCGCAGGACACAGTGCTGTTCAACGATACCGTCGGCTACAATATCGGCTACGGCAAACCGGATGCATCGCAAGCGCAGATCGAGGAGGCGGCCCGCGCCGCGCGCATCCACGATTTCATCGCCAGCCTGCCCGAAGGGTACGAGACTAAGGTTGGCGAGCGCGGGTTGAAGCTGTCGGGTGGTGAAAAGCAGCGCGTCGGCATCGCCCGCACCATCCTGAAGAATCCACCGATCCTGCTGCTGGATGAGGCGACCTCCGCCCTCGATTCCGAGACGGAGCAGGGCATCCAGGAAAGTCTGGAGGAGATGGGGCAGGGCCGCACGGTCATCACCATCGCGCACCGCCTGTCCACGGTGGTCCACGCCGATCAGATCGTCGTGCTGGAGGCTGGCGTCGTTGTCGAGCGTGGCACCCATGAGGGGCTGCTGGCGACGCATGGCCGCTATGCCAGCATGTGGGCGCGGCAGGCGGCGGAGGAGCAGGAGGAGGCTTGATCCGCTTGCCGGAGGCCCGGATCCGGGCCTCCGATATGGACAGTCGTCCGGTCGCGAAAATCAGCCCGCGCGCACCAGAACATGCCGTTTCTTGCCCGCGCTCAGCTTGAGCGTGTCGGCAAGGTCGATCATCTGACCTGGATCGCTCACGACCACGTCGTCGATCTTTGCGCCGCCCTCGGCAATCAGACGCTTGGCCTCCTTGCCCGACGCCGACAAGCCTGCCTTGACGAACAGCTGCACGATACTGGTCTGCCCTGCGGGCAGGGTGATTGTCGGCAGGTCGTCGCCGATGCCGCCCTTCTCGAACACCTCGCGCGAGGTCTGCTCCGCTGCTGCGGCCGCGTTCGCCCCATGGGCGAGGGTGGTGACCGCGTTGGCAAGCTGGATCTTCGCCTCGTTGATGTCTGCGCCCTGCAGGGCGGCAAGCCGCTCGCACTCGTCCAGCGGCAATTCGGTGAACAGCTTGAGGAACTTGCCGACATCCGCGTCCAGCGTGTTGCGCCAGAACTGCCAGAACGCGTAAGGCGACAGGCGGTCGGCGTTCAGCCAGATCGCCCCGCTGGCCGACTTGCCCATTTTCGTGCCGTCCGCCTTGGTCAACAGCGGGGTCGTCAGGCCGAACACCTGATTGCGGTTGATCCGCCGGGTCAGGTCGATGCCGTTGACGATATTGCCCCATTGATCCGACCCGCCCAACTGCAAGGCGCAACCATAGCGCTTGTTCAGTTCCATGAAGTCATATGCCTGCAACAGCATGTAGTTGAATTCCAGGAAGGTCAGCGGCTGTTCACGGTCCAGCCGCAGCTTGACACTGTCGAAGCTGAGCATCCGGTTGATCGTGAAGTGGCGCCCGTAATCGCGCAGGAAGGCGACGTAGTTCAACTGGTCCAGCCATTCGGCATTGTCAGGCTGCACCGCATCCTGTGCGCCGTCACCGAAGGTCAGGAATTTCTCGAACACGTCGCGAATGCCGGCCATGTTGGCGTTGATCTGCTCGGTCGTCAGCAACTGACGGGCCTCGTCCTTGCCGGACGGATCGCCGATCTTGGTGGTGCCGCCGCCCATCAAGGTGATGGGTTTGTGTCCGGTCTTTTGCAGCCAGCGCAGCATCATGATCTGGGTGAGGTGCCCGACATGCAGGCTGTCCGCCGTGCAGTCGAAGCCGATATAGCCGGGGACGATCCCCTCCAGCAGCGCCTCGTCGAGGGCTTCCAGATCGGTACAATCCTGCATGAATCCGCGCGCGATCATGGTGCGGAGGAATTCGCTCTTCGGCTGGTAGGTCATCATCTCATCCTTTGCGCCTTAACGAGGCACGCGATATATGCCCCGCTGAGGAACGAAAGAAAAGAGGACGTGCGATGCGGGCGATCGGATTGATGAGCGGCACGTCCATGGATGGCGTGGATGCCGCGTGGATCCAGACGGACGGCCACCGGATCGAGGGGTTCGGTCAGGGACATTTCACCCCCTACAGGGCTGAGGAACGCTCCGTTTTGGTTGCGGCGCAGGGTCTGTGGCCGGGGACAGGCAATGCGTTGGGTGCAACGGCGGAAATCGTGGAGCGGCGGCACCTCGCAGCGGTGCGCGCATTGCCCACGGCGGATGTGGTAGGGTTTCACGGTCAGACCCTGGCCCATGACCCGGTCGGACGTCGTACGCATCAGCTTGGCGACGGTGCGGCGCTGGCGGCAAAGCTCGCCATGCCGGTCGTCTGGGATTTTCGCTCGGCAGATATGCAGGCAGGGGGAGAGGGCGCGCCGCTGGCCCCGTTCTTTCATCACGCGCTGGCCCGGTGGGCCGGTATGCAGGAACCGGTGGCGTTCCTGAACCTGGGTGGCGTCGGGAATGTCACCTGGGTCGATCCGCGCATTCCGCAACCCGAGTCGCCCGGCGCCCTGCTGGCCTTCGACACCGGTCCCGCGAATGCGCTGCTGGACGATTTCATGCAGGAGCGTACAGGCGTGCCGCAGGATCTGTCAGGCGCGCAGGCAAGCCGGGGTGCGCTCTGGCATCGGGCGCATCCCGTATTCGATGATCCGTATTTTGATGTACTGCCGCCGAAATCCTTGGATCGCAATGGTTTCCGTGAAGTTTCGAAAGCAGCGCGTGAGATGGAGACTCGCGATGGCGCGGCGTTTCTGACCGCCTTTACCATCCACGCGGTGCGGCGCGCGCGCGCGCATCTGCCCTCACCCCCGGCGCGCTGGCTGGTCTGTGGTGGCGGTCGGCACAATGCGACGATGATGGCCTGGTTGGACACCTCGCTGGATGGCGTTGTCGATCCGGTGGAGGCTGTGGGCCTGGACGGTGACATGCTGGAGGCGCAGGCCTTCGCCTATCTGGCGGTGCGTGTGCTCAAGGGGCTGGCGACATCGGCCCCCGGCACGACGGGTTGCGCCGCGCCGGTATGCGGGGGCCGTATTTCAGGCCAAATTTCAGGTTAGTCCCATACCGCGCCGCAGGGCGGCAGCACGCACCGATCCCAGCGTACCGATCAGGTGTAGCCCGGCCCGTCGCAGGTCGCGCAGGGGCTGAACCTCGGTCAGGGCGGCACGGTTCAGCAGCTCCACCCCCCGCTCACGCAGTGTGATGTCGTGGCGGCGCGCGCGGTCGTAATCATCCAGCATTGCCTCACTGCCCAAACCATGCCGGCCCGCTGCATCCAGCAGAGCGCGGATATCGGCCAGCGATATGTTCAGACCCTGCGCCCCGATCGGCGGCATGACATGCGCGGCCTCCGCGATCAGGGCGGTCCGTGGGCCGGTCAGCGCGGAGGCCTGTTGTGAGATGATCGGCCAGCAGCCCCGCGCCCCCTCGATCTGCAAGGGGCCCAGGATGCCGCAGGACCGCTCCGTCGCGGCGGCGCTGAACGGTGCGTCGTCCAGCTTCATCAGATCCGCGATGTTCGGGCCGGTATCCATCCAGACCACGGCGGAGCGATGAACGCCGTCCTGATCGGGCAGGGGAACCAGCGTGAAGGGCCCGCCGGTGCGGTGCAGTTCGGTACTGACCCCGTTATGCGGCAGCGCGTGACGCACGGCGAAGACGATGCCCTTCTGGCCGTACCGCGTTGTGCGCACCGGAATATCGAGCAATTCGCGGATCAGGCTGTCGCGACCATCGGCGGCGATAACCAGCTTCGCCTCGATCCGGGTGCCATCGTCGAGGGTGACACGCGCAGCGCCGGTGCGCGGCAGCAGGTCCCGCACCGCGCGGCCCATCCGCAGGTCGAGCGTGGGGAATGTCTCTGCATGTGCGATCATGGTCTGGCGCAGGGCGCGGTTGGGGATATTCCAGCCAAATCTCTCATGACCGATTTCGGTGGCGGTGAAATCGACCTGTTCGCGGATCTCGTTCTCAACCCCGCCCGCATCGCACAACCGCATGACCCGCAGTTCCGCGGCATGGGGCGCGAGGCGATCCCACAGCCCGATCTGGCGCATCATCTCCACCGCCGGCATCAAAAACGCGGTGGAGCGTAGATCCGCGCGTGTGTCGTCCTGCTCCACGATGGGGGGGGAGGGATCGACGCAGATCACATCGTAGCCGATACTGGCGAAGCTCATCGCCGCCATCAGCCCGGCAACGCCGCCCCCCGCGACCAGAATATCCTTATTATGCAGCATTATACCCTCACCCGTTGATGCGCGACAGGAACTGCGCGAGGTCGTCCGTCACATGATGGACATGATCGGGTTGTGCCACATCCTCCTGCGAGACGAGCACGGTTCGCATTCCCAGCTTATACGGAATCGTCAGGTTGATCGCCATATCCTCGAACATCGCGGACCGCTCCGGCGTCAGCCCCTCGGCCGTGAAAACTCTGTCGAAGGCCTCGGGGCGGGGTTTCGAGACATATTTCGCGTCCTCGATGCCGTAATGCGCGTCGAAGGCACCGGTCAGGCCCAAAGCCTCAGTCACGCGGTCGGCATGGCGTCGCGATCCGTTGGTGAAGACGATCTTGCGCCCCGGCAGCCTGTCGATCTCCGCCCGCAAATGCAGGGCCGGGGCGATGTTCTTCAGGTCCAGTTCATGCGTGTCGCGCAGGAAATCGTCAGCGTCGATGCCGTGATGTTCGATCAATCCGCCCAGCGTCGTGCCGTATTGCGTCAGATACCCTTCTCTCAGGGCCTGCGCCTCCTGCGGGGTTACGCCGATTTCGCGCGTGATCCAGGCATTCATCCGCGCATCCATCTGATCGAACAGACGGGCGGTCGGGGGGTACAGCGTGTTGTCCAGGTCGAAAACCCAGCTGCGTACATGGTCAAATTGGTCTTTCATTTCTATGCATCTAAGCTGCACACAAGGACGGGTCGAGAGGGAGGTGAGAATAATGAGCGGATTAGAGGATTGGACGGGGCGTGTGGGCCGCGAATGGGCTGATAAGGCGGACGCGATGGACGGTTTGCTGGGCCCGGTGGGGGCTGCGGGGATCGACGCGCTTGGCGATGTGCGCGGGCAGCGCGTGCTCGATCTGGGATGCGGGGCGGGTGACACCGCATTCGCGCTGGCCGATGCGGGCGCGCAGGTCACAGGGCTGGACGTATCCGGCGATTTGCTGGCGGTGGCACGGGGGCAGGATACGGCGCAGCGGATCGATTGGGTGCATGACGATGCCGCCCGGCACGAATTCGACGTGCCGTTCGATGCGTTGCATTCGCGCTGTGGGGCGATGTTCTTCGATGCGCCGGAACAGGCGTGGGGCCATCTGCACGCGCAGATGAAACCTGGCGGTAAGCTCTCCGTCACCTGTTGGCGTGAGGCCGCGCTGAACGGTTGGGTGACGGTGCCGCTGGTGGCAGCGCGTCCCGTTCTGGGCAAGGACGTGACCCGCCCCCCGTCGTTGAGTGGTCCGGGCCCGTTCGGATGGGCCGATCCGGAGTATTTCGCGCCCTTGCTGCGCGATGCGGGATGGCAAGACGTGCAGTGGCAGGCCGTGGACCGACCCGCGCGCATCGCGACTGGAAACGATCCCGATCCCGTCGTGCGGGCCGTTGCCTTCGTAATGCGAATCGGGACCCTAGCCAGCAGGTTGCGTCAGGTCGACCCCGATACGAGGGCCCGTGTGGCCGCCGCCCTGACCGAAGCGTTCTCGCCCCTGGTGCGCGACGGATATGTCGAGGTGCCGACGGCCGGCTGGTGCATCACCGCAAAGGCGTGAGCGGGCCTTGACCTGTCGGCATACCGACGTGCACAAAAGCCGCTGACGGTATTCATGCTCGCAAATCGAAGGACCGATATGTCCGAGACACATCCGAACGATGCCTATGGCCGTATTCTGAACGCCATCGACCACGGGGATTACCGGCCGGGCGACAGGTTGGTGGAAAGCGAACTGGCCGACCGTCTGGGCATGTCGCGCACCCCCATCCGCGAGGCGCTGCAACGGCTGGAAACGCAAGGCGTGCTGAGCCGCGACGGGCGCAGCCTGATGGTCGCCTCACTGGATCACGATCAACTGGGGGAGCTCTACACCGTCCGGGCCGAGCTGGAGGGGTTGGCCGCCCGTCTGGCCGCGCAACATGCCGCACCCGAGGAGATCGGCGTTCTCTACGACATGATCACGCAGGATCGGAAGCTGCTGGGCGATCCGCAGGCGTTGAGTCGGGCGAACAAGCGTTTTCACCGCCAGATCCACCTCGCCTCGCACAACCGGTTCCTGATCCGGCAGTTGGAAAGCGTCCGACGCTCCATGGCGTTGCTGACCACGACCTCGTTTGCCGCCAGCGGGCGCAGCGGTGCCGCGCTGGACGAACATCACGTCATCGTCACCGCAATCGAGGCGCGCGACGGGGCCGCAGCGGACGACGCCGCGCGGGCCCACATTTCCGCCGCCTATCAAACCCGCCTTATGGTCGATGCCGGAGAAATCAGATGACCCCGATGAGCCTGGCGGTCCAGATCGCGAAGGACCGCGCCGACCGGACCGATTTCGCGGATTATGACATCCCCGATATTCAGACGGCTTATGCCGTGCAGGACGCGCTCACCGCGTTGGAGGGGCCTGTCGGCGGTTACAAGATCGCCTGGAACCGTCCCGAGTTGCTTTCCGGTTTCGGCGTCGAGGCCCCCGCCGGCGCGCGGGTGCTGAAGCGGTCAATCCTGCCGGACGGGGCGGTGTTGTCGGCGCAGGACCACTCCACCCTGATGCTGGAACCCGAAATCGCGGCTGTTTTGGCCGAGGACATTCCCATGGTGGCGCAGGACGCGGACAGTGTTGCGCGCCATGTCGGATATCTGGTCCCGGCGTTCGAGGTTCTCGACCGTCGGCGCGCCGCGTCCAGGGACGGTCTGAACATCATCGCGCAGGGCGTCTTCAACGCGGGTCTGGTCCTCGGAACGCCGAGCGGCGATCAGATCGGCGCCACGCATGTTCGCATCGGTGATACGGTTCACTGCGACAGCGCGAATGCCGCCCCCGAACCGCCGCTGGATGCGCTCGCCTATCTGGCCAATCTGTATGCGGCGCGCGGTGTGCAACTGCGGCAGGGTGACGTTATCCTGTGTGGCGCGCACACACCGCTGCTGCCGGTCGCCGCAGGTGACGATGCGCGCATGGCGGTCACCGGACTGGGTGAGGTCACGCTGCGCGTCGAATAGGGCACAGTGCCGCCGCACCACGCCCCGAAACGCTTGACGCGGACCATGACAAGGTCGATGTGAAACAGTATGACAGTCCCGCGAAGGAGATCACCATGGCACCACGCGATCTGAAAATCCCGGCTGAGCGTCACCCCGAGAAGGCGCGGCGCCCCGATAACGCCCAGCCGCGCAAGCCCGACTGGATCCGCGTCAAGGCGCCGAACTCCGCCGGATACCGCGAAACCGCGAAGATCATGCGTGAAAACAACCTCGTCACCGTATGTGAGGAGGCAGGCTGCCCCAATGTCGGCGAATGCTGGTCGCAGGGCCACGCCACCATGATGATCATGGGCGAGGTCTGTACCCGCGCCTGCACGTTCTGCAACATCGCCACCGGCAAACCGCCCGAGGCGCTGGACGTGTTTGAACCGGGCCGCGTCGCCGCCGCGGTTGAGAAGCTGGGCCTGAACCACGTCGTCATCACCTCCGTCGACCGTGACGATATCGACGATGGCGGGGCGGAGCATTTCGCCCAGACCATCCGCGCCATCCGCCGCAAGGCCCCCGACACCACGATCGAGATCCTGACCCCGGACTTCATACGCTCGAAACCCGGTTCGCTGGAAATCGTGGTCGAGGCACGCCCGGACGTGTTCAACCACAACCTGGAAACCGTGCCCGGCCTCTATCCGGAGGTTCGGCCCGGTGCTCGCTATTTCCATTCGCTGCGATTGCTGCAACGGGTCAAGGAGATGGACCCGACGATGTTCACGAAATCCGGCATCATGGTCGGTCTGGGTGAGGACAAGCAGGCCGTGCATCAGGTGATGGAGGATATGCGCGCCGCCGACATCGATTTCCTGACCATAGGACAATACCTGCAACCGACGCCGAAGCATCACCGCGTCGACCGCTTCGTGACGCCCGAGGAATTCGCGGGCTATGAAAAGGCCGCCTATGGCAAGGGCTTCCTGATGGTGTCCGCCACGCCGCTGACCCGGTCAAGCTATCACGCCGGCGACGATTTCGCGCGTCTGCGTAGCGCGCGGCTCAAGAAACTGGGTGCCTAGCGCGCGGTAAAGATCAGCGCCATCACCATGGTGTATAGCGCCACGACCGCACCGGTGATCGCGATCGGGCGCCACTCCATCGCATGGCGCGCGGTTCCGCCGCCCATGCGCCCATCTGTCAGTTCCGGCCAAGTATAGCTGACAAAATCGCCTTGGGTGAAAACCGCTTCCAACTGTCCTGTCTCATCCACGACGGGCAGGCGGCGGAACCGCTCGTTCGACATGATGCGCAGCCAATCCACCACCTGATCGTCGCGTTGAACGACACGAGGATTCGCTGTCATGATCTGGCCGACTTGAGTCGTTTCGACGTCGAGATCACTGTCGATCAGGCGCTTGAGAATATCGCGTTCCGTCATCACGCCTTCGACACGCCCAGCATCGTCCACCACGACAACGCAGCCGTAATTGTGCCGGGCCATGCCGCGCACTGCATCGCGTACCATATCGGCCGAACCGGCCGTAAGCGGGCGCGGCTTCTGTGCAAATTCAGGACGTTGCGCGATGGTCCGGCGATCTGTCATCTGTGATCCTCAATGGCTGGACCACAATTAGAACGCCACCACCCCGCGACAAGTCGCCTCAGTTCGGCAGAAAGCGAACCTTGCCGATATGCGGCAGGTTGCGGTTGCGTTGGGCATAATCGATGCCATAGCCCACGACGAATTCGTCCGGGATTTCGAAACCGGTCCATGTGGCGCGGATATCGACCTCGCGTCGGGAGGGTTTGTCGAGCAGGGCGCAAACCTCCAACCGGGCCGGATTGCGAGCCTCCAGCATGCCGCGTACGTGATTCAGCGTCCAGCCAGTGTCCACGATATCCTCGACCACCAACACGTCGCGCCCCTCGATGCCGGATCGCAAGTCCTTGAGAATGCGCACTTCCCGGCTGGATTCCACACCATCGCCATAGCTTGACGCCTCGATGAAATCGACCTCGACCGGCAGGTCCAGTTCGCGAACCAGGTCAGCGATAAAGATGAACGATCCGCGCAAAAGCCCCACGACGACGAGCTTGTCGGTATCCGCGAAATGGTCGGAGATCGTGCGGGCCAGCGCCTCGACCCGGGCGGCAATGGATTTGGCCGAAATCATCTCGTCGATGGCGTAGGGTAGCATGAAACTCTCCGCAATAGGGGGAACCCGATGTTGTATGCGCCGCTTGTTTACGGCAAACAGATCACGCCTGAAAGAGCCGTGAGGGGGCAAAGATGACGACCCATACCGATGAGAGGGTGATGCCCTACACCGCGCAGCAGATGTACGATCTGGTCGCGGACGTGAAATCCTATCCGCAGTTCCTGCCCTGGGTCGTGGCCTGCCGCGTGCGTGAAGAACGCGAGATACCCGAGGGGACTCAGGTGGATGCCGACCTTATCGTCAGTTTCAAGGTGTTCCGCGAAAGCTTCCTGAGCCGCGTGACCATGAAACCTGTGCCGATGACGATCGACGTGGAATACCTTGAGGGACCGTTCAAATACCTCGTCAACAACTGGCGGTTCGAACCGTGCGCGGATGGCGGCTGCACTGTGCATTTCTTCGTTGATTTCGAGTTCAAGTCGCGCATCCTGCAAGCGGCCATCGGCGTTGTCTTCAACGAGGCGATGCGCCGGATCGTTGGCGCGTTCGAGGCGCGGGCGGGGGAGCTGTACGGCAAGGGTTAACGGCGAAACCGCCACGCTGAGATCCGGCTGGTATCGGTATGGCACGCGGCTGGCAGGTCTAGCCACAGGGGTGAAAGGTTAATGCGCCGCATTTTACTCGCGTTGTGCGGTCATGGTGCTAACTTCGGCCCGAACGCGCATTCCGATGGGACCGAACAGCATGACACCGGATGAGCTTGAAGACTGGTTGCACGACAAGCCGCGTGAGGTGGCCGTGGCAATGGCTTTTCGCAGTGCTGCACGCGTTCTTCCGCTGGCTGTCGGCGGTAAAGAAGTTCATCAGACTTTGACATTTACGACATTCAGGTGCCTGCTGATATCGTCGGTCGCGGCTCTTGTGCCAACCGACGACATCAAGGCCTCCGCCGCCTCCGCCGCCGCCTTCTTCGCCGCCCGCTCCGCCGCCTCCGCCGCTGCCTCCGCCTCCGCCGCCGCCTCCGCCTCCGCCGCCTTATCCGCCGCCGCCGCCGCCGCCTTATCCGTCGCCGCCGCCTCCGCCGCCCGCTCCTCCGTCGCCGCCGCCTCCGCCGACTTATCCGCCGCCGCCGCCGCCGACTCCGTTGTTCTGGCGAATGCTCAAGAAGGGGAGGATGTGCCCCGCGATGTGTTGGCAAACCCGCTTTGGCCGCAGGGTTACAATCCTCTGCAAGCGGAATGGGCGGCATTCCGCGCGCAGCTTGAACAACGGCCCGGCTATACCTTCTGGATCGATTGGTATGACGGCCTGTTGCAGGGCCGCGCACAGAATTGGGACATGCTGCGGGATATTGCGTTGATCGCGCCTGATGTCTGGGACGAAGGGGCCGAGGCAGTCGCGGTTGAGATTGCGAAGATTGAGGCGCGCTATGTCGAGCAGGCAACGCCGCTTGCCGAAGATATCGTTTGGAACCCAGAACGCAGACGTTTGCACGTTGTTCCCCGGCCCATCACTGAAGTATCGCTGTTCAACACAATCCTAAATACTTTGCGCAATGCTGTCGCAGATATGCGCGCGGCCCTTGCCGCTTCGAATAGCCTTTACGAAATGGCAAACGTGCTGCCGCAATTGGACCGTTTGCTGGCGCAATATGCCGATGATCCGCAGCAGGTTCATGATGATATGCTCCGCGCGATCCTCGATATTGATATGCTGATTGTTGAAAACCCGCTGCTTGATAGCCGCGCGGTGCGTAAGCTTCGCAATACGCTCGAATCCAATGCGACCAATGTGCGTGCATGGGTGCCGGATGTTGAAAAGGCCGTGCTGGCCCGGACTGCGCTGCAATTGCGCGAGATGTCAGATTTGCAACAGCAACAGTTGCGCACGATTACGGCAGAAATCGTGGCGATCAGTGACGGCGAATTGGCCACGATGTTGCCTGCCGATCTTGAGCTGGTCCTCGATAATACCGTTCCCAGCGATGACCCCAAACGGGTCATGGCAGCACATCGTTATGCAAGCCGCGCCTCGCGTTCGATAGCCGAGGCGCGGCGCAATGGTGTGGTTTTTGTGAAAAGTGGCTCCGAAATGTTCGGGATCTACACTTTTGCAGAAAAGGCGGGCGAATTGCTTGCCCGTCTGATCGGCCTCTAACCCCCACTTTGCTCCCGAAAATATCCCCGCCGGAGGCTCTTGTTTGAGCCACCGGCGAAAACGGTATCACACCCGGCGCAGGTCGAGTGTCTTGGGGAAGTCCGGGTGCACACCGAGGTATTTCGGGTGCTCCAAGTGCTGCGAGTGCCCGCCCTTCTCGAATCGCGAAATCCGACGGCCCTCGGCCTCCAACGCGTTGATCGGACGCACCTCATGCGCGCGACCGCCGGGGTGGTGGACGTGGTAGGTGCATCCGCCGACGGAGCGGCCCGAAAGGTTGTCCCACAGATCGAACACCAGCGGGCCGTTGGCCGGGATGGTGGGATGGAGTGCGCTCCACGGTTGCCATGAGCGGAAGCGGATGCCCGCGACCTGTTTGCCGCGCACCTCATGCAGGGGCAGGGCGTAGCCGTTGCAGGTCAATTGGAAGCGCGGATCGGCGTTTTCCATGCTGATCTGCAAGCGTTCGACGGAACTGTCCACGAAGCGAGCGGTGCCGCCGGCGGTGCTTTCCTCACCCAGAACCAGCCACGGCTCGATCGCGGCGCGCAGTTCCAACCCGACGCCCTCGACCTGATGCGTGCCGAGGATCGGGAAGCGGAAATCGCGTTGTGCGACAAACCAGGCTTCGTCGAACGGGGTGCCGTGGGCACCGCTGAGATCAGTGAGCACGTCCTGGAAATCGGCCCAGCAATGGGCAGGCAGCAGGTATGTGTCGTGCAGATGGGTGCCGCGCGGTTTCAACTCACCCTTGTAGGGCTCGTTCCAGAACCATGCGATCAGGCCACGGATGATCAGCGCCTGCGCCATTCCCATGCGCGGATGCGGTGGCATCTCGAAGCCGCGAAACTCCACCAGTCCCAGACGCCCGGTGGGACCGTCGGGGGAGAACAGTTTGTCGATGCAAATCTCCGCCCGGTGGGTGTTGCCGGTCAGATCGGTCAGCAGGTGGCGGAAGATGCGGTCCACCAGCCACAGTGGGGGTTCGCCGCCCAGACGCTCGACCTCCTTCAACGCGATCTGCATCTCATACAGGCTGTCGTGGCGGGCCTCATCCAGGCGTGGGGCCTGGCTGGTCGGGCCGATAAACATGCCCGAGAACAGATAGCTGAGCGACGGGTGGTTCTGCCAGTAGCGGATGATCGAGCCGAGCAAATCGGGCCGGCGCAGGAACGGGCTGTCGGACGGTGTTTCGCCGCCGACGACGATGTGATTGCCGCCACCGGAGCCGGTGGGCCGGCCGTCCACCTGGAACGTAAAGCTGTCCAGACCGATCTCACGCGCTTCGTCGTAGAGGACTTCGGTCACTTGCGCGAGCTGGCCCCAGTTCTTGGCCGGGTGGATGTTCACCTCGATCACGCCGGGGTCGGGGGTGACGCCGATCATGTTCATGCGCGGATCGCGGGGCGGCTCATAGCCCTCGACATGCACGGGCTGGTCCAGTGCCTCGGCTGTTTCCTCCACCGCGCTGATCAGGTCGATATATTCCTCGACGGTGCCGGTGGGTGGCAGGAAGACGCAGACACGCCCGTCGCGCGGTTCCACGGTCAGCGCGGTGCGGACCGGCTCCTCGCTTTCGAGGAAGACAGTATGCGCGGCCATCCAGTCATCGGACGGGGTTTGTGAGGGTTCGGACACGACGCGTCCGCCCTCGACCTGCGGCAGGGGACCGGGTTTGACCATCGGATCGCGCTGGAACTGGTGGATGCGCCGGGCCTCTGGCACATGCTCCAGCGAACCGAGGGGCAGGCGGAAGCCTGCGGGGCTGTCGCCGGGCATCAGGAACAGCTTGCCGCGCCGGGTCTTCCACTTCTCGGACCGCCATTTGAAACGTCGCCGGTCGCCGGACTGCGCCAGTTGCAGTGGCAGGACGAAGGCGGTGGCGTTGCCCAATCCGCGTTCGAACACGCGGGCGAGGCGGGCGCGTTCCTGCGGATCGTCCAGCTTGGAATCCTCCGGGTCCACATTCGCGGGCAGTTCCTGTTCGCGCAGCGAGAAGGCGGCGGGATCCTCGAAGGTCGGGGCAGCCAGATCGCGTTCGACCTCCAGCGCATCGCACAGATGCTCCATGAAGGTTTCGGCCTCCTCGATACCGGCGCCCTGCGCGCCCTCCTTGGCGACCAGATCGGGGTTTTTCCACAGCGGCAGACCGTCGCCGCGCCAGTAGAGCGAGAACGCCCAGCGGGGAAGCTGTTCGCCCGGATACCACTTGCCCTGACCGTAATGCAGCATTCCGCCGGGAGCGAAGCGCGTGCGGAGGCGACGGATCAGCTCGTCGGCCTTCTCCCGCTTGGTCGGCCCTACGGCATCGACGGTCCATTCCTTACCATCCCGGTCATAGGCGGAGACGAATGTCGGCTCGCCGCCCATGGTGAGGCGCACGTCGCCTTCCTCAAGCTTGCGGTCGATCATCCGGCCGGTGCGGTCCAGTGCTGCCCAGTTGGCATCCGAGATGGGGGCGGTGACGCGCGGCGGCTCCTCGATCCGGTCCACGCGCATCTCGAAGTCAAATTCCACCTCCGCCTGTTCCAGCGAACCGGAGATCGGCGCGGCGGAGGAGGGCAGCGGCGTGCAGGCCAGCGGAATGTGCCCCTCACCCGCGAAGAGGCCCGATGTCGGGTCGAGGCCGACCCATCCCGCACCGGGCAGGTAGACCTCGCACCAGGCGTGCAGATCGGTGAAGTCTTCCTCGGGCCCGTCGGCACCATTGGTCGAGCGCAGGTCCGCCTTGAGCTGCACCAGATAGCCGGACACGAACCGCGCCGCGTAGCCGAATTCGCGCAGCATGTTCACCAGCAGCCATGCCGAATCGCGACATGAACCCAATGCCTTGACGATGGTCTCCTTGGGCGTCTGCACCCCCGGTTCCATCCGCACGGTGTAGTTGATGGTGTTCTGGACGTATTGATTGATCGCGACCAGCCAGTCGTTGGTGGAGCCGTTGGTCTGCGGGGCGGCGGCCATGTAGCGGTGGAACGTCTTGGTCTGGCGCGGCTGACGGCGGAAGATCGACAGCTCCTTGCGCAGGGTGCCCGAATATTGGAACGGCACCTCGGCGGCACCATCCTCGACGAAGAAATCGAACGGGTTGATCGCGATCATGTCCGCGATCAACTGCACCTCGACGCTGAATTCAGTGGTTTTTTCCGGAAAGACCAGACGCGCCTGCCAGTTGGAAAATGCGTCCTGCTGCCAGTTCAGGAAATGATCCTCGGGCGTGATCTTGAGAGAATAGGACAGCACCGGCGTACGGGCATGGGGCGCAGGTCTGAGGCGCACAACATGCGGGTTGAGCTGGATCGGCCGGTCATAGCTGTAGCTGGTCCGGTGGGTCAGTGCGATCTTGATGCTCATAATGTCTCCATGTCGGGCGCGAGTGCCGAAAAATGTGTCAGCGACCCTTGGCAAGTGTAGAAAAAAGGTCAGACTGTATGGGAGAAGCTGACATAACGGACGGAAATTTCCACCGGAAAGGCGAAATGTTCAACGAAATGTATCGCGGGGACGATATTCGTCCCGAGTACCGACTGATCCAGGACTGGCTGAATGCCAACGGTCCTGACGCTCTCAACGAAAAAAGAGCGGAGGCCGAAGCCCTGTTTCGCAGGGTGGGGATCACCTTCGCGGTGTATGGGGAGGGGGGCGACCCGGAACGTCTGATCCCGTTCGACATGGTGCCGCGCATTTTCAGCGCCACCGAATGGGACCGGATCGAGGCCGGATCCATCCAGCGGGCCAAGGCGCTGAACGCCTTTCTGACCGACATCTACACCGAACGCGCCATCGTGAAGGCAGGCATCGTTCCTGCCGATCTGATCGACGGCAACGATGCGTATGAGCCGGTGATGGAGGGGTTCGCCCCCCCCGGCGGCATCTTTTCCCACATCTGCGGTGTCGATCTGGTGCAGGTCGGTGAGGGTGAAAGCTACGTGCTGGAGGACAATTGCCGCACGCCCTCCGGCATTTCCTACGTTCTGGAAAACCGCGAAGTGATGTCACGCATGTTTCCCGAGCTGTTCCGGTCAGGCATCGTGCGGCCTGTGGATCATTACGGCGACATGCTGGCTGAGGCGATGGCCTCCGTCGCGCCACCGATGTGCGAGGGGGAACCGACCCTGGCCCTGCTGACGCCGGGCCATTTCAACTCCGCCTATTACGAGCATACATTTCTGGCCGATCTGATGGGCGTGGAACTGGTCGAGGGGCCGGATCTGTTCGTTGAGGACAACCGCGTCTTCATGCGGACCACGCAGGGCGCGCAACGGATCGACGTGCTGTATCGCCGGCTGGATGATGCCTTCCTCGACCCCAGATGCTTCCGCCCGGATTCGATGCTGGGCGTTCCGGGTATCATGGAGGCGTACAAGAACGGCGGCGTCACCATCGTCAACGCGCCGGGCGCGGGCGTGGCGGACGACAAGGCGATCTATATCTACGTTCCCGAAATGGTGAAGTTCTATCTGGGTGAGGAACCGATCCTGCCCAACGTGCCGACCTGGCGCTGCGGAAAGCCCGACGAATACAAATATGTCATGGAAAACCTCGCGGATCTGGTGGTGAAGGAAGTTCACGGCTCCGGCGGCTATGGCATGTTGATCGGACCCAAGGCCACGAAAGCCGAGATCGAGGAGTACGCCAAGCGGATCGAGGCTGATCCCGCAGGCTTCATCGCGCAACCCACATTGGCGCTGAGCACCGCGCCGACACTGGGCGCTGACGGTCTGGTCGCGCGTCACGTCGATTTGCGCCCCTTCGTGATTTCCGGTCGTGAGACGAAGCTGATCCCCGGCGGTTTGACCCGTGTCGCACTAAAAGAGGGTTCGCTGGTCGTGAACTCATCGCAGGGTGGCGGCGTCAAGGATACGTGGGTTCTGAACAAATGATGGGGGCCACACGATGCTGAGCCGGACCGCAAACGGACTTTTCTGGATGTCGCGCTATGTCGAGCGTGCGTCGAACATCGCACGCCTGCTGGATGCGGGCCGCCGCATGGACAACATCCCCAATTCGGATGAGGGGCGGGCCTCGGAATGGGAATCGATCCTGATCGCCAGCGGCAGCCATGAGATCTATGACGGTGATATCAAGAACGCCGACATGGAAAGCGTGGCGCGGCATCTGATCTTCAACGAGGACAACCCGTCCTCGATCCTGTGCTGCATGAAATCCGCACGCGAAAACGCACGTGCCATGCGCATTGCCGTCACGCGCGAAGTTTGGGATGTGCTCAATTCCAACTGGGCGGAGATGCGCGGCAAGTCGGGCCGTGACATCACCGGCGGTCGGCTAGCCGAGTTTCTGGATTGGGTCAAGAATTGCGGATTCCTGTTCCAGGGCGCGGTCGAGGCCTCGATGCTGCGTGACGAGGGCCGCGATTTCATTACGCTGGGCATGGCGGTGGAACGCTCGGACGCAACCGCCCGTCTGATCGACGTGAAATATCACGTGCTGCTGCCCGACGCGCAGGATGTCGGCGGCGGGTTGGATCACATGCAATGGGTGCAGTTGCTGCGGGCGACGAATTCGCTGCGCGCGTTTCGCTGGATATATCGTGAGACGGTGACACCTCAGTCCGTCGTGCACTTCCTGATTCTCAACAAGAAAAGCCCGCGCAGCATCATCGCCGCGATGTGCGACATCGTGGAACATCTGGAATCCATCGGTGGCGGCACCCCGGACCAGCGTGCCGTTTGTGCACAGGCCCGCGAGATGCTGACCACGCTCGACGCCTTGTCGGTGGAGCAGATCATCGGCAACGGATTGCACGAATGGCTGACACGTCAGATCGCGGATACCAACGTTCTGGCCGGTGCGATCGCGCACGCATATGGCTTTAATGGACCGGAATTGATAGAAACGCAGTCGCAGTCACAATAATGCTTGATTTCGTGTGGGCGGCGCACAGTTGTTGCCGCTCACAACTCCTCCGAGGAAATCCCAATGACCTATTGCGTCGCAATCAAACTGAACGAAGGTATCGTCTGTCTTTCCGACACGCGCACGAATGCCGGGATCGACACGATCTCGAAGTACAAGAAGATGTTCACCTGGACCGTCCCGGGTGATCGGGTCATGACAATGATGACAGCGGGCAATCTGGCCATTACGCAGGCTGTCATCTCGCTGCTGAATGAAAATATCGAACATACCGAGGACGGTATCGAGACGCTGTACACTGCGCCAACCATGTTTCGCGTCGCGGAGATCGTCGGCGATGCAATGCGGATCGTGATGAACCGCTATGGCCCGGGCCTGCAGCAGGCGGGTGAGAGCGCGCTCAGTTCCATCGTTCTGGCCGGGCAGCGTACCGGTGGTGAGATGCGCCTGTTCAATATCTACTCTGCCGGTAACTTCATCGAAGCGACCGAGGATACACCTTATTTCCAGATTGGTGAGCATAAATACGGCAAGCCCATTCTGGACCGAATCATCACGCCCGAGACTCCGCTGAATGTGGGGATCACCGCGGCTTTCCTCTCGATGGATTCGACGTTGCGTTCGAATCTCAGCGTCGGGATGCCGCTGGATCTGGCGGTCATCAAGAAGGATGATATCGGTTTCGACCAGTTGCGCCGCATCGAGGAAGGTGATGAGAACTGGGCGCTGATGTCCGAGGCATGGTCCGCAGCCCTGCGTGGTGCCTTCGACGAGATGACACAGATCGACGTCTGATCGACCTGCTGATCGCAAATTGTACCGGCCCCGTCACATGACGGGGGCGGCATTTTCATATCTCGATCCCGTAGGGGACCCTGTGCCGCGGCAATCCGCGTCGTCCCCGGCTCTTGTGAGCGGGCAGGCGGCGCGGTAAGTCCGAAGGCGAAATTGCGACAGGACGGATCATGGCCAATTCCCGCTCGATTTTTGAGGATGTGACGACCACCACGCCGGCAAACCCCGCTCCACCGCCGCGCCGTCTGGACGAGATGCCGGCCCGACGTGCCATCGCCCGTTGGTTGAGCGTGTTATTCCTGCTGGTTCTGGCGATGATCGTGGTCGGCGGGCTGACCCGACTGACTGATAGCGGGCTGTCGATTACCGAATGGAGACCCCTGACCGGCGCGATCCCGCCCTTGTCCGCGGAAATGTGGGCCATCGAGTTCGACAAGTACCGCACGATCCCGGAATATCAGCTTCAAAACCGGGGCATGACGCTGGGCGAATTTCAAACGATCTACTGGTGGGAATGGGGTCACAGGCAACTTGGCCGGGTGATCGGGCTGGTTTGGGCGGTCGGCTTCGTCTGGTTTCTGGCACGACGCAAGATTCCGCGCGGATGGACGCCGCGTCTGCTGGGGATCGGTGCATTGGGCGGGCTGCAAGGGGCCATCGGCTGGTGGATGGTGTCGAGCGGTCTGGACGGCACGATGCTGGATGTGGCGAGCTATCGCCTCGCCACACATCTAGGGCTGGCCTTCGTTATTCTGGGACTGATCGCCTGGTACATCTTTCGCCTGAATCGCCGCGAAGCGGAGCTATTGCAGGCCCGGCGCCAACGTGTCGTGCCGCTTGTGCGTCTGTCGGGCATTCTGGCGGCCTTGGTGTTCGTGCAAATCCTGTTGGGGGCGCTGGTCGCGGGCATTGATGCGGGACGCAGCTATACCGATTGGCCGCTGATGGCGGGGCAGGTGTTTCCGCCGGATGCCTTCGTGCTGGAGCCTGCCTGGACGAATTTTCTGCAAAATCCCGGTCTGGTTCAGTTCAATCACCGTATTCTGGCCTATATCGTGGCCGCGTTCGGTCTGTTCGTCTGGCTCAGGGCGCGAAAATCCTCACTGCGCAAGGTGCAGGCGTCGTTCAACATGATGGCATCGATGCTGGCATTGCAGATCGTCTTTGGCATCGTGACCGTGATCTACGGTGCGCCGTGGTATTTCGCGATCCTGCATCAGCTGCTGGCAGTCGGCCTCTGGGTCGGGGTGTTGCGGGCGCGATTCTCCGCCGCATATCCGGTCATGCAGAGCGTGCGCGGCTAGGGCGTCTTCCAACTGGGGTCGCGCTTTTCCAGAAAGGCCGCGATCCCTTCCTCGGTATCGGGTTCCGCCATGTTCAGCGCCATGACCTCACCCGTAAAGGCGTAGGCTTCGTCGATGCCCATCTCCAACTGGCGATAGAACGCCCCCTTGCCATAGCGCATGGCGGTGGGCAATTTCGCCGCGACGCTGCGGGCCAGCGCGTCTGCATGTGCGCCGAGCATGTCCTGCGGCACCACGCGGTTGACAAGGCCCAGTTCCAACGCGCGGTCGGCCGAAATGAACGATCCGGTGGTCAGCATCTCGAACGCCTGTTTGCGCGGAATATTGCGGCTGAGCGCGACCATGGGGGTCGAACAGAACAGCCCGATATTCACACCATTGACTCCGAAGCGGGTGCCCTGCGCCGCGACGGCCAGGTCGCAGGTCGCGACCAGCTGACACCCGGCGGCGGTCGCGATGCCATGAACCTGAGCAATCACCGGCTGGGGCAGGTCGCGGATCGCGGTCATGACGCGGGTGCATGTGGCAAAGAGGTCACGGAAATAGGCGGCCCCACCATCGGGGGATTTGCGTGCCGCTGTCATCTGGCGCAGATCGTGACCCGCGCAGAACGCCTTGCCCGCACCGCGCAGAATCACCGCACGGATGCTGTCATCGGTTGACAGAGCGTCGAGTTGCACGAGCAGCGCCGCCAGCATTTCCTCTGACAGCGGATTGATCTTTTCGGCGTGGTTCAGGGTCAGCGTCGCTATGCCATCTGCATCCTGGCGAAGAAGAAGCGCACTTTCGGAGATGCTTTGGATCGACATATGAGGACTCCTTTGCCAGTCTGCCGGACAGAATAGCATTTGGAGCACAGAATGGAACTGAAGATGAGCGCGGCCGAGGTCGGGAATTTCCTTGAGGAAGTATATCCTCAAATGGCGGGGAGATTTGCGGTCGAAGAACTGTCTGCGATGCAGGCGCGGGTGCGACTGAAAGTCACCGATGCGGATTTGCGTCCCGGAGGCACCGTGTCCGGCCCGTCCATGTTCACGCTGGCGGATTGCGCGTTCTACATCGCGGTGCTGGGCATGATCGGCAAGCAGGCGATGACCGTGACCACGAATTGCTCCATTGATTTCATGCGCAAGCCGGCACCGGGCGATCTGATCGCGGAGGTGGTGCTGCACAAACTGGGCAGGGTGCTGGCGGTGGGCGATGTGCTGATGCGCTCTGAGGGGGTGGAGGCTCCGGTGGCACGGGCCAGCGTGACCTATTCGATACCGCCCATCAGATAAGTTCCATCTACTGCTCATCCGGGGCGAACCTGCGCCCCGGATGATGAGCGTAGCGGATCGCTGAACGCCGAATTCGGCCGGATCGATTCGGAGCGTTTTGTGGTGCGCGCAGGATGTCTGCCGTCCGTGCTGGCGCAAAGGACATTTGCGTCACGATGCCAACCATATGTACGGGCGAAATGGTGCCTGGGCCTTCTAAAGTATGGGGTAAAATAATACCATAATTTTAAAGCATTGAAAAACATAAGAATATCGGACGCAAAGTCGATTGACTGCACCGACTGAGCGTATAGAACCCCTGCATCCGCCGGGCGATCTGTTCGGCAGTACCCATTCGATACCGAACAACGGAATGCATGAGATGAAAACCTACTCTGCCAAACCGGCCGATATCGAGAAGAAGTGGATCCTGATCGACGCCGAAGGCATCGTTCTGGGTCGCCTCGCCTCGATCGTGGCCATGCGCTTGCGCGGCAAGCACAAGGCGTCCTTCACGCCGCACATGGACATGGGCGACAACGTGATCATCGTCAACGCGGACAAGATCCAGCTGACGGGGAACAAGCGCGCCGACAAGAACTACTACTGGCACACCGGCCACCCCGGCGGCATCAAGTCGCGCACGGCGGGCCAGATCCTTGAGGGCAAGTTCCCCGAGCGTGTCGTGACCGCAGCCGTCAAGCGCATGCTGCCCGGCGGCCCCCTCTCGCGTCAGCAGATGACCAACCTGCGCGTCTACGCGTCGGCCGATCACCCGCACGAAGCACAGAATCCCGATGTTCTGGACGTGAAGTCCCTGAACAAGAAAAACACCCGGAGCGCATGAAGATGGCTGACGAAATCAAATCGCTCGACGGTCTGAAAGACGCCGTGGCCGCCGATACCTCCGTCCTCGGTCTGGATGAGGGTGAGCAGGTCTCCCACGTTGAGCCCGCAACCCCTGTGGAACCCGTTCGTGACGAACTGGGCCGTTCCTATGCCACCGGCAAGCGTAAGGACGCGATCGCCCGTGTCTGGGTCAAGCCCGGCAAGGGTCAGGTCATCGTGAACGGCAAGCCGATGAACGAGTACTTTGCCCGCCCCGTGCTGCAAATGCTTCTGGCGCAGCCGTTCTCCATCGCTGGTGTCGAGGGTGAGTTCGACGTTATGGCCACCGTCAAGGGCGGCGGTCTGTCCGGTCAGGCGGGCGCGGTACGTCACGGTGTTTCCAAGGCATTGACGCTCTACGAACCTTCGCTGCGTCCCGCGCTGAAGGCCGCAGGCTTCCTGACCCGCGACAGCCGCGTGGTGGAGCGGAAGAAGTACGGCAAGCGCAAGGCGCGCCGGAGCTTCCAGTTCTCCAAGCGCTGATCCGCACAATTGCTATCAGAAGGGGGCTGCCTGCGGGCGGCCCCTTTTTCGTTGCAGCGGCGATACCCGGCACTTGACCCAAGCCCACCCCGCACCGCACAAGGACGCACAGGTTACGATAAGGATGTGGCTCATGTCCGGGCGACAGGTCACACGCGAAATCTCCTATGCCGGGTCCGCCAGCACCCGCGCCGGACGTGCGCTGATCCGTACTGTTGAAAACCTGACGGGCCGACCACGGCTGATCCACATGGCGCGAAACTATCAAACGGATATCAGTGCGGGGCGCGATTTCTGGGCCGTGATGGTGGAACGCTACGGGCTGGGTCTGGATGTGATCGCGGGCTGCATCGCCGACATTCCCCATACCGGCCCGCTGGTGGTGGTTGCCAACCACCCGTTCGGCATCCTCGACGGATTGTTGCTGGGACATCTGTTGCAGCAGGCGCGACCGGATTTTCGCATCGTGGCGCATCAGGTCTTTGGTAAGGCAGATGATTTGAATGAGGTGATCCTGCCCATCAGCTTCGATGAGACGAAGGAGGCGCAGCGCATCAATCTGGCAACCCGGCGCGAAGCGATCGGGTACCTGAGGGCAGGGGGATGCGTCGGAATCTTTCCCGGCGGCACCGTATCCACGGCAACCAGCCCGCGTGGCGTTCCCCTGGACCCACGCTGGCGGAACTTCACGGCCCGGATGATCGCAAAAAGCGGTGCGACCGTGGTGCCGGTCTATTTCCACGGGGTGAATTCCCGCCGGTTCCAGATGGCCTCGCACATGCATCAGACATTGCGGATGGCGCTGTTGATTTCGGAGTTCAAGGCCCGCGTCGGGGCGCATGTGCCCATCGTCATCGGCAAGCCGGTTCCGACCGATGAAATCGACCGACATTGCCACGATGCAAGCGCGTTGATGGAAATGCTGCGCACACGCACCTATGACCTGTCGCCGGTGCCGGTTGCCGCCGGGGCGTTGGGACATGAGTTCGCGTCGCGCTGATTGATCCGCCGCCCGCGATGGCTTAGATCAGCGGCAACGATACGGAGAATTCAGATGACCAAGACCGTCGCGATCATAGGGGCCAGTGGCTATACCGGGGCCGAGTTGATCCGCCTTCTGGCGACGCATCCCGACCTGCGCATCGGTGCGTTGTGCGCCAACGCCAAGGCCGGGCTGCGGATCGCTCAGGTCTTTCCACATCTGCGCCACCTCGATCTGCCTGCTCTGGTCACGGTGGAGGAGGTGGACTGGTCCGGCATCGACCTGGCATTCGCCGCCCTGCCGCATGGCACCTCGCAGGAGATCGTCGCAAGTCTGCCGGAACACGTGAAATGCATCGATCTGAGCGCGGGTTTCCGGCTGCGCGACCCGGCGGTCTATGAAAAATGGTACGGTGATGCGCATCGGGCGCTGCACTTGCAGGAACGCGCGGTCTATGGCCTCAGCGAGTTTTACCGTGAGCAAATCTCGGCTGCGCATCTGGTCGCGGGCACCGGCTGCAACGCCGCGACGGGAATGTATGCGATCCTGCCTTTGCTCTCCGCCGGGGTGATCGACCCGGATGAGATCATCCTCGACATGATTTGCGGCGTGTCCGGCGCGGGCCGGGCCGCAAAGGAAGGAATGCTGCATTCCGAGGTCAGCGAGGGAACGCATCCATACGGATTGCCCGTGCACAGGCATACGTCCGAGTTCGATCAGGAATTTTCCAAGGCAGCGGGGCGCAAGGTTGAGGCCATTTTCACGCCGCATCTGATGCCCGCCAACCGCGGTATCCTCTGCACAGCCCATGTGCGGGGCGATGCCGACGCGATCCACGCCGCGATGGTCGCACGGTATAAGGATGAGCCGTTCGTCGTGGTGCTGCCGCAAGGTGAGGCACCGGCGACCCGGCACGTGCGCGGCTCGAACTTCGTGCATATCGGCGTCGTGGCGGATCGCAGGCCGGGCCGTGTGCGGGTGTTCTCGACTCTCGACAATTTGGCCAAGGGGTCATCGGGGCAGGCGGTGCAGAACGCCAATCTGATGCTGGGGCTGGAGGAGACGTCCGGCCTGACCATGGCACCGGTGTTCCCATGAGCATGTCACCGCGCAAGAAACGTCGCATCACTATGATCGTTCTGGGGTTGTCGCTGCTGGTCGCGGCCTCCGGCCTGATTATCGTGGGGATCGGGCAGGGCGGTCAATTCTTTCGCCTGCCCAGCGAAATTGCGGAAAACCCGCCGGGCGCACGGACCATACGCCTCGGCGGTCTGGTCAAGGACTGGACGCGCGGTGCGACGCATGAGTTCACCGTCACTGACACACAGACGGACATTCGTGTCCGGTTTACCGGCATCGTGCCCGATCTGTTCGAGGAGGGGGCCGACACCATCGTCACCGGCCACATGGAAGACGGAGTCTTCATCGCGACCGAGGTTCTGGCGAAACATGACGAGGAATATCGTCCCAAGGAACTGACCGACGCATTCGAGGATCGCGGGATCGAGCTGACCAACTGATGCATTAAGATTATCTCAACCGCCATGGGATATGCTCTTCACCTTTCATTAAGGTCATTGAAGGCATGTTTCATGGATAGAATTGATGAGATGATCACGGGGATCCTCGCTCGTGAGGGGGGATTCGTAAACGATCCGTCCGATCCGGGGGGGGCGACGAACCACGGCGTTACCATCGGCACGATGCGCCGCCTTGGATTGGACATGGACGGCGACGGTCAGGTGACGGTCGATGACGTCCGAATACTGCGGGTGACCGATGCCGCCCGGATTTTCCGTACGCAATATTTCGAGGTGCCGCGCCTGGGTCTACTGCCGGACGATCTGCAACCGGCGGTATTCGACATGTATGTCAATGCCGGGAACAGGGCCGTGAAGCTTCTGCAGCTTGTGCTGGTTAAGCTGGGCGCGGAGCTGGGCATCGATGGCGCCGTCGGGCCGATCACCGCCGCCGCCGCGCACCGGATCGCGGCGGAGGTCGGGGTGCAACTGCTCGTCGATGCCTATGGGGTGGAACGGCGAAACTGGTACTACGACCTCGCCGATCGCCGCCCCGCCAGCCGGCGCTACGCACGGCGGCGCGATGGCGGCAAGGGCGGGTGGATCGTCCGGGCCGAGGAATTCATCTCCTCCCGCTGGCACCTGACCCTGAAACAACATCGTGAAAGGACAGCATCATGGGGCTGATTTCAGCATTGCCGGGTCTGGGGGCCGCAGCGCGTGGTGTCGGACAGGCCGTAGGTGGCGTGGCCGAGGTTTTCACCATCAACCGCACCAAACAGGCGGCGGCGGATCATGCCGAGCAGATTGCCGCGCTCGATCAGTTCGGAGCGGAGTTCGCGCAGAGCAAACGCACGTGGTTCGATTCCATTATCGACGGTGTGAACCGGCTGCCCCGGCCCGGCATGGCCTTGGCGACGATGGGTTTGTTCGCCTATGCGATGCAGGATCCGCTGGGATTCTCGCTGCGAATGCAGGGGCTGGCCCTGGTGCCTGAGCCGTTGTGGTGGCTTATGGGTGCCGTGGTCTCGTTCTATTTCGGGGCGCGGGAACTGCATCACGTGCGCACCCGCACGACGCCGGCGGGGCAGGACGTGGCGCGTGTCATGGCCACTGTCGAGGCATTGGAGAACACACAGGCGAAACGGGACGATACGCAACAACAGGTAGAGCCAAATCCCGTTATCGCGCAATGGCAGGCGCGCAACGGCTAATTCACACGCCCCGTTTTTGAGCGGGGCGCGTTCCGACACTTTCTATATTTTCGGGCCGGTGGGCGGTCAGACCGTGTTTTGTCTTATGCCAGTGATAGGGCGACACGAACAATTCCACGACCGCCTGCCACGCGGCCAGGGCCCCCAGCGGCCAGTATGCCGGCAAGGTCAACGCCCAGGGAAGCCGCTTCATGTCGCCACGTCCCCGCAATGCCAGCATCACCGCGCTGAGCATCACGATCTGACCGAATGGCAAGCTGATGAACAGCGCGGTCCACAACCACTCCGGTATCCCCGAGAGTATGTCTGGAGCAGCGCCGGTCACCGCCAGCCCCGTCATCGTCCAGAACAGCGGTATGGCCAGGTAGGCCGTGATCGCCCCCAGGAACATCACGTGAAAGCCCAGAAACCCCCGCAGCCCCAGGTCGCGCAGCAATTCGCGTGGCCTGCGCATATGCGAGGCCCAGGTGATGTAGTAGCCCTTGAGCCAACGGGACCGCTGCGAAATCCAGTTGCGGTAATTGGAGTTCGCCTCCTCGAACGTGGTGGAATCGATCATTTCGCAGCGATAACCGAAGCGGGCCAGGCGAACACCCAGTTCGGCATCCTCCGTCACGTTATGCGCGTCCCATGCGCCGATCTCCTCCAAGACAGGGCGGCGAAAGAAAACGGACGTGCCTCCCAAGGGCAGCGGCAGTCCCAGAAACTGAACGCCGTGCAGCAAAACCCGAAACCACGTGCCGTATTCCAGCGTAAAGCATCGGGTCAACCAGTTCTGATCGGGATTGTAGAAATCGAGCCGCGCCTGAACGCAACAGACCTTCCAGCTTGCCGAATGCAGATAGGTTGCCACCTTGCGCAACTGGTCCGGTTGCGGTGCATCCTCGGCATCGTAGATCCCCACGATTGATCCACGGCAGAACGGCAGAGCGTAATTCATCGCCCGGGGCTTGGTCCTGACCGGGCCCGGCTGCACCTCGATCACCCGCATATAGGGGGGCAATTCGAGGTCCCTCAGCGTATTGCGCGTCACATCGTCATCGCTTTCCAGCAGGATGATTATATCAAGCGCGTCAGCAGGATAGTCGAGCCGTTGCATTGCGCGGATAAGTTGCCCGATCACGGCCTCCTCGTGGAAAACGGGGAGCAGCAGGGAGATCGTGGGCCAGACGGGCGGCTGGATCATTTCGCGCCGCCTGGACAGCCCGGTCCAGCGAAAGGTGAAGATCGCGGTCAGTCGCAGACCCAGCGTTGCGGAATTGGCGATCAGAATCCAGAGCAACAGGATGGTGATCGCCAGCGTCGGGCTAGCAATCGCGCCTAGCAGCAGAGACGTCATGGCGGCGACGATCACAGTGGGCGACAGAGCCTGCCCCCAGTTGCGACAGCTGTAGCGAGCCGGGCAGGTGGTCAGTGCATCTGCTGCAATCTGCGGCCCGAACGCGGTCGCAATCGCAGTGCTCACATCATCAGGCGTGGCGAGGATCAGGCCGATCCGATGGTTAGGCCAGATCAGCTTCGCCTCGGCCACGATCTGCGTCATTCGTTCAGCATCGTGCACGGCGAGAACCACGGAATTGCCAAGTCGCTGCCAGGGAATGAAACCAAAGGCCAGACAGCGCCGGTATCCGGCCTGCGCACATAAGGCCGCGTCCGGGATCCAGTCTGCAAGGGATATGCCGGCGACGTCCAGATAGCGGCACAGCGCATCGCGGGCCTGAACCTGCGTGATATGTCCGGCCTGCACCAGTATCCTGTCGATACCGGCGCCAGTTTTTTCCGCCGTCCAGGCCGCCTGTGCAAACTCGGCCTGTTCGCACAGTTTGAGGTCGTTGCACACCAGGTCGCGAAAGGATGGTGCCATCAGCGCCCGCTTTTGGCGGTCGCTGAATTCCAGCAATATGTTCTCCATCGCTGCGATCTCCTCCTGTCAGGAGAATGGCGCGGCGATGGTAAACGGAGTGTTAACGGAAGCGATCAGCCCTGCATTGACTGCGCGAAACGCTCAAACAGATAGAAGCTGTCCTGCGGTCCTGGCGAAGCCTCGGGGTGCTGCTGAACGGAGAAGATCGGACGGTCCTTGACCTTCAGCCCGCAATTCGTGCCGTCGAACAGCGAGATATGCGTTTCCTCGACATTGCCGGGCAGGGTGGCGCCATCGACGGCGAATCCGTGATTCATAGACGTAATCTCTACCTTGCCGGTGTCGATATCCTTGACCGGATGGTTCACGCCGTGATGACCGTGGTTCATCTTGACCGTACGCGCGCCGAGCGCCAACGCCAGCATCTGGTGGCCCAAGCATATGCCGAAGATCGGCAGTTCGGTCTTGTCCATCAACTCACGGATCATCGGCACCGCATAGGCACCCGTCGCACCGGGATCGCCGGGCCCGTTGGACAGGAACACGCCGTCGGGGGCGTGGGCCATCACATCCTCATAGGTGGAGTCGGCCGGCAGGACGGTCACGTCGCACCCGGCGGAGACGAGGCTGCGCAGGATGTTGCGTTTCGCGCCATAATCGATGGCCACGACCTTGGGTCCGCCCTCGACCGCGGCGGCGAAGCCCTCGTTCCAGGCCCAGCGGCCATCCTGCCAGCGATAGGTTTGGGCGGTCGTCACGCCCTTGGCCAGATCGGCGCCGGTCAGGCCGGGAAACTCACGCGCGGCGGCGCGCAGAGCATCTAGGTCGAAGTTGCCGTCGGCGCGATGTTCCAGTGCCACGTGCTGCATACCCTGCTGGCGGATCGTGCGGGTCAGTCGCCGGGTGTCGATGCCGCCGATGCCGATGCGGCCAGTGCGTGCCATCCAGTCGGGCAGGGTGCCGGTGGAACGCCAGTTGGACGGCTCCGTCGGATCCCATTTGACGACGATACCGCGGGCATGCGGCTCCGCCGCTTCCTCATCCTCGGGCGTGACGCCGGTATTGCCGATATGCGGAAAGGTGAATGTGACGATCTGGTCGGCATAGGAGGGATCGGTCATCACCTCCTGATACCCGGTCATCGCGGTGTTGAAACACAGCTCAGCCACGGTGCGGCCCTCCGCTCCGAACCCTCGGCCATAGAACACCGTACCATCGGCGAGGACGAGACAGGCGGTAGGCTTGGCGGCGGGCGCGTTCGCGGACATGGGACCGGACCTTTCAAGTATGAAATCTGGCGGAAGCTACGGCGTGCAGCACGTGCGGTCAAGTGAACAGTTCGTCTTATATTATCGTTTATCAACAGTAGGTTAGATCACCTGTCGAAGGTTGTAACCATTCGGCGGGGGCACTATAGTCCCCTGAAGCCTGCAAACGGGCAGGCGCGAACGATTGGGATCGCAATGCTCAGAGAGCGCATCAATACCGAAACGAAGGCCGCGATGAAGGCGAAACAGACCCTGCGTCTGACAACCTTGCGCCTTATCAATGCCGCGATCAAGGACAAGGATATTGCCGCGCGCAGCGGCGACAACGTCGATGGCGTGTCCGACGAGCAGATCCTCGCCATCCTGTCCAAAATGATCAAGCAACGCCGCGACAGCGCCACCGCCTATGAGGAAGCCAACCGCATGGAACTGGCCGAGCAGGAGCGTGCCGAGATCGAGGTGATCGAGGAATTTCTGCCCCGAAAGCTGGACGATGATGAGGTCACCGCCGCCATAGATGCCGCGATGAAGAAGGTCGGGGCAAGCTCGATCCGCGATATGGGCAAGGTCATGGCGGAACTGAAATCCAGCCATGCCGGTCAGATGGATTTCGGCAAGGTTGGCGGAATGATCAAGCAGCGGCTGGGCTGAGCGTCCCGCGCCGCAGGGCGAGCGTCAGCAGCGCCGCCCCCCCTATGGACAGCAATGTGAACGAGATGCTGAGGCCGAATGCCTCACCGCTCAGCCCCATCACCACCGGGCCGAGCAATATGCCGCCATATCCAACCATCGAGACGGCCGCCACGGCCTCACCCGAGCCGGATTCCGCAAGTTGCCCCGCGCGTGAAAAACATATCGGTGCCATCAGCGACAGGCCCATCCCCATCAGACCCAGACCGGCCAGGGCCACGGCCGGGCTTTGCGTCAGCCCCGCCACCAGCGATCCCGCGATGACCAGAACAGCGCAGCATTGGGCCGCGCGTGCCGCACCGATCCGTTCGATGATGACGTCCCCGACCAACCGCACCGCCATGACGCCGCCCGACAGGATCAGCAGCGCCAGCGCGCCATGCTCGACCGTGCCGCCCAGAGTCTCGCGGATGTAGACGCCGCTCCATTCCATTCCCGCGCCTTCCGTCATGAAGGCGATACCGGTGATGATCGCGACGCCGATCAGCGGCCCGTGGGGCAGGGCGATCAGGGCGGAGCGTTTGCCCGCGCCGCCCGGTTGCCGCTCCGGTGAGACGACCAGCCACCCCGCCACGGCGAACGCGGTCAGACCGAATGCCGAACCAAGCACGAAATGCGTCAGCACCGGCAGGCGTGCCGCCCCCGCATAGGCGATGCCCGCACTCGCCGCCATGCCGGTTGACCAGCTACCGTGCAGCAGCGCCATGCGAGAACGTTTCGCGCGCTTTTCGACCTCGGTTCCATAGGCGTTCATCGTCAGGTCCATCGACCCGCCCGCCGCGCCGAAGACGAACAGGGTCGCCGCCAGCGCCACCGCACCGGGCATGATGGCAAGCAACGGCAAGCTCAACGCCATGGCCAGCCCAAAGGCGAGGGTAACGCGCCCCGCGCCCCAGTGATCGGCGGCGCGGGCGCTCAACCCGAAACTGGTCACAGCCCCCGCCGCAGCGGCCAGCAGGACCATGCCCAGATGCGCTTCGCTCAACCCCAGCGCCAGCTTGATGTCGGGAATTCGCACCACCCAGACGCCGAACAACGCCCCGTTGGTCGCGAACAGGATCAGCGCCGCGCGCAGGCCGGTGGGGGGCCCCTTGGCGGAAACAACGGGCGTTTGGCCCTTCGCGGAATCATGCACGTGCCAGCGCCCTTCGCAAATCTGCGGCAAGCGCCACGCGTTCCTCCGGTGTCAGGAAAGCGCCAAGTTCGATTTCACGGCCCGCGCCCTTGAGCGTCAGATATTGTTCGATCGGCGCATCCTCACGCAGATGAACGCTGACCCAATAGGGATTGGCCTGCCAGTCACGCATCGTCCCGTCGGGATCGTAGCGTTCCACCCGGATCAGGTCGGGCCACAGGGTCAGCTCCTCACGCAGGGAACGTGCCTTGCGATTGCGCCGGATCATGTAGCGGAACAGGGCAAACGCCCCCACGACGAAGGGGAGCAGCCCCCAGAATACAGGCGTGCCGATGAACGGCAGCACGGGAATTGCCAGCCCCAGACCGATGATCCACGACATGATTTCCAGACCCTGCGGCGTCAGCGATTGATGCGGCCACAGGGTCAGGGACAGGATCGGATCACGGGTTTGCACAATCATCGTCAGCTTCCTCAGAATCGGCACCGCAAGGAACTGGGGCCGGAAGACAAAAAGGCCGAAAAACGAAAAAGGCCGGGGCGTTTGCTGCCCCGGCCTTTCGATCTGTCAGGCGAGGCCCCTAGTGGTGACCGCGTCCCTCCATCAGGCTCTCATCCCACATCTCACGCGTGGGGAGGGTTTCGAAGGTATGCTCCGGCGGCGGGTTGGGCAGGGTCCATTCCAGCGTCGGGTCCGTACCCTCGCCCCAGTACTTCGGCTCCGTCACGCGGCGCCCGAACAGCAGGGCCTGCGCCATGATGCCGAGGAACAGCAGGAACGACGCGAAGGAGATGAAGGCACCGATCGACGACACGAAGTTCCACAGGGCGAAGCTTTCATGATAGTCGATATACCGGCGCGGCATGCCCTGACGGCCCAGGAAGTGCTGCGGGAAGAAGGTGATGTTCGCACCGACGAACATCAGCCAGAAATGCACCTTGGCCCATGTCTCGCTGTATTCCTTGCCGGTCATCTTGGTGAACCAGTAGTAGATACCGGCGAAGATGCCGAAGACCGCGCCGAGGCTCATCACGTAGTGGAAGTGAGCGACCACATAATAGGTGTCGTGATAGGCACGGTCGATGGCCGCCTGCGACAGGACGATGCCGGTCACGCCGCCTGCGGTGAACAGGAAGATGAAGCCGAACGCCCAGAGCATCGGTGTCTTGAACTCGACCGAGCCGCCCCACATCGTCGCGATCCAGGAGAAGATCTTGACCCCGGTGGGAACCGCGATGACCATCGTCGCCATCATGAAATAGGCCTGCTGCGAGGTGGACATGCCGACCGTGTACATGTGGTGCGCCCACACGACGAAGCCGAGCGCCCCGATCGCGATCATCGCCCAGACCATCGGCATATAGCCGAAGATCGGTTTCTTCGAGAAGGTGGCGACCACGTGGCTGATGATGCCGAATGCAGGCAGGATCACGATGTACACTTCCGGGTGGCCAAAGAACCACAGCAAGTGCTGGTACAGCACCGGATCGCCGCCATATTCCGCCTGGAAGAACGCGGTGCCGAAGTTACGGTCGGTCAGCAGCATGGTGATCGCACCGGCCAGAACCGGCAGAGCCAGCAGGATCAGTACGGCGGTGACGAGGATGGACCACGCGAACAGCGGCACCTTGAACAGGGTCATGCCCGGGGCACGCATGTTCAGGAATGTCGTGATGATGTTGATCGCGCCCAGAATGGAGGAGGCACCCGACAGGTGAACCGCGAAGATCGCGAGGTCCGTCGAGAAGCCGCCCTCACTTGTCGACAGCGGTGCATAGAGCACCCAGCCGATCCCGGAGCCGTTCTGCCCGTTGCCGCCCGGCGAAACCACCGAGGCCAGCGCCAGACAGCCACCAGCGACGAACATCCAGTAGGACAGGTTGTTCAAACGTGGGAATGCCATGTCCGGTGCGCCGATCATCAGCGGCATGAAGTAGTTGCCGAACCCGCCGAACAGGGCGGGAATGGCGACGAAGAACATCATCAGGATACCATGGCCCGTGATCATCACGTTCCAAAGATGCCCGTTCGGAGCGGAGCATTCACCACCCCCCATACCGGAGAAGAAGCGCGCCCCCTCCATTGCCGGATCGCACATGAACTGTACGCCCGGGGCCATCAGCTCCATCCGCATATAGACCGTGAAGGCGACCGAGATGAATCCCAGCAACCCTGCGGTCAGCAGGTAGAGGATACCGATATCCTTGTGATTGGTGGACATGAACCAACGGGTGAAAAACCCCCGCTCGTCATGCTCGCCGGCCGCATGCGAGGCTGCATCTGCCATTGTCGTCTCCTGTCGTCTTAATACGGCGGAAGGACCGACTCGGCACACTCCCGACATTCACTGCTGATCTGGTGCTATACAAAGCTTGCGCGAGGCTCAACCATTTACGCCCCGCGCGTGGTGCGACCCATCGCCCCCGGTCGCGTGCACTGGCTGATCCCATGCGCTGACTGAGGTTCGCGATCTTCCTAACACGGTGGTTTACCGGAACTTAGCGTGAAAATGCCCGTATGGCCGCCACCACAGCGTTGCTGTCCCTGCGATAAAAGCATGGTGTCAGATGGTTCAGCGATTGGCTGATCGAAAGGGTTTGATTGGCATCATTCAGGTAAGGCATTGATTTTATATGTGTAATCTTTGGACATCATGGCTGTCGCGCGTATCTGCTGCATATCACGCTCTAGTGAACGATTTTATTTGAAACCATTCCTGCCGTACCCGAGTTACTCAATCACGACGGGGATGCCGGAGATTGTTCTGGACTGTCGTGAACATAAAATGGAGATTATCTTATGAAGCGCACTATTATTGCACTCGCCACCGCCGCAACTTTCGCAGCTCCCGCAGCTTTCGCTGAGGCGCATGTCGAAATGACCATGGGCGAAGGCCTCACCATGTTTGAATCGCTGGTTTCCAACGAGCTGGATCAACTGGACATCGAAGCTGACGTCACCAATCTGACGCTGGGCCAGTTGGCACAGATCAAAGACATTGTTGAGAGCGACGAGACCACTTCGGTCAAGAAAGAGAACATCGAAGCGATCATCAACTGATCCTTCTGACTCTACGGTCACAAGACCGATCAGGCGCGGCTCCTTAGGGGGCCGCGCTTTTTTTCATGCCTTCTTTTTCACGTCGAATGCTGACTCGGTTCACTGAAAACCTGTTCGAACGTTTGCTTCAACGCGATATCGACATCGGGCAGGCCCACGGGATAGCCTAGATCAACCAGTGAAGTTACTCCGTGATCGCGGATGCCGCACGGCACGATACCGTCGAAGTGGCTCAGGTCCGGCTCCACATTCAGCGATATTCCGTGAAAGCTGACCCAGCTGCGTACGCGCAGGCCGATTGCCGCGATCTTGTCCTCTCGCATGGTTCCATCGGGCAGGGCGGGGCGGTCCGGCCGTTGCACCCAGACACCCACACGTCCGGGCCGAATCTCACCGGTTACGTTGAATTCGGCCAGGGTGGCGATGACCCACGCTTCCAGCTTCGCGACGAATGCACGGATATCGCGCCCCCGCCTGTTCAGGTCCAGCATGACATAGGCCACCCGCTGTCCCGGCCCATGATAGGTGTATTGCCCGCCGCGCTGCGCCTCATAAACCGGGAAGCGGTCAGGTGTCAGAAGATCGCCACGCTCGGCACTGGTCCCAGCCGTGTAGAGCGGCGGATGCTCCAACAGCCACACCTGTTCGGGCAGATCACCTGCGCGAATGCCCGCGACCTGCCGGTTCATGTGAGCCACGGCATCGGGATAGCTGACCGGGGTGTCTGATAGCTTCCACTCGACCATTTATCGTTCCTTATGCGCAAATTCTGCACTTTTCATATCGCCGCATCGGACTGATCGCCAGCGTACTGTCGCGATGCTGGTTGATCGGAAACGCGAGGCGCCAGCCTTTTTCACGACGCATGACTTTTCCGCTTCACATCCCCTCGACGGTTCGCTATGCACCCGACACCAAGCTGGGATATGCGGTCGTGGCGGAATTGGTAGACGCGCAGCGTTGAGGTCGCTGTGGGGTAACACCCGTGGAAGTTCGAGTCTTCTCGACCGCACCAACCAGCCTTTCGTCAGAAAGGCTTCAACTCTCAAGGTCCGGCACTTGGCGGCAGGTGTTTCGCAGAAACGCCGAGAGCCTACCCGGTTCCGACATGTTCCAAAGTTTTCTAACCAGCCTTTCGCCAGAAAGGCGTCACACCTCTAGGTCTGGCACCTGGCGGCAGGTGTTTCGCAGAAACGCCGAGAGCCCACGCGGCTGCGACATGTTCCCAAGGTTTACCAACCAGCCTTTCGCCAGAAAGGCGTCAGCCCTCGAGGTATGGCAACTGGCGGCAGGTGTTTCGCAGAAATACCGAGAGCCCATGCGGCTGCGACATGTTCCCAAGGTTTGAGGTGCCGCTTTGCCACGCTGCGGGAAATTCGTTTTGCCGGGGCTATGACATCGACCGCAAGTTCGCTAGGACTACGAAAAAAGCAGGCGGACACATGCGCGAAATCACCACGACGGACGCCCTCGCAGCGTTCTGCGCCGAGGCGGCGAACCATCCCTATGTTACTGTCGATACGGAATTTCTGCGGGAACGAACCTATTACGCGCAGCTTTGCCTGATCCAGATCGCCTATCCGGGCAGCGGGCCTGAAAGTGCCGCGATCGTTGATGTTCTGGTTGACGGGCTGGACCTTGGACCGCTGTTCGACCTGATGCAGGACACCTCGGTCGTGAAGGTTTTCCATGCCGCGCGTCAGGATCTGGAGATTTTCTGGCAAAAGGCCGGTGCATTGCCCGATCCGTTGTTCGACACGCAGGTCGCCGCGATGGTCTGCGGATATGGTGAGCAGGTCGGATACGAGACTCTGGTCCGCTCGATTTGCAAAGCGGGGCTGGACAAATCCTCCCGCTTTACCGACTGGTCCCGCCGGCCGCTCAGCGACAAGCAGAAGACCTATGCGGTAGGTGATGTGACCTATCTACGCGATATCTATGAGCATTTGTCGGACAAGCTGGCCACGTCGGGGCGTGAACGCTGGGTGCGCGAGGAATTGGCCGTTTTGACCAGCCCGGACACCTATCGCGCCGATCCGGCGGATGCCTGGAAACGGCTGAAGACCCGTTCCTCCGCACCGCGTTTCCTCGCCGTGGCCCGGGCGCTGGCCGAATGGCGCGAGGCCGAGGCGCAGGCGCGCGACATTCCGCGCAGCCGCCTGATGAAGGACGACGCGCTGCTCGAAGTCGCCTCGAACCGGCCCACGAATATCGACGATCTGGGCAAGTCACGATTGCTGCTGCGTGAGGCCCGCAAGGGTCGCACCGCCGAGGCGATACTGGAGGTCGTGCGCCGCGCCATGGCGGTACCGGATTCCGACCTGCCGCGTGGTGAGGAGCGAGCAAACAGCAATGCACAGGCCAGTCCCGCGCTGATGGACCTGCTCAAGGTTCTGCTCAAGGCGCAGTCGGAACGGACGGGCGTCGCGCAAAAGCTGATCGCGACCATCCCCGAGCTGGAGGCCTATGTGCTGAAACAGCCCGAGGGCGATCGCCTGCGATCCGGCTGGCGGCATGAGATTTTCGGCGCGCAGGCCGAGGATCTGATCGAGGGGCGCATCGCGCTCGGCGTGCGTGGAAAAAGCATCGGCATCGTTGAGATCGAACAGCCCTGACTCCGCCTCGGGCTGAGCGTCAATCTCAGCCCTGTTCGGATGCGGCTATTCCACGATGGCCCGCTGCGGAACCACGACGATGCTGCTGCCGCCCTCGGCCCGGACCTCGATTGTCGCCACGCCCTCCAGCTCCGCGTCACGAATGAAGATCGCGGCCACGCCGGTTTGGGAGGACAGGTCGCCCAGTCCGGGGGCCAGACGTTCCGTGTCGGTGCGAACCAGGTCGTAGACCTTGACACCCGCCTGGCTGTCCACCTCGTCAAAGGTCAAGGCCTCCACCATGCCGCGCTGATCGCGCACATGGGCGGTAAGGATCCAGCCGCCGGGGGAGCGTCCGATGTCGAGCCGGTCGATCCGGGCCACGCGCGGATCGACAAAGACGACCTCCGGCTCCTCCACCTCGCGGTTGCAGGCGGGCAGCGCGAATGCCAGCGCGGCGAGTCCACTCAGCAAGATCAGGCGTCCGGTCATCATTCTCTCCCTCACGTTTTTCGCGACAGTAAGGTGCAGGTTCCGCCAGGTCCAGCATCGTGATGTGCCGTGCTTTTGCCGGGGGTCTGGACGGCTCGGCCCACAACGCGTACATCCCACGCATCAAAGAGAGTTGCAGGCAAGTATCGGAGTTCGCAATGGCCGCCGCCGCATTCGAAGAGATCGTGGAGACGTTCGAGTTCCTGGACGATTGGGAGGATCGCTACGCCCACGTCATTGATCTGGGCCGCGCCATGCCGCCTCTCGACGAAAGCCTGCGCACCCCCGCAACCAAGGTGGACGGCTGCGCCTCGCAGGTCTGGCTGGTCCCGCAGGTCGAGGGGCAGGTGATTACCTTCGACGGGGACAGCGACGCGATGATCGTGCGGGGGCTGATCGCGATCCTGCGCACGCTGTATTCCGGGCGCACGGCCCGCGAGATCCTCGACATTGACGCCCCGGCGGAGTTCGCCCGCCTCGGCCTCGATTCTCATTTGAGCGCACAACGCTCCAACGGCCTGCGGGCCATGATCGAGCGGGTTCGCCTGTTCGCGGCCTCGGCTGCCTGAAAGGATTCCGACATGACCGACCGTCTTTCCCGCCTGTTGTCCCAACGTGACTGGTTGCTGGCCGATGGTGCGACCGGCACCAACCTGTTCAACATGGGGCTGATGTCCGGTGACGCGCCCGAAATGTGGAACGTGGAAGAACCTGCCAAGATCCGGGCCCTGTATGACGGGGCGGTCAACTCCGGCTCGGACATCTTCCTCACGAATTCCTTCGGGGGCAATGCCTCGCGTCTGAAACTGCACAATGCGCAGCATCGCGTGGCGGAGTTGAACAAGGCCGCCGCCGAGATCGCGCGGGAGGCCGCCGATGCCTCGGGCCGTGATATCGTCGTGGCAGGCTCGCTGGGCCCGACCGGCGAGTTGCTGGTGCCCGTCGGCCCCCTGACGCACGCCTCTGCGGTGGAGATGTTCGAGGAAGCCGGCGCGGCCCTGCTGGCTGGCGGTGCGGATGTTTTGTGGGTTGAGACGATCAGCTCCGAGGAGGAGATGCGCGCCGCGGCGGAGGCTTGCGCGAACCTGAACGCGCCGTGGTGCGGCACGATGAGCTTCGATACCGCAGGCCGTACTATGATGGGTGTCACCTCCACTGGACTTGCGGCGTTCATGAAGGCGCTGCCGCACGCGCCGCTGGCCTTCGGCGCGAATTGCGGCGTCGGCGCGTCCGACCTGCTGCGGACCATGACCGGCATGGTCGAGGCGGCGGAGGGTGCGAACCTGATCGCCAAGGGCAATGCGGGTATCCCGAAATATGTCGAAGGCCATATTCATTACGACGGCACGCCGGAGTTGATGGGAAAATACGCCTGCCTGGCCCGCGATCTGGGCGCGAAGATCATCGGCGGCTGCTGCGGAACCATGCCGGAGCATCTGGTCGCCATGCGTCGCGCGCTGGAGGAAACGCCGCGCCAGGCCAAACCCTCTCTGCAGCAGATCGAGGAGGTCCTCGGCGGATTTTCCTCGGCCAGCGATGGCACGGGTGAGGCCGCCGCCGATGCCCCCAAACGCGAACGTCGCCGTCGGCGCACCTGACCGGGTGGCGATATGACCATGAGGCCCGCGCGGGCGATGTCGCCAAGCGGCGGGACATGGTCGCGATTGAGCCGCTTCCCCCACGGGGCGCGGTCTTATATGCAATGAAGATCAGGCGCGGTGCGCACAACTGGATGGACAACTTATGGCCGATGACGAACAGGACATCATCCTTTCCGAACTGAACGACGAGGAACTGACGCTTCAGATGCACGACGACCTCTATGACGGTCTCAAGGATGAGATCATGGAGGGCGTGAATATCCTGCTGGAGCGTGGCTGGACCCCCTACGACATTCTTACGCGGACATTGGTCGAGGGGATGGGCATTGTCGGGATCGACTTCCGTGATGGCATCCTTTTCGTGCCCGAGGTTCTGCTTGCCGCCAACGCGATGAAATCGGGCATGAGTATCCTCAAACCGCTGCTGATCGAAACCGGCGCCCCCCGTCTGGGCCGCATGGTGATCGGCACGGTCAAGGGGGACATCCACGATATCGGCAAGAACCTCGTAGCGATGATGATGGAGGGTGCGGGGTTCGAGGTGACGGATCTCGGCATCAACAACGCTGTGGAAAACTACCTTGAGGCGATCGAGCGCGATCAGCCCGACATCGTCGGCATGTCCGCCCTGCTGACGACCACCATGCCCTACATGAAGGTCATCATCGACACCCTGGTCGAGAAGGGGATACGCGACGACTATATCGTCATGGTCGGCGGTGCGCCGCTGAACGAGGAATTCGGTAAGGCGATCGGCGCGGATGCCTATTGCCGTGATGCCGCTGTCGCTGTCGAAACGGCCAAGGAGCTTATCGCGCGCAGGCACAACAGCGTCGGGTCCTGATCCTGCACACTGCCTTTGTGTCGTACTGGCTGCCCTGTATCGTCTGGCCTCGGCTTCCTATATCGTGATCGGGGGTCGTTTCGGCCCGATGGAGAGGATGCAATGCCACTTGACCGTTTCGTTCTGATCGTTGTGGCCGCTATGGCTGCGGCGGGCATCGCAGTCTATATCGGTTTGCTTCTCAGCGCGGCGATCACGATGCCGCCCCTGCTGATCGCCATCGTGCCGGTTCTTGCGCTGGTGGCCTATATCTGCGTGAGGGTGATCCGCGACCGCCTCACCAATGCTGAGGACGATTATTATGACCGTATCGAACGCTGATCTTCCGGTTCTGACCATAGATACCGTTCCCGGGCGCGAGGTTGTGGCGGCACTTGGGCTGGTGCGCGGCTCCACCGTCCGGGCCAAGCATATGGGCTCGGACATTGTGGCATCCCTGCGCAATCTGGTAGGGGGCGAGATCCGCGAATATCAGCAACTGCTCGCCGCCAGCCGGGAACAGGCCATGGACCGGATGATCGCGGAGGCTCGCGCTCTGGGTGCCGATGCAGTGGTCGGCGTGCGGATGCAAACCTCGACCATTTCACAGCAGGCGTCCGAAGTGGTGTTCTACGGCACGGCCGTACGGTTGGCGTGACCCGGCGCGGCGGACGCACGGCGCGTTTGCAATCGCGCGCGGCTGCGCCTGTATCTCGTGGCCCGTTGGACGTGGACACGCTGACCCACCAGCGGGCGAATATCGGTGCGGGGCGTGTTGCACTTATCGCCTGTGGCGCGCTGGCCCGCGAAATTCTCGCCGTGAACCGCGCCAACGGGGCGGAGCATTTTGCGCTGCGCTGCCTGCCCGCCATTCTGCACAACCATCCGGAGCAGATCGCACCCGCAGTCGAGCGAGAGATTTCTCTCGCCAAATCCGACGGCTACGAGGAGATTTTCATCCTATATGCCGATTGCGGAACCGGGGGTGCACTGGATGAAGTGTGCCGTCGGCATGATGTCGCCCGTCTGCCCGGCCCGCATTGCTATGCCTTTTTCGAAGGGGTGGAGCAACAGGCCACGCGGCAGGAGGTCACCAGCTTCTACCTCACCGATTTTCTGGCCCGGCAATTCGATACCTTCGTCACGAAACCGTTGGGGCTGGCGGCGCACCCCGAACTCAAGGACCTGTATTTCGGCAATTACGAGCGGCTGGTTTATCTGGCCCAGACCGATGATGACGGCCTGACCCGAAAGGCAGAAAGCGCCGCCGAAACGCTGGGATTGCGGTTCGAGCGGCGCTTTACTGGCTATGGCGATCTGGCGACCGCCCTGTCAGGGCTTTAACGCCAGAACCGTTCCCCGACGCTTTGCGGCAGGTCGCCATACATCGCCGCCACCTGTTCCTCATATCCATTGTACAGCCGGGTCGGCACCCGCTCATCCGTGCCCAGAACCAGTTCGTCCGCCTGGCTCCAGCGGGGGTGGGGCACTTCGGGGTTCACGTTTGCCCAGAATCCATATTCGTTCTCGGCCAGTTCCTCCCAGAAGCTGAGGGGGCGTTCATCGGTGAATTCGATCCGGTCGATGGCCTTGATGGACTTGAAGCCGAATTTCCACGGGGTGTGCAGGCGCATGGGGGCACCGAACTGCTTGTGCAATTCCTTGCCATAGGCGCCGACGACCATGAAGCTCAATTCGTTCATCGCCTCGTCGATTGTCAGACCCTCGGTATAGGGCCAGGGCCACCAGGTCGCGCGCTGTTCGGTGGCCACATCGGGGTCGAGGAAGGTCTGGAACTTCACGTAAGTCGCGCTGGACAGCGGCTTGGCCAACTCGACCAGCTTGGACAGGGGGAAGCCGGTCCAGGGTGCGACCATCGACCAGGCTTCGACGCAACGGTGGCGATAATTGCGATCCTCCAGCGGCATCCGGCCCATCAGATCCTGAAAGTCGATTTCGAACTCTTCCTCGACCAGACCGGCGATCTTGACCTTCCATCCGGTGACGTCGAGCTTCTGCGCCTCATCCGCGATCCGCTTGGAGGAGCCGAATTCGTAATAATTGTTGTAGAATGCAGTTAACGATTCGTCGGTTGCGGGGCGACCGGCATCCGCGAAGGCGGGATTTTGCGGTGCCTCCAAAGGTGAGATTCCAGCCTCCGCACGCCCACGGCCGGGCAGGGCCAGCAGTCCCGCGCCCATTCCCATGCCAGCCAGCAAGGCCCGCCGATTCAGAAAGACATGCTCAGGCGTGACGCTGGAATCGGCGATCGCCCAGCTTGGGCGGCGATGATAGTGCATGGAATAATCCTCTCGCGCGTGTGGCTTTCGTCTCTGCGTAGCAAATAGAACGATTTGCACCCAATCAAAGTTGCTTGAACGCGCAGCCCGACCTACGTTCCGGTCGATGATACACCGCCCATCGGATCCCTTTACCGCACGCCTGCGTCGTGTGCCACGTGCGCAGGTCGTACTGGGTGCTTTGGCGTTGGTGTTCTCGGTGGTGCTGCTGTGGGCCAGCTGGCTGGTGCTGACGGATCGGTACATGACCGCGCTCGGCAATCGGGCGTCGGTGCGCTCCACGCTTTATGCAAACGCCATCGAATCGGTGCTCAAGACCTATACCGTCGCGTCCGCCCTGTTGGCGCAGGACCGGCTTTTGCTGTCCGCCCTGACCGGCGCGCCCAGCGAACAGACCTTGCTGACGCTGGGGGGTGTGCAGTCCACGACCGGCGCGCTCAGCATATCGCTTTATACCGCGACCGGAACGCCGGTGGCCGATACGCAGTCCATTGATCGGCAGATCAACCACGGGGTGGCCCCGTATTTTCAGCTTGCCCTCGATCAGGACGTGTCGGTCTTCGCCACCGTGGCCGTGTCCGATACGGAGCAGCGGTTCTTCTTTGCCCGGCGCATCCAGCAAAGCGGGACGATCCTGGGCGTCGTGGTGATCGAACTGGATCTGGCCGGGTTGCAGGATGAATGGGTGTCCAGCGCCGATCAGGTTTTCGTCACGAATGCGGAGGATCTGATCCTGCTGTCGTCACGGGCCGAATGGCGCTATCGCTCGCTGTCGCCGTTTCTCGATCCCTTGTCGGCGCAGGGCGCGGGACGGTTTGGCCTGCTTCCCATGCTGTCGCTGGACCCAAGCAATGCTGGCCCCCAGGTCGCCATCGACGATGAGGTGTTCCTGCGCATAGATCGGGAGGTCGATTTCCGGGGGTGGACCGTCACCTATCTCGCCCCGATTTCCGAGGTTCGCGAACGTGTGACCGGCGTTTTGGCATTGGAAATCATGGGCATGTCGCTGCTGGTTGCGCTCGGACTTTACGTCATTTCACGGCGCGTCGCGCGAAGATCGCTACAGCTTCAGCGTGAGTCCGAGGAACTGCGCGCGCTCAACGTTCGCCTCGGATCGGAAATCGAGGAACGTCTGCGCATTGAGCAGAGCTTGCAAGAGGCGGAGCAATCGCTCGAACAATCCTCCCGCCTCGCCGCGTTGGGGCAGATGTCCGCCGCTGTCAGCCATGAGTTGAACCAGCCGTTGGCCGCGATGAAGACCTATCTGGCGGGGGCGCAACTGCTGATGAAGCGCAACCGGCCGGAGGAGGCAATGACCTCCTTCCAGCGGATCGACGATCTGATCACGCGGATGGCCACCATCACCGGCCAGCTCAAGACTTTCGCTCGCAAGGGTACTTCCGAGTTGGGGGAGGTGGACGTGCGCACCTGCGTGTCCGCGGCGCTGGCGATCATGGCGCCCCAGATCGGGCAGAGCCGGATCGAGATCATTCGCGGCATGCCCGACACGCCCGTGATGGTTCGTGCTGATTCCATGCGGCTGGAACAGGTGCTGATCAATCTGCTGCGCAACGCGGCGGATGCGATGCGCTCGGTTCCGGAGCCGGTCATTACCATCGAGGTATTTTCTGGCCCCAACCTTGCGCGGATACAGGTCCGCGACGCGGGACCGGGGTTCCAGGGGACGGCGGCGAAGCTGTTCGAGCCGTTTTTCACAACCAAGGCACCGGGCGAGGGGGTTGGCCTCGGCCTTGCCATTTCCGCCGGAATCGTGCGCGATCTGGGCGGCAGCCTGACCGCGCGAAACGCTGTGGATGGCGGCGCGGTGTTCGAGGTAAGCCTACCATTGATCCGTGCAGCAGGGGGGACGGAACCATGAGTGATCCAGACCGGATGCCAGTGACCATCATCGACGACGAGGAGGACATGCGCGCCTCGGTCAGCCAGTGGCTGGACCTGTCGGGCTTTGCTCCGCGCACGTTCGATTGCGCGACCGCCGCCCTCGATCAGATCGATGCCGACTATCCGGGTGTCGTGATCTCGGACGTGCGGATGCCCGGAATCGACGGGCTGGAACTGCTCTCGCTGTTGCAGAAAAAGGACCGATCGCTGCCGGTCATCCTGATCACAGGCCACGGTGACGTGACCATGGCGGTGGAGGCGATGCGCGCCGGAGCCTACGATTTCGTGGAAAAGCCCTTTGATCCCGAACGGCTAAGCGATCTGGTGCGCCGCGCCGGGGCCGCTCGCCGTCTGACCATCGACAACCGGATGCTTCGGCGCGAGCTGGCAGATGGCACCGTGCTGTTGCGGCAGATCATGGGGGACAGCGCGCCGACCTTGCGCCTGCGCGATGCGATTCTGGACTATGCGCACGCCGACGCTCCGATCCTGATCACCGGGGAGCGTGGCGCGGGTCGCAGTCTGGTCGCGCGGGCGCTGCATGCCGCCGGGTCCCATGCCGGGCAACCGTTTCTGACGTTGAATTGCGCGGCGGAGGCTCCGACCCATTTCGAGGAGAGAGTCTTCTCCCCCGACCGATCCGGCAATCCGCCGCTGCTGATTGCAGCCGGGCAGGGCATGGTCGTGCTGGAAAACGTTGCCGCCTTGCCCGCGCGATTGCAGGCCCGACTGGGCCAGACCCTGACCGACGGCAAGATGTCCGATGGCACGCCGATCCGCGCCCGGATCGCCACCATCGCGGATGACAAGGTGGCGGAGGAGGTCGCCTCCGGCCAGTTATCGCCCGGTCTGTATTATCTGCTGAGCGCGCTGGAGATCACCACACCCCCGCTGCGCAGCGTGGGGCAGGACGTGATGATGTTGTTCGAGCACTACGTGGACCGCTTCGCACAGGATTATGACACCCCGCGCCCGGATATCGGAGCGGAGGACGCCGCGTCGCTGCTGGCACATGACTGGCCCGGAAATCACCGGCAGCTTATCAATATCGCTGAACGTTTCGTTTTACGCTCCCGCCATGGTTCCAGCACGGTACGCGCTGTGATGGGGGAGGAAATACCGGATTCGGAGAGGGCCGCGCAGACGTTGGAGGGGGCATCCCGGCGGCCCCTCAAGGATCATGTGGAGGCGTTCGAGCGGCTTCAGATCGAGGCCGCCCTGCGTCGTCATCACGGCGCCATCACCCCGGTGATGGAGGAACTGGCCCTGCCGCGCCGCACCCTGAATGAGAAAATGGCGAAATACGGCATCAGCCGCGCTGACTTCGTCTGACCTGCGGTGTCGCGACGCTTGCGAAGGAGCGGGCGAGGCCTTAGCCCTTGTCGGGCCTATTTCGTCTGGCCTACTACATCTGCCCGTTTCAGCGAGGATCCCCATGACAACGCTTCTCGAATTGCTGCCGCTGATTGCCCTGTTGCTGCTCACGGGAGCCGTTGCAGGTGTGGTGGCGGGCCTGTTGGGCCTCGGCGGGGGGATCGTGCTGGTGCCGGTTTTCTTCTATGTCTTCACCATCGCGGGCTATGCCAGTGACGAGTTGATGCGCGTCTGTCTTGCCACTTCGCTGGCCACAATCATCGTGACCTCGGCCCGCTCCGTCGCGTCGCATCACAAGAAGGGCGCGGTGGAATGGGGTATCCTGAAGGCCTGGGCACCGGGTATCGCCATCGGCGCGGTGGTCGGCGTCTGGGCCGTCGGCGGGTTGGAGAGCGCCACATTGCAACTGATCTTCGGCGTTCTGGGGGCGCTGATCGCCGGCTATTTCGCCTTCGGCAGGTCGGACTGGACATTGGCACGGGAAATGCCCAAGGGGATCCTGCGTGCGATCCTGTCGCCGGGTATAGGCATCACGTCTGTCCTGATGGGAATCGGCGGCGGCTCGCTGGGTGTGCCGCTGATGACGCTGAGCAACGTGCCGATCCACCGCGCCGTGGCCACCGCAGCCGGGTTCGGCATCCTGATCGCCGTGCCATCCGTCATCGGGTTCCTGCTGCAAGACCCCGTTGTGACACCGCCGCTGACGGTGGGCTACGTCAATTTGCCTGCATTCCTGATCGTCATCGCCATGACCCTCGTCACCGCCCCACTGGGTGCGCGGCTGGCCCATGCGCTGCCGGTTCGGCCGCTGCGGATGATCTTTGCCGTGTTTATCTTCATCATGGCAATGAACATGCTGCGTTCAGGTCTGGGCGGGTGAGCGGTTTTCTTCGCAACGAGAGGTCGGGTATATGAGCCTTCCGCATCGTCACAGCATACCATTGGCCGAATTGCGCCGGATGATCGACCAGCATATCGGCACGTCCAGATGGTTCACCATCGACCAGACCCTGATAGACGACTTCGCGCGCATCACGCAGGATGAACAGTTCATTCATGTCGATCCGGTCCGCGCCGCCGAGGCACCGTTCGGCAGCACCATCGCGCACGGATTTCTGACGATGTCCTACCTCGCTCCGATGGCTTACGATGCGGTGCCCCTGGCCGATGGCACGGTGATGGGAGTGAATTACGGTTTCGACAAGGTCCGGTTTCTGACGCCGGTGCCGGCGGGCGCGCGCATCAGGGGGCACTTCACCCTCGATGCGCTGGAGGAGGAACCCGGGCAGGTGACCTCCCACCACAGCGTAACCGTCGAGATTGAGGACGCCGACCACCCCGCACTGGTCGCGAAATGGATATCGCGCGGGTACTTCACGCCGGATACCTGAGCATTTTCCTGCGCTGTCGCGGCGCGGACAGGTCCCGGCTTGCCGAAAATGCCGCCACGACGCTCTTGCCCCCGGCGGTGCGCCGCGTCACTCTGCCCCCAAAATCATAGGGGAGAGCGACATGGAACTGGGCATTACTTCACGGCTGAAACCGCTGATCCAAGAGGTTCGGCAGATGGTGCAGACCGAGATCGCACCGCTTTCGCAAGAGTTCCTCGAACTTGTCGGCTCCACTGGCAACCGCTTCGAATATTCCCCCCGCCAGACGGAGATCCTGGAGGGGCTCAAAGATTTGGCAAAGTCCCGTAACCTCTGGAATTTCTGGCTGACCGACTCCGAGCGGGGCTACGGTCTGAGCACCGTCGAATACGCCTATCTGGCGGAGGAAATGGGCAAGGTTCATCTGGCGGCGGAGGTCTTCAACTGCGCCGCGCCCGATACCGGAAACATGGAAGTGTTCGAGCGTTACGGCACACCCGAGATGAAGGAACGCTGGCTCAAGCCGCTTTTGAACGGTGAGATCAGATCGGCCTATGCCATGACCGAACCCGACGTCGCTTCCTCGGACGCGACGAATATGGCGATGACCTGTGTGCGCGACGGGCAGGACTATGTTCTGAATGGTGAAAAGTGGTGGATCAGCGGCGCGGGCGATCCCCGCTGCAAGGTTTATATCGTCATGGTCGCCACCCCGTCGGATGACCGCCCGAAGCATCGCCAGCACTCCATGGTCGTGGTTCCGGCGGACACGCCCGGCATCGAGATCCTGCGCGCGATGGAGGTCTATGGCCACGACGACGCGCCCCACGGGCACATGCACATGCGTTTCACCGACGTGCGCGTTCCCGCCGATGCGATCCTGCTGGGGGAAGGCTGCGGTTTCGAAATTTCGCAAGGCCGTCTGGGGCCGGGCCGCATCCATCACTGCATGCGCGCCATTGGACAGGCCGAGGCGGCGCTGGAACTGATGTGCCGTCGATCCACCCAGCGTGAGGCTTTCGGTAAACCCCTCGCCATGCTGGGGGCGAATTTCGACATCATCGCGGAGGCTCGCATGAAGATCGAGCAGGCCCGTCTGCTGTGCCTGAAGGCCGCGTGGATGATGGATCAGGGCGACGCGCGCGCTGCGGCACCGTGGATCAGCCAGATCAAGGTCGTGGCCCCGCGCGTCGCGCTGGAGGTCATCGATGAGGCTGTGCAGATGCATGGCGGTGCGGGCATTTCACAGGATACGCCCTTGGCTGCGGCCTGGACCCATGTGCGCACCCTACGGCTGGCTGACGGGCCGGATGCGGTCCACCGACGGCAGGTCGCGCGGACGGAGTTGAAGCCCTACACCAATCAGGCGACCTGAACCTTGCACGAATGCGAAATCGTTCTCGTCCGTCATGGGCAGGCGTCGTTCGGAACCGACGATTACGACCGGCTCAGCCCGCTGGGACATGAGCAGGCGCGCTGGCTGGGCAGCTATATGCACACCCATGCCATGCGCGTCGATCGCGTCTCGCGTGGGTCGCTGCGGCGACATCGTGAAACGGCGGAGGGCATCGCACAAACATTCGCCGTGCCCCCCGCGGCCGAGGATCCGCGCCTGAACGAACTGCATTTCGACAGCCTTGCCGCGCAATACAGGCAAGCCACCGGCAGCGGGCCGGCAGAGTCGCGCGGCGAATTCATCGAGATGTTTCCACGCCTGTTCGAGCACTGGGCGAGTGGAAAAATCTCAAATGCCGGTGAGAGTTACGAGGCGTTCTGCACCCGCACCCAGGCCGTAGTCGATGCCGCCGTGGCCCAGGGGGGCAGCACGCTGCTGGTGACCTCAGGTGGCGTGATCGGCGTGACCCTGGCGCGGGTGCTCGGCCTCGATCCGCGCACGACAGCGGACCTGCTGATAAACATCCACAATGCCAGCGTGCACCGGTTGATCGTCGAGGACGGGCGTTTGCGCCTGTCCCTGTTCAACGCCAGCCCGCATCTAGACCCGGAGGATCGCCGTCATGCCCGCACCTATATCTGACAGTCAGACCATCTCGGACATTGCCCCCTATCTGCAGGCCCACGTTCCCGGTTTTCGCGGCCCGGTCACGGATGTGCAAAAAACCGCGCAGGGTCAGTCGAATCCGACATATATCGTCACGGCCGCCAGCGGAAAATACGTGATCCGGCGCAAGCCGGACGGCGAGTTGCTGAAATCCGCGCATGCGGTTGACCGGGAATATCGCGTTTTGTCCGCACTGCGTGATACCGATGTTCCCGTGCCGGATGCCCTGCATCTGTGCGAGGATGAAAGCGTATTGGGAACAATGTTCTATGTCATGTCCTTCGTTCAGGGGCAGAACTGGGTCGATCCGCGGCTGCTGGGTGAGAGTCGTGACATGCGCGTCGCGGTCTATGACAGCATGAACGCCACGCTGGCGGCGCTGCATTCCGTCGATCCGGCGGAAGTGGGTCTGGGCGATTACGGTCCGCCGGGCAATTATTTCGAGCGGCAGGTCGGGCGCTGGTCCAAGCAGTATCGCGCTTGTGAGACTGAGACGATCGCACCGATGGAGGAGCTGATCGCGTGGCTCGACGCGCAAACCCCGCCCGAGGGTCCGGCCCGCCTGGCCCATGGCGACTGGCGCATCGACAACCTGTTGTTCGACGCATCCGGTCAGTGCAACGCGGTGCTGGATTGGGAGCTGTCCACGCTGGGACATCCCTTGGCCGATCTCGGCACACAGATCATGCAATGGCAATTGCCACCGGGGACCGAGGGGCGCGGCCTGATGGGCGTGGACCGGGCGGAGTTGGGCATACCCGAGGACGATGCCTACGCTGAACTGTACGCGAAGCGCGTCGGGTTGAGCGAAGTGCCCGATCTGGACTACCCCGTCGCCTTCGCCTTTTTCCGTATGGCGGCAATCATCCAGGGCGTGAAGAAGCGCGCGTTGGATGGCAACGCTTCGAACCCGGAATCCGGTTTGAAAATGGGCGCTTACGTTCCGATGTTTGCCCAGGCAGCCCTGATGAGGATCAAATGATAGACAACCTTCGCATTCCTGCGGTGGCGGCACCGCTGTTCATCATCTCGAACCCCGCGCTGGTAATTGCCCAGTGCAAGGCCGGCATCGTGGGCAGCTTTCCTGCCCTGAACGCCCGCCCGCAAAGCCAACTGGATGAGTGGTTGGCCGAAATCACCGAAGCGCTGGCCGCGCATGATCGCGATCATCCCGACCAACCAGCGGCACCCTATGCGGTGAACCAGATCGTGCATCGCTCGAACGACCGGTTGGAGCAGGATCTGGAGACCTGCGCAAAATATGCACCGCCGATCACCATCACCTCGCTGGGTGCGCGGGCCGAATTGAACGATGCGGTTCATGCGTGGGGCGGCATCACGCTGCACGATGTCATCAACAACCGCTTCGCGCGCAAGGCGGTGGAAAAGGGCGCGGACGGTCTGATCGCGGTCGCGTGGGGGGCGGGGGGTCATGCCGGTCGCCTCAACCCATTTGCGCTGGTGCGTGAGATTCGCGCCTGGTTTGATGGCCCACTGCTGTTGTCCGGGTCCATTGCCAGCGGTGACGGGATCCTGGCCGCGCAAGCGATGGGGGCCGATTATGCCTATATCGGCTCACCCTTTATTGCGACGGATGAGGCCCGCGCCGCCGACGCCTATAAACAGGGGATCGTGGACGGGTCCGCCGACGATATCGTCTATTCCAACCTGTTCACCGGGGTGCACGGCAACTACCTGCGCGCCAGCATCGAGGCGGTGGGCATGGACCCGGACAATCTGCCAGACGGCGACGTAAGCACCATGAGCTTCGGTTCCGAACGTGAAAAGCCCAAGGCCTGGAAGGAGATCTGGGGGGCCGGTCAGGGGATCGGCGCCGTCGATGCGGTGCGTCCGGCGAGTGAGCTGGTGGCAAAACTGGCCGAGGAATACGCGGCGGCGCGGGCGCGGCTGGCGCTGTGACATCGTACGGAACCGCCGCGACCGGGTGGTCTGTGCGGAATACACAGGATTCCGGCAGATCGTCAGGCGACGGCAGGGGCTTTCCTGCATGTGTCGATACAATGGGCCGTGCGAGGGGTCTTTTCTTTTGCAGCGCAGCGTGGAATAGAGCCTGAGGAAACGCCACCCGCCTATCGCGCAGGAGTTTTCGATGGACATCCGCCCCGCATATACTTTCGACGACGTTCTTCTGGTGCCCGCCGCATCCGAGGTTCAGCCCTCCGACGCCGAGACTCAGACATTCGTCACGCAACGCATCGCGATGAACATACCGCTGTTGTCCAGCGCCATGGACACCGTGACCGAGCGCAAGATGGCCATCGCCATGGCACAGGTCGGCGGCATCGGGGTCTTGCACCGAAATCTGGACGTTGACGAACAGGCCCGGCAGGTTCGTGCGGTCAAGCGGTTCGAGAGCGGCATCGTCTACAACCCCAAGACCCTGACGCCGGACATGACCCTGCGTGAGGCGCGCGCGCTTCAGGAACGCTATCGTATCACAGGCTTCCCGGTGAAAAACCCGGACGGCACGCTGGCGGGCATCCTGACCAATCGCGATATGCACTTTTGCGATGACGAGACCACGCCGGTGCGCGAGTTGATGACGCGCGACAACCTGGCCGTCCTGCGTGAACCTGCGGATCGTGAGCAGGCCAAGTCGCTGATGCGGGATCGGCGGATCGAAAAGGTTCTGATCGTCAATGAGCGGAATGAGTTGACCGGTCTGCTGACCATCAAGGATATCGAGCAGGCGGTGCTGAACCCTCAGGCCTGCAAGGATGAGTTGGGACGTTTGCGCGTCGCTGCGGCCTCGACCGTTGGCGATACCGGATTCGAGCGCTCGGGAGCGTTGATCGACGCGGGCTGTGACCTGATCGTCATCGACACGGCGCACGGACATTCCGCCGCCGTGCTGGAGGCAGTTCAGCGGGTCAAGCGACTGAACGCCGATGTACAGGTCGTGGCGGGCAACGTCGTTACGGCAGAGGCCACCAAAGCCCTGATCGACTCGGGCGCGGACGCGGTCAAGGTCGGCATCGGGCCGGGCTCGATCTGCACCACCCGCATCGTCGCGGGTGTCGGCGTGCCGCAGCTGACCGCAATTTCCGACTGCACCAAGGCCGCGGGCAAGGTTCCGATCATCGCGGATGGCGGCATCAAGTTCTCCGGCGATTTCGCCAAGGCGATCGCGGCGGGGGCATCCTGCGCCATGGTCGGCTCAATGCTGGCCGGTACGGATGAGGCGCCGGGCGAGGTGATCCTCTATCAGGGGCGGTCGTTCAAGGCCTATCGCGGCATGGGCTCCGTCGGCGCAATGGCGCGCGGATCGGCCGACCGGTATTTTCAGAAAGAGGTCAGTTCGGACAAGCTGGTGCCCGAGGGGATCGAAGGGCAGGTGCCCTACAAGGGTGCGGCAGGAACTGTGCTGCATCAATTGGTGGGCGGATTGCGGGCCGCAATGGGCTATACCGGCAATCGCACGGTTGAGCAGATGCGCTCCAACTGTCAGTTCGTGCAGATCACCAATGCCGGACTGGGCGAAAGCCATGTGCATGACGTCCAGATCACCCGCGAAAGCCCGAATTACCGCTTGAACGGTTGATCAGTTGCGGATCACCCGGCACGATCCGCCACTGGCGGTCAGCCGGTCGCACAATGTGATTGCGGAGGGCCGATCCGGGCGGGTCACCTGTGCGACATAGCGCCGACCGGGCAGGCCGGGTGCCTGGCGTCGGGTGACCGTCATCGTTTCGGAGGCCAGCACGCTGTAGCGTCGTTGCAGCGACCCCGCGATCCGTCGGGCCGCCGCGTCGGTGCGGGGGGCCGCGACCATCACGCCCCAGGCCTGCATGGCCGGGCTGTCGTCGAATTCCGGCACGTCCAGCGCCTCGCACGCGGCAAAGAAGTCGCGCGCTGGATCCAGGGTGAGGTCGATTTGGTCGGGCGGATCGGCGCGCCAGCTTTCAGCGTCCAAGCCGGTGATGGCGGAAACATAGGCGCGCGTTTCGTAGGGCAGGAAGGGATTGCCGTCCAGAAACTCCGCCGCACGCCGTTCCCCCGCATTATATGCCACCGCCGCCAGCCCGAGCGAGCCGAACCGGTCCCGCAATTCCGCCAGATACCAGGCGGAGGTCTGCAACGCTTCGGCCGGATTGTAGGGATCGGCCAGATCGCGCAGGGCTGCGGTGCCGTCGATGAACTGGGCGATGCCACGCGCGCCAGCCGGGCTGAGGGCATTGGGGTCAAAGCGGCTTTCCCTCCAGATCAGCCGGGTGAAAAAGTCACGGTTCAGTCCAGCTTGCCGCGCGGCCTCGCTCATCGCGAAGCAGGTGTCGGAAAGGTATCGGTCCGGCGCGATGCAGATCGACAGATCGGGCGAACATTCGCGCACACCGGGCTTGCGTGTCTGCACCTCGGCGGACACGGCACCAGCCAGCATGACGAGCGGGATGAGGATCAGGGCAAAGCGGAACATGGAACGCACTTAGAACGGATCACCCCCACGCCAAGCCATCTTGCCGCAAGGGCGTCCTTGCCATCATATACGCGCGGCAGCATTGTGCGCCCCCGATGTGACACAGGAACGACCCATGACCCCAGCAATGACCCTCGCCCTCCTCGCCGTGTTCGGACAGGTCGCCCTGACCTTCTGGGCCATTCTGAGCATGGGGCGCAAACGGTTGAACTCGTTAAAGTCACGAGAGACGGATTTCAGCGATATTGCGCTGAATCCGATGAATTTCGCGTCGGATGTACGGGCCTGGCAAAACAATGCGCACAATCAGTTCGAAACGCCGATCCTCCTTTATAGCGGTGTCGCGCTGGCGGCGGCGCTGGGGGCGGTGAACTGGGGTGTGGGCATCGGGGCGGCGCTGTATTTCGTATCGCGGCTCGCCCACCGAATGATCCATGTCGGCAGCAACCACCTGCCCACCCGGTTCAAGATATTTGCCGCCGGACTGGGTGCACTGGCGCTGATGTGGCTGTCGCTCGGCGTGGCGCTGGTGGTCGGCTGACATGGTTCCCGCCGCGCGATATGCCGCAGCGATGCAGGTCGTGGACCGGATACGGACAGGCACCCGTGCGTCGGTTGCGCTGCGCGACTGGGGGCGGGCGAACCGGTTCGCAGGCTCCGGCGACCGGCGCGCGATCGGGGATATCGTGCACGATGTCCTGCGACATTGGTGGTCCAGCGCGGCGGTCGGTGGCGGCGATAGCGGGCGCTTGCGGGTTCTTGGCCTTCTTCGGCTGACCGGCGTCGATCCCGCGTCGATCTTTACCGGTACAGGTCACGCGCCGGATGAACTAAGCGCGGAGGAAACGGTGCAGTTTCAGGGGGAACTCCCCACGGACCTGCCATCCCTGGTCGAGGGCGACCTGCGCCAACGGTTCGGTGGTGATTTTCCGGATCTCGTGCAGGCCATGCGGGGGCGTGCACCGCTGGATCTGCGGGTAAATCTGCTGCGTAGCTCTGTGGCAGAGGCTGAGGCGGCGCTGGCGGCGGACGGAATCACGGTGGAACAGGTCCCGCTTTGCAAGACGGCCCTGCGTGCCCCCGCAGGCGATCGGCGGCTGGCGCGGTCGCGGGCCTATCTTGATGGGTTGGTGGAATTGCAGGATGCCTCCAGTCAGGCAGCAGTCGCCTTTGCGGAGCCGCGTCCCGGCGAACGGATTCTGGATTATTGCACCGGCGCGGGGGGCAAGGCGCTGTCCCTCGCCGCGCTGTCGAACGGACCGGTGGAGGTGCACGATATCGCGCCGGAGCGGATGCGCGATCTGCCCGAGCGGGCCCGCCGGGCGGGGGCCGCGCTGACCCCGCTGGGGACCTCTGCGTTGCAAGGGCGGCACTGGGATCTGGTCTTCGCGGATGCGCCCTGTTCCGGCAGCGGATCGTGGCGGCGCGATCCGGAGGGGCGGATCCGGCTGACCGCCGAGATGCTGGCGGCGCTGCGCACGGCGCAGGCGCAGGTTCTGGATGTCTGCGCCCCCCTCGTCGCACCGGGCGGACGGCTGGTCTATGCGACCTGTTCCATGTTGTCCGCGGAAAATGAGGATGCCGTGGCTGACTTCGTGAGCCGCACCGGGAACTGGCGGCTGTGCCGCACGCTCTCGCTCAGCCCGCTGGATGGCGGGGACGGTTTTTTCGCGGCATGGCTTGAGCGGACGTGATCCGTTTGCAATGTTAACGCCTCGTTAACCCCCAACTCTTAAACCGATCTCGGGTTCGGACGGAGGATGGAGAAGCCTGTGACCGATCGCCCGCACGAACAGACCCTGCGTATGAGGATCCCCGATCTGGCGGCCTCGGCCATCGGTGCCCTGAGTGCATTCACCGTGGCGCTGCTAATCTTGGAGTTCAGTTCCGGGCAGACCGCGCGCATCGCGCTGGCGGTGGGGCTTTGCCTATGTGTCGCGGCGCTGGTGATCGTGGTTCCGCTTTATTTCAGGCCCAGCCGTAACGCGCTGATCGCTGATGACGATGGCAATCTGCATGGCGGTGGCAGCCTGACGGTTGCTCAAATGCTGTTCGCGCACGAACCCGATCCCGACGCGCAGTTCTACCGAATGATGCAATCGGTGCTGAACACGGGCGAGGTTGCGCGCCCGGTCCGGCAGCAGGATGGATCGCATCGTATCGTTCACGCTCAAAGGTCGGGCCGCAACGTTATCTGGCAGGTATTGCCGCCCGTCGAACAGGTCGAGAGCCATTCCACCGCCATCACGATGGAGGACGCCCCCTTCGGTCATCTGCTGCTCTACGCCGGGGATGGCAAGGTAATTGCTATGAACGGCTGGATGCGAAATCGCTGCGGGGACATCACCAATATCGACGACGTGCTGCTGGACCTTCCTCTTTCCCACGGCAAGATCCACAGGCTCCGCGTCAATCCGACGGTGCTGCTGCGGGCCTTTCTGGTCGTGGAGGGGGAGATGCAGTCGCTCTACCTGGTGCCGCTGGGCAAGGATGAGACGGCCGCCTCGAATCCGGATCAGTTCCTGATGCAGTTGCCGATCTCTCTGGCGCGGCTGGATACGGACGGCACGGTCATCATCGCCAACCGTGCCGCAACATCCCTGGTCGGTGATGCACTGACACCGGGGGCAAACGTCTCGAACTTGATGGAGGGATTGGCGCAGCCCATGTCCGCGCGCATTCGCGATGTTGCCGAACGTGGACGCTACGCCCGGCCCGAGGTCGCCCGCCTGCACGACGGCGATGTGGAGAGGTTCCTGCAAGTATCGCTGTCGCCCATGGTGATCGAGGGGCAATCCTCGATCCTGATGGTGATGAGCGACGCGACTGAGCTGAAAAAGCTGGAAGCGCAATTCGTGCAAAGCCAGAAGATGCAGGCGGTCGGGCAGTTGGCGGGGGGCGTCGCGCATGATTTCAATAATCTGCTGACAGCCCTGTCCGGCCATTGCGATCTGCTTCTGCTGCGCAACGGTCCGGGCGATCGCGACTATCTGGACCTGATGCAGATCCAGCAGAACGCGAACCGGGCCGCAGCTCTGGTCAGCCAGTTGCTCGCCTTCTCCCGCAAGCAGACCTTGCAGCCGAAAATCATCAATCTGGGCGATGTGCTGGGCGATCTGTCGCATCTGCTCAACCGACTGATCGGCGAAAAGGTCAACCTGCGAATGGACTTCGCCGAGGACCTGCCCGAAATCCGGGCGGACCTGCGTCAAGTGGAGCAGGTGGTGATGAACCTGGTTGTGAACGCCCGCGATGCGATGAAGGATGGCGGTACCGTCTATGTCCGCGCACGGGTGGAAACGCTGGCAGAGGAACTGCACCGCAACCGGGCGATCGTGCCGCCCGGTGAATGGGTCGTCGTCGATGTAACCGACACCGGCACTGGCATACCCGAGCGTGAGATAGACAAGATCTTCGATCCGTTCTTCACCACCAAGCGTGTGGGGGAGGGTACCGGGCTGGGCCTGTCCACCGCCTATGGCATTGTCAAACAGACCGGGGGGTTCCTGTTCGTCGATTCTGTCATGGGTGAGGGGACGACCTTCTCGATCCTCATTCCGCGCCATATCCACGGCACCGGCGTAGCCTCCCTGCCGCCCGTATCCGAGTCTGCGGGGGAGCCAGAAGTCGATCTGCTGGGCAGTGGCACAGTCCTGCTGGTCGAGGATGAAGCACCTGTCCGCGCCTTTGCCGTGCGGGCGTTGCAATTGCGGGGCTACACCGTGATCGAGGCCGCATCGGGTGAGGAGGCGCTGGAGGTCCTGAGCGAACGGCCCAAGGTGGACGTTTTCATTTCCGATGTCATCATGCCGGGACTGGACGGTCCCTCATGGGTCCGTCAGGCGCAGAAGGACTACCCCGATGTGGAGGTGATCTTCGTATCGGGCTATGCCGAGGATATCTTTACCGAGCAGCATGTCAGGCCCGCCCACAGTGCGTTTCTGGCAAAGCCGTTCTCGCTCAACGACCTGTCGCTTCAGGTCAAACGGTCGATGGATGCGTCGCGTGAACGGCAGAGCGCACCCTCGTAAAGCGTGTATTCCACCGCCATCCTGTCGATCGTTTCGCGGCGGAGCGCGGGCGACAGCGCCAGTTCCATCGCAGGTGAAACGTTGAAGGTTTCAAACGCGAGGGGCCGCCCGAACCGCTGTGAGAGAAATTCCGCCAGCGCGTCGAATGCGTCGTAGCGGAACAGATGGTCGATCCCCGGTGAGGAATGCGGTGGCTCCAGAAACTCGGCCGGTCGTCCGACGCGGGCATAGCTTGGTGGATCGTCCTGCAACCAGGCCTCCACAAAGGCGTCGAAGCTGAGATCCGAGGTTGAATTGCGCTGCCCCTGCAACTGCGGGCGTGCGCGATAGCGATACCAACTGCCGAGCCATTGCAGCGGCTCCCGGATCACTGCCAGCGTGGCGACATCGCCCGGGGGCAGGATCGGTCGGATCTGGCGCTCGAATCTGCGCAATCGCATGTGCTTGAGGTTTGGATGCCCCGACATCACGATATCACACTCAGGTGCGAGCGCAGTTTCGATCGCGGTCGAGCCTGTCTTGGGCATGGCGAGATACGCAATGCCCGCCTTCATTGATACCAGCATGTAACCCCCCGTTTTTGCTGATGCCTTCACATCTTTACCTTTTATTTACCCTGATGCCATCAATCTGTCTGCAATACCACTCCCCCTTGTTCGGGTTATGTTCTGGTGCTACATGATGAACAAGAGGTGAACATCACCCACGCCGCCGCTTCGATTGCCGGGCCGGGGCAAACGTGACATGAAAGAGGGATCGAGCATGGCTGATGCTGTTCTGAAACTGGACGAAAGACGCGAAATGGATAAGCAGAAGGCGCTGGAATCAGCGCTCGCGCAGATTGAGCGGAGCTTTGGCAAAGGCTCTATCATGAAGCTGGGCGCGCGTGAGGCCGTGATGGATATCGAGGCGATTCCGACAGGGTCGCTCGGTCTGGACATCGCACTGGGGATCGGCGGCCTGCCCAAGGGGCGGATCATCGAAATCTATGGCCCGGAATCCTCGGGCAAGACGACGCTGGCGCTGCATGTGCTGGCCGAACAGCAAAAGCGCGGCGGCGTCTGTGCCTTTGTCGATGCGGAACACGCGCTCGACCCGTCCTATGCGCGCAAGCTGGGCGTCGATGTTGATGAGTTGCTGATTTCACAGCCTGATGCCGGTGAACAGGCGCTGGAAATCACCGATACGCTGGTGCGCTCGGGCGCGGTTTCGGTCGTCGTGGTCGATTCGGTTGCGGCATTGACGCCAAGATCCGAGCTTGAGGGCGACATGGGCGACAGTTCCGTCGGCGTGCATGCCCGCTTGATGAGCCAGGCGATGCGCAAGCTGACCGGCTCCATTTCCCGCTCCAAATGCATGGTGATCTTCATCAACCAGATCCGCATGAAGATCGGCGTCATGTTCGGATCGCCCGAAACGACGACGGGTGGCAACGCGTTGAAATTCTACTCCTCCGTCCGCCTCGACATTCGCCGGATCGGCGCGATCAAGGACCGGGATGAGGTCGTGGGCAATCAGACCCGCGTGAAGATCGTCAAGAACAAGGTCGCGCCGCCGTTCAAGCAGGTGGAATTCGATATCATGTATGGCGAAGGCATCTCCAAGAACGGTGAATTGCTCGATCTGGGCGTCAAGGCCGGGGTGGTGGACAAGTCCGGCTCATGGTTCAGCTATGGTGATGAGCGGATCGGGCAGGGTCGTGAGAACGCGAAGAACTACCTGCGCGAAAACCGGTCCGTAGCCCTGTCTATCGAAGACAAGATTCGCGCGGCGCACGGTCTCGAATTCGACATGCCCCCCGGCGGGGATGACGGTGACGTGGTCGACGACTGATCCGGTTTGAAACGATCTGAAGGTCGCCCCATGCCGGGCGACCGGCGATGGGTGGCCTCGATATTCGCGGAGCATCGGTGGACACCGCCCGGAGGCGCGGATATTGCTGTCAGGCACCGCAATATCCGCGAGAGAGACCGCTCCAAATGGCCAGCCTGAACGATATCCGCTCCACCTTCATCGACTATTTCGCCGGGCAGGGCCATCAGGCGGTGGACAGCTCGCCGCTGGTTCCGCGCAATGACCCGACATTGCTGTTCACCAATGCCGGTATGGTCCAGTTCAAGAACGTCTTTACCGGCGTCGAGAAGCGTGATTACTCCCGCGCCGTGACCTCGCAGAAATGCGTCCGCGCCGGAGGCAAGCACAACGATCTGGACAATGTCGGCTACACCGCCCGACACCACACGTTTTTCGAAATGTTGGGCAACTTCTCATTCGGCGATTATTTCAAGGAACAGGCCATCGCCTTCGCATGGGAGCTGGTGACAAAAGAATTCGCGCTCGACGCCTCACGCCTGCTGGTCACGGTCCACAAGTCCGATGAGGAAGCTGCGGTCCTGTGGCGCAAGGTTGCAGGCCTGTCGGACGATCGCATCATCCGCATCGACAATGACGACAACTGGTGGCGCATGGGCGACACCGGCCCGAATGGCCCGTGCACGGAGATTTTCTACGATCACGGCGATCATATCTGGGGTGGCCCTCCCGGCAGTGCCGAGGAAGACGGCGACCGATTCATCGAAATCTGGAACCTCGTCTTCATGCAATTCGAGGCGATGGCCGACGGGACTACGAAGCCGTTGCCAAAGCCTTCGGTCGATACCGGGATGGGGCTGGAGCGGATTGGCGCCCTGTTGCAGGGCAAGCATGACAATTACGACACCGACCTGATGCGCGACCTGATCGAAGCCTCGGCGAATGCATCCAATGTCGATGCCGACGGGCCGCAAAACATTCACCACCGGGTGATCGCCGATCACCTGCGCTCAACCTCGTTTCTGATCGCCGACGGGGTCATGCCCTCGAACGAGGGGCGTGGCTATGTGTTGCGCCGGATCATGCGTCGCGCGATGCGTCATGCGCATTTGCTGGGCACCGAGGATCCGCTGATGCACAGGCTGGTGCCCGCGCTGGTGCGCCAGATGGGCGGGCATTTCCCCGAGCTTGGCCGCGCTCAGGCGCTGATAACCGAGACGTTGCAGACCGAGGAAACCCGGTTCCGCTCAACCTTGGAGCGCGGATTGCGGCTGCTCGACGATGAGCTGGATCGGTTGCAGGACGGCGCGACTCTGCCCGGTGAGACGGCGTTCAAGCTCTACGACACCTATGGTTTCCCGCTCGATCTGACGCAGGACGCTCTGCGTGAAAAGGGTCGCGCCGTGGACATCGCCGGGTTCGACAGCGCCATGGCGGAGCAAAAGGCCAAGGCCCGTGCCGCGTGGTCCGGCTCCGGTGAGGCAGCGGACGAATCTGTCTGGTTCGATCTGGCCGACAAGCACGGATCAACCGAGTTTCTGGGCTATGACACCGAAACGGCGGAGGGCAAGGTTCTGGCCATCGTTCGTGACGGCACCCCGGTCGAGAGCGCAAACCAGGGCGAGGCGGTGCAGATCGTCGTCAACCAGACGCCATTCTACGCGGAAAGCGGCGGTCAGGTCGGCGATGCGGGCACCTTGCGGAGCGAGAGCGGCACGGTCGAGATCACCGACACGAAAAAGAAAAACGGCGTTTTCGTCCATATCGGCACAGTGACCGAGGGGAAAATTGCGCCGGGCGACGCGGCGGAACTGGTGGTGGATCACGATCGCCGCACGAATATCCGCGCGAACCATTCCGCCACGCATCTGTTGCATGAGGCGCTGCGCAACCATCTGGGCGATCACGTCTCCCAGCGAGGATCCTTGAACGCTGCGGATCGGCTCCGCTTCGATTTCAGCCATGGCAGGGCGATGGACACTGCCGAAATCGCCGAGGTTGAGCGTGAGGTGAACGACTTCGTTCGCCAGAACACGCCGGTGACGACCCGCATTATGTCCCCCGACGACGCCCGCGATCTGGGCGCACAGGCCCTGTTCGGTGAGAAATATGGCGATGAAGTGCGCGTCGTCTCCATGGGCCAGGCCGATACGGGCAAGGGCACGGACAAGACGACCTATTCCATTGAGCTGTGCGGCGGCACGCATGTGCGCCAGACCGGCGATATCGGTCTGTTCGTCTTGCTGGGCGAAAGCGCGTCTTCCTCCGGCGTGCGGCGGATCGAGGCTTTGACGGGTGAGGCGGCGCGGGCTTACCTCGCCGATCAGGACCGGACCGTCGCGGAGATCGCCGGGCGGATGAAGGCACCGCGCGGTGAGGTGGTCGAACGGGTGCAGGCGCTGCTGGACGAACGGCGCGACTTGCAGCGCGAGATCGCGGATTTGCGCAAACAGGTCGCCATGGGCGGCGGTGGCGCAGGTGCCTCCGACGTGCAGGAAATCGACGGGATCAAGTTTCTGGGTCAGGCGCTCACCGGCGTCTCGGCCAAGGATCTGCGCGGGCTGATTGATGAGCAAAAGGCGAAACTGGGATCGGGCGTGGTTCTGCTGATCGCGGACACGGGTGGCAAGGCTGCCGTCGCCGCTGGCGTCACAGCGGATTTGACCGACCGGATCAGCGCCGTGAATATCGTCAAGGCGGCGGCGGCAGTGCTCGGCGGTAAGGGCGGTGGCGGGCGCCCCGACATGGCGCAGGCCGGTGGCACGGACCCGTCAAAGGCGGACGAGGCTATATCCGCCGCGGCGAAGGTGCTGGGCGCATGAGTGCCTATGTCCTGGCACGGATCGAGGTGACAGATGCAGAGGCCTATGCCAACTATGCCTCCCAAACCGTTGCTATAGCTGAAAAATTCGGCGGTGAGTTTTTGGTGAAGGCCGGTGCCATGACGCAGATGGAGGGTACAGGCCCCGAGCGGCATGTCGTTATCCGCTTCCCGGATCGTGCCGCCGCGGAACGGTTCTATGCGTCCGAGGAATATGCCGAAATACTGCCCATCGCCATGGCGGCCTCAAAGCGCGATCTGGTGATTGTGGAGGGTGTCTGAGGGGAGGCTGCCGTTTTTGTCAGGCGAAGATTAATCCGCGCCACGGCGCGAAATCGCCTGCTACAGGGGCAGTTCGGTCGTTTCCTTCAGCTCCTCCATCACGAAACTGGCCGAGCAGTCGGCCATCTCGACCCTGCGGATCAGCTTTTGATAGAACGTATCGTAGGCGGCGACATCCGCGACACGAACGCGGACCAGGTAGTCCAGATCTCCTGTCATGCGGTAAGCCCCCAGGATTTCGGGAATGTCCCGCGTTGCCTTCGCAAACTGGTCGAGCCAGTCCGGCCCGTGCCGATCGGTTCGGATCATCAGGAACACGGTGAGACCGAGACCGACCTGATCGGGGTCGATCAGCACCACGCGCTTTTTGATGAATCCGGCTTGCTCCAACGCGCGAACCCGACGCCAGCAGGCATTTCGGCTCAGGCCCACCTGCGCCCCCAGATCGTCATGTGAAACGCTCGCATCACGTTGCAGAAGTCGTAGGATGCGGCGGTCTATGGGATCAAGTTGCATATTCATATCTTACGTCGAAACATTGTCCCATGCGAGGCGGAACTTCGGCCTTCCTTTGGGATCGCGTTCGCCCGCGTCACGATAGGATGAACGGTATCAGGACAGATAGACAGGAGGTCCACATGATCACTCGCGTATTCCTCGACCATCCGCGCAAGGTGGATGAATCCTATTTCGAGCATTTTGCCTTCGCAATGAGCTTTGCGGGCGCGTTGTTGCTGGCAGGCTGCGCGGCGCTGGTCCATGCGCTGATCCCTGCCTTGTTCGAGAATACGGCCGGAAACATCGTTTTGAAATTGCATGGAAAGATCGTCAATCGCGGGCGCTGAACGGCTCAGCGCCAGGTGGCATATTGCGCCCGGCGTGCGCGCAGTTGCAGGATGCGAAACCGCGCGGCGCTAACCGACCCGTTCAAGGATCGGGCGATGACATCGGAGCCGGATGCGGTTCCGTCCAAATTTGATCGTTGCCTTTGGTAGTCGTTGATGTCGCGTTGCAATTCCGCAATCTCATCGCTGATATGTCGATACGTGCGGCCCCGGAAATTGGCGCGGTCGAGTTGTGAAGACATCGCGGCTGGACAGACATTTGCGACGGGCCGGTTCTGACGGCCCAGATCATATGCGCGTTGGGGCGTGCAGTATTGCACCAAGCCGCGTTCGCGGCCAGCCAAGTACTGGTCCAGGTCGGGTGCGATGCCGTATTCGGCGCAGGCCTCCCTATGCTGCGCAATGAACTCGGGCAATCGCCCCTGCGCACCGTCCTCATAGCCGACGAGGCCCCATTCGCCGGCACGGCATTCCGCCTCGCTCAGCGTCGCGCAGGAGCCTAGGGTGAGGAGAAGGGCGAGGGAGATCAGAATACGCATGCGGCCATCATCACACTTTGCGGCAAAAAGAAAAGGCCCGCAGGTGCGGGCCTTTTATCGCAATCATGTGGGTGCGGCTATGCCGTCAATGCGGCGTTCAAATTCTGGTCCACCTTTTCTAGGAAGCCCATCGTGGTCAGCCATTTCTGATCCGGTCCGACCAGCAGCGCCAGATCCTTGGTCATGAAGCCGCTTTCGACCGTATCGACGACGACTTTCTCCAGCGTTTCTGCGAAATTGGCCAGTTCTGCATTGTCGTCCAGCTTGGCCCGATGCTTCAGCCCGCCCGTCCAGGCGTAGATTGAGGCGATGGAATTGGTTGAGGTTTCCTTGCCGGCCTGATGCTGCCGATAATGCCGCGTGACAGTGCCGTGCGCGGCCTCCGCCTCGACGATCCGGCCATCCGGGGTCATAAGCTGCGAGGTCATCAAGCCCAGCGAGCCAAAGCCCTGGGCAACGGTATCGGACTGCACGTCGCCATCGTAGTTCTTGCACGCCCAGACATAGCCGCCGGACCATTTCATCGCACAGGCCACCATGTCGTCGATCAGGCGATGTTCGTAGGTGATGCCGGCTTCCTTGAACTTGTCTGCGAATTCGGTCTCGTAGACCTCCTGAAAGAGATCCTTGAACTGACCGTCATAGGCCTTGAGAATCGTGTTCTTGGTGGACAGGTAGACCGGCCAGCCACGGTTCAGGCCATAATTCATCGAGGCGCGGGCGAAATCGCGGATCGAATCGTCAAGGTTGTACATCGCCATCGTGACGCCCGACGATGGCGCGTCGAACACCTCGCGTTCGATCTCCTCACCGTCCTCACCCACGAACTTGATGGTCAGCTTGCCCTTGCCTGGAAAGCGGAAATCGGTGGCGCGGTATTGATCGCCATAAGCATGACGGCCCACGACGATGGGCTGGGTCCAGCCGGGGACCAGCCGCGGCACGTTTTCGCAGATGATCGGCTCACGAAAGATCACGCCGCCCAGGATGTTGCGGATCGTGCCGTTGGGTGAGCGGTACATCCGCTTCAACCCGAATTCCTTCACGCGGTCCTCATCCGGTGTGATGGTGGCGCATTTCACGCCGACCCCGTGTGTCTTGATCGCTTCTGCCGCGTCCACGGTGATCTGATCGTCCGTGCGGTCGCGCTCCTCGATCCCCAGATCGTAATATTTCAGGTCGATGTCCAGATAGGGCAGGATCAGCTTGTCCTTGATGAACTGCCAGATGATCCGGGTCATCTCATCACCGTCCAGTTCGACGACCGGGTTTGCGACTTTGATCTTCATGGGGGTCTCCGCATCAGGGTTACGCTTGCCGCAGACATAGCGCAGAGGGGCCTGGATGGAAAGGGTCGGTATGCCAAGGTATGCAATTGGTGATTTGCGTCGGAGCACGTCTCGGGCTACACCCGCGCCCGACACCTCGGAAGGAGTTTCGATGAACAGTCCTGCGATCATCCTCGTGCGCCCGCAAATGGGCGAGAATATTGGCGCGGCGGCGCGGGCGATGCTCAATTTCGGGCTGGACCACATGCGCATCGTCGATCCGCGCGACGGATGGCCGAATGAACGTGCGGTGGCGCTGGCCTCGGGGGCGGGGCGTGTGCTCGACACTGCGATGGTGCGCGATACGCTGGGACAGGTTTGCGCCGATCTCAATTACGTGTTCGCCACCACTGCCCGCAGCCGTGACCTGACCAAACCCGTGATGACGCCGGAACGTGCGATGCAGCACGCCCGCGCGCTGTCCGCGCAGGGGCTGAAGGTCGGCGTGATGTTCGGGCCGGAACGCGCCGGGTTGGAGAATGAGGACGTCATTCGCGCCGATGCATTGATTACCGTACCCGTGAACCCGGACTTCGCGTCGCTCAATCTGGCGCAATGCGTATTGCTGACGGCTTATGAATGGCGGCGTCAGGATGCGGAGATTCCACCGGAAGTGCTGGAGCTCGCCGGCGCCAGACTGGCCGAAGGCGGGGAGGTTGAGCACCTGCTGGACCGGCTGGTCAAGGCTCTGGATGCCCGCCGCTTCTTCTGGCCGGAACACAAGGCCGCCTCGATGCAGGCGAGCCTGCGCAACATGTTCCACCGCCTGCCGTTGACCGAAACCGATACGCGAACCCTGCACGGCGTGGTCCGGCATCTGGCGGAGAGGACGCCGAAGGACTAGGGCCTGTCCCCATAATCAGGCTTCCCCATTCGTTCGTCGCGTGATTCAGTATCTCCGACAGAGGAGGTTGTGA
>NZ_JACJUQ010000011.1 GCF_014235845.1 Pontivivens nitratireducens | reverse complement strand
CACAACCTCCTCTGTCGGAGATACTGAATCACGCGACGAACGAATGGGGAAGCCTGATTATGGGGACACACCCTAGGCGAAAACGCTCTCTTTGCCCTGCTGCTTGGTGATGATGTAATACAGCACCGCGCGGTATTTGTTGGTGTTGGAGCGGCCATAGGTCTCGATCGCCTTTTGTACGGCCCCCATGGCGGAGTCCGCATCCGTCATGCCCAGTTTTTTCATGCAGAAATTGTTCTGAACGGTCTGCAACTCGCTGGTGGAGGAGGACGAAACGCTGCTGCTGTCGGAATTGTAGATCGACGGGCCGCACGCGATGGTCACTGCGGTCAGCAGGTCGGTGTCCACATCCATACCGATCTTGCGCAATGCATCGGCGTATTTTTCGATCAGTTCCTGGCGTTTCGACATGGGATCCGTCCTCTCTTGAAATTGCTCTCCCAAATCGTGACAGGGCCGAGGGGTCAGGGCAACTTTTTTCGCGGCAGCAGGCCGAAGGCTATGCCGCCCAGGATCAGGAGGGCGGAGATTGCGAAGCGGAGGTCGGGGGCTTCGGCGAGGAAGATCATACCGCCGGTCAGGGCGATGATCGGAACGGTCAACTGTGCGAGGGCCGCGGTGGAGGCTTCGAGACGGGGCAAAATTCCGTACCACAGGATGTAGCCGAGGCCGGAGGTGATCGCGCCGGACATCAGCGCCAGCACGACACCGTTGATTTCAGGGGCCTCTCCGGGCAGCAGCAGCCAGGCCAGCAAAGCCAGCGGAGCGGCGTAGAGGAAATTTCCGGCGGTGGCGCGGGTGGGATCGCCGCCCTTGGCCCCTATTAACGAATACAGACCCCACGCAATTCCCGAAATTGCCATCGCCATGGCCGCCCATAAAGGTGGGGACTCCGCGCCCGGCGCGCCCAGAACGGCGAGGCCGAGGAGGCCGAAAAGCGAGCCTACCCAACGCCTCGGGCCGGGGCGCTGGCCCTTGACCACCGCGCCTGCGAACATGGTGATCTGCACCGCGCCAAACAGGATCAGGGCGCCCAGGCCGGTGGGGATGGCGACATAGGAAAACGAGAAGGCGGCGGCGTAGACGAACAGGGTCACGCCCCCCTCGACCGAGCCAGCGGCCCACGGCCTATACCCCTGAAAGGAGACGATAATCGCCAGCATTCCCGCCCCCGAGGCAAGGCGGATCGCGGTGAACGCAGCAGGCGAAATCCCGCCCCCGACCAAGCCCGCGCGGGCCAGCACGGAGTTCGCGGCGAAGAAGATCAGGACGGTCACGAGTGTTAAAATCAGACGCATGACGCCTTGTGTCAGACGGGGCGAAAATGACCAGTCAAAAGCGAGTTATCCACAGGCTGCTTTCGGTATGCGATGCGGCTGCGCTGTGGCTGCGTAGGGTTTGTTGGGTATTAAGGCGATGAAGGTGGTGCAGTGGGTAGTTTGGGCGGACAGCCGCCGTTCGCTGTGCGCCGCGTGAAGGACTAGGATGCACATTGAGCCGACCTTCGCCGTGGCAGAGTTCCATTGCTGCCCACCTAGCGTAAAGCCGCCCTTCTCTCCATCGAGTCAGTACGGCCTCCTGAGGGCATGACGTGGACGAATCTTCAGCAATCGCTTCCAATGAAATCAGTTCAAGCTCACAAAGTTATATGAAATGAAGAACCCTCTGCACTATATTGGAAGGTGTAGGCAGGAGAACGTCATGCGCATATTTAGGAAAAATAAATTCGAGTCAAAGACTTATGGGGCCGTTCAGGTTCGCCATGGCGATTCTAAGGGCCATGTAAAGGTCGTACGTACGCTTACGCTGCCCTCCGGCAAGAAGGTTCGGGTGGTACGCAAGGACGCCCTTGATCGTGCTCTCGCACGATCCAAAAGTATGGCTGAGGCAGGTTGATCGAGAAATACGAGCTCAGTGAAGCGGAAGCAAACCCTTCTACTGATAAAACAGGCGAAGGGGGTGACGAGTTATACTACAGCACCGCTTTTGAGAAGATGACCAAAAGCGATCATAACGATCTGATCGGCCTAGTTGCATATGCCCGCTACAAGCAGATGGTTAGAGACGAGGTACTCCAGGGTCAGCGTGCTGCTGGAACCCCGAAGAACCCCTCCGACCAAGTGGTAGATTTTTATCGTAGCGCGGCACGTCAAGAGCTGCAATCATTCGCGGCATCTGCAATTGATGAGGCAACGGAAGAAATTCAGCACTCAGCACTGCTCGATCGCATTGAAACTGCGACTTCAGAGATACAAAGACACATCTCCGATAGCACTGGCACTCTACGCGCCGTTTGGACGAACTTCTTAGGCTGGGCTGTTACACTGGTCATCACCTTGTTGGTTTTGCTTATTTCGCAACAGCCGTCTTTGCCTCAGATATTTGGCAGAAGCGAGGCTCTCCAAGAAGGCCCATAGAGCCCAGTGTTCGATACTCCAGTCACAACGCCGACAGAATAGCCTATCACTGCAACGGTCTACTGCCGGTGAAGCGGTGTAGTTTCCACGCTTGGGCGCGACGTCTGCTTCAGGGAGGCTGCACTGCAGAACTTAATTGTGTTCGAAGGGCCGCTGGGCCGAAACTCACAAAGCAAAAGGGCCGCAGCTTTCGCCACGGCCCCCCTTAGGTTCGCTAGAAGTCAAACACGCTGAGCGTGTTACATCATGCCGCCCATGCCGCCCATGTCGGGCATGCCGCCGCCGGCGTTGCCGCCGTCTTTCGACGGTTTGTCGGCAACCATGGCTTCGGTGGTGATGAGCAGGGACGCGACGGATGCTGCGTCCTCCAGAGCGTGGCGCACCACTTTCGCGGGGTCGATCACGCCGAACTTGAACATGTCGCCATATTCCTCGGTCTGCGCGTTGAAGCCGAAGGTCTTGTCATCGCTCTCACGCACTTTGCCTGCAACGACGGCGCCGTCGACGCCTGCGTTCTCAGCGATCTGACGCAGAGGTGCTTCGAGCGCCTTGCGCACGATGGCGATGCCTGCGGTCTGATCGGAGTTGAGACCTTCGAGACCTTCGAGGGTCTTGCCAGCCTGAACCAGAGCAACGCCGCCGCCGACGACAATGCCTTCCTGCACGGCTGCGCGGGTCGCGTTCAGGGCATCGTCCACGCGATCCTTGCGTTCCTTGACCTCGGTCTCGGTCGCACCGCCGACGCGGATGACGGCAACGCCGCCTGCCAGCTTGGCCAGACGCTCCTGCAGCTTCTCACGGTCGTAATCGGAGGTGGTCTCCTCGATCTGCTGCTTGATCTGGGCGACGCGCGCCTCGATCTCAGCTTTCTCGCCCTGACCGTCAACGATGGTGGTCTCGTCCTTGGTGATGGAGACGCGCTTGGCGGTGCCCAGCATGTCCATCGTGACGTTTTCCAGCTTCATGCCGAGGTCTTCGGAGATGACCTGACCGCCGGTGAGGATGGCGATGTCCTGCAGCATCGCCTTGCGACGATCGCCGAAGCCCGGAGCCTTGACGGCCGCGATCTTCAGGCCGCCACGCAGCTTGTTCACAACGAGGGTCGCGAGGGCTTCGCCATCGACGTCCTCCGCGATGATCAGCAGGGGCTTTTGCGACTGGATGACCTGCTCGAGCAGGGGAACCATCGGCTGGAGCGAGGAGAGCTTCTTCTCATGCAGCAGGACGATGACGTCTTCCAGTTCGGCGACCATCTTCTCGGGGTTGGTCACGAAGTAGGGGGAGAGGTAGCCGCGGTCGAACTGCATGCCCTCGACGACTTCGGTCTCGGTCTCGAGGCCCTTGTTCTCCTCGACGGTGATGACACCCTCGTTGCCGACGCGCTGCATGGCGTCTGCGATCTGGCGGCCGATCTCGGTTTCGCCGTTGGCGGAGATGGTGCCGACCTGAGCGACTTCATCGGAGTCGTTCACGGGACGGGCCATCGCGCGGATCTGCTCGACAACCTTGGCAGTGGCCAGGTCGATGCCGCGCTTGAGGTCCATCGGGTTCATGCCGGCGGCAACGGACTTGGCGCCTTCCTTGACGATGGCCTGAGCCAGAACGGTGGCGGTGGTGGTGCCGTCGCCTGCTTCGTCATTGGTGCGCGAAGCGACTTCCTTGACCATCTGCGCGCCCATGTTCTCGAACTTGTCCTCAAGCTCGATTTCCTTGGCGACGGAGACACCGTCCTTCGTGATGCGCGGTGCGCCGAAGGATTTGTCCAGAACCACGTTGCGACCCTTCGGGCCCAGCGTGACCTTGACAGCGTCGGCCAGGATATTGACGCCGTCGAGCATCTTGTTCCGGGCGTTCGTGCCGAATTTTACGTCTTTAGCAGCCATGTTTTAGCTCCTTGAATAGCGTTGAAAGGCAGAGGCGTCCGCTCAGGCCAGCAGGCCGAGGATATCGCTCTCTTTCATGATCAGCAGGTCTTCGCCGTCGATCTTGATCTCGGTGCCGGACCACTTGCCGAACAGGATCTTGTCGCCAGCCTTGACGTCCATCTCGATGCGGGCACCTGCCTCGTCGCGCGCGCCGGCGCCGACCGCGATGATCTCACCCTCGGCGGGCTTTTCCTTGGCGGAATCAGGAATGATCAGACCGCCCTTGGTTTTTTCGTCGCTTTCAATGCGGCGGACCAGTACGCGGTCGTGCAGCGGAGTGAAGTTCATGAGACTCTCCTACAAAAGGCTCAGTTGCGTTTACGGGTGGGGGGATTTAGCACTCACCACCCCGGAGTGCTAACAGCGATCTAGAGAGCGGTATGCGGCCTGTCAACCGGTCGGGGCATGGACGGCGACGAAGTTTTTCGCCAGCCTGCGCGCACCGGGCCGCCAACGCCCTATCTGTGGACCGATAACTGTAAAGACAACCGTGGACCGCCCGACGTGATCAAACCCATTCTGATATTCCTGCTCGCCGCGATGACCGCCCTACCCTTGTCCGCGCAATGCAACCCGGCCGATATACGCGACGATCTGAGCGTGGAGGAGCGGCACGCCATCGCCCGGCAGGTCGCGGACTGGCCATATGGTGTGGGTCGGGCCTTCAGGGCAATCCGAGGCGACGAACGGCTGTTCCTGTTTGGCACCTTTCACAGTGCGGCGGCGGGCCCCGTCCCGCCTGTGGTGGGCGATGAGATTGCCCGCGCACGGTCCCTGTTTGTCGAGGTGACGTCGGATCAGACCGCAGCATTGCAAGCGCGAATGCAGACCGATCCGGGGCTGATCATGAATCTGACCGGCCCCGGCCTGAATGCCGATTTGACGACCGATGAATGGCAGGCCCTGACCGATGCGCTGCACCCGCTGGGATTGCAGCCCGAGGTCGCGGAGCATCTGCAACCCTGGTTCGCCGCGACGATGATGGCGATCCCCCCATGCGAGATGATGCAACAGGCCGGTGGCGCGAAACCGCTGGACATGAAGGTCGAGGCACTTGCCCATGAGGCGGGCATTCCCGTCGCGGGGCTGGAGACGGCGCAGGATGTGCTCGGCATGTTCGACGCCATGTCGCGCGGGACCCAGATCGACTTTCTGCGCAGCAGTCTGATGAGCGTCGAAATGGCCGAGGATGTCTTCATGACCGCCGCGCGGCAGTACCGCGAGGGACGCATAGCTGAGGTACAGGCGCTGGCCAACGCAATCGCCAGCCGTCAGATGCCCCCCGATGCGGTGGCGGCGATGAACGAGGCGGTGATGGAACCTCTGTTGGAACAGCGCAACCGCAACTGGATGAAACCCATACTGGACGCAGCCAGCCAAGGCCCCGCGGTGATCGCGGTCGGCGCGCTGCATCTGGGCGGTGAGGGCGGACTCTTGCGCTTGTTGGAGCGCGAAGGTTTTGACATCACCCGGATCATATTGGACGGAGAAGTGAGCGAATGACCCAAATCATCGAGAATCTGTCGGAGATCTCCGACCGCTATCAGGCGGTGTTCTGCGATCTGTGGGGCTGCCTGCACAACGGCGTGCGCCCGTTCGAGGCGGCCGTTGCGGCGCTGGAGGGGTTTCGCGATGGCGGTGGCACTGTCGTCCTGCTCACCAACTCCCCCCGTCCGACGCCGGGCGTGATCGAGCAGCTGGACGGTCTGGGCGTGTCGCGCGACCTGTATCACGCGGTTGCCTCGTCGGGCGATGCGGCGATAGATGCGCTTGCCTCGGGCATGTTCGGGCGAAAGGTGTTCCACATAGGCCCCGCCCGCGACGACGGATTCTTCGCCGCGGTCTCGGATGACGAGTTCTATCACGGCCAGGATATCGAGCGTGTCGCGATGGAGGACGCCGAGGGCATCGTGTGCACCGGCCTGTTCGACGATGAAACCGAAACCCCCGCCGATTACCGCGAGATCATCCTCTACGGCCAGAACAAGGGGCTGAAGATGCTGTGCGCCAACCCCGACATCTTCGTCGATCGGGGTGAGACACGGATCTATTGCGCGGGGGCTATCGCGCAGGCTTACGAGGAGGCCGGCGGCGACGCGCGCTATTTCGGAAAACCGCACGCGCCGGTCTATCAACTCGCCCGCCGCAGGCTGGAGGCCGCACGCGGCGAACCCGTCGCGGACGACCGCATCCTGTGCATCGGTGACGGCATCAACACCGACATCGCCGGCGGCATGGGTGAGGGGATGGACACGCTGTTCATCACCGGCGGTCTTGCCGCCGAGGATACCGGCACCGTTACCCAGCCGGACCCCGACAAGCTGGCCGCCTTCCTGCGCGCGCGCAAGTTGACACCGACAGCGGCGATGGGCTTCCTGCGCTGAACGTGCCTGTTGCACAATCCTGAGAGGAGAACCCCGATGTTTCCAGCTTGGCAAGACGTGGCGGCGGATCTGGTCGCGGTGGCAGCGGGCCGCGCCCCTGCGGATATGGTCGTGCGGGGCGGCACCTGGGTGAACGTGCATACGCGCGAATTGCTCGAAGGGCACGACATCGCCATCAAGTCCGGGCGCTTCGCCTATTGCGGGCCGGATGCGTCACACTGCATCGGTGAGACGACCGAAGTAATCGAGGCGCAGGGCCGCTTCATGGTGCCGGGGCTGTGCGACGCGCATATGCATATCGAAAGCGGCATGCTGACCGTGACCGAGTTCGCGCGCGCCGTCATACCTCACGGCACCACCACGATGTTCGTGGACCCACACGAGGTCGCCAACGTGCTGGGCCTGCCCGGTGTGCGAATGATGCATGACGAGGCATTGGCCCAGCCGGTCAACGTCTTCGTCCAGATGCCATCCTGCGCCCCCTCCGCCCCGGGATTGGAGAATACCGGTGCCGAGCTTGGCCCGGCGGAGGTTGAGGAGGCCATGGCCTGGCCCAATATCGTAGGGCTGGGGGAGATGATGAACTTCCCCGGCGTCATCAACGGCTCGCAAGCCATGCTGGGTGAGATTGCGGCCACGCAGGCAGCCGGTAAGACCGTGGGCGGGCATTACGCCTCCTCCGATCTGGGGCCGGCCTTCCACGCCTATGTGGCCGGTGGCCCCGCCGACGATCATGAGGGCACCAGCGAGGCGGACGCCATCGCGCGGGTGCGTCAGGGAATGCGGGCGATGATGCGCCTCGGCTCCGCCTGGTATGACGTGGAGGCACAGGTCACAGCCGTGACGGAACGCGGGCTGGACCCCCGTTCGTTCATCCTGTGCACGGATGATTGCCACTCCGGCACATTGGTCGAGGACGGGCACATGAACCGTGTCGTGCGCCACGCCATCGACTGCGGCCTGGACCCGGTGATCGCCATCCAGATGGCCACGATCAACACGGCAACGCATTTCGGGATGGAGCGCGACATCGGCTCCATCACTCCGGGACGGCGGGCGGACATGATCTTGACATCGGACCTGCGCAGCCTGCCCATCGAGGTCGTGATCGCGCGGGGCAAAATCGTCGCCCGCGACGGCGTGATCGTGCCGCAGGAGGTAGATTTCACTTGGCCCGAGCACAGCCGCGCGACCATCAACATGAAACGCGATCTGGACCCGACGGATTTCGACATCCCCTCTGAGGGCGACTCCGTTCGCGCGCGCGTCATCGGTGTGGTTGAAAATCAGGCCCCGACCAAGGCGTTGCAGGCGGATTTGAGCGTGCGCGACGGCCTCGTCCAGATGGACCGGGGCAACGACATCTGCCAGATCGCGCTGGTCGAGCGGCACCGCGCCACGGGCGGTGTCACGAATGCCTTCGTTTCGGGCTTCGGCTATGATTGCGACATGGCGATGGCCTCAACCGTGGCGCATGACAGCCACCACATGATCGTGGTCGGCACCAGCAAATCCGACATGGCCCTCGCCGCGAACCGGCTGCGCGCGGTCGGCGGCGGCATTTGCCTGTTCAAAAACGGGGTGGAGATCGCCATGGTCGAACTGCCCATCGCGGGCCTGATGTCCGACGCGCCCGCGGCCACCGTCGCGGCCAGTGCGCAGGGCATGATGGATGCGATGCGAACCTGTGGATGCACGCTCAACAACGCCTATATGCAACATTCCCTGCTGGCGCTGGTGGTGATTCCCGAATTGCGCATCTCGGATGTGGGTCTGGTGGACGTCACCCGGTTCGAGAAGGTGGACCTGTTCATTCGCTGAGCGGGCATTTCCTTCGCCTGCGAAAGATGATAGCGCAGGGTCGTATCCCGAACGGCAGATCGCACTGGCGTTACGAAAGAAATCAGGCAGGTCCATACCCGCCGAACCGGAGATACCAGAATGCGCGTTCCCTACGCCCCCGCAGAAGTCCCCGTGCTGAGCCCGGTGCCGCAGCAACCCAGAAGTTTCGACGATCCCGCCAGGGCGGTCGCCTATATCATCGAGCTCTACGATGAGGCGACGGAGTTCCTGCGCACGCAGTTTCGCGCCGTGATGGGGGGGGAGGAACCGCAGGGCCGCTACCGCGCGTTCTATCCCCGGCTGGAGATGACGACCACCAGCTTCGCCTGGGTGGACAGCCGGTTGAGCTTTGGCCATGTCAGTGAGCCGGGCACCTATTTCGCCACCCTGACGCGGCCCGATCTGTTCAGAAACTATCTGACCCAGCAGATCGGGTTGTTGATGAAGAACCACAACGTTCCGGTGCAGGTCAGCGTCTCGGACACGCCGATCCCGCTGCATTTCGCCCTGCCCGAGGGCGCACATGTCGAAGGCTCGATCGAGGATCGCCTCGGCGGACCGCTGCGCGACGTGTTCGACGTGCCCGATCTGGAGACGACGAACGACGATATCGTCAACGGCACGGCCGGGCGCGATGCGATGGGCCACCGTCCGCTGGCCACGTTCACTGCGCAGCGCGTGGATTACTCGCTGGCGCGGCTGGCGCATTACACCGCCACCAGCCCGGCGCATTTCCAGAATCACGTCCTCTTCACGAACTATCAGTTCTACATGGAGGAGTTCGTCACCTGGGCAAAAATGCAGGTCGCGGACCCCGACAGCGGCTATGTCGCCTTCGTTGAGCCGGGCAATGCCGTGACCACCCGCGACGGAACGACCGGAACGCCCATCCAGAAGATGCCGCAGATGCCGACCTATCACCTGACACGTGAGGACGGGAACGGCATCACCATGGTCAATATCGGTGTCGGCCCCTCCAACGCGAAGACCGCGACCGATCACATCGCGGTGCTGCGGCCCCATGCCTGGCTGATGCTGGGCCACTGCGCTGGCCTGCGTCACAGTCAGAGCCTGGGCGATTACGTGCTCGCCCATGCCTATGTGCGTGAGGATCACGTTCTGGACGACGATCTGCCGGTCTGGGTACCGATCCCCGCGCTCGCTGAAATTCAGGTCGCGCTGGAAGATGCGGTGGAAAAGGTCACCGGGCTGGAGGGCTATGAGCTGAAGCGCGTGATGCGCACCGGCACCGTCGTGACGATCGACAACCGCAACTGGGAGTTGCGGGATCAATCCGGCCCGGTTCAGCGTCTGAGCCAGAGCCGGGCGGTCGCGCTCGACATGGAATCGGCCACGATCGCCGCCAACGGGTTTCGCTTCCGCGTTCCCTACGGTACGTTGCTATGTGTATCGGACAAGCCGCTGCACGGGGAACTGAAACTGCCCGGCATGGCCACCGACTTCTACAAGCGGCAGGTCGCGCAGCACTTGCAGATCGGCATCCACGCGCTGGAAATGTTGCGTGAAATGCCGTTGGAGAAGCTTCACTCCCGCAAATTGCGGAGTTTCGACGAAACCGCGTTTCTGTAGGTACGTCCCGCCGATGCGGGACACCGCAAAGCAAAAAGCGGGCATTAAACCCATTGCGGACACGTAGTTTATAAGGTCATTATTCCCCGAAGCCGGGCTGGCCGTAAGATTAGAAGAGAAAAAAAGCATAGGGATACCCATGACACAAAAACCGATGACGAAGACTCAGCTGGTCGCAGCACTCGCCGAGAGCACCGACAGTGACAAGAAATCGGCAGGCGAATTTCTCGACGCGCTGTCCGCGATCATCACCAAGGAGGTTTCCGACGGTGGCGCCGTGACCATTCCCAACGTTGGCAAGGTCTTCTGCCGTGACCGTCCTGAGCGGATGGTGCGCAACCCTGCCACGGGTGAGCAGATGAAGAAGGATGCCGACCGCGCCGTGAAAGTCACGATCGCGAAGGCCCTGAAGGATTCCGTCAACGCCTGATAGCAGCCCCCGAAATCGGGGGCTGATTTGTCGAGGGTGAGACTTTGAAACGACCGCGCCTTTTGCCAAGGCGCGGTCGTTTTTCGTTTCTCATACATCTCATGATTGTGCGAATTTACACGGATCGGACCCGCATTGTGGGCCAGGAACGTGCGTGCCGCGTCAACGTGACAGATACGATGACGCGGCTGGGATCATGTGTTGAGGTTGGCAAAACGCCCGTTCTTGCTGCCAATCTTCTGCAACAGGTCCGCGACGTGCCAACTGCCGGGATCGGCCTCCGCGATGGATTGCATCGTGGACAGAACCTGCGCCGTGCCGCGGGCGTCCGCCTCCTGCATCGGACCGCCACGCCAGCGCGGATAGCCGTAGCCCATCATCTTGACCACATCCACGTCGAGGGGACGTTCCGCGATCCCCTCCTGCAGGATCTTCGCGGCCTCATTGACCTGTACGGCGTGCAGCATCGCCACGATTTCGGAATCCTCGAAACTGCGCGGCGTGATGCCCTTCGCCGCCCGTTCGGCGGAAATCAGGGCCTCGGTTTCGGGTGAGGGCAAAGCCGCGCGACTGCCTTGCTCATACCGATAGAAGCCGCGCCCGGTCTTCTGGCCGGTCGCGCCATCCTCGACGATCAGGTCGGCAATCCGCGAATACCGCATATTCGGATCGCGGGTCGCGGCCTCACGCTTGCGGTTGGAATAGCCGATTTGCAGCCCGGCCATGTCGAACATCTCGAACGGGCCCATCGGCATCCCGAAATCCTTCATCGCGCCGTCGATCTGCGCGGCGGAGGCACCGTCCTCCAACAGATAGCCTGCCATGCGTCCGTAGGCGCCTAGAATGCGGTTTCCGATGAACCCGTCGCAGATACCGGACAGCACGGCGACCTTGCGCATCTTCTTGGCCATCGCGAACCCCGTGGCGAGGACATCGGGATGGGTGTCAGGCGTGCGCACAACCTCGACCAGGCGCATGATGTGCGCGGGGGAGAAGAAGTGCAGTCCCATGATCCGCTCGGGGTTGGGCACCTGAGAGGTAAAGGTGGTCGGGTCGATATAGGACGTGTTCGTGGCAAGGATCGCATCGGGTCGCGCGGCAGTGGCGAGCTTGTCGAACACGGCGCGCTTGACGTCGGATTCCTCAAACACCGCCTCGATGATCAGATCGGCGTCGGCGACGGCATCGAAATCATCCGTCGTGGTCAGACGGTCGAGGGTGGCGTCGCGGGCCTCCTCGGTGATCTTGCCACGCTTGACGGCGGAGGCGAGGTTGCCCGCCACACTTCCCCGCGCGGTGGTCGCGGCCTCGGCGCTCTGCTCCACGATCGTGGTGGTATAGCCGGCGGACAGGGCCGCCGTGGCGATCCCCGACCCCATCAGCCCCCCACCGATGACGGCAAGGCGCGCGATGTCGCGCGGGGTGCCGGATTTCAGCGCGGCGGGCTTGCCCACCGCCCGCTCGGCAAAGAAGGCGTGGCGCAGTGCCTTGGACTGATCGGTTTCCTTCAGCTCCATGAAGATGTCACGCTCCGCGTCCATCCCCTCGGCCAGAGGGGTCTCAAAGGCGAGGCGCACCGCGTCGAAGGCCCGCACCGGGGACAGTTGCCCCCGCGCCTGCTTTTCCACCTGCTTGCGCAAATTGTCCCAATCGTCCTGCGACAGGTTGCTTTCGGCAGGGGCGGGGTCCAGGCGCGGCACCGGTTGACCTGCCGCATGTTGGGCGAAGGTCATCGCATCCGCGTCCAGATCATCGGTCACCCGGTCGATCAGTCCGAATTCCAGCGCTTTTTCGGCGGAAACAGGCACGCCGGTGGTCACGAGCTGCACCGCAGCGGCGGCCCCCGTCAGGCGGGGCGTGCGCTGTGTGCCCCCTGCTCCGGGCAGAATGCCGAGCGAAACCTCGGGCAAGCCGATCTTCGTCCGACGGTCCGCAATGCGATAATGACAGCCAAGCGCCGTTTCCAGCCCCCCGCCCAGAACCGTGCCGTGCAGGGCGGCGATCCACGGTTTCGCGCTGGAGTGGATGCGGTCGATCAGATCGGCCAACCACGGCTCCATCGATCCGCCGTCAAACTCCCGAATATCGGCGCCTGCAATGAAGGTATTGCCCGCACAGGCAAGGATCACCGCCTCAACCTGCGTGTCCGGCTCTAGCGTGGTGACAGCATCCCACAACCCCTGACGGACCGCCTGCCCCACCGCGTTGACCGGTGGATTGTCGATGGTGACGATGGCGACTGCGCCCTTGCGCGTGATGGTGACGACGTCGGACATGGCATTCTCTCCCGTGAATTTTCGCACATCGTGACATCGCGGCGCGGCGGGTCAAGGGCGACGCTGCGCGACATCAGGAGCGGCATCGTTCGGAGAAGGTGATGACGGGTCAGGCAGCCCAGTGAACCGTCGCGCCCGCGTCCAGTGCGATGCGGATCGGGGCCTCGGCCGTGGTCGCGGCGGATCGGGCGCGGTCCAGCGCCTCGGCCTTGTCCTCACCCTGAATCAGAACATGCAGGTTTCGCGCGGCGGACAGGACCGGAGCGGTCAGTGTCAGGCGCGGCTCCGGCGCACCGGGGGCCCGCATCGGCAGCAGGGTCGGCGCATCGACGGCCAGTGCCTCGGTCAGCAGATCGGCACCGGGAAAGATCGAGGCCGTGTGCATGTCCGCCCCCATGCCCAGCACACAGACATCCAGCGGCAGGGCCAGTGCTATGCCTGCGGTCAGATCGCCCAGCACGTCCTCGGGCGTGTCGCCCGGCATGTAGAAAGGGATCATGGTCGCGGCGGCGGCGGCATTCTGCAACAGCGTCCCGCGCAGCAGGCGCGTGTTCGACCGCTCGGAGCTTTCCGGTACGAACCGTTCATCCGTCAGCATCACCCGCACGCGCGACCAGTCCAGCGGTGCCGTGGACAGCGCGGTCAGGAACGGTGCAGGCGTGGTGCCGCCGGGAACGGCGAGGGTCGCGAAGGGTTGCGCGTCGAGCGCCTTTCCCAGTTGACCCGCGACGGTTCCGGCCATCGCGGTCATCAATGCTTGGCGGCTGTCATAGCGGTTCATATCTCGATACTCCGCCACCGCCGCCCGTCGCGGTGCATAAGGCCCAGCGCATCCTCGGGACCGGAGCCGCCAGCGTCGTATGCGACCGGTTTTTCGCTCTTCTCGGACCAATCGTCTAGGATCCTGTCCGTCCACTCCCACGCGGCCTCGACCTCGTCCCCGCGCATGAACAGGGTCTGGTCGCCCCGGATCACATCCATGATCAGACGCTCATACGCATCCGGCATCGATTCGGCTGCCGGGCCCAACGCATCCGCGAACGTCATGTCGAGCGGCACATCGGCCAAGCGCATGCCGCCGGGCCCCGGCTCCTTGATCGTCATGCGCAGGGTGATCCCCTCATCCGGTTGCAGGCGGATGATCAGGGCGTTGGTCTGATGCGCGGGCAACTTGGGAAAGATCGAGTGCGGCGGTTCCTTGAAGACGACGGCGATCTCGCTCAACTGGGCGCGCAGACGCTTGCCTGTGCGCAGATAGAACGGGGTGCCGGTCCAGCGCCAGTTCGAGATCTCGACCTTCAGCGCGACGTAACTCTCGGTGCGGCTGTCGGGATTTTCCGCGTCCTCGACATAGGAGGGGCCGTCGGGGCCCGCGCGATACTGGCCGCGTACGGTGTCCTCAATATCCACCGTTTCCAGCGAGCGGATGACCTTCAGCTTTTCGTCACGCACCCGGTCGGCGTCAAATCGCGCCGGGGGTTCCATGGCGGTCAGGCACAACAACTGCATCAGGTGGTTTTGCACCATGTCACGCATCGCGCCGGATTTGTCGTAATATCCGCCCCGACCGGCGACACCGATGCTCTCGGACACGGTGATCTGCACGTGATCGACATGGCGGGCATTCCACAGCGGCTCGAACAAGGTATTGGCGAAGCGGACCGCCATCAGGTTCTGGACGGTCTCCTTGCCCAGATAATGGTCGATCCGGTAAATTTGCGTCTCATCGAAGCTCTCGCTCAACTGCTTGTTCAGCGCGCGGGCCGATTCGAGGTCGTGGCCCAGCGGCTTCTCAACCACGATACGGCTGCTGCTGGTGGCAATGCCGGTGCTCTGCAGGCGGGCCGCGATCGGGCCGAACAGGGACGGGCCGACGGACAGATAGAACGCGCGGGTGTGATCGCTGGTCTTTTCCAGCTTCTTGCCCAGATCGCTCCACCCACTGGTGCCGGTCGCGTCGATGGTGACGTAATCGAGGATCGAGAGGAATTTGGACCGCACTTCCTCATCCAGCTTGTCCTTGCCGATATAGGTTTCCAGCGCCTCTCCGATCATGGTGCGGAACGCCTTGAGGGTCAGGTTGGAGCGGGCCGCGCCGATGACCCGCGCATCCCCGGGCATCTGACCCGCGACCATGCGACGATAAAGGCCGGGCAGGATCTTGCGCCGGGCAAGGTCGCCCGTGGCGCCGAATATGACGAGATCGAAGGGTTGTACCGGAATGACGCGCGAAACCATGGCGACTGTCCTGTTGTCAGAGGTCGGAAAGACGGGGCAAATCGGCCCCCTGCCGAGTGCAGGTTATTGCAGCCGCATTTGCGCAGAAGCTGAGCAAATGCTCAAGCGATGTCGTATCAAGCGTCGCGATATACGTGTGAATGTCGTCCGCCTTCGACAATTGGGTCAGAAGGGAGGCCATGAAGGTGTCACCTGCGCCCACCGTATCCACAACCGCGACCGCGGGCGGGTTCACGCTCGCCTCCACCCCGGTGGCGGTCCACCCCATCGCACTGTCGCCACCATCCGTGACAACGACCAGCTTCACGCCAGCCTCAAGCATCTTGAGAGCGAATTTCGGCGCGGACATGCCGGGATAGATCATCTCCAAATCCTCGGTGGAGATCTTCAGGACAGTAACCATCGGCAGCAGCGCGTCGCACCGGGCGCGCCAGACGCTCATGTCCGGCTCGACCGTGGGGCGGATGTTGGGGTCCAGCGAGATCACCAGATCCTTCGCCTGCTCGGCCAATGCATGCAGCGCGTCGGCGCAGGGCGTCGTGACGAGGGAATAGGAGCCGAAATGCACGCCGCGCACCTCCGCCCCCAACTCAGGCACATCGGCGGGGGTGACGCCGGTATCGGCGGCGTTTTCGGAATAGAAGGTATAGGCGGGCACGCCTTCCTCATCCAGCGTGATCAGGCTCAACGTGGTCTTGCGCGGGGTGTCGAGCGTATAGCGCAGATCGACGGTCTCATCCTCCAGCACGCGGCGCAGCTTTCGCCCCAGCGGATCGGTGGACAGGGCGGAGAAATATCCGGCGGCCGATTCCAGCCGGCGCATGCCGATCGCCACATTGAACGGCGATCCACCGGCGCGGGCCGCGAACATCGCGCGCGCGGGATCGTCGCCCGGCTGCATGAACACATCGAATAGATTGTCGCCGCAAATCAGAAACATATGTCTGCTCCGTCGGATCGCACCCCAGCAAGGGCAAAGTTAGGGTGTTCGGCCAGGGACCGGTACGAGCACGGCGCGTATCATGAAACGCGCCGTACATAGGCCTCAAATCGCTTCGAAAGCAAATTGGCAAGGATTATTTGTAAAAGAAGCTGTGCCCGTCCCCGTCGAACAGATGCAGTTTGTCTGCCGCAGCTGTCAGGCGCAGATACGTGCCCCGGGACACGTCTGCAATTCCCGGAATCTTGGCGATCACCGAATCCTCGCCCTCTCGCGGGGTGAAGTAGACCACCGTGACCTCACCCAGCTTTTCGGTGTAGGACGCCTCCCCCTCGAAAATCACCGGATCGTCGGGATTGGCGACCACGAAATCCTCTGGTCGCACGCCCAGTTGCACGGGCGTGCCGCTCTCCATCCCGGCGGACCCCACGGGAACGGTGGCTATGCCCCCTGCCACCGCCGCGACGCTGGTCGTGTCGCCGGGGGTTGTGATGGTCGCGGGCAAAAGGTTCATCTTGGGCGAGCCGATGAACTGCGCCACGAAGGTGTTCTGGGGCCGCTGGTACAGCTCCAGCGGGCTGCCGAACTGGGCGACGGTGTGGGTCTTGTTGTTGAGCACGACAATGCGGGTTGCCAGCGTCATCGCCTCCACCTGATCGTGGGTGACGTAGATCATCGTGCTGTCGGGCATGTTTTCCTTGAGCTGGGCGATCTCGATCCGGGTATCCACGCGCAGGGCGGCGTCCAGGTTCGAAAGCGGCTCATCGAACAGGTAGACCTTGGGGTCGCGTACGATCGAGCGGCCGATGGCGACCCGCTGGCGTTGCCCGCCCGACAGCGCCTTGGGCAACCGGTCGAGATAGTCGGTCAGTTGCAATATCCTGGCCGCGTTGCGCACACGCTCGTCGATCTCGGCCTTGGGCATCTTCGCGACCTTCAACGCGAAGGCCATGTTGTCGTAGACCGTCATGTGCGGATAAAGCGCGTAGGACTGGAACACCATCGCGATGCCGCGCTTGGACGGGGGTGTGTCGTTGACCCGCTGCCCGTCGATATACAGATCGCCTCCGGTGATCTTCTCCAACCCCGCAATCATGCGCAGCAGAGTGGACTTGCCACACCCCGAAGGGCCGACGAAGACGATCAGTTCGCCCTGCCGGATGTTCAGGTCGATATTCCTGAGCACTTCGACAGACCCGTAGGACTTGGCGATATTCTCCAGCACCAACGATGCCATGTCTCACTCTCCCCTAGATGTGAATGCCCTGATCATTTTTGAACTCAACGGTCCTCATGGGCGAAATATGCTTGATACGGCGGCAGCGTGATGGACTTGTCCGTGATCGACGGGCGGAACGGTGCCGCCATGTCCTGGCGCCAGCTCCCTGCGGGCAAATCTATCGGAACCGCGCTATTGGACAGGTTGAAGGCGCAGAAGACACGCTGCCCGTCATCGGCCTGCCGGATGAACGACACCATGTCGTCGCGCGCGGCGACCAGTTCGAAGCTGCCGTTTATCAACGCCGGCTGCGCCTTTCGGAACCCGACCATCTGCCGATAGAAATTGAGCATCGAGTGATCGTCACGATCCTGCTCAGCCACCGATTTCGAAAGATGCTCCATCGCGACGGGCAGCCAGGGTTTCGTATCGGTGAACCCGCCCGTCGGCCCGTCCGAGGACCACGGGATCGGCGTGCGACAGCCGTCGCGCCCCTTGAACTTCGGCCAGAAGCGTATGCCGTAGGGGTCCTGCAATTCCTCATAGCTGACATAGGCCTCGGTCAGGCCCAGTTCCTCCCCCTGATACAGGCAGACGGAGCCGCGAATGCTCATCAACAATGCAGCGTAGAGCCGTTGCGCCGCCTCACCCAGGTTCCAGCGGCTGGCATGGCGCACCACGTCGTGGTTGGAAAACGCATAGCAGGCCCAGCCGTCGGTCGCGACCTGCTCGAACCGGGTCAGGACATCCGCGATCATCGTGCCGTTCGGTGCCTCGGGCGCGAGGAAGTCGAAGGCGTAGCACATGTGCACCTTGTCCCCGCCCGAGGTGTATTGCGCCTGTATCTGCATGCCCATCTGGGAATCCCCGACCTCACCCACGGCCGTCTTGCCCGGATATTCGTCGAGCAACGCTCGGTAGCGTTTGAGAAACTCCAGATTCTCCGGCTGGTTCTTGTCGTGCACGTGCAATTGCCAATTATAGGGATTGACCGCAGGCGCGGTGGAGGCATTGCGATCCTCGACCGGGCAAACCGGATTGTCGCGCAACTGCTTGTCGTGGATGTAGAAATTTATGGTGTCCAGCCGGAAGCCGTCCACCCCCCGCTCCAGCCAGAAGCGCGTCACGTCCAGCAGGGCGTCCTGCACCTCCGGCTCATGGAAGTTCAGGTCCGGTTGCTGCTTGAGGAAGTTGTGCATGTAATATTGCTGGCGCTCGCTGTCCCACTCCCACCCCGAACCGCCAAAGATCGACAGCCAGTTGTTCGGCGGCGTGCCGTCCTCCTTCGCGTCGGCCCAGACGTACCAGTTGGCCTTGGGGTTGTCGCGCGACGAGCGGCTTTCCTGAAACCACGCATGCTGATCCGACGTGTGGCTGAGCACGAGGTCGATCATCACCTTCAGGTCCAGTTCATGTGCCCGCGCGATCAGCGCGTCGAAATCGCCCAGCGTGCCGAACAGCGGGTCCACGTCGCGGTAATCGGACACGTCATAGCCGAAATCCAGCATGGGGGAACGGAAGAACGGTGAAATCCAGATCGCATCCACACCCAGACTGGCGATGTGCGGCAGGCGATGAATGATCCCCGAAAGGTCCCCCACCCCGTCACTGTTGGAGTCCTGATAGGACCGGGGATAAATCTGATAGATCACGGCACCGCGCCACCAGTCGGGATCGACCAGCATGTCGCTGTTGGATTCTACGGATACGGCAAGATTCATTTAGCCACCCTTGACCGAGCCGGCCAGCAGGCCGCGCACCAGGTATTTTTGCATTGAAAAGAATACGATCAACGGCACGATGATCGTTATGAATGCCGATGTCGTCAGGATTTCCCAATCCCCCCCGCGGGAGCCCAGAAGCTCCACCAGACGCCCCGTCAGAACCATCTGGTTGTCGGATTGCCCCAGAAACACCTTGGCGATCAGCAGGTCGTTCCATGTCCACAGGAACTGGAAGATCGCGAAAGACGCCAGCGCCGGAAAGCTGAGGGGCAGCACGATCCGCATGAAGATGCCGAAATCCGTCGCGCCGTCGACGCGCGCGCTCTCGATCACTTCCCGCGGCAGACCGGCCATGTAATTGCGCAGCAGGTACACCGCCAGCGGCAGGCCGAAACCGGTATGCGCCAGCCAGATACCGACATAACCCTTGGCTGAAACGCCGAACGCCTCCCCCACCACGCCATAGAATTTCAGAAGCGGAATCAGCGACAGTTGCAGCGGAACCACCAGCAGGCCAACGATGAGCGCGACCAGCATGACACGCCCCGGAAACTCCATCCACGCCAGCGCATAGGCGGCAAAGGCCGCGATCAGGATGGGGATGATCGTGGCGGGGATCGACACGGTCAGCGAGTTGAGAAAGCTCTGCGCCACACCCTCCGACCCCAGAACGGTCCGGTAATTATCGAGCGTAATCTCGGGCGCGACCTCGGTGGTGTAGAAGATGCGCGCCCCGCGCCGGCCCTCGGGCTGTTCCGCGTAGGTGATGGTGTAAGTGCCATCCTCCGCGACTTGCAGCACGCCATCGTCGCGCAGCACCAGCGGCTCACCCGGTTCGTTCGAGGTGGGATCCTGCGCGCGCGACCCGAAGGCCGTCACCTCACCCGACATCCCTTCGTCGAAGACGGAGCCGGAGATCACCCATTCCGACCCGACCGGCACCGCGTCATCCGGCGCACCCGCCCGCGCGACCAGCGACTGTTCGGACGCGCTGAGCGCGGTCCACCAGCCCGAGGTAGAGATCGCGTCACGGTCCCGGAACGAAGACACGAAAATGCCGAATGTCGGGATCGTCCAGAGCACCACCAGCAGAATGGCGGAAAGATTGACGACCCAGATCAGAGCCGGGCTCTTGCCTGCGGACCCCTCCATCACGAATTCTCCTTCATCGCGTTGCGGATGTTCCAGACCATGATCGGGATAACCAGAACCATGATGGTCAGCGCAATGGCCGACCCCCGCCCGTCATGCCCGTCGATAAAGGTCATGCGGTACATGTAATTGGCCAGAACCTGCGTGCCCCATTCGCCATTCGTCATGGCGAACACGATGTCGAACACCTTGAGCACCAGAATCGTGATTGTCGTCCAGACCACGGCGATGGTGCCTGCGATCTGCGGTATCTTGATCCTGAAAAACACGGTCAGCGGACCGGCCCCGTCCAGCACGGCGGCCTCCACCGTTTCCTCCGGTATGCCGCGCAGGGCGGCGGACAGGATCACCATCGCGAAGCCGGTCTGGATCCAGATCAGGATCACCATCAGAAAGATGTCGTTCCAGAATGGCAGCGTAATCCATGCCTGCGGATCGCCGCCCAGCCCGGTAACGATGGAGTTAAGCAAGCCGATCTGCGTCTGATCCTCGCCGCGATAGTCGTAGATAAATTTCCAGATTACCGACGCCCCGACAAAAGAAATCGCCATCGGCATGAAGATCAGCGACTTGGCGATATTCCCCCACCAGATCCGGTCGGTCAGACCGGCTGCGACCAGGCCCAGGAACGTGGACGCCGCAGGCACGATAATCAGCCACATCGCGTTGTTGAACAGGCTTTCGCGAAACTTGTCGTCCGCGATCATCCAGCGGTAATTGTCCAGCCCGACGAAATTCTCGCGGCTGCGGTCCATCATGCTCAACCAGATCGAGTTGAAGACCGGATAAACCAGATACAAGCCCAGAATGGCGATCGCCGGAAACAGAAACAGCCACGGGCGAATGGCATTGGCGCGGTTGATGTTGCGCCCTGCATTCGGCCCCTCGTCAGGAAGCGCCCGATCCAGAAGCCAGTTCGAGCCGAAAAAATACGCGGCACAGGCGATCACGCCCAGTACGACCGTCAACAGCGCCAGAACGATAGGGTTCATCGCGTATTCTCCCGTAATGTCGATGGCCCGCCTGCGTCTGCCGCGCCTACCTGGCCGGAACCGGGGCGCTTTGCGCGCCCCGGCTGTGATCGTGAGAGGGGCCGGATTACTTCAGCGCGTCCCAGGTTTCTTGGATCGAGCCTGCTACCTCCTCGGCATCGGCACCGCCTGCGTAATCGATCATGCCGGTCCAGAACGCGCCTGCCCCGATACCGCCGGGCATCAGATCGGACCCGTCAAAACGGAATGTCGTCGCATCCAGCAGGATTTGCCCCTGCGAACGGGTCGCGTCATTGACATAGGCATCCGTGTTGACGCCGGAATGCGCGGTCAGCAGACCGCCCTGCGCCATCCAGACCTCATGCGCGATCGGCGTCTTGAGGAAGTCGATCAGCGCACGTGCGCCGGGGCTGTCCTCTGTGATGCCGAACACGGTGCCCGCGCCCAGAACCGGGGTGCCCAGATCCTTGCTCTCGTAGGACGGGAAATAGAAGAAATCGACGTCGAGCCCCACTTCCGTCCCCTCGGGGAAGAAGGCGGGAATGAACGAGGCCTGACGGTGCATGTAGCATTCGGGCGGGAACGAGAACAGGCCCTTGGGGCTGTCGCGGAAATCGGTCGTGGCAACGGCAGCAGCGCCGCCCGCGACATAATCGTCGTTGCGCGCGAAGTAGCCGAATTCCTCGATCGCGGCGACGATGCGCGGATCGTCGAATGGAATCTCGTTGGCGACCCACTGGTCATAGACCGCAGGCTCGGCCGTGCGCAGCAACATATCCTCGACCCAGTCGGTCGCGGGCCAGCCCGTCGCACCGCCTGAACCCAGCCCGATGCACCACGGCGTGCCGCCATCCGCGACGATCTGATCGGTCAGCTCCTTCAGCCCCTCCATGGTGGAGGGCACCTCGTAGCCGGCATCCTCAAAGTTCTCGGGCACGAACCACACGAGGGATTTCACGTCCGCCTTGTAGAAAAAGCCGTAAAGCTCCCCGTCGAAGGTCGCCAGATCGACCCAGGATTGACCGGCGGCGTAGTTTTCCGCGACCCAGGCGGCATCTTCCTCGGTCAGGGGGGCGACCAGACCCTCACGCGCCATATCGCCCAGCAGGCCCGGTTGCGGGAACACCGCGACATTGGGGGCGGATCCGGCCTGCGCGTCGATGCGGATCTGCTGTTCGAAGCTGTCGGAACCGGCATATTCGACCGTGGCGCCCGTCGCCTCGGTGAAATAGGCGAGCACTGATTCGATCAGATCCTTGTCCGGGCCCAGCCACGGGCCGGCGACGGTCACGGTCTCACCCGACAGGTCGGGGGCGTTCGCGACGTACTCCTCGTAGGATGACCATGTGAACTGGTCTCCCTCACCCGGAGTGAACATCAGATTGTCTTGAGCAAAGGCCGGACCGACGATCAGAGCGGCGGCTGCGACACCCACGAGCAAATTGCGCTTCATGTTGTTTCTCCCATTTTATCCGCACTTCGGCGGCTTATGATAATTTCGGCTTCGCGGCGGGCGGATTGCTGGTCGAACCGCTTTGAGGTTCGATCACGATGCGAACGCCAGCCCGCGAAGTCAAGCGACGTAATGGTAGGGCTGAACGCTTGCGCTACCAGCGCAAATCAAACTAGGCATATCGTCAAAACGCTTTGAGAGGAACGCGAAGCAATGACACTCAAGGAACTCGCCGAACGGTTGGAGCTGTCTCCGACGACGGTGTCGCGGGCACTCAACGGCTATCCCGAGGTCAATGCAGATACCCGCGCGCGAATTGTGACCGCAGCCCGCGAATACGGCTATCGCGCGAATACCATGGCGCGAAAGCTGGCAACGGGGCGGTCCATGGCGATCGGGCATGTAATCCCGTTGAGCGCCCATCAGATGATCAACCCGATCTTCGCGGAATTCATGGCGGGCGCGTCCGAGATCTACAGCTCCGAAGGCTACGAAACCCTGCTGTCCGCCGTGCCGCAGGCGAACGAGGTCCAGACCTACCGCGAACTTGCCCGCCGCCGGTCCGTGGACGGTCTGATCGTGCACACCCCGCGCCTGGACGATCCGCGTGTCGATCTGCTGCGTGAACTGGGCCTGCCCTTCGTGGTGCATGGCCGCTCGGTGGACATAGATGAGGATCGCCCCGTCTATCTGGACATCAACAATCGCCGGTCGTTCGAATTCGCAACCAACTACCTGATCGAACTGGGGCACCGCCGCTTTGCCCTGCTCAATGGGATAGAGACGATCAGTTTCGCCCGCCGCCGCCGTTTCGGGTTCGAGCAGGCATTGGACGCGCAGGGCCTGCGGGCCCCGGCCAGCCGGATGGTGAACATGGAGATGACGGAGACGAACGCATATGACGTGACCTGCCGCTGGCTGCGTGAGCCGCAGCCCCCCACCGCGATCCTGACCTCCAGCACGATCTCCGCGCTGGGTGTGGCGCGGGCCGTGCGCGATGCGGGACTGGAACTGGGGGTCGATGTCTCACTGATCAGTCATGACGACGATCTGTCGTTCATGGCGAACGAGGGCGATCCGCCGCCATTCACGGTGCAACGCTCCTCGGTCCGGGATGCGGGGGCGAAATGCGCCCGAATGCTGATCGACCACATTGCTGGCAAGAAGGTCAGCAGCGAGATCTGGGACTGTGAGTTCATCGAGGGCCGCTCCACCGGCCCCGCGCCGAAGGAGACCTGACCATGACCGGCCTTGGCTTTACCCGCGCCGATTTTCCCGAGGGGTTCGCCTTCGGCACCGCCACCTCCGCCTATCAGATCGAGGGGGTGAAATTCGGTGGCTGCGGCCCGTCGCACTGGGACACCTTCGCCGCCACTCCCGGCAATGTGGAGCGGGCCGAGGACGGAGCACTCGCCTGCGATCACTACAACCGCTGGCAGCCCGATCTGGACCTGATCGCCAATGCGGGGTTCGACGCCTACCGGTTTTCAATGAACTGGGCGCGGGTGATGCCCGACGGGCAGCGCGTGAACCCCGAGGGGCTCGATTTCTACGACAGGCTGGTGGACGGCATGTTGGCACGCAACATACGGCCCTATGCGACGCTCTACCATTGGGACCTGCCCGCCGCGCTGGCGGACAAGGGCGGCTGGCGCAATCGCGACGTGGCAAGCTGGTTCGCGGACTACACAGAAACCGTGATGGGCAAAATCGGGGACCGGGTGGAGGCGACAGCCACGATCAATGAGCCGTGGTGCGTCGCATGGCTGAGCCACTTCTTCGGGGCCCACGCCCCCGGCTTGCGCGACATCCGCGCCGCCGCTCGCGCCATGCACCACGTTCTTCTGGCGCATGGTCGCGCGGTCGAAGTGATGCGGGGCATGGGCCTGAACAATCTGGGGATCGTCACCAACCTCGAAGGCTCCACCCCCGTGGACGACCGGCCTGAGACCATTGCCGCGCATGAACGCAACCACGCCCTGTACAACGAATGGTTCCTGTCGGCCGTGTTCAAAGGCGAATATCCCAAGGCCGCGCTCGAAGGGTTGGAGCCGCATCTGCCGCAAGGCTGGCAGGACGATTTTCCCACCATTCAGGCCCCGGTCGATTGGCTGGGCATCAACTACTACACACGCAAACGCGTGGTGAATGCCGGCGGCGCATGGCCGCAGATCGCATACACGCCCGGCCCGCTGGAGAAGACCGCCTTTGACTGGGAGGTCGATCCCGATCAGTTGCGCCATTTCCTGACATGGGCGGCGACCGAATATTCCGGCGACCTGCCGATATATGTGACGGAAAACGGCATGGCAGGGCATGACTATCTGCTCGACGGCACCTGCCCCGATCCGCAGCGCATCAAATATCTGCGCGACCACTTCGCCGCAGCCAGACAGGCAATTGCCGAGGGAACGCCGCTAAGGGGGTATTTCGTCTGGTCGCTGATGGACAATTACGAATGGGCGGCCGGATACGATAAACGGTTCGGCCTCGTCCATGTCGATTTCGATACGCTGGAGCGTACGCCCAAGGACAGCTACCACGCGATCCGCGCTGCCCTGCGCGAGTGACGTTTCGGCGTCGTGACACATCCCCGCCGGAGGCGCGTTCATGAAGCTGCGCCTCCGGCGGGGATATTTTCAGAAAGTGAAGGGGCCGGTCGCCCCCCCCCCGGATCAGTCCAGCCCAGGATCAGTCGAGCGCCTGGTCGGTGATCTCCAATGTGTACGCGCCCTCAGGCTCCATCGTGATGACAGGATCAGACCCGCCGCCCAGCAGTGTGGCCACGGTACGTTCGTAATCGGCCACATCCAGCGCGCCGTTCGAGCCTGCGGTCAGTTTGGCGATCTCATTCATCATGCGGACCTGATGCGCCTCCGTCTGAGCGCCGGTCGCGTCGTTGTCGAGCACGATTTCGGCGGCTTCCTCGGGGTTTTCCTCGGCCCACTTCCACCCCTTCATCGAGGCGCGGACGAACCGGACCATCCGGTCCACAAACTCGGGATCGTCGAGGTTTTCCTCAAGCACGTACATGCCGTCCTCAAGCGTTGCGACGCCCTGATCCTCATATTTGAAGGTGATCAGTTCGTCCTCACCCACACCGGCGTCCAGAACCTGACCGTATTCGTTATAGGTCATGGTCGAAATGCAGTCCGCCTGCCGCTGCAACAGCGGATCGACGTTGAACGCCTGCCGAAGAACGGTCACGCCGTCCTCGCCGCCATCCGTGGGAATGCCAAGTTGGCTCATCCAGCTCAGGAACGGATATTCGTTGCCGAAGAACCAGACGCCGATGGTCTTGCCACGGAAATCTTCGGGCGTCTCGATGCCCGCATCGGCCCAGCAGGTCAGCATCAGGCCGGACGTCTTGAACGGCTGCGCGATGTTGACGACGGGCACGCCGCGTTCACGCGCGGCCAGGGCGGAGGGCATCCAGTTGAGCATGACGTCCGCGCCGCCACCGGCCAGGACCTGCGGCGGGGCGATGTCGGGGCCGCCGGGCTGGATCGTGACATCGAGGTTTTCATCCTCATAATAACCCTGATCGAGCGCGACGTAGTACCCGGCAAACTGGGCCTGCGTGACCCATTGCAACTGCAACGTCACCTCGTCCTGCGCCATCGCGGGCGTGGCGAGCAGGGTCGCTGCGGCCAAAGTCTTGAGCAATTTCATAGTTCTCTCCTTGTTGGGGCCCCCGTCACCTTCCCCTTTGTGACGGATGCCAGAAGGTGGCCGCTCTCTCCAGCAGCGTTACCACACCGTAAAAGGCCGAGCCCGCAAGGGCCGCGACCAGAATCACCGCCCAGACCATGTCGAGCGCCAGCCGACCGACCTGAGTGGAAATACGAAAGCCCATGCCGAGCGTCGGTGAGCCGAAGAACTCCGCCACGATGGCACCGATCAACGCCAGAGTCGTGCAGATTTTCAGACCGTTGAAAATGAACGGCCCTGCGGCTGGCAGTTTCAGTTTCATCAACGTCTGCAAGGGGGAGGCGGCATAGGTCCGCATCAGATCCGCCTGCATCCGGTCCGCCGCCGCCAGCCCCTGCACCGTATTCACCAGCATCGGGAAAAAGCACATCACCGCGACCACCGCCGCCTTTGACTGCCATCCGAAGCCGAACCACATCACGAAGATCGGCGCCATGCCAATGATGGGCAGCGCAGCCATGAAGTTGCCAACCGGCAGCAGGCCCCGCTTCAGGAAATCGGAACGGTCCACCGCCAGCGCCATGGCAAAGGCCACTGAGCATCCGATGACATAGCCAGACAGCGCGCCCTTCACGAAGGTCTGGACGAAATCGGCCCACAGGGTCGGCAGGTTCGCGACAAAGGCCTGCCCGATGGCCGAGGGCGGCGGCAGGATCGCACCCGGCACGCCCAGCCCGCGGACCAGCAATTCCCACAGGACCAGCACCGTAACCCCGAACAGGATCGGCGCGAGGGCCCCCGCCCCCCTGCCCCCCCGGATCCGGGCAAGGCGGGCATTCATCCACCAGCCACCGAACCAGATCATCAGCGCGGCGAAGATTACGGCAAAGCTCATCGTCCGAACCCCATATGTCTGGTCACGATCCGCTCAAACACGCCGACGGCCAGGATCAGCAGCGCCGCGAGGACAGCCGCCCCGAACAGCGCTGACCAGATTTGCACGGTCTGCCCATAATAGCTGCCCGCCAGCAATCGCGCGCCCAGACCGGCGACGGCGCCGGTCGGCAGTTCACCGATGATGGTGCCGACCAGCGAGGCCGCCACCGCGATCTTCAGCGAGGTGAACAGATAGGGCATCGAACTGGGCAGGCGCAGGCGCAAGAACCCTTGCAGGCCGCTGGCGTTCCACGTCTTCATCTGGTCGAGTTGCATCGCACTGGGCGCGCGCAGCCCCTTCACCATGCCCACGGTCACGGGGAAAAAGCTGAGATAGGTGGCAATGATCGCCTTGGGGATGAAGCCCTGCATCCCTATGGAATTGAGCACCACGATAATCATCGGCGCGATGGCCAGGATCGGGATCGTCTGACTGGCGATGACCCACGGCATCACGCTGCGATCCATGGTTCGGCTATAGACGATGGCCACGGCCAGCGCGATGCCCAGCGCCGCGCCAAACCCGAACCCGGCGAGTGTCACGCTGAGCGTCACCCAACCGTGATAGACGAGGCTGCGCTTGGACGTGATCTTCTTCTCGACCGTCGTGTCCCATAGCTCCACCGCGACCTGATGGGGGGCGGGCAGACGGGGCCGGTCCTGATTCCAGGTCTCCACAATCAACTCCGAAGTCGTCAGCGTCCTGTCCTGCCGCTCCGCCTGCTGACGTGCCCAGTCCGCATTCAACGCGACCGCGCCCGCATACCAGATCGCGATCAATGCCGCCAAAACGGTCAGGATGGGAACGATGGACCTCATGCCGCTGCCTTCCTGGTTGTCGTCGAACACGCCGGGCGGAGGCTCCTGCCCTCACCACCGCCCGCGCGGGTCTGTAGGATGGACTCTGGATATTTTAAGAGCAAAGTAAGATCTGCCTGATTGAACGGACGGTGCGGAACAGGCTGGGAAGCCGATGGCCGTGAGCGAAGTCGGCCTGTCGCCCCGTCCCCCTCCTTGGGGTGGCAGGTTGCGCTATACATCCTCATGCCCCGCGCGCAGGCCTTCGCGAACCCGGTGGGCGATGGCGATGAATTCGGGGCTGTCGCGAATCTCCAGCGGGCGTTCACGCGGCAGGGTGCTTTCGATCAAGTCCGTCACACGGCCCGGGCGGGGCGACATCACGACGATCTTGGTGGACAGGTACACCGCCTCGGGAATGGAATGGGTGACGAAGGCTATGGTCTTTTCCGTCCGCGCCCACAGTTTCAGCAACTGTTCGTTCAGGTGATCACGCACGATTTCATCCAGCGCGCCGAACGGCTCATCCATCAGCAGGATATCCGCGTCAAAGGCCAGCGCCCGCGCGATCGAGGCACGTTGCTGCATTCCGCCGGACAGTTGCCACGGGTATTTCTTCTCAAACCCGGCAAGGTCCACCAGCTCCAGCGTGCGCGCCACGCGCTCCGCCTGCTCGGCCTTGGAATAGCCCATGATTTCGAGCGGCAACCGGATATTGCCACCGATGGTCCGCCACGGATACAGGCCCGCCGCCTGAAAGACGTAGCCATAGGCGCGGGATTTGCGCGCCTCGGCCGGGGACATGCCATTAACGGTGATCGCCCCCGCCGTCGGCTGCTCCAGATCGGCAGCGACGCGCAGGAAGGTGGTCTTGCCACAGCCCGAGGGCCCGATGAAGCTGACGAACTCCCCCTTTCCGATGTCGACGTTCACGTCCTTGAGCGCGTGAACCGGTCCATCGTTGGTCTGAAAGGTCAGGGAGAGATTGCGGGCTGAGATAACGTTGGCTTGCAAGGCACGTCCTTCGAGTTGGTCAAGCAAGTGACACAATTTTTGACCGGGTGGTCAAGGGGCCTGAACACTTCTGTTTTCATGCGTGTATCAAAGACACCTGGTTACGATCATCCCCTCCCAGTTGCCAAATAAATTTCAATTGCGAGCTCCCTCCAAATTACCCTACACTCCGTTAAGTGAGCAAAGGACTGGAAGTATGAATAAAAATATATCTATTTTGTGCTTTTTTGTGTCAGCTTTTATGGCCTCGGCTGCGCTCCCGCAAACGCTAAATAATCAACAGAAAAACGCGGTGAGGTTAGCCGAAAGCTACCTTTCGTTTTCTGCCTTCTCACGACAAGGATTAATCGACCAACTTTCTTCAGAATTTGGAGAACAGTTTGATATTACAGATGCTACGGTGGCGGTGGATAGTCTCTTTGTGAATTGGAATGAGCAAGCGTCGCGCTCCGCAGATGAGTACCTCAAAATGATGGGGTTCTCTTGTCAGGGCTTGATTGATCAGCTTTCTTCGGCCCACGGTGAGCAATTTACCGTTCCGCAAGCAACGTACGGAGCCCAGCAGGCTGGAGCCTGCTGAACCTTAAGAGTTTCTGACTAGGGATTTTTGTCCACACTCAAACCCCGCTCGGAATGTTCAACGGATCGCGCTCGATCTTCCTCGGCGTGTTCAGCGATTTCCACTTGCTCAGCGCCTTGGACGCACTGGCGAATGCAGGCCGCTTCACGAACTTGCCGCGTCCGGGCTGCGGTTGCGAGTTCTGGCCGTAGGCCCAGATCACGTCGCCGCGGCTCAACGTGTAGCGAGGCTGCGCCTTCACCTCGAACCCTTCGAAGACATTGTATTCGATGATGGATTTCTGGGTAGAGGCGGACACCGTCTTGCTGATCGACGGGTCCCAGACCACGATATCCGCGTCGCCGCCCACCATGATCCCGCCTTTGGTGGGATAGATGTTGAGGATTTTCGCGATGTTGGTGGAGGTCGCGGCCACGAACTCCTCCGGTGTCAGGCGACCTGTCTCGACCCCTTGAGTCCAGAGCATCGCCATGCGCTCCTCAAGACCGCCGGTGCCGTTCGGGATCTGGGTGAAGTTGTCCAGACCCATCCGCTTCTGCTCGTCCGAGAATGCCGCATGATCGGTCGCCACAACTTGCAGCGAACCGGCGGACAGACCCGACCACAGGCTGTCCTGATGCATCTTGTTGCGAAAGGGCGGGGACATGACGCGGCGGGCGGCGTATTGCCAATCCTTGTTGAAATACTCGCCCTCATCCAGTGTCAGGTGCTGGATCAGCGGCTCACCATAAACGCGCATCCCCTTCTGACGGGCACGGCGGATCGCCTCATGCGCCTGTTCGCACGACACGTGCACGATGTAGAGCGGCGTACCGGCGGCATCCGCAATCATGATGGCGCGGTTGGCGGCCTCGCCCTCGACCTCGGGGGGGCGGGAATAGGCGTGCGCCTCGGGTCCGGTCTGCCCCTCGGCCAGCAGACGCTCCTGCATGGCCTGCACGATGTCGCCGTTTTCCGCATGGACCAGCGGCAGCGCGCCCAGCTCGGCACAGCGCCGGAACGAGGCGAACATCTCATCATCCTCGACCATCAGTGAGCCCTTATAGGCCATGAAATGCTTGAAGGTGTTGATACCGCGCTGCTTAACGACCGCCTCCATCTCATCGAAGATGGTCTCGTTCCAGTCGGTGATCGCCATGTGATAGCTGATATCGGTGCAGATTTGATCCTTGGATTTCCGGTCCCAGGCATCGATGGCGTTGAGCAGCGAGCCGTCCTCGCCCGGCAGGCAGAAATCCACCAGCATCGTGGTGCCACCCGCCGCCGCCGCGAAGGTGCCGGACTCGAACGTCTCCGCCGCCGTGGTGCCCATGAAGGGCATTTCCAGATGCGTATGCGGGTCGATGCCACCGGGGATGACGTAAGCATCGGTGGCGTCGATCACCTCATCCCCTTTGAGGTTCTCACCGATCTCGACGATCTTCTCACCATCGATCAGGACGTCCGCCTTCCACTGGCGATCCGCGGTGACGATGGTTCCGTTCTTGATGACTTTGGTCATTTGGTTTGGCCTCCTTGAATGCTTTATGTTCCACTAGCGGTACGGAGATTTTGAAAATCCCGGATATAAGATGCCGGAATCTCAAATACTAATTGATTCCTATTCCGAAATTCCACCTGTAAGCCCTCCGAAAGACCAGAAAGAAGCTCTTCCTCCGAAATAAAAAGTCCTAGCGTTTGGTACTCATCGCATCTAACAAAACTACTACATGAGACATCATAATCAATATCTAATACTATCTTTTCATCGTAGCCGTTTACAGAACCCCTTCTCAATAAAAGTCCATGATTATGATTTAGAGTAGCATACAACTGAATAAAATTTGACCCATTTACTTGAAATTCGCGGAGCAAATATGTTGAATATGTCCCCTCACTTGTTTGCGCATATTGCAATGGACCATTCAAAAAGATTGGTCCCCCTGGGAGGTATTCTAGGCTGGCGATAGCATCCAACCTCCCGATTGGATCATTATAACTAAGTGACCTGGAGCAACCTGCTATCACTAGAAGGACTATTAAAAATATTGATTTCATCCCAATATCCCCGCCGTTTCGACCACTGCATGAAACAGCACGTTCGTGCCCTTCTCCGCCCAATCCTTGCTGATCTCCTCCGCCTCATTGTGGCTCAACCCGTCCACGCAAGGGCACATGACCATCGCTGTCGGTGCGACCCGGTTGATCCAGCAGGCGTCATGGCCCGCGCCCGAGATCAGGTCGCGGTGAGAATAGCCGAGGCGTTCGGCGGCGTTGCGCACGGCCGTCACGCAGCCTTCGTCGAATTCGACGGGGTCGAAGCCGCCGACCTTCTCGAACTCGATGCCCAGGCCGAGGTCATCCGCGATGGCCTGCCCGCCGGACTTGAGCCGCCGCTCCATGTCCTCGATCACGCTGAGGTCGGGGGAGCGGAAATCGACGGTGAACACGACCTTGCCGGGGATCACGTTGCGTGAGTTCGGGAAGACGTCGATATGCCCCGCAGCGCCGACCGCGTGGGGCGCGTGCGACCAAGCGATTTCGTCCACCAGATCGAGGATCCGCGCCATGCCCAGGCCCGCATTCTTTCGCATCGGCATCGGGGTGGAGCCGGTGTGCGAATCCTTGCCCGTGATCGTGACCTGTGTCCACGACAGGCCCTGACCGTGGGTGACGACGCCGATATCCTTTTGTTCCGCCTCCAGAATCGGTCCCTGTTCGATATGCAGCTCGAAGAAGGCGTGCATCTTGCGCGCGCCAACCTCTTCGTCCCCACGCCAACCGATGCGGTCCAGTTCATCACCGAAGCGTTTGCCCTGCGCGTCGGTCTTGCCCTCGGCCCAGTCTTGCGTGTGAATGCCCGCAAAAACACCGGAAGACAGCATGGCCGGGGCGAAGCGTGTGCCCTCCTCGTTCGTCCAGTTGGTGGCGACGATGGGGTGCTTTGTCTTGATGCCCAGATCGTTGAGGGTACGGATGATCTCCAACCCGCCCAGAACGCCCAGCACGCCGTCATACTTGCCTCCGGTCGGCTGGGTATCCAGATGCGAGCCGACATAGACCGGCAGCGCGTCCGGGTCCGTTCCCGCGCGGGTGGCGAACATATTGCCAAGCTGGTCGAGGCCCATGGTGCAGCCCGCATCCTCGCACCATTTCTGGAACAGGGCGCGGCCCTCGCCATCCTCGTCGGTCAGGGTCTGGCGGTTGTTGCCGCCCGCCACGCCGGGGCCGATCTTCGCCATTTCCATCAGGCTGTCCCACAGCCGATCCGCGTTGATCTTCAGGTTCTCACCCGGCGCGTTGGTTGGGGCTGGCATGGGCCTATCTCCTTGTGGATTGGTAAAATTCAAGTTGGAAAGCTGAAGCTGGCACCCGCCTTGATCCCGTCGGGCCAGCGTTGCGTGACGGTTTTGAGCCGGGTGTAGAAGCGCACGCCCTCCGGCCCGTAAATCGCATGATCGCCGAAGCTGGAGCGTTTCCAGCCGCCGAAGGAATGATACGCCACAGGCACCGGGATCGGTACGTTGATGCCGACCATGCCGACCTCGATCCGATCCGCGAAATCACGCGCGGCGTCGCCGTCGCGGGTGAAGATCGCGGTGCCGTTGCCGTATTCATGATCGTTGATCAGGTCCACGGCGGAATCGTAGGTTTGCGGCGTCATCACGGACAGCACCGGGCCGAAGATTTCGGTGGTGTAGATGTCCATGTCCGGTGTCACCTTATCGAACAGCGATCCGCCCAGAAAATATCCGTTCTCATAACCTTGCAGAGAGAACCCGCGCCCGTCCACGACCAGATCGGCACCCTGTTCCACACCGCTGTCGATGAGGCCGCAAATGCGGGCCTTCGCCTCCGCCGTGATGACGGGGCCCATCTCGGCGTCTGCATCGGTGGAGGGACCGATCTTCAGGGCTTCCACCTTCGGCTTCAACGCCTTGATGAGTTTCTCACCTGTTTCGGCACCGATCGGCACAGCGACCGAGATCGCCATGCAGCGCTCCCCGGCGGAGCCGTACCCCGCACCCATCAGCGCATCGGCGGCCTGATCCATATCGGCGTCCGGCATGACGATCATGTGGTTCTTGGCCCCGCCAAGGGCCTGAACACGCTTACCATTGGCCGTTCCGCGAGCGTAGACATATTCAGCGATCGGGGTGGAACCAACGAAGCTGACCGCCTTGATGTCGCGATTGTCGAGCAGAGCATCGACGCAAGTTTTGTCGCCATGCACGATGTTCAGCACGCCATCGGGCAGGCCCGCTTCCTTCAGCAGTTCCCACGCGAACATCGGGGCGGAGGGGTCGCGTTCCGAAGGTTTCAGCACGAAGGTATTTCCACAAGCGATTGCAATGGGATACATCCACATCGGCACCATCGCGGGGAAGTTGAACGGGGTGATCCCGGCCACCACGCCCAGCGCCTGCCGGTCGCCATAGCTGTCAATGCCGGGGCCGACATTGCGTGAGAACTCACCCTTGAGAAGTTGCGGAATGCCGCAGGCGAACTCGACCACTTCAAGACCGCGCTGAACCTCCCCCATCGCGTCATCGTGGGTCTTTCCATGCTCACGCGACAATTCGCGGGCCAGCTTGTCGGCGTTCCTGTTCAGCAGTTCCAGAAACCTGAACATGATCCGCGCGCGTTTCAGCGGGGGCGTGGCGTGCCAGGCCGGGAAGGCCGCCTTGGCGTTCGCGACGGCCTGATTTACCTCCTCGACCGAGGACAGCGGCAGCGTTCCGACCGCCTCACCCGTGGCGGGATTATAGATGGGTTGCGTGCGTCCCGACGTGCTGTCCGTAAGGGCTCCGCCAATCGCGTTCTGAATGCTGTAGGTCATCGTTTACTTTCGTGGTCTTGCCGGAAAATCCGGTGGCTGCCCCTGGATCGGCCAAAGGCAGGTGAAATGTCAGGGCAAATCGCGCAGCACATCGGAAAGGGTGCCGAACAGCTGGTCGATCTCGGCCTTCGAGATGATCAGCGGCGGGCTGAGCGCGATGATATCGCCGGTGGTGCGGATCAGGATGCCCTTGTCATAGGCACGCAGAAACGCCTCGAACGCGCGGGCCGTGGGCTTGCCCTCGATGGGCGCAAGCTCAATCCCCGCGATCAGGCCGAGGTTTCGCACGTCGATGACATTGGGCAGGTCGCGCATCGAATGCGCGGCATCCTGCCAGTACTCCTCCAACTCCGCCCCGCGCTGCAGCAGCCCCTCCTCCCGGTAGGTGTCGAGGGTGGCAAGCCCCGCAGCGCAGGCCATCGGGTTGCCGGAATAGGTATAGCCGTGGAACAGCTCGATCAGGTTTTCGGGACCGTCCATGAAGGCATCGTGAATATCGGCGGTGGTCAGCACTGCGCCCATCGGGATGACACCGTTCGTCAGGCCCTTCGCCGTGGTGATCATGTCCGGCATCACACCGAATTTCTGCGCCGCGAAGGGCGTGCCGAGGCGGCCAAACCCGGTTATGACCTCATCGAAGATCAACAAGATTCCGTGCTTGTCGCAAATCGCGCGCAGGCGTTGCAGGTAGTCCTTGGGCGGCACCAGTACTCCGGTCGAACCGGCCAGCGGCTCCACGATCACGGCGGCGATGGTGGAGGGGTCGTGCAGGGCGCAAATCCGCTCCAGATCGTCGGCGAGGTTGGCGCCATGCTTCGGCTGACCCTTGGTGAAGGCGTTCTGTTCGGGCAGGTGCGTGTGCGGCAGGTGGTCCACCCCTGTCAGCATGGAGCCGAAATGCATCCGGTTCTTGACGATGCCGCCGACGGAGATACCGCCGAAGTTGACCCCGTGATAGCCCCGCTCGCGCCCGATCAGACGGGTGCGCGTCCCCTCACCCCGCGCCCGGTGATAGGCGATGGCCATTTTCAACGCGGTCTCGACGCTTTCGGAACCGGAATTGGTGTAGAACACATGTTCCATGTTGTCCGGCGCGATATCGATCAGGCGGTTGGCCAGTTCAAACGCCTTGGGGTGGCCCATCTGGAAGGCGGGGGCGTAGTCCAGTTCCGCCGTCTGGGCGGCCACGGCCTCAACGATTTTGGGCCGCGCGTGCCCCGCATTGCAGCACCACAGACCCGCCGTGCCGTCCAGCACCTGCCGCCCGTCCGAGGTGGTGTAATGCATATCCTTGGCTGCGACGAACATCCGCGGATTCTTCTTGAACTGGCGGTTCGCGGTAAACGGCATCCAGAATGCGTTGAGGTCGTTGGGCGCTACGTTCGTGCGATCCGACATGGCCGCTGATCCTTTGACTTGCGGGATTAAGCGTTGCGCCGTCTCCCGGGGCGGGTATGGTCTTTTGACCAATTGGTCAGAACGCTAGGCGGCGTCAGAAGGCCAGTCAAGCACGGGATGGAGACGGAGCAGAGATGGCCGACGGCGCGCAACGCAAACCGACCCGCATTCAGATGCAAAAGCGTGAGTTGATCCGCGAGGCGGCGCTGGATGTCTTTTCCGCTCACGGTTTTCGCGGCGCGACGCTGGACCAGATCGCTGAGGCAGCGGGCCTGTCCAAGCCGAACCTGCTGTATTATTTCGAGAGCAAGGAAGCGATCCACGCCGAGTTGATGGACCGCCTGCTGGATACCTGGCTGAACCCCCTGCGAGAGATGGACCCAGACGGCGACCCGCTGACCGAACTGCGCGGCTATATCCAGCGCAAGCTCGAAGCCTCACGCGATTATCCCCGCGAAAGCCGGCTTTTCGCCAATGAGATCCTGCAAGGCGCGCCACGACTTGGGTCAGAACTGTCCGGGCCGCTGCGCGCGCTGGTCGAGGACAAGAGCGTCGTGCTGCGACAGTGGATGGCGCAGGGGCGGATCGTGCGAATGGATCCGCAGCATCTGATCTTTGCGATCTGGGCCGTCACGCAGCACTACGCCGATTTCGACGTGCAGGTGCAGGCCGTGCTCGGCTCGAACGATGAGGCACGCTTCCACGATGCGGCCGCGACAATCGAGACGTTGTTCTTCAAGGGTCTGCTGCCGCGCTAACCTTCGTCGCGCAGCAGCATCAGCAGGGCCAGAATGGTCGCCATCACGCCGACCGCAAGCACAGGCTGCGGCCAGCCGTTGCCCAGCGCGCCCTCCCACACGATAACGACCGCCGGGGTAAGGTAGGTGTAGGCCATGACCTTTGAGCTGGGCAGGCGCAAGGTCGCGAATTGCAGCAACAGGAATGTCGTGGCACTGGCGAAGATCGACAGATAGGCCAGCACCAGCCAGAAAATCGGCGGCAGAACCGTCCAATCGGTGGCCAGCGCGTCCCCTCCGGCATAGAGCGCCATCAGAACGATGGCCCCCAGCAACATCCCGAGCGTGAACACCAGCGGCGGCTCCCCCCGGTTCAGCTTTCGCACCAAAGGTGTGTAGAGCGCGTGCGCCACGACCCCGAGGAAGAAAATCGCCTCCCCCGTTCCGATGTCGAAGGCCAGCAAACGTTCTGGACTGGCATCGAAGATCACCCACAACGCCCCCGCCCCGCCCAGCATCAGCGCCGCCGCCATGCGCGGCGTCGTGCGCTGACCCAGCAGGACATAGCCAAAGCCCGCCGACAGAATCGGCGTCAGGGTAAACATCGCCGCCGTGTTGATGGCGGAGGCCGTGCGCAAACCTACGAACATGAGGATGAAATAGATCGCGAAGATCCCGCCGAGCAGCGGATAACGCCAGCTTGCCCGCAAATGCCACGCCTTGATCCGCCCCGTGACGGCGGCGATGCCCCCCAGCACCGCCGCCGCCAGGATGAATCGCACCAATGTCAGGACCGTCGGGTCCACCATTCGTGCGATCAGCCCCCCCAAACTGAACGATCCCGCAACCAGAAACGCAAAGAGCAGCATGGCCGCATGACCATGCAGCGCGTTCATTCCGCAGCGACCGCCGCCGGGTTGTTGGGATGGGTCGTCCAGTCCGCGAAACCTTCCTCAACCACTTTGCCTGTGCGCGGATCGACGCTGCCCGGGGCCATCGCCTCCATCGTGATGCAATCCTCGACCGGGCAGACATTGACGCACAGGTTGCAGGCGACGCATTCCTCGTCGATCACGGTGAAGGTGCGGTCCGCGCTCATCCCGATGGCCTGATGCGAAGTATCCTCGCACGCCGCGAAGCAACGTCCGCACGAAATGCACAGGTCCTGATTGATCTTGGCCTTTGCCACGTAGTTGAGGTTCAGGTTTTTCCAATCGGAACAATTCGGCACGGCGCGGCCTGAAATGGCGGCGATGGAGGTGTGCCCCTTCTCGTCCATCCACTGGCTGAGGCCGGATTTCATCTCCTCCACGATCTTGAAGCCGTAGGTCATCGCCGCAGTACAGACCTGCACGGATCCCGCGCCCAGCGCGATGAACTCCGCCGCGTCGCGCCAGGTGGTGATGCCGCCGATGCCCGATATCGGCAGGTCGGCCGTTTCCGTGTTGCGCGCAATCTCCGCGACCATGTTCAGGGCGATGGGCTTAACCGCCGGGCCGCAATAACCGCCATGCGCGCCCTTGCCGTCGATGGTCGGTTCCGGCGCGAACAGGTCGAGGTTCACGGACGTAATCGAATTGATCGTGTTGATCAGGCTGACGGCATCGGCCCCGCCGCGATAAGCAGCCTCCGCCGGCTGGCGCACATCGGTGATGTTGGGCGTCAACTTGACGATGCACGGCATCCGGGTGTTCTGCTTTACCCAACGGGTGACCATCTCGATATATTCAGGCACCTGCCCGACGGCGGAACCCATGCCCCGCTCGGACATGCCATGCGGACAGCCGAAGTTCAGTTCGACCCCGTCGGCGCCGGTATCCTCGACCAGGGGCAGGATCTGTTTCCAGGCCCATTCTTCACACGGGACCATCAGGCTGACCACCATGGCGCGATCGGGCCAGTCGCGCTTGACGGCCTTGATCTCCTCCAGATTGGTCTGCAGTGGACGGTCGGTGATCAGTTCGATGTTGTTAAGGCCCAGCAACCGTCGATCCGCGCCATAGATCGCGCCGTAGCGCGGGCCGTTGACGTTGACGATATGCGGGTCCAGGCCCAGCGTTTTCCACACAACGCCGCCCCAGCCGGCCTCGAACGCGCGACGGACATTGTATTCCTTGTCCGTCGGCGGAGCAGAGGCCAGCCAGAACGGGTTGGGCGATTTGATGCCCGCGAAATCGATGCTCAGATCAGCCATGGCTCAGGCTCCGTTCATCAGGGTTGCGTGAATATCCTCGGCGGCGTCGCGGCCTTCGGCCACGGCGGTCACGGTCAGGTCTTCGCCACCGGCCGCGCAGTCCCCCCCGGCCCAGACGCCAGCGCGTGAGGTGCGGCCGGGACCGGTCACCGCGATCTTGCGTCCGTCCAGATCAAGGCCCACCTCGCCCAGCGTCTGACCGATGGCCACGAACACCTGATCGGCGGCGAGGCGGAACACCTCTCCCGTGCCGGTCAAGCCGTCCGGCCCGTCGGCGGTATATTCGAAATCGACCCCATCGGCATGAACCGCGACCGGCTGGGCGTTGCAGATCAGGCGCACCCCCTCATGCCTGGCGTGATCCTGCTCCTTGGCACTGGCGCTCATCCTGTCCTGCCCCCGGCGATAGACGATGGAGACGTTTTCCGCCCCCAGCAGGCGCGACTGCACGGCCGCGTCCACCGCCGTCATGCCGCCCCCGATCACCACGACGTTGCGCCCGATGGGAACGGAGGATTTCTCGGACTGGCGCAAGGTTTCAATGAACCGCACCGCATCGACAACATTGTCCAGCCCATCATCCGCCAGGCCCAGCGCATTCACCCCGCCAAGGCCGATGGACAGGAACACCGCGTCATGCGCGTCGGCCAGACCGTCCAGCGTCATCTGCGCGCCCAGCTTCTGCTCGTGACGGAAGGTGATGCCGCCGATCTGCATCAACCAATCGACCTCCTTCTGCGCGAAATCATCAGGCGTCTTGTAGGCCGCGATGCCGTATTCGTTCAGGCCGCCCGGTTTCGGCTTCGCATCGTAGAGGACCACCTCATGGCCGTGCAGGGCGAGGCGATGCGCGGCTGACAGGCCGGCGGGGCCTGCACCTACAACGGCAACAGTCTTGCCAGTCGGGGCGGCGCGGCTGAACGGGTGCTTGCCCTGCGCCATCACGGTGTCGGAGGCGTAGCGTTGCAGCAGACCGATCTGCACCGGCTTGCCCTCCGCCGCCTCCCGCACGCAGGCCTCCTCGCACAATTGTTCAGTCGGACAGACGCGGGCGCACATTCCGCCGAGGATGTTCTGGTCAAAGATCGTTTTTGCCGCCGCCTCCGGTGTGTCCGTCGCGATCTGCCGGATGAACAACGGGATGTCGATGGAGGTGGGACAGGCAGTGACGCAAGGTGCGTCATAGCAGAAATAGCAGCGATCCGATGCGACCTGTGCCTCGTGACGATCGAGTGGCGCGTAAAGATCGCCGAAGTTCTGCGTATATTGTTGTTCGTCCAGCCTGCCTGCGGCGATGCCGTCGATCCGTGTGCCTCGGGTCAAGATCAACCTCCCTGGGTTACGATTTCGAAAATCGTTGCACAGGGTCGATTTTTTATCAATTGGTAAAAATCAGGATCATGTAAGTTGCCCCAGATGGGTTTCGATAGCATTTCGCATGTCCGCCACGGAAAAGGGTTTGGCGACGAAGTGGTCCACCGTCTCATCCTCGGCCTCATCCCGGTACGCGTCAGATGTGGCGAGAAAAACCGGGATTCGCGCAAAGACAGGATGCGATTTTATCTTTCGCGCCAGCTCCACGCCGCTCAACCCAGGCATGTTGAGGTCGGAGATCACCAGATCGAACTTCCGCTCCGCCATCATTTCAAGCGCGCTTTGCCCGGTCGCGGCAAGGGCCACGGACTGCACCCCGAGCCGCGAAAGGCATTGCCGCGCGAGGCCTCGCATACTTTGTTGATCGTCCACGACCAAAATCGTGAGTGAGTTTGCCGTAGGCATCAGAAATCCCTCATCATTGTCCTGCGACCTTGCCGACAGAAGGTTGCCAAAAGGTGGAGATTCGCGCTGCGATTGCAGTTAAAGGCAAGATTTCATCCACAACGCCTGCCTCGACCGCTGCGCGCGGCATTCCGTAGACCACGCAACTGTCACGGTCCTGCGCGATGACCGAGGAGCCGGTCGCGTGCAGCTCACTCAATCCGATCGTCCCGTCCCGGCCCATACCGGTCAATACGACACCGATCGTTGGCAGCCCCAATCGAGCCATTGCCGCAAACATCAGATCGGCGGATGGAGTATGCCCGAGCGGCGGCGGCGCGTCCGACAGGGTGCAGAGGAGTCCTTTCTTCCCCGCCATCGGGAGTAAATGTCGATGCCCCGGCGCAAACCGGATCATTCCGCGCCTCAGCCTTTCCCCATCCTTCGCGACCGCAATGTCTCGTGAGAGGCGCAGTTGCAGGCGGCTCGCCAACCTTTCAACGAAGGGGGCGGGCATGTGCTGTGACACCACGATGGGCGGAAAATTTGCGGGCAGAGCAGGCAGGATCGTAGCCAGCGCGGCCACGCCGCCAGTGGACGCGGCGATACCGATCAGCTCGGGTTCGGCCAATGGCCGCTCCTCCCCTACCTGACGGCAGGCTATGGCCCCGCGGGTGACACCATCCACGTGTGCTGATGCGGCAAATGTCACCGCATCCGCCAATTCGTCGCGAAACCGGGTCATGCCGTCCAGTCCGGTCGGTTTGGCCACAACCTCGACCGCACCCTTTTCGAGTGCGGTCAAAGACGCCTCCGCCCCCGCGGAGGTCAGCGCCGACACCATGACGACGGGCAGCGGGCACCCGGCCATGATGCGATCCAGAAACATGATCCCGTTCATGTCCGGCATCTCGATATCCAGAGTCATGACGTCGGGCTGCTCCTCCTGAAGCAGGCTCTGAGCCGAGACGGCATCGTTGGCGAAAGCGATGCGCCCTACCTGCGGCATCTCCGCCAGGATGTCGCCGATCATGCGACGCATCAAACGGCTGTCATCCACCACGAGTATATAGAGCTTGCGCATAGGTTCCCCTGTCATTCGACGCGGCGATAGGTTGTCAGGCCCGCTGGTTCCAACCCGTCAGGCAAATGATGCAGGGTCTCAGAATGCCCCAGCATCAACAGCCCGCCCGGCCTCAGACGTGCCGTCAGTCTGCGCACCACATCCTGCCGTTGAGCGGGCGCGAAATAGATCAGCGTGTTGCGACAGAAAATCGCGTCGAACTGGGCCTTGAATGGAAATGGCTCGATCAGGTTCAGCGTTCGAATCCGCATCAATGGCCGCAATTTCCGATGCGGCATGACGGCTCCGCCGCTGACCTCGAAATAAAGCCGGGAAGATAAGGGAATCTCGTCCAGCGCCTTGAGTGGATAGAGGCCGGTCCGGGCCTTTTCCAAGGCTGCCGCATCTATATCCGTTCCCAGAACCAGAAGGAGATCGCGCTTTTCGTCGCTCAACAACGGCGCGATCGTCGTCAGGGCCGACCATGGCTCCTCACCCGTCGAACATCCAGCAGACCAGCACCTGACGGCCCTGTCCTTGGGCAGATCCATCACGTGCCGTCGCAAACTGTCGAAATGATGCGGCTCGCGGTAGAACGCCGTTACGTTCGTCGTGACCTGCGCGATCAGGTGGTCGTTGTCTTCGTGTGACCCGCCTGCCTCCAATACCTCTATGTATTGTCTAAAATCCTGCCCCCGCCGCGCGGCTCGATCATGCAAAGCAGCGCAAACCTTGGCGGCATGACGCGCGCGCATGATGATGCCGAAACGCCGGGACACTAGGGCGGAAATCCTCTGCTCAGCTGGGTCAGCGGACATATATTGCGGGCTTTCAAGCATCGATCTATTCGGACAATCCGGGGTCCATGACCCGATCGAGATCGACGATGCCGACCATCACCTCCCCCGACATGATGATCGAGGTCAGCATGGCACGCTCGTCGCCGCCACCCCGATTGGGCGGAACGGGCTGAATGTCCGCACGTTGCAAGGTCAGGATGTCCGACACCGCATCGACGAGCAGGCCGACGCGCCGGCCGTCCGTCTGCACGATCACGATCACATTCGTATCATCCGGCGCAGGCGCCGGGGCACCGAGGCGGATGCGCAAGTCCTGGATCGACACGATGGAACCGCGCAGGTTCAGTACGCCGAGGTTATGCGGTGGCTGATTCGGAAGCGAGGTCGTGCGCATCCATTGACGGATTTCGCGCACATCCTGAATTCTGACGCCATAGGGTCGACCGTCCACGACAAAGCTCAGAAACTGGCAGGTGTCATCGCCTTCGGGACTGGTCAAATGATGCGTGTCTGCTTCTTCCAAAGGGGCTGCATTCGAACTCATGCCGTTTCCTGTCTGTGTTTGGATTGATGCTTGAACATCAGTTTCCGCCTCTCGATCAGTGAGGGTATGTCGAGGATGAGCGCGACCCGTCCATCGCCCAGGATCGTGGCGCCGGAGACACCGGCAATAGCGCGATAGTTCTCCTCCAACCCCTTGAGCACGACCTGTCGCTGGCCGATCAGTGCATCGACGAACAAGGCAATCTGGCCGTCCGTTTCGGTATCGACCACAATGGCCATCTCACCGCGAGCGGATGTCTGTTCCCGACTGCCGAACAGATCGGCCAGGCTGTAGACCGGCAGATACTCACCGCGCCGCGCGACGAGGATTTGACCGTTGTGAAGCCGCTCGACATTGCCGTCACGCAACTGCACAGCCTCGATCACTGTGCTGAGAGGCACGACGTAGCGTTCCTGCCCGACCTCGACGATCATCCCCTCCAGCACAGCCAGCGTCAGTGGCAAGGCGACCTGGAACCGGGTGCCCTGACCCGGGGTGGAGTGGATGAGGCAGCGCCCGCCCAGAGCCTGAATCTTGCGCCGCACCACATCCATGCCCACGCCGCGCCCCGAGACGTTCGACACCTCCGACGCGGTGGAAAAACCGGGGAGGAAAATCAGGTTGTCGATATCCTCCGCCGTCAGGCCATCCGCCGATGGGATCAACCCCCGCTGCAGCGCCACATCGACGATCTTGTCGCGGTTCAGGCCACGTCCGTCGTCCTCCAGCGTTATGAGCACCCGTTCGCCGCGGTGTTGTGCGGTGAGCCGCAGCAAGCCATCGCGCGCCTTGCCTGCGGCCAAACGTTCGTCCGGCGGCTCTATCCCGTGGTCCATCGCGTTGCGGATCATGTGAGTGAGGGGCTCTATCAGTTCCTCGATCACGGAGGTGTCCACCTCCGTTTCCTCCCCCGACACTTCGATACGCACTTCCCGCTTCAGAGTGGCGCTCAGATCGCGCACGATGCGGGGCATTCTGCTGAACGCGGATTTGATCGGCTGGGCGCGGATTGCCATGACGCTGTCCTGCATTTCGCGCACCTGCCGCGAGAGCGCCTCGATGCTGTGGGCGAGCGTATCCTCGACGCCATGCCGGGGCTGCGACAAGACCTGCGCGACGGCAGCCTGGGTAATCACGATCTCCCCCACCAGATTGACGAGTCGATCAATCCGGTCGAGCGGCACGCGCAGCGATTTTACATAACCTCCCCCGGTGCCTCCACCGGTGGTCGGTACACGCGGGCCCTCGCTGGCCTGTGAAGTCCGCAAGGGAAGCGTTGCAGGTGCATCCGCCGTTGGCACACCGTCGATCCGTGCCGAAAGGTCATAGATCGAGAAGAAGTCCCGCAAGACCGAAGGTTCGGCCAGCGCGAACGTCAGGTGCCATGTCCATGGACAGACCATCGGGTCCAGGTCCTCAAGCGGGGGCAGGTCGCCCGTGACCCGTACCTCCATCAAACCGATGCGGCTGGCTCCTCGCAACATGCGAAGCGGATCGTGTGCGCTGGCCAGAAAATTGGGTTCGGGGCGGAACGTGACAACGATGGGTTCGCCACCTGCGGCCGGTGGTGTTTGCCCGGTTGTGTCCGCAGCGACCACGGCGGACGGCTCAGGATCCATGCCTACCAGCCCATCGAGAGACCGGGTGATCTGTTGCAGGACGTCGTCGCGCAGCGGAGCGTCGCTGCGGCTGTGCTCCACCAGTTCCTGCATCATATCCGACGCACGGAACAAGATCGGCAAGGTCGTATCGTCCACATCGAGGCGACCGGCGCGACAGGCGTCCATCACCGCCTCGAACCGATGAGCGAAACCGGTGAGAGCGTCCAGCCCGAAGGCCGCCGCCCCGCCCTTGACCGAGTGAACCGCGCGAAAGGTGGCATCCACGATATCGCGCCCGTGCTCGCCGCTGCTCATCAACGTGAGGTGGTCCTGCAATTCGGCCAGAAGTTCGTCACACTCGGTGAAGAACAGATCCTTGTAATCTTCGTCCTGATCCATCTGCGGTCACGTCAACTGATCGACGAGACCGAGGATCTGGTCGGGGTCGAAAGGTTTGCACAGCCAGCCGGTTGCATGGATACGCCGGGCCTCATCCTTGAGTTCCTGCGCGGTTTCTGTGGTGAGCAACAGCATGGGAACCAGTTGCCCCTCGGGCCGCTGGCGTGCTGCCTCGATAAATTCCAGGCCCGTCATGTTGGGCATGTTCAGATCCGTGATGACGATCTCGGGCCGATGTTCGGACAGGGCGGATAGAGCCTCCACCCCATCATTGGCGGAGAAGACCGTATGGCCGCCATCCTCCAGACATTCGACCAGCATTCCCAGCATGCTGCGGGTGTCGTCTACGGCCAGAACGCGTTTCATGATGTCATCTCCATCTTCATCATTTCGGCAAACAGGCCGAGGGTGGAAAAGCCATCGACCAGCCCCTCGGACGGACGTTGCAAGGTCAGACCGCCAGTCCGCCGCGCCGCGCTGAGCAGCACCATCACCATGGGGGTCGAGAGGACGGAAACGGCGCTGGCGTCGATGATGACCCGCAAATCCTCGGGCGCGTCGAGTATTTGCGCACGCGTCGTGATCGCGACCTGTGCATCGGCCGTTTCCGGCAACAGAATTTCCGTCATCGCGTCCTCCTCTCACTGTCATGCGGACCTGTATCGCGTCTGTTCCATAATTCTTCGTTACCAAGGGCAGAAAAACCTCGCTTTGATTGGTTGCTGCGGTATTGGCTTACAGTCACCGAAATCTAAAAATCTGGACCTTTACATGATCTCGATCCTCGCTCGCATTCTGCTCCTGTTCACGGTGCTGGGCATCGCGCCGCTCAACGCCCATGAAATGCGACCTGCCGTCGCGACCCTGACATCCGGGCCCGACACGCTGGAACTGGTGATAGACTTCAACCTCGAAGCTGCTCTGGCAGGAATAAGCGGGGAGCATGAGGATACGTCCGACGCGCCTGAGGCGGATCTCTACGATACCCTGCGCGCCCTGCCCCCGCAGGAGCTGGAGGATATGCTGCGTGAGGCCGACATGCGGTTCGTGCAACTGGATGTCGGCGATACCAGCGTGGCGTTCACGGTGCAAAGCGCCGCGATCCCGCCCGTCGGCAATCTGGAGGTCGCGCGCGACAGTGTCATCACGCTGGTCGCCCCCGCCCCTACTGCTACGTCGGCGCAGATGTCATGGATCGCGGATGGCGGGCCTGCGATCATCGTCGTGGATGGGCCCGATGGCGAACCCGTCCATCAGGAATTTCTGAACGCCGGCGCCACATCGGCTGCGTTTGACCTGACAGGAGCCGAACGGCAGGGTTTGTGGCCGGTGCTGGTGAACTACGGCGTGCACGGGTTCGAGCATATCATTCCCAAGGGCCTCGACCACATCCTGTTCGTCGTCGGCCTGTTCCTTCTGGCGGCACGGGTTCGTCCGCTGCTGGCCCAGATCACCGCGTTCACTGCGGCCCACACTGTCACGCTGGCACTGGGAACCATCGGCGTGATCAACCTGCCCGCCAGCGTCGTCGAACCGCTGATCGCGCTGTCCATCACATATGTCTGTGTCGAGAACATCTTCGCGCACAAGATGCACTGGTGGCGCCCGGTCGTGGTATTCCTGTTCGGCCTGCTGCATGGTCTGGGCTTCGCAGGCGTTCTGGGGGATGTGGGCCTGAACGGAGAACACTTCTTCGCCTCGCTGATTGCGTTCAATGTCGGGGTGGAAATTGGTCAGCTAACGGTCATTGCGCTGTGCTTCCTGGCCGTCGGAATCTGGTTTCGCAACAAGAGCTGGTATCGCGCCGCGATCGTGATTCCCGGATCGGTGATTATCGGTGCCATCGGCTTCTACTGGTTCCTCGAACGAACCGTTCTGGCCTGATCTGTTCAGATCAGACCTGCGACGATCCGGCCCGCTTTACTTCGGCGGGCCGCGACACATGCTTCACCAGGCAAAAGGGAGCATGACATGGAAGCTGGAATTTCAACTTATCTCATCCTGTACGTGGCGACGCTGGCGGTGTTTCTGGGCATCGACTTCGTCTGGCTGAAACTGGTCGTCCTCGACATATTCGAAAGCAGGATCGGCACGATGATGCGCGACCAGCCCTTGATCGGGGTCGCGGCAGGATTTTACGCGGCCTTCGTGATCGGCATCCTGTATTTCGCCAGCGCCCCGGCAATTAATGGCGGCAGCAACTATACTGCTGTGTTCGTGAACGGCGCCATTCTGGGCTTGCTGGCCTATGGCACGTATGAATTCACCAGCATGTCGGTGATGAAGAACTGGGACTGGACCATGGTGGCGATGGACACGGCCTGGGGCGGTTTTCTCAGCGGCATCTCGGCTGTGATCGGTCTGTGGATTACGCGGCTGGTTCTCTAGCGGCACGTTCATTGGCGCGATACTCGGCCTTGCTCTGGCCGGGCATCCCGATCCGCTGACCACCCTGTTCGTCCAGACTGGCACGCTTGAAGGCGACATCCAGGGCGTACTTGCCCTCCGGATGGCTGATTTCCATCGTGCCGGCCAACTGCATCACGAAGGCCCGCATCAGCGGTTTGCCCATGCCCGAGCGTGGTTCGGGCGGCTCGATGGTCTCATCCTCCGGTACGGTGTTCGTGACGTTCAGCTCGACCACGTCCTCCGGGGTCAGCCTCAGAGATATCTCGATGCGCCAGTCGTCCGTTCCACGCCCCGAATAGTTCAGGGCGTTCATCATCGCCTCCGTCACCAACAGAGAGAACGGAACAGCCTGATCGGGATGCAGATTGAACGTGGCCAGATCGGACAGGATGGTCGCACCGCTCTCCCCGGCCTTCGCATCGGACAGGTTGCTGACGATTTCGCGCACCAGCTTGTCTGCGGGCACACTGGTCAGGTTCGGCGTTTCGTAAAGCCGCTGATGCACAAGCGCGAGGCCCATCACACGTTCGCGCAGGGTGCGAATCGCCATGCGCTCCCTCTCATCCTGCGCACCGCGCACCTGAATGTTCATGATCGAAATGATCAGCTGAAGGTTGTTCTTCACCCGGTGATAGACTTCGAGCAGAAGGACCGTCTTTTCCTCCACCAGATCGGACAGTTCCTGCTCCCCGGCATCGACGGCGCGGGCCATCTCCACGAAACTGCTCGACAGTTCCTCCAACTCACCGGATGCGCCCGCGATCGGGCGCATCGCACGCTCACGGTCGCCGCGCTTGAACGCCACGACAGATCGCTGGATGCGCTGGATGCCGGACACCACCAGTCTGCGCATGGCAAAATAAGCCAGTGCGATACACAGGACCCAGACCAGACTTGGCAGCAGAATAGCCCTGAGCACGGACATCAGCGCCGCCGCGCCCAGATCACCGTCGGGCTTGGAGAACAGGCCCGCGATCTCATCCTCGACAATGGGCACGCGCGCATAGGTCCGCACTCCGCCAAAGGCATCGACCCCTTCGAATACGATGGCCTCGTTGCTGTTTACGTAGTTGTTCGACAACCCGACCGGCAGCCACCACGCCTGCTCGCTATCCGTGACATTGCGCGACAGGACCTTACCCTCATTGTCGATCAGCGCGACGTTCAAAGCATCCTCGGCGTCATCCTCTGAGAAAACCGACATGACCTCACGCGGAACCGACAGCGAGATCGTGCCGCGCCATGTGCCATCGACGATAACCGGGTGGGAGATGATGAGGACCGCGCGACTGGTCACGTTACCCGATTCCACCACACTGACCGTGCGTCGCGGTTCCTCACGTTGCAGCAGATAGCTCTCGGACTCCGAAAAATCCCTCTGGATGGAACTGAGGGATGAACATTTCATCAAGCCGTTCGCACCGATGAATGCCGCAAAGATGTTCCGCTCGGACTCCCCTATGAAACGTGCGAGTTCGGCCGAACATTCCTCGCTGGTCCCGTCATAGACCCTAGAATTTCGGCCCAGCGTACGTGCGGCGCCGAAACCCTCGGCGATCTCCAGACGCTCCGTCTCCGCCGCCTGGCGCGCATCGGCCAGCAAATCGGAGGCGGCAAGGGATTTGGCCCGGTCGTTGGCGCGCATCGCCTCGAAAACCGCCAATCCCCCGATGGGAAGCAATGCGATGCTCAACAGGACAACGATCTGCCACGCCAATGACATTCGGTTGAAAAAGCTGGAACGGGATCGTTTCATTCCACCTCTATCTGGCAGGCATGAGAAATTACCGACGATTTGCATCTCGGGGCTTGCGACTTAACGCTTGGAATTTTGCATCGTTCCAAACTTTTTGAAGATTTTGCGCTACAGTGCAAGTGATACGGTGGCCTTTCACGAAAAGCCGCTTAGATAGTGGCTTGGCCGAAATCATATCAGGCCGAAAACTACCCTAGGAGGATGGCAAGGATGCCGGACGACAGCTCGATCGTTGGTCATATCGAAGAGAATTTGCCATATTTGCGGCGCTATGCCCGTGCGCTGACCGGCTCCCAAACCCGTGGTGACGCCCTGGCCGCCAGTACGCTGGAGGCGATCATCACCGATATGTCCCTGATGCGGACCGAGGGGCGTTTCCTCGTGCGGTTTTTTGCCGTGTTCCATTCGATCTGGATCGCCCAGGGTGACACGAACACCCGTACCGATGGCGATGTCGAGGGGGAGGAGCGGATCGCCGCCGCCCGGCTCGACAAACTGACCCCCCGCGCGCGTGAGGCGTTGCTGCTGAAGGTCATGGAACAATTCTCGGTCGAGGAAGTCGGTGAGATTATGGATCTGAGCGCAGAGGATGCGCGTGACCTGGTGCGCATCGGAGCCAACGAACTGGACAGCGGGCTCGCATCGAACATCATGATCGTTGAGGACGAACCCCTGATCGCAATGGATCTGGAGGCTATCGTCAGCGCTCTGGGTCACAAGGTCGTGGGCAACGCGCGCACGCATGAGGAAGCGTTGTCGATGTTCGACACGCATCAGCCCGGTCTGGTCCTGATGGACGTTCACCTGGCCGACGGTTCCAGCGGCGCGGACGCGGCAGCGGATATTCTTGAGAAATGGCCGGACCAGCCGATCATCTTCATCACCGCCTATCCCGAACGTTTGCTGACAGGCCAGCGGGCCGAGCCTGCCTTCCTGATCACCAAACCGTTCACCGAGGAACAGGTGCGCGCGACGGTCAGTCAGGCTCTGTTCTTCTCGGAGCGGACCGTTCCCGCCTAAATCGGGCCGGGGGACGAACCGATTCAGTACGATGTCATCATCATCGGTGCCGGGGCCGCAGGATTGTTCTGCGGCCTCAATGCTGCGCGGCTGGGCAAGAGCGTGCTCGTGCTCGACCACGCGAAAGCACCGGGGGAGAAAATCCGGATCTCCGGCGGCGGGCGCTGCAATTTCACCAATTTGCACACAGCACCCGAGAATTTTCTGAGCGGCAACAAGCACTTCGTCAAATCCGCATTGCGCCGCTATACCCAGTACGATTTCATCGAAATGATCGACGCCCACGGAATTGCATGGCACGAAAAAACGCTAGGACAACTGTTCTGCGACGGCTCGGCCAAACAGATCGTTGCGATTCTGGTCAATGAACTGGCGAAGGCGGGGGGTGAGCTGAGAACCGGCTGTGGCATCAGGACTGTCGAGCGGACAGACGGCTTCACTCTTACCACCGAACAGGGAACGTTTCGCAGCGCGGCGCTGGTCATAGCGACCGGGGGAAAGTCGATCCCCAAGATGGGGGCCACCGGTTTCGGCTATGACATCGCCCGGCAATTCGGCCTGCCGGTGACGGATGTCCGGCCTGCCTTGGTGCCGCTGACATTCGGCGAGAGCGGATTCGGGGCACTTGCCGGGTTGAGTCTGGACGCCAGCGTCGCGGCAGGCGCGGCACGGTTCCGCGAGGGGTTGTTATTTACCCATCGCGGGCTGAGCGGGCCATCAATCCTGCAAGCGTCCTCCTACTGGCGCGAGGGGGACGGCATTCGCGTAGACGTTTTGCCCGGTGACGATGCGTTCGAGGTTCTGCGCAACGCCCGTCACAGCGCAGGGCGTCAAACCGTGCGCACTGCATTGAGCGCTGTTCTGCCGAAACGACTGGCGGCCTATCTGGCGCCCGAGGATGGCAATATCGCGGATCTGAACGACGCGGCGCTGCGCGCGCTTGCCGACCGGCTGCACAATTGGCAACTGATCCCCAGCGGCTCCGAGGGATACCGCACGGCGGAGGTCACGCTGGGCGGCGTGGACACCGAAGCGCTGGACAGCCGTACGATGGCCGCGAAATCCATGCCCGACCTGTATTTCATCGGTGAGGTCGTGGACGTCACCGGCTGGTTGGGCGGTTACAACTTCCAGTGGGCCTGGTCGTCAGGGTGGGCCGCCGCGCAGGCGCTTGGCGGTCGCTGAGCAGCTCAGACCCGCAGGGGGTCCGACTTTGCCAGCCGGTCGAAGGCCATAAGCGAGGCGACGACCTTCGGCATCTGATCCAGATAGATCATGTTCGGCCCGTCGGAGGGCGCGTTGTCGGGATCCTCATGCGTTTCCATAAACACCGCGGCGATACCCAGACTGACCGCCGCGCGGGCCAGAACCGGGGCAAACTCACGCTGCCCGCCGGACGAGGCGCCCAACCCGCCGGGCTGCGCCACGGCATGGGTGGCATCCATCACCACAGGATAGCCCGTGCGCGCCATGGTCGGCAGACCGCGCATATCCGCCACCAGATTGTTGTAGCCGAAGGTCGTGCCGCGTTCACACAACAGGATTTTCTCATTCCCCGTGCTCGCCACCTTGTCCGCGACCGTGGACATTTCGGGCGGCGACAGGAACTGGCCCTTCTTGACGTTGACCCCCCGTCCGGTACGGCCCGCCGCCAGCAGGAGGTCCGTCTGGCGGCACAGGAACGCGGGAATTTGCAGGACATCGACGATTTCGCCAACGGTCGCGCACTGATCCTCGGTATGGACGTCGGTGATGACGGGGCACCCGAATTCGGCCTGAACGGCCTCGAATATCCGCAAGCCTTCGTCGATGCCCAGGCCCCGCTTGCCTGACAGTGAAGTGCGGTTCGCCTTGTCGAACGAGCCCTTGAAGATGAACTGCGCGCCGGCATCGGCGCAGGCCTGCTGCATCTTCGTCGCGATCATGAACGCATGATCACGGCTTTCCAGCTGACACGGCCCCGCGATGATGGTCAGCGGCTGGTCATTGCCGATCTTCAGATCGCGTATTTCAACGGTTTTCATCATTCAGTCCCCATAAGACATCTGCTCGCGCAGGATCGAGATCGTCAGACTAATCATCATGTAAGTCGCGAAAAAGATCACGAAAGCGAGCGCGGTATATTCGAAGGCCCGTGGATAGCTGGGCACCAGCGGACGCACCGGGTTTACGGCGCGGGACAGGAACATCAACTGCTGGGACGCATCCCGACGCGCGACCTCCAGGCTTTCAACTGCGGAAGTGACCATGATGGTGCGCACTTCGAGTTCCTGTTCCGCCTGAGCCATTTCCGCGCTGATGCGCGCCAGCGAGCCGCGATCCGCCTGGGCGTTGACGATGATCTGGCGTTGCTCGGCGATCGCATCTTCCAGACGGGCAATCTCGGCGTTCAAAACGCGCATCTGTGCCTGATTCGGGCGGGCATTGTCCTGCAAGGCGGCAAGACTGAGGCGACGCTCCTCCAACGCGGCGGTCAGGCCGGAAATTTGCCCCTGTACCAGGCTGACCTCCAGCTCGGCGGAGAAGATGCCCCGTTGTTCCTGAAGCGTCAGAACCCGTTCATATGCCTCCTGAAGATTCTCCTGCGCGTCCTCCAAGACCAGTTGCGCACTGGCCAGCGCGTTTTGCTGGTTGCGGTCGGACATGGTGTCCACGCGTTCCTCGGCCAGTTCGATCAGACGGTTCGAAATCGCAAAGGCCATATCGGGAGAGGCGGCAATCACCTCGATCCGCAGGATCCCCTCAAGCGTGTCAAATCCGATCAGCACCCGGTCCTTGTAGAACGCATAGGCCTCGTTTTCCGTGGCGTCGGCGGCCAGGCGTTGAATCGGATCAATGCTGGTCTGCGAATAATGGGCGATGATACCGAGTTCCTGATCCAGTATCCGCATCGCCTCACGCGATGTCAGAAAGTCCTGTACCGCAATCGAATCGCGCAGCAGGTTCGCGGATGCGGCCATTCCTACCGCAGACTCTGAGTTCAGCGTCGCGGCGGCAGGGTTCAGCAACACATTGGATTCCGAAGAATAGAACGGTGTCGCGTAATTGTAGTAGTAATTTCCGACCAGCACCGTCGGCAGAACGACGAAGAAGGCCAGACGCAGCCACAGCATGAGGAACCGCCGCCGCCGCCGCTGCACCAGCTCACGCTGGATCGCCTCGATTTCCGCGTCGCGGGGATCAATCTCGGTTGAGGCGGAAGCCCCGGTATTGCCGACCTCGACCTTGGCGACGCCCTGCTCACGCCGTTTCGCGGGGAGTTGCTTATCCTCCTGCGCCTCTTTTTCCTTTTCGGCGCGTATCTGGGCGTTGACGACTGACATCACGTCCTGCCGTTTCTTGATCGGTGAGGTGCCGCCATCGGGGGGGGGGACCTTGCCATCGCTGGCGGAATGTTCCTCCCAGCTGTCCGCCTCCGTCATCAGCTTGCGCGCGCGACGCCGGGCGCGTCGGGCGTTTGCTGCCGCCTTGCTCTTGTCCACGGGCGCTGCGCTCGCCTCCGCGTCGGCAGGCTTGGACTGGTCCGACTGATCAGCGGGTGTAGTCATAGAACTGCTTGGCCTCTTCGAGACTGTCGTAAAATTTCAGACGTCCGTTTTTCAGGATTGCGGCCTTGTGCGCATAGGCTTCGAGTTGCTTGGGCATGTGTGACACCATCACCAGTGTCGCATGTTTGAGTCGCTGTCGAAACACCTCGCCCGCCTTGCGCACGAATTCGGCATCGGCCATGGTCGGCATCCCTTCGTCCACCAGATAGATGTCGAAATCGAGGCTGAGCAGAAGCGCCAGCGACAGGCGCCCCGCCATGCCCGACGAATAGGTGCTGACGGGCTGCTCGAAATATTCCTCCAGATTGCACATCCAGCGGCAGAATGCCTCGACATAATCGGGATCGACGCCATAGAAATGGCCCGCGAAGCGCGCGTTTTCCGCGCCCGACAGGCTGGAATCCACCACCCCCATGAACCCCATGGGAAAGGAAATGCGGCTTTCGCGCAGAATAAACCCCTCATCAGGTTTGGTAATCCCCGCCATCATGTTGATCAGCGTGGTTTTTCCGGTTCCGTTCGGGGCGAGGATGCCCAACGATTGGCCAAGCTCGATGCGAAAGGTCGCCTGGTCGAGGATCACCTTGCGGCGAACCCCGGTCCAGTACGATTTGCTCACATTGCGAAACTCGATCATCGTTGCCAGTCCCGCCCGGTTCCAGAACGGTTTATCGCCCCGATCATGAACATCCGCTTAATCGTCGTTGCCCGAAATCTTCTCGATCTTGAAGATCGCAGCAGCGCCGAACGCCACGATCGCCGCGCCAAAGCTGAGAAGCGCACCCATCTTGGCTGCATCCTGAACCTGACCCGGAGCGAAGGCCACCGAGGCGATGAACAGCGAAACGGTAAAGCCGATCGCCGCCACGAAGCCCAGAACGAGCAGATCCGGCAGCCCCATTCCCTTGGGCAGGCCCAGTCCCAGCGGTTTCGCCGCAATCCAGCCCATGATGAAGATCCCAAGCGGCTTGCCCACCAGCAGACCGGCCAGAACCAGCCAGGTCGCATCGCCGACCGCGTTGAACAGCACGCCGGCATTGGCCAGGCCGAAGAACAGCAGCACGACCTCGACCGGGCCCTTCATCACATGTTCCAGCGTGTTGAGCAGGTCGGTCAGGTGACGCTCCGCCTCGGCGAAGATACCGAATGCGCGGTCGGCGTGCGGGATCGTCGGAACGATAGGCAGCAGACCCAACGCGGGATGGATCCCTGCGCGCATAAAGCCATACCAGCTGAGGCACCCCGCGATCACATAGGGCCAGACGCCCAGCTTCTCACGCATCCAGGTGGAATTGGGGCGATGCTGCTTGTGCCGGTCCAGCCGACGGGGGATCGAGTTGAAGGCGAAGAACACCACAACTGCCGCCGCCAGTGACAGCAGCAACCATTCCGGTGCCAGTTCACCCGACGGGTAGAACACAGCCAGAATGATCAATCCCGCCGCATCGTCGGCAATCGCCAGCAGCAGCAGGAAACCCACCGCCGGATGACCGGCACCAAAGATAAGCCGCCCGATAAGATAGGAAAACGCGATATCCGTCGCTGTCGGAATCGCCCAGCCATTCGCCACCGCCTGATAGGTATCCGTGCCCATCAGCAGCGCCAGACCCAGATAGACCGCAATCGGGCCCAACATACCGCCCGAAGTGGCGATCAGCGGCGTCAGCGCCTTCTTGCCGCGCAACGACCCGTCCTTGAGCGCGATGGCCTCCCAGACCTCCTTGCCCGCGATGGCAAAGAACATCGCCATGAGCAGGTCGTTGACAAGATAATGCAGCGTCAGCGTCCGGTAGCCATCATGCAATTGCCCGATCGGTGCGTGATCCCAGAGCGGGTATTCCACGAAGTGATGGTAACTGTCGTAATCGATGTTGGCCCATCCCAGCGCGAGCAATGCACCAAGGATGAGAAGAAGCGAATATTCGCTCAGATAGTTCCAGACGCGATACATCGATGGCCCCTTGCTCAAATCGGTTTCGATACCCGGATTATCAAGTCATGTCTGATCTCGCAATGCGCGGCATGGTGCCTATCTTGAACTTGATGAGCCCCGACGCCCCCGCCCTGTTCGCCCGCCTGCGCACCTGCCGCCTGTTCGCCCGCCTGCGCACCTGCCGCCTGTGCGCGGAGCGTTTTGCCGCCACGGCCAGCGCACATGCGCCGCGCCCCATCGTGCGGCTGCACCCGGATGCACCGATTGTCATCGTTTCGCAGGCACCGGGTCGGCAGGCGCATCTGTCGGGCATACCGTTCGACGATGCGTCGGGGCGGCGGCTGCGCGACTGGATGGGGATGGAAGAGGCGGAGTTCTTTGCCCCCCGCACCATCTCCATCGCGCCCATGGGGTTCTGCTTTCCGGGCAACGATGCGGCGGGCGGTGATCTGCCGCCTCCCGCGATCTGTCGCGAAACATGGCACGCCCCGGTGATGGCGGCGCTGCCGGGCCGGCGTCTGACGCTGGTCGTCGGCGCGATGGCTCAGCGCGTTATGCCGGACGCGCGCGCGATGACCCCGACCGTGCGCGCGTGGCGCGACATGCCCGCCGGCACCTATCCCCTGCCGCATCCCAGTTGGCGCAACACACCGTGGCTGCGCAGGAACCCGTGGTTCGAGGCGGAGTTGCTGCCGCATTTGCGACGCGACGTAGCCCGGGTGCTGAACGAAGGGGTGTCGAATGGCTGAACTATCCGAACTGGTCGATCAGGCCGAACGCTGCACCCTGTGTGCCGAACGATTCGCGGCCACGCGCACTGCGCACCGGCCCCGCCCCGTCGTCTGGCTGTCAAACCGCGCACCGATCCTGATCGCGGGTCAGGCACCGGGTGCGCGGGTGCACGCCTCGGGCTTGCCGTTCGACGACCGCTCCGGCGACAGGCTGCGCGACTGGCTGGGGGTGGAGCGGGCGGACTTTTACGATCGGGACAAGTTCGCGATCCTGCCCATGGCGTTCTGCTTTCCGGGCTATGACGCGAAGGGTTCCGACCTGCCACCGCCCAGGATATGCGCCGCCACCTGGCGCGCACCGGCAATGATGGCGATGCCGCAGGTCCGGGTGAAGGTGCTGATCGGCGGCTACGCGCAGAAATGGCATCTGGGCACCCGGCAGAACGTGACGCAGACCGTGGAAAGCTGGCGGGATCACCCGGAGGGCACCTTCGCCCTGCCCCATCCAAGCTGGCGCAACACCGGCTGGCTGCGCCGCAACCCGTGGTTCGAGCAGGAGGTCGTTCCGCGCCTGCGCGACGCGGTGTCCCTTGCACTGGACGGGCGCGCCTGACACATCTCACTTATGACAGAGATTACGCCCCTCGACTCCGCCCATATCGACGCCGAAGCAGATGAGGCCCGCCGCCCGCGCTTCTGGTCACGCCTGCTGGAAACGGAACTGTTCGTGCCGTTGGAGGAAGAAGCACAGGGCGAGACGATCCGACCCGTCATCCTCGACACGGCCGAGGGGCGCATCGCGCTGTCCTTCGACCGCGAGGTTCGGTTGGGCGAGTTCATGGAGGGACCGTCGGAATTCGCCGCCATGTCGGGACGTCGGCTGATCAAACTGCTGGTCGAACAGGACATCGCCCTCGCCCTGAATCTGGGCGGTGCACCGTCCGAAACGATCCTGCCGGTGGATGCGCTGCGGTGGGCGGTGGATCGCCTGACCGATCTGACCGTGGTGCGTGAAGCCTCCGTTCGTGATGTGAACCGGCCACAGAATGTGCCGGACGTGCTGCTTGACGCCATCGCAGAAAAGCTGCCCACCCTCGAAGGGCTGGCGCGCGAAAGCTGGCTGGTCGGCGTGACATATCGCGACGGCACGCAGGGCCACATGCTGGCTGTGATCGACGCCCTGCCCCCGGCCCGAGACGCCATCGCGGACGCCCTGTCCGAGGCGCTGCGCCTGTCGGGGCTGGACGCGGGGCAGCTCGACATCGTCTTTCTGGATGAGGGGGCGAAGGCCCTGCCTGCCCTGCGGTCCAAGGGGCTCGGCTTCGAAATCCCGCAACGCCACGAAACCGTGCGCGAGGTGACGGCCCCCGGCAGCGATCCCGACAAGCCGCCAATCCTGCGATGATCCGGCGATAACGCCCTTACGCCGAGGGTTTCACACTGGAGGTGACGTAGTTCACGCTGAGATCGCGCGGGTCCAGCGACCAGTCCCAGCGGGCGAAGTTGAACTTGAACCCGGTGCGGTCCACCGGCTCCAACCCCGCGCCGCGCAACAGGCTGAACAACTCGTCCGGCGTGATGAACTTGGAGTGCTCATGCGTGCCCTTGGGCAGCCAGCGCATGATCTGCTCCGCGCCGAGGATGGCGAACAGGAAACTCTTGGGGTTGCGGTTGAGGGTGGAGCAGACCATCAGCCCGCCGGGCTTGAGCAATTCCTGACAGGTGCGAAGGAAACTGGCGGGATCCTCGACATGTTCGACCACCTCCATGTTCAGGACGACGTCGAACTGCTCCCCCTCGGCGGCCATGGCCTCCGCCGTGGTGTGGCGATAATCGATCTGCAGCCCGGATTGCTCGGCATGCACACGTGCGACGGGGATATTGCGCTCCGCCGCGTCGGCACCGACCACCGTGGCACCCAGGCGAGCCATCGGTTCGGCCAGCAGGCCACCACCGCACCCGATATCGAGGATGCGCAAACCGGCGAAGGGCTGCTCCTCACTCAGATCGCGCCCGAACTCCGCCGCGATCTGGCGCGTGATATAGTCCAGCCGGGTGGGGTTGAGCATGTGAAGCGGCTTGAACTTGCCCCCCTCATCCCACCATTCATCGGCCATCGCCTGAAATTTAGCGATCTCTCCGTCGTTCACGCTACTTTGTGGCGCAGTGGATGCAGACATGATTATCACCTTCGATGAGTTTTAATCTCCGTTGCAGTAGGACATAGTGCGAAAATGCGTGAACACGGAAGTCGAAATAGCGCGCCCTATCGGCGCAGCCTCTACCCCCCCCGCGAACCGACGGCGCAATTGGCGTTGGAGGTGTCGGGTGGTCATCGGTTATATGTCGAGCAATCGGGCCGCGCCGACGGTGTGCCCGTCGTGGTCTTGCACGGGGGACCGGGGGGCGGATGCAGCCCGGCGATGCGCCGCTTCTTCGATCCGCAGCATTACCGCTCGATCCTGTTCGATCAACGCGGCTGCGGCCGGTCCACCCCCCATGCCAGCGTTCAGAACAACACCACCCACGATCTGATCGAAGATATCGAGCGTATTCGTGAACATCTCGGCATCGACCGCTGGTATGTGTTCGGCGGCAGCTGGGGGGCGACACTGGCGCTGCTCTATGCGCAGGCCCATCCCGCCCGGGTGCGCGGTCTGATTCTGCGGGGCGTGTTTTTGATGACCATACCCGAGCTGGACTGGTTCTACAACGGCGGCGTCGCCCGTTTCTGGCCCGAGGAATGGGAACGCTTCACCGGACTGATCCCGGAGGACGAGCGCCACGACATGATCGCGGCCTATCGCCGCCGTCTGTTCGGAGAGGACCGCGCCGAGCAGGTGCGCTATGCCCGCGCATGGGCCGCGTGGGAATCGAATCTGGCCGCATTGGAAAGCTACGGACGCTCCTCCGGCGGGTCGGGTGAATATGCCCGCGCCTTCAGCCGGATCGAGAATCACTACTTCAGCAATCGCGGCTGGATTCGTGAGGGCCAGATTCTCGCTGAGGTCGGACAGCTCAAGGGCATTCCCGGTTATATCGTGCAGGGCCGCTATGACATGGTCTGTCCGCCCATCGGCGCATGGTCGCTGCATCAGGCCTGGCCGGATTCCGAATTGCGCTCGATCAGAACAGCGGGCCATGCCCTGTCCGAACCCGGCATCACCGCCGAACTGGTTGCCGTGATGGAGGAGTTGAAAGAAATCGAGCACACGAATGCGTGACATATTGCATCGGGGCTGGACCCGCCTGCGGAATTTAACTGCATTGTCACCTGCTCGCTGAAACTTCCTCGGAACGACTTATCGACTGGGGAGTTATGGCAGAGACAACTTAAATTAAGGGGGATGCCTTTATGTCTATCGCTTTGAAAACCACCAGCGCACTTCTGGTCGCAGGCTTCACGCTCACCGCTTGTGCCGAGGGCTCGATGTCCACCGGCCCGAACGCCAACCGCAACCAGGGCGCTCTGGTAGGTGCCGCACTGGGCGCAGCCGCAGGTCAGGCCATCGGTGGTGACACGCAAGGTACGCTGATCGGTGCCGCCGTGGGCGCAGCGGCTGGTGGCGGAGTTGGTGTGGCACTTGATCGGCAGGAGCAAGAACTGCGCCGCGATCTGGCCAATTCCGGCGTTGGCATTCAGAACACCGGCGACCAGCTGGTCGTGACTCTGCCCGAATCGATCAGCTTCGCAACCGATAGCGCGACCGTCGCGCCCGGCTTCCAGAACCAGCTGTCCGTCGTGGCGAACAGCCTGCGAAACTATCCGGGTTCCTCCGTGCGCATTACCGGTCACACCGATTCCTCGGGTGAGGCGTCCTATAACCAGCGTCTGTCCGAGCGTCGTGCGCAGGCCGTTGCGAACGTGCTGGTCGCCAATGGCGTATCCCAGAACCGCTTGGTGGTTTCCGGCGCGGGTGAAACGCAGCCGATCGCATCCAACGGAACATCCTCGGGCCGCGCGCAGAACCGTCGCGTGGAACTGGTCATCACGCCGAACGGCTGATCCATTCCCGGCTGATACGAAGGCCCGGCTGATCCCTCAGCCGGGCCTTTTTCATGCCTGACGTCCTCAGACAGAGGTTTCGGACACGCCACCATGTGCGGCGGACCAGTCCAGCGGGGCGTTCAGGAACGCCTCAACCGCATCGAGTGTTGCCGTGTCGAAATGGCCCTGCGTGCGCGCCTCGGCCAACACATCCCACCATGTGGCCAGCCAGTGCAATTCCAGACCATGCTCCCGCAGCTTGTCCGGCGCATCCGCGAAGATATCGTAATAGAACACGACAACGGTGTGATCGCATTTGGCGCCCGCCTTGCGGATCGCCTCGGCGAACTTGACCTTGGAGCCGCCATCGGTGGTCAGATCCTCGACCAGCAGGACGCGCTGGTCCTCCTCGATCAGACCTTCGATCTGCGCATCACGACCGAAGCCCTTGGGCTTCTTGCGCACATATTGCATCGGCAGGGCCATACGCTCCGCGATCCAGGCGGCGAAGGGGATGCCCGCAGTCTCCCCCCCTGCGACGGCATCGAACGCCTCGAACCCGGCATTTCGGTACAGTTTCGCGACCGCGAAATCCATCAGCGCGCCACGGATACGGGGGAAGGAAATCAGCTTTCGGCAATCGATATAGACCGGCGCGGCGATGCCGGAGGTAAAGATATACGGCTCATCCGCGCGGAAATGCACCGCACCGATTTCGAGCAGCATTCGCGCCGTCAGTCGAGCCATCTCCGCGTCGGAGGGATAGGAATTCTGGAACATCTGGGGTCCTTTCACAGCGCCAGTTGGCGGGGTGGCGGAATGGGGTCAGCGGCGCACGCGCCATTCGATATCAAAACCGGGGTCGAAGACTGTGACGGGGCCAGCGCCTGTCTCGATCCGCGTGGGGAAATTGCCGGGCTTTTTCTCCAGCACCATCTGCGTGTCATTCGGAGCCAACCCGTACCAGGCCGGACCGTTGAGTGAGGTGAACGCTTCGAGCCGGTCCAGCGCGCCCTCCTGCTCAAACACCTGCGCCAGCAATGGCATCGTGTTGCTGGCGGAGAAGACACCGGCACAGCCGCAGCCGGTCTCCTTGGCCGCGTCCACATGTGGCGCGCTGTCCGTCCCGAGGAAGAACCGCGCATCGCCCGAGGTCGCCGCCTGACGCAACGCCAGCCGGTGCGCCGCACGTTTGACGATGGGCAGGCAGTAGTAATGAGGCCGGATTCCGCCGACCAACATGTGATTGCGGTCGATAATCAGGTGATGCGTGGTGATCGTACAGGCCAGATTGGCATCCGCCCCGCGCACATAATCCACTCCGTTGCTGGTCGTGACATGCTCCAGCGTAACCTTCAGTTCCGGCAGGCGGGCGCGCAGCGGGTCCAGCACAGTCTCCAGAAACACCGCCTCCCGGTCGAAGATGTCCACCTCGGGATCGGTGACTTCGCCGTGAACGCACAGGGGCAGCCCGATTTCGGCCATACGCTCCAGCACGGGCATGACCTTCTCGATATCGCGCACACCGCTGTCGGAATTGGTGGTTGCCCCCGCCGGGTACAGCTTGACCGCGGTGATCAGGCCGGATCGTGCGGCCTCGGCCAGATCATCGGGGTCGGTCCCCTCGGTCAGGTAGAGGGTCATCAGCGGGGTGAAATCCGCGCCCGGCGGCAGGGCCGCGACGATCCGGTCACGATAGGCGGCAGCATCCGCGCCGGTCACGACGGGGGGCACCAGATTTGGCATGACAATCGCACGCGCGAAATCCCTGGCGCTTTCCGGCACGATCCCCTGCAACATCGCGCCGTCGCGCAGGTGTAGGTGCCAGTCATCGGGGCGGCGCAGGGTAATGTGCATCGGGCTCTCCAGTCAGGTGCGGCTAAGTAGCACCCTCGCAACCGATCACGCAATCGCGCGTTGTTGTGGTGTCGGACAGCGCGATCCTTATCTGTCTGATCATGGAGGCGGAGACCCGGTATGTTGCTGAAACTCACACGCCTGATGGCCGTTACGGCATTAAGCGCATGGGATTCCGTCATTGACCGTTCAATCCGGTCGATTCCATCCTCGTGAACCCGAAACCTGGGCTCGGCTGTGTATAGCCGCAGCCTTCGTTCGGACTTCACGGGGGGATGCACGATTCGTCGGGCCGGATGCAGGTTCTGGACCCCTTGCCGTTGCGTTTCGGTTTACTCAACCTGACGTGCACGTAAGTTGAGGCGAACGGGTCGCAAAGGCCCATACGCCTTCAGGGAGCATGCCATGTCCAATTATCCTCACCTGCTCGAACCGCTCGATCTGGGTTTCACGACGCTGAAGAACCGCGCGATCATGGGGTCCATGCATACCGGGTTGGAGGAAGTCGGAGATTTCGACCGCGTGGCCGCCTATTTCGCGGAACGGGCCGAGGGGGGCGCCGCGCTGATCGTGACCGGCGGCATGGCACCGAACGAGGAAGGCGCCGTTCTGCCGGGCGGGGCGGGGCTGTTCTCGGACGAGGATATGGCCAACAACCGCAAGGTCGTGGACGCGGTTCACGGCAAGGGCGGCAAGATCGCGATGCAGATCCTGCATGCCGGGCGCTACGCCTACACCCACAAATGCGTCGCACCCTCCCCCATCAAATCCCCGATCAGTCCTTTCCCCCCCGCCGAACTGGATGAGGACGGCATCGAAAAGCAGATCACGGATATCGTCACCTGCGCCACCCGTGCCCAGGAATGCGGATATGACGGGGTCGAGATCATGGGCTCCGAGGGATATTTCATCAACCAGTTCCTTGTCACCCACACCAACAAGCGCACGGACCGCTGGGGCGGCAGCTACGAGAACCGGATGCGTCTGCCGGTGGAGGTCGTGCGCCGCGTGCGGCAGGCCGTCGGCACGGATTTCATCATCATCTATCGCCTCAGCATGATCGACCTGATCCCCAACGGCTCCACATGGCAGGAGGTCGTCACACTGGCCAAGGCGGTCGAGGCGGCAGGCGCTACCATCATCAATACCGGCATCGGCTGGCACGAGGCCAGGGTGCCGACCATCGCCACCTCCGTCCCGCGGGGGGCGTTCACCTGGGTCACGAAGAAGCTGATGGGCGAGGTGTCGATTCCGCTGATTACCTCGAACCGCATCAACAATCCCGAAACGGCGGAGGGGGTTCTGGCCGATGGCTGCGCGGATATGGTCAGCATGGCACGGCCCTGGCTGGCCGATGGGCATTTCATGCGCAAGACGGCGGAGGGTAAGGCCGATCAGATCAACATCTGCATCGCGTGCAATCAGGCCTGCCTGGACCACACCTTCGCAATGAAGCTGACCAGCTGTCTGGTCAATCCGCGTGCCTGCCATGAAACCGTGCTGAACTACGAACCGGTCAGCACCGCGAAATCCATCGCTGTTGTCGGCGCAGGTCCGGCGGGCCTGTCCACCGCCCTCGTCGCGGCGGAACGCGGTCACAAGGTCACGCTGTTCGAGAAGGATGCGGAAATCGGCGGTCAGTTGAACATGGCCAAGCAGATCCCCGGCAAGGAGGAATTCTGGCACATGGTGGACTATTTCCGCCGGATGCTGGACGTGCACGGCGTCGATGTCCGCTTGCAGACGGAGGCAACGGTCGAGAACCTTTCCGATTTCGATGAGGTCGTCATCGCCACCGGCGTGTTGCCGCGTGATCCGCAAATTGAGGGGCAGGAGGGCGACAACGTCGTCAGCTACGTGGACGTGCTGCGCGGCACCGCCGAGGTCGGGGAGCGTGTCGCGGTGATCGGCGCGGGGGGCATCGGCTTCGACGTGTCGGAATTCCTGTCGCAAAAGGGCGAAAGCCCGACCCTGCATCTGGATGAGTGGCTGGCGGAATGGGGCGTCGGCGATCCCGCGAACGTTGCGGGTGGCCTGCGGCCCGAAGGCCCGCAACCTCAGGACTCCGCCCGTGCCATCACCATGATGCAGCGCAAGGCGAAGAAACCCGGCGCCGGTCTGGGCAAAACCACCGGCTGGATCCATCGCGCCGCATTGAAGATGAAGGACGTGCAGATGGTCGCCGGCGTAAATTACGAGCGGATCGGGCCGCAGGGCATTCAGGTCTCCTCCGGCGAGGCGCACGAAAATCCCCGCTGGGTTGAGGTTGACACCGTGGTGATGTGCGCCGGTCAGGTCAGCTTCCGTGATCTGGCCGATCAGTTACAGGCAGCTGGCCGCACCGTGCACGTGATCGGCGGCGCGGACGTGGCCGCAGAACTGGACGCAAAGCGCGCGATCAAACAGGGCTCGGAACTGGCGGCATCGCTGTAATCCAGCCGCCCCGACAGGACAGCTGGAACGACAGGGCGCGGGATCGGTTCCCGCGCCACGATCCGCTTTGCTGTAGTGAGCTGCTACACCCGCACCGCCGTCAGTAGATATTCCACATTGCCGTCGGAGCCGGTGATCGGACTGGTGGTGCTGCGCATATCGCCCCAGCCTGCCGCCGCCAGGAATGCCTCGGTCCGGGACAGGGCACCGGCCCGCGCGGTGCCGTCTGTGACGATGCCGCCCTTGCCCACATGGGCACGGCCCACCTCGAACTGCGGTTTGACCAAAGCCACCAGCCGCCCACCGGGTTTGGCGAGGGTCAGGGCCGCGGGCAGCGCTTTCTCCAGCGAGATGAAGCTGACATCGGTCACGATCCAATCCAGCGGCGGCAGCAGGTCCGGCGTGATGTCCTTCGCATTCACCCCGTCCAGCCGCACGACCCGTGGGTCGCCAGCAACATCCGCGTGCAACTGGTCCCGCCCGACATCCAGCGCGAAGACCCGCGCCGCGCCATGCGTCAGCAACACCTGCGTGAACCCTCCGGTAGAGGCGCCCAGATCGAGGCAATCGCCCTGCGGCTTCAGATCGAAAACCTCCACCGCGTGAACCAGCTTCAACGCAGCGCGGCTGACCCATGGGATTGGATCGTGGGTCAGCTTCAGAACGTCATCCGCAGCGACCTTGGCCGAGGCCTTTCCCGCCGTACGCCCGTTCACCGATACGACACCCGCGTCGATCAGTTGCGCAGCACGGGATCGGCTTTGCGTCAGCCCCCGCGCCACCAGCGCCTGATCCAGACGCATCATGCCCTACAGCCCCGGCTTGGCCCGCAGGTGCGGGTTCGCCCGTCGCTGGGTATCGCCGAAAGTGTCGCGCCTGCCATCATGGCTCCATCCCGGGTTTCTGCTGGCCGTTCCAGCGTCGCGTCGCGCAGAATAGAGAGATATTCGTGAAGCGCGACCCGGATCGGATTGAAACGGCTCCGATTGTGCACACGCCCGCAAATCCGGGCAATCCTCCTCTGGCACGAAGGGCGGAACCTCCGGGTCCAAAATAATCAACCTGCCAGCATAGCTCGCCGCAAGGGCACGGTTGCCCGCAAACCGGCCCCGGCGCATCATCGCGAAAATCAGTGAGGAACCCTTGATGACCCCCTATGACATGATCCGCGCGCATCTGAGCCAGTCGATCCCCTTCGCAGCACATGCGGGCGTGCAGATCACATCGGTCGGTGATGGTGTGGCGGAGGCGATCCTGCCCGCCACGGCGGAGACCTGCAATCACATCGGCACGCCACATGCCGGGGCGGTCTTTACACTGGGCGAAACGGCCAGCGGCGGGGCGGCCGCCGGTGCGCTGGCGCCGGTTATCCTGCAATCGCGCCCCGTCGCGGCAGAGGCCCGGATCAGCTATCTGGCGCTGGCAAAGGGACAGTTGACCGCCACCGCCCGCACTTCAATCCCCAGTGCGCAGGCACTGGAAACTCTGAACACCCAGGGTCGCGTCAAATTCAATGTAATCGTGGACATCACGGATGAAACCGGCACCAAGGTCAACGAAATGACCGTGGCTTGGCATGTCACTCCCGCCAGGACCTGACAGGTCACAGCGCGGAAGGCTTATGCATACACGCGCCGCGCGGGGCTTTCACTTTCCCGAAATATCCGCGCCGCAGGCATCCTACCGACGTCTGGAGCGTGTGCTCTTATTTCCCCGCGCGCCCGTCACGACCGGCGTGTTGTCGCGGTTCTCGTCCGATAGCTTGCGCCAACGATCCAACCGCGCCGGGTCCAGCGTTCCATCCGAGATTGCGGATTGGACAGCGCATCCGGGCTCATGCGCATGGGTGCAGTCGCGAAACCGGCACCGGGGGGCCAGTTCGGTAATCTCCGCGAACACGATATCCAGCCCGTCGGCCACATCGCTGACATGCAGGGTGCGCATTCCCGGCGTATCGATGACCAGACCACCGCCCGCGATCGGGTGCAGGGAGCGGGCCGTGGTCGTGTGCCGACCCTTGGCGTCACCCTCACGAATGCCGCCGGTGGCCTGTGCGTCCGCGTCCGATTTCCGGGTCAGGGTGTTGAGCAATGTGGATTTGCCAACGCCCGAGGAACCGACCAGCGCCACCGTCTGCCCCGCGCCACACCATGGTGACAGGATCGCAGTCGCCTCCACCGACTTTGCGTTCAGGCTGACAACGGCCAGATCGCGCTGCAACGCTGCGGCTTCGACCTGATAGGAAGCCGCGTCCATAACCTTATCCGCCTTGGTCAGAACGATCACCGGGCGGGTGCCAGCCTCGTTCGACAGGGCCAGATAGCGCTCCAGCCGGGCAGGATTGAAATCATCGTTGCACGAGGTGACGATGAACAGCGTGTCCACGTTCGCCGCGATCAATTGCTGCGCCCGCGCGCCCTCGGTGCGCCGCAGAAGCAGGGTGCGTCTGTCGAGCCGCCGCACGACGGTGGCATCCCCGACGCCCAGCAGCACCCAGTCGCCGACCGCGAAATCCGTTGTTTTCATCGGCGAAAGAAGGATAAGCCGCATCTGTCCCAAGGCTGTCTCAGCCCCGATGCGCGACCGATGGACCGTCGCGATACGGGCCGGCAGCAGACCAGCCTCCCCCTCCCGGACCTGATCCGCGAAGAACGCGGACCATCCGAGATCGGCAAGAGAAACAGCATGGGGACCGGACGAAATCGACATATCCGCCTTGATGATCCGGGGACCCGTGCGATGCAAGCGTTTCCGAGACTTGGCCACATGGCACAGGCGGGTCATGTCCCGTCAGGGTGCCACAGTATCATGTCAGCAATATTCTGGTGCCCGCTGCCGGACTCGAACCGGCACGGCCTGAGGCCGGGAGATTTTAAGTCTCATGTGTCTACCAATTCCACCAAGCGGGCAGGCCTTGTTTGTGTCGCCTGCCTGCGCGGCGGGGTCAAGCGAGTTGGCGCAGTTCGACCATCGCCGCTTCGAGCAGGTCGGCATCCGTGCAGCGGGCCACGATGTTGACGACGAAACCGCCGTTCACAACGCGCGGATACGATCCGATGGAGACTTCGGGATGCCGGTGCGCGATCTCTGCCAGCGGACCGGCCAGAGCACCCTCCCCCTTTTCGATCAGCACATCGTCGGACAGCATCGGCACACCCCCGGTCAGGGTCGGCATGACGCTTTCCACCATGCAGGCAAAGACCTTGGGCACGCCCGCCATCACGTGCACATTGCCCAGGGTAAAGCCGGGTGCCTTGCTGACCGGGTTGTCGATCAGGGTCGCGCCGTCGGGGATGCGGGCCATGCGCAGGCGGGCCTCGTTCAGATCGCGCTCCGGATTGACGTAGTTCGTGGCGAGGATCGCACGGGCATCGTCGCGGACCGAAATCCCGACACCGAAGGCCTGCGCGATGCAATCGGCGGTAATATCGTCATGGGTCGGCCCGATGCCGCCGGAGGTAAAGACATTGTCCACCTGTCCGCGCAGCGCATTCACGGTGGCGACAATGCTATCCACATCATCGGGTATCATCCGCACCTCGCTCAGCGTGATGCCGCGCGCGCCCAGTGCCTTAGCCAATACCTGCACGTTCACGTCCTGTGTCCGGCCGGACAGAATTTCGTCTCCGATCACGATCATTGCGGCTGTGGGCATGGTGCGGTTCCTTCATCTGCGATAGGCGGGGGAATGGAATTCGATCCCCCTTTGATCCCGGCTGTTCTGATCCGCAGGTATAAGCGGTTCCTTGCCGATGTCATCCTGCCTGATGGTCGCGAGGTGACGGTGCACTGCGCCAATCCCGGCCGCATGATCGGCGTGGCGCAGACGGGTGCGAAGATCTGGCTGCAACCCAGCACCAATCCCAGGCGCAAGCTGCAATGGTCCTGGATGCTGACGGAGGTGGAGGGCGGCGGCCTGTCAGGTATCGACACCAGCCTGCCGAACCGCATCGTCGGTGAGGCCCTGCGCGCCGGTCAGATCGCGGAGGTTGCCGCCTATACCGGCATCCGCGCCGAGGTGCCCTATGCCGATCGCAGCCGCGTGGATTTCCTGTTGAGCGAACCGGGACTGCCCGACCTGTATCTGGAGGTAAAGAACGTGCATCTGCGCCGGGATGGCACGCTGGCCGAGTTTCCCGACTGCGTGACCGCGCGGGGCACACGGCATCTGGGCGACCTGATGCAGATGGTGGATCGGGGGCACCGGGCGGTGATGCTATACGTTGTGCAACGGACCGATTGCGATGCGGTAGGCTTCGCCGCCGATCTGGATCCCGCCTATGCTGCAAAAGCAGCGGAGGCCGCGGCGGCGGGGGTTCGGATGATCGCCCGCGCCACGCAGATTTCCACCGCGGGCATAAGTCTGGGCCGCGCCCTGCCTGTCATCCTGCAATAAAAGCTCCTATATGAGAGAAGATCGAATCCCCGAGGACCGCACCATGAACCGAGCCGATACCGCACTGTCCATCCCGACGAACCGCGACGGGATCTATATCCACTCCGCCGAGATGTTCGACGGAATGCGAAAGGCCGGACGGCTGGCGGCGGAAATCCTCGACGAAATCGGGCCGCATGTGGTGCCGGGCGTCAGCACCGCCACGCTGGATCAGTTCATCCAGGATCGTATTGTTGCCGCCGGCGCGACCTCGGCCACTATCGGGTACAAGGGGTATCAACACGCCTCGTGCATCTCGATCAACCATGTGGTCTGCCATGGCATTCCGGGGCCGAAGGTGCTGCGCGATGGCGATATCCTGAACATCGATGTGACCGTCATTGTCGATGGCTGGTACGGCGACACCAGCCGGATGTATTGGGCAGGCAAGCCCAGCCGCAAGGCGGAGCGGCTGATCCAGATCACTCACGACGCCCTGATGCAGGGGATCGCAGCCGTCAAGCCCGGCAACACCTTCGGCGATATCGGCCACGTCATTCAGCGCTTCGCCGAGGCGCAGCGATGCTCGGTCGTGCGGGATTTCTGCGGCCACGGGCTGGGCAGACAGTTCCACTCCGCGCCCAACGTGCTGCATTACGGTCGTGCCGGCGCGGGGGCGAAGCTGGAACCCGGCATGTTCTTCACGATCGAACCGATGGTGAACCTCGGACGGCCCGAGACGAAAATTCTGGCCGACGAATGGACCGCCGTGACCAAGGACAGATCGCTCAGCGCGCAATACGAACATTCCATCGGCGTGACAGAGGAGGGCTGCGAGATCTTCACCCTGTCACCGGCAAATGTCTACGCTCCCAACTTCTCGATCTGAGATATCCCGTTTCTGGTTAAGGTTCGGTTAACCCCTGCGCCCCATGGTGAAAAGCATGAGTGCGCGACCGCCCCTTCCCGGATTCTCGGAAATGCCGCTGCCAACGATGGGGGCCGCGCGGCCCGACCAGATGAACCACCGTGCGCGCCTGCGTGAACGGTTCATGCAGGGCGGGGCGGCGGCGCTGCCGGATTACGAATTGCTGGAACTGGTGCTGTTTCGCGCGATCCCGCGGCGCGACGTAAAACCACTGGCCAAGGCGTTGATCGCGCGGTTCGGCGGCTTCAACGCCGTCATCTCCGCCCCGCCCGCCCGATTGACCGAGGTTCAGGGCGTCGGCTCCGCCGTTGTGCAGGAGCTAAAGATCGTGGAGGCCGCCGCCCATCGTCTGGCCCAAACCCGCGTGGCGAAAAAGAACGTGCTGGGCAGTTGGGACGCCGTGCTCGACTATTGCCGCGCGATGATGGCCCACCGGGATACCGAACAATTCCACATCCTGTTTCTGGATCGCAAGAACGTGCTGATCGCGGATGAGGCGCAGGCCAGGGGCACCGTCGATCACGTGCCCGTCTATCCGCGTGAGGTCGCCCGCCGGGCGCTGGAACTGGGGGCCACGGCCATCATACTGGTGCACAATCACCCCTCCGGCGATCCATCGCCCAGTGAGGCGGACATCACGATGACCCAATCCATCGTCGCGGCCCTGATGCCTCTATCCATCGTCGTGCATGATCACTTGATCATCGGCAAGGGGGCGGAACTGAGCTTTCGCGGCAGCGGCCTGTTGTAGGATATGCGCCTCCGGCGGGGATATTTGGGGAAAGTGAAACGAAACCGGCGCCACTGGGGCGCCGGAATCGCAAGGTTCAGCCCATGGGGCTCAGACGCGATCGCGCACCCAGATTTCCACGCGACGGTTGACCTGACGACCGGTAAAGGTCTCGTTGCAACCCACCGGTGAAATCTCACCGAAGCCCAGCACCGAAATCTGATCCGTGTCGATCGTTCCACCGGGGGCGGCATTCAGGATCGCACTCAAGACCTGATCCGCGCGCCGCTCGGACAAGGCGCGATTCAAGTCCGGCCGACCGATGGAGTCCGTGAAGCCAACAAGCAGAACTTCCTTGTTGTCGAACCCGCCGCGCGAGAGCGACTCAGCGATACGTACCACATCCCGCTGCGCCTTGGCATCCAGCAGCGAGGAGCCGGGCTGGAAGCGCAACGTCGTGGACAGACGCTCGGCGTTCAGCATCAGCGAGGCAAAATCCCGCACGTCAGACAGCTGGTCCAGATCCTCGGCCGCCATCATCGCGGAGGCAAGCCGCAGGCCCTGCTCATTCATCGAAGCGCCAGAGATACCCTGATCGATGAAGCCCGCATCGGCGATGATATCCTGCGCCGCGTCGGAGTTCACGAACTCGATCAGGTTGCGGGCGTGGTTCGGCAATGCGGCATTGGTCGTGTACAGATACAGACGACGGGCCAGCGGGTATTCCTCAGCCTTGATGTTGAAGGCGGAGGGTTGCGTGACGATACCGCAAACCTCCTCGATCCCGACAGGCTGCGCGTTGCGGGCGCTGGCATAGCCGGTGATGCCGATGCCGAACGGATCGGAGGCGACCGCGTCAGACAAATCCGCGTTGTTCTCGATCACTTCGGCGGTGGAGGAGATGCTGGCACCGATCACGTCCATGACGTTCTGTTCGAACACGGCGCGGGTGCCCGACCCCTCCTCACGAATATAGACGTTGATCGGGGCATTCGCGCCACCGACCTGCGACCAGTTCGTGATCTCACCAGCGAAGATGCCCGCCATTTCCTCGATCGACAGATTGCGCACCGGGTTGGAGCGCGCCAGCACCACCAGGATGCCGTCGAGCGCCAGAATATGCTCCTGCGTGGGGTCGGTGACGTTGCCCAGATTGGCATCATTGAAGGCCTGCGCCTCACGCGGACGGACGGGGCGGGAGGCCATGCCGATGGAGGCGGTGCCGTCGAGCAATGCGTCGAAACCCTCCCCCGACAGCGATGCGATCTCGATATCGGCGATGCGTCCACCGCTCAGATCCTCGATCGCCAGACCGATGGAGCCGTCGGCGTTGATCTCGTTCGAGGCAATGTCGGCGTCCAGCGCGAAGGAATACCCCTCGACCAACGCAGGCATCAGATCGGCCCCGATGGTGTCGGAGCCCGCGATGCGAAACTCGGAGCGCAGCAGCGACGGGTCGGGACAGGCCTCCCCCTCGCATGAGACCTGATAGGCGTCGATGGTGATCGCGCCAATGGCCGTGGCAATCTGGTAGTTCTGTCCATCGAATTCGACGAGGTTTCCCCGCAGGGTGATCGAGCCGTCATAGGACTGCAATGTGACCTGTTGTGCCACTGCCGGTATGGCAATCAGTGCCATAGCCGCAGAGAAGCCGACGCGGATCAGCCCGCTGCGTGCCGTCTTGATCGATGTCATATGTCCCGTCCCTCGTCCTTGGTATTCTGTTTATTGGCGTTGACCGCCTTGGATTGCTTGCGCTTAGCGGGCGGCTACGGAGATACTCCGAACAGCCGCATCGATCGAGACCACTTTACTGTCCTCGGTACACCGTGCGGTTTCGATACTGACGCTTCGATGGTCAGCACGCAAAGCCTGATTGTTGTAAAGTGAAAGGACTTCGATACGTCCGTCGCAGATATCCGCATCATTGGTGAACCGGATCTGGGTATCTATGACACCGCTCTGCGTGCGCCGCGACACGGGCAGGGTGTAGACCTCGGCCTGACGCGCACCGGGCAGGCCCAGACGGGTCAGATAGCCCCCGCCATTGCGGCGCGAAGCGCGATAGCTGCGCGCGTTCCCTTCCCAGACGTGGCCCTCGGAATTTTCGGCCGCTGTGTATTCGAATGCGTGAAGGTCGAGGTTGGCGTCCCCCTCCCACGCGATGGCAACCCGTGCGATGCGGTCGACCCCGCGCACCGTGATGTCCGAGCTGGCGGAGGTGCCGTCCGCGAACTCCGCCGTGATGGCCGTCTGTTCGTCGAATGCAGGCACGTCGATCTGCAATGATCCATCTGCATCGGTTATCGCGGTAAAGCTCAAGCCCGAATAGCTGATGGTCACTTCGCTGTCTGGCCGGCAGGGTGAGGTCAGCGTCAGGGCCAGCATCTCACCCAGCTTGGAGGAAGTCACCAGGTTGGCGTTGCATGTCGCCTCCGCTCGTGCGGTTCGCGGTGTTGCATCGATGGTAGGCATGTCCGGCATGTCCCCGCCCAGCGATGCGGAGCGCACAGGTGGTTCGTTCGGTGACGAGCCGCCAAAACTGGGCGTCTGCGGAACCATCCCGCCGCCGAGCGAGGCGATGGATTGTTCGACCGGCATCGAGGGTGCTTGCGGCGACGATCCGCTGCGCACAGCAGTGGTTTCCGTCGCCACGGGAACGATGATCTGGGCTGCACGCTCCGTCACGACAGCGGAGCCTTGCAGCCCCGGGTTCAAGTTGACGCGGGGCCGCGCGCTCGCCTGTGCGGTCACGGTCGGCGTCTCATCCTCGACCGTGGCGCCGACGGGGCGGAACATCGAGGTGACGGACCGCAGCGTCAGACGCCCCGCGTTGCGCTGGTTCGCGGCACCGCTTTCGGATGCGGCCGAGGCGAGTTGAGATTGGTCGGAACTGATGACGGGCGGCGTGGTAGACCCGGATACGCGCACACCGGCCTGCGAAGGCGCGGGCGGCGTGCCCAGCCCGGTTGGCCGTGCACGGACCGGGGTTGATGGCACATTGGCGGCAAAGTCACGCCCGACGCTGCCCAATTGCGGTGTTGCACCCCGTGCGATGGTCACACGCTCCGGCGTGTCGCCGCGGCTGAGATTCGGCAGGCCTGACTCGGCATCGGGTGTCGCTGCACCGAACCCGCCTGAAACCCCTGCCCCGCCGATGGAGACGGCGGCGCTTTGCTGAGGAGCGATACCGGCACCAGCGCCCGTGGCTGGACGACCGATCCGAACCGGCTGCACATCGCGGTTGCGAATCGCGGCAGTCGCCTCCGCAGGGGCCAGACCGACATCGCTGTCCGGCGTTGCCAGCGAAGGTGCGCGCAAGGTCGGAAACCCGGTGGCACCCGCAGCCACGGCCATGCCGTCGCGCCCCGGCAGCGCCTCGGGCAGTGAGACGTTCAGCACGACCTGCGCGCTGGGGCAGGTATCGCCCTGGATGACGCAATAGGTGAACACCATGCGGCCGCCACATGCGTCACTGTTGAAATACTCGATACGCCCGCCACTGCGACGCGCGGTTCCGCACACCGGTTGCTGCACGATGAGGATGCGATCTGCATCGCCCTCCTGCGCATTGATGTCATTGGACAGAACATCCAGCGGTTGTGTCCGCCCGGCACGAACCGTAAAGGCATCGTCGACCGCCTCGTATTCATCGACGGAACCGAAAGCGGCCATGATAAATTCGCTGCGTTGCGCCATGGTGCCAATCGCCACCACGAGCACGACAGCGGTCAATACCACCATGAGCCGATCATCGGCCTTCATAAGCTGATCCCCCACGAATCATCTTTAACGAGTGAAGCTCACTCCTTTTGAGGTATTAACCGATAAATGAAACTCGATTTCAATCCGGCAAAACTCGAATGACCCTCATTGTTCCAATTACATATCAAAATGCCACCTGTGTGACCAGTACGCTGCACTCTAGCCTGTGTTCGGCCCATAAATCGTTCTGTCGCAAACTCGCGGCACCTGGGAAATCGGAGGAAATCGCATGAAATTCGGCATCGGTCAGGCGGTGAAGCGCACCGAAGATCCACGATTTTTGACGGGTCGCGGGCAATACGTCGATGATATCGACCTGCCCGAAATGCTGTTTGCGCAGGTCGTCCGGTCCGATTTCGCGGCTGGAAGGCTGCTCGGGGTCGATGCGGAGGAAGCGCGGCGAATGCCCGGGGTCGCACTGGTCTACACCGCTGCCGACATTGCGGGGCGGCTGGCGCCGATCAGTGCGGGCATGGGCATGGTGCAGGCCGACGGCAGCCCGTTCGTGGATGTACCGCACCCGCATCTGGCCGAAGACACCGTCGCCTATGTCGGACAGCCGGTTGCGATCGTTTTCGCGCACAGCCGCCAAGCCGCCCTGGATGCGGCGGAGGCTGTCGCGGTTGGAATCGAGCCCTCAGACGCCGTTGTCAGCGCGCAGGACGCCCTGCATGCCGCCCCCATTCACGAGGGGCTGGAGGGCAACCGTATTTACCGGTGGGAGGTCGGCGATCCCGATGCGGTTGCCCGGGCCTTTGACAATGCGCATATCGTGCAACTTGACGTTCGCAACCAGCGCCTCGCCGTGACGCCGATCGAGCCGCGCGGCATCGTCGTGCGATACGATGCGCAGGGCTGGGAAATCTGGGTTTCCAACCAGGGGGTGCATTCGGCGCGCAGCGATATCGCCCGCGATCTGCGCACCACGCCCGACCGGTTGCGCGTGCACGCGCCCGATGTGGGCGGCGGCTTCGGGATGAAGCTGATCGACCACCCGGAATACGCCCTGTGTGCCCTTGCCGCGCAGCAGACCGGCCGCCCCGTCAAGTGGACATCGACCCGTGCCGAAGCATTGCTCAGCGATGTCCAGGCCCGCGATCTGATGACACGCGCCGAAGCGGCATTCGACCCGGACGGCACGTTGCTGGGCCTGCGTTGGCGCTCCACCTCGAATGTCGGCGCATTCACGCCGGGTTTCGGCGCGGGGGTGCACACATCCTTTTCCGCCCACCTGATCGGCGGTGTCTACGATGTGCGCGCGGTGCATCACGTGGTCGAAGGTGTGGTGACCAACACGACTCCCGTCGATGCCTATCGTGGTGCGGGCAAGCCCGAAGTCCTGCACGTGATGGAACGTCTGATGAGCACGGCCGCGCGCGAACTGGGGCTGGATCAGGTCGCCATACGCCAGCGCAACCTGATCCGCCCCGATCAGATCCCCTATCGCACGGCCGGCGGTGTGGATTTCGACGCGATCGACGCGCCCGCGATCCTGAACCGGGCCGCCGAACTGGCGGATGTGGCCGGGTTCGACGCCCGCGCGCGCGGCAAGCTGGCCGGACTGGGCGTTGCGTATTACTACGAACGCACCGGCGGTGGCCCGGTTGAGATGGCGACCATCCACATCGCAGCGGATGGCGCGATCACCGCCGATGTGGGCACCGAATCCGCAGGTCAGGGGCATGAAACCGCCTGGGCTCAGATCGTCGCCAACCAACTGGGCGTCCCGTTCGAGGCCATCACTGTGCGCCGCGGCGACACCGGATCCTTGCCCCGGGGCAGCGGCACCGGTGGCTCACGCTCCGCCGTGCAGGCCAGCCGCTCGTTTCTGATCGCGGCGAAGGATGTCGTGGAACAGGCGCTGATCCGGGCGGAGGATTTGCTGGAAGTCGCGCGCACCGATCTGGAATTTCGCGACGGCACTGTGCGCGTCACCGGCACCGACCGCGCGATGACCTTGATCGAAATCGCGGCGCAGTCCGGCCCTCTCGACGGTGTCGGTGAGGTCGATTCCGTGGTCACCACCACCCCCAACGGCGCCCATATCGCCGAGGTTGAGGTCGACCCGGAAACCGGGCATGTTACGCTGACCCGCTATAGCGTGGTGGACGATTTCGGCAATGTCATCAACCCGATGATCGTCACCGGGCAGGTGCATGGCGGCGTGGCGCAGGGTGCGGGACAGGTCCTGTGCGAGGAGATGATCCGCGATGCCGACGGACAGCCGCTGTCGGGCAGCTTCATGGATTACGCCATGCCCCGCGCCGCCGATCTGCCCATGATCGACGTCGAACTGGTGAGCGTGCCGACACCGTCCAATCCCCTCGGCCTCAAGGGATGTGGTGAGGCTGGCGCGGTCGCCGCCGTGGGTGCCGTGGCCAATGCGGTGGAGGATGCGCTGGCCCGCGCCGGGGCCGCCCCATGCATGCCGCCCTACACGCCGGGACGGGTCTGGTCCGCATTACACCGGATTTGAGAACGACGTGTTTCCTTTGCAAAGCGCGATCCACCCCCCAAGTGTGGTGCCGCTACATGTGCAAGGAGCTAAGCATGACCAAGTTGTTCGATCCAATCACCGTGGGTGATGTAACACTCGCCAACCGCATTCTGATGGCGCCCCTCACCCGCAACCGGGCCCGGGCCGAGGATGACGCCCCCTACGACATCCACGCCGACTACTACGCCCAGCGGGCGGGTGCTGGCCTGATCATCACAGAGGCGACGCAGATCTCGCCCGAGGGCAAGGGCTACGCCTGGACCCCGGGCATCCACTCCAAGGCGCAGATCGACGGCTGGAAGGCCGTGACCGACGCCGTTCATGCCAAGGGCGGCAAGATCGCGCTGCAATTGTGGCATGTGGGCCGCATCTCGCACACATCCTTGCAACCGGACGGTCAGGCGCCGGTCGCGCCCTCGGCCATCGCCGCGCAGGCCCAGACCTTCGACGGCAAGGGCTTCGTCGACACCTCAACCCCTCGCGCACTCGAAACCTCCGAGATTCCGCGCCTGATTCAGGAATACCGCACCGCCGCGCGCAATGCGATGGACGCGGGCTTCGACATGGTCGAGGTCCACGCAGGCAATGGCTATCTGCTGGACCAGTTCCTCAAGGATGGCGCGAACAAGCGCGAGGACGCCTATGGCGGGTCGGTCGAAAACCGGGTGCGACTGCTGCGCGAGGTTCTGACGGCCGTGGCGGATGAGGTCGGCGCAGGCCGCACCGGCGTGCGGTTCTCTCCGTTCTCGAACGCAAACGCGATTTCTGACAGCGATCCGATGGCGACCTTCAGCGCCGCGATGGATGCGGCCGAGGAGGTGGGCATCGCCTACGTGCACATGGTCGAGGGCCAGACTGGCGGCAGCCGCGAATTGGACGAGGGGTTGAGCATCGAGGCGCTCAAGTCCCGGTATTCAGGCACCTATATCGCCAATAACGGCTATAATCGCGACATGGCGATCGAGGCGGTGGACAGTGGCAAGGCCGATGCTGTGGCCTTCGGCGTGCCTTTCATCGCCAATCCCGACCTGCCCGAGCGTCTGCGCCAGAACGCGCCGTTGAACGAAGCGGATCAGAGCACGTTCTACGGCGGCGGGCGTGAGGGATATACGGATTATCCCACCCTGTAATTTGCCGTGATCGCCTGATCGGGCACGATAAACACGAAGGGGCGGCACTGCGGTGCCGCCCCTTGCATGTCAACGCTGAGGTCTAAGGCCCCTGCCCCGGATCACAGTTTGCCGTGGCAATGCTTGTACTTCTCACCGGAACCGCAGGGGCACGGCTCATTCCGCCCCACGACACCCCAGGTTTCGGGATTTTGCGGATCACGTTGATTGCGCGATTGCGGCGCGTTCGGCATGGGATTCGGCATCTGGTTCGGCACTTGGTTCGGTTGGGCGGCGGACTGTGGATTGGTCCCTTCGGCCCGCCCCTGATTTTGCTGGTTCACGCCCAGCGCCTGCATCTTCGCAATGATCTCCGCGCGTTCTTCCTCCGTCAGGATCTGTATGTGGAACAACTGCCGCGTGACCTGCACGCGCAAACCTTCGAGCAGATTGCGGAACAGCTCGAACGCCTCTGTCTTGAACTCGTTCAACGGATCGCGCTGCGCATACCCCCGGAAACCCACGACCGAGCGCAGATGGTCGAGCGTCAGCAGATGGTCGCGCCATTCCTTGTCGATGGTTTGCAGCAGGATCTGCTTTTCGACGGTGCGCATGGTTTCCGGACCGTGCTTTTCCGCTTTGGCGGCCGCAGCCTTGTCCACCTCCGTGGTAATCCGCTCCTCGATGGTGTCGTCGTCGACGCCTTCCTCCGCGGCCCATTCGGCGATGGGCAGGTCGAGCGCGAAGATCTCCTTCACCTGCTCAGCCAATTCCTGCGTCTGCCATTGATCGGCATAGGCGCGGGCCGGGATGTATTCGGAGACGAGATTCTCGACCACCTCGTGACGCATTTCCTCGATCGTCTCGGACAGATCGGTCGCTTCCATGATTTCGCGCCGCTGACCGAAGATCGACTTGCGCTGGTCGTTCATCACGTCGTCGTATTTCAGCAGATTCTTGCGGATGTCGAAGTTGCGCCCCTCGACCTTGCTCTGCGCGCGCTCCAGCGCCTTGTTCACCCATGGATGGATGATCGCCTCGCCCTCACCCATGCCCAGCTTGGACAGCATGGTGTCCAGCCGGTCGGAGCCGAAGATGCGCATCAGATCGTCTTCGAGGCTGAGGAAGAAGTTCGTGCGGCCCGGATCGCCCTGACGGCCCGAACGGCCCCGCAACTGGTTGTCGATCCGGCGCGATTCGTGGCGTTCCGTGGCCAGAACGAACAGACCGCCCGCTTCGAGCACCTTCTGCTTTTCCGCCTGAACGGTCGCCTCGTGCTTTCGCTCCAGCTCGGCAATGGCGGCGGGATCGGTGATGCCCTGCTCGGCGGCTTCAACCTCGGCCATCATCTCGGAATTGCCGCCCAGTTTGATGTCGGTGCCGCGTCCGGCCATGTTGGTGGCGATGGTCACGGCGCCCAGACGGCCCGCCTGTGCGATGATCGACGCCTCCTGCTCGTGGAACCGGGCGTTCAGCACGTTGTGCTTGACCCCTGCTGCGGTCAGCATCTGAGAGATCAGCTCCGATTTTTCGATCGAGGTGGTCCCTACCAGGATCGGCTGGCCCTTGGCGTGGGCCTCCTTGATGGTCTTGACAATGCCCTCGTATTTTTCACGCGCGGTGCGGTAGACCTGATCGTCGAAATCCTTGCGCGCGATGGGGCGGTTGGTGGGGATTTCCACCACGCCCAGCCCGTAGATCTCATCGAACTCGTCGGCCTCGGTCATCGCGGTGCCGGTCATGCCGCCGAGTTTTTCGTACAGGCGGAAATAGTTCTGGAACGTGACGGAGGCGAGGGTGACGTTCTCGGGCTGAATCTTGACGCCCTCCTTCGCCTCGATCGCCTGGTGCAGTCCCTCGGACATGCGGCGGCCGGTCATCATGCGGCCGGTAAATTCGTCGATCAGCACCACCTCGTCGTTCTTGACGATATAGTCCTTGTCGCGGGCGAACAGCTTGTGCGCGCGCAGGGCTTGGGTGACGTGATGCACGATGGTGGTGGATTCCGGATCGTAGAGGGTTGCCTCCCCCTCGATCAGACCGGCTTCCTTCAGCTTGTCCTCCAGAAACTCGTTGCCTTCCTCGGTCAGAGTGGCGGAGCGGGCTTTCTCATCCAGCTCGTAATGCTCATCGGTCAGATCGGGAATGAATTTGTCGAGCGTGATATACAGCTCGGATCGGTCCTGCGTCGGGCCCGAGATGATCAGCGGCGTGCGCGCCTCGTCGATCAGGATCGAATCAACCTCATCCACGATGGCGAAGAAGTGATCGCGCTGCACCATCTGGTCGACGCTGGTCTTCATGTTGTCGCGCAGATAATCGAAGCCCAGCTCGTTGTTCGTCGCATAGACGACATCGCAGGCATAGGCCTTCTGCTTGGCCGGCTCATCCATGCCGGGGACCACGACGCCGACGCTCAGCCCCATCCAGTTATACAGCTTTGCCATCCACTCCGCATCGCGGCGGGCGAGGTAGTCGTTGACGGTGACGACATGCACGCCCCGCTTGGTCAGCGCGTTTAGGTAGACGGGCAGCGTCGCCATCAGCGTCTTGCCCTCACCGGTCTTCATCTCGGAAATATTGCCCTGATGCAGGAAGATGCCGCCGATCAACTGCACGTCGAACGGGCGCATTCCCAGCGCGCGCACGGCCCCCTCGCGCATTGCGGCGAACGCCTCGGGCAGCAGGGCGTCCAGAGTCTCGCCCCCGTTGTGCCGCTCGATGAAGTCCTGCGTCTTTGCCTTCAGCGCGGTGTCATCCAGCGCCTGCATCGCGGCCTCGTGGCCGTTGATCTGATCGACGAGTGATCGCACGCTTTTGACCTTGCGGTCATTGGCGGTGCCGAACACCTTTTTCGCCACCGTTGCCAGTCCCAGCATAGAGTATCCTCGCGTCTCGTCCTGCGGCCAGGCCGCCCGCGTCGTTCACCAAACTGATACCAACGGGTGGTTGCCCGACAGCGATCGACAATCTAGGTTGGCGCGGCGGCGGTGCGGCTGGCCCTAAAAGCTGATCGGGATGTAAGTCCCGCACCTGACACTGTCAACGTTACCGGCACCGGGCTGAACCGCTGCCGCGCTCTATTTCAGGAAGACCGCTCCGGTCGATACCGAGCAGTTCGGAGAACTTATGAACAAGCTGATTGCACCTTACGCGATTGCATTCGCCCTCACCCTGTCGGGCACCGCCTTCGCACAGGATACGACGACCCCCGCCCAGGAAACCCCTGAGGTTACCACGGATTACGATCTGGATACTGTTGTCGCCACCGTCGATGGCGTCGACATCACGGTCGCCCATGTCATCGCCGTGCGCGACCGCCTGCCGGAGAATTACCGTTCCTTGCCGCCCGAGGTTCTGTTCCCCGGTCTGGTCGATCAGTTGATCGATCAACAGCTTCTGGCCGAGGCCGCGAAGGAAACCGGCGCCGCCGAGACGCGCCGCGTCCGCGTCCAGCTCGACAACGAACGCCGCGGCGTCCTGTCGAACGAGACGATCGCATCCGTCCTTGAGGATGCCGTGACCGAGGACAAGATCACCTCCGCATACGAGGCGTTGACCGCCGAGATGACGCGCACCACGGAATACAATGCCTCCCATATCCTGCTGGAGACGGAGGAGGAGGCCCTCGAAGTGGTCGCGGCCCTGAACGACGGCGGTGACTTCGAAACGTTGGCTCAGGAACGCTCCACCGGCCCGTCCGGCCCGACAGGTGGCGAATTGGGCTGGTTCGGTCCGGGCCAGATGGTTCCCGAGTTCGATGCGGCGGTTCAGTCGCTGGAGGTGGGCACCGTGTCGGAGCCTGTGCAGACTCAGTTCGGCTGGCACGTCATCGTCGTGAACGAAACCCGGCTCAGCCCCCTGCCCCCGTTGGAGCAGATCCGGCCCGAGATCGTGGGTCAGCTCAATCAGGACGCGCTTCAGGCGCATATCGACAGCCTGCGTGAGGGCGCGGACATTACGACGCCCGAGGTCGCAATTTCGCCCGAGGCGATCACGACCCTTGATCTGACGAACGAATGACCTCAATCCTCCCGGACAAAGCATCAGTCGCGTCCGGGAGGACACCATGACCACGATCACCCGTCTCTTGCCCCGGACCCCCCGGGCGAATGCAGGCCCGCTCGCCCCGACTGAGGGCGCGACCGCCCTGCCCGTCATCGACGGCGTACGCCTGTCCGCAGTGGCGGCCGGTGTGCGCTATTCCGGCAGGCTGGATGTCATGCTGGCCGAGATTTGCGCCGGGGCGTCCATCGCTGGCGTCTTCACCAAATCCTCCACCCGCTCCGCCCCGGTCCTGATGTGTCAGGAACATCTGGCGAAGTTCGATGGCAGCGCCGGCACCGCGGCGATTCTGGTGAACTCCGGCAATTCCAACGCCTTCACGGGCAAGAACGGCTTCGACGCCACGCAGACATTGGCGGAGCGGACGGCCGCCGCGCTTGGTTGCCCTGCGACCCATGTCTTTCCCGCCTCCACCGGCGTGATCGGTGAGCCGCTGCCGCATGAGCGCATCACCGCCAAGCTGGATGAGCTGGTCTCCACCCTCTCCCCCGATGCGGGTGCGGACGCCGCTGCAGCGATCATGACGACCGACACTTATGTGAAGGGGGCCTTCTGCACCGTCGATCTGGGGGCGGAGGTCACCATCTCCGGCTTTGCCAAGGGATCGGGCATGATTGCCCCCGACATGGCCACGATGCTGGTCTATATCTTTACCGACGCCGCAATCGCACAGCCAGTGTTGCAGGCCATCCTGTCCGAACATAACCAGCGCACGTTCAACGCCATCACGGTGGACGGCGATACTTCGACCTCAGACAGCCTCGTCATCGCGGCGACGGGGCGTGCGGGAAACGATCGGATCGAAAGCCGGGACGACCCGCGCGCCGAGCAGTTCGCCGACGCCCTGCACGCCGTGATGCTGGACCTCGCCCATCAGGTCGTGCGCGACGGTGAGGGGGCGACAAAGTTCGTCGCCGTCAACGTCACCGGCGCGGCCTCCGACACCTCCGCGCACAAGGTCGGGCTCTCCATCGCCAACTCACCGCTGGTCAAGACCGCCATCGCGGGTGAGGATCCCAACTGGGGCCGCATCGTCATGGCCATCGGCAAATCGGGGGAGCCTGCGGACCGCGACGCCCTGACGATCCGCTTCGGTCACATGCTGGTCGCCGAAAACGGCTGGCGCGCGCCCGATTACCGCGAGGAAGACGCCGCTGCCCTGATGAAACAGCCCGAGATCGAGATCAACGTGGACATGGGCATCGGTGGCGGGCAGGCGACCGTCTGGACCTGCGATCTGACCCACGACTATATCAGCATCAACGCGGATTACCGGTCATGAGCCAGCCGCTCAGAACCGTTCTGGTGGCCGCCGTCGCCCTGATCGACCCCGACGGGCGCGTGCTGATGGCCCAGCGCCCCGAGGGCAAGAGCATGGCGGGCCTGTGGGAGTTTCCCGGCGGCAAGATCGAGCCGGGCGAAACCCCCGAGGTGGCCTTGATCCGTGAGCTGCAGGAGGAGTTGGGCATCGACACCTGGGCCAGTTGCCTTGCCCCGCTGACCTTCGCCAGTCACAGCTACGACACGTTTCACCTGCTGATGCCGTTGTTCGCGTGTCGCAAGTGGAAGGGCATCCCGCAGGGGCGTGAGGGGCAGGCCCTGAAATGGGTCCGCGCCGACGCGCTCATGGACCTGCCGATGCCTGCCGCCGATGTGCCGCTGGTGGCGCATCTGCGCGACTGGCTCTAACGCAACGCGGCCTGCAACCGCCGCATCCCCTCGACAATATCGTCGGTGGAGGGCAGCGAGAAGCTCAACCGCATGGTGTTGCGCCCGCGCCTGTCCGCATGAAACGCATGACCGGGCACAAAGGCGATGCCATGATCCGCGACCGCGCGCGGCAGGATTGCGGCGGCGTCCATCCCCTCAGGCAAGGTCACCCAGACGAACATGCCGCCCTCCGGCTCGGACCAGCGCGAGCCCTCAGGCAGCGTTCGCGCCATCAGCGACAGCATCACGTCACGCTTGACGCGATAACTGTCGCAGGATCGGGCCACCTGTTCGTCCCAGACATTTGCGGGGGCCACACTTTTGTGTCGGACATATCAGATTTCATGGAAGGAATTTCAGGTCACAAAGCCATACCTATGCGAGGATCGAGTTATTTTCCGTGTTGCACCGCATCAGAACATGAAGCAAAAGCATTGTCAGATTTGGACCGAAACGCCGTACAAGCCTGTCCCGCAAGACTTTGCGGCTGCTCAGACTGCGGCAGACAGCCTACTGCACCGCAATAAAACTACCCTTCATACCAAATTTCACGCAACAATATTACGTATGAAATTGACAGGTCTGCGATATTCACTAATCTGAGCTTACTCGAGGACAAAAACATAACGAAGGGACACCCCATGCTCCGCACCATAATGCTCAGCCGCTACATTGCCGCCCAAGGGCGACTTGTCGAAGTGCTTACGGATGGTCGCATCACGATCCGCGTGGGTGAAAAACTGTTGCAGGGCTATCCGGTAACCTGACCGATACCCTGCCGTTCGCATGAAACTCGAAGGGGGAGGCCAGTCACCTGTGCCTCCCGCTTTTCGTTCTGTGATCTGGCGTCACTCCAGCCAGCCGGCCAGTTCGCGCTCCAATATGGCGGCCATCATGTCGATATGCGCCGGGGCGTCGTTTAGACACGGGATATAGGTGAACACCTCGCCGCCCGCATGTTCGAAGCTCTCCTTGATCTCCTCGTTGATCTCCTCCAGCGTCTCGACGCAATCGGAAGAGAAGGCAGGTGCCATGACGGCGATGTTCTTCTTCCCCTCCTCGGCCAGCCGCGCGACATGCTCGACAGTGTAGGGTTGTAGCCAATCCTCGGGTCCGAACTTCGACTGGAAGGTGGTGACGATTTGCGTCTGATCCCAGCCCAGACGTTCACGCAGCAGGCGCGTCGTCTTCTGGCATTGGCAATGGTAGGGGTCGCCCTCCATCAGATAGCGTTTGGGCATGCCGTGGTAGGACACGACCAGAATGTCGGGCCGCCTCTCCACCTTGGCATAGGTCTCCTCGATCGAGAGGGCCAACGCCTCGATATATTTCGGGTGGTCATAATAGGCGGGCACGGTGCGAATGTAGGGCTGCCACTTCATCTGCATCAGCGCGCGAAACGCCTCGTCATTCGCGGTGGCCGTCGTGGCACCGGCATATTGCGGGTAGAGCGGGAAGAACACGATCCGCTCCGCGCCCTGCGCCTTGACCCGCTCGATCACCGATTTGGTTGAGGGGTTGCCATAGCGCATGGCGAAATCAACGATGACCTCATCGCCGTAGCGGGACTTCATGACCTCGGCCACCTTCTCCGCCTGACTGCGGGTGATGGTCAGCAGCGGGCTTTCGTCACGCTCCTTGTTCCAGATGCCCGCATAGGCCTTGCCTGAGGAAAACGGCCGTTTGGTCAGGATCACCAGCTGCAACAGCGGTTGCCACAGCCAGGGCGAATAGTCGATGACGCGGCGGTCGGACAGGAATTGCCCCAGATAACGCCGCATGGACCAGTAATCGGTAGCGTCGGGTGTGCCCAGATTGGACAGGATCACCGCGACCCTGGCGCGCGGGATCGGCGGATGATCGGCATCGGCATGGGCCAGACGCCCCTGTCCCGGAGCATCCAGGGTTGGCTTGATATCATCTGGCATCGGACCCTCCATATCTGGTGCGCCGTGTGTGACGGGACTGGGGGTCACGGTCAACTCAAACCCTGCACCTCGAACACTGCGCGGGGTTTTGTCGCATGGTCTGCGCGGGGCGGGCTAGTCGCCCAGCGGGCGTTCGGGAACGCGCAGCGCATCGGCAAGGCGCGTCCGGGCCGACCCGGGGCGCAGGGGTTGCTGCTGACTGTCCGCCGGGGCCCAGCCGGTCAGGAAAACGATCTCGAACGTGGCATCGACCCGCCCGTCGGGGCGCGCGAAATGCGTTGCGTAATGGCTGATGGCGGCCATCAAGGTCTCGCGCCGCAACCCGCCACGTCTGCGTGCGGCCATGGCGTTCGTTTCCCCCATCGCGCGCAAATCGCGACACAGGGCCAGCGGATCGGCGTAATCCACAGTCAGGGCCAAGGAATCCGCCACGGGCAATGCCAGATTCGCCCTTTGCAACAAGGCCCCCAGATCGCGGATTTCTCCCATCGGGGCGACGCGGGGGCTCAGCCCGCCCTCGACCGCGATTTCCGCCTCGGCAAAGGACGTGCGCAGTTCGTGCAGGGTCCGCCCGCCGAACAGGGCCGCGATCATCATGCCGTCGGGGCGCAGCGCTCGGCGCATCTGGACAAGCTGACCCACCGGATCCTCCGCCCAGTGCAGCGCCAGCCCGTGCACGATCAGGTCACACTCGCCAACCTTCAGATCCAGCGTTGCATCATCCGCGATGCAACGGCCCGGAATGCCGGTCAACCGGGACCAGAGCGCGGCTTCCGGCCCGATGAAAACCACGTTGGTAAACGTCCTGTTAACCTCTTGCAGTCTTTCTGAAAGCTCATGCGCCGCGGCCTCGTGCAGAAAAGTGGCGCCGCTCGCGCGCTGTCGGTGCAGGGCCAGGGCGGTTTGGTCGAACAGGTCGGGGCGGTCGGTCTGGGTCATGATGGCATCATCTATGCCGCGACGGCATCTGTGGAAAGGGGTGGCGCAATGTTGAGCGCGATACGCGATCTGATCTACCCGCCCCGATGCCTGTCCTGCCCGGAGGAGACGGACGTTGCAGGCGGTCTGTGCGCCACATGCTGGCGCGACGTGCAATTCATCAGCGGCCCGGTCTGCGCGCTGTGTGGCACCCCGGTGGATGGCGGCGGGCGCGCGGCGGACCTGCGCTGCGATGAATGCGAACGTCACCCGCGCGATTGGTCGGCAGGCCGCAGCGCCGTGGTCTATGGCGGGGCGGGGCGCACGGTGGTGCTGCAACTGAAACATGGCGACAGGCTGGACATCGCGCCGACGCTTGCCCGCTGGATCGCCCGCAGCGCCGGGGACCTGATCGCGGCGGCGGACATGATCGCGCCGGTGCCCCTGCACTGGTCACGTCTGGTCAAGCGCCGGTACAACCAATCCGCCGAACTGGTCCGCGCCCTGTCGCCGGACAAGGCCGTGCCGGACCTGCTGCGCCGCACGCGCCGGACGCCCAGCCTCGACGGTGCGACCCGGGGCGAGCGGGGGGCAATTCTGGACGGGGCCATCGCCATCGGTCCATCGCGCGATGTGACCGGACGCCGGGTGTTGCTGGTGGACGACGTGCTGACAACCGGCGCCACACTGGGCGCCTGTGCCCGCGCCCTGCGCGCGGGGGGTGCGGCCGACGTCACGATATGTGTCCTCGCACGTGTTGTGCGCGATGCCGCCGATCCTATATCCTACCCCAACAGGAGGGATCCCCCATGAAGACTGTCGAGATCTATACCACCCCGATTTGCGGGTTTTGCCACGCCGCCAAACGCCTGCTGACCGGCAAGGGCGTATCCTTCACCGAATACGACGTCATGTCCGACCCGGCCAAACGGGCGGAGATGACGAAGCGGGCCGAGGGCGGGCGCACCGTGCCGCAGATCTTCATCGACGGTACGCCAATCGGTGGCAGTGATGAACTGCACGCGCTGGAACGCTCGGGCAAGCTGGACGGGTTGCTGGCGTGAGCTTGCTGCGGGTCGCCCTGGTCCAGATGACGTCCACTGACGATCCGGCGGTCAACACGGCCTATGTGACGCAGGCGATTCGCGCGGCGGCTGAGGGCGGTGCCAGCCTGATCGCCACGCCCGAGGTGACGAACTGCGTCTCCGATTCCCGCAAACATCAAGCTGAGGTCCTGCGCCGGCAGGAGGACGACCCGACCCTCGCCGCGATACGCAGCTTGGCGGCGGAACTTGGCGTTACCGTCCTGATCGGCTCCCTCGCGCTGCTGGGCGGTGCGGGGGGCAGGTTCGTCAATCGCTCGTTCCTGATCGGACCGGATGGGGATATCCTCGACCATTACGACAAGATCCACATGTTCGACGTGGATGTGGACGCGGAGAATACCTACCGCGAATCCGCCGGCTTCGCGCCTGGCGACCGCGCGGTCACGGTGGATGCGGCTGGCACCACGCTGGGCCTCAGCATCTGCTACGATATGCGGTTCCCGCCGCTCTATGCCGCGTTGGCCCATGCCGGTGCGCGGATCATCACGGCCCCTGCCGCCTTTACCGTGCCCACCGGGCGCGCCCATTGGGAGGTGCTGCTGCGCGCCCGCGCGATCGAGACCGGCTCCTTCGTCTTGGCGCCCGCGCAATGCGGGACGCATCCCGGTTCGGGGCGCAAGACCTGGGGCCACTCGCTGATCGTTTCCCCCTGGGGGCGCATTCTGGCGGAGGGAGGCGACACACCCGATATCATCACCGCCGATCTGGACGTGGCGGAGGTAGAATCTGCCCGCGCGGCGATCCCTGCTCTTGCCAATGGAAGGGCGTTCACGGCACCTTCGCGCACATGACCGAAAGCCCGTCAGACCCGCTCGCCATCGCCCTGTTCAGTGAGATCGACACTCTGGAACAACTGGTGCAATCGCGTCTGCAACGCGCCTTGCCCAAGGGGATGGAGCTGTCCCAGTTCTCCGTGCTGAACCATTTCGCCAGATTGGGGGGGGAGAAGACGCCCGCCCAGCTTGCCCGGGCATTCCACGTCACGCGCGGCACCATGACCAATACGCTCAAGAAGTTGGAGGCATCGGGCTGGGTGCACATCCGCCCGGACTGGGATGACGGTCGCAGGAAGTGGGTCACGATCAGTCCCGCCGGTCGCGCCGCCCGCGACTATGCCGTGCAGTGCATCACCCCCCTGTTCGAGGACGTGATCGAGGGGTTGGGCCGTGAGCGCATTCGCACCGCCCTGCCGTTTCTGCGCGACCTGCGCAAACATCTCGACCGCTGAGCCCCCCGACACAGGGCCTGTCGCGCGCCATGATCGTCACTGTCTGTGCGTTCGCATCAGCAGCCACTGAGCTACCCCCCGAAATTCGGACACTGACATAAGCTACGATTTGCAGTCTGCTGATCTTCGACGAGAAGGAGATCAAAGATGTCGAAACGGAAGCAGCACGCGCCTGAGTTCAAGGCGAAGGTCGCGCTGGAAGCCCTGAAAGGCGAGGAGACGGCTGCCGAGCTGGCAAGCCGGTTCGGGGTGCATCCGACGATGATCCATCAATGGAAGCGAGTCCTGCTCGAAGGCGCCTCCGGTGTGTTCGAACGCGGGGGCCGCAAGAAGCCGGAGATTGACGAGGAGCAGGTGAAGGAGCTCCACGCCAAGATCGGGGAGCTGGCGGTGGCCAACTCTTTTTGGGAACGAAAGCTGAAGCCCTGGGGCGGGAAGTGAGGCGCGGCATGATCGAGCCTGACCACCCGGATCTGTCGATCGGCCAGCAGTGCAAGTTGCTGTCGATCGCGCGTTCGTCTTTCTACTACACGCCCAAGGGCGAGTCTGAGCAGAACCTCGGCCTGATGCGGCGGATCGACGAGCAGTTCCTGGAGACGCCGTTCTTCGGCGTCCGGCAAATGACTTGGCACCTGAGCAACGACGGCCACCTGGTGAACGAGAAGCGCATCCGGCGACTGATGCGCCTGATGGGGCTAATGCCGATTTACCAGAAGCCCAACACGAGCAGGCCGACGAAGGGCCACAAGACCTATCCCTACCTGCTCAGATGTCTGCGGGTGGAACGCCCGAACCAGGTCTGGTGCTCGGATATCACCTACCTGCCCATGGGGCGCGGGTTCCTATACCTCGTGGCGATCATGGACTGGCACACCCGCAAGGTCCTGTCCTGGCGGATCTCGAACACGCTGGAGGCCGACTTCTGTGTCGAGGCGCTGAACGAGGCCATCCACAAGTTCGGCCCGCCAGAGATAATGAATACAGATCAGGGATCCCAGTTCACGTCCTTTGCCTGGACGGATCGGCTCCGCCGGTCCAGCGTGCGCATATCGATGGATGGGAAGGGCCGCTTCCTCGACAACATCTTCATCGAGAGATTGTGGCGTACCCTGAAATACGAATGCGTCTACCTGCATGCCTGGGAGACCGGTTCGGAGACAAAGGCGGCCATCCGGAAATGGATGACCTTCTACAACCACCAGCGCCCGCATTCAGCCCTGGGCGGCCAGCCTCCGGCGCTGGTCTACTGGCAGAGAAATGATATCAACCAACCCGATCAGCAGGTGCAACGAGTAGCTTAATTTACGCCAGATCCTGTCCAAGAGATGGGGAGTAGCTCACACAACATGTAGGCGATGATGCGGCAAGGCCGATCCGGCTTGCGCATATCGGCTCCTTTCGATCGCAGCCGCTCCGTGTCAGGGTGGCGGGACAGATCCGGCGCGGCATGGGGCGAGGTCGGCGCACAGCGAGGCAATCACATGTCCGACGCATTCTTTCATCCGATTTCAGGGCAGGAGTTGCCCCGCTTCGCCGGGGTGCCCAGCTTCATGCGTCTGCCGCATCTGGTGCCCGAGAATACCAGGCGCGCGCAGGTCGAGATTGGCCTGATCGGCATTCCGTGGGATGCCGGCACTACGAACCGCCCCGGCCCGCGGCACGGCCCGCGCCAGTTGCGCGACTACTCGACGATGATGCGCCGGGTGAACCCGGCCTCCGGAACTGACCCGTTCGACCTGTGCAATTGCGCCGATCTGGGCGATGTGAACCCCAATCCGGTGGATGTGCAGGACACGCTGGGACGCATCACCGAATTCTACGCCGCCGTCGCGGCACAGGGCATCGTGCCGATGACCGGAGGGGGCGATCACCTGAGTTCGCTGCCCGTGTTGCGCGCCCTGTCCGCCGCCCACGCGCAACCGCTGGGCATGGTGCATTTCGATGCGCACACGGATCTGTACGACACCTATTTCGGCGGCTACCGCTACACCCACGGCACCCCGTTCCGCCGCGCGATCGAGGAGGGCATCCTCGACCCCACGCGCGTCGTTCAGATCGGCATTCGCGGCCCGATGTACGATGGTGAGGATATCGAGTTCGGGCGCTCCGTCGGGGTGCGGATCATCACGATTGAGGAGTTCTTTGACCTCGGCGTGAAGGAGGTCATGCGTCAGGCGCGTGAGGTTGTGGGCAACGGCCTGACCTATTGCAGTTTTGACATCGACTTCATCGACCCCGCCTACGCACCCGGAACCGGCACGCCGGAAATCGGCGGTCCGACCAGTTTTCAGGCCCAGCAATGCGTGCGACTGCTCGACGGGGTGAACCTGATCGGTGCGGATCTGGTCGAGGTCTCGCCGCCGTTCGACCAGTCCGGCGGCACCGCATGGCTGGGCGTGAACATCATGTTCGAACTGATGTGCGTCCTGTCGAGGACGATTGCCGGACGGCGCTAATCCTTGAGCCGCGCCACGACCCAGACGCCGGTCATCAAGGCCCATCCCAACGCCAGCCCGAACCAGGTGATGACATATTCCAGGTGCCGGTTGTGATAGGCGGCCGTCAGCGGAACGGGTTGCGGGCCACCCTCGATCGAGCTGGCCGCGACCGCGATCATGACCTCCTCCGTTCCCAGAACCTCAGCCATCTGATCGACATCGCGCGCCAGCCAGTAATTGTCCTCGACGTCATTTTCCGGCGTGTCGAAGGTTCGCTCATCCGGCCAGTGCAACACACCGTTCAGCTGCGCCGCGCCGATGGGGCGTTCCGCGTCCTTCTGCTCCTCGGGCACATAGCCGCGATCGACCAGAATGCGCCGACCCTCATTTGTTTCAAATGGTGCAATGATCCGAAAACCCGGCCCCGCGATACGCTGTGTGGTCAGGACGTGGATTTCACCCTCGCGAATGAAACCTTCGACGGAAACGGGGACATATTCGTCGGTTGCCTCGGTCGGCGCTTCGGGAAGGGCGATGGGCTGGGCCGACATCATCCGCTCCGTCGTGTCGATCAGATCCTTCTTCCACGCAAGCCGCTGCATCTGCCAAACGCCGAGTGAGATCAGAATCGCGCAACCGATTGCGCCAAACGCCAACGGCCCCAGAATACGTTTCATGCAAACCCCTGAAATAGGACGGAAAACGCCGCGCAAGCTGTGCTGCGCGGCGTCATTACAAACCTGCGATGCGAAATTCAGCCGCCCCAGATATAGACCGCGGCGAACAGGAACAGCCACACCACGTCAACGAAGTGCCAGTACCAGGCCGCGGCCTCGAACCCGATATGCTTGTCAGCGGTGAAGTCACCCCGACGTGCACGAACCAGACAGACCAGCAGGAACACCGTCCCGATCAGGACATGCGCGCCGTGAAACCCGGTCGCCATGAAGAAGTTCGCGCCGTAGATCGAGTTGGAGAACCCGAATGCCGCGTGGCTGTATTCGTAGGCCTGAAACATGGTGAACACCGCGCCCAGCAGAACGGCGATCAGCAGGCCCTGCGACATCGCCTTGCGGTCATTGTCGTGAACGATCGCATGGTGCGCCCATGTCACGGCGCAGCCGGACAGGAGCAGGATCAGGGTGTTGATGAGGGGCAGGTGCCACGGATCGAACGTCTCCACCCCGACAGGAGGCCAGACACCGCCGACGGTTTCGACGCCGGCCGGATAGATCGCGTGCTTGAAGAAGCTCCAGAACCAGGCGACGAAGAACATAACCTCGGAGGTGATGAACAGGATCATGCCATAGCGCAGACCAATTTGAACGACGGGGGTGTGGTCGCCAACCTTGGATTCGACGATCACGTCGGACCACCAGCTGTACATGACGAACAGCACGCCGACGAAACCGATGGCGAACACCCATGGCTGCTGCATGGGGGAGTGCGGGGACATCCACAGGACCGCGCCGAACAGCATGACAAACGCCGAGACGGCGCCCGCGAAGGGCCAATAGCTTGGCGCGAGAATGTGGTAGTCGTGATTCTTGGCGTGGGCCATTTTATCCCTCTTCGTCAGCAGGCTGCGCGGGGGCGAGGCTGACCTCACCCTCCGGAATGTCTATTTCAAAGAATGTATAGGACAACGTGATCTCCTGCACAAACCTCGCTTCGCGATCGTTCAGGATTTCAGGGTCCACATAGAAGGTGACGGGCATCTGCACCGTCTGTCCGGGCTGCAAGACCTGCTCGGTAAAGCAGAAGCAGTCGATCTTGGTGAAGTATGCACCGGCGGAATAGGGCGTGACGTTATAGGACGCCTGACCGGCGATCACACGATCCGTGGGGTTGTGCGCCTCAAAGAACGCCAACCCGGTCTGACCGATCTGCAAGCTGGAGACACGCTGTTCGGGCGCGCGAAACTCCCACGCCATGTCGCGGTTTTTCGAGGCGTCGAACCGGATGGAGATCATCTGATCCAGCACGGTGTCGGAGCCGCGCCCCTCCGCCGTTGTGCCGCCGTAGCCGGTGACGCGGCAGAACAGATCGTAGAGCGGCACGGCAGCGAAGCTCATCCCCACCATGAACACGACAAGGCCCAGCAGGCCAAAGGCTGTACGTTTGGGGCTCATTCGCTCACCTCGGGCAGGATCGAGGGGCGGATCGCGTGGTCGAACGCCTCCATGCTGGCGCCATTGCTCATCTTCACGATGGTGACGGCGAAAACCAGCGCGACGAAGGCCAGCAGGATCAAGAGCACGGCGACGTTGCGGCCCTTGCGGCGGGTATAGATCTCATGGGTCGCGGTTTGGTCAATGGACATGATCGCTCCTCAGAACAGAACCGGCCAGCCGGACCAGCTCAGGTCCAGCGCGCGCAGCATGATTTCAATCCCCAACGCAATGAACAATGCAAAGAGGTATCCGATTGATTCGAGGAAGACGCGAAGCTCGGTCTTGAACTTGTCAGCGGTCGCAGTCGCCTCATCCCGCTTCCAGATCGACCATGCGCCCCAAAGGAAGCGAGCGTTGTAGGCCAGCGCCACGGCAAAGTAGACCGGCCCGCCGACGGAGGTGAATGCCAGCACCATCGCAACCGGGAACAGAAGCAATGTGTAGATCAGGATCTGGTTGCGGGTCGCACGGTCGCCCGCCACCACCGGTAGCATCGGCACGCCTGCCTTGACGTAATCCTCGTTGCGAAAGATCGCCAAGGCCCAGAAATGCGGCGGCGTCCACAGGAAGATCAGCGCGAACATCAACAGTGATTCGAGGCTGATACCGCCAGTTGCCACGGCCCAGCCGATCATGGGGGGAAACGCACCGGCAGCGCCGCCGATCACGATATTCTGCGGCGTCGAACGTTTCAGCCACATGGAGTAGATCACGACGTAGAAGAAGATCGTGAAGGCCAGGAACACGGCGGAGAAGATGTTGCCGAAGATGCTGAGCATCAGGACCGACATGATCGACAGCGCCACACCGATGCCCAGCGCCTCACCCGGTTCCACCACGCCCGACGGCAGGGGACGATTGGCCGTCCGCTTCATTACCGCGTCGATATCGGCATCCCACCACATGTTCAGTGCACCCGACGCCCCTGCCCCGATGGCGATGCACAGGATGGTTGCGAGGGCGATCACCGGATGAACTCCGCCGGGTGCGGCGAACATGCCGATCGCCGCAGTCAGAACGACCAGCGACATGACACGCGGCTTCATCAGCGCGAAGTAGTCCTTCACCTGCGCCTCACCCGTTTGTACGGTTTCAATATCCATGGCGGTATCGGTCATCGAAGATCACTCGCAAACTTAAACTACGCAAATAACAGCGACGAAGGGACCGGGCAGCACCCGGTTCCCTGCAAAGCGCGTGCGCCCCGATCACTCGCGGGCGGCAAGCTGCGTCGTCGCGCCACCGCCGTCAGCATAGCGCGCGACGGCAGCTTCGAGCCATGCGTCATATTCGTCCTGCGGCACGGCCTTGACCGTGATCGGCATGTAGGAATGCGAAATTCCGCACAGCTCGGAACACTGGCCGAAATAGATGCCTGGCGCGTCTACACGGAACCAGGTTTCGTTCAGACGGCCGGGAATGGCATCCAGATGCACACCGAAGGCCGGGATTTTCCACGCGTGGATCACATCTGCGGCGGTCGTCTGCAACTTCACGACTGCGCCGACCGGAACCACCACGGCCGTGTCCGTGGCCAACAGATAGGTTTCCGGCGGATAGCCGTATTCGGCAAGCTCATCCTCGGCCAGCATGAAGCTTTCGAAATAGATGCCCGAATCGGGATATTCATGACCCCAGTACCACTGGTAGCCCGTCGCCTTGATCGTCACGTCGGCCTCGGGGACCTCAAGCTGATCGAACAGGCGCGGCAGGGAAAATGCGCCGATCACGACAAGGATGATCACAGGAATGATGGTCCAGGCGATTTCGATCGTGCTGTTATGGGTGAAGCGGGCGGCCTGATGCCCGCGTCCGGCGCGGAACTTCACCGCGACCACGACCAGCAGCATGGTCACGAACAAGGTAATCAGCGTGATGATCACCAGCAGCATATTGTCGAGGAAGTGGATATCCTGCGCAATGCTGGTCGCGGCAGGCTGAAACGCGATCCCGCCCGGCTGTGGCATGCCGATGATGGGAAGATCGCTGGTCAGCGCCTCTTCCTGAGCGTAGGCGGCACCGCCTGCAAGAAAGCCGAAGAAGGCTGCCGAAAGGGTCTTGGCAAGTTGCATGTGTCGAATCCCGGATCGTCGTCTTGCAACCACGCGCGTCAGGGCATCGCCACTGAAACGGCGCGGTCAATTGATTGCTGCTTAAAACCACACTAGGTGCCTCAGGACAAGGCGGGAGTATGCCGCAAACCGTCGCATGGCAAAACCGCCGCATTTCGACCCAGGAGCTTTCATGAGCACACCGACAGCGCCATTTCGCCCTTTCGAGACCGATCTGGACCCGCAGGCATCCCTGACGACCCTGCGCGAGGCCCTGAACGGCGCGGATGATGGTGAGCTTTTTCTGGAGCGGCGCCGGTCGGAAGTCCTGATGCTGGACGACCGGCGCGTCAAGACCGCGAACTACACCGCATCCGAGGGGTTCGGCCTGCGGGCGGTCCGGGGAGAAATGGCGGGATATGCGCATTCCACCACGCTGGATGTGGCGGCCCTGCGCCGGGCGGGCGAAACCGTACGTCTGGCCATCCGCGACGGCAACGGCGTGGTCGCCGGCGATCCGGTGCGCACCAATCGCAAGCTTTACGACGAGATCGACCCGACGGCGGACGCCGAATTCGCGGTGAAAATCGACGTGTTGAAGCAGATCGACGACTATCTGCGCAGCCGCGATGCGCATGTGGTGCAGGTCAGCGCCTCGATGGCGGCGAGCTTTCAGGAGGTCGAAATCCTGCGCGCCTCGGGCGAACGCTATGTCGATGCGCGGCCCATGGCGCGGGTCAACATTTCCGTCATCGTGGAACGTGACGGACGCCGCGAATCAGCGGCGGCGGGGGGCGGCGGGCGGTTCGGCCTCGCCGGAATGCTGGAACCGTCGCACTGGCAACCTGTCGCGGATGAGGCGTTGCGCGTGGCGCTGGTGAACCTCGACGCCGTACCTGCCCCCGCCGGAACCATGGACATCGTGCTGGGGCCGGGCTGGCCGGGCATCCTGCTGCATGAGGCCGTGGGGCACGGGCTGGAGGGGGACTTCAACCGCAAGAAGACATCCGCCTTCGCCGGGTTGATGGGCCAACAGGTAGCCTCGAAGGGCGTGACGGTCATCGACGACGGCACGATCCCGGACCGTCGCGGCTCGATCACCTTCGACGATGAGGGCACGCCGTCGGCGCGCAACGTGCTGATCGAGGATGGCGTGCTGGTCGGCTATATGCAGGACCGTCAGAACGCGCGCCTGATGGGGGTGGAGCCTACGGGCAACGGGCGGCGGCAGGGATTCGAACATGCTCCGATGCCGCGCATGACGAACACCTACATGCTGGGCGGCGACGCGACCCCTGCGGACATGCTGTCCGGGTTAAAGGACGGCATCTACGCCGTCGGCTTCGGCGGCGGACAGGTGGACATTACGAATGGCAAGTTCGTCTTTTCCTGCACCGAGGCCTACAAGGTGGAAAACGGCAAGGTCGGCCCCCCGGTCAAGGGCGCGACATTGATCGGAGACGGAGCCACTGCCTTGCAAAAGATCCGCGCCATAGGCAACGACATGGTGTTGGACCCCGGCATGGGCAATTGCGGCAAGGCCGGCCAGTGGGTGCCTGTGGGCGTCGGGCAGCCGACCCTGCTGATCGGCGGCCTGACGGTTGGCGGCAGCGCCTGAGCGGGCTTCGCCCCGGTCAGCAAGACGCGGTACGCCTGCTAGCTCAGGAGCGATTTCAGATCGGTTTGCGGGTTCGCGACCGCTTCGGCAGCCGGGGACGTGCCCGCTTCGATCATGCGCTTCCCAATCATGTAGGCGCGCGGATCGTTCATCGCATCGACGGCCAGCAGGTCGTCGCCCCGGAAATACCAGACCGATTGCGTCCCCTCACGCGGGCCGGGCCGCACCACGATATTGTCATAGCCTGTGTTCAGGCCCGCAATCTGAAGTTTCGTGTCGTATTGATCCGACCAGAACCACGGCTTCGCGTGGTATTCCGCATCCCCTCCGGCCATGTTCTGCGCGGCAATTTCTGCCTGTTCGATGGCGTTCGGCACGGATTCGAGGCGAATGCGGGCGCTGCGATAGGGGAACGAGGCGCAATCACCTGCGGCGAAGATTGCCGGATCGCTGGTGCGGGCATGCGAATCCACGCGGATGCCGTTCTCAACCTGCAAACCGGCCTGCTCTGCCAGGGCGGTCTCAGGCACGATGCCGATCCCGACGACGACGAAATCCACGTCCAGCTTCGTTCCATCGCTGAGGACCGCGCCCGAAACGTGGCCCTCGCCCGTCAGATGGTCGAGGCCGGTGCCCTCACGGATATCCACGCCCTGCGCTGCGTGCAGCGCGCGGAAATAGTCCGAGGTCTGCGGTGCCGCGACACGTTGCAGGATGCGGTCCATCGCCTCCACCAATGTGACGTCGAGACCGCGAGAGGTCGCCACGGCGGCGGCCTCCAGCCCGATATAGCCGCCCCCGACGATCAGGCAGCGCGCACCGGGCGCGAAGACCTTCGCCATCTCATCGATATGCGCCAGCGAACGAATGGAATAGACCCCCTTCAGCCCTCCCCCGGAGGAGGCAGGCAAGGTCCGGGGGGTGGAGCCGGTGGTCAGGGCAAGCGTTCGGTAGGACAACACCTCCCCCGATTGCAACGTTACCGTCCTGGCCGCACGGTCGATGGCCGTGACCCTTCTGGACAGGCGCAGGTCGATATTCTGTTCGTCGTAGAACCGTGCGGGGCGCAGGTACAGGCGCTCCAACTCCATCTCACCCATCAGGTATTTCTTGGACAAGGGGGGGCGCTGATACGGGGGCACGGGTTCCTCACCGATCAGGGTGATCGGGGTATCGGGGTCCATCTGGCGTAGCTTCGCCACCAGTGCCGCGCCGGCCTGTCCTGCGCCGATTACGATATGTCCGTCCATGGCCCTCGTCCTTTGCTTCGTTCGTCCCTACCTTAACTTGCGTCAACCGAAGCCAAACCGAAAGGTCACAAACACCATGACGATCGCCAAAGGGGACACTCTGCCCGACGCCACGTTCATCACGATGGGTCAGGAAGGACCGCAATCCGTAGAAGCCGCCGATCTGTTCGCCGACAAGACGGTTGTGCTGTTCGCACTGCCCGGTGCATTTACCGGGGTGTGCACGGCAGCACATATGCCCAGCTTCATCCGCACCGCCGATCAGTTCCGTGAAAAGGGTGCGGACCGTATCGTCTGTGTCTCCGTCAACGATCCGTTCGTGATGAAGGCTTGGGGCGATTCCACCGGCGCGACCGAGGCCGGCATCGAGATGCTGGCCGATCCCGTATCCGAGTTCACCAAGGCCGTGGGTATGAATTTCAGCGCACCGCCTATCGGTTTCGTCGACCGGTCGCAACGCTATGCGTGCATCGTGCGCAACGGAGAGGTCACGGCCGTCGGTGTCGAGGCATCTCCGGGTGAATGCGACCTGTCGGGCGGTGAGGCCCTGCTTGAACAGATGTAAGCCATCCGGCCCCCGGTTCGCACCGGGGGTCGAGAATCAAAGCGCGTCGAACTGCGCGGCCAGCGCGAAATCGCGTTCGGTCAGGCCGTTCGCATCATGGGTGGTCAGCGTCACCTCGACCCGATTGTAGACGTTGAACCATTCGGGGTGATGGTTCGCCTTCTCCGCGAGGATCGCGGCAGAACTCATCCAGCCGAACGCCGCGACGAAGGACTTGAACTTGTACGTCTTGGTGATGGCCGCCCCGTCGCGGGCAAAATCCCATCCGGTGAGGTCGGCCAGTGCGCGCTCGCACTCGGCCTTATTCAGTTTCGCTATCATTAGTCCTCTCCCTGTACCTTTCGGAACGGGCCGTATTCGGTGAGGATTTCGATCTCCTCACCCACGGCGGCGCGTTCCCCCTCCAGATACTGCTCCACCGCGCGGCGAAATCCAGGGTCCGCGATCCAGTGCAGCGAATAGGTGGGCGTGGGCAGATAGCCGCGCGCCAGCTTGTGCTCCCCCTGCGCGCCGGCCTCGACCCGAGACAGACCGTGCGCCAGTGCCCAGTCGATGGCCTGATAATAGCACACCTCGAAATGCAGGCAGGGGTGATCCTCGACACAGCCCCAATAGCGACCGTAAAGCGTATCGGCCCCGATCATGTTCATCGCGCCCGCGACCCAGCGTCCATCCCGCTCGCACATCACCAACAGGATATCGTCACGCAGGGTGGCGTGTGCCTCCTCGAAGAAAGCGCGGGTCAGGTACGGCGTGCCCCATTTGCGCGCGCCCGTATCCTGATAAAACTGCCAGAAGGCATCCCAGTGCTGCGGTTCGATCTGGTCCCCGGTCAGCAGGTGGATCGTGCCGCCGAAATCCTGTGCGGTGCGGCGCTCCTTTCGAATGGTCTTGCGCTTGCGGGAACTGAGGTCCGCGAGGAAGGCGTCGAAATCGGCGTAGTCGCGGTTGAACCAGTGGAACTGCTGCCCGGTCCGCTGCAACAGGCCAGCCGCACCGCCCGCCTCGTATTCCTGCTGCGTGCAGAAGGTGACATGGGCGGAGGAAAGCTCATTCTCACTGGCAAGCTGTACCAGCCCTTGCAGCAGCGCGGACTGGCCCACGGCCTCCTGCCCCGGACGGCACAGGAAGCGGCGCCCGGTCGCGGGGGTGAAGGGCACCGCCGCCTGCAACTTCGGATAATAGCGCCCGCCTGCCTGCTCATATGCATGGGCCCAGTTGTGATCGAAGATGTATTCGCCCTGCGAATGCCCCTTGGCATAAAGCGGCATCACCGCGATGACCTGACCACCGGCGCGCGCGACCAGATGGCGGGCCTGCCAGCCCGTTCCCCGCCCGACGGAGCCGGAGCGTTCCAGCGCGCTCAAAAATCTGTGCGTGGTGAACGGATCACGCGGACGGCCGTCCTCAGGACAGGCGCAGGCATCCCACTGCGCCGCCTCGATCTGCGAAAGGTCGTTCAGAACGTCGATCTCGATCCGTGTGTCGTCGCGCATATGTCGCCTCCTGCCGCCTCACACTTGGCGTCGCGCCGGAGCAGATCAACCTGCGCAATGTCGCCGGGGGGGCCTATCGCGGGATAAATCCCTCGAACGTGATCTGATCCGCGACCTCCAGGGCCGCGTCCGCCTGTTCCTGCGAGCGGACAGTCCAGGTCAGGATCGGAAAGTCCCGATCGCGCAAGGCCAGCACCTGTGGCAGATGCAGGCTTTTCCTGTTGTGAGAGATAAACGTCGCGCCGCACGGGATCAGATCGCGCATCGCGGCAAGTTTCTGCCGTCGTGCCAGGGGCACCATCGGCCAGTCGTCCGCAGTGAACGCATCCGTGACCAGACCGCGTGGAATGTCAGGAGCGAACCCGCCGAAGACCCGGACCGAATTGGGGTTGAAGCTCATCACAGCCACGGGCCCGTCATAGCGGCGCAAGACCTCGGCCGTGGCCCGCTCCAACGCGCCGACGGAGGGGCCGAGGCTGCCGTCCTGGTCCTTGATCTCGACAATCAGGGGCACCTGCCCCGCCACCTCATCCAGTACCTGCTGCAAGGTCGGAATACCCTCCTGCCCGCCCAGCAGATGGATGCCCTGCAACTGTTCGACATCGTGCATCCGCACCCAGCCCTCACGCCCGGTCAAACGCTCCAGCGCGTAATCGTGAAAGACCATCGGCGTGCCATCCGAGGCAGGCTGGACATCGACCTCGATCCCCCAACCCGAAGCCACTGCCGCACGAATGCCGGATAGGGAGTTTTCGGAGCAACCTGGCCCGTGCAAGGCACGATGCGCCAGCGGGCGGGCGAGCATTTCGCGTGGAAACTTCATTCGATTTCAAAGATGCCTTCGACCTCGACCGCGACCCCGAATGGCAGTGAGGACGATCCGACGGCGGACCGGGCATGGCGACCCTTTTCGCCAAACACCTCGACCATCAGGTCGGACGCGCCGTTGATCACCGCCGGGTGCTCGCCGAAATCGGCGGTGGCGTTGACGAAGCCGTTCAGCTTGAGCACCCGAACCTTGTCCAGATCGCCGGAGGCCTTGCGCACCTGCGCGATCAGCGACAGGGCGCACAGCCGCGCTGCCGCCTTGCCATCCTCGACACTGTAGCCTGCGCCAAGCTGGCCCACGACCAGTTTGCCATCCTGCTGCGGCACCTGCCCGGACACGTAGAGCAGATTGCCCGTGCGCACGAAGGGCACGTAATTTGCGGCTGGCGCGGCGGCGTCCGGCAGGGCAATGCCGAGTTCGTTCAGACGGGCTTCGATGGACATGGTATCTCCTTTCGGCGCACGCTCAGGTTTCGCGAAACGCCTTGGTGAAATAATCGGTAAGAGGTTTGGTCAGGAAGGTCAGCGGGCTGCGCTCCCCCGTCTGGATGAAGGCATCGACCGGCATGCCGGGGACCAGTTCCAGCCCCTGAAGCTTGTCGATCTCACCATCATAGGGCAGGATCTGCGCCTCGTAATAGTTCATGCCCGACACCTCATCTGTCAGCACATCCGCGGAAATGCGGGTGACGACACCGTAAAGTTCGGGCGTGGTACGCTGGTCGAAAGCGGCGAAGCGCAGGACGGCCTCCTGCCCCACGACGACCTGATCGATATTGATCGTCTCGATCCTGCTGGTGATGACCAGCGGGCTGTCCTGCGGCACGATGAACATCACCGGATCGGCGGGCCGGATGACCGACCGCACCGCATGGACAGTGGAACCATAGACGATGCCGGAGACGGGCGCGCGAATTTCGAGGCGCGACAGCGTTTCGATGGCGGACAGGCGCCGCTCACGCAGTTCGTTCTCACGATATTGCATGTCGCGCAGGGTGGTGATGGCCTCCTCCTGCCGGGTGGTTTGAAGCCGGATGATCTCGATCTCCAGCTCTGCGATGCGGCCCCGGCTTTCCGCGACCGAGGCGACGAGTTCACCGACCTGCCCGCGCAGCGACGCGTCCTCACGCCGCAGGGAAAGCACGCGGCTGGCCTGTGCCAGCCCGCGATCCAGCAGGGATTGCTGGTCGATCAGCTCCTCCGAGATCAGGCCGAGCTGTTCGTTGAGCGCGGCAAGCTGCACATTGCGCCCCTCGATCAACTCCTCGATCTGGATCTGACGTTCGCGAAGCTGGCTGATCTGCTGCGCGTTGGAGGCGATGCGCGCTTCGAACAGGCGGATCTGGCCGCCGACCAGTTCAGCGATCTCCTCGTTCTGTTGCGCAATTTCCAGCAAGTCCTCATCAAAGCGGATCGCGGGCAAATCCTCGCTCTCCGCCCGCAGGCGTCCGCGACGGGCGATCAGTTCGTAATACTGGCTCTCGATAATGGCCAGTTCGGAGCGCAGCATGGTATCGTCCAGACGGATCAGGATTTCCCCCGCTTCGACCATGTCACCGTCATTCGCATAAATCACGCCGACCACGCCCCCCTCGGGGTGCTGTATGATCTGCCGGTTCGATTCGACCTCCAACTGCCCCGATGCGATGACCGCGCCCGCAATGGTGGTGGCGATAGACCACGTAAAGACCCCGCCGACGAGGAACAGAAGGGCGAGCACCCCTAGCATGATCGGACGAACGGCGCTCCACTTCTCGGGCTGGCTCATGTTCCCTGCTCCGTCCCTGAGGGTTTTACCGGCGCGATCTGACCGATCCGGGCGGATGATTGCGGCGACAGCGCAACCTTGGGCGGCTGGGATGGCTGGGCCTGGGCGACACGTTTCGCAGGGGTGGGCTTGCCCGCGACCTGTTCGTAATTCTTGACGTTGTTGCGCAGCACATCGTCGCGTTTGCCGAAGTCCTTCACGCTGCCGTTCTCCATCACCATCAACAGTTCGCATTGCGTGATAGCGGCCGGGCGGTGCGCCATGATGATGACGCTGCCCCCCGCCGCCTTCATGCCCTCAATGGCGGAATTGAGCGCATTCGAGCCCTCGCTGTCCAGATTCGCGTTCGGCTCATCCAGCACCAGCAGGACCGGCGCGCCATACAGCGCGCGGGCCAGGCCCAGCCGTTGGCGCTGACCGCCCGACAGGCGACTGCCGCCGGACTGGATCCGGGTGTCGTAGCCGTCGGGCAATTTCAGGATCATCTCATGCGCGCCGGCCTTCTTGGCCGCCTCGACGATCTGGGCGGGGTCGGGATTGGCGGACAGGCGGGCGATGTTGTCAGCGACACTGGCGTCGAACAGCGACACGTCCTGCGGAAGATAGCCGATATGTTGGCCAAGTGTTTCGCTCGAAAACTGCTCCAACGCTGCGCCGTCCAGGCGGACCTTGCCCTGAAAGGCGGGCCAGATGCCGGTAATGGCGCGGGCCAGCGTGGATTTGCCCGATGCGCTCTGCCCGATCACCCCAAGGGCCATACCCGGACCGACGCGGAACGACACCGCCTTGAGCGTGGGAATCTTTTCCCCCGGCGGGATGACCGTCAGGCCAGCCACGTCGAGCATGGCGCGCGGACGCGGCAGTTCGGTCTTTTCCTCTTCCTCCGGCGTCGCCTCGAGCAGTTGGGTCAGCGATACCCAGCCTTGCCGGGCGCGTTGAACCAGCGACCATTGCGCGATCGCCTGCTCGACCGGGGCCAATGCGCGGCCCAGCAGCACCGACCCCGCGATCATGGCACCGGGGCTAAGCTCCCCCTGAAGGACGAGATATGCCGCGAGTGCAAGCATCCCCGATTGCAGGAAGAAACGCCACGTCTTGGAAAAGGTCGAGAACGTGCCGGATACATCCGCCGCTCGGATGGACGTGTCCAGCGCCATGTCACGCTGTTGCCGCCAGCGGCCCAGAACGGCATCGCGCATCCCGAGGCTCTGCACGACCTCCGCATCGCGGCGCACGGATTCAGCGAAGGATTCGGCCGTGGCCGAGGCCTGCATGCTCTCACGCTGCGGCGCCTTGGACAGAACCTGATTCAGCACGGTCGCCACGATCAGCACCAGCCCGCCGGCAACCGCCAGCCAGCCCAGCAGGGGGTGGAAGATGAAGATCGCGAACAGAAACAGCGGTGTCCACGGCAGATCGTAGAACGCGAACAACGCGGGAGAAGACAGCAGCCGCTGGATGGATTCCAGATCGCGCAGCCCCGTGGCGGGTCGATTGCGGAAATTCGGATCGACCGAGCGCCGCAGCAACGCGTCGAAGACGCGGCGGTCCAGCATGCTTTGAAACCGCGCGCCGACACGGCCCAGAATGCGCCCCCGGGCATAATCCAGCACACCCATGATAGCGTAGAGCACGGCAACCAGCGCGAACAGCGCCACCAGTGTCGCCTCGGACCGGCTGGACAGCACACGGTCGTAGACCTGCAACATGAACAGCGGCCCCGTCAGAACCAGGATGTTCGCGAACACACTGAACAGCAATACGACCCGGAACAGGCTACGGCTCTTGCGAAGCGTCGCGCGCAGCTCTTCACGTCCGGGTGCGGGGCCTCTTGCCGCCATGTTCACCTACCTGTACTGATCGTCATATACCGTGCTGACACTAAAATATGACCAATTCGTGCAGCCGGTCGTTTGTCTTGTTGAAAATGGCTATAGCACCGCTTTTCGGCAGGTCCAACGATTGGCGATCTTGATGTGCACGATATCTGATACTGTAAACCGCATATCGTACCCGACCTGTTTCCGAGTGAATGAGAGCCCAGTGATGAAATCTGCCCTGCCCGCCGTCGTTTTTTCCGCCCTTTTCGTGATGTCGGCCTGCACCGGCGATACCACCGACCAGACCTCCCTGATCGCGGATCCGCTGGAGCCTGCGAACCGCGGGATTCATGCGTTCAACAAAGGGGTCGATACGGTGGTCCTGCGTCCCGCCTCGCAGGTCTATGGCGCCGTACTGCCCGAACCGGTGGAGCGGACTGTCGAGAATTTCATCGGCAATCTGGCGCTGCCGGGCGACATCATCAACAATACGTTGCAGGGTGACACTGTCGCACTGGGCGACAATCTGGGCCGGTTCCTGATGAACACGACGCTGGGATTTGGCGGCCTGCTCGACATTGCCGGCGAGGCTGGGATCCCGCGTCATCCCGCCGATTTCGGACAGACGCTGGCAGGGTACGGCGTGGCCGAGGGGCCGTATGTCGAACTTCCGATCTTTGGGCCCAGCACCGCGCGTGACGCGACGGGAACCGTGGTGGATTTCGTCCTGAACCCCTTCACGTGGAGCGAGAGCGATACCGCCGAGGAGGTTCTGATCACCTCGGGCGTCGTGGATGCCATTGATACGCGCGACGATCTGGGGCCCGTGCTCGACGGTATCCTCTACGAGTCTGAGGACAGCTACTCCGCCGCGAAAACCGCCTACATCCAGAATCGTCGCGCATTCGTGAATGGAACCGATAGTGGAGACGACGGGTTCGTAGACATATATGCTGAATAATTCAGTTCGGAGAGTACAGTTTACCATGTTCATTTTGAAATCTGCCCGCGCGACCATGCTTGCCGCTGCTATGGCAACCCTGCCGATCAGCGCTCAGGCGCTGACCCCGCAGGAGGCGACCGCGCTGACGAACACCATCGCTGACGAGGTCGAAGGTTACGTGAACAGCGATATGTCGCTGGCGCAAAAACAGGCAGCGTTCCGTCAGACGATGGATCGCTATGCCGACACCTCCGCGATCGGTCGATACGTTCTGGGCGTCGCATGGCGCAGCGCGACCCCCGCGCAGCAGGAGGCCTTCACCACCGCGTTTGCGGAGTATATGGCCAACAAGTACGGATCGCAGTTCAGTGGCTATGAGGGTGGTGAAATCACCATCGGTAGCGCGAACGATCTGGGCAATCGCGGCATCGTCGTTGAAAGCACGGTCACGCGGCCCGGTTCGAGCCCATTCATCGTGCAATGGCAGTTTTCCGATCGCTCCGGGCAGCCGCTTCTGATCGACATTGTGGCGGAGGGTGTCAGCATGCTGACAACGGAGCGGTCGGCCATCGCCTCCATGCTCGACCGTCGTAATGGTGATCTGGACGCACTGATTGCGGACCTGCCCACGGCAGGGTGATGGCGCAGACAAGACGTGCGGCATCGGACCACGCGTTTTGAAAGCACCCTGAAACAACCGACCGCACCAACTTCGGTTCGGTTTTCCACAGCTATGTTCAGTGAGAATATCACGTTTGACGGCGGGGGAAATCCTCGCCGTCTATACCTTTATCAAGAGAAAAGAGCGTCCAGCGCGTCATCCACTGCCTTGGCGTCCGTCAGACTCAACCGCACCGGCAGCGGCATCACGTGGGGGCGAAACCAGTCCGGCAGACGGGCAATGTCCTTCTCCGTCGTGACCAGACGCGCATTTTCACCCTGCGCCTCATGAAGGAGACGGTTCAGAACCGTCTTGGAATACGGCTCGTGATCACCGAAGGCGTGGCTGGCGATCAAATCGACACCCAGTTCACTCAATGTCGCGAAGACCTTTTCAGGCCGCCCGATCCCGGCAAAGGCGATGACCCGCATTCCCTGCCAGGGCATTCCTGTCTGCAAGGGCAGGATTTCTCCTCTCGCGATGGGCACGCCCCGGCTGTCAGGTGGGGTGCCACCGCCTATAGCCAGCATCACATCCGCCCGCGACAGACCCTGTGCCACCGGTTCGCGCAACGGGCCTGCCGGCAGAACCCGGCCATTCCCGAATCCGGTTTGGGTGTCCACCACCAGGATCGAGATGTCCTTGATCAGCGCAGGGTCCTGAAATCCGTCATCCAGGATCAGCGCATCCGCCCCCGCAGCACAGGCGGCTCGCGCGCCGGCCACCCTGTCGCGTGCGACCCAGACGGGCGCGAACGCGTCGAGCATCAGCGGCTCGTCGCCTACCTCATCCGCCGTCATGTCCTGCGTGACACGGATCGGCCCGGTCTGCGTGCCGCCATAACCTCGGCTGAGGATGTGCGGCGTCAGATTGCGGGCCTGCAACCGTTCGATCAGGGCGATGACTGTCGGGCTTTTGCCCGTGCCACCGACGGTCAGATTGCCGACGCAGATCACCGGAACACCAACGGCCTCCCCCCGCCCGCGCGCCTGTCTGCGTTTGGCACCGACGCGCCAGAGAGCTTCGAGCGGTCGCAGCGCCAGTGCCTGCCAGCCCGGGCGGGCGTACCAGAAATGCGGCGCCTTCACCGCTGCACCGCGGCTGTCACGACAGGCGTCAGCAAGGACAGCACCCGGTCCAGCGTGCCCGCCCCGGCGGAGGAAAGATCCCACGCGGCGGTCGCCATGACTGCCGCCCGGTCAGGGCGAAGCAGATCGGAAATCGCGGCTGCCAGATCGACGGCACCCTGAACCTCCACCGCGGCACCGGCGCTGTGCAGTTGCCGGTAAGCCTCGGCGAAGTTCGAGATATGTGGACCATGCACGATAGCGGAGCCGAGGGCCGCCGGCTCGAACGGATTGTGCCCTCCGATCGGCACGAGGGAACCGCCGACCAGCGAGACCGGGCACAGGCGATACCACAGGCCCAGTTCGCCGAGTGTGTCCGCCACGTAGATCTCGACGTTTTCCCCGATCTCGTCCCCCGCGCTGCGCAGACCGACGCGCCAGCCATCATCCGCCAGATCCGATGCAATCTGCGGCCCCCGGTCGGGATGGCGCGGCACCAGGATCAAGGCCAGATTGGGCGCGCCACGTCGCGCCAGCCGATGCGCCTGCGCGACGACGGCCTCCTCACCCGGATGGGTCGAAGCGGCACACCAGACCAGCGTGGCGCCCAGCCGCGCGCTCAAGCGTTTGCGCTGCGTCTCATCATGCGGCAACGGCGCGGCACTGTCCTTCAGTGAGCCTGTCACCTCGACGCAATCGGGCAAGGCCCCCATGCGCAGCAGCCGGTCCCGTGTGGCCTGATCCTGCGTCATGATCATATCGAACTTGCGAACGATTTGTTTTCCCGCAGATGGCGCCCAGCGCCAGACCTTCGCGGATTTTTCCGATATCCGGGCGTTCAGAAGGATCAACGGGGTGCCCCGTCGTTTCACCTGATCCAGCATGGTCGGCCAGAACTCGCTCTCCGTCCACAGGACCAGATCGGGCTTCCAGTGGTCGAGGAAGCGCGTCACGCTGGCCCGGAAATCCAGCGGATAGAATTGATGGATCGCACCCTCGGGCAAGCGGCTGACCATCAGTTGCGCCGAGGTGACGGTTCCCGTCGTCACCAGAACATGCAGCTCCGGCCAGCGCCGCTCGATCCGCCGGATCAGATCGAGGACGGACAGCGATTCCCCGACGGAGGCCGCATGGAACCAGACCAGCGGACCGTCGGGACGGGCCATCTCGGTATAGCCCATCCGCTCGCCCACACGTTCGGGGTCTTCCTTGCCCTGCGCCATACGCTTGTCCAGCGCACGCTGGCCCATACGCTCACCCAAGCGCGCGAAGACATCATATGCACCCAGACCCAGCGATGGCATCACGTCGCCTCACCCTGACAGAACGGTTCCGCACGTCCGGCATTTCGGTCGGCTTCCAGCGTCACGTCAAGCAGCGCGCGTTCGACCTCGCCGCGAAACGCCTCGATCGCGGTGCGGTCCGCCATGTTGGCCGGTGGGGTCAGCGCCTGCCCCCAGATCAGATGGATACGGCTGAAGGGCAACGGGATCAGCGCCCGGTCCCAACTGTTGAACGTCAACGTGTATTTCGATGACCAGGCCACGGGCACGACCGGGGCACCGGTTCGGACCGCGATTGCGGCCACGCCGTGCTGGCAGACCCCCCGGGGTCCCTTCGGCCCGTCCGGCGTCAGAGCGAGAATTCCGTTATCGGTCTGGCGCAGGAACCGCAACGCAGCGACGAGTGCTGCCGCCCCGCCCTTCTGCTTGGTCGGTTTGTTGGGATTGGCGCTGGACCCACGGATCAGGCGAAATCCGAAAAGTTCAAGGAACCGGGTCGCGAATTCACCGTCGCCGGATCGTGACGCTATGCCGGTAATGGTGGCCCCTTGTAACGCATCATAGGTCACACCGGTTAGCCGCCCATGCCACAGGGCATAGACGAACCGCGCACGCCCTTGCAAAGCCTGCGCCCGCAGGTCCGTGTTACCCGAAACCTGCACCCGCGCGGTGAACCAGACCAGCCGCAGATAGTAATACATCAGCCATGCCAGAACCCGCATCGCGGCCGCTTCAGTCCAGTTCTTCGGTAGGCGAGGCGGCGATTTCCTCATCCCGCAGGCGGTGCAGATGGGCGATGAAATAGCGGGTCTGGGCCTCATCCACCGTGCGGTGAGCGGCGTCTTTCCATGCGCTGTAGGCGCTCTTGTAATCGGGATAGATGCCCACGACGTCGATCTTGGACACGTCCGCGAACGTCGTCCTTTGCGTATCGATCAGTTCGCCGCCAAATACCAGGTGCAAGCGCTGTGTCATAGGTCTCTCCACTACCGGGATTGAAGTTGCCCGCACCGTAGCCACGGCGCGTCGAAGGTCAAGTTCGCGCCGTGCGCGTCATCAGATCGGCATGCAGGTCAGGTGCCGCGGCGATCAGTCCATTCAACTGCGCGCTGGGCGAATTGAAGCTCAGGTCCAGGCCGGCCCGGTCCGATACCCGCGCCCCTGCCTCCGCCGCGATCAGGGCGCCCGCCGCGATGTCCCATTCCCACACGGGCCGAAATGTGACCGTGCCGTCCACATCCCCCTCGGCCAGACGGGTCAGGCGCAGGGCCAGCGCCCCGCCATGCACCGGAGTGATCTGGGCAGGGCCCGCGGGCCAGAATTCGGCTGCCAACTGGTTCTTAGGGATCGAGATGCGCGGCAGGTTCGCGGCCCGAGTCAGCGTCATCGGCTGTTCGTTCCAGATCGCCCCACGCCCCCGTGTTGCGCTGTAAACATGGCCGGTTACGGGCATTGCCACGACCGCCGCAACCGGCGTGCCGTTTTCCACCACAGCGAGAGAGATCGCCCAGCCCGGCTTGCCCTTGAGGAAACTGACCGTCCCGTCGATGGGATCGACCACGAAGCAGCGTTTGCGGCGCAACCGGTCGGGCGCGTCGGCGGTTTCCTCTGACAGCCAGCCGTAATCGGGGCGCGCGGTCATCAGGCCTTCGCGCAGCAACTGGTCCACTTCCAGATCGGCGGCAGAAACGGGGCCTTGGCCGCCGCTTTTCTGCCAAACCTGCGGCGAGGCTCCGAAATGGCGCAGCGCGACCTGCGCCGCATCGCGGGCAGCCTCGATCAACAGAGTGCGGTCGGCTTCATGCTCCGGCAATGGTCAACCCCTCGACCAGCAGGCTGGGGACAACCCTGCTCAAATGCGGACGGGCGTCGTTGCCGGGGACGATGCTCATCAACATGTCACGCAGATTTCCCGCGACCGTGCATTCGTTGACGGGGCGCACGATCTGGCCGTTCTCGACCCAGAAACCCGATGCGCCGCGCGAATAATCGCCGGTGGTGGGATTGATCGACGATCCGATCAGCGAGGTAATCAGCAAGCCGGTTCCCATATCGGCCAGCATATCCTCGCGCGTTCTGTCGCCTTGGGTCAGCGTCAGGTTGCCTACTGCGGGCGATGGCGCACCGCCCGTTCCCCGCGCCGCGTTCGCAGTGGATGTCATGCCCAGTTGCCGCGCCGTGGACAGGTCCAGCGTCCAGCCTGTCAGGCGGCCATCCTCGACCAGAGCACGGCGCCTTGTACGCAGGCCTTCGCCGTCGAAGGGACGGGAGCCTGCTGCGCGGGCGCGGTGTGGATCCTCGATCAGGTCAATGCCATCGGGCAGAACCTGCTTGCCCAGCGCATCGTTCAGCCAGCTTGAACCACGCGCTATGCTGGCACCGTTCGACGCCTGCACCAGATGTCCGATCAGGCCGGAGCTGATCCGCTCATCATAGAGCACAGGGTACCGGCCCGTGGGCGGTTTGCTGGCACCTGAGCGCATCACGGCCCGCTCACCCGCCAAGCGCCCGATTTCCGCCGGGCTGATCAACTCATCCGAATGGGTGCGGCTGTCGGCGTAGTAATCACGCTCCATCCCCAGCCCCTCGCCCGAGATCGCGACGGAGGAGACGGACCAGCCGGTGCGGCCATAGCCGCCGCTGAACCCATTGGTCGCCGCCAGATGCATCTGACGCCGCGACCAGCCCGCGCCCGAGGCCTGCGTCTGCATGACGCCACTGACCTGCAGTGCCGCGGCCTCAACCTCCAGCGCCCAGCGTTCCAACTCCTGCGGATCGGGCTGGCTGTCGTCGATCAGGTCGAGCGTACCGGCATCCCGCACATCCGACAGCATGTCCGCATCGGCCAGCCCGCACCAAGGGTCGTCCGGAGCGATGCGCGCCATTGCAACAGCGCGCGCCGCCAATGTGGCAATCATCTCAGGCCGCGTATCGGAGCCTGAGACGCTCGCCTGTTTCTGCCCGATCATGACGCGCAGGCCGATTTCGGTCCCCTCGGACCGTTCCGCATGTTCCAGGGCACCCTTGAGCACCTCGATCGAAAGGCTGTCATCGGAAATCGCGACAGCGTCAGCGGCATCGGCACCCGCCGATCTGGCGGCGTCGATCAGGGCGTGGGTCAGGTCGGAGAGGTTTTGTGTCATGTATCCGACTTGGCGCGCGGGCGGGTCCTGGTCAAGGCCGCAGAGGGTCTGCCGCACCACAATCCGTCGCGCGTAAGCTAGAACCGGTCCACCTCGGGCCGTGCCCATGACGGTCAAATCTTCCCCACCCTTCGCAAGTCATAGAGCAGGAGATTCAAATCACGCAGGTTCTTCACCCGCAATTTGCGCAGGATGAATCCGCGTGTCAGCCTTGTTGAAAGGGTAAGGCGCGCACCATTACCAGCGCGTCCACAACGCCCCCGTCACGGCGATAATATCCCACCCGTCGCCCTGTCTGGACGAAACCTGCGGCGTTATAGAGGGCAAGGGCAGCGGTATTGTCCGCAGCGACCTCCAGAAACATCGCTGTCGCACCGTGCGCCTGCGCCTCTGCGATCAGGCGGTTCAGCATCGCGCGCCCGCGCCCCGCGCTCTGCGCGCCGGGATCGACGCAGATCGTCAGCAACTCAGCCTCATCCCCGACCACCCTGACCACGCCCAGCGCATCAGGATCAAGCAGGACGTGATCCAGATCGGAGGCCAGAAAATCCGTGAATTCCGCCACGCTCCACGGTCGCGGGCCGTCACTGAAACAGCGTGCATGAAGCGCCGCGAGCCGTTGCGCCGTCATGGCAGCAGAACCGGCGGTGCCTCGCTGGAGATCGCAGCATCGGCGGGCCGCAGGTAAAGCGGTGACGGGCGTGTCACGTCGCCTGCCGCCACGCGCGCCTGTGCAATGCGGGCCATGCTGGACAGGTCGGCATGGGCAGTATCGTCCCAGCTCGGCGCGGCAAGCGCCTGCGCGACCTCCTCCGCTCTATGACCGACGATGTGCCAGTTTTGCGGTGCGGCCTGCGCGATTTCTTCCATCAGCATCATGTCCGGGTCGCGCACCGCCTGCCCGTCCCGGTACAGTTGCGTATAGAGCCGCCCCTGACGCGCATCGGCGAGGACCAGAGCCTCCCCTTCGCGCGGTGCGAGGCTTTCGAGCACGCTGACACCGACCGCCGGAATGGACATTGCCATCGCCAGCCCCCGTGCGGCGGCGACAGCGATGCGGATGCCCGTAAAGTTGCCCGGTCCGGTGCATACGGCCAGCGCATCGACGTCGAAACCTTCACCGACGGACCTGAGCATCGGCATCAGACGATCCGCCTGTCCGCGGTCCATCTCCTCACGCTGTTGGGCAAGCATCCGCCCCCCCGCGAACAGAGCGACCGCGCAATGCGCGGCCGATGTGTCGAAGGCGAGGATGCGCAGGTCAGACCCCGACAGGACGAACCTCGGTCACTTCGGGGATGTAATGGCGCAGCAGATTCTCGATCCCGTGCTTCAGGGTCATGGTGGAGGAGGGGCATCCCGCACACGCGCCCTGCATGTGCAGATAGACCACGCCACGGTCGAAGCCGTGAAATGTGATGTCACCGCCATCCTGGGCCACGGCCGGGCGAACGCGGGTGTCCAGCAGGGATTTGATCTGGGTGACGATTTCCTCATCCTCACCGGAATGTTCAGCATGATCGACAGTGCCGGCATCAGTGCTCATCACTGGGGCGCCGGATTGGAAATGCTCCATCACGGCACCCAGGATGGCAGGCTTGATGTGATCCCACATGACCGCATCCGTTTTGGTGACCGTCACGAAATCCGGGCCGAAGAACACACCGGCCACACCCTCCACGGCGAAGATGCGCATGGCGAGGGGGGACGCCTCGGCGGCCTCGACGCTGGGAAAATCGGCGGTGCCGGCTGACATGACTGCCTGACCGGGCAGGAACTTCAGGGTCGCGGGGTTCGGCGTTGCTTCGGTCTGGATGAACATGGGGGTACTCCTTGGTTACTTTTCAAAATGCCCATCCTGAGCGAAATGTTCAAGATATATCTGGAATGATTCCAAGTTGGCGTGGCGGTTCCCCGTCCTGTCGCCCCATCCACGATATTGCAGATGCCCCAAGCAACTCTGCCTGAGGGCACGTAATAGCTTCGAAAGTCGATAGGCCAGGTCTGCTATTCAACAAACCGAACGAATCTGCTCCAGTGTCATCCCCCCCGGCACCACCGTCACGGGCACGGGCATGTCGCCGGCCATCCGTCCCGCAAGCTGCGTGACCAGCGGGCCGGGCCCGTCGCCATGCGTGCCCGCCGCCAGAACCAAAACGCCGATTTCACGGTCCTCCTTGATCTGGGCGAGGACTTCCTTCGCAGTTTCCCCCTCACGGATGACCAGTTCGGGATCGATCCCCTCGTTCTGGCGCATCTTTTCCGCGAAGAAGGCGAATTTCTCCTCGATCACCTGTCGTGCCTCGGCCCGCATCAGATCACCGACCCCGACCCAGTGCTGAAAGACTTCGGGCTGGATCACCGACAGGATTTGCACCCCGCCGGTCGTGCTGCACGCCCGCAACGCGGCGAAGCGAATGGCGTTGATGCACTCGGGGCTTTCGTCCAGAACCACCAGGAATTTGCGCATTGTAGAGCCTCCCTCTCAATCGCGCGGCACAGGCGCGTCGGTGAGGATGACCTATCGCCTTGCACCGCGCAACCGCCTGTGTCGGGTCAAATGATGGACCAGCAGACTGGCGATGATCCCAGAAATCTGTGTCAGCAGCGCCAGAATCAGGACGCCGAGCGCGATCATCGGCCGGCTGAGCCTGACCAGCGCGCGAAAGACCCGGCCCTTGCCCAGAACCTCGAAATGCCCGCGCGTGGCGGGACCGGCGGCCTCCGCGACGCGAGCCAGACGGACGGCGTCGCCTACATCGTCCACATGCGCCAACAATGCCACCGTATCGGCCAGCGACGTGTGCTGTCGCACATCTGCCAGATCGCCCGCCATGACGCGCAAGCCGCGCAGCCCCGCCGCGCTGTCCGCACCTTGCGACACCGCGTGCAACAGGCGGGCGTTCACACGACCCAATCTGTGACCGACCCGCAGGACAGATGCGCCGATCTTTACCGTGACGCTGGTCCCCCCGCTGGCCACGGCCAGACCCGTCGCCGCCAGCCCGACCGATGCAAGCGCCACGTCGAACCGGTCCACGGGCTGATCCTGCCACCAATCGACGGCCCCGCGCCGCAGGGCGTTCACGTCCCCCAACGGGGTCAGCTCCACAGGCAGATTGCACGAAACGACATCGGCCAGACCGGGGCAACTGTTCAGATCGTAGGCGCACGCGCCGCACACGATCACGCGTTGCGCGACGGAGATCTCACCCACCTGATCCGCCTGCGCCTTCAACGCCGGGTCCAGCGGCACGTCATATCGCTCGGCCAGTCCGACAATCAGGGCGACCCGGTCGCGATCCCGCGCCGTGACGGCCAGACGAAGCTGCGCATCCACCCAGCCCGCGTTGAGGTTTCGCGCCGTCGCCGCGTCGAGGATAAGGGCGACATCCCGGGCCGAACGCTCCACATAGGGGGTCAGCCATGGGTGCGATTGCGCCACGCCCCACACCAAGCCGACCGTGGTCAGGAAGACCGCGATCCGCGCTGCGATCCGAACTGCGTGAATGGATACCAGCCCCGACCCTTTCGCAGATCGCCTTGCACGAACCAGCCTCACCGCAGCAGCCTTGTCGCCATGTCCGGCTGCATCCAGACCGGACGGCCCGCTGCGAACGTCGCCATCAGTGACAGGTTGTCCGCGTTGAGCACGACAAGGTCCGCCCGCGCCCCGATCGCGATCTTGCCCCGATCCGACAGCCCCATCAATCGGGCCGGGTTCGCGGAAACATACGACCATGCCTGGCCCAGCGCCATCCCCCCGGCCACCAGTCTGTGCACCGCCTGCAGGGGGGCGGGATAGTGATAGTCAGAGGTCAGCGCGGTACATTTCCCCTGCCCGATCAGGTCAATGGCCGAAGGCCCGCGCCCGTGCGACCGCCCCCGAACCACATTCGGCGCACCAAGGATCACAGCTCCATGCTCGGCCCCATGCGCCGCCTCAGGCACGAGGGGAAATTCCGCTATGGCGACCCCCATGCCAGCGTAGGTTTCCCGGACCGTGGCGCTTGTATCGTCATGCGAGCCCAGCCGGATCGGCGGCAACTCCGCGATCAGACGGGCCAGCGCCACCGGGACTTGCGGCGCGTTCGCGGCCAATGTGCGGATGAGGCGCAGATGCGCCTCAGGCGACCGCTTTGCCCGCAACGCCGCGCCGGTCAGACGCTGCGGCAGGGCTTCGCGGGCCAGGGCCGCGTGGGGCAGGTGATCGTTGAACACGACGTAGTCGATACCCGCCTTGCGCACAAATCGCGCGATCGCGTTGAAATCCGCAATCATGTGCGTTTCAACCCGCAACTGCATACGCAGATCAACGTCGCCGCGCCAATCGGCCAGCGCATCCGCCAATGCCTTTGCGAAGTCGGGGCTGCGCATTCCGCCCTCCCAACTCCAGAACTGCGCCAGATAGGCTGTGGTGATGCCGCATGCCGCCAGCTCGGACGACAACATCGGCAGCCCGTCGGCCGGAGTGCGGACCATACCCCGCCGGGGCGCGACGTGCCTGTCGAAGGCATCGCCGTGCAGATCGACGATCCCCGGCAGCAGCAGGCACCCCGACAGGTCCACATCCCGCCCGCCACTGGCCGCGATCCGCCCCCCCACGATGGAGATTTCGGCAGGTTCGGGGTGCAGATCGAACAGGGCCCGCGCCCCCAGCAGACGCAAGGCCGGTGCGCCCTTATCCTCCTTACGAATTTGCGAACTGACAGGAATGGAAAAGGCCCCGATACGTTGGAAAGAAGGTGAACCAGATGCGTCGCACATTATGCAAGGCATCGTGGCGCTGCAATTCCCGCGAAGGGCGATGCGCCCTAGCGAGCGCAGTACAAACTGTGAAGCGTCTTCAGCACGGCCGCTACTTCACGGCCCTTGATGGCGTAGAAGATCGTCTGCCCCTCCCGGCGGCCAGTGACCAGCCAGGCCTCCCTCAAACGCTTTAGCTGTTGTGACATGGTCGGTTGCGGCAGGCGGCAGGCCTGAGCAAGATCGCCAAAGGATCGTTCCGCTACCGAACCGCATCCTCGCGGCGTTGCAGGTGAACCTGCGGGGCGGGCGGCTCCCCCCGGCGGAAACTGACGGAAACGTCTATTTGAAGCTGCCGGTCAATCGCTTCAGCTGAGAAGGCGCAGGGCCGGTGGCAGGGTCGGCGGCCCTGTCCGAGCAGCTCCGTAAATCAGTCCTGATCGCAAGGCGCGTCGAGTTCGGCGGCGATTTCCTGTAATTTTCGGGTCACATGGCCCATTGCATATGGCTTTTGTATCACCACCGCCCCATTCGGCAGGGATGACTGATCCACATTGAAAATTCCCGATGTGATAAGGATCTTCACCGAGGGTCGGGTGTTCCTTACATGGGCTGCAAGCTCCAACCCGTTCATGGAACCGGGCATATCGACATCCGTGAACAGGATCGCAATGTCATCGACACGCTCCATCACCAGCAAAGCGGCATCGGCGGAGGCAGCCTCATAGGTTCGGAACCCCGCATCCTCGACAATATCAATGGCGTCCATACGGATCAGCGGCTCGTCCTCAACGATGAGAACGGCAGGAGGCTTGCGGGTATTCACGGTCATTCGGCACTCATATCGTTAACTTCTGGCTCGCATTATTGCAGCGTCAAACCAGTCAACGGTGCTGTGAGGTCAAAACTCAAACCCGCAGGGTCATATAACAGTTCCGCCCGTCCGTTAAAATATCCGGCGAGGGCCTGTTCGATCATGCGGCTGCCGAAGCCACGACGCAACGGCGGGGCGACCGTGGGGCCATCACGCTCAACCCAATGGAACCGAAATGTGTTGTCATCGTTGTGCGATTCAACGCTCCATGTGACGCACACCTTTCCCTGCTGCACTGACAAGGCCCCGTATTTGCTGGCATTCGTGGAAAGCTCATGCAGCGCCATGGTCAATCCCAGTGCCTGTTTGGACCCGATGGGAATATCCGGCCCCTCGATCTCGAATCGTTTTTCACCCGTGCGATGGGGCGCCAGAGCGGCGTCAATGACCTCGCGGATATGGGTCTCCGTCCAGGTTGCGTTGATCAATTGGTCATGCGCCTGCGCCATCATCCCGATCCGCGACTGAATAGAAAGCTGCGCGTCCTCCAGGCTGTCGGCCCGGCGCAAGGTCTGGGAGACCATGACGTTAACCATAGCGAGGGTGTTCTTTACCCGGTGATTCATCTCACCCAGCATGAGTTGGCGCTGTTCCTCAGCCATCTTGATCTCATGTATATCGGTACAGGTGCCGTACCAACGCATGATCGTACCGTCCTTGTCCCGGACAGGCTGCGCGCGGCCCAGCACCCAGCGGTATTCGCCCGATCTGTGACGCAAGCGGTATTCGATCTCATACGGTTCGCCCGTTTTCAGGGACCGGTCCCATCGCTGCCACGCGCGCTCCTGATCATCGGGGTGGAACATTCCGTTCCATCCTGCCCCGTCCGTCGATCCGGGGGGAACGCCGGTAAAGGCGTACCAGCGATCATTGTAATAATCGTGGAACCCATCCGGCAGAGTGGACCAGATCATCTGGTCCACGGAATTGGCGATGGCATGGAATTTCGCCTCACTCTCGTACAACTGACGTTCACGAAGCTGCAACTCCTCCATCTGATCGCGCGCGGTGTATTGCCGGCATCTGGCCGTCAGGGCAGATCGGATGGCGCGGGTCAGTTCCTCGGCATGCAGCGGGCGCGACAGCAGGACGGCATTCCGAAGCACGTCCATCTTGCTTGCGGCGTGATCGCTTCGGCGGGCGATGGTGCCGTTCGCCAGAACAATGAACGGCACGTCCGACCAGGACGGTTGCGAAGCGATAGCCTGTGCCACTGCGTCCGCGCCGGGGCCGCTCAGGGCTTCCTCCGTGATCAGGATCGCCCCGATCTGTCTTTCGATCAGGTCGGCCAGCGCCTGCAAATTCGGTACGGATTGCGATGGAATACCGGCCTTGGCAAACACCTGAACAGCGACCGACGCGTCGCGCCCCTTGGGTGCGAGCACAGCGACCGACGTCGAAACATCCGCCGAGGTATCCCCCCCGCCATCGAGGTGATCGGATGACGTGCTCACTTCTTGCTGCCCTCCTCCGAAAGCAGATTGCCCAGTTCACGAGTGTAGACGGGCGATCCGGACAGGATGCCGGTAAAGCTGCGGATAGGCTCACCTATCCCGATCCCGTTCGGGGTGATCGTGAATTCGCGTATGCTGCGTTCATGATCCGATGTTCGGGTCTTGATAACGGCGATGGATTTGCGAACCTCGCCCCCGGCCTCGAAGAAACGCAGCATCATGACGGTATCGGCCAGATAGCTGATGTCGAGGTCTGTTCGCAGATCGCCCGTCACCCCATGCTGGCCCAGGATCATAAGCGCCACGACGCCTTGTTGCGAAAGATAGCTGAGCAATTCGTGCATCTGAAGAACGAGGAAATTATCGCTCGGCATCGCGTGCAGATATGCGTTGAGGCTGTCAATCACGACGACGCTTGCCCCGTCACCCTCAACCGATTCGCGCACGGCGCTGGCAAACTCCCCCGGTGACAATTCGGCGGGATCAATCTGGCGAATTTGAAGAAGACCGTTGTCGATATAGGGCTGCAGATCCATCGACAGGGCCCTGGATCGGATCATGAGGGTGGACAGGCGTTCGTCGAACAGGAAGTAAGCGGCCCTCTGCCCCCGCTTCAACGCCGCCATCATGCACTGCACAGCCGTCGTCGTCTTTCCGATCCCCGCCGGCCCCGTCAGCAGTGCATTGGTGCCAGGAAACAGACCGTCGCCCAGCAGGGCATCCAGCTCCACCAGACCTGTGGTGACCGGTTCGGTGGGAAATTCCCGATGGTGATGTGCCGCGATCAGCCGGGGATAGACACAGATGCCCCCCGTTTCGATGGTGAAATCGTGATAGCCCCCGCGATATTTAAGACCGCGCATCTTGATGACCCGCAGCCGGCGGCGCTCGGACCCGAAATCGGTGGCGAGATGTTCGAGCGAAATAACACCATGCGCGATCGAATGAAGTTGCAGATCGCCGGGTTCCGCGGTGCGATCATCCAGCATCAGAACGGTGCAGTTACGACGGGCGAAAAAGTGTTTCAGCGCCAGGATCTGACGGCGATACCGCAAGGGGTTTTGCGCCAGAAGGCGCAGTTCGGACAGGCTGTCGAGCACGACGCGGGCGGGGTCGAGCCTCTCGACCAATTCGATGATTCCACGCACCGTCTCCCCCAGTTCCACCTCACTGGGATGCAACAGGGACTGCTCGTTCGCAGTGGCGAATTCATCCTCGGCGATGATTTCGAACAGTTCGATCCCGTCGAGGGTCCAGTCATGCGATCGGGCGACTGCGCTAAGCTCGTTCACGGTTTCGGACAGGGTGATATACAAACCGGTTTCGCCCTGCGAGCGCCCCTCCATCAGGAATTGCAAAGCCAGGGTCGTCTTGCCCGATCCGGGCGTCCCCTCGACCAGATACAGGCGACGCGGCGTGATCCCGCCATTCAGAACATTGTCCAAGCCAGCTGTGCCGGTCGCCAGCCTCCGGTCGGGATCGGTCGTGGAGGTGAGTGACATAATTGCGTTCCTGTCTGGCGCTACACGATTCCTCGGATGCAACTGGGACATGCTAGCAATATTTCACGTTTAATTTGCATGAACTTGGGCGAACCGTCGGACATTCCCTATTTTTGCAACTGCTCAAGAGTGTAACACAACCAAGCCCGACGCTGTAACGGCCCGTCTGTATGGCGCGGCACTTGCGGTACCATGTAGACGGGCAACGTCATTTGGGACTGTCGGAATGTTCCGCGTATCAGCGGACAAACTTTTTGTGCTTCATCCGCTTCGGCTCCAAGGCATCGGCACCCAGACGGCGCTTCTTGTCTTCCTCGTAGTCCTCGAAGTTACCTTCGAACCATTCGACATGGGCTTCGCCCTCGAACGCTAGAATATGCGTACACAGACGGTCGAGGAAGAAGCGGTCGTGGGAGATGACGACGGCGCACCCGGCGAAGTCCACGAGGGCATCCTCCAGCGCACGCAGGGTCTCCACGTCCAGATCGTTGGTCGGCTCATCGAGCAGCAGGACGTTGCCCGCTTCCTTGAGCAGTTTGGCCATGTGGACGCGGTTCCGCTCCCCGCCTGAGAGCATGGCGATCTTCTTTTGCTGGTCGCCGCCCTTGAAGTTGAAAGCGCCTACGTAAGCGCGGGAGTTCATCTCCGCGTCGCCCAGCTTCATGATGTCCAGCCCGTCGGAGATTTCATGCCAGACGGTCGCGTCGCCATCGAGCGCGTCGCGCGACTGGTCCACATAGCTGAGCTTGACGGTATCGCCGTATTCCACCGTGCCCTCATCCGGCTGTTCCTGCCCGGTCAACATGCGGAACAGGGTCGATTTACCCGCGCCGTTGGGACCGATCACGCCGACGATGCCACCCGGCGGCAGCGAGAAGCTCAGCCCCTCGATCAGGGTGCGGTCGCCGTAGGATTTCTTGAGGTCCGCGACCTCGATCACCTTCGCGCCGAGGCGGGGACCGTTGGGGATGACGATCTGGGCGCGGCCGACCTTGTCACGCTCGGACTTGTTGGCCAGTTCGTTGTAGGAGTTGATGCGGGCCTTTTGCTTGGCCTGACGGGCCTTGGGCGACTGGCGCATCCATTCCAGCTCACGCTCCAGCGTCTTCTGGCGGGAATTGTCCTCACGCGCTTCCTGCTCCAGCCGCTTGGCCTTCTGCTCCAGCCACGCGGAATAGTTGCCCTCGTAGGGAATGCCGCGGCCGCGATCCAGCTCCAGAATCCAGGAGGTGATGTCGTCGAGGAAATAGCGGTCGTGGGTGACGATCAGGATCGTGCCCTTGTAGTCCATCAGGTGCTGTTGCAGCCAGGCGATGGTTTCCGCGTCCAGGTGGTTCGTCGGCTCATCGAGCAGCAGCATGTCGGGCGCTTCGAGCAGCAGCTTGCACAGGGCGACGCGGCGGGCCTCACCGCCCGAGAGCGTATCGACCGAGGCCTCGTCGGGCGGGCAGCGCAGAGCCTCCATCGCGACGTCGATCTGGCTGTCGAGATCCCAGAGGTTCGCAGCGTCGATCTGGTCCTGAAGGGCCGTCATCTCGTCCATCGTTTCTTCGGAATAGTTCATGGCAAGCTCGTTGTAGCGGTCGAGGATCGCCTTCTTCTCCGCCACGCCCAGCATGACATTTTCGCGCACGTTCAGGCTGTCGTCCAGCTTGGGTTCCTGCGGAAGATAGCCGACCTTCGCCCCCTCGGCGGCCCATGCCTCACCGGTGAAGTCCTTGTCCATGCCGGCCATGATCTTCATCAGGGTGGACTTGCCCGAGCCGTTGGTGCCCACGACGCCGATCTTGACACCGGGCAGGAAGGACAGGCGGATGTTCTCGAACAGCTTCTTGCCGCCGGGATAGGATTTGGACACGCCGTCCATGTGATAAACGTACTGGTAAGCGGCCATGGGAACACTCCGGGTCTGAATTCAGGTTTGGAGTGGAGATAAGGGTTTTGAAGGTGAGGAGCAACGGGAGCAGTGATGGAACTCAAGGAACTGATCGCGCGCACCGGCGGGCCCGGGCGGGTGGAGTGGATCGGCATCCGGCCCGCCCGGCGTGAGGCCCTGCTGCCGTGCGAAGAGGTCGAGATCGGCGCAGGCGGACTGGCGGGCGATCATGGCCGACCGGGCAAGCGGGCGGTAACAATGATACAGGCGGAGCATCTGGACGTCATCGCCGCGTTGATCGGGCGCGACGTGCTGCCCCAGATGCTGCGTCGAAACATCGTGGTCAGCGGCATCAACCTGACCGCGCTCAAGGGACGGAGCGTCCGTATGGGATCGGCACTCCTGCGCTGGACGACGGTTTGCGCGCCATGTTCGCGGATGGAGGAGGCTCTGGGAAATGGCGGATACGCGGCCCTGCGCGGACATGGCGGATGGTGCGCCGAGGTGATCGAGCCGGGCACCGTGCGCGTCAATGATCGCGTATCCGCCCTGCCCGTCGGTTGACAACGGGTCCTTGCAAATCCGACAAGCACACATCGCAAGCGGTTGGAGCGCGAAGCAAAATGCAAACGGGGCAGCCGCGCGCCGCCGACGGGCAGATCGTCGGGTTGCTGGGGGGGTCGTTCGATCCGCCCCATGCCGGGCATGTTCATATCACGCGCGAGGCGCTGAAACGGTTCGGGCTGGATCGCGTCTGGTGGCTGGTGTCACCCGGCAACCCACTCAAGTCCGATGCACCGGCAGCGCTGGCCCGGCGCGTTGCGGCCTCACGCGCGATCATGCGACACCCCCGTGTGGATGTAACCGATATCGAGGCTCAGCTTGGCACGCGCTACACGGCCGAGACGATCCGCGCCTTGCAGGCACGGTATCCACGGGTGCGGTTCGTCTGGCTGATGGGCGCGGACAATCTGGCGAGCTTTCACAAGTGGGATGACTGGCAGCGGATCGCCCGGTCCGTTCCAATCGGGGTTCTGGCCCGACCGGGGGAGCAGGTCCGCGCGGGTCTGTCACCGGCCGCGCGGATGTTCACGGATGCACGGCTGGAGGAAGGAGCGGCGCATCTGCTGCCGCATATGACGCCGCCGGTCTGGACTATGGTGACCGGCCCGATGGTCGATCTCAGCTCCACCGCGATCCGCAATGCGGGTCTGTGGACACGCTAGGTCTTGTCACGCGCGCGGCCCTTAATGCCCCATCAGGCGGGGGTGAGGGCGTAGTCATCCTCAGTTACTGCGTCCAGCCAGACGGTCTCCCCTTCCGGTTCCTCCTGAAAGGCGATGTGGCTCATCGCGGTGGTCGGCGTGGCGCCGTGCCAATGCTCGACATCCGGCGGGATAAAGACAGTATCACCCGCGCGGATTACCTGAGGAGCCTCGCCGCGCAACGCCACCAGCCCCATGCCGGAGGTCACACGCAGGGTCTGCCCCAACGGATGGTGATGCCAGAACGTCCGCCCACCGGGCGCAAAGCTGACATCGACGGAACGGATGCTGGCAGGCTTCGGAGTCACGATCACGGGGGAGATCAGGACAGTTCCGGTAAAGGCTTCGGCAGGGGCGGACACGGTCGCGCGGTCGCCGTTACGGTGGATGATCAGGCTCATCGTCGGATCCTTCTTGGTCGGGTCGTGGAAAATATTCCCGTTTGAGGCGCGTCTGCCCCTCAGGAACTCAGCCGGGCAATCTGGCGTGGCGGGCGCGGGCCCCCCGCTCGATAGCGGAGGCGACCAGACGATCGACGTTCATGTCGTGCCGGATAATTTCGAGCAGCCGCAGCTCCTCCATCTGCACGGTGCCGTCGGCGGCGGCGACATCACAGGCCAGCGCGTAGGCTGTCTCGTTCAGGGTACCGGGCAGCGCATCTGCCACCAGCCCGACCATAGCATCGACGCCGTCCTCATCCTCGAACAGGTCGAACACGATCTGCGCCACCGTGGGCAGATGGGCGGGATCGTAGCCGTCGAAGATCGGCAGCACCGCAATCATCCGTCTGATCGAATCCGTTTCACGGTCGCTGAGCGCGCCATCCGCGGCAGAGACGGCGATCATGGTTGCGACAAGCGCATCCTGCGCCGAAAGCTGAGCTGTCATGGAATTCTCCTGTTGTCGGTCAGTTCCGATATATTGACGCGGCACCGCCCCCTCAATAGGTGTGCGCGCATTCCATGGAGTATGACCCGATGACCGACCTCGCAGAACTTGCACTGACATCCAAGGCCTGGCCCTTCGAGGAGGCGCGCAAGCTGGTCAAACGGTTCGAGAAAAAGCCGCCTCAAAAGGGCTTCGTCCTGTTCGAGACAGGCTACGGCCCGTCCGGTCTGCCCCATATCGGCACGTTCGGGGAGGTTGCGCGCACCACCATGGTGCGTCAGGCGTTCGAGACGCTGTCGGACATCCCGACGAAGCTGCTTTGCTTCTCGGACGATATGGACGGTCTGCGCAAGGTGCCCACGAACATACCGAATGGCGAAGTGCTGGAGCAGGATCTGAACCTGCCGCTGACCCGCGTGCGCGATCCGTTCGGCACGCATGACAGTTTCGGGGCGCACAACAACGCGCGGCTTATGGCGTTCCTCGATTCCTACGGGTTCGACTACGAATTCGCCTCCTCCACCGATTATTACCTGTCGGGCCGCTTCGATGAGATGTTGCAGCGCGCGCTGGAGCGGTTCGACAAACTGCTGTCGATCATGCTGCCCACTTTGGGGGAAGAACGCCGCGCGACCTATTCTCCGTTCCTGCCGGTGTCGCCCAAGACGGGCCATGTCCTGCAGGTTCCGACGCTGGAACGCAACGTGGCCAAGGGCACCATCGTCTATGCCGAGCCGGATGGCGAGCGCGTGGAAATCCCCGTTACCGGCGGCCACGTCAAGATGCAGTGGAAGCCGGACTGGGCGATGCGCTGGGCCGCACTGGGCGTCGATTACGAAATGTCGGGCAAGGATCTGATCGACAGTGTCACACAGGCCAAGAAGATCTGTGCAGCCCTGGGTGAGCCGCTGCCCGAAACGCTGACTTATGAGTTGTTCCTCGATGCCGCAGGGCAGAAGATTTCGAAGTCCAAGGGCAATGGCCTGAGCATGGAGGATTGGCTGACCTATGCCAGCCCCGAAAGCCTGTCGCTGTTCATGTACCAAAAGCCGAAGACCGCGAAGCGGTTGCATTTCGATGTGATCCCCAAGGCGGAGGATGAATATCACCAGCATCTGCGCGCCTATGTGGATCAGGACGACGCCCAGCGGTTGAACAATCCCGTGCACCATATCCATGGCAGCGCGGTGCCGGTCAGCGACATGGAGGTGACGTTCTCGATGCTGCTGAACCTCGCCTCGGTCGCGAATGCCGAGGACAAGGACGTTCTGTGGGGCTTTATCCGCAAATATGCGCCGAATGCGTCAGCTGAGAGCCATCCCGGGCTGGACCGCGCCGCAGCCCACGCGGTGCGCTATTTCCAGGACTTCGTGAAACCTGCCAAGGTCTACCGCTTGCCCACCGAGCAAGAGCGCGCCGCGCTGAGCGATCTGCGCGAACGACTGGCGGCGTGGGACGGGCCGGTGGAGGCGGAAGCATTGCAATCCGAGGTCTTCGCCGTTGGCAAGGCGCACGGGTTCGAGCCGCTGCGCGCGTGGTTCGCGGCGATCTACGAGGTGCTGCTGGGGGCAAGCCAGGGACCCCGTTTCGGCGGGTTCGTGGCGCTCTACGGCGTGAATGAAACGGTGGCCCTGATTGATCAGGCGCTGAACGGGGTCTTCGTCACCAACTGAGCCGTGAAACAAACGGGAGTGGTGGCGCGTAGATTCCATAGAGTTTCGATACTGTCGGGCGCTTCGCTGCGGCATGCTATCGAAGCACCGGAGGAGGATCGTCATGCGCATACTACTCGGACTGATCGTCGTGCTCGCGCTGATGCTGCCCGGTGCGGCACGGGCGGATGAGGCGGCAGTACGCGACGTGATTGCCCAGCAGATCGACGCCTTTCAGCGCGATGATTTCGATGCGGCGTTCGCGCATGCCTCACCCATGATCCAGAACATGTTTGGCACCGCCGACGGTTTTGGCGCAATGATACGGGAGGGTTATCCGATGGTCTGGCGGCCCGCCTCCATTCGGTTCTCACTGTTACGGCAGGAGGGTGAAAGGTTCTTCCAACAGGTCGTGCTGGGAGGAGACACGCGCAGTTACGTCGCTGAATACGAAGTGGTGCAAGTGGACGGAATCTGGCGGATCAACGGCGTTCGACTGCTGTCCGAAAGTGGAACCGGAGCCTGAATTAACCACACGTTAACGGGCATATGCGACAAAGACATTCGCCGGATTCGTCCGGTGATATTTTTCAGTGGAGATTTTCAGCACCGGCACAGTCGGCGCGATACCGATTTCCACTTCAAATCCTTCGCGCCCGTCGGGCGAAAGGATTTGATCGATGAACAAGGCAGTCACCGACGGTATCGACCTGATGCCGCCCGCATTTTCCGACGGTCTCTCCGTCTGGTCCAGTCAGGACGGATTGGCAGGTCAGGCGACCTATGACGACGCCCCGAACGCAGCATTGGTGGCGGGAGGTGCGGATTTCGGCGAGTGCCTCGAAATCTTCAAGACCGACAGCGTGCAGCGACTGCGCTATACTGAACAGACCGCCATCACTCCGGGTTGCTATCTGCGCGTCTCCGCCCGGGTCAAGCTGGTCGGCGGCAATCGCCCCTCGGTTCGCATCGCGGCCTATCCCCTGACCAATGGCGGGGCAGAGGCAACGGTGCCCAGCACCGGCGACGCCGTCTTTCTGGAAACCTATGGTGAGGTCTACGAGGTATCCGCGATCGTCGGCCAGGGCGCACGCGGCGGGGTCGATCTGGTCTGGGCTCAGAATGTCGCCGGGGCACATTTCGGGCTGGACCTGATCGGCGACAACAATTGTTCCGTGCGCATCGAGAGCATTGTGATCGAGGACGCCACCTCCAATTTTCTGCGCAATCTGATGGATTGGGTGGACGTGCGCGATTACGGCGCGGTAGGCGATGGCGTCACCGACGATACGGATGCGTTCTATGCGGCCGACGCGGCCAGCGCCGGGCGCGATCTGCTGGTGCCTGAGGGCGAGTTCTATATCGGGTCGGAACTGACGCTGGACGCGCGGGTGCGGTTCACGGGAAAGATCGCGCATTCCTCACCCGGTCGGGTCGCGCTGACGCATAACTACAATTACGACACCTATCTGGACGCGTTTCAGGACGAACAGGTCGCGCTGGAACGCGCGCTGGGGGCGCTCTATGCCTTTACCGACCATGACAGCCTGGACCTGTGCGGCCGTCAGATCCGCTTGACGCGCCCGGTGGATGTGCACGCTGCGGTAGGCGACCGCGACACGTTCGGCAACCGCCGCGCAATCCGCAACGGCTATCTGGAGGCGGCCAGTTCCTCCGCCTGGAACGACGCCACCGCCACCTCCTCCGCCAGCTATGACAGCGCGAAACCGCTGGAACTGACCGATGTGGTCAACGTCGCGCAGATCGAACAGGGCAGCCTGGTCGAGGGCACCGGCGTGGGGCGTGAGGTCTATGTTCGCGAGGTCGATATCCCGAACGCGAAGCTGATCCTGAGCCAGCCCCTCTATGCCGCTGCGGGCACGCAGACCTACAGCTTCACGCGGTTTCGCTACATGCTGGACTATTCGGGATTTACCTCGATCAACCGGCAATGCCTGATGCAGATCGAGTTTCTGTGCAACCGTCGGGCCTCCGCCGTGATGCTGGCGCAAAGCGGTACAGCCTGGCACATCCACGATTGCTGGTTCGTGCGGCCCAAGGATCGGGCCATCACCTCGATCGGGGAGGGTTGCAACGGCATCTCGATCGAGAGCAACGAGTTTCTGTCACCGGATGGCGATCAGGATGTGGGACAGCGGACCTCCATCGCGTTCAACACCAACAAGAACGACATGAAGATCCGCAACAATCGCGCCGTGCAATTCCTGCATTTTGCCGTCGTGGCCGGTGGTGGGCATCTGTTCGTCGGCAACCATTGGTGGCAGGGTGACAATGCGGGGGAAGGCGCCGCACGCTCCGCCGGGGTCGTGCTGACCAACAAGAACGTCAAGACCGTGTTCACCGGCAACTACTGCGACAATGCGTTCATCGAACTGACCGATGAGCACAATGCCAACACGGCAAACGACAATCCTTATGGAAACCTGACGATCACGGGCAATATCTTCACCTGTTCCGACGTGCTTAGGAGCTTTACCTATATCCGCATCGCCCCGATCGGACCGAACCGCTATATCGACGGGATTTCAGTGACTGACAACGCATTCAAGACCATCGGGGGCGATATCATCCAGCGTGTGGACGATGTCGATACGGACCGGGGAACGCTGGACCCGACCCGCACGCGCGGCGTGACCTTTACGGGCAATGTCTATGAGAATGTCGTGATACGGACGCAAAACCCTGCGGCGGTGCCCTACACCAAGTTCGGGTCCGCGACGACCTGGACCGTTCCGACCGCGGGGCGTCTGCCCTTCGGCTTACGTGCGTTGACGGTCGATGGGGTCAGTCCGACATACGCGATCAGTTCCAGCTGGGACGGGCGCCTTCCGCGCGTGGCGGTCAAGCAGGGCAGTGCCGCCGATGCGATCGGGCTGACCTGGTCCGAACCGGTGGGCGGCGGTGTCATCGTGCATGTCCGTTGCGATCTTCACAGTTGATCCTGCCCGCGAAGACGGCGGAGACTTCCGCGCGCAAGGCTCTTTTGTCGAGCGGTTTTGCCAGATAGCCGTCGAGGCCCGCACGCAGATAGCGTGCGGTGTCCTCGGGCATTGCGTCGGCGGTCAGGGCGATCACGGGAATCGAGGCCCATGCCGTGTTCGAGGCCCGGATGGCTTGAAATGTTTCCAGGCCGGACATCTGCGGCATGTTCATATCCAGCAGCACCAGATCAAACTGGCCCCGAGCGAGAAGATCGAGCGCCTCGGCCCCGCTTGCCGCCTGCGTCGCGTTGAGGCCTTCCGCCTCGACGAAGGCGGCAGCGACCATGCGGTTGGTGGCGATATCGTCCACCACAAGGATGTTTCGCACAGCCATAGTCAGGGGATTTGCGGCGGTGTCGGTCGTGTCGGGCTGCTTGGGACCAGCCAGTTGCGCTGTGAAGGTAAAGCGGAAGGTCGCGCCCATCTGCGCATCAATCTGCGAGACCAAAGTGATATCCCCACCCATTTGCCGTGCGAGCATACGCGAGATGCTCAGCCCCAGACCGGCACCGCTCGGACGGTGGCAAGTGGGCGAGGCGGGGGGAATGTCAGACTGGTATCCGCTTTCGAACAGATGGTGGCGCATTCCGGGCGGAACACCGATGCCCGTATCGCTGACCTCAATCTCCACCCGGACCTCGTCACCCTGCGCTTGCGCGGTCCTGACGGTCATGCTGACATTTCCGCGATCCGTGAACTTCAGCGCATTGTTCAGCAGATTGGTGGCGCATTGGCGTACCCGCAACGGATCGAAGACGAGGTATTGTGGTATATGCCGCGCGAAGCGCAGTTCGAAGGACAGCCCCTTCGAGATCGCGACGGACCGGTGCAGCTCCGCTATGGCGGAGATCTCGTCCTTCAGATTCGTGCGAACCGGACGCAATTCGATCATGCCCTGCTCGATCCGCGTCAGGTCCAGCACGTCGTCCACCAGGGCCTTGAGGCTGAACGATGCCCGTTGCAGCGCCGCGATGCGAACCGCGGAGGCGGGATGGTGCGGTTGATCGTGCAACAATTGGCTGACACCCATGATCGCGTTCAGCGGGGTGCGCAACTCATGACTCATCGTGGCGAGGAACTGACTTTTCGAGGTGCTCGCCGCCCGTGCGGTATCGCTGGCAATCAGCAAGGCGCGTTGGAAGCGGTTGTAGGTAAACACTGCCAACATGAAATACGCGTTGAATGCGGTCACGCCCAGCAGGCTTACGAGCAAAACCACGACATCGTTTCTCTCAAAATATTGCAGCACTATCAAATAGTAGAAGGCACAGATCAACGGGATGGCCGTGACGACAGCGAATCGCAAATGGGGGGAACGGATCAGTGCAACATGCAGGAATGTCGCCGTCAGGATCGTGACGCATATCACGCGCGGATACATGGTCCCCAGATGCCACATCATGACGACCGGCAACAGGACACTGCTGACCGCGAGGGTCGAAGCGATCATCATCTGGGCGTAATGTTCTTTGCTGGGATTCTTGATGTATTTGCGTCCGATGCGATACTGCATGAACTCACAGATATAATAGATCGCACCTGAATAGATGGCCGCCGACAGGTCCACGAAGTACAGGAAAATGATCAGCATCACGGTCGTTGCCGGGACGCGAAACCTCATATCGCTGTTCAGCACGGAAATCTGTCGCGTGACTTCGGCTATTGTGGTTGTGGCCCCCGTCGGCACGTCGCATCGCCCCCTCTGCTGAGGGCCAGCATGCCATCGTACACAAGCTGTTTACAGCCCTTATCGCTACGTCACCCTCCGAATTTCTTTTGACTCTTGCCCCTGTAGTGCCGAGTTCCGCCCTTGCCTGCCGTGGAACGACCGGAGGCCCTCTTCGCCTCGGTGACGGCTTGCTCCACCGCGCTTTGCCGGGCGAGCGGATCGTCCGCGATGGTCAACTCGACCGTTTCCAGACGCTTGACCTCATCGCGGATGCGGGCGGCTTCCTCGAATTCCAGGTTCTCGGCGGCCTTGATCATATCCTTGCGCAGCGCCTCCAGATGGGCGGCCAGGTTTTCGCCCACCATCGGCTTGTCCACCTTGACGGTGATGCGGCTTTGATCTGTATCGCCCTTGTAGAGACCGGCCAGAATGTCATCGACGTTCTTCTTGACGGTTTCGGGCGTTATTCCGTGCTCCTCGTTGTAGGCTTGCTGTTTCTCACGTCGGCGGTTGGTTTCTCCTATCGCCCGCTCCATCGAGCCGGTGATGCGGTCGGCATACATGATAACGCGCCCATCGGCATTCCGAGCCGCCCGCCCGATCGTCTGCACCAGCGAGGTTTCGGAGCGCAGAAAGCCTTCCTTGTCCGCGTCCAGAATCGCGACGAGGCCGCACTCGGGGATATCCAGACCCTCACGCAGCAGGTTGATGCCCACCAGAACGTCGAACGCGCCCAGGCGCAGGTCGCGCAGGATCTCGATCCGTTCCACCGTGTCGATATCCGAGTGCATGTAGCGAATGCGGATGCCCTGCTCGTGGAAATATTCCGTCAAATCCTCGGCCATGCGCTTGGTCAGAACGGTCACCAGAACCCGCATTCCCTGCGCTGCAACGATGCGGATTTCGTCCATCAGGTCATCGACCTGCATTTCCACTGGCCGAATTTCGACAGGCGGATCCAGCAGGCCGGTGGGGCGGATCACCTGTTCGGTAAAGACGCCGCCCGCCTGCTCCAGCTCCCACGCGGCAGGGGTGGCCGAAACATATATGGATTGCGGGCGCATCGCGTCCCACTCCTCGAATTTCAACGGCCTGTTGTCCATGCAGGACGGCAGGCGGAAGCCATGCTCGGCCAAGGTGAACTTGCGCCGGTAATCGCCCTTGTACATGCCGCCGATCTGCGGAACCGAAACATGGCTTTCGTCCGCGAAGACGATGGCGTTGTCGGGGATGTATTCGAACAGGGTGGGCGGCGGCTCGCCGGGCGCGCGGCCCGTCAGGTAGCGCGAATAGTTCTCGATCCCGTTGCACACGCCGGTTGCCTCCAGCATTTCCAGATCGAACTGGGTGCGTTGTTCCAGGCGCTGCGCCTCCAGCAACTTGCCCTCGTTTACCAACTGGTCGAGCCGCTGCCTCAGCTCCTTCTTGATGCCGACGATGGCCTGCGCGATGGTCGGGCGCGGGGTAACGTAGTGGGAATTGGCGTAGATGCGGACCTTGTCCATCGTGCCGGTCTTCGCACCTGTCAGGGGATCGAACTCGGTGATGCTTTCCAGTTCCTCGCCAAAGAAGCTGAGCTTCCAGGCGCGATCATCCATATGGGCGGGCCAGATTTCAACGGTGTCGCCGCGCACGCGAAACGAACCGCGCTGAAAGGCAGCGTCGTTGCGCTTGTATTGCTGGGCGACCAGATCGGCCATGACCTTGCGCTGGTCATAGCTTTGCCCGACGACGACATCTTGCGTCATCGCGCTGTAAGTCTCGACCGAGCCGATGCCGTAGATGCACGACACCGATGCCACGATAATCACGTCGTCGCGTTCGAGCAGGGCGCGCGTGGCTGAATGGCGCATCCGGTCGATCTGCTCGTTTATCTGCGATTCCTTCTCGATATAGGTGTCGGAGCGGGCGACATAGGCCTCCGGCTGGTAATAATCGTAGTAGCTGACGAAATACTCGACAGCGTTGTCCGGGAAAAACCCCTTGAACTCACCGTAGAGCTGCGCCGCGAGCGTCTTGTTGGGGGCGAGGATGATGGCGGGGCGCTGCGTCTCCTCGATGACCTTGGCCATGGTGAACGTCTTGCCTGTACCCGTGGCACCCAGCAGAACCTGATCCTGTTCGCCGGCCTTCACCCCGTCTGAAAGCTCGACAATCGCCGTGGGTTGATCACCGGCGGGGGAGAAGTCGGTTCGCATCACGAATTTGCGTCCACCCTCCAGCTTCGGCTGTTCGGGGCGGACGACTTCAGGAAGCGTGATGGTGTCGTTCATGTTTTTCCCCTCGGCTGCACAGATGAGATATAGCGAGGATTGCACATGCTTCAATCACCGGCGCGGCCTCCGGTAATGACTAAAATTGAATCGATCTATTGCAAAAAGCGAATTGTCAGAGTGCGGCGCCCCCCTATGTTCTGAAGTGCAAGCAGCAGAGCCGTCGGTGTCTGACAATACCACCACCCACCCACGCTCCCTTGTCAGGGATCGACGGCGTCTTGTTCTCACGTTTCGGTCGAAACGTCTTCCGATACATTCCACGAACCGTATTCAACGGCTTTATTCCGTGGCGGAATTCCATGGCGGGAAATTTGCGCGGCAATTGCAGAAAATTCATTTGAAATGATTCTTTTTCTGAATCGGCGGGAACTTGCCGAGGGATGCCGAGTTGATACTGCATACAACGAATAAATTATGTTATTTCAATGGAGTGTATAATGCGTACCCTTGTGAACGCCCTGTTCGGCTTGTCTGCTCTTTTCACTTTGATCATTGCGACAACCGCCCCCAGACCGGCGGAAGCAGAACTGGCCGCCGTGGCCTCTGCCTTTACCAACGGTGTCGGCGCAGCGGGCAGCGGTTACCTTGATACGCTCTACATGACCCAGCAAAGCAACGTCGAGCGTGGCTTTGTCGTCGCATCGGCCAATTGAAGACAGCAGGCGCGCCGGAATGCGTGCAAGACATTTCCAATCCACATCACGCCCGCGCCCCTTGCGCGGGCGTTATTTTTTGCACATACCCTATAGCGGAATTCTAATTGGGATATGATCCATGTTTGCCCGTATCTATCAGCCAGCGAGAGCCGCAATGACCTCCGGAACGGCGAATCTGAACCACTGGGTTCTGGAATTCGAAGCCGCTCAGGCCAAAAGACGTGATCCCTTGATGGGCTGGCAGGGATCGGGGGATACGAACGGTCAGGTACATATGCAGTTCGACACCCGCGAGGCGGCTATCGAGTATGCACGGCGGCACGGAATTCCGCATCAGGTCATGGAGCCCAAGAAACGCAAGCCGAACATCAGAAATCGCGGTTACGGCGACAATTTCGCCCATGACCGGCGAGGCGCCTGGACCCACTGACCCCCTAACGGCCCCTTAGCTCAGCTGGATAGAGCAGGTGACTTCTAATCATCAGGTCGGGGGTTCGAATCCTCCAGGGGTCGCCATTTGCCTTCGTTATTGCCAATGGGGCATAAGAGTGCGCAAAACGGCAGTTTTTCTTGCGTACCCCTGTCAAGAGAATTCTCGGAAATTCTTGAGGTTTTCTTATAGCTCTGATATTGTTTATTTAATTTGTAGGCCGGCACAGCTTGGAAAGCACGAGCGACCGAGCGCCTTCAAGGACTGCCGGCTACATGCCCAAGCTTGGCAAGCATCCAGCGCTGGTCTCCACAACCAGATCTGGGCTACGCCTCCATTGCGCAGTGCACGAAAACAAGCGAAGCGCACGCGGCTTCCTCGCGCGGCTCGCCGTAAGGAGGCGGCATACGCGACGCCGGCCCAAGGTCGACATTCAATCTGCCCGCAGCGTGTATCGATCCCAGCTCAGAACTGACATTTCCTTAGTTGAAGGCTGGCGTTGCGCAGAGTAACAGCGCTTGACCTCCCCGGGAGACATCCATGGACCAGTCCGATCAAGAACTCGATCGACTTGACGCACTGCTGCATGCGCTGCCCGCTGAGCACATGCCAATGACGCTCAGCGAACTCAATGGCTACATAGTCGGTGTTCTTGCTTGCCCAGAGATGATCCACCCTCGGAATGGTTGCCTCATGTCTGGGGTGAGACGGGGCAGGCGGAATTCCCTGACGAAAAGGCCGCTGAGGAGACTGTTGGCGCAGTGATGGCGCATTACAACTCGGTCGTTGAGGCAATAACCGGCTCGCTTTGGGTCGAACCGATCTACGAGGTTGATCCCAATAGCGACGAAGTTATGTGGGAGCCTTGGGTTGTTGGCTTCACGCGCGCCATGCGGCTCCGACCGCAGGCTTGGAGCCGCCTGCTCGATCAGTCTGACGAAGAGACGCGTGAGACGATGATCTTCCTGATGGCGCTTCAGGATATCTACACCGGCCAGAGCAAGTTCACGGATGACGAGATCGACCTTGAAGCACCCGATCTGATCCCGAACTGCGTCGCCACGATACTCCATCAGTCCCGCCCCGAGCTTTCCTTGCGGGAGCCTGCGAATCTCAGCGACGTGCCGTTCAAGGCCGGTCCCCGGCCAGGCCGAAATGATCCATGCTCCTGTGGGTCGGGGCGCAAATACAAGAAATGCTGCGGCCGACACTGAGCGGGATCGCTCAGGTTCCTCCCGGCCCTAACAGGCTGCTGAAAAAGGTTTTCAGAGCCTGATTTTCGTCAAGATGCTTGATGCCCGCAGCGAGACATTCCCATCAGCTCGACGAGAGAGCCCAAAAAGAGGCCCGGATCTGGGCCAACATGGACGGTCTTCGACTTTTTCAGCAGCCTGCTAAGGCACAGAAGACTTGCTGGCCGCCGAAGTATCGCCTGCGGTCCATCGGCGTTTTTTAGATCAGGCCAAAGACCATCCCGACTATCCGACCGATAAGGGCTATCTTAAAGACGGCGACAGCGATGACGACGTGATCGCGTTGTCCAAGCAGGTCCTCCAGGCCAAGAAGGGCTCGGGTTTTGCCGCGATGCTGATCGAGCAATGCCAGACGCTGGACGAGATTCCCGACACGGTGAAGACCTTTTTGGAGACCGTCGCCGCTGAGATGGCGTTGCCTAAGCTGGACGATACCGACGCAGCAGGCGACGGCGAAGACGGGCCGGATGACCCCGATCCGCTCGATATTGATATCGAGGGCTTAGTTTAGGTCATGACTTTCTCGATCTGCGGAAAACGCCCAATCCGTCATAGACGAAAAAGGTCACGCGTTGGTGATTGGCGGGCCGGATTCGGGCAAGACGACCCTCGCGCTACTCAAGTGCAAGGGCATTCTGGACACGCTTGCGCCTGGTCAAAGCATCTTGTTCTTGAGCTTTTCCCGTGCCGCTGTGCAGGAGATCCTGAAGCGCTGCCGTGAAATTCTGACCCAGGAAGAAATGAAACGCATCGATGTGCGGACCTATCATTCCTTCTGCTGGGATATTCATTCCTTCTGCTGGGATATTTTGCGGTGCCACGGACGCTTACTGGGTGGACGACCTCTGAAAATGATGGCCCCCTCCGAGGAAGGCACCCGGCGCACGCAGTTCGAAGGGGATTGGGGGGCGGAAAGCGAGCGTCTGAAGGACGAAGATGGCATCGTCTGCTTTGACCTCTTTGCCGCTGCGACGGCGGAGCTCTTCGAGGGCAGCACCCATCTGCGCTCATGGATGGGAAGGCTATTTCCGCTTGTGATCCTTGATGAATTTCAGGATTCCGATGACGACCAATGGCGGTTTGTCCAGCAACTCAGCGCTGTAGAGCAGACGCTATTTCTCGCTGATACGGAACAGAGGATAGCCGCATCAACAGCGACTGACGTAGCTGACGACATGATTGTTGTTAACGCAAATGATTATGGGCGCCAGCGCCGAGATAACATGATGAGGATGCATTACTTTGTAACGCATCCAGATGTGGAAACGGACGACGAGATCCGTCGCATCGCGAAGTCGGGTCAGCCGTTCTACTATATGAAAGACCTGTTCTCTTATACATCTGTCGCAGCTCCGCGGGCATTTGCGGCATGCTACCGTCTCGTTGCCCAGTACGTGCTGCGAGCAAACCTCGATCATGTTCTTTGGGAAAATTATCGAATCGAGGCTGCCGCATGACCAGCGCACCTCGCTACAATTTCCCACCAAGGACAGAAATTATACTGGCGAGACGCCCAGTGATTTTTGTCAGCCAAACCGAGCACGGCTACGAGGTGATGGATAGCGAAAACGGCGCGATCTCGATCGTGCCATATTCCACCTTCGTCGAAATGTTGCGTCTTCCTGGGTCCGCGATCAACACTACCCCCTCCACCACCGGTAGCCGTCTGGAAACCCGTTTAGGTGGTTACAAGGCGTGGCAAGCACTTCCAAGTCGCCAACGCGAGATCGGCGAGATCAGGTTGGCGCTATGCCGAGCCATGGTTGAGTGGCGGACGAAATTGCGAACTGACGCAGGAGACCCGCGGTTACAACTTTCCGGACGAGGATTGGACAAACCTGAGGCAAAAGAATTTATCGCTGAGCATGCGAGCATCGCACTGAGCATGAAAATTCGCACCTCCCCGCGTGCAGGAGGCAGAAGCGACGCGTTCATTCTATACAAGGGGCGGACCTTGAACGAACTTTTTCGGTAATTTGAGGCCTTGGAGCCCAGCGAGTCAGCCGTCGCAGCTCTGATGCCAAGGCATCACCTCAAGGGTGATCGTCGGGAGAAAATCGCTCATAGAGTGCGGGTATTGATGACGGAGGCTTGGGACAGAAATGGCATCGATCTCCGGAAACCCTCAGTTGCGAACGTCTTTAGTTATTTCGAAACTCGTCTTAGGGATGAAAATGCAAATCAGGCTCGAAACGATTTGGAGCCTCTTAGAACTCCTCGGTCGCACCTGACGCCTCGGCATCGTCGACATGACAACAGGCCCGCTTCGGCGGGCCTTTTTCTTTGCCGTCTCTCCGGTGCCGGTGCGCATGCTTTTGATGTCAGTGCGCACGCTCTTCCCAGCCGGAAAATAAAGGCGCCGATTCCTGTAATAAAATCAATTAGTTGAAATGCCCCAAATCGCCATCTTCTAAAAGATGCGCGCGCTATTGGTTATTTGGCAGTTATGCCAGTGCATTGTGACTTTGCACATTTGGCCGCTTTCATGCGTCCCCCCGGACAACGTGAAACTGTCAGGGGCACTCATATGGCAAGCGGGGAAAAACGCGCTATTCTGTCTGTCGTAACAAGATGGAGAGACCGGTGCGCATTCTTATATCCGCCCTTGCCATGCTGGCCGTGACGGCCTGTGAACCCACCTTTCAGGTGCCTGACGCTGCAGGCGCCGTGGCTCCGCCTGCAACTGCCGCGCCTGCGGCGAACAGATCGCTGTCGCAGGGGGAGGACCTGATGCGTCAGGTTGCTCAACGCATTGAGCCGATTGCCGAGAGCACCTGCCGTGCCGAAACCGGGCGCAGCGGTAATTTCTGCGATTTCCAGTTTCAGATCGCCCCGGGCGATCAGCCCAACGCCTTTCAGACCTTCCAGAACGGCTACCCTCTGATCGTGTTCAACGAAGCGATGCTGCGCACCGTGCGCAACGCCAATGAGGTTGCCTTCATCATGAGCCACGAGGCAGGCCACCACATTGCCGGGCATTTGCAACGTCGCCAGCAGCAGGTCGGACTCGGCGGCCTCGCCGGGGCGCTGATCCTGGGGGGGCTTGGCGGTGATGCGCAGGCCGGTGCGGACCTTGGCCAGCAGATCGGAGGACGCGCCTATTCGCAGAGTTTCGAGCTGGAGGCCGACGTTCTGGGCACCTATATCGCGGAACTTGCGGGCTATGATCCCGTTGACGGCGCTGCCAGCTTTGCCCGCTTTGCCGGGTCCAGCTCCATTCTTGCCACGCACCCCCCCGGCGCGCAGCGCTATGGCACCGTCATCGCCACCGCCCAACAAATCGAGGCCCAGCGCGCGCAGGGTTTGACGCCTACCATACCGCGCAACTGAGATTGAGGAGTTGCGCGGACGTGTCCGTGCACCTACCTCCGGTTTACGCCTGTAAACGAATCGAGGATACACCATGTCCCTGCGCATCAACGATACCGCCCCCGACTTCACCGCCGACACGACTGAGGGTGAGGTAAGGTTTCACGACTGGATCGGTGACGGTTACGCCGTTCTGTTCAGTCACCCGAAGGATTTTACGCCGGTCTGCACCACCGAACTGGGCGCGATGGCCGGGATGATCGACGAGTTCGAGAAGCGGAATACCAAGGTGATCGGAATCTCCGTCGATCCGGTCGAGGATCACCAGCGGTGGAAGGCCGATATCGAAACCGTATCGGGATCATCCGTCAGCTATCCAATGATCGGCGATCCCGACCTGAAGGTGGCCAAGGCCTTCGACATGTTGCCCGCGGAAGAGACAGCGGGTGAGGAGCGCACAGCCGCGACCAATGCCACGGTCCGCTCGGTCTTCGTGATCGGGCCGGACAAGAAGGTGAAGCTGTCGCTGACCTATCCCATGACAACGGGCCGCAATTTCGCGGAAATCCTGCGCGCCATAGATTCGATCCAGCTGACCGCAGAACACCAGGTCGCGACCCCCGCCGACTGGAAACAGGGTGATGACGTCATCATCACCCCCGCCGTCAGCGATGAGGAAGCAGAACAGAAGTTCGGATCGTTCGAGCGCATCCTGCCCTATCTGCGCAAGACGAAACAGCCGGTCTGAACCGGACCGAAGCGACTATGATCGAGGGGGCCAGGCGCCCCCTCTTTCGTCAGATGTCACGTTCGCGGGACGTTGACGCAAGACTGCCATTGGGGTGAGAAGGAGACGAACGCATCCTCACCCTCAAACCGCGTGGTATTCCTCATGAAACGCTCCCAAATCAATCAGATCCTTGCGGATGCCGCCGCGTTCATCGCGCAGCATGGCCAGCACCTGCCCGGTTTTGCGAACTGGTCGCCCGAGGATCTTGTGGCGCGCGTGCGCAGCGATGCGCGGCAAATCATGGACCGCCGTCTGGGTTGGGACATTACCGATTACGGTGCCGGGCGGTTTGACGAGATGGGATTGTTCCTGTTCACCACCCGCAACGGCGACCTTTCGGAACGCGACAGTGGCACCGGCATGCTCTACGCCGAGAAGATCATGATCTCGCGGCGCGATCAGCTCAGCCCGATGCACACCCATGTGCACAAGGTCGAGGATATCATAAACCGGGGCGGGGCGACGCTGGCCATCGAGTTGTTCGGCTCGGACGATGCGGGCAACTTCGCGCAGGATCGCGTCTGCACCGTCGCGTGCGACGGCATCGCGCGCACCGTCGCACCGGGTGACAAGCTGATGCTCGCCCCCGGCGAGAGCGTCACCCTGCGCCCCGGCGACTGGCATGCCTTCTGGGGTGAGGGCGGCGACGTCCTGATTGGTGAGGTTTCGACCGTCAATGACGATCTGACCGACAACATCTTTCGCGAACCCATCGGACGGTTTGCCACCATCGAGGCGGATGTCGCGCCGACCCACCTTCTGGTATCTGATTATGACGATTGGGTGACCCGGGGCTAAAGCCCTCGACAGTCCGGTGCCATGGGAATAGGGGAGGGACGCTGACCTTTCTTCCCCTTCCTGACCGGACAGTTTCCATGACAGATTCCAGTTCCCGCCACGCTCCGCTCGGCTTCAACGCCTTTGTCGCCATCATGGCCGCGCTGATGGGGCTGAACGCGCTGGCCATTGATATCATGTTGCCGGGGCTGCCCTCTATCGGGGCTGCATTCCTGCTGGACGACCCCAACCGTGCGCAGACGGTCATCGTCGCCTACATGACGGGCTTCGCCGTTGGGCAGCTGGCCATTGGATTGCTGGCGGACCGGTTCGGGCGCAAGCCGATCCTGATGGTCGGACTGGCCGCCTATACGGTCGCGGCGATCGGCTGCATCTTTGCGCCCAGCTTTGAGCTTCTGCTTCTGGCGCGTATGGTGCAGGGTGTTGCGTCCTCGGCGCCCCGCGTCATCAGCACCGCGATCGTGCGCGACTGCTATTCCGGACGACAGATGGCGCAAGTGATATCGCTGATCATGATGGTGTTCATGGCCGTTCCCGTCGTGGCGCCCAGCATCGGCCAACTGGTCCTGTTCATCGCGCCCTGGCAGGCCGTGTTCGGTGTGCTGGCGCTCTATTCCATCGTGATGTGGTGGATCTGCGCCAGGTTCCTGCCGGAGACGCTCGCGCCACAGAACCGGCGCGAGATCCGCCTTCCCGCTGTGGCGGATGCCTTCCGCTCGGTTCTGACCTCGCGCTTGACGATGGGCTATACATTGGCTGCGGGGACGTTCATGGGGGCGCTGTTTGGCTTCATCACATCCGCGCAGCAGATTCTGGGCGATGTCATGGGGCTTGGCGTGTGGTTTCCGCTGGTGTTCGCGCTGATCGCGGGCAGCATCGCGCTGTCATCCTTCGCGAATGCCTGGCTGGTCGAGCGGTGGGGGATGCGCTTTCTCAGCCACGGCGCGGTCCTCGCCTTCATCGTGCTGAGCACGCTGCTGGTCCTGACGGCGGACATCATTACCGTGGTGCCATTTCTGGTGGTCGTCTCGATGTCGATGTTCATGGTGGGAATGACATTCTCGAACTTCAACGCGCTGGCGATGGAGCAACAGGGGCATGTGGCCGAGAGTGTCCGACCTTTTGTGTATGATTGATCCGGTTCATGCTTCACCAAAAGGAAGCATGAATGACCATCTCGAAA
>NZ_JACJUQ010000010.1 GCF_014235845.1 Pontivivens nitratireducens | reverse complement strand
TTGCTCCTCCTGCGCCAATCGGCGTATCAACCCAAAGGGCTCTGGTTCCGGGTGGATGAAGGTTCAGTGGCAGGTCAGTCTCAGTTCGAAAGATTCTGCGGACCTGCCGCAGAATCTGCGGCGTGGGTGCCAGGGGCTGCGGAGCAAGCCTCGGAGGCGCGGGACTCCTGTAAAATCAGCAGAGGCACCCTGACGGGTAGCGGACTTGGCTACCCATCCACTCGAACTGCTTCTGCATCTCCTTATTCGGTCCGAGATACTGACTGGACCAACACGGAGACCCACGATGACTGCCTCGTTACAGAACAACCGAACCGCCCAAGAGAGCCGCGATCCTCTGGCCCAAGAGACCGGAATAGTTGCAGATGACATGTATAGGATGTCCGGCCTCTTCATGAATGATCTGGCTTGGATATCACTGCCAACAGACGCCCATCGGTTGCTGCACGGACTTCTTCACGCGACGTGCCGAAAATTGCCAAAATGGTCTCCCGATGTGGACCAGCCTGAAGAAGGATATCGTGCGCGCTCGGTGGTCCTGCGGAGCACCGTTGGCCTCCGAGCGCGGAATTGTAATTCAAATCTGCGAGAGGGCATCGCCTGGTTGGCATCAGCGGAAATATTCGATTGGTTGGACTTCAAACACGGCAACGAATTCGTCTGCTGGCGCTTTAAGGACAACGTCCCTTCTGCAATTCTTGACCAGCCAAGCTACGGCCTCTTGGATGCGAGCTGTCTCCCCAGTCTGAAGAACGTCACCGACTATCAGATTTATGGCCTTACCTCCTTGGTGCGGCGGATGAGGAAACCGGAGTTCACTTTTACGGTGGCCCACGCAGCGATCTGGGCGGATCATGAGATCCCTGCGTGGTCTGCGGTCAGTTCGAAGGTGGTGACGGCGATCCGACGCTCATGCGAGCACTATGGCCTCACTGCATTTCTGTTCCAGGAACGCCACGGTGACCTTCGTGGGATTGATGCAGTCACGGTTCGCTTCTGGCGTCCGGGTTGTCTTTGGAAAACGGCCGCTCTCGCTCGTGTGACAGGGCCGACGGTGAAGTGCACCGCTATTGACCATTCTGACGACGTCACAGTTCTCCCAGAAGCGTTTCCGGCTCTTCTGAAACGCCTCCCTGCGGCTCAATGGCGGATCAGAAACCTCGAAAATTCGAAATTTTGAAATGACCGAATTCTTCCCTTTCTCCTGAGCAATCAGCAGGGAGAACAGTATGGAAGAGGCCGGCAGCGCCCGGGTGTCAAGGATCGCAGATCACTGGAACGTCTGCGAGAACACCGCGCGGGAAATCATCGACGAAGGAAATCTTCGTCCAACCAAGGAAAGCGGATGGAAGCGCTATCTTTGGCAAGACATTTGGAGGCTCGAGGGAGAGGTTTTCGTTACACGCAGATACTGGCGCGACTACCGTGAACCTCTTCTCAAGCCCTCGGAGCTTCACAGGGAAGATCCGGAAAAGCGGTCTGCCCGGACGTTTCGACGCTATGTCGAGCGCGGGGCAATTCCAAGCATCGACCTTTCGCCGACCGTCAGGCGCGTGCGTCGATGCGTCTTCGACATCGTTATTCACCATGTTTGAGTTGCAACTTCGCCCTCGGCCGGAATTTACCCGGTTTGGCCGGAAATGATCCGATTTTCCCTCCCATTTACCCAACCGTATGGCGATAGACATCGCCTGTCGTCTGCCGACCAGATGGGTGAATTGACCACAAAAAAGGTGAGATGGCCGCAGGTCCATCAATTGGCGGTCGAGTCCGGGTCAATCGCGATCAGGCGCCTGGCCCCTCTTTTCTGAAGGGGCCAGGCGCCGAGCGCGCTTTGAAAAGTGCAGGCATCGTAGGATGCCCTATCAAAGACGGGGACCTCCCAAAAAAAATAGTTGAAGTCCGGGCGGATTGTAGAGCGAGGCCCCAGCTCCCTCAAGGTCACAGAAGAAAGGAACAGACCATGAACATCAAAACAATGAAAGACCTGCTCGAGAACCTCGAAGGCTTGGGATATTCGAAAAGCACCATCAATCAGATCCGCCCTCGGATCAAGGAGTGCCCCAAATTCTACGGCAACGCGCCGCTCGATCGAATTCCCGCAGATTTGGCGGATTTCGAGAGACGTTGGGGGCGCGGCCGGATCGCTGCAATTGCAGAGGGGTTCAAATCCCATGATCACTTTGTGGAATGGCGAAAGCGCGTGCGCGGGGCACTGGGAAAAGCCGCGGGACCGAAGGCCTCGGCAGCGGTTCTACCGGACTGGACGATACTTGCGGACTATACCGCCGCAATCGGTGGCGTTGGCCAACCAATCGGTCCTCATCGGGCGAGCGGTATTTTAGCAGTCGCAGAAGTCGCATCAGCAGACGGGGTCGGACCGCCGGATGTCGTCCCCGGATGGGTCACCCCCGCTGCCAGCAAACTGAGCGGCAAAAGGCGGCGAACCTTCAAGGGGGGCATCACCACGATGAACGATCTCATTGCAATCCGTGCGGACCACCCCGAGATTGATCACCTGCTGCCGCATATGCCGCTCCCACAACCGGACCGAGGCAAAAGCCCGCCAAGTCCTTGGCGCCGCGGCCACCGTCCGCAGGCATCTGCGCTGTGGTTCGAGTTCGATGAGTTCGTGCTTGCGAAGCGTGGAACTGACGGACTCGGACGGCCCATCCCTGCTGAGAAGAGCGATTTCAGCACGCGCACCGAAGAAACCTACGAGAACGCGCTGAACCTGGCAACGGCTATGCTCGAACGAGGCGGTGACCTGGATGCGTCGATGACGCCCAGCTTGGCAGACGTCTGTAATCCACAGGTCATCGCTCGCGCCGCGAACGTTTGGCGCGCCCGTGAAATTGACGGCGAAGTCAGGGCGGATAGCACCACCCGAAAAAACATGGTCGCGCGCCTGTCACATATCGCCGAATTTCACGTCGGCCTGAAAAAGAAGCAAAAGAAGGAACTTGCAAAGATCAAGAAACAGGTCCGAAAGACGTCCCCCAGGAGCGACGCGATGTCTCCGCCTCGCCTTGAATGGATCAAGGCGTTTTCAAAGTGTCCCGCCCAGCAGCGCGCCGTTCACGCGCAACCGGAAAAGCTCATGGCAGATGCTAACCGGATCATTGCCCGTTGGGACGATCTCAAGCGCCGTAAGCGCCACAAGGAGCGCATGTGAGCTCTCAGCTTTGGTATTGCCGCAGTTCAAAGCGCCATCTTGTTTCGCGGATCGTCAGTCCGGGCGTCGAACCTCCGAGGGTTGCCATTCCGAGGGGATGACGCCCAGCTGTTCCTGTCCAACGATAGTGAAGATGTCGAGATTTCCATCCCGGCTCATCTGGTCAAGAACCGCGTTGCCGTCGAAGCCGAGTTCGATCCCGACGCCCGACCTGTCATCGAATGGTATCTGAAGGAAATTCGCCCCCGGCTGATCAACGATCACCCGTATGGATGCAAGCTTGTCGACTCCGATTTCCTCTTCCCCTCGATGCGGGAAGATCGTCCGATGGAGGAAACGACATTCGCTGGCCACTACGCCGTCGGGGCGGAGGCTGTCGGTCTCGACATGACCCTTCACCAGGCGCGGCAAGTGACCGGCTATTTCATTCTCTCGGTCGACCCGTCCGCGCTCGGACTGGTCGCGGCGGTGCTCTGCAACTCCATCGAGGTTGCCGAAGCCCACTATGCTTGGATGGACGGCGTCAAAGCCAACCGCGAGGCCCGCAAACTGCTGCGCAAGGCCAGGATGGATGCTCGGAAGACCCGGGAAGGCGCGTATGCGGAGGCCGCATGAGCCACGGGCTTCGCTGACGGCACCATCATCCCCCGAGGAACGGCACTCGGCGACCTCGTGTCGCCGAGTGCTCCCCGAAAGACACCGTGCGACATCAAAAGGAACCAGAAAAATGTCAGACAATCTTATAAGGCCAACTGAATCCGACCTGCGCCGGCTGCGCAAATGGCAAGCCCACCTTGAGACCCGTGGAACGGGCGTCCCGGATGAAGAGGACTTCCAGTCCTTTGGGTGCCTTTCGACCCTCGAGCGGCTGCGCGACGTCTTGAGCGTTGAAGCACCGCATCACTGCGCGCCACTTGCGCGTGTGATCTCCCAGCTCAAGCGAGAGAAAAGGCAGCGGGAAAAGCCGCGCCAAACGACGACTTCTCGACCCAGCAAGGGCTCTGATCTTTCGGTCGGGACCGACGAACTGCCGGATGATTGGAAGGTCACGCTGAAAGAGATGCGCCGCCGCCGAAACGACCTGGATGGCGGAATGATCGATCTTGGCGATACATCGCCTCCCGCCCAATCGCAGATCAGGGCGGCCGAATACGTTCTTCGCTGCATCGTGCAAGTCTGCATCGATGCAGATCGGTCCGCCGATCTCGACACCGAAAGTGTTCGACTCTGGCTTGAACGCCAAGAGGCACGTGGACAGGGGGAAATTGGACTCGCGATGCAACTCAGGAAGCTCGCAGAGTTTCTCGTATATCGTGACGAAAAGAGTAAGCTCCGGAAGGCCATCCGTGGTGAAGCTTCCCGATATGCCCGGATCGGGCGTCTCAAGCGCAAACGGAAGCATGCCTGGCTCCTCGCCAACCCGACTGACATCGGCAAGGTATGGTCCCTTGCCGAGGAGCTGCTGGCCGAGAGCCGTGCGACAAAGGCCGGCACTTCGCGTCGATATCTTCTTGCACTTCATGCATCAGCATTGGCACTGGCGGTAGCAGCCCCGCTGAGGATCAGCGATTTATACCGCTTTCGGATCGACGAAGAGATTCGTCGGGATGCAACCGGCTGGTCGATTTCGATAAAGACTCAGAAAACTGGCGGTGACTATGAGCGTTCCGAACTCTGGCCTGAGCTGACCGAATTTCTCGATGAGTTGTTGGTATTGGACGCCCCTGGAGGAGATCTGTGGCTTGGCTACGATCGCCGATCGGGAACCCCTTTGTTCTCCCGCGACGGCGGTGTGACGGCGCTGACGGCCGATTGGATCTCTGACGTCTGGTATGAACACGTGGGAACCGGAGAGCACATCGTGCGCACGCTCTGGCATCAGTTGGCCTACGACAGCGATGTCGATCGGACATGGATGGCGCTTTCACTCTGCGGGCAGCGGGGTGGCGGCCGGACTGCTTCTCAATACCACGACAGGAACCAGCGCGCGCGTGCTGTCAGAGCGGGCCGGCGTTCTCTTTCAGAGCTCCGGCAAGCCGCCATGAATGGTCAGCAGCAATCCTGAAGCCTGGTGACGAATTCAGGACGGTCGGCACCAAGCCTCGAAATTTATAAGTAGGGATCGAGCCCATTCGTTCGCGGCCGCCTCGGTGAGGCCGCGAACGACAGGGTCGATTTGAATAAGGGAGAATAGGGAAGAAGTCTAACGAGTCGAATGCATCCGGATCGACGAACCCTTGAACCGCGCACGACGCGGAAACCATCTGGAGATCATCATGGGACTCGAATCGAAAACCGCATTCCCCCGCAACATAGCGCAAAAGATACCTGCCGATCCGATACTGTCCTTTGTGTCGGAGCACCGTGAGGGCCTCTGGCACGCGGCCCGCCTCCTGGGGGGCTACGAATCCGCCCGCCTTGTCGACCGATGCGTGGAACTCCTCGCGAACGATGGCCGTCTTACGCCGCGCACGTGGACCATGCTTGGCCAGATCTTGGCTCTGCTATCGTTGGATTACGTCGACGACCCGGACCTGCCATACATTGGATACTTCGCCTCCATCGACCCTCGCGATCGGGTGGTTGAAGAAATCTGTCTTCTGACAGATGGCCTGCGCCGCGCGCTCGAAAACGTAGATGTGGGGGCACATTTTCGGTCAGTGGCTTAATCGCAAAGATGAAGCGAACACCGGCGGCAGCTTCTGCCGGCGGTGCTTGACGGCACAGGGTGCAAGTCCGGCCAGACGGCCGGCCCCTCGTGCCAGGAGAACTACAATGAACGAGACGCTTTATGGCGGCGCCGCGCTGCTCAGCGCGCTGGACACCAAGGATTTCCTGCGCCGCAACGGCGATAGTCTTTCGGAGGTGCTGCAACAGGTCGCCGGCGATCGAGGCCTCGACCTCTTCCTCGAGGCAGATCGTCTACTGGACGGGCTCAGTCCCGACCCGGCGCGCGTCGGAAAGGCACTGCGGAAGATTTGCGATCTTCTGTCGGAAGCGGATGTCCCCGAGGATCGGTATGCTGCTGCTCTGCGGTGGCATGGCGCGCGGCTGACTGAGCTCGCAGCCCGTCTGCCGCGGTAACGCAAAGGGCCCCGATCTTGGATCGGGGCCGATAATGAAAATCTATTTCCTGGTAGATTTTTTTGTTTTTGTCGCCTTTGCCGCCTGTTGCGCTTTCCGCCCTGCGACCCTCTTTTTCAGCGCATCAACCCGCTCTGGAGTTTCTGGCTGAAATACAACATCCCACCATTTCCAACCTTCAAGTCGGTCTCCAATTTTCTCGAGATTGGTGTAAATCTCGAGGGATGACCACGAGCGATGACCAGACATCATTCGGACTTTTGCCGCTGACCAGCCCATCTCGAAGGCTCGAGATATCGCTTCGTGGCGAAGATCATGAAAGTGGAGATCTTCAATGTTCTCGAAGAGTTCAACGAGACGAGTAAATGCGGTTGACAGGCTATCAGATGCATAGGGGAAGATTCTGCTGTCGACTTTCGGCATTGACAAGATGATCTGGAGCGCTTCGTCGCTGAGCAGAACCCAAACGTCGTTACCTTTCTTCTGACCCGGATGCTTCATATCGCGAACGAGGACTTTCTTGTCTGCATAGTTCAGGTCATCCCATCGAATTCGCGTGATTTCCGATAGTCGACGTGAAGATGCGATGGCGAAGGCAATGATCTTGTGCAAGGGGGCGGCATTGCTTCGCGCAGATCGAGCAAAAGCCTCCTCCATCAGCTCGTTCAGTTCTTCGAGCTTTGGACGTCTGTCGCGCTTGTTGGCCTTGCTGACGATTTTGAGCTTTCGCAATGTTCTCATTGCGCTTTGCATATCCTCGTATTTCAACGGGATTTTGTAAGCCGTTTCTGCTACGGTGAAGAGGCCATATAGATGCTGCATGTAGTTGTTTACTGTCGCGGCGCACCGGCCCTCTTTTTTCAATGCGCGTGCCAGATCAATGAGAAAAGTTGGATTAACCTCGTGGCAGCCAACGCTTGTTTCATCCATTCCCTCAAGGGTCCGGAGGCACTGAATCATCGTCTTTCCGACTTCTTGCTCGATGTCCATCCGGTAGCGCTTGATCAGCTCGGAAAAGGAGCCGGTTGGAGTGACGAGTGACAACGTCCCGTCGTGCCACGCTTTCTCAGTGCGGATGGCCCACTTTTCCGCCAGCTTACGTTGCGTGAAGGTTTCCGACTTCGAGAAGATCACCTTCCCGCTCCTCTTAATGCGCACCTGGGCTGTGAAGCTCGGTTTGCCGTTCGTTTTGTTTCGTGTCGTGATGGTTGCCATTTTCAGCCCTTTCCTTGTGGGAAGGACGATGGGTTCGACCGATTTTGCTCGGAAATTGGGGAGCGAGAAAATCTTGGTAGCGTCTCCGTCGGTGGGTGCGTGACCTCTGTAAGCACCGGTGCTACAAGACGCCTTCCGAGTGCTACGTTTGTAGCACCGGCTGCGGAAATCGTCGCGAATAGTGGCGAAAGATCGCAAATCGTAGCCGCCATCGACGGAGGGCCAGCCAATGAAACAAGGGATTCGCAGCATGACTGATGCTTCCCGTCTGTCCGTTGCGCCGATGATGGAGTGGACGGATCGTCATTGTCGGCTGTTCCATCGCCAGTTCAGCTCCCGCGCCCTGTTGTACACCGAAATGGTCACCGCCCGCGCGCTAACACATGGCGATCCCGAGCGGTTGATCGGCAAGTCCGAGGCTGAGGGCCACGTCGCGTTGCAATTGGGCGGATCCGAGCCGGAGGTGCTGGCGAAGGCCGTGAAGATTGCGGAGCCGTTCGGCTATTCGGAAATCAATCTGAACTGCGGCTGCCCGTCTGACCGGGTGCAGTCTGGTGCCTTCGGCGCGTGCCTGATGCGCGATCCGGGGCTGGTTGCGGATTGCGTTTCTGCCATGAAGGACGCGGCGCAGTCGGCTGAAATCACGGTTAAATGCCGGATCGGCGTTGATGAACAGGAACCGCGCGAGATTCTGCCGGACTTTCTGTCGCGCGTCTCGGCTGCCGGGGTCGATCACTTCATCATTCATGCTCGCAAGGCGTGGTTGCAGGGGCTCAGCCCCAAGGAAAATCGCGATATTCCGCCGCTGGATCACACTCTGGTGGTCGAAATGAAGGGGCTGTTCCCCGCCTTGGAAATCGTCGTGAACGGCGGGATCATGTCTTTGGAGGAAGCGTTGCCACATCTCGACGCGGGACTGGATGGAGTGATGATCGGACGGGCGGCCTATCACGATCCTTGCGCCGTACTGGCCGATGCGGATGCGAGGGTTTTCGGCATGGACAGTCCACGCACGGATCCGTCAGACGCCGTGCGGGCGATGTATCCGCATATCGAGGCGGAACTGACCCGTGGCACCCGCCTGAATCAGATCACCCGGCATATGCTGGGTGCCTTCACCGGGCAGCCCGGTGCGCGGGCGTGGCGTCGCGTGCTCAGCGAGGGGGCGCACCTGCCGGCTGCCGGTCCCGACCTGATCGAGCAGGCGTTGAGCCATGTGGAGCGCCGCGCCGCCTGACCGAACCCTCACGTTCGAAGGAAGATCAGGCGGTTTCCAGCGAGCTGACCAGTCCGGCGAAGAACGCCGCGCCATCCGTGCCGCCCAATGCGGGATCGTTCAGACGCTCGGGATGCGGCATCATGCCCAGAACACGGCGGTTCTCGCTCAAAATTCCGGCAATATCGTTGAGCGATCCGTTGGGATTTCCCTCATAGGTGAACGCAACGCGATCCTCGCCGGTCAGGCGGTCCAGCGTTTGCGCATCGGCGATGAAGTTGCCGTCGTGGTGGGCGATTGTATAGGTCGCGGTTTCTCCCAAAGCCGCGGTAAAGGCGCTGTCATGGGTTGCGACCCGCAGGGCCTGCGGCTTGCAGATATATTTCAGCCCGGAATTGCGCATCAGCGCCCCTGGCAGCAGGCCCGCCTCGATCAGGATTTGGAAGCCGTTGCACACGCCCAGCACCAGCCCACCGCGCAGCGCGAAATCCACGACCGCGTTCATCACCGGTGCCCGTGCCGCAATGGCCCCACAGCGCAGGTAATCCCCGAAGGAGAAGCCGCCCGGCACGACGACTAGGTCCAGTCCGTCGGGCAGGGTGGTGTCCTTGTGCCAAACGCCGAGTGGTGCCTGACCCGTCGCCCGCTCCAGCGCCACGTGCATGTCACGGTCGCAATTCGATCCGGGAAAGGTGATGACAGCGGCTTTCATGGCAGTTCCTCAACTCGTGAAATCGGTGATGACGGTAGCGGACGTGGCAGTGCGCATCTCAGATCACCGTGACGGTAAAGTTTTCGATGACCTGATTGGACAGCAGCTTCTCCGCCATCTGGGCGGCCTGAGTTTTCGCCAGATCGGCATCTTCAGTGGCCAGATCCAGCTCAATCACCTTGCCCTGCCGCACACCCTGAACTCCGTCGAAGCCCAGAGCACCCAGCGCGTGCCGAACCGCCTCACCCTGAGGGTCCAGAACGCCGGGTTTCAGCGTGATGTCTACGCGAACTTTCATGTGTTTTCAGCCCTGTCCAAGAGTTTCTTGCCCGTTACGATCACGATGCCACCGCCGATCCACAGCAGCGATCCGATCACGACCGGCGCCGGCATCATGCCAAAGAACGTCCAGGCGAAGCTGATGCACATCAGGTACAGCCCGGCCAGAAGGGCCGTTGCCGGATGTGACAGGATCGCCAGGACGCGCGCCATCAATGCACCAATTTCGGCCCCGAGGAGGACCCGTTCTGGCGTGGCATCACGCCCAGACGTTTGGCGACCTCGGTATAGGCTTCGCTCAGATCGCCCAGACCCCGGCGGAACACGTCCTTGTCCAGTTTCTGCCCGGATTCCACATCCCACAGGCGGCACGAATCCGGGCTGATCTCATCAGCGACGATCAGCCGCTGGAAATCCCCCTCGAACACGCGGCCGATCTCGATCTTGAAATCCACCAGCTTGATCCCGACGCCCATCATCATGCCGGACATGAAATCGTTGACCCGCAGGCCCAGCGAAACCATGTCGTCCAGATCCTGTTGCGTGGCCCAGCCGAAGGCGATGATATGTTCCTCTGACACGATCGGATCGTTCAGCTCGTCGTTCTTGAGGTAGAACTCGATGATCGGGCGAGGCAGCTGCGTGCCCTCCTCGATGCCGAGGCGCTTGCTCATGGAGCCTGCGGCGACGTTGCGTACAACGACCTCCAGCGGGATCATTTCGACCGCGCGGACCAGTTGTTCGCGCATGTTCAGCCGCTTGATGAAGTGGGTCGGCACGCCGATGCTCGCCAGACCCGTCATGAAGTGTTCGGACAGGCGGTTGTTCAACACGCCCTTGCCTTCGATCAATTCATGCTTTTCACCGTTTCCGGCAGTTGTATCGTCCTTGAAGAACTGGATCAGGGTCCCCGGCTCCGGTCCTTCGTAGAGGATCTTAGCCTTGCCTTCGTAAATCATTCTGCGGCGCGCCATAACACTCTCCGAACCAGTTTCGAGGCGGTGATCCGCCTATGTCGGCGGGTCTTAGCGCCGTTGGGCGCAATGGGCAAGGATTCGAGCCGAAACCCTTGCCGGATAACCAGCCGATCGCCACCTATCGTGCATACGCAACACATCCCGGAGTCACGAAGATGACAAGTTTCGAAGAGCGCCGCGCCACGTTCGAGGCCAAGTTCGCCCATGACAGCGAAATGAAGTTCAAGGCCGAGATGCGCCGCAATCGTCTGTTGGCTGAGTGGGCCGGGCAAAAGCTGGGCTATGATGCGGAACGAACCGCCGCCTATGTGAAGGAGGTCATCAAAGCCGATTTCACCGAAGCCGGTCATGATGATGTCTATCGCAAGCTGCACGCCGATCTGGGCGACCGCGTCAGTGAGGCGGAGCTACGCGCCCGCATGGTACAGGCGGATGCCGAGGCAAAGGTCCAGTTGCTGGACGAGGCCTGATTCACCGCCGACGAATGAGGGCGTCAGACGGCGATTACCGCCATGGCGCCCTCAGCGGGAGAGGCGTTTCGCATTTGCACTGGTCTTGGCCGCGACGGGTTTCAGGGCGGCCTCCATCATGGCGGAGGGGCCGTGGCCCCGCGCCATTGCCACGGCCGCTTCCTGAAGCCCCGTAACCATCGCGACGGGCTTTTCCATGATCATGGCGGTCGCTTCGACCTGCGTCAGATTTCCCTGCATGAACAAGGCCATGCGGCTTGCGATTGTCTGCGCGGCGGATATGCCGATCTTGTGCTGAAGGTGTGCAAGTCGTGCGTAGCCCCAAGGGTCGAAGGCAGGGGTTCTCATGATCGTAATCCTTATGTTGCAGTGCATGATATATGCTGAGCGTGCAAAGAGTCGATCTTATTGTGCTTCCGGGATCCTGCCCTGGGCGGCGAAAAGCGGATAAGTTGAATCGCCAAATGATCTGATTCCGAGGCGCAAAGTTCGCAGGACAGCCCGGTGGCCGCCCCGCGATGTTGCTAAAGGTTATTCGTCGCCGAAGACGCGCGCGAAGATCGTATCGACATGTTTCGTATGATAGCCGATATCGAATTTCTCTTCGATTTCCTCAGCGCTCAACGCGGCCAGAACGTCCGGGTCGCCCAGCAATTCGGTTTTGAAATCAGCGCCTTGCTCCCAGACTTTCATCGCGTTGCGCTGAACCAGCTTATAGGAATCCTCACGGCTGACCCCGGCCTGCGTCAGGGCCAGCAGCACACGCTGGCTCATCACCAGACCACGGAACTGGTTCATGTTGCGCAGCATATTTTCAGGATATACGACAAGCTTATCAATAACTTGCGTCAAGCGGGCAAGGGCGAAGTCCAGCGTCACCGTGGTGTCTGGCCCGATGTTGCGCTCGACGGAGGAGTGGGAAATATCCCGCTCATGCCACAGGGCGACATTCTCCATCGCGGGGACCACAGCCATGCGAACCAGGCGCGCCAGACCGGTCAGGTTTTCCGTCAGTACCGGATTGCGCTTGTGCGGCATCGCGGAGGAGCCCTTTTGACCGGGGGAGAAATATTCCTCCACCTCAAGCACTTCGGTTCGCTGCAAGTGCCGGATTTCCGTCGCGATCCGCTCGATTGAGGACGCCACAACGCCCAGCGCGGCAAAGAACGCAGCATGACGGTCGCGCGGGATGACCTGCGTCGAAACCGGCTCAGGCCGCAATCCCAGCTTTTCGGTAACGAATTCTTCAACATATGGATCAATATTGGCGAAGGTTCCGACAGCGCCCGAAATAGCGCCGGTCGCGATCTCATCACGGGCCGTCAACAGTCGAATGCGGTTGCGGTCCATTTCCGCATAGGCCTGCGCCATTTTCAGGCCGAAGGTCACAGGCTCGGCATGAATGCCGTGGCTGCGACCGATGCAGACTGTCATCTTGTGCTCCAGCGCCCGGCGCTTGAGCGCTTCGAGCAGTTTTTCCGTTTGCGCGATCAGCAGATCCGCCGCGCGCACCAGTTGCACGTTGAAGCAGGTGTCCAACACGTCCGAGGACGTCATGCCCTGATGCACGAAACGCGCCTGGTCAGCGCCCACATGCTCCGCCAGATGGGTCAGGAACGCGATGACGTCGTGCTTGGTAACGGCCTCGATCTCATCAATGCGGGCAACGTCGAACTCGACGTCCTTCGCCTTCCAGACCGCGTCCGCGTTCTCCTGCGGGATCACGCCCAATTGCGCTTGCGCGTCGCAGGCATAGGCCTCGATCTCGTACCAGATGCGGAATTTTGTCTCCGCAGACCAGATGGCGACCATTTCGGGGCGGGAATAGCGAGAGATCATGCGGCGGGACCCTTGTTTGAAGACGTTGCGCGGGTGATAGACCCATGACGCCCCGCAAACAAGGGAGAGGCCCGTGACCGACATGCCCGATCCGCTCGAACCCTTCATCGGGCGCTGGACGATCCGCCGCGACATCTTCGATCTGGACAGCAACTGGACCGGCAGGTTCGAGGGCGTCGGCCTGTTCGAGCCGCGCGGCACTGGCCTGTCCTATATCGAGGAGGGTGAGTTGCGCTTCGCCGGTCTGCCATCCTTCAAGGCGACCCGCGCCTATCACTGGTACGCCGACGAACCTTACATCATCGTCGAGTTCGAGGACGGCCGGTTCTTTCACCGCTTCGACCCGCGACAAACCACCACGCAAGCCTCGCATTTTTGCGATCCGGATACCTATGACGTCCGCTATGTGTTCGATCTGCCGGAAAGCTGGCGCGCGGAATGGCGGGTCGAGGGGCCGCGCAAGGATTACCGGATGGTCACGAATTACACACGATAAAGGCGCGAGCCGTTTCCGGGTCGCGCCTTCCTGGTCGTTCACATCTGCTCACCAGTGGTGAAGGTCAGCGCTTCAGGATCGCCCGACCGGCATAGCGCGCGGTCGTTCCCAGTTCCTGCTCGATGCGGATCAGCTGGTTGTATTTCGCCAGCCGGTCCGAGCGGGACAGCGAACCGGTCTTGATCTGGCCACAGTTCAGCGCCACGGCGAGGTCCGCGATGGTCGCGTCCTCCGTCTCTCCCGAACGGTGCGACATGACCGAGGTCATGCGCGCCCGGTGCGCCATATCCACCGCGTCGATGGTTTCGCTCAGCGAGCCGATCTGGTTCACCTTGACCAGGATGGAATTGCCGGCCTTGTCCGCGATCCCGCGGCTCAGACGCTTGGAGTTGGTGACGAACAGGTCGTCGCCGACCAGTTGCACCCTGTCACCGATCAGAGCGGTCAGAGCGGTCCAGCCCTCCCAATCATCCTCAGCCATGCCATCCTCGATCGAGATGATCGGATAGGCGTCCGCCAGATCGGACAGGTACTGGGCGTTTTCCTGCGATGTCAGTGATTTGCCTTCGCCCTTCATCTCGTACTTGCCGCCCTCGTAATACTCGGTCGAGGCGCAGTCGAGCGCGAGATAAACATCCTCGCCCGCCTTGTAACCGGCCTTGTCGATGGAGGTCATGATGAAGTCCAGCGCCTCGCGGGTGGATGACAGGGCAGGGGCAAAGCCGCCCTCATCCCCGATACCAGTGTTGTGACCCGCGGCACTCAACTCCTTCTTGAGTGTATGGAAGATCTCGGACCCGATCCGCACGGCATCGGCCAGATTTTCCGCACCCACCGGCATGATCATGAATTCCTGAATGTCGATCGGGTTGTCCGCATGTTCACCGCCATTGATGATATTCATCATCGGCACGGGCAGAACGCGGGCCGAGGTGCCGCCAACATAACGGTAGAGCGGCAGGCCGACGCTTTCCGCCGCCGCCTTGGCCACGGCCAGCGAAACGCCCAGGATCGCGTTTGCACCGATGCGCGATTTGTTTTCGGTCCCATCCAGTTGGCACAGCATGTCGTCGATCATCACCTGCTCGGTCGCGTCCACGCCCAGCAGTTCCTGACAGATCTCGGTGTTCACGGCCTCCACAGCCTTGCGCACGCCCTTGCCCATATAGCGGGCCTTGTCGCCATCGCGCAGTTCGACGGCCTCATGCGCGCCGGTAGATGCGCCCGAGGGAACAGCCGCGCGCCCCATCGCGCCGTCTTCCAGATAGACATCGACCTCGACGGTCGGATTTCCACGACTGTCGAGGATCTCGCGTGCGGTAATGTCGATGATGATGCTCATTTAAGCTCTCCTGAAGGAATTGGCCCGGTTGCGCTCTCCTACAACACGTCGCGCCTTGCGCAAAGCCTGTAAAGTCGTGGCTGAATTCACGCCCTATACACGTAAAGGTTGCATTGTGAAGGCTTGGACGTATCATCGGATGTATTGAGGGAGGCTTTCACGATGGATCCGACCACTTTTGCACTGGCGTTCGCCACCCGACACCTTGATGCCGTGAGCACCTATTTCGGCCTGTCCGATGCCGATGTTCGTTTCGTTGCACTTACCATCGGAGCCCTGAGCCTGTGCGTCGCTTTCCTGCGTCTGCTTCTGGCGCGTCATAAGCGGCAGGAAACGATTGCGGACCCATCAGCAAACGAGTCCTTGCGAAGCTTCAGGCGCCAGAGAATGCCGCGCGATATATAGTATTCTCCTGAGCATTACTTTTCTCTTTTAAGTAGAGGCCATGAAAGAATTTAGGTAAATCCCGAATGCGTGCTAAGATAGCGCCCCATAGCGTTCTCGGAGGACGAAATGGCGGGTCGCGACGATATCGAAACAGTTCGGATCAAGATCCCCACCACCGGCGACAGGAGCGGAACGGAAGTGTTCGGTTTCTCGCAGGACATGCATGGCGTCAGCTTTCTCGCGCCACTACAAGACCTCGACATAACAGCTTCGGTTCTTCTTTTGTCTTCTCTCTTGGCGATACTTGCAGTCGTCTTGCTTTCCTTGCACATGCGTGCGCGAAAGGCTGGAACGCAAAAGGTCTTCACGACTTTTCAGGCGACTGGGCGCCGCAAAGTGGTCCGCAAGAGGGACAGAGCGCAGACGGACTTCCGTGCCCTGCGCAAGAGAAGATGTGAGGTTTGCCGCCCCGATGCTACGAAGGAGATTTACGTTCCTCAGCCTTCGCCAGGTTCCACAACGCATCCATCCGGGCCAGATCCGACTGGTTTACATGACTCCCCTCAGCCGCCAGAGCGTCCTCTATCCATCTGAAACGCCGCTCGAATTTCGCGTTCGCGCCGCGCAATGCTGCTTCGGGGTCGATCTTGAGGTGGCGGGCCAGATTGGCCATGACGAACATCAGGTCTCCGAACTCCTCAACCTGATCGTCATGGGTCAGGGTGTCACGCGCCTCTACCAGTTCGGCGCTTTCCTCTTGCAGTTTGTCGAGGACGTCACCGACCTCGGGCCAGTCGAACCCGACGCGCGCGGCCCGGTTTTGCAATTTCACCGCGCGGGTCAGGGCGGGCAGTCCCAGCGCCACGCCGTCCAGCGTGCGACGCTCCCCCTTGTCCGAGGCGGCGCGCTCCTCGGCCTTGATCCGCTCCCAATCCACGGTCTGTTCGGTGGCATCGCGGCCCGGCGCGTCGGCAAAGACATGCGGGTGTCGCCGGACCATCTTGTCACAAATCGCGCGGATCACGTCGGGCAGGGCGAAGTGACCTGATTCGTCTGCCATCTGCGCGTGGTAGACAACCTGAAGGAGAAGGTCCCCCAGTTCATCCCGCAAATCCGGCATATCGTTTCGCGCAATGGCATCGGCCACCTCGGCGGCTTCCTCCATCGTGTAGGGGGCGATCGAGGCGAAATCCTGTTCCCGGTCCCACGGGCAGCCATCGGGCGCTCGTAGCCGGGCCATGATCTCGGTCAGACGCTCCATCCGGGCGTCGCCGTTCAGGACCAGAGTGTCGGAGGCGGTTCTGTCGTCGAGTGGTTTCATGGGTCGAGGGTCGCGCGCCGAGGCGGCCAGTGCAAGGCGCATCTTGACCCTGCCGCCACCCGCGGCGAACGTACACGACAGCAAAAGGAGTCTCATCATGGCTGTCATCAATCGTATCGCGGAATTCCACGAGGACATGAAGGAATGGCGCCAGCACATCCACGCCAACCCCGAGCTTGGCTATGACTGCCATGAAACCGCCGCCTACGTTGTCGATAAACTCAAGAGCTTCGGCATCGAGCAGATCGAGACCGGCATCGCGCAGAGCGGCGTCGTTGCCCTGATCCACGGTCAGGGGGGCGACGGCCCGACCATCGGTTTGCGCGCAGACATGGACGCCCTGCCGATAGAGGAAGTGCGCGATCTGCCCTACAAATCCACGAGGCAGGGAAAGATGCACGCCTGCGGTCATGACGGCCACACCACGATGCTGCTGGGCGCGGCCCGCTATCTGGCGGAAACCCGGAATTTCAAGGGCACCGTCGCGCTGATCTTCCAACCGGCGGAGGAAGGCGGCGGTGGCGGTCTGGCCATGTGTGAGGAAGGGGTGATGGACACCTACGACATCGCCCAGGTCTATGGCTTGCATAACCAACCGAGCGAAGCCTTCGGCACGTTTCTGACCCGTCCCGGCCCCCTGATGGCCGCGGCGGATACGTTCAGCATCGACGTGGTGGGCGTAGGTGCCCATGCCGCCATGCCGCATCAGGGCATCGACAGCGTGCAGATCGCCTGCCAGATCGCGCAGGGGCTTCAGATGATCGCCGCGCGCAACACGGATCCGTTGAAAAGCTGTGTGCTGTCGATCACGACAATCCATGCAGGCTCCGCCGATAATGTTCTGCCTGCGACGGCGCAGATGGGCGGCACGGTCCGCACGCTGGACGAGGACGTGCGCGAGATGGTGATCGCGCGTATGCAGCAGGTGGCCGTCAATATCGCTGCCGCACATGGCGGGACCGCCACCGTCACCTACAATCGCGGCTATCCCGTGACGGTCAACCACCCCGCACAAACGGAGCTGGCCGCAAGTGTCGCCCGGGCGGTCATGGGGGACGACAAGGTTACCACGGAAATGATCCCGATGATGGGCGCCGAGGACTTTTCCTACATGCTGGAACACCGCCCCGGTGCCTATCTTTTCCTTGGAAGTAACGGAGGTGCGGGGCTTCATCATCCTGAATTTGATTTTAACGATGAGATCAGCCCGATCGGGGCATCCTGGTTCGTTAAGATGGTGGAAACCGCTCAACCCGCAGGGTAGGAAACAACCTCACGCGATTTGCGTGGATACCTTGTGAAAGTTCAATAAAATGGCGGAATGGGAACTCCTTTCCACGCTTCAGGCCGAGGCGTGGAACCAGCTTGGTGAGGGCATGATCATCACCGATCCCCAGGGGGTGATCCGGTTCGTCAATCGTGCGGCGTCCGAAATGCACGGTGTCACCGAGTTGGGGGTTGAGACGGAAGGTTATTCCGAGGTCTATAACCTGCTGCGCGTCGATGGCTCGCAATATCCGTCCTGCGAACTGCCTCTGGCCCGTGCCGTGCGCGATGGTGAGGTGGTCGAAAACGAAATGTGGCTGATCGACCGCCCCGACGGCACCCGCGTCTATGCCGAGGGGTCGGCACGTCGGGTCCATGACGAGCAGGGGAAGGTTCTGGGCGCGGTTCTGACATTGCGCGACAGGACAGTCCGCGAAAACGATATCATGCAGTTGCGACAGGCGCTGGAAACCCAGCGGATGTTGCTGGATGAGGTCAATCACCGTGTCGCGAACAATCTGGGCCTGCTGATTTCCCTCGTTCGGTATCAACGGCGGCAGACCACCTCGGACGAGGCGTTGGCCGTGCTGGACAAGGTTCAGGTCCGCTTGCAGGTCATGGCCTCGATCCACAGCGCGCTCTACCGCTCGGATGAGGCCGCTTCGGTCGATGTGGGCAGCTATTTCGTACAGATGATGCAGGACGTCGCGCAGGCTCTGGGCGGCGAAACGCCGGTGTCGGTGGAGTGCATGGCGCCCGAGGAAATGGTCCTGCCGGTCAATCAGGTGATTCCTCTGGCGCTGGCGATCAACGAGTTGATGACCAATTCCCTGAAATATGCGTTTACCGGCCGCGATAGCGGTGAGATCAGCCTGTTGATAGAAAGGGTCGATACCAAGCGGATCTTGACCTATCGCGACAATGGCGTCGGCTTGCCTGCCGGTTTCGATCTGGATGCGGCTGGCGGGTTGGGGATGACGATCATTCAGACCCTCGCCCGGCAATTGGCGGCTGAGATCAAGATCGTGCGCGATGCGCCGGGCACCTGCTTCGTGATTTCATTCTAGCGCGCACGCGTTCGCAGGCAGGGGCCGTACAGGCCGCCCGCCTTTTTTACCGCTTAACGAATACCCGGTTCACCCTGACGGCGGGTGACGTAGGATTTCACGTTGCCGATCATCTCATCCATACCGCTCTCGAAAAAGTGACCCGCGCCGGGAACGGTCTGGTGGGTGACCGTGATGCCCTTTTGCTGTTGCAGCTTTTCTGCCAGCGAAGTCACGTCGGCGGGGGGCACCACGCGGTCCGCGTCGCCGTTTATGATCAGGCCCGAGGACGGGCAGGGCGCGAGGAACGTGAAGTCGTACATGTTCGCCGGTGGTGCAACGCTGATAAAGCCTGCGACCTCGGGCCGGCGCATCAGCAGCTGCATTCCGATCCACGCCCCGAATGAAAAGCCCGCGACCCAGCACTGGCGCGAATTGGGTGCCTGCGCTTGCAGGTAATCCAGCGCCGATGCTGCGTCGGACAGCTCCCCGATACCTTGATCGTATTCGCCCTGCGAACGGCCCACGCCGCGGAAATTGAACCGCAGGACGGTGAAGCCCATTTCGTGAAAGGCATAATGCAGATTGTAGGTAACCTTGTTGTTCATCGTGCCGCCGAACTTGGGGTGCGGGTGCAGGATGATCGCGATGGGGGCGTCCTTGGCCTTCTGTGGGTGATAGCGTCCTTCCAAACGTCCCTCGGGACCGGGGAAAATCACCTCTGGCATATGCCGTAACCTCTTCGTATATCTGGCCGACGGGAAAGCTTGACTAACCCGGTCGGAAAACCTAGAACTATTCTAAATCGGTCTGCGAATGCAGCCCGTTGACTTGTCGCAGGTAAAGCCTGCTCGTGCGTGCGTCAATAGCCGGGTCCATGTCGGATGATCGGCGGCTGGGAGATAGTGTATGAAACTCAGCACCAAGGGGCGCTATGCCATGATCGCTTTGGCCGATCTGGCCGCCCAACCTGCCGATGATCTGATTACGCTGTCCGAGATTTCGGTGCGTCAGGATATCAGCCTCGCCTATCTGGAGCAGCTGTTCGTTAAGCTGCGCCGTGCCGGTCTGGTTGAAAGCGTGCGTGGGCCGGGCGGCGGTTATCGCCTCGCCCTGGATGCGGAGAAGATCCGCGTCAGCGAGATTCTGGCCGCCGTTGATGAAACGATGAGCGCTCTGTCGCGCGGCGCGGGTGTTTCCGGCGCATCCGGCGACACACAGGCGCAAATCCTGACCGACAAGTTGTGGGAGCAGCTGTCCGCTTACGTCTATGTCTTCCTGCATCAGACCAGGTTGAGCGATATTACCTCCGACCAGATGGCACCGTGCCCCGCGGTGCCTGCCATTCTGCAACTGGTGGACGAATGAGCCGCGCCTATCTGGACTGGAACGCCACGGCCCCCCTGCGGCCCGAGGCTCGCGCCGCGATGATCGCGGCGATGGATGCGGTGGGCAATCCGTCCTCCGTCCATGCGGAGGGGCGCGCGGCGAAGATGATCGTGGAAACCGCGCGCGCTCAGGTGGCGGCTGCTGTGGGTGCGATGGATGCCGACATCGTGTTCACCTCCGGCGCAACGGAGGCTGCGGCCCTGGCCCTGGCCGGGCGCGATCTGTCCGGCGCAGCGGTGGAGCATGATTGCGTCGGCGCTTGGACACGCGGCGATCTGCCGGTGGACGCCGAGGGTCGTGTTACCACTCCCGATCCCGCAAACAGTGCGATTCAGACGGCGAATTCCGAAACTGGCGTGATACAATCGCTGCCGGACGGGCTTGCCTTTACCGATGCGGTTCAGGCGGTCGGCAAGGTGCCATTCGCCTTTTCGTGGAGCGGGGCGCAAATGGCCGCGATCTCCGGTCACAAGTTCGGCGGACCCAAGGGCGTGGGCGCGCTGATCCTGCGGCAAGGCCTCGATCTGCCCGCGCAGATGCGTGGCGGCGGACAGGAAATGGGCCGCAGGGCAGGAACCGAGAATGTCATAGCCATCGCCGGGATGGGCGCGGCCATTGCCGCCGCTCAGGCCGATCTGGATACAGGCGCGATGGACCGTGTTTCCGAGCTTAGAAATATCCTGGAAGGTGAGTTGAGGGCGGCGTGCCCCGACCTTATCTTGATGGGTAAGGGTGCCCCCCGCCTGCCCAACACAATGTGTATCGCGGTTCCGGGATGGCGCGGCGAAACGCAGGTGATGCAGATGGATCTGGCCGGCTACGCGATTTCCGCCGGGTCCGCATGTTCCAGCGGCAAGGTAAAGGCGTCGAAGGTGATCGGGGCCATGGGCCATGATGACCAGACCGCCTCCAGCACGATCCGCGTCTCGCTTGGGGCCGCCACCACCGAAGCTGAGATCATGGGCTTCGCCGCTGCATGGTCCCGCCAATATGAGAAATTTCGCGCCCGCGCGGCGTGACCCGAAACCACCGGCCCGGCATCGAGAGTGCTGGCCGATAGTACCGAGAATGAGGAAGACCGACATGACCGCATTGGATGAAGTCCAGCTGACCGCGAAAGAAGGCGTCGAGGAAGAGACCGTCGCCGCTGTCCAGTCCCTCGCCGGTAAGTACAAGTACGGCTGGGAAACCGATATCGAGATGGAATACGCCCCCAAGGGCCTGACCGAGGATATCGTCCGCCTGATCTCGGAAAAGAACAATGAGCCGGAGTGGATGCTGGAATGGCGTCTGGATGCCTATCGCCGCTGGATCAAGCTGGAGGAGCCGGAATGGGCGATGGTCGATTACCCCAAGATCGACTTTCAGGACCAGTATTACTACGCCCGCCCCAAGAGCATGGCCGAAAAGCCCAAAAGCCTGGATGAGGTGGACCCAAAGCTGCTGGAAACCTACAAGAAGCTGGGCATCCCGCTGAAGGAACAGATGATCCTCGCCGGTGTCGAAGGGGCGGAGAACATGGACACCGACCGTAAGGTCGCGGTGGACGCCGTGTTCGATTCCGTGTCCGTCGGCACGACCTTCAAGGATGAACTGGCCAAGGCCGGCGTGATCTTCTGCTCGATCTCCGAGGCTATTCAGGACCATCCCGAATTGGTGAAGAAATACCTCGGCTCGGTCATTCCGGCCTCGGACAACTACTACGCCACACTGAACGCCGCCGTGTTTTCCGACGGATCGTTCGTCTACGTGCCCGAGGGGACCAAGTGCCCGATGGAGCTGTCCACATACTTCCGCATCAACGCGGAAAACACCGGCCAGTTCGAGCGGACGCTGATCATTGCGGAGAAGGGCAGCTACGTCTCCTACCTCGAAGGCTGCACCGCGCCGCAGCGCGACATCGCGCAGCTGCACGCGGCCTGCGTCGAGCTGGTGCTGCTTGAGGACGCGGAGATCAAGTATTCCACCGTTCAGAACTGGTTCCCCGGGGATGAGGACGGCAAGGGCGGCATCTACAACTTCGTGACCAAGCGCGCCGATTGCCGGGGTGATCGGTCCAAGGTGATGTGGACCCAGGTCGAAACCGGCTCCGCCGTGACGTGGAAATACCCGTCCTGCATCCTGCGCGGCGACGATAGCCAGGGTGAGTTCTACTCCATCGCCATCGCCAACAACTACCAGCAGGCCGATACCGGCACCAAGATGGTGCATCTGGGCAAGCGCACCAAGTCGCGCATCGTCTCCAAGGGCATCTCAGCCGGTCAGGCGCAGAACACCTATCGCGGGCTGGTTTCGATGCACCCTCGCGCCAAGGAATCGCGCAACTATACACAGTGTGACAGCCTGCTGATCGGCGACAAGTGCGGCGCCCACACGGTGCCCTATATCGAGGTGAAGAACAATTCGAGCCGGGTGGAGCATGAGGCAACCACCTCCAAGGTGGACGACGACCAACTGTTCTACTGCCGCCAGCGCGGCATGGATGAGGAGGAGGCCGTGGCCCTCGTGGTCAATGGCTTCTGCAAAGAAGTGCTGCAGGCACTGCCAATGGAATTCGCGATGGAAGCACAGGCGCTTGTCGCGATCTCGCTTGAGGGGTCGGTGGGCTAACACCTCCGAAAGGGTTCGAACATGAAACATTACATCCCCGCCACCATCATCGCGGCGCTCGTTTATTTCTGCATGAGCTTCTTCTCGGACCTGTGGTTCGAGGAGACGATGCGCACGACGCTGGCGCTGGTCCTCTGGTCGCTGCTCAAGACGGCGATCTTCGCGGGCCTTTTCCACGTCATTCACGGCTTTCTGGGCAAGCTGTTCGGGTTCTACGATTACGATCCGGAGCTGGACGCCCCACGCAATACGACTTCTGAGGATAAGAATAATGCTTGAGATCAAGAACCTGCACGTCAAACTTGAAGAAGAGGACAAGGTAATCCTCAAGGGCGTGGACCTGACCGTTGAGGCGGGCAAGGTGCATGCGATCATGGGCCCCAATGGCTCAGGCAAATCGACGCTCAGCTACGTTCTGGCAGGCCGCGACGGCTATGAAGTCACGGACGGATCGGCCAGCCTGCTGGGGGCGGATATCCTCGACATGGAGCCGGAGGAGCGCGCGGCCGAGGGGCTGTTCCTCGCGTTTCAATACCCGGTCGAAATCCCCGGTGTGGGCAACATGACCTTCCTGCGCACCGCCGTAAACGCACAGCGCAAGGCGCGGGGCGAGGCGGAGCTGACCGCCGGTGAGTTCCTCAAGGTCGTGCGCGAGAAGGCGAAATCCCTCAAGATCGACGCCGAAATGCTCAAGCGTCCTGTCAATGTCGGCTTCTCGGGTGGTGAGAAGAAACGCAACGAGATCCTGCAAATGGCGATGCTGGAACCGAAAATGTGCATCCTGGATGAGACGGATTCCGGTCTCGACGTGGACGCGATGAAACTGGTTTCCGACGGCGTGAACGCCCTGCGCGACGAGGGGCGGGCCTTCCTCGTCATCACGCACTACCAGCGTCTGCTCGATCACATCAAACCCGACGTGGTGCACATCATGGCCGATGGTCGCATCGTAAAGACCGGCGGCCCGGAACTGGCGATGGAAGTCGAGCAGAACGGCTACGCGGATATCCTGGCCGAGGTGGCGTAATGGTTTCGGTCAAGGCAAAGAAGCTCGCCCCGACCGACGGAATGCTGTCGCGTCATCCGGCGGCACCCGCGGCGTCCGGCTGGGCCGACGCAGCCCGTGCCTCGGCGCGTGACCGGCTGGCGGCGGTCGGTGCGCCGCAGCGGCGCGACGAATACTGGTCGTTCACCAATCCCGCGCGTCTGGTCAGCGATCAGCCGATGGCGGCGAAGCCACTGGCGGCGCAGGATACACCTGTCTTCGGGGAAACCGATGCGCTGGTCCTGACTTTTGTCGACGGTGTTTTCGACCCGGCGCAATCGGACGATCTGGCGGGGGAGGGGCTGGAAATTCAAACTCTCTCCGACGCGCTCGGCACCGATATCCACTGGGCGAAGGACCTGTTCGGCGTGCTGGAGGAAAAGGGCCAGACCCCTGTTCCGCGCGAACTGGCGATGCTCAACACTGCCACGGCCACGCAGGGATTCGTGGTGCGCGCGACGCAGCCTGTCACCCGCCCGGTCCGCTTCGATTATATCCAGACCTCCGATACCTCCGACGCGGTGATCCGCTCGCTGGTCAAGGTCGATGCCGGTGCCACGCTGACCCTGCTGGAAAGCGGCACGGTCGCCGCCCGGTGCAACACGGTGATGGAGGTCGACATTGCCGATGGGGGTGAGCTGCATCACGTCCGCGTGCAGGGCCGCGCCCATGATCGTCAGGTCTTTACCGCCATGTTCGCGCGGCTGGGCCGGGAAAGCGTCTATAAATCCTTCACGCTGGCGATGAACGGCGTGCTGTCGCGCAACGAGCAGGTGGTGGAATTCACCGGCGACGACGCGACCGCGCATGTGGCCGGAACTTGCGTGGGGCAGGGCGATTTTCACCACGACGACACGGTTTTCGTGACCCATGACGCGGTGAATTGTGAGAGCCGTCAGGTGTTCAAGAAGGTCCTGAAATCCGGCGCGACCGGTGTGTTTCAGGGCAAGATTCTCGTCAAGAAGGGCGCGCAGAAAACCGACGGCTATCAGATTTCGCAAGGTCTGCTGCTGGACGATGAGGTCAACTTCCTCGCGAAGCCTGAGTTGGAGATCTATGCCGATGACGTGATCTGCTCGCATGGCTCGACCAGCGGCGGTCTGGACGCGACGGGCCTGTTCTATCTGCTCAGCCGGGGCGTTCCGCGTGAAGCGGCGACCAACATGCTGGTCATTGCCTTCATGGATGAGGCCGTTCAGGAAATCGCGGATGAGAAGCTGGCGGATGAGATGCGCACGCATATCGCGGGCTGGCTCGACCGGCACAGCGCGGGCTGAGGGCGGATGAGCACGACCGGCAAGATTTTCGCCGCGTGGGGCAATCCGCGCGGCGTAATGCGCGATCAGATGAATGCGGGCGACATCGACGGTCGCGCGCTGACCTTCATCCTGATCGCGGGTATCCTGCTGTCCATCGCAAACCTTCCCAATGCGATGTTGCAGGGGGGGCTGACGGATGATGCTGCCAGCGAACCTGCGGCCGCCCTGATCGCGGCGCGCTTCTTTCAGGTCGCGATCGGTGCGTTGGCGCTTGCCCTTGTCGGGCTGCTGGTGGCGCCGCTTAGTCATCTTGTCGCCCGCGCCTTTGGCGGTGTGGGCAGTTGGGCAACCACGCGGCTGGCGCTTTCCTGGTCGCTGATGACGCTGGTGCCGCTGGCATTGCTCTCGGGCGTTCTGCTGGCGGTCGGCGTCGCCAGCGATACCACCTGGCTGGTTGAGGCGAGCTTTCTGGCCGGTCTGGCGGGGCAGTTGGTCCTGCTCTACGTCTGGTCCGGATCGCTGGCCGAGGCGGAAGGATTTTCCAGAACATGGCCCACGATGCTCATCATGGCGGCGATCTTCATCGCGCTTTACGGGATTCTTACGTTGCGGATATTGGCGTGACAGTCGCGTTGCCTGATTTTCACCCCATTTCGGGTTTAGCGTGCGGCAAGACGATCAGGAGCAGCGCAATTGGCCCAGGAATTCGACATCACGCACGGTCATTTCGAGGAACGTCACGCCGGTATGGCATGGCGTATCGCGGATGCATGGCTTCACATGGGGGCCTCGACCCGGCGATTGATCCGCGAGCATCCGTCCGAGGGGCGTTTGCTGTTCTACGTTCTGATGGCCGATATCGTGGTGTTCCTGTCCTGGACACTGAAAACGGTCGTGGTGCCGCACCCCGATGCGCCCATTCCATTGCGGGTCAGCCTGTGGCTGGTGCTGATGCTGATGGGGCGCACTGCGATCATGTACGGGTTCGCGGCAGTTGCGGGGGCGGTGCTGAAATTGCTCGGCGGGCGCGGCAGCTGGCGCGACACCCGCGCGGGCGTGTTCTGGGGCGGGTTCGTCGCAGCGCCGTTCAGCCTGTTCGCGGCGCTGGTGACGGTTGCTCTGGCAGCTTCGTATGGGCCGGGTTCGGGTACGGGCAGCTGGTATGTCATCCCGCTTTACTGGGTCAGCCTGATTCCGTTCATCTGGTACATTGCCGGTGGATTGGCGGAGGCACAGCGGATGCGGTTCGCGCCGATCTTTCTGGGCTTGTCGGTCCTGACCGTTTGCGCGCTATTCGCCGCATTGGTCGCCAGCGCCCGCGGCATTATCTGAACCTGATAGATTTACCGGCCTTCCAAGGTCGACGTGACGTGCACATGAAGTCGCGCGTCGAGAGGGATTCCAATGTATGATGTTTCCAAGATCCGGTCCGATTTTCCGATCCTTTCGCGTAAGGTGAACGGTAAGCCTCTGGTCTATCTCGATAACGGGGCCAGCGCGCAGAAACCGCAGGTTGTGATCGACGCGATCAGCCGCGCCTACGGTCAGGAATATGCCAATGTCCACCGGGGCCTGCACACGCTGTCCACCATCGCCACGGAAAACTACGAGGCCGTGCGCGGCAAGGTTGCCCGTTTCCTGGGCGACGTGCCGGAGGAGGAGATCATCTTCACCACGGGCGCGACCGAGGGGTTCAACCTGATCGCCTATGGCTGGGCAATGCAGAACCTGACCGCCGGGGATGAGATCGTGCTGAGCGTCATGGAGCATCACGCCAATATCGTACCGTGGCATTTTCTGCGCGAACGCATGGGGGTGAAACTGGTCTGGGTCGAACCTGAGGCCGACGGCTCCTTCGATCCCGCCCGCGTGGCGGAGGTTCTGACGGACCGCACAAAACTGGTGACGCTGACGCATATGTCCAACGTGCTGGGCACCGTGGTGGATATCGCGGCTGTGGCGGATATCCTGCGCCCGCGCGGTATTCCGCTGGCGGTCGATGGTTCGCAGGCGGCGGTGCACATGCCGGTCGATCTGACGGCGCTGGGTGCCGATTTCTACTGCATCACGGGGCACAAGCTCTATGGTCCCTCCGCATCGGGTGCCGTCTGGATCAAGACGGAGCGGATGGCCCAGATGCGGCCCTTCATGGGCGGCGGTGACATGATCCGCACCGTGACGCGCGACGACATCACCTATAACGACCCTCCGCATAAGTTCGAGGCCGGCACGCCGGGTATCGTGCAGACAATCGGGCTGGGCGCGGCGCTGGACTACATGACCGCCGCCGGGATCGAGAACATCGCCGCGCATGAGGCGGACCTGCGCGACTACGCTCAGGATCGGTTCCGGTCGCTCAACTGGCTACATTTGCAGGGGACTGCGGCGGGCAAGGGGGCGATCTTCTCGTTCACCATGGATGGCGGTGCGCATCCGCATGATATCTCCACCATTGTCGATCAGAAGGGCGTGGCCGTTCGCGCGGGGCATCATTGCTGCCAGCCACTGATGCAGCACATGGGCGTCAATGCCACTTGCCGCGCCAGCTTCGGCATGTACAACACCCGCGACGAAGTGGACACGTTGATTGACGCGCTGGAAACCTGCCACCGGTTGCTGGGCTGAAATCCACCCCCGGCCCCTTGCCATTCCGGCCGGGCTGCGCACCTATGAGCCACATCATTTCAGGAGGCCGCGATGAGCGAAGAGAACAAAGACGAAAAACCGACCGTTGACCCAATGAACGAACGCCTCCTCAAATCCCGTCAGATCATTATCTGCGAAGGGATCGACCAGAAACTGGCGATGCGTGTCAGCGCGCAATTGCTGGCCATGGCGGCGGAGAATGACGAGCCGATCACCCTGTTCATCAACAGCCAGGGCGGCCATGTCGAGGCGGGCGATACCATCCACGACATGATCCGCTTCGTGAAGCCGAAGGTGCGGATCGTCGGAACCGGCTGGGTGGCCAGCGCGGGCACGACGATTTTCCTGGCCGCGGACAAGGAGGATCGCTTCTGCCTGCCCAATACGCGTTTCCTGATCCACCAACCCTCGGGCGGGGTCGGCGGACAGGTGACGGACATCACCATTCAGGCCGCGCAGATCGAGCGGATGCGCGAGCGTCTGGCCCACATGATCGCGGACGCGACGGGGCAGAGCTTCGAACAGGTGATGAAGGATATCGACCGTGACCGTTGGATGACCACGTCCGAGGCGGCGGAATACGGTATTCTGGGCACCGTCATCTCCTCCCAATCCGAACTGGACTGACGGTAACTCGTTCCCGCCGGTGGCGATGCCTCCGGCGGGAATATTTGAACGACCAAGCTACTGCCCGCGCGGCACCAGCCTCGTCACTCCGATCGCATCGGCACGGGCGCGATCCTCGCTCAGGCTCATCGGAATGTATTCCCCGCGTCGCCACAGTACGGCCAGATCGTCGTAGTGGCGTGACAGGACATGACCGGATTGACCGGTCGAGATGATGTAGCGCGAGTTTTCCGGGTCTCCGAAATCCACGACGAACCGCAGGCCGGATGCGTGCACGTTCGCATATGGGTTGGGTTGCGCGCCTGACAGCTGCCCCCGCATCAGCGTATCGTCGCCGCCACCCGTCGGTTGCACGATGGAGGCGATCAGCGCGATGCCCGGAATGCGGCCCAGCACTTCATGCTCCTGCATTGCCAGGTGCGCGTCGCCCCAGCGCCAGGCCTCAACCCGGTTGCCATAGGTGTCGCGCAATTCGGCCAGCGCATCGTTCAATGCCCGGACCGCCATGTCGCCGCAGGTCTCCTCCACCTGGGAGGTGGAGATGTTGCACCACTCGGACGCGCCGTCCACATCGCGGAACACCCGCTCGATAAACAGCGGTTGCAGCCGGGTCATGCGGTCGGCCATCGCGCCGCCAAGCTCGTCTCGCACCAGATGCCGTTGCAGATTGCGCACCCAGGCGGCGTAGATCAGCGGCTCGGGGCCGTGCTCGCTCATCTCACCGTTCCATTCTGCCAGACGTTCCAGCGCCACCTGCCGCAGCGGTGCGAGGGCGTCATCCTCCACCGGCGAGCCGGTCCACCACAGATCGCGGCCGATCAGGGGCAGCAGGATGCGGGCGGTCTGGCTGACGATATCCGTTTGCGCCTCGACGAAGCTGTCCACGGTATGAAACTCCCGCTCCGCCAATAGCCTGCGCGCGCGCTGTATGCGCTGGGTGTCGCCCCACACATGGCTGAGGTGATAGGGAAACGCCCGGTTGGTGGTCCGGTTGTTGGTGTTGAGGACGAGGCCTGAGCGCGGGTCGATATCGGCCGGCATCTGATCGCGTGTAACGTAGCCCTGCCAATCGTTTTGCGCGACCCAGCCGGGCACCGGAATGCGCCCCATGCCCTGATGCGAGTCCTGTCGCAACGGCGCAAGTCCGCCGACCACCATCGCGACGGTGTTTGCGTCGGCCATGGTGAAATTCTGGCTGGGCGCGATCATGCCGCGCAGGGCGCGACGCCCCTCGTCGATATTCCGCGCATGTTGCATCTCGATCAGCGTGTCCATCGAGCGGTCTGTCGGGTCCAGCGCTGTCCAGGCCAGCGCCGCGACATGGCCGGGCGGGGTGATCCTGTTCGCACCGAAGGCATCCCCCGGCAGCACCGGCCCATGACGGGTTCGGCGCAGGGTGACGGTCCGCGCGGGCGCGTCACCCACACCGATCAGAACCTCGCGAGAGGTCAGCGCAGCGTAGCCGTCGGGCGTCAGGTATTCGCCCGGATTGTCGGGGTTCAGCTTCTCGATATACAGGTCCTGATCGTCGGTATAGGCCGTGGTCAGTCCCCAGGCGAAGCTCTCATTGCGCCCGGCGATGATGCCCGGCATTCCGGGGATCGTGCCGCCGATGGCCCCGCCGCCGGGGAATTCCAGCCGGGCCAGCATCCAGATGGAGGGCGCGCTCAGCCCCAGATGCGGATCGTTCGCCAGCAAGCTGCTGTCAGAGGCCGACCGGCTCGCATCCACCGCCCACGCGTTCGACGCACCCGCCATGCCGAACTCCGCCACCGGGTCCAACGCTTGTCGCAGGGGCAGGGGGGTGTTCGCGGGCTGCATGTCAAACAGATCGGCGAATTCAGGTTGTGCGAGGGATGACAGGCGCGGGGCCTCGGGCATGATGTCCAGCAGTCGGTCCGGCGGCAACAGCAGGGACAATTCGGCGCGCCGCACCTCCGACACCGCATGGCCGGACAGCTGCAACGCCATGAGGCGGTTCACCGCGACCGAATCCGCCGGGGTCCAGGGCGAGATTTCACGCGAAAACAGGAAGAATTCCGGTGAGCCGCGGCCCAGAGCCTCCTCCCGCACTTGCGTCAGACGCGCGTTCACTCCGGCGGAATAGGCACGCAACGCGGCCTGGGTGTCGGGGCTTTGATGCTCCACCATCTGCCGGGCGACGCCATATATGTCCAATGTGCGCAACAGAACGTCGGTGTCGAAGGTCGCCTCACCGAAAATTTCGCTCAGCCGACCTTGCGCGGTGCGTCGCAAGACGGTCATCTGCCACAGGCGGTCCTGTGCGTGGGTATAGCCCAGACCGAAATACACGTCCTCATCCGTTTCGGCGAAAATATGCGGAACCGCGTTGTGATCGCGCACGATCTCGACTGTGCTGCCCAGACCCGTCACCTCGACCCGGTTGTCGTATTGCGGCAGCGATCCGGAGGCCAGATACCAGACCAGCGCCAGAACCAGCAATCCCAGCACGATCAGCCCGACGAAGGCACGGACCAGCCATTTGAAGAGTGTCGCCACGTGGATGCTCCGTTCCGGTTGGGGGCAGTTGCAGGCCAAAGCAGTAGCAGCGGCCTTGACTTGGTTCAATGCGGGCCGGAAACCTGTGCGCGCACATCATCGGGAGGATAAGCCATGGCACGTTGCGCATTTATCGGATTGGGGGTCATGGGCTATCCCATGGCGGGGCATCTGCGCGCGGCGGGGCATGACGTTACCGTCTACAACCGCACAGCGACAAAGGCGCAGGCTTGGGTGCAGCAGCATGGCGGGCAATCCGCCCCAACCCCGGCGCAGGCCGCGCAGGATGCGGAGTTCGTGTTTTGCTGTGTCGGCAACGATGCCGATCTGCGATCCGTCACGACGGGGCCGCAGGGCGCCTTTGGCACGATGTCGCCCGATGCGGTCTTTGTCGATCATACGACCGCCTCCGCCGATGTGGCGCGCGAACTCGCGGCGGCTGCTGGGGAGGCCGGGTTTCACTTTATCGACGCGCCGGTCAGTGGCGGTCAGGCCGGGGCCGAAAACGGCGTGCTGACGGTGATGTGCGGCGGTGAGGAGGCTGCATATCAGCGCGCCGAACCGATCATCGCGGCCTTCGCCAAATCGTGCCGCCTGATGGGGGATGCCGGCGCGGGTCAGATCACCAAGATGGTCAACCAGATCTGCATCGCGGGGTTGGTGCAGGCATTGAGCGAGGGGATCAACTTCGCACAGAAGGCGGGCCTCAACGGTCACGCGGTCGTCGATGTGATCTCCAAGGGCGCGGCGGGCAGCTGGCAGATGGAAAACCGGGGCGGCACCATGCTGGACGGCACCTTCGATTTCGGTTTCGCCGTGGACTGGATGCGAAAGGATCTGGGCATCGTTCTGGACGAGGCCCGCAATATCGGTGCCTCCGTTCCCGTCACGGCCACGGTCGATCAGTTCTATCAGGACGTTCAGAACATGGGCGGCGGGCGCTGGGATACCTCCAGCCTCATCACCCGGTTGCGCCGGATGGATGGCGAATAGCGCGGGGCGTTCGAAAAGCACCGTTGAACCGGGGCGGGCGGCTCGCTAGGTACGGGGCAGCAGGAGGATATTCATGACTTTCGACCGTTCCATCAAGATTGCACCGTCGATCCTCGCCGCCGACTTCGCCAATTTCGGGGCGGAGTGCGCCGCGGTGGAAAAGCAGGGGGCCGACTGGGTCCATGTGGATGTGATGGACGGGCATTTCGTGCCGAACATCACTTTCGGCCCCGCCACCTGCGCCGCGATCAGACCGCATATCGCGGGCGTTATGGATGTGCATCTGATGATCGCCCCCGCCGATCCGTATCTGGAGGGGTTTGCCAAGGCCGGAGCCGACATTCTGACCGTTCATGCCGAGGCTGGTCCCCACTTGCACCGCTCGCTGCAGATGGTGCGCAATCTGGGGTGCCGCGCCGGTGTGGCCCTGAACCCCGCCACGCCTGCCAGCGCCGTGGAATACGTGCTCGACCGGATCGACCTGATTTGCGTCATGACCGTGAACCCCGGCTTCGGTGGGCAGAGCTTCATCGACAGTCAGATCGAGAAGGTCCGCCAATTGCGCGCCATGATCGGCGACCGGCCCATTCATATCGAAATCGACGGCGGCATGACGCCCGACACCGCGCCGTTGATGGCGGCGGCCGGGGCAGATGTGCTCGTCGCGGGCTCCGCCGTGTTCAAGGGCGGCTCGGTCACGAACCCCGCCCCCTATGGCGAAAATATTCGCGCCATCCGCGACGCCGCTGAAAAAGCGACCGGAGTTCTCGTTTGATGGATGAGAGCCTGAACGTCTTCGGCCAACGGCTGTTGGCGTGTGGCGGGGGTGACCACGTCACGGGCTGGTTTCGCAACGGGGCCTGTGACACCTGCGCAGAGGATACCGGCTCCCACACGGTTTGCGCGATCATGGATGATGAGTTTCTGGCCTTTTCGAAATATGTCGGCAACGATCTCAGCACGGACCGCCCGGAATACGGCTTCGCCGGATTGAAGGCGGGCGATGCGTGGTGCCTGTGCGCCTCACGCTGGGCGCAGGCTGCGGATGAGGGCTGCGCCCCGAAGGTCGTGCTGCAAGCCACGCATCAAAAGGCCCTAGCGGTCTGCGATTTCGAGACGCTCAAACGTCACGCCGTCGATCTGTAGGCGGAAAGCCTACGCTGGAGTCAGAGGCCTTCCTCAGCGATCAGCGTCGCCACATCCTTCGCGAAATAGGTCAGGATGCCGTCGCAACCGGCACGCTTGAAGGCGGAAAGGCTCTCCAACATTGCGGCCCGTCCGTCGATCCAGCCGTTCTGGGCGGCGGCCTGTATCATCGCGTATTCGCCGGACACCTGATAGGCATAGGTCGGCACGCTGAATTCCCGCTTTACCCGGGTGCAGATGTCCAGATAGGGCATTCCGGGTTTGACCATCACCATGTCGGCACCCTCGCTGAGGTCGATGGCGACCTCGCGCAGGGCCTCGTCGGAATTGCCGGGGTCCATCTGATAGGTCTTCTTGTCGCCCTTCAAGGCGCCGGTGGCGCCCACCGCATCGCGGAACGGGCCGTAGAAGGCGCTGGCATATTTCGCGGCATAGCTCAGGATCGTCACGTCGGGAAAGTCGTTCTTCTCCAACGCTTGCCGGATGATCGCGATGCGCCCGTCCATCATGTCGGACGGGCCGAGGATATCCGCCCCCGCCTCCGCATGGGCCAGCGCCTGCTGTTGCAGGGCCATCAGGCTCTCGTCATTCACGACCACGCCGTCGCGCACGATGCCGTCATGCCCGTCCGAATTGTAGGGGTCCAGCGCCACGTCCAGCATGACGCCGATATCGGGAACCTGCTTCTTGATCTCGCGCGTGGCGCGGTTCACCAGGTTTTCGGGGTTCCACGCTTCCTCCGCGCCCGGGGTCTTCACGTCCGGATCGGTATAGGGAAACAGCGCGATGCACGGGATGCCCAGACCGGCGGCCTCATTCGCCTTTTCCGCCACCAGATCGACGCTGACACGTTCCACCCCCGGCATGGAGGCGACAGGCTGACGCTGATCCACGCCATCCGTCACGAAGATCGGCCAGATCAGGTCGTCCACGCCCAGCGTGGTTTCGCGGACCAGACGGCGCATCCAGTCGGCCTGACGCAGGCGGCGCGGGCGGGTCATGGGAAAGGGGGCGGCGGGATGTGGCATGGGGTTCTCCTGTCTCGAAGGTTGTTTCGCACGGGGCCGCGACATGGCTCAAGCGAAAAGCCGCTTGTCGTCACCTGCGCGCGGGCTATGCTCCGGTTTCCCCACACGAAGGCCACGCTTCACCGGCCCCGACAGGAAAGACTGCCTCTTGCTCTCGCTCATCAGCGAATTTCTGGATTTCTCGACGTTCTTTTCGATCTGGTACTGGGTCTTCCTTGCGCTTGCGTGGTCGTCACGGACCCACTGGACGCTGGGCGCGCCGTTCGATGCTGTCGTCCGGGCGGAAAAACGCGGGGGCAGGTGGGAGGACGACCTGGATGCAATCGTGCACGCCATGGCGGCCCGTTTTGCCATGTTCATGCAGCATGGTGGGCCGTGGGTCGTGGGCATCGCGATGTTCCTGCTGGCAGGTCTGGTCACAGCCAGCGTCGTCACGCAGAACGAGATGGTGCGCGGAATCACCGCATTCGCCGTACCAATGATGATCGCGGAGTTCGGGGACATACGGCTGGCACTTCGGATCGAGCGGACGGGGCTGCGCGGCTACGATCTGCGCCGCGCCCTGGTCTGGCGGCGGTTTCTCAATCAGGTGACGGGTCTGTTCTCGCTGATCCTCGCCGCCACGCTGGCGGTGATCACGCTGGTGCAGACGCAGCAGTTGGTGCCGTGGTGATCCGCCCTCTTGCAGTACTGCGGTTCGCAGGCTAGTTCGCCTGTGATGAAGGATGGCGGACCCCTCAAGAGCGGGGCCGTGCTGGTCGGTGGCGCCCCCGAGGGCCACGACGCGCGGCTGATCGCGGATTACGTGCGACGCGAGGGTGGCCCCCTCATCCATGTCGCGCGCGACGATGTGCGTATGGCGGCGGTGCAGGCCTCACTGAAATTCGTCGCACCCAATGTGCCGGTGCTTGGCTTTCCGGCATGGGATTGCCTGCCTTACGACCGGATCTCACCGGCTGCCGAGATCTCGGCCAGGCGTATGGCGACGCTGGCCACGCTGGCGGACGGGTTCACCCGACCTGCCATTATCGTAACCACGCTGAATGCCGCAACGCAGCGGGTGCCCGCACGTTCGCTGGTCGCGGATGCCTCGTTCACCGCGACGACCGGATCGCGACTGGATGAGGCGAAGCTGCGCGCCTGGCTGGTGCGCATGGGCTTTTCGCAAGCCTCTACGGTGACGGAGCCGGGAGACTACGCCATTCGCGGCGGCCTGATCGACATCTATCCGCCGGGTCCGATGGGGCCGGTGCGGCTGGATCTGTTCGGGGACGTGCTCGATTCCGTGCGCCGGTTCCGCGCTGACACCCAGCGCACGACGGAAACGATCGACCGGATCGAGCTTGCGCCGGTGTCCGAGGTTGTCCTCGACACGCCTGCAATTGAGCGGTTCCGCAAGAGCTATCGTGAGACATTCGGCCAGCCTGGGCCGGAGGATGCGCTCTATGAAAGCGTCAGCGCCGGGCGAAAGCATCAGGGCTATGAACATTGGGCGCCGCTGTTTCATGAGACGATGCAGACCCTGTTCGACTATCTGCCCGATGCACCCGTCACGCTGGACGATCAGGTCGATGCCGCCCGCAGCGCGCGCTGGGACACCATCGAGGATCATTACCGCGCCCGACGCGAGGTGTTGGGGGAGAAGAAGGGCCGGCGTGATGCCGCCTACAAGCCCCTGCCGCCCAAGGCGCTGTACCTGGACGATGCCGACTGGGACGCGGCGATGCATGCGCGCGCGGTGCGCAAATTCTCCCCCAATCCCACCCCCTCCGGCCCCGGCGTCATCGACGCGGGCGCGCGCACCGGGCGCAGCTTCGCGCCGGAGCGTCAGGCCGAAAACCTCAGCCTGTTCGGCGCCTTGGCCAAGCATGTGGCCGAGCGGCGCAAATCCTCGGGCGTGGTCATCGCGTCCTATTCCGTCGGCGCGCGTGAGCGGATGGGCACGCTGCTGGCCGATTCCGGGATCGGGGACGCCACCTTTATCGACCGGCTGACCGATGCGGGCGGCAAGGGCAGCCTGAGCCTGGCCGTCTGGGGGCTGGATTCCGGGTTCGAGGCACCGGACCTGACCGTCATAGCCGAGCAGGACGTGCTGGGCGACCGTTTGGTCCGCCGGGGCAGGCGCAAGCGGCGGGCCGAGAATTTCCTGACCGAGGCGACATCCCTGACCCCCGGCGATCTGGTGGTGCATGTCGAACACGGCGTGGGCCGCTATCACGGGTTGGAGACGATCACCGTCACCGGCGCGCCGCACGAATGCTTGGCGCTGGAATATGCCGACAACGCGCGCCTGTATCTACCTGTCGAAAATATCGAGCTGCTGACCAGATTTGGCCATGAGGAAGGCCTGCTCGACAAGCTGGGCGGCGGCGCATGGCAGGCCAAGAAGGCCCGGTTGAAGGAGCGGATCAAGCTCGCCGCCGAACGCCTGATCGCTGTGGCCGCCGAACGCGCGCTGCGCACCGCGCCGGTCCTTACGCCGCCGGATGGGTTGTGGGACGAGTTTTGCGCCCGCTTCCCCTATCAGGAAACCGACGATCAGCTGTCCGCCATCGACGACGTGCTGGACGATATGTCCTCGGGCAAGCCGATGGACCGTTTGATCTGCGGCGATGTCGGCTTCGGCAAGACGGAGGTCGCGCTGCGCGCCGCTTTTGTCGCCGCCATGTCCGGCACGCAGGTCGCGGTGATCGCGCCGACGACCCTGCTTGCCCGCCAGCACTACAAGGCATTTGCCGAGCGGTTTCGCGGCCTGCCGGTCAAGGTTCGCCAGATGTCGCGCTTCGTCTCAACCAAGGAGATGGCCGCGACGCGCGACGGTCTGGCCCGGAATGAGATCGAGATTGTCGTCGGCACACATGCCGTGCTGGCCAAGAACATGAAGTTCGCCAATCTGGGCCTGCTGATCATTGATGAGGAGCAGCATTTCGGCGTGCAGCACAAGGAACGGCTCAAGGAACTGCGCTCCGACATTCACGTCCTGACCATGACCGCCACGCCGATCCCGCGCACCTTGCAGCTCAGCCTGTCGGGGGTGCGTGAGCTGAGCATCATCGGCACGCCGCCGGTCGATCGTCTGGCGATCCGCACCTATATCTCCGACTTCGACGCGCTGACCGTGCGCGAGGCGTTGCTGCGTGAGAAATATCGCGGCGGGCAGGCGTTCTACGTGGTGCCCCGCGTCACTGATCTGAAGGAGATCGAAGATTTCCTGCGTGAGGAGGTGCCGGAGGTATCCTTCATCACCGCGCACGGGCAGCTTGCCGCGGGCGATCTGGATGACCGGATGAATGCGTTTTACGACGGGCAATACGACGTGCTGCTGGCCACGACCATTGTGGAATCCGGCATCGACATCCCGGCGGCGAACACGTTGATCGTGCACCGGGCCGATATGTTCGGCCTATCGCAACTCTACCAGATCCGGGGCCGCGTCGGGCGCTCGAAAATCCGTGCCTACGCATACCTGACCACCAAGAAGCGCAAGAAGCTGACCCCCGCCGCGCAAAAGCGCCTGCGTGTGCTCGGGTCACTCGACAGTCTGGGGGCGGGTTTCGCGCTGGCCTCACAGGATCTGGACATTCGCGGAGCGGGCAACCTGCTGGGTGAGGAACAGTCGGGGCAGATCAGGGAAGTCGGCTACGCTCTGTACCAGGACATGCTGGAGGAGGCGATCAACAAGCTGCGCTCCGGCAAGGGGGAGGGGCTGACCCCCGACGGCCAGTGGTCGCCTCAGATCAATCTGGGCGTGCCCGTGCTGATCCCCGAGGCTTACGTGCCCGACCTCGATGTACGGCTCGGCCTTTACCGCCGCCTGTCGTCGCTGGATCGCAAGGTGGAACTGGAAGGTTTCGCCGCCGAACTGATCGACCGTTTCGGCACGCTGCCGCCCGAGGTGGACACCTTGCTGAAGGTCGTGCGGATCAAGGCGATGTGCCGCAAGGCCAATATCGGCCGGCTCGACAGCGGCCCCAAGGGCGCGACCGTGCAGTTCCATGAAAACCGCTACGCCAGACCCGAGGGGTTGATCCAGTTCATTCAGGATCAGAACGGCCGGGCCAAGATCAAGGACAACAAGGTCGTCGTCGCTCGCAACTGGCCGGACGAGGCAACGCGCATCAACGGCTCGTTCGCGATTGCCCGCGATCTGGCACGGCTGGCAAAAAAATAATTCCGGTAAATCCGTGGGAACCAATTCCGCCTCGTGGTGTTGGTCGGGCACGCAACACACGAATTTAACGGACGGAGCAATATCATGAAAGTCGCGATCGGAATTATCGTCGCCGTACTTGTTGTACTGGGCTTGTTCTTCTTCTTTGATATGGATCAGACTCAGGATGGTGAGCTTCCCAACGTCGAAGTAACGGGCGGCGAAATGCCTGAATACGACGTCGAGGCGGGCGATGTCGATGTTGGCACGACTGAGCGGACTGTCACCGTTCCTACCGTCGACATCGAGTCGCCTGAGGAAGAAGCCGTCGAAGGTCAGTGATAGGTTTTATCCTATAGATGGAGGGCGTCCCTTGCGGGCGCCCTTTTTCGTTTATCCGCCCATCTGGGCGGCGGCGGCAGTCAGATCCGCAATGATCTTCTCCCACGTGGCGGTGTCCTGCGCGCCCTGAACCACATATGTGCCGCCGATCAGGAATGTCGGTACACCGCTGACGCCCATTTCGCGCGCCTCACGATCCTCACGCAGGACCTCCTCACGGTCCGCGTCGCCCTCAAGCAAGCGTCCCACGACGTCGCCATCCATGCCAACCTGACGCGCCGCGTCCACCAATACGGCGTGATCGGAAATGTCCTCGCCCAATTTGAAGTACCGCTCAAACAGAGCAGAAACCAGATCGCCCTGATGGTCCGACGTCTTGGCCCAACGGATCACCCGGTGCGCGTCCACCGTACTAGGCGTGCGTTTCATCCGGCTGAAATCGACCTCCAGCCCGGCATTCGTGGCTGCCTTCTCGATCTGTGCATAGACATCCGTCGCACGATCCTTGCCGAACTTGCTTTCCAGATAGGTGCGGCGATCCATGCCTTCGGGCGGCATGTCGGGGTTCAACTGGAATGGTCGCCATGCGATGTCGAAGGGGTTTCCGGCGCTGGCCAGCGCCTTTTCCAGCTTGGATTTCCCGATATAGCACCAGGGCCAGATCGGATCTGAGATGATTTCGAGACGGGTCATGAACGCTCCTCGGCGATGTAGAGGTCGGGCAGGGCGGATCTCTTGACCTTGCCCGTGGGGCCGCGCGGCAGGTCGGGAATAGGCTGGATATGTTTCGGCATCTTGTACGTTGCAAGTGATCCGGCCAATTCGGCCATCACCTCTGCCGGGTTGGCGTCCCCGGTATAGAAGGCCGCAATGATCCGCACCCCCGGCTTGGGAGAGACTTCGCAAACGCCGACCTCACGCACGCCGGTGCAGGTGAGCATTGCGGCCTCCACCTCCAACGGTGAGACACGATAGCCGTTCGCCGTCATCAGATCGTCGAGCCGACCCAGATACCGCACAGCGCCGGACTCCTCCATCACCACTTGATCGCCGGTGCGAAACCATTCTGGCAGAGGCTCCCCGTTCAGATAGCCCAGCATCAGGCCGGGTTCACTGCGATGCACCGACAATTCCCCCGGCGTGCCGCGCGGCACGGGCTGATCCGCACCCAAAACCGCGACCTGCCGGCCGTCCTGCACCCAACCTATCGTGCCCACCGGCGCGGGGTGAGAGGGAGAGGACGAGATAAAGGTCGAGATCTCCGACATTCCGAACGCCTCGTGAAGCTCCGTCCCCGTGCGGTCCCGCCACTCCGCTCGCAGGGACGCGGGCAATGTCTCACCGGCGCACAGGGCATGACGCAGGCCCTGAAAGGCTGACTTCAGATCGGCATCCGATTTCAGAATGCGACGGAAGATGCCCGGAACGGCGGCAAAGAGTGTGGGCCGGTGTGCGGCGATCAGCGCGCGATGCGTGTCCGAACCGGCCTCTCCGACATGGATCAGGGCCTGTGCACCGGCTGCCCACGGATCCGTCAATCCGGTGCCGAGGGTAAATGTCCAGTTGAATGCGCCGGCGTGCAGCACCCTGTCCATGGCCTCCAACTCATACCAACCGGGCCACATCATCCGCCGGGCATGTGCCGCACGATGTGCATGAACCACAGCCTTCGCCGTGCCGGAGGAGCCGGAGGTAAACACGATATAGGCGGGATCGTCCGCTGCCGTATCGAACAGGGGGGCGGGCGCGTGATCGCGCAATGCCGCCAGATCCTCCACCACCACCGCATCCGTCTGCGGCAGGTCCAGTGCGGGATCGCGAACGATCATGTCGGGGCGGGTCAGGGCGAGCAGAGGCCCCAGTTCCTTCACGCCAAGCTGCGAGGAGATCGCGATCGGAACCGCTCCCAACCGCTGCGCCCCGAAGAAGACCAGCGGGAAATCCATCGTATTGCCCAGCCGCAGCCCGACCCGCTGCCCCGGTTGCAACCCCTGTGCGGCCAGCCCTCCCGCAACGGCGGCGATGGTCGCATCGAGTTGCGCGAAGCTCCACCGTTCCAGCACCTCAACGGGGGAACCGATCACCTCCAGTGCGGTGCGCTGCGGGGTGGAGCGACCTGCCTGCATGACGTATTCAGCCATGTTGAACCGGTCGGGGCAGGGGGGCGGGGTGTCTTGGTGGATCGAGAGCATGTCACCTCATCCCATGTCACGCCCGGCCCGTCCATCGCCTTTCGTGCCAAGCCCCGGCGATGGCACGGCACGCCTACGGCTCACCCGATCATTCGAACATGGCGCGCAGATCGACACTGGACCGTTCGCCCAGATTACCCCAGTTTTCCTGAAGGAACGTATCCGCAGCGGCATAACCCTTGTCGTGCAGATTTTGCAGCACACGCATACTGGGTTGCAGCTTCGACGCGATGCCCATGTCGGACATGGTGTCGTCATCGCGGATCGAATGGATCAGAAGGTCCTTGTACCGCGTTCCTGTCAGGGTTCCGCCCTCGATCAACCTCTTGATCAACTCGATATTGCGCAGTTCCCGCAGCAACGAGGAATTGAACGAGATCTCGTTGATCCGGTTCAGAATGTCGGAGGCCCGCACCGGCACCTCCTCTCGCTCGATCGGGTTGATATGAACGATGACGATATCGCGCGAATTCGTCTCGTAAAACAGCGGGAACAGCGCCGGATTGCCAGTATAACCGCCGTCCCAATAGGCCTCACCGTCGATTTCGATCGCCTGAAACAACGTTGGCAGACAGGCGGAGGCGAGGATGGCATCGGTCGTGATCTCCTCCCTCTCAAACACCTTGATCTTGCCGCTGCGCACATTCGTGGCGCAGATGAACAGCTTGGGCCCCACCGGTTCATCCATCGTGGCGAAGTCCAGATCCCCTATCAGATCGCGCAAGGGGTGGTAGTTCAGTGGGTTGAAATCATACGGGGAAAAGATCCGGGTCATCGTCTCACCGGCGAAATATCCGGGCCCGGATTCGAATGCGGTCAACGCCATACCCAGAGCCGGGTTCACGACCTGCAACCACTTGTTTATGGGGTGGGAGGACGGGCTGCGCTTCGCAACCGCATTCCAGAACGTCGACAGATGCTTGCGCGCGCCATCGCGTCCATCCTCGACCCAGCCGCATTTCAGCGCGGCCGCGTTCATCGCACCGGCGGAGGTGGCGGTGATGCCCTCGATCTCCAACCGCTCTTCTTCGAGCAGGCGGTCCAGAACGCCCCATGTCAGCGCGCCGTGTGCCCCGCCACCCTGCAAGGCCATGTTGATTGTCTTGACCATCGCGGCCCGCTTTCTTCTGTCTTCAAATATCCCCGCCGGAGGCCGCTGCCCCCGGCGATGCCTCAGCGATCAGAGCGCAGTCCAGCCACCATCGACGCTGATCGTGGTGCCGGTGATCTGCTCCGCCGCGTCCGAGCACAGGAACGCGACCGTCCCGCCGATCTGGCCGACGGTGGCGAACTCCTTGGACGGCTGGCGGTCCAGCAGGACCTCCTTGATCGCGGTATCGCGGTCCATGCCGTATTTCTCCATTGTCTCGGGGATTTGCTTTTCGACCAGCGGCGTCATGACATAGCCGGGACAAATGGCATTCGCGGTGATCGGCTCCTGCGCGGTTTCCAGCGCCGTCACCTTGGTCAAGCCGACGACACCGTGCTTTGCCGCCACATATGCAGACTTGTAGGGCGAAGCGGTCAGACCGTGCGCGGATGCGATATTGACCACGCGGCCCCATCCCTGCTTGCGCATCAATGGCAATGCAGTCGCGGTCGTGTGGAACGAGCTGGACAGGTTGATGGCAATGATCGCATCCCATTTTGCCACGGGAAATTCGTCGATGCCCGCGACGTGCTGAATGCCGGCATTGTTGATCAGGATGTCCACATGACCGAAATGCTCGGCGGCTTTCTCAACCAGATTGCGGCAGGCTTCACCATCCGACATATCGGCGGAAATGTAGATCACGTCGGTGCCGTGCTCCGCACCGATCCTCTCGGCCAGGGCGTGATCTTCTTCACTGTCGGTAAAGGAGTTGAGGACAACACGCGCGCCCAGACGGGCCAGTTCCTCCGCTATGCCCAATCCAATGCCGGAATTGGAGCCGGTGACGATAGCGACTTTGTCTTTGACGGACATGGGCTGGTTCCTCTGAAATGAATGCTGGTTCTTTATGTATATGCTGCAAACGCGAAGACCACCTTGCGACGGTAATTTTGCGCTTGGGACTGCGGGCACGCCCGCTGCCAAATCGAACGCGAATGTGGGAATAAGCTGTCCCGGACCGCCGGACCAAAAAAAACCCCCTCGCAAGCGAGGGGGCAAGTGTTGAGGCAGGTTTCATACAGGCAAGAAACCTATCGAGCAGTGCCCTTAATATAGGGATCCCGATCGCCCGTGACAAAGATAATTTTTTGTGGGGTGGTATCTGGCCGGGTAGGATGATCTGAATTAACCCATAAGAAACAGGTAAATGGTGCAGATATGTCACGTTTAAGTTCAGTTGTCGCAGGGGTCCTTTTGACCGCGAGCACAGCCATGGCCGAGCCTCAACACGGCATCGCTATGTACGGTGAGCCTGCTTTGCCACCAGATTTTGCGCATTTGCCCTATGTGAACCCCGAAGCACCGCATGGCGGAATCATCGTCGAGGGGGCCAGGGGATCCTTCGACAGCCTCAACCCCTTCATTCAGAAAGGCAGCGCGCCTTATGGGGCCCGCGCCCACGTGGCGGAATCGCTTTTGGGTAGAAGTTATGATGAACCGTTCACCCTGTACGGGTTGCTGGCCGAATCGGTTGAGGTAGCGGAGGACCGCACATGGGTCGAATTCCACCTCAATCCCGCAGCCCGATTCTCGGACGGAACGCCGGTCACGGTCGAGGATGTCCTGTGGTCGTTCGAGGTCATGGGCGAGCAGGGGCATGCCCGCTACCGCGCGGCCTGGGACGGCGTGGTTAGCTCCGAACAAACCGGCGAACGCTCCGTCCGGTTCAACCTGACCGGGGAAAGCCGCGAGCTGCCCCTGATCCTGGGCCTGCGTCCCGTGCTGAAGAAGGCGGATTGGGATGGGTTGGATTTCACCGAAAGCTCCCTGCGTCCGTTCATCGGGTCCGGTCCCTACACGATCGGCGAATTCGACACCGGCCGCTTCATCCAGTTTGACCGGGACCCCGATTATTGGGGCGCCGATCTGGGGTTTAACGTGGGGCGCCATAATCTGGACGCGATCCGCTATGAGTTCTTCGGCGATGAGGAGGCCGTCTGGCAGGCATTCACCTCTGGCGAAACCTCGTATTATGTCGAATATGATGAGGCGAAGTGGGTCGAACAATACGATTTCCCGGCGGTGGAGCGGGGCGAGATCGTGCAATCCGAGGTCACCCACGAACGCCCCGCAGGCATGTCCGGTCTGGTCTTCAACACCCGGTCGCCTTTCTTTTCGGACATCCGCGTGCGCGATGCCTTGCTGCACGCGTTCAATTTCGAGTTCATCAACCAGCGTCTGAACGCGGGTGTGCCGGGGCGTATCCAAAGCTATTTCGACAATTCCCTTCTGGGGTTCGAGGGGGAGGCCGGCCCGCGCGAAGTCGCGCTTCTGACGCCGTTCCTCGACGACTTGCCCCCGGATGTGCTGAGCGATTACAGCCTGCCCGTGGGGACAGACGATCTGCGCAACCGGCGCAATCTGCGGACCGCGCAAAACTTGCTTGAGCAGGCCGGCTGGATGCTGCAGGACGGCATTCTGCGCAATGCGGAGGGTCAGCCCTTCGTGTTTGAGATGCTGCTATCCTCCTCCGCCAACGAGGCTGTTACCGGCATCTTTGCCGAGGCTTTGCAGCGTCTGGGCATCACGATGGAACTGTCGCTGGTGGATTCCGCACAATATACAGAGCGACTGAACACCTACGACTATGACATGATCGCGCATACTTGGGGTCTGTCCCTGTCGCCGGGAACCGAGCAGTTCAATTACTGGGGCTCGGATGGACTGCGCGAGGAGGGCACGCGGAACTATGCCGGAATCGACAGCCCAGCCGTGGACGCGATGATCGACGCGATCCTGGCATCCGACGGGCGTGAGGATTTCGTATCCGCAGTGCGGGCGCTCGACCGGGTGCTGACAACGGGGCGCTACGCGATCCCGTTCTGGTATTCGCCGCTGGTGCGCGTCGCCCACAAGGCGGAGCTGCACTATCCTGCGGACAACCTGCCGATCTATGGCTACTGGATCGGCTTCATGCCGGATGTCTGGTGGTCCGAGGCGGAGTGACGCCCGACGATATTCCGGTCAGGCCATCCGCCTGGCCGGTTCACCCCTGCGATTGGCGACCCGCACGCCAGCTGCCTTTTCCGCTGCGGTAGGTGGCGTGACCAACCCGGCGGAGATGATCAGCTTCGCCGCATCCTCGACATCCATATCCAACACCACCATTTCCTTGCGGGGCACGAACAACAGGAAACCGCTGGTCGGATTCGGTGTGGTGGGCAGAAAGACCGAGATCAACGCTTCGTCGGGCAGGCGTTCCATGACCTCGCCCTTGGTCTCGGTCGAGACGAAGGCCACGGCCCAGATCCCCTTGCGCGGATATTCGATCAGACAGGCTTGCTTGAATGAGTTGCCAGACTGGCTCAGGATCGTCTCCGCGATTTGCTTGATACCATTGTAGATGCCGCCGACGACGGGCATCCGCTCCACCAGATTTTCCCCCCAACGCAGCACGGATCGCCCGACCAGCCCCTTGGTCAGATAGCCGATGACTGCGGTGAACAGCAAAAAGATGATGACACCGAAACCCGGCACGTCGTTGCCCAGATACGTCGCGGGGTTGTACATCCCCGGCACCAGCGGCACGACCTTCGCGTCGATGAAAGTGATGACCGTCCAGATCAGCCAGATCGTCAAGGCCATCGGCGCCACGACCACCAGACCGGTCAGGAAGTTGCCGCGCCAGCGTTGAGCGAAGCTGGGACGGGGCCGTGTACGGCGACGGGGGCGGGGCGCTCTTGCCATCTTCATGAACCAGTTCTGGAATGTTGCATTGCAATCTAGGACAGTATCGCCGCCAAAGTAAGAGCAATGCTGGAAAACACACCATCACTGTGATGACGAAATAATCCGAAACGAACGGAGGCGAAATTTGAAACGCGCGCTGCACCGTCTGGCCATCTGGGCGGAAAAGATCACACATCCCCTTACGTCCACATCGCAAAAACCGCCGGTGATCGAGCCTTACCTTGGCTTCGCCACCTCGACGGGGGTCGTGGTGCGCGGACGGGTTCTGACGGGGCTGCGGCGCACGACGCCTGATCCCCGGCACGGACGGTTCACCAATTTTCGCCAGATGGTCGGATTGTTCCTGACCGATGAGGTCGCGGGCGTCCGGGTGCGTGCCATTTCCGAGGATCGCAGCGTCCGCACGGATGAGGAGGGGTACTTCCGCCTCGATCTGCCACGCGCTGCGTTGAAGCCGGGATGGCATACCATCGCGCTCGACATTCCGGGGCAAGCGGACAGCGCGGTGATGGCGGACACGATGTTTACCGATCCTGATGCCCGTTACGGAGTGATCTCCGATATCGACGACACCCTGATGCAAACCGGAGCCTATTCCGTGCTGCGCAATCTGTGGACCTCACTGACCGGATCGGCGCTGACAAGGCAGGTCTTTACTGATGCGGTCGATCTGATCGACCGTCTGCACGATGGACGCAATCCGGTTTACTACGTCTCGTCCAGCCCATGGAACCTGCACGCGTTTCTGGACAATGTGCTGTTCACACGGGCAGGGCTGGTGCGCGGACCGCTTTTTCTGCGTGATCTGGGTATCTCACCCACGCAATTCGTCAGCAGCACACATGGCGAACATAAGGGCGCGCAGATCGACATCCTGTTCGAGGCGCACCCGCATCTGCGCTTCGTTCTAATCGGAGACAGCGGTCAGCACGATGCCGAAGTCTACCGCGACGCGGCGAGCAGATGGCCGGGCCGCATCGCTCAGGTTGTTCTGCGCAAGGCGAACCCGCGCCCCGACGCCGCCGTCGATCTGGCACTGGAGGATTTGCGCGCGATGGGAATACCCGTCTGGACAGGTGAGGATTACACCACCGTCGAACTCTCAAATATGCAAGGCGCGTCGAAGGCCTGAATGGTGTGCCTGATCGCGTCAGATGAGGCGCGCGTATGGGAAAGTGCAAATCGCATGAATTATACGCATAATTTGAATTATGTTAAATTAACCCGTTCGCTCAAGTGCAGCCCTGTGCAATTTGAAGAACTGCTCTTTCTGCTTATGCGTCCACTCAACACTAAGATGATTTCGCAAATCCTTGATATCGCTGGATATGACGAGCTTTCGAGCATACAGCCACGCCGTTGCCTCACCCGCGCTTATCGGCAGGTTGAGCGTCTCATGCAGGATCGGATCGCGAACGGTTTCGTCGATCAGTTCACACAGCTTATCCAGATTCCGACCCGTGGTTGCGGAGATCACAAGATGTCGGGCATGACGCCCGGCCACACGCTCGGCCGCAGAAACAGCCTCATCGTCCAGCAGATCGACCTTGTTCCACAGCTCGATCATATCGTCGCGTTGTGCCTGTGAAACGCCGAGGCTCTCCAGAATGTCGCGAACGTCCTGCGCCTGCGCCTCACTCTCGGGATGAGAGATGTCGCGAACGTGCAGGATCAGATCGGCATCCAGCACTTCCTCCAGCGTGGCGCGAAACGCCGCGACCAATTGCGGCGGCAAATCCGAGATGAACCCCACGGTGTCCGACAGGATAATCTGCTGGCCCGACGGCAACTCGATGGAGCGCATGGTCGGGTCCAGCGTCGCGAACAGCATGTCCTTTGCCATCACGTCCGCGCCACTCAACGTATTAAAGAGCGTGGATTTTCCGGCATTGGTATATCCGACCAAAGCGACGATGGGATACGGAACCTTGGCGCGTGCCTTGCGGTGCAGACCTCGGGTTTTGACCACCTTCTCCAGCGCGCGCCGGATCTGGTTGATGCGTTCGTCCAGGGCCCGGCGATCCGCCTCGATCTGGGTTTCACCCGGTCCGCCAACAAAGCCCAGGCCACCGCGCTGACGCTCAAGGTGGGTCCAGGATCGCACAAGCCGCGTGCGTTGATAACCGAGCGCGGCCAGATCGACCTGCAAGACACCCTCACGGGTTTGCGCCCGATCCGCGAAGATTTCGAGGATCAGGCCAGTGCGGTCCAACAGCTTGCACTTGAACGCCTTTTCAAGATTGCGCTGCTGCACGGGCGTCACAGGTCCGTCGATCACGACCAACTCGATCTCCTCCGCCGCGATCCACTGGGCCAGCTCCTCCGTCTTGCCCGAACCGAACAGGAAACCGGCGCGTGGTTTGGGCACCGGAACGACCTTGCCCTCGACCACTTCGAGGCCAGCAAGTGCGTTGGCAAGCGATACGGCCTCGGCCAGCGCGTTTTCCGGCGCACGACGTTCGGCCCCCTTACGCAGGTCGGGGTGCAGTACAGCGGTACGTGTCATGGATCAGTCGGTTTCCGGCTCATAAAGGTTGACCGGCTGCGAGGGCATGATGGTCGAGATAGCATGTTTATAGACCAGTTGGCTCTGCCCATCACGGCGCAGCAAGACGCAGAAATTGTCGAACCAGGTGATGACGCCCTGCAACTTCACACCATTGACGAGGAAGATCGTCACCGGGATTTTTGACTTGCGTACATTGTTGAGGAAGGCATCTTGCAGGTTCTGCTTGTCATTGGCCATGGTCACACACTCCAAGTTGGCCGGGAAATTACGATATCCCGGCAGTTCGTTTTTTGTTTCACCTGTGGATATTGGTCCGCTTCGGGATCGTTTTCCAGTGCCGCAGCGAAATAATCACCAGACATTGCTTATCTGCGGCTTATTTGCGCCAGAAATTCGGATTGAACAACGCAACGAGTGCCAGCGTTTCCAGCCGCCCGATCACCATCGCGGCGGTCAGGGTCATGTGCACGGCCGGCCCGAAATCGGCATAACGTCGCGGGGTCTCATGCAGCACGAGGTAACCCGGGCCGGTATTGGTCAGCGCCGCGATTCCGGCGCGCAGGGCTTCCTCGAACGGCAGGCCCAGACCGGTCAGAACCAGCAGGATCACCGACAGCGCCATCAAAAACAGCATCAGGAAAATCCAGGCGATGAACGCACCTTGTGTCCGAATGCGGCGGGCGGTCTGACCGGAACCACCCACGGAATGCGGCAGGGAAAGGCGGCGAAGCTCACGCGTGCCATGCTTGTACAGCGCGTAGATGCGCAGCAGCTTTACGCCGCCGGTCGTGGTCGCCACGCCGCCGCCCAGCATCGCCAAACCCATCAGCAACAGGCCCGGGGTCGGCAATCCCGACCAGCCCTGCGCATCGTCCCAATAGGCGCTTTCGAGGCCAAAGGTCGTCACGAAGGACAAAACCGTAAAGAACGCCCCCCACAGGGCATGCAGCGCGAGGGTAAAGCCGCCCTGCCCTCCGTCCAGTTCCAGCGCGCCGATCCAGTGTCGCAAAAACAATGCGCCGGGCAGGCCGACACAGATCACGACGAGGAGCCGCAATTCGGGATCCTTGCCGATCAGACGCATGTCGCGCCTTCTTTGCGGATCGTACACCATCGCCGTCGCACTGAGAATGAGGAAAACCGCAACGACCACCTCGGACAACAGACCACCGCCCGCAGCCGACAGGCTGGTCGTCGGCAGAATGCCAGAGGTTGAGACAGTCGCCATCGCGGTAATCACGGCAGTGACCAAGGGTTGCCCGGTCAACAACAGCAGCGCGACCAGCGCCGCGGTCAACGAAATGTAGACAGGCAAGATAACCTCGGCACACCGGATCAGGCGGGACGATGCCTCCGCCGCGGCGATTGGGGTTCCGCTGCCGTGACGGGTGCCCAGCACGACGGATCTGATCTCGAACCCGCCGATATTCATCGGTGCCATGATGCCCATGGCCGCTAGCAGGATCAGAAATCCGCCGGACCACGCGACCAGCGCGCGATAGAAATGCACGGTCAGGCTGATCTTTTCAGGCAGATCGAACACCGTCGCCCCGGTCGTTGTAAGCGCCGAAACCATCTCGAAATAGCCGACCACCGGCGTCAGTGTCGGAACGACGGCGATCAGCGGCACCGACAGCCAGACCGGCAACAGGATATAGGTGCCCATCAGCGTCAGCAGGTGCGAGCGGGCCGTTATTCGGGGCCTGCGGTTCATCAGCGCCAATGCGAACAGGGTCGCCATCAGCATGGTCATCACGAAGCTGTAGAAGAATGGACGTGCGACATCATGGTTGTCGCGCAGATAGGCAAACAGGCTGGACGCCAGCATCAGGATTCCCGACGCGCCGAGGAAGTAGACAAACAGGGGCAGCCGCCGCCATGGCATCATGGGCCAGTCATCCTAGAAGAAATCGACCGAAACGCGGAACAGCCGCTCCACCTGCGGCACCTGTTCCGCCATGGAGAATATCGTGACGCTGTCCCCTTCGGAAATCACGGTCTCGGCGCGGGGTATGACAAGCTCCCGCCCCTTCTGGATTGCCCCGATGATCGCCCCCTCGGGCAGGTGCGTGTCGCGGACCCGCTTGCCCGCAATGGCGGAGGTGCCCAGAACCTGCGCCTCGATCACCTCCGCCTCGGCATCGCCGACGGAATAGACGGCGCGAATCCGGCCATGGCGTACGTGCCGCAGGATCGAACTGACCGTGGTGCCACGTGGGTTGATATAGGCGTCAATGCCCAGCGGGCGCATCAGCGGCGCCAGCGACGGATCGTTGATAAGACAAACCGTCAGCTTCGCGCCCAGCGATTTCGCGCGGGCGCAGGACAGCAGGTTCGTCTTGTCATCATCTGTCACGGCGAGGAAGCTGCCGACCGCGTCGATGCCGGCTTCCTCCAGAATATCCTTGTTCAAACCGTCCCCGTGCAGAACGATCGTCCGCTCCAGACTGTCGGCGGCAAATTCCGCGCGGGCGCGGTCACGTTCGATCACCTTGAGCCGCGTCCGCTTGCCCTGGGATTCCAGAACCTTGGCAACGGCGAGCCCGACATTGCCCGCCCCCAGGATCAAGGCCCGGTTGCCAGCGGAGGCCTGCTTGCCAAAGATTTGCAGCGTCCTGTCCACATCCTCCTTCGCCGCGAACAGATAGATCTGATCGCCTGCAAACAGTTGATCGTCGCTGTCCGCGATGCGCAGTTTCTGGTTTTCGCTGCGAATGGCCACGACATAGGCGCGCAGGGTCGAGAACAGTTCGGTCAACTGGCGCAGGGGTGTGTTCAAAACCGGGCAATCCGCGCCCAGCGTCAGGCCCAGCAATTGCACGCTGTCATCCAGAAAGCCGTTGATCTCGAATGCGGCGGGCGCGGACAGGCGGCGCAAGGCTGCCTCCGCGACCTCTTTCTCGGGCGAGATTATCACGTCGATCGGCATGTGATCCTGCCGGTAGATGTCGGACCATTCCGGGTCGAGATAGCTTTGCGCCCGAACCCGCGCGATCTTTCGCGGAACGGTGAAGACGGAATGCGCGACCTGGCAGGCGATCATATTCACCTCATCCGAAAACGTCGCGGCGATGATCATGTCCGCGTCCCGCGCGCCTGCACGTTCCAGCACATCGGGATGGGAGGCAAAGCCCGTGATCCCCCCGACATCCAGCGAATCCGTGATGCGCCGCACCAGCGCGGCGTTGTTGTCCACGACGGTCACGTCATTGTTTTCCGAGGCCAGATGGCGTGCAATCTGCCACCCCACCTGACCGGCACCGCATACGATGACCTTCATGGGCGATATCCTCGCGTCGTGATCGGTTTGCGAAGGCGCGTTTGGGAAACGCCATGTCGCATGAAGGGGATATGCGGATCAGTCATCCTCAACCTCATCAATCGAGGCCATGCGCGTACCGCCGCGCGACGTGGTGACGATGTTCAGCGACTTGAGCTTGCGGTGCAGCGCCGAACGCTCCATCCCCACGAAATTCGCGGTGCGAGAGATATTGCCTGAGAACCGGTTGATCTGGGCGATCAGATATTCACGCTCAAAGACTTCCCGCGCCTCGCGCAGCGGCAACCCGGCCAGTGCGGCGCTGAGCGCGTCGCGTCCCTCCGCCTCCCCACCATCGGTGTCCTGCGGCAATTCGGCGGACGTGATGTCGCCGTGGTCGGGGCCGAGGATCAGGATGCGTTCGATCAGATTGCGCAACTGGCGGACATGGCCGGGCCAGGACAGCGTTTGCAGCATTGCCGCCGCGTCGTCGGACAGTTTTCGCAGCGGCAGTCCCTGTTCGATGTTCAGTTGCGAGACGAAATGCTCCACCAGCACCGGAATGTCCTCGCGCCGACTGTCGAGTCCGGGGACCTCCAGCGGTACGACGTTCAGGCGGTGGAACAGATCCTGCCGGAACCGACCATGCTCGATCTCCACCGAAAGATTCTTGTTGGTGGCGGACAGGACGCGCACATCCACGCGCACGGTTTCGGAGCCGTTGATCCGCGTGAACGCCTGTTCGACCAGCACCCGCAGGATCTTGGATTGCGTGCCCAGCGGCATGTCGGCCACCTCGTCGAAGAACAGCGTGCCCCCATGCGCCCGCTCAAACAGACCCGGATCGTGCGCCCTGCCCTCATGCTGCACGCCGAACAGAACCTCCTCCATCCGATCCGGTTCTATCGTGGCGGAGGATACGGTCACGAAGGGCCGGTCCGCCCGTTCGGATTGCGCGTGCAGATAGCGTGCGGCCACGTCCTTGCCCGATCCCGGAGGGCCGGAGAGCAGCACGCGTCCGTTCGAACGGGCCACCCGGTCGAGCTGTTGTTTCAGCGTGCGGATGGCAGTCCCGCAGCCGAGCAGTTCCGACGCCTGAACGCCCTGCCCGCGCAGCTTGGCATTTTCGCGGCGCAGTCGAGAGGTCTCCAACGCCCGGTTCACGGTCATCAGCAGTTTGTCGATATTGAACGGCTTCTCGATGAAGTCATAAGCGCCCTGCTTGACGGCAGCGACCGCGATTTCGACGTTGCCATGGCCCGAGATGATGATGACCGGCACACCGGGATTGTCGCGCTTGACCGTCTTGAGGATCTCGATCCCGTCCATCCGACTGTCCTTGAGCCAGATATCCAGGATCATCAGATCGGGCGCTTTGGTGTTCATATGCTCCATTGCACTGTCGGCATCGTGGCCGGTGCGGGTGCCGTGCCCCTCATCCTCCAGAATGTCGGCGATCAGCTCACGAATATCCGCCTCGTCATCTACGATCAGAATATCGGATTTTGCACTCTCAGACATATTCACTCTCATTGGATTGGTCAGGCTCAGTCGGTTGATCGGGCGAGGTTGCATCCACCTCACGCAGCGGAAGGGTCATGACAGCGCGTGCGCCCTGTTGGGGTTCTGGCGCGGTATCGTTCGCGCGGTGCAGGGTCAACATGCCGCCATGCTCCTCGATGATCTTCTTGACGATCGGCAGGCCCAGACCCGTGCCCTTGTCCCGATGCGTCACATATGGCTCGAAAAGGCGGTCCGTCTTGCCCTCGGGCAAGCCGTTGCCGTTGTCCTCGATCGTCAGGGTGGCTGTCGTGGGGGACTTGTCAAGGGTGACGCGCAGCAGACCGGGGCCGGTGTAGCCGGTGATTTCTCGTCTGGTATCAATAGCTTCGACAGCGTTCTTCAGAAGGTTGTTGAGCGCCTGCCCGATCAGGGTTTCATCCGCGAACACGACAACCGGCTCCTGCGGGGCGATGACCTCGATTTCGACATGCGAGGCATCGCTGCGGCGCAGCAGCACGGCATCGTGCATCAGCTTGCTCAGATCACACGGCGCGCGGCGCGGCTCGGGCATTCTGGCGAATTGGCTGAATTCATCCACGATCCGGCGCAGGTCGCCGGTCTGGCGGATAATGACATCGGAATACTGGGCCAACCCGTCCGCGTCCTCCGCATCCAGCTTCTTGCTGTATTTACGCTTCATCCGTTCAGCGGCCAACTGGATCGGCGTGAGGGGGTTCTTGATCTCATGCGCGATCCGGCGGGCAACATCGCCCCAGGCGGCCATGCGCTGGGCACTCAGCAGATCGGTGATGGCGTCGAAGGTGACGACGAAACCGTCCTGATCGTCCTCGATCCTGTGGCGCGCGATACGGACGAGCAGCTCCTCCTCACGCTTGGGTGTTTGCAGATGCAGTTGCGTCTGCACGCTTTCGCGCTCCTCACGAAACAGCTTGTCGAGGGGGCGCGCGAATTCCGGCACCAGATCGGAGAGCATCTTGCCCCGCATGGTTTGGGCGTCGATGCCCAGAATCTCGCTGGCGGCGGTGTTGACGACCTCGATCCGGCCAGATGGGTCCAGACCCATGACGCCGGCGCTGACACCCGACAGCACCGTCTCGAACAAGCGCCGCGCCTGCTCGCTCTCAGCTCCGGCTTCCAGCAGGGCGTCGCGCTGGCGTTTGACCTGTGCGGTCATGCGGTTGAAGGCGCGACCGAGCATGGCAATCTCATCCTCGCCCGGCTCCTCCTTGACACGCATGTCGAAATTACCGGACCCGACCTGAGCCGCCGCCCCTGCCAGTCGGGCCACCGGGCGCGACAGCCGATCCGCAAACCAGAAGGCCAGCCAGACAGCAGCCAGCACCACGATCAGGGCGAATCCCACATAGATCAGCGCGAATTCAAACAGCAATTCACCCCGATCCTGCTCCAACTGACGATAGAGCATCACGGTGGATTGCGTCTCGTCCAGCAGTTCCAGAATCTGGCCGTCCACGCTGCGGGTGACGTAGAGATAGCGATCCGCAAAGGCCGGAAGATGTACGAGCGCCCGAAACTCGGAGGCTTCCCAATCCTCGACGATGACAGGCTCCCCGGTTGTCCGCGCCCGATCTATCAGGACGGGCGACGGGGGTTCATAGCCGAAGAGGTAGGACAGGTTTCCACGTGCCTGCAACTTCGCCGCACCGTCGATCACGTAGGCTTCACTCAGCTCCCGCTGCATCTGCGCCTGCCCCGCGGACAGCAATTCACGCAATTCCGATGGCGTTATCAGCGGATAGCGCGCCTTGTTGCGGTTGAGGTAGGACGCCAGCAATTCCGCATCGGCGGCAAGATTGCTGCGATGCTCTGTCTCATAGGCTTGAGCGGCGGCAAAGCTGTTGCCGACGACCCGCTGAACCCGCTCGGAAAACCAGCCCTCCAGCCCGAAATTCACCGTGATCGCGGCGAAGATCGCCACCAGGATCGTCGGGCCCAGGGCCACGATGGAAAACACGGTGGTCAGGCGTGAATGCAGCTGCGAGCCCGCCGATTTAGCCCGCCGTGCGGCAACCATCCGGGCGATGCGCTGCGCCACCAGACCGGCCACCACGATGACGTAAATCAGATCGAGCGTCAGAACGAACCGCAGCAGATCGGAGGTGTTGGAACCGATACCACCGAACGCGGCCCAGGTCGCAAAGGCCAGGATCGGTCCGATCAGAACGATTGCAAAGGTCACGCCACCGCGCCACGCCCGGTTGCGTGTCATCGCGTCGAGACGCGCAATCCCCTTGAGCAATAAGCGACGGTTACCTGTATTCAAAACCCCGGTGCCAAGTGGCCCCCTGTTGCAAAACTACACCAACTTCTTTCCCCGTGTGACCGGGATGTCAAGCTCACGTATCTTCTTGCGCAGGGTGTTGCGGTTTATGCCCAGCAGTTCCGCAGTGCGGACCTGATTTCCGCGCGTCGCGGACAGGGCCAGCGCGATCAGAGGCATCTCCACTTCACGCAGGATCCGGTCGTAGAGGCCGGCTGGGGGCAGATCTTCGCCATGCAGGGCGAAATACCGTTCCAGATGGTTTTCGACCGCCTGCCCCAGACGTTCCCCATCTCCACCTGAGTGGGAATGGGCGGAGCTGGGCCGGGCCGTCAGTTCCTCATGCACCGCCGCTTCGGAGATAACCTCATCCGGGCACAGAACCGCCAGCCGCCGCATCAGGTTTTCCAGTTCGCGGACATTGCCTGTCCAGCTTTGCTGCTTGAGCGCATCCAGCGCGGTGGAAGAGATGGACTTGCGCGGCAGGCCCTCCGCCTCCGCCCGTTTCAGGAAAGCGCGTGCCAGGTCGGGAATATCCTCCAGCCGCTCACGCAGCGGTGGCAGGCGTACCGGCACCACGTTGAGGCGATAGAACAGGTCCTCGCGAAAACGGCCCTCGTTGATCAGCGCGCGCAGATCCTGATGGGTGGCAGCGATGATACGGACGTTGGCGGGGATAATCTCACGCCCGCCGATGCGGGTAAACTCTCCTTCCTGCAACACGCGCAGCAGGCGGGTTTGCGCGTCGGATGGCATGTCTCCGATCTCATCCAGAAACAGCGTTCCGCCCGCGGCCGCCTCAAACCGCCCCGTGTGACGCTCCGCCGCGCCGGTAAAGGCCCCCTTTTCGTGACCGAACAGCTCGCTCTCAATCAGTTCACGCGGGATTGCGGCCATGTTCAGCGCCACGAACGGGCCGCTTTTCCTGGCCCCGAAATTGTGCAGGGCGCGCGCCACCAGTTCCTTGCCGGTGCCGCTTTCCCCGTTGATCATGACGCTGAGGTTGGTGTTCATCAGCCGCGCCATGATGCGGTACACCTCCTGCATCGCGGGACTGCGCCCGATCAGCGGCAGGTTGTCCTGCACGGGATCGCCTGCGGCGGGGCGTTCCGCGGGGCGGTCGCGCTGGCCCAATCCCTTGCGCACCTGTTCCAGCACTTCCTTGAGGTCGAAGGGTTTGGGCAGATATTCATAGGCCCCCGCCTCCGCCGCGCGAATGGCGGTCATGACGGTGTTTTGCGCGCTCATCACGATGACGGGCAGATCGGGGCGTTTGCGCCGGATGGCAGGCAGCAGGTCCAGACCGTCGCCGTCGGGCATCATCACGTCGGTGACGACAACGTCGCCCTCGCCTTCCTCGATCCAGCGCCACAGCGTATTGACGGAGCCGGTGGCCCGCACACGACACCCCGCACGGGTCAGCGCCTGACTGAGGACCGTACGGATTGCGCGGTCATCATCTGCAAGCAGGATCGTTCCGTCCATCAGCGCGTCTCCTTCCACACCGGCAATAGCAGACGGAAGGCCGTCCAACCGGGTTCACTCTCACATTCCACGACACCGCCATGCTGGTCCACGATCTTGGACACCAGTGCAAGGCCGAGACCGGAGCCAGCCGCCTTCGTGCTGACAAAGGGCTCGAAAAGGTGGTTCTTGATGTCGATCGGAACGCCGCTGCCATTGTCGATGATGCTGATTTCCAGTGGCAGGCTCTGCCGCCCGCCGCCGGGCAGCGACAGCATGACGCCCGCGCGATAGGCGGTGCGCAGGGTTATCATTCCGCCGATCCGGGGAACGGCCTCGGCCGCATTCTTGATCAGATTCAGCGCCACTTGCATCAGTTGATCGGCATCGCCGGGCGTCGGCGGCAGCGAGGGGTCGTAATCTTCGACGAAGCGGACCTTCTGGGCGAAACCGGACTGGGCCGACAGCTTCGCCCGGTTCAGGATGTCGTGGATGTTGACCGGATCGCGTGAGACGGGGCGCAGATCGCCGAACTGTTCGACACGGCTCAACAGCTTGCCGATCCGCTCCACCTCCTCACGGATCAGCGAGGTCAGCTCCTGATCCTCATCCGTCAGGTTCATCGCCAGCAATTGCGCCGCACCCGAAATCCCGGCGAGCGGGTTCTTGATCTCGTGCGCCAGCATTGCGGCCATTCCCGTAACCGACCGCGCGGCGGAGCGGGAGGACAGCGAACGGTCCATCTTCTCCGCTATGCTGCGGGGCTGCAATTGCAGCAGCACCAGTTGCCCATCGACCGGCGCGACCTGAATGTTGGCCATTCTCGGCTTCTGATCCGCCCAAGACAGCTCGATATCGTGTTGTGCGTAGGAGACGCCGTGCTGCCGCACCTGCTGAACCATCGAGCCGACCAGCGCCCCCTCGCCCGTGAAGCGCGCCAGATCGCAACCGCTCATCTGACGTTCCGACAGGCCCAGATAAACCTCGGCGGCGGAATTTGCGCGGGCAATCCTGTCCTGCGCGTCAATCATCAGAGTGGGATGCGGCTGCGCGTTCCAGGCGGACTCGTATATCGCTGTGGCGCTCATGCTGCGGCCCTTCTGTGGGGGGTGTTCGCGTCCTCGATCAGGTCGTGGATCTGCGCCGGATCGCGACTGGTCAGAAGGGCGCGACGCAGGTCCGCCCCGACATTCAGATCATCCAGATACCAGCCCAGATGCTTGCGCGCGCATTTCAGACCCATCTCCTGCCCATAAAAATCGAGCATTTCGGTGTGATGCCGGATCATAAGCGCCGCCCGTGCGGGGCCAAAGGGGATCGCCGGACCCGACCCGCCGGTCAGGCCTGCGTGAACATGCGCCAACTGCCACGGGCGCCCCTGTGCGCCGCGCCCGATCATCACTCCGGCAGCCCCCGAACGATCCAACGCGGTGCGGGCCGTCGCTGGGTCCACGATATCGCCGTTCGCGATGACCGGAATATCCACCGCATCCACAACCTTGCGAATGGCCCGCCAGTCGGCGCTGCCCTTGTAGAACTGGCAGCGTGTGCGCCCGTGAATGGTGATCATCTGAACGCCGGCATCCTGTGCCGCGCGGGCAATCTGTGGTGCGTTGTGACTGTCATCGTCCCAGCCCAGCCGCATTTTCAGCGTGACAGGCACGTCAACCGCCGCGACGACCGCCTCGATCAGCGACAGCGCATGATCGGGCTGGCGCATCAGGGCCGACCCGGAATAGCCGTTCGTCACCTTCTTGGCCGGACAGCCCATGTTGATATCGACGATCTGCGCCCCGCGATCCGCGACCATGCGGGCGCATTCGGCCATCCAGTGGCCCTCGCGTCCCGCAATCTGAACCGAGGCGATGCCCAGATCGCCGTGCACCTCCGCCCGGGCGCGGGCCGAGGGGCGGGCCTGAACCATTTCCTGCGAAGCGACCATCTCGGACACGACCAGACCCGCACCGAAGCTGCGCACCAACCGCCGAAACGGCAGGTCGGTGATCCCCGCGAGCGGTGCGAGCAGAACGTTGCTGTCCAGTATATGCGGTCCGATCTGTAGCGTCATTGCTGCATCCTTGTGCAAACCCCGGCGATAGCGCAAAAACCGGGCAGGATCAATCTGCACCCGCTGCATTGCCCCTGTCCGGTTTTTGCCACATGGTCTGCCCGCATCATGCAGGAGAACCCCATGACAATCGTCGCACTTATCGTCGCTGCCGGTCGCGGGACACGTCTGGGCGGTGAGGTCGCGAAGCAATATCTCAAATTGCAGGGCGAGGCTATTCTGACTCACACCGTGCGCGCGATTCTGCCTCATGTCGATGCGGTTCGCGTCGTGATCCGGCCGCAGGACATGGCCCTCTACCGCGCGGCGACTTGTGCTTTCGACCTAGGCGATCCGATTATGGGGGGGGATACCCGCAGCGCCAGCGTGCGCGCCGGGTTGGAGGCGGTGGAGCCGCTTGCCCCCACGCATGTGTTGATCCACGACGCCGCCCGCCCGTTCGTCACGCCGGAAATCATTGGCGGTGTAATCGCCGGGTTGCAGACATCGACTGGCGCGTGCCCCTGTTTGCCGGTTGTGGACGCGCTTTGGAGCGACGGTTTCTCAGGATCCGTGCCTCGGGAGGGACTTTTGCGCGCCCAGACGCCCCAGGGCTTCTCGTTCCCGGCCATCCTCAGGGCACACCGGAAAAACACCGCCGATCTGGCCGATGATGTGGCCGTGGCCCGTGCCGCAGGGCTGGATGTGCTTGCCACGCAGGGCGATGAGGATAACTTCAAGATCACGACACCCGCCGATCTGGCGCGTGCTGAAGGGAAAACAGGTATGGACCCGCGCAACGGAACCGGCTTCGACGTTCACAGATTGGTTGAGGGGGATCACGTAACCCTTTGTGGAATCGACATTCCGCATGACAAAGGCTTGTCCGGCCATTCCGATGCGGATGTGGCGATGCACGCATTGACCGATGCGATTTTCGGCGCCTTGGCCGAGGGCGATATCGGCCAGTGGTTCCCCCCCTCGGATGACCGGTGGAAGGGTGCCGCGAGCCACATATTCCTAGAAAAAGCAGTGGAGCGCGTTGCCGCGCGAGGAGGCAGGATGACCCATCTGGACTGCACGATCATTTGCGAGATGCCCAAGGTCGGACCGCACGCGCAAGCAATGCGCGCCAGAATCGCGGAGATTTGTGACCTCGACATCGGTCGGGTCAGCATCAAGGCGACCACATCGGAACGGCTCGGCTTTCCGGGGCGTGGTGAGGGCATTGCCGCCATGGCCTCCGCCACGGTGATGCTGCCATGATCGCGCGTCACATCGCCTCCGTCGCCGGTATCGGGTTCCTGCCCAAGGCTCCGGGCACATGGGGCAGTCTGATCGCCCTGCCCGCGTTCTATGTCCTGCACGGTGTGGGCCAGTTTCCGCTGGTTCTGATCGCCACCGTCGCGGTCTTCCTTCTGGGCTGGTGGGCGACACGAGAGGTCACGGCGGCGCAGGCCGATCACGATCCCGGCTGGATCGTGGTGGATGAAGTCGTGGGCCAGTGGATCGCGCTGTTCTCACTCTCGTTCGGTCTGTGGTGGATGGGCTTTGACAGCTGGGGCTTTCCATGGCCGGGCTACGTGCTGGGCTTCGCTCTGTTCCGGCTTTTCGACATCACGAAACCCTGGCTGGTGGGCTGGGCGGACCGGCGGGGCGATCCGCTGGGGGTCATGCTGGATGACGTGTTTGCGGGCATCATGGCGGGTCTGACCGTCGCCTTTCTGGGGGCACTGGCCCATGTGGTGTTCGTATGAGCGATCTGGCAAAACAGGTGCTGGACGCAGCGCAGGCATGTGGATGGCAAATCGCGACGGCGGAAAGCTGTACCGGCGGGCTGGTCGCGGCTGCACTGACCGACATTCCCGGGTCCTCCGCCGTGGTCGATCGCGGCTTCGTGACGTATTCCTATCCGTCCAAGGTGGCGATGCTGGGGGTTTCGCAGGCCAGTCTGGACGCGCATGGCGCGGTCTCGGATGTCGTGGCACGGGAAATGGCTCGGGGTGCGCTGCGCATGTCCAGGGCCGATATTGCGGTCGCCATCACCGGTGTCGCTGGGCCCGGCGGATCAGAGGAGAAGCCCGAAGGACTGGTGCATTTCGCAGTAGCGACCCACGGTTCGGAAATGGCGCATCATATCGAGTTCGGCCCCCTCGGGCGTGCGCAGGTTCGCGCGGCGAGTGTGGAGCATGCGCTGGAAATGTTGCTTAGCGCGATTGCGCATCGTTGAGCAATTTGACCACGGCCCGTTCCGTCCTGCTCAATCGCGCCCGACCGATCGGATCGCGCGACAGGTGGCGACGACCGGGCCAGCGTCCTTCCTCGTATGCGGTGATGATCTCGGGGTGGATATAGCTACGACGCGCCACGGCACGGGTGTTGCCCAAGGCCGCCGCCGTCGCGTCCACGGCCTCGATCACGGCTTTCTCACCCTCCAGATCGCTCCTCGCCAATGCGTCGGCGCAGATCATCGTGCCGGCCCAGGTTCGGAATATCTTGGCTGTCCATTCCGATCCGGTCGTCTGGCGCAACCAATCGTTGACGTGATCGGAACGGACCTCGTGCAAGCCGTCCTCGTCCTGCCACTGAAACAGCATCTGACCGGGCAGGTCAGACAGCTTTCTCACCGTGGTCGCCACGTATCTGTCACGCAGGCTCAACCGGCGACGTTTGGAGGATTTGCCGATGAAGTCGAATTGCAGTCGCTCACCGCTGATCTCGACATGCTCATCGCGCAGGGTGGTTAATCCGACAGTGCCGTTATCATCCGTATAGGCGCGATTGCCGATGCGGATATGGCTCTTGTCCAACAGATGAACAACCGTTGCCAGAACGCGATCACGGCCCAAGGTCCGCTTGCGCATGTCACTGCCTACCCGGCTGCGCAAATTCGGCAGGTCCTTGGCGAAATCGGTCAGATCCGCGAATTTGTCCGCGTCGCGTGCCGTGGTCCAGTCGGGATGGTACCGGTATTGCTTGCGCGCACGGGCATCGCGCCCGGTGGCCTGAAGATGGCCGTTTTCCCACCGACAGATCCACACGTCGTCATATGCTGGCGGAATGGCCAGGGCGGCAAACCGCTGCTTTTCGACACGGTCGCGGATCAGCTGCCCACCATCATAATACGCAAAGCCCCTGCCCGCGCGTTTGCGCGTAATTCCCGGTTCCCGATCAGATACATATCGCAGTTCCATGTGGGATAGACGCGCCGGACATCCGGTGCGTTCCCGGCAGGACTTGCGGCAGATTGTCCGGGAAGTGCTGTCGGTGAACCCTGCCCCCCCGAACCGCGTGTCGGACGTTTCCACGTGAGAACTGGCACCCGCGAAAATGGCGTAGGGCTGGATGAGAAAAGGCCGGGGCGAACACCGGCCTTTCCATGATGGCGATATCCCGAAAGGATCAGCCGACCAGTTCGAGGCCGGAGAAGAAATACGCGATCTCCTGCGCGGCGGTTTCCGGCGCGTCGGAACCGTGGACCGAGTTCTCACCGATGGACAGGGCGAATTCCTTGCGGATCGTGCCTTCGTCAGCGTCGGCGGGGTTGGTCGCGCCCATGACTTCGCGGTTCTTCAGAACGGCATCCTCGCCCTCCAGAACCTGAACGACGATCGGGGCGGAGGACATGAACTCACACAGTTCATCATAGAACGGACGCTCGGCGTGCACACCGTAGAAGACGCCAGCCTGCGCCTTGGTCAGATGAATGCGCTTTTGCGCGACGATGCGCAGGCCGGCGGCCTCCAGCTTGGCATTGATCGCGCCGGTCAGGTTGCGGTTGGTTGCGTCGGGTTTGATGATCGAGAAAGTGCGTTGCACGGCCATGGGAGCCTCCTGGGCGTTATGATTGCGCGGCCTCTAGCACGGCGATAGCGGCGGATAAAGGGGGCGTACACCGCTTCGTAACGTAGCATCGCATCACAATTCGCGGGCGTCGCACCGTTCGACGGGCAATTCACACGCCCTGCATTGACATGGCGCGGGCACTGGTCCATCGCTCCGCCCATGCTGACGATCAAAGATATAACCTTCACGCTGGAAGGCCGCCGTCTGTTCGACGGGGCCACCGCAACGATTCCCGCCGGTCACAAGGTGGGCGTCGTCGGGCGAAACGGCACCGGCAAGACGACCCTGTTCCGGTTGATCCGGGGCGAATGGGCGCTGGACGGAGGGGAGATCGAGATCCCCCGGCAGGCCCGCATCGGCGGCGTCGCGCAGGAGGCACCGGCCTCGGACGCCACGCTGCTCGATACCGTTCTGGCCGCCGACACCGAACGCGCCGCCCTGCTGGCGGAGGCGGAGACGGCAACCGATGCCACCCGCATCGCGGATATCCACACCCGTCTGGCCGATATCGAATCCCATTCTGCCGAGGCGCGCGCCGCCTCGATCCTGACGGGTCTGGGCTTCGACGCGGAGGCGCAGCAGCGCCCCTGCAAGGATTTCTCGGGCGGATGGCGGATGCGCGTGGCGCTGGCCGCCGTTCTGTTCAGCCAGCCTGACGTGCTGCTGCTCGATGAACCTACCAACTATCTGGATCTGGAGGGGACGGTCTGGCTGGAAACGTTCCTTGCCCGCTATCCCCATACGGCGCTGGTGATTTCGCACGACCGGGGGCTGCTCAACCGCTCCGTCGGGGGCATCCTGCATCTGGATGCGCAGAAGCTGACCTTTTATCAGGGCAATTACGATCAGTTCGACCGGATGCGTCGCGCGAATCTGGAACAGCAGATGTCCGCGAAAAAGAAGCAGGATGCGCAGCGTGCCCACCTGCAAAGCTTCGTCGATCGGTTCAAGGCCAAGGCGTCCAAGGCCAAGCAGGCGCAGAGCCGCGTCAAGATGCTGGAGAAGATGCAACCCATCGCGGGCGTCGTTGAAACCAGCGTTGCCGCGTTTTCGTTCCCCGCGCCCGAGGAACTGTCGCCGCCTATCGTCAATATGCGTGACGCCTCCGTCGGTTATGGCGGGCCGTTGATCCTGCGCAAGCTGGACCTGCGCATCGATCAGGACGACCGCATCGCGTTGCTCGGCTCGAACGGTCAGGGCAAATCCACGCTGTCAAAGCTGATCGCCGGGCGTTTGCAATCCACGGATGGCGATGTCGTCACCTCGAACAAACTGCGCATCGGCTATTTCGCGCAACACCAGCTCGATGAATTGTTCCCGAACGAAACCCCGCTGGAGCATGTGCGCAGCCTGCGCCCGGATGAGGGCGCAGCCAAGCAACGCGCGCGTCTGGCGGCAGGCGGCATCGGTGCCGATATCGCGGATGTGGAGGTCAAGCGCCTGTCCGGTGGGCAAAAGGCGCGGCTGGCCATGCTGCTGTGTACCATCGACGCACCGCATCTGCTGATCCTGGATGAGCCGACCAACCACCTCGACATCGAAAGCCGTGAGGCGTTGGTGATGGCCCTGACGGAATATGAGGGCGCGGTGATCCTCGTCAGTCACGACCCGCATCTGGTGGAGGCCGTGGCCGATCGGCTGTGGCTGGTCAAGGATGGCGGGGTTCACGCCTTCGACGGGGACATGGACGAATATCGGCGCATGTTGCTAAGCGAACGCGGCGGCAAACCCGCGAAGGAGAAGGCCGAGAAGCCGAAGGCGAAACCGGCCGCCCGCGCCGCCACCTCCCCCTTGCGGGCCGAACTGGTCAAGGCCGAGGGGCGCGTGGCCAAGCTGGAGGAGATGCGCGACAAGATCGACGAGGGCCTCGCCGATCCGCGCCTGTATGAGCGCGGCGATACCGAGCGCCAAAATATGCTGCGAAAGAAGCGTGCCGAAGTTATGAAGGGTCTGGAGCGGGCGGAATCCATCTGGCTCGACATATCCTCCAAGCTGGAAAACGCCGGATGACCGAAATCGCGATCACTGCCTTCGTCACCCTCTTCGTGATCATCGACCCGATCGGGCTGACCCCGATCTTCGTCGCACTGACCCCGAACATGGGCAGGGTCGAGCGCAGCAAGATCGCGGTACAGGCTGTGGTGATCGCCTTTCTGATCCTGTGCTCCTTCGCCTTTTTCGGAGAAGCCCTGCTGGATGCCATCGGTATCGGAATGCCGGCCTTCAGGATTTCCGGCGGCGTGCTGCTGTTCCTGATCGCGGTCGAAATGCTGTTTGAAAAGCGCAACCCGCGCAGGTCGAGCCAGGCCAACGATCCTGAGCCGGAGCGTGACCCCTCGGTCTTCCCCCTCGCCCTGCCGCTGCTGGCCGGTCCGGGTGCGATGGCGACGATGGTCCTGCTGATGGGACAGGCCGAGGACAGCCTGACCGCCCAGTTCATGCTGGTCGGGGTGATGGCGGGGGTTCTGCTGATCGCGCTCGTTCTGTTCCTGATTTCGGGCTTCATGGAGCGTCTGATGGGGCGCACAGGCGTCAACGTCATCACGCGGATCCTCGGTGTGCTGCTGTCGGCGTTGTCGGTCCAGTTTATCCTGGACGGTTTGCGGGCGAGCGGTCTGATCGGCGTCTGATCTTGACCAGCGACAACATCTTCCAGCTTTTCTATTTCGTGATCCTGTTGCTGGCGATAGGCGGGTCCGTGGTCACGCTGTATCGCGGTCAGTTCGGGCGGATGGTTCGGCAGTTCCTGGCCTGGGTCGCGATCTGTGCGGCGCTGGTCATCGGGTATGAGAACAAACACATGTTCGAGGGCTGGCTGATCCCAGCGCAACAAAGCGTGGACCCTGCGGGCAACGTCACCCTGTTACGCGATACCAACGGTTATTTCCGGGTCAGTGCGATGGTCAATGACGTGCCCATGGATTTCCTGGTGGACACGGGTGCCAGCCTGATCGTTCTGAGCCAGGCCGATGCCCGTCGCGCCGGCATCGCGGTGGACGATCTTCGGTATGACGGTGTTGCCAGCACTGCGAACGGCGAGGTTCGGTTCGCGCAGGTTCTGCTGGACAGTTTCGCCATCGGGGATGCGGTGGAGCGGGGCGTCGTCGCCAGCGTGAACGCCGGCGTTCTGGACACGTCCCTGCTGGGGCTGTCCTATCTGAACCGATTCAGCCGCATCGTGATCGAGGAAGACCGGATGATTCTGGAGCGTTAGGAACTGCGCGCCTTCTCGATCCAGCGTCCGCCCTCCTCGGCCCAGAAAACGGCGGTATGGTCCGTCTGCATGACCTGTCGCCAATCGTCCCGGGCCAGAGCCGTCGCCTCCTCATCGCTGCCGTCGAAGATCAGGGCCACCCGTTCGAACCGAGGCATTTCCGAGGGATCGAACCGTGCGCCATCCACCAACAGCAGCGTTTTCGCCGCGTTGGGCGTTTCGGTGGAGGTGGTCAGCAGGACCGGCTGATCGGCATCGTGGTCGCTGCCCGCCTGCGCATGGGGCAGGAAGGCATCGTCACGATAGGTCCACAGATGCGCGTCCAGCATATCCAGACGGGCGGCGCCGGTGCCGCGCACGACAACCCTGCCCCCCCTCGCCAAGGTCCGCTCGGCGAAGGTGGTGACGGTCGCCTCCAGCGTCGATCCGTCCAGCCTGTAGAACAGGATATCCATCTATCCCGCGTCAGGAGTTGCGGGCTCCACCGGCTCGGGCTTCTGCTCGTATTCACTGCGGATCAGCCGGTCGAGCGCGCGCACCCCCCATCCCGTTGCACCGGCTGGCGCGAAGGTGGTCGCCGATTTGGTCGAGGCGGTGCCCGCGATATCCAGATGAATCCACGGCATGTCGTCCTTGACGAACCGCTTGAGGAACTGCGCCGCCGTGATGGAGCCGCCCTCACGCCCGCCGCCGACATTGCGGATATCCGCGACGCGCGACTTCAGCTTCTTGTCGTAGGCATCGCCCATGGGCAGTTGCCATGCGCCCTCGTCCTCATCCCGCGCGGCCTTCAGGAACCGGCTTGCGAACGCATCGTCGTTCGAGAAGACGCCCGCGTTCTCATGCCCCAGGGCCACAATGATGGCCCCCGTCAGGGTGGCAAGGTCGATCACGGCCGAGGGCGCGAAGCGTTCCTGCGCGTACCACAGCACATCGGCCAGAACCAATCGGCCCTCGGCATCGGTGTTGATGACCTCCACCGTATCGCCCTTCATGGATTTGACCACATCGCCGGGGCGTTGCGCCCGCGCCGAGGGCATGTTTTCGACCAGACCGACCAGTCCGACGACATTCGCCTTCGCATTGCGCAGGGCGAGCGCACGCATGACGCCCGCAACGGTGCCGGCACCGCCCATGTCCATCGTCATGTCCTCCATCCCGCCGGCAGGCTTGAGGCTGATGCCGCCGGTGTCGAAGGTCACGCCCTTGCCCACCAGGGCCAGCGGCTGTTCGTCACCGCCGCCGCGCCAGTTCATCACGACCACTTTCGACGGCATGTCTGAGCCCATGCCGACCGCCAGCAAGGTGCGCATGCCCAGCTTTTTCAGCTCGTCCTCCTCCAGGATCTCGACCTCCAGCCCCAATTCGCCCATTGCGGCCAGGCGCGCGGCGAAATCCTCGGTGGTCAGCACGTTCGCGGGCTCGTTGATCAGATCGCGGGTGAAGAACACCCCCTCGACCAACGCGGCCATGTCGCGGCTTTCGGCGGAGACCTTCTCAGGCTTCGTGACGATCAGAGCGACCTTGGCGGGGGTGGTGTCATCCTTAGTCTTGTGCGCGGTGAAATCATACGCGCTGAGCGCGAGGCCATATCCGATTTCCGCCGCCTTGGCGTAGGAGGCCAGCAGCACATGCAGATCGCCGCTGCCGCGCTGGCCGTTGATGGCCGCGCCCGCCTTTCGCGCCAGGGTCGGGGTGGCCTGACGATCCAGCTTCAGCACCACGACCGCCTCCGCCGCCATGCCGCCCGGCATGGGGATCGTGAGAGCGGTTGCAGTTTCCATCTTCTCCCAGCGTTCGCTTTGGGAAAGACGCTCCAACACACCGCGCGTCAGACGGTTTACGCGGCGGGCCAGCTTGTCCATCTTGCCATCCGTCCCGACCAGAACGACGACACGCCCCTGCATCGTGGCGATCGCGTCGATATCGGGTTCGGCAAAGCTGATTTCGAGTGGAGCGGTCATGTGGCAATCCCTTCGTAAAACTGTCGGGACAAGACGTATCAGCCCCCGCCGGTCAAGAGCAAGGCGGCGAACCCGATCACGTTTGCGCCAGTGTGCCGTGCTTGACCCGCGACCCGGCGTTGCCTAGTCAGGCGGATACGAGAAGCCCGCGTGGCCTGAGAAGGATGTCCGCCCCGAATGCGTCAGATCGACCGATATATTCTGGGTCAGCTCCTCGCACCGATGGGGTTCTTCGCCCTGGTCTTCACCGGCGTGATCTGGCTGACGCAAAGTTTGCGTATCGTCGATACCGTGGTGAACAACAATCAGTCGGCGGCGGTGTTTCTGGAACTGTCCACATTGCTGCTTCCCAGTGTGATGATGATGGTGCTGCCGATCGCGGCCTTGTCCGCGACGTTGTTCACGATCAACCGGCTTTATACCGAATCCGAACTCACCGTACTGATGGCCGCGGGGCAAAGCTCGGCTGCCCTCTTGCGCCCCGCAATCTATCTGGGCCTGTTCGCGACGGCGCTGACGGCGGCGCTGACGATCTATCTGGTGCCGCGCGCCGCGACAGAATTGAGCACACGCACCTCCGAAATGCGGGCCGAGTTTGCGAACTCCCTGCTGCGCGAAGGCCAGTTCAACCACCCCCTTCCCGGCGTCACCGTCTATTTGCGGCAGGCCAATTCCGAAGGTCAGATGCTGGATATCTTCATCCACGACGCGCGCAGCGGTGGACAGTCGATCACGTATACAGCCTCCCAGGCGCGTCTGGTCAAGTCAGAGGACAGGTTGCAACTGGTTCTGTTCGACGGGGCCGCACAGCAATTCGAGGACGCGGGCAATTCGTTGAGCATTCTGGATTTCGACAGGTTCGCCTACGATCTGGGCCCGATGGTGGCGGCGGATGTGCAGCGCAATCGCAAACCGGCGGAATACGGCATTGGCGAGTTGCTGAACCCGCCCGCGGCCCTGTGGAATGAAGACGAGGCGTTGCGTGCGCGCCTGATGGCTGAGGGGCATGACAAGCTGTCATCGCCGCTTTACGCGCTGGCATTCCCCATGCTCGCTTTGGCGGCCATCGTTGGCGGCGCATTCAGGCGTGGCGGTGCCGGTGTGCGGATCGCGGTTGCGGTCGGTCTCGCCGTTGTGGTGCGTTCGGGCGGGATCGCGGCCAAATCCGCGGTTGAGGGAAATGTGCAGCTCTGGCCGGTGCTCTATCTTCTCCCCGTATTGCTGATGATCGGTTCGTATCTGTACGTTACGCGCGGCGCACGTCCCTTGCGTCGCAGACAGGTGGCGGCATGATCCGGGTGCTGAACTTCTATATCCTGCGACGCCACATTGCCGGTCTGCTGATGGCACTCAGCGCGGCCTTGATACTGGTGCTCGTCAGTGATCTGGTGGATCTGTCGGGGCGGATCGCTGACGGGGTGCAGTCGGCGCCACCGGTCTTGGTCATGGCCATGCTTCATGCACCGTCGATCCTGTCGGAGACATTGCCCTTCATCGTCCTGCTGGGATCGCTCGCCGCGTTTCTGCGGCTGGCGCGCACGTCCGAACTGGTCGTGATCCGCGCGGCCGGGTTATCCGTGTGGCGAATCCTTCAGATGCCAGTGCTGGGCGCGCTGGTGCTGGGCTGTCTGGCCTTCGCTGTCTGGAACCCCATCGCCGCGACCACCTTGTCGCGTTACGAAGTTCTTAAAAGCCGCCATTTCGACGGACAGGAAAGCCAGCTTTCGATCTCCGCCGAGGGGCTGTGGCTGCGGCAAGCCGATGCGGACGGGCAGACGGTCATCAATGCGAGCCGTGCGTCACCCTTTGGGGATGAGCTGATCGGCGTGCTGATTTTTGAATTCGACACGGACGGCGTGCTGGACCGTCGGATGTCTGCCCGCCGGGCCGTCCTGACACCGGGCGCGTGGCAGGTCGAACAGGCCCGTATCTGGCAGATGGACAGCGCCGGGACGTTCGCGATGGTGCATGGTGTCGATCGCGAGACGGTCATTGTTCCCACCGACCTGACCTCCAGCCGGATTCTGGAGAGTTTTGCCGATCCGCAGGAGCTCAGCTTCTGGAACTTGCAGGAGTTCATCGGGACGCTGGAATCGTCCGGCTTCTCCTCCACCCGCCATCGGCTTTATATGCAGACAGAGCTGGCGCAACCGTTGATGTTCGTCGCGATGGTGTTGATCGCTGCCGGATTTTCGATGCGTCACGTGCGGTTCGGTTCCGTCGGCGTGCGGATTCTGCTCTGCGTCATCGCCGGTTTCGGTATCTTCTTCCTGTCGGATTTCACGCAAGCTCTCGGCTCCGCCGGAACCATACCCGTCATCGTCGCCGCGTGGGTTCCCCCCATCGCGGCACTGTTGCTCGCGACGAGCCTTCTGCTACACCTTGAGGATGGATAGCCTGCCCCTACTTTTTCGAACCCTTGCGCTCGCCCTGGCGATCGCCCTGCCCGCCGCCGCGCCAGCCCTCGCGCAGCAGAACGACCGTGTCGCACTGGTGGCCGATCGGATCAGCATCGATTCCAATACCGGCGCCCTGATCGCAGAGGGTGACGTGACGATCATCCGCGGCGACACCGTGCTGCAAACGGACCGTCTGATCTATAATGAGACTGATGGTGCGGTCAGCGTTCCCGGCACGCTTACCATACAGCAGGCCGACGGCGCTGTGCTTCATGCAGATTATGCGGACCTGGATGGTGGATTGCAGTCCGGCATCATCGCGGGGGCGCGGGCGCTGATCGACAACCAGTTGCAGATCGCCGCCACCTCCGCGCAGCAGATCGACGGGCGGCTGACCCTGCTCAACCGTGTGGTCGCGTCCAGCTGTACGATATGTGAGGAAAACCCCGTTCCGATCTGGTCAATCCGGGCGGAGCGGGTCGTGCGCGATGCGGACGCGCTTCAGTTTCACTATGAAAACGCGGTGTTCGAGCTGTTCGGGGTTCCCGTGCTCTACCTGCCGTATTTTCGGCATCCCGAACCCTCCGTTGATCGCGCCAGCGGGTTTCTCAGCCCCGAAATCATCAGTTCAGGCAATTTCGGGTTCGCGTTCAAACTGCCCTATTTCTATGTCATCGACGAAAGCCGCGATGCGACCATCACGCCCTTCCTGACATCCGAGAACGGTCTGCTGGTCGAGGCTGAATATCGGCAGCGATTCGAGCGGGGTGCGCTGGAGCTTAGCGGTGTCACCACTCTGGACTCGGACCTTTCCAGCGATCAGCGCGGCTATCTCAGCGCCCTTGGGTATTACGATCTGGGCAATGACGTCATCGCGCGGATCGATGCGACGGCCCTGTCGGACGATGCCTTCCTCGACGAATTCAACTATTCCGACACGGATCTGGTGACCTCGGAATTGTCATTGGAGAAATTCGAGAAAAGCGGGTTCTGGACCCTTTCGACGATCTATTTCGAAACATTGCGTACCAATCAGACCCAGGACACCGTGCCGTTCATCCTGCCCGCGGCCGAATACCGCCGCTCATTCGATCTGGGCGGAACGCGGGCGGAGGTGAACGCCGATGTCCTGTCCTTCACGCGTGAGGTGGGCCGCGACATGTCTCGCGTCACCGTTGGCGCGGGTCTGGACCGTACGATCGTCACGTCCCCCGGCCTGGTGCTGCGCGGCTTCGCGGACATATCCGGCGATCTGTATTCGGTGCGTAACGATCCGATCAGGGGCGATGTGGACGAGGTGCGCACGCGCTCCACCGCCGGGCTGGAGTTTCGGATGCCTTTTGTGCGCCGCACGCCGGAACTGACCCAGATCATCGAGCCGATCCTGCAACTGGTCCACGGTGCCCAAAGCGGCAATATCGGCGATATCCCCAACGAGGACAGCGTACTGGTGGAATTCGATGAGACCAGCCTGTTCTCCACCAACCGGTTCCCGGGTGAGGATCGTTTCGAGACCGACTTCTACGCAAATCTGGGCCTGCGATATGAAAGCATCACACCCTCGGGCCGCAACATCACTGCCACCGCGGGGCGGGTGTTCCGTTCGGAGCCGCTGGACAGTTTTCCCACTGGCAGCGGGCTTGAGGGCAAGAAATCCGACTACGTTCTTGCGGCGGGCTATGACGTGACCGATCGGCTGTCTATCTCCGCCAGCGCGCTGGCGGACAACGATTTTAGCCTGACCCGGACCGAGCTGGAGGTCGATTATGCCGATGATGATCTGAGTCTGGCGACCACTTATGTCTTTCTCGAAGCGGACACCACCACCCCTGTTGATCGGGCCGAACTGCTGGTCGATGTCGGATATCGCATCGACGACAACTGGTTTGGAGAGATCGGCTTTCGCCGCGACCTGAGGAACGACGACTTCATTTCCGCCGACGCTGCACTGAGTTGGGGGAACGAATGCGCGACATTCGAGTTTTCCGTCTCGCGCAGTTTCACGACGTCCAATAATGTGGACCCATCGACCGAGTTCGGCCTGACCTTGCGGTTGGCCGGCCTCGGCACGCAGGGCGACGCGGCACAACGCCGCTTGCGGTCCTGCGGTATATGAGTTGGAGATTCAATGTGACCCGATTTTTGAGCTTGCTTATCGCTGTCGTGCTGATCGCGATGCCCCTCAGTGCACAGAACACGCCCTTCGCGCCAGCGATCATCGTGAATGAAGACATGATCACCTACTACGATCTGGCACAGCGCCGCGCTCTGTATCAGGCCTATGGGTTGAGTGGAGACGCGCTTGAGGATCGGGTCGTCGAGGATCTGACCCAGGAGGCCCTGATGCGGCAGGAGGCCCGCCGTGCCGGGATTCAGGTCCCGCGTGAGGCTGTGGATAGCGCATTTGCCAGCTACGCCGCCGCGCGCAATTCCAATCCCGATGCCTTCGTCACTGCCTTGCAGCGCAGCGGCATTGATCCGTCCACTGTGATCAACCAGATCGAGGCTCAACTGGGGTGGCAAAACGCCATGCAGGCCCGGTTCCGCAACCGGGCGATCCCCGATCAGGACGATCTGGAGGAAGCGGTGCTGCTCAACGCCACCGGCACAACGCGGGAGGTTCTGCTGGCCGAGATCGCAATCCCCTTCGCAGAACGGGGCGAGGCCCGCACCAGCGAGCTGATCCTGCAACTGGCGCGCGACCTTCAGGACGGTGGTGATTTTGGAGCCGCCGCTCGCCAGTACAGCCGCGCCGCGACCCGCAATAATGGTGGTGAGATCGGCTGGATCGCCGTGACCGACCTGCCCCCCGCCATGCGGGCCGAGGTCGATCTGATCGACGTCGGTGACGTAAGCCGCCCTATTCCTATCACGCGTGGCGTTTCCCTGCTGACCGTGAAAGGGGAGCGTCAGACCGCGGTGCAGGACAACGGCGCGGTGTCCCTGACCTATGGTCGCGCCACCTTCCCCCTCTCGCAGGGCGAGGACGCGGCCCGAAACGCGGCGCTTGCCGCGCGTGAAAATATCGACACCTGCGCAGATATCCGCGACGGATCTTTCGGCGCGGGCAGCGGCGTCTTTGGTCCTGCTCCCCTGTCCAGCGTTGAGCCTGCGCTGTTCTCGGTCATCGCGACGGCTCAGACGGGTAGTGTCAGCCAACCCGTGCGCACCGGCGACAGCCTCTCGATCATCGTGCTGTGTTCGCGTGAGGTGAACCTCGACGAGGAAACGCGCCGGCAGGTGGAGGACAGCATCTTCTCCGACCGCATCGGGGCCTATGCCGACGGATACATGCAGGAACTGCTGCGCGATGCCGTGATCGAGATCCGCTGATGCTGGCATTGACGCTGGGCGATCCCGCCGGGATCGGGCCGGAGATTGCCGCCGCCGCACATGCTCGCGGCGGCGCGCCTTTCGTGGCGATCGGCAGTGCGACGGTGCTGCGCAACTTCGCCGACGTGGCGGTGGTGGAGACAGTCGCTCAAGCGCGTGAGGTCACCGGCCCCATTCCCGTGTTGGACATTCCGACCAGCGTCGAAGTGATCTTCGGCACCCCCGATCCGCGAAATGCTGCGGGGGTGATCCGTTCCATAGAATTGGGCGCGGAGCTGGCTCGGAACGGTCAGGTTTCCGCCCTCGTCACGGCCCCCATATCCAAGAAGGTCCTGAAGGATGGCGGCGGGTTCGCCCATCCCGGACATACGGAATTCCTTGCGCATCTATCCGGTACGGCGCGCCCGGTCATGATGCTGGCCGGTCCCGATTTGCGCGTGGTGCCGGTGACGATCCATATCCCACTGGCCGACGTTCCGGCAGCACTGACGCCTGCTTTGCTGGAGCAGACCATTCGCGTCACCCATGCCGGTTTGATCCGCGATTTTGCCATTCCCTCCCCCCGGATTGCCATCGCGGGCCTGAATCCCCACGCGGGCGAAGGCGGCGTGATGGGCCGGCAGGAGATCGAGGTGATCATGCCGGTTCTGAACCACTTGCGCGCGGAGGGCCTAACCCTGACCGATCCCCTGCCCGCCGACACCATGTTTCATGCCGCCGCCCGCGCGCATTATGACGTGGCCATCTGCATGTATCATGATCAAGCTCTGATCCCGTTGAAAACGTTGAGCTTCGACGACGGCGTGAACGTCACTCTGGGCCTGCCCTTCGTGCGGACGTCACCGGACCATGGCACGGCGTTCGATATCGCGGGAAAGGGTGTCGCGCGGCCGGACAGCCTGCTTGCCGCGATCGCGATGGCTACCGATATGGTGGAGCGGCGTCAATGAGCCTTGCCGACCTGCCCCCCCTTCGCGATGTCATCGACACCCACAATCTGAGGGCCAAAAAGGCGCTGGGTCAGAACTTCCTGCTGGACTTGAATCTGACCGGGAAAATCGCGCGTCAGGCGGGCGATCTGACGCAATGCGACGTGCTGGAAATCGGTCCCGGCCCCGGTGGCCTGACCCGTGCGCTGCTGACCGAAGGCGCGCGCAAGGTCGTTGCGATCGAACGCGATCCACGATGTTTGCCCGCATTGGCCGAGATTTCCGCCGCTGCCCCCGGTCGTCTGACCGTCTTGCAGGGGGACGCGCTGGCCATCAATCCCGCGCAACATCTGACCGCACCGATCCGGATCGTTGCCAATCTGCCCTATAATGTCGGCACGGAATTGCTCGTGCGGTGGCTGACACCGCAGGACTGGCCCCCCTTCTGGCAGAGCCTGACGTTGATGTTTCAAAAGGAAGTTGCGGAGCGGATCGTCGCAAAACCGGGTAGCAAGGCCTATGGCCGGCTTGCCATTCTGGCGCAATGGCGCTGCGACGCGCGGATCGCAATGCACTTGCCACCGCAGGCCTTCACGCCCGCGCCCAAGGTTTCTTCTGCTGTTGTGCATCTGACACGGCTGGAGCAGCCTCGCTATCCCGCCGAGGCGCGCGTGCTCAGCGATATCGTCGCCCGCGCGTTCAATCAGCGGCGCAAGATGTTGCGGGCCAGCCTGCGGGGGCTAACGCCTGATCTGGAGGATGTGCTGACATCCGTCGGAATCTCCCCCACCCAGCGGGCGGAGGAGATCGGTCTCGAACAGTTCTGCGCCCTGACGCGAGCGGTCAGAGGTTAAGCCTCGGCTGCGGTGGTGTCTGGCGTGCTATCGGGCTGCGCCTCATCCCCGCCACCGGATCGGTTCGAGCGACGCGACCGCGTGCGCCGCGGTTTGGGGGCGTCTTCCTCGGGTGTGTTCACCAGATTGCTATCCTCACCCTTTGTCGGGGCTTCGGGTTCGCTCTCGGGCTGATCCGCCTCACGTTTCTGACGCTCGGCTTGCTCGGCCGCCGCGCGTTCCGCCTGTTCCGCCTCACGCTGCTGGCGTTCGGCCTGTTCGGCCTCCCGCTTGGCGTTCTGGGCGTCGATCTGGCGCTGTGCTTCGGCCATCAATCGGGCGTAGTGTTCGGAATGTTGCAGGAAGTTTTCCGCATTCACCCGATCGCCAGACAATTGCGCGTCGCGCGCCAATGTCTGATATTTCTCGACGATCTGGGCCGGGGTGCCACGCACCTTACCCTCGGGGCCGGAACTGTCGAACACACGGTTCGTCATGTTGCCCACGTTCTTGTTGTTATTGTTGTTGCCACGGTTGTTCTTGCGCGAGCGGTTTTTGTTCGGTTGTCTCATCTTGTCCGATTTCTGCCGCTTGAGGTCTGGCCTGTCGCGGTCTTTCTGATGCTTCCGTCCGGGCGGCTTGCCCGTCTTGCATAAGCGGCTAACGCTGATCGAAGCTACGTACCCAATCTCGCAGGAAAAATACTCACCACGATGGAACACCTCTTATTATCGAACCTTCACACCGCAATTCAAGGGGCAAAGCTGCCTATTGTACAAATTTTGACCATATTTCCGGTTATCAGGGCCGTACGCGCAAGACTCGGGCCTTTCCATTCAGGTCACGGAACAGATCGACCCTGGCTGGGCTGAACAGTTCAGCCGCGCTTTCCCCCTGATCGAAGCCGATCTCGAAAAGGACCACACCACCCTGAGCCAAATGATCGCGATAGGTCCGGGCCAAAGCCCGATAAGCGTCAAGCCCGTCACCGCCCGGTGTCAGCGCGACGTGCGGTTCATGTCCCGCGACTTCGGGCGCCAGATCGGCCATGGCGGCGGCGGTGATGTATGGCGGGTTGCACACGATCAGATCGAACAGCCCCGATACCTGCGCGAACCAGTCGGATTGGACGGCCTGCCAGCGTCCCGGAGCATGGACCGTAAGGTTCCGGCGTGCGACGTCCAGCGCCGCAGCAGATATGTCAGTCGCGGTGCCCGTCGCCTCGGGAAACTCGGCCAGCAAGGTTGCGAGGATCGCACCACTGCCGGTCCCAAGGTCGAGGATGCGATGCGGAGGCGCGCCCTGCAATGCCACCTCGATCAGCGTTTCGGTATCCGGGCGCGGGTCGAGCACATCGCGTGTAACGACGAATTTGCGGCCCCAGAATTCCCGGTAGCCCAGAATATGCGACACCGGCTCACGTGCTTCGCGCCGCGAAATATCCCGGTCGAACTGCTCCGCTACCGTTGTGGAAACCTCGTCGCGCATCATTCCGGCCAGCGCCCCGACGACATGCCGTGACAGCAATCGCCGCGCATCGCCTGCGGGATCGTCGATCCCTGCACGACGCAAACGCTCGACCGCGCTGCGAAGGAGCGTAGCGATGTCAGGCACGTTCGCTCATCGCCGCCAGGCGTTCCGCCTCATCCGCTGCGGTCAAGGCGTCGATAACCTCCGTCAAGTCACCCTGCATGACCTGATCCAGCTTGTAGAGAGTCAGATTGATCCTGTGATCCGTCAAACGCCCCTGCGGGAAGTTGTAGGTGCGAATTCGCTCCGACCGATCACCGGACCCGACCTGCCCCCGGCGGTCGGCCGCCCGCTCCGCATCCACAGCCGCACGTTGCTGATCGTAAAGGCGTGTGCGCAGCACCTGCATCGCCTTGGCGCGGTTGGTATGCTGCGATTTCTCGGACGAGGTGACGACGATCCCCGACGGGATATGCGTGATACGCACGGCGCTGTCCGTCGTGTTGACGTGCTGCCCGCCGGAGCCGCTGGCCCGCATGGTGTCGATCCGGATATCCTCCGCCCGAATCTCGACATCCACATCCTGCGCCTCCGGCAGAACGGCAACGGTCGCTGCGGAGGTATGTATGCGGCCACCGCTCTCGGTGCTTGGCACCCGTTGAACCCGATGCACGCCGCTCTCGAACTTCAGGCGCGCAAAGACATTGGTGCCAGTGATGTTGGCGACGATTTCCTTATACCCGCCCAGCTCCGTCGGGGCCTGTTCGACCACATCGACCTTCCAGCCGTTATCCTCACAATATCGTTGGTACATTCGGAACAGATCGGCGGCGAACAGCGCGGCCTCGTCACCGCCTGTACCCGCACGGATTTCCAGAATTGCAGGGCGAGCGTCGGCGGCGTCCTTCGGCAACAATGCACGCTGCACACGAGCCTCGACCTCGGGCAAGGCTGCCTGCAAAGTGCCGAGCTCCTCCTCAGCAAGGGCACGCATTTCCGGATCGTCGCGCATATCCTGCGCGGCGGCGATATCATCGAGCAATGCGCGATAGCTGCGCGCCTGCTCTACCACTGGGCGCAATTCGGCATATTCCTGCGCGGTGGCCACCATATCGGCGCCGCTCAACCCGCTGGACATCTTTGCTTCGAGATAGTCGAAGCGGCCCAGAATGTCGTCGATCTTGTCAGAAGGTATCATGCCGCGATCTGCCCCCGCCCACGGTCCGGGGTCAAGCCCTACTCCACCTCGAATGAGGACAATGACGACAGCCAACGCTCCACCCGGTTCGCATTCACGCCCAGATCGGAATGGCCGTAGCGTGAGCGGGAGAAGATGGCGGCTGTCGATTGCCCGTTTCCAAGGTCGAGGAACAAGACCGAAATGTAGTCGGGGAACCGCATGACCTCCGATTGCTGAACATAGGTCATCCAGCCGGTTTCAGGCGTACCGGCGATCCGTTCCGTCCGGGGCTGGCGCAGAACGAACTCATCGAACGCTTGCGAGATCAGGGCGGGATTGGCGTCGTAGATCGGGGATTCGCGGTCGATACGCTCCTGCGTGACCGGTTCGTAGCCTTCGATCACAGGAACCATGCGATAGGAATTCGGCGTGTCGGGCGTGGGGGCGGTCAGCGGATCAACATGCCACACGGCCGGATCGTGCGACACGTTGCGAATCATGTAGACGCCACCCACCCCAATGACGACAACGCCGACTGCGATCCAGAATATCACTTTGCCGATCACTCTGCGGCCTCGCGCGCGGCGTCGCGTTCAGCCTCGATCTGGACTGCACGCTTTTCCACCAGCTCAACGATATGGTCGATCATCCCGGCGTTCCCCTGCTTGTGATCCTGCTTGCCAGCCATGTAGACCATACCCGCACCATTCCCACCGCCGGTAAATCCGACATCGGTCATCAGCGCCTCACCCGGGCCGTTCACAACACAGCCGATGATGCTCAGGCTCATAGGCGTTTTGACATGCTCCAACCGTTGCTCCAATTCCGCGACGGTGGCGATCACGTCAAAGCCCTGCCGCGCGCAGGAGGGGCAAGAAATGATGTTCACACCCCGATGCCGCAGCCCCAGGGATTTGAGGATCTCGAAGCCCGCCTTGATTTCCTCGACCGGATCGGCCGAAAGGCTGACACGGATTGTGTCACCGATCCCGGCCCAGAGCAGATTTCCCATGCCGATCGCGGATTTCACGGTGCCCGCGTAATGCGAGCCTGCCTCGGTAATGCCCAGATGCAACGGCGCGTCTGTCGCTTCGGCAATGGCCATGTAAGCGGCGGAGGCGAGGAAGACGTCGGAGGCCTTCACACTGATCTTGAATTCGTGAAAATCGTTGTCCTGCAACAGCTTGATGTGATCCAGCCCGCTCTCGACCATGGCATCCGGGCACGGCTCACCGTATTTTTCCAGCAAGTGCCGTTCCAGACTGCCGGCGTTGACGCCGATGCGCATGGAGCACCCGTGGTCCTTCGCGGCCTTGATCACTTCGCGCACCCGTTCGGGAGAGCCGATATTACCGGGATTGATCCGCAGACAGGCCGCTCCGGCCTCTGCCGCTTCGATGGCGCGTTTGTAATGAAAATGAATGTCCGCGACGATGGGAACCGGACTTTCCCGCACGATTTCTTGCAGGGCGGCCGTGCTGGCCTCGTCCGGGCAGGAGACCCGCACGATATCGGCACCGGCCTCCGCACAGGCCAGAACCTGCGCGATGGTCGCCTTGGCGTCATGGGTCAGCGTGTTGGTCATGGTCTGGACGCTGATCGGCGCATCGCCGCCGACAGGCACGGATCCAACATGGATTTTGCGGCTGACACGCCGGTCGATATTGCGCCATGGGCGGATATGATTTTGCATCTGATGGGCCCTGATCAGCTTTGGTTCGATCTGAACATAAGTATGTCGGGTGCACATGTCACCCGCAGCAGCGGCGCTAGTCGGTGGCGCGGGCCGTACGCTCCGCCGTGCTGATCAACGCACCTTGCAATGCGGCGCTTTGCTCTGCCGTTGGTTCCGCGAGAGACCACACCTGCGGAATGTCCTCGGCCAGCAGGGAAACCTGCTTGGCGACACGCGGGCCATTCCCCAAAGGCCCGAACAGCTGATCCCCGACGGAGAGGAAAACCGAACCGGAGTTGCCGGCACGCAGCTCCGGCGAGTCTACACCCTCGGGCACGACGTAACTCTCCCCCGCGGCCAGAATGGTTTCGAACAAGGTCGCGCCGTCCGCCTGACTGACGCGGATCCACGCCGCCTGCGATGCGATCACCGAAACGACCGGCGGCACCGGGGGCATTTCGACTGAGGCCAGCAGTTCCGCAGCATTCGGCGGCAGTGCGTCCATATTCGCGGCCACGAGGGTTTCCTGCTCGGGAACGAGGTCGTTGGTGATGCGGTTGGCGAAGCTTCCGACCTGCTCCGGATCGATGGAGGCGATGGGTCCGTCGCGTGGCGCCATTACCGGAACCAGCGGTTCGGGTCGGTACAAACGCTCCAACGCTGCATCCCGCTCCACCGTGGAGGTCGCGGCACGTGTTGTGATGTCGCTTTCATCTGGGGCTACGGTCGCTAGGGTCACCCCCTCATCCGCAACGACCGGGGTTTGCGAGACGGGGGCCAGTTCGACCCGCTGAACCTCCTGCAGGACCCGCCAACCGCCATAGCCGACCCCGCCCAGCAGCCCCGCCATCACGAACAGCGACAGCATGCCGCCCAGCAGAGCGCGCAGGTCGAAGCCGGATTCAGCGACGGGGCCGGACAGTTTGCCACGCGACAGCGGATCGTTCTTCAGATCGATCTTGTGCGAGACAACTCTAGATTGTGCAGTCGCGCCAGCCCGCCCCTGGACATGGCGCCCCTGGATATCGGCATTCACACCGTTGAAGCCGGAATGAAAACAAAACCGCTGATAGATTTCCTCAGGCGCCAGGCCCAGATAACGGGCATAGCTGCGAACATACCCCGCGACAAATCCGCGATTTGGGAATACCTCCAGATCGCAATTCTCGATCGCCGCGATATAGGCAGCCTTTATCCTCAGATCTCGCTGTACATCCAGAAGCGACTTTCCCTTCGTCGCGCGTTCACCGCGCAACTGATCGCCCAGAGTTACCTCATAGGAGTCGAAACCTGAAAGAGTGCCGTCCGTGTCCCACGCCACATCTATGCCCAATCTGCCCTGGCCCGCATTGGTGTGCAAACCTGTCCCATATCCCAACGCTTTGCGCGCTTTGGTTGTACAATTACGTTAGCAGAATGACACGTTGTGCAGAACCGCTTTTATGCAGGAATTGAGGCATGACAAGGATAAAACGCCTCCAAACCTTCGGATTTCACCGCGCGACCGTCTGATATGAGCGATATATCGCCTAAAAGGAGGTTGGCGGGGCGTGACGGGCGCCAGGCCAGTCAATGCGACTCAATAAATGTAGCGAATCTGCTCGGTCCAATATGCCTCGACCCCGCGCAAGTCGGAATTGATATCGTCGATCCGGCCCTCGGGCAGTACACCCCGGCGCACGATACCCTCCGCATGACGCTCAAACAGGCTGGAGACGAGGTTGCGCACTTCGATCCCCCGGTCGGTCAGGCGTACCCGGACGGCGCGACGATCCGCGATACAACGTTCGTGATGCATGTAGCCTGCATCCACCAGCTTCTTGAGGTTGTACGAGACGTTCGAGCCCTGATAGTAGCCCCTGCTCTTCAACTCACCAGCGGTCAGCACGTTTGCCCCCACATTGAACAACAGCAGCGCCTGTACCGAGTTGATGTCGATGACCTGCAAACGCTCGAACTCATCCTTGATGACATCCAGAAGCAGCCGGTGCAGACGCTCGACCATCGACAGGGTTTCGAGATATGACGCCAGAAAATCGTCGAGTTTCCGTTCGTCGGGGTTGGGCAGAGACTCCGCCAGATTGCTCATCACCATTTCTTGACTACCTTATCGTACTGCTCGCACTAAAGTAGCCCGCCATTCGTTACGAAGGTTTTAACGGAACTGGCGTCCCTCCATTATGATGGAGATCATCTCCACATGCCGGGGGGGTGTGTCCTCGCGCCCCGAAAACCACGAATACAGGTCGTGATCGCTTTCCTCGAGCAGGTCCTCGTAATCGTCGATGCGTGCAACAGGCAGCGTGGCCAGATCGGCGTCGGCATAGGGGCCGAGGATCAGGTCCATTTCCTTGGTTCCGCGACGCCACGATCTGATCCGCAGTCGCTTCAGTCTGTTTTCATGTGTTTCGGTCATAGAAAAGCCTCTCCTCTGGCGATGCGTGCGGCGCCCCGCACACCGGAACTGTCGCCAAAGATCGCGCGGCGCACGACGACGTTCGTATGTGTAGAATAGACGTGCGGGCGCATCAGCTCGGGCAGCTCCTCCGCCAGTCCGGGAAGGTTCGAGACCCCGCCGCCCAGCACGATCACGTCCGGGTCCAGCACATTGACCACGCCGGCCAGGGCGCGGGCAAGTCTGCGACGGTGGCGCAAAAGAGCCGACTCGGCCTGTGCCTCCCCCTCCTGCGCAAGGGCGAGGATTTCCTGCACGCGCGGGCCCGTACCGACCGGGATTGCGCAATCGTGCGCATAATCCGCCTCCAGCCCCGGTCCAGACAGCCACTGTTCCACACATCCGCGCCGACCACAGAAACATTCAGGGCCGGGAAATTCCTCGACATCGCCAATAGGCAGCGGCGAATGGCCCCACTCGCCCGCCATGCCGGATGCCCCTTCGACCATGTTTCCGTCGATCACCAGCCCGCCCCCGACGCCGGTTCCCAGAATCGCGCCGAAGACGATCTTCGCTCCGCGCCCGGCCCCGTCGATCGCCTCGGACAGAACAAAACAGTTCGCATCGTTCGCGACCCGCACGACGCAACCCATCAGCCCTTGCAAGTCGGACGCAAGCTCCCGTCCGATCAGCCATGTGGAATTGCCGTTGAACACCTTGCCATCCGCGCCGACGGCACCCGGAATGCCGATGCCCACAGGCTCCGCGTGCAGACCCGACAGCTCCTTCACCTCAGCCACGATCCGGGCGATGGCGGTGAGGGAGCCGGCATAGTCGTGCCGCGGCGTGGCGATACGCCTGCGGGACAGTTCCTGCCCGTCGGGCGCGATGGCGATCGCCTCGATCTTCGTTCCGCCGTAATCCACACCGATGGGCATGAGAGTCCCCAATCCTGTTAAAGCGCTTTGAGTGGCTATATCACAAAGCCACTCGGCACTGGCAAGCGCCGATCATTGCCCAAAGCCTTCACCCCAGGATCGCGCGCAAGCGTTTTTCCACCACGCCGAGCTGGTCTGCCAGCCTGGCCTGCTGACCGCGAATGCGGCGCATTTCAGCCATCAGCGCCAGTGCATCCGCCGTATCGGAATCCTCGTCAGTGACGATGCTGGGGCCGTCGCCCTGCCCGCTCAACAACCATTTGATGCTGACCCCCAGAAGCCCGGCAAGCGTGGTGACGCGGTTCGCGCGCGGCTCCGAGCGGTCATCCTCCCAATTGGCGATGGTGCTGGCCTTCACGCCCAGCTTTCGGGCCAGTTGCGCCTGCTCCAACCCCAGATTTTCGCGCGCAGCGGCCAGTCGGTCACCGAAGGTTGCCATGTCTTCGTGAAAATAGTTGTCCGTTCCGCCCAACTCTTGATCGTGCATGTCTGTTTCCTCTCGTCCGGTCTTGCCGCAGCTTAGAGCGCCCGAACCATTTGTCGCCCCCCGAATTCAGCTTGGGTTTAAGTGGCTTCGGTTTCGCGGCCGAGGATGCGATCCTTGATCTGTGTGGCGCAATACGTCAGGTGTTTGACGTATTGAATTCAAAGGAGCAGAGAATGCCATTCCTCGCCGACAGCCTGTCCCGTGTGAAGCCTTCTCCCACGATCGCGGTGACGACCCGCGCGGCCGAGTTGAAGGCTGAGGGTCGTGATGTCATCGGCCTCAGCGCCGGGGAGCCGGACTTCGACACCCCCGAAAACATCCGCGATGCCGCCAAGGCCGCGATAGACGCGGGCAAGACACGCTATACCGCGCCCGACGGCATCCCTGAGTTGAAACAGGCGATTTGTGACAAGTTTCGCCGCGAAAACGGCCTGAGCTATCAGCCGAACCAGATCAGCGTCGGCGCAGGGGGCAAGCAGACGCTCTATAACGCGCTGGTCGCCACGCTGAACGAAGGCGATGAGGTGCTGATTCCCGCGCCCTACTGGGTCAGCTATCCCGACATGGTGCTGCTCGCCGGGGGCAACCCGGTGATCGTCGAAGGCTCCGCCGATCAGGGGTTTCGCATCACGCCCGAACAGCTGGAGGCCGCGATCACCCCCCGGACGAAGTGGTTCATCTTCAACTCCCCCTCGAACCCGTCGGGCGCGGGGTATAGCCGCGAACAGCTAAAGGCGCTGACGGATGTGCTGCTGCGCCATCCGCATGTCTGGATCATGTCCGATGACATGTACGAGCATATCGCCTTTGACGGTTTCGAATTCTGCACGCCCGCCGAGGTGGAACCGAAACTCTATGACCGGACGTTGACCTGCAATGGCGTGTCCAAGGCCTACGCTATGACCGGCTGGCGCATCGGCTATGCAGCCGGCGCTGTCGAATTGATCGCGGCAATGCGCAAAATTCAGAGTCAATCGACCTCGAACCCCTGTTCGATCAGCCAGTGGGCCGCGGTGGAGGCGTTGAACGGCCCGCAGGATTACATCGCGATGAGTCGCGACGCATTCCAACGCCGCCGCGATCTGGTGGTGCGGATGCTGAATGCGTGCGACGGAATCCACTGCCCGACCCCCGATGGGGCCTTCTACGTCTATCCGACCATAGACGGGTGCATCGGCAAGACCGCGCCGTCAGGCAAGGTTCTGGAAACAGACGAGGATTTCGCGACAGAGCTGCTCGACAGCGAGGGCGTGGCCGTGGTCTTCGGTGGGGCGTTCGGCCTGTCGCCCGCCTTTCGCGTCAGCTATGCGGCGGCCGATGATACACTTGTCGAGGCCTGCACTCGTATCGCGCGGTTCTGCGAGGCCCTGAAATGAGCAACTCAGACCTGCATTTTCGCACCCGGGACAACGGCGCGGCGGTCTTCCGCGTTGACACCGAAAACCGGCAGCGGCGGCTCGACCTGCGGCAGCTTGCCGTCATCAACATCCGGTCCGGTGAGATCAAGCCGCACGGCCAGCAGATCCCCAGTGACGCGGAAATTGAGCAGATGAATGCGTGGATCGAAGCGCGCCGCGCCGATCTGCTCTCGCGTGAGCGTGACGACATCGAGCGTCTGATCGACCAGATGAATTTCGCCGCGCAATGGTTCCAGTCCCGCGCGGAACCCGCCGATGTCGAGGCCGTCGCCAACCGCTTGCTGCTGGCGATGCACGATCTGCGCTCCACCCTCGTCAAGAAGCAGATGGACGGCGAGGAGAAGGACTGAGGCATCCCGGCGCACAAAGCTCCGTGAAGAAGGCCCCGGCGCTATAGCCCGCCGGTGGTTTCGATGAACCTGACGATATCCGCCACGCCATCGCCGGATTTCACATTGGTGAAAACGGTCGGGCGGGTGCCGCGCTGGATTTCGGCATCGCGGGCCATCACTTCCAGTGACGCGCCCACATGCGGGGCCAGGTCGATCTTGTTGATGACCAGCAGATCCGCCCGCGTGATGCCCGGCCCGCCCTTGCGTGGGATCTTGTCCCCGGCGCAGACGTCGATGACATAGATCGTGATGTCGGCCAGCTCGGGTGAGAATGTAGCCGACAGGTTGTCGCCGCCGCTTTCGATCAGCACCAGATCGAGGTCGGGAAACTTGCCCACCATCGTGTCGATGGCGTTGAGATTGATCGAACAATCCTCGCGAATGGCGGTGTGTGGGCAGCCCCCGGTCTCCACCCCCAGGATGCGTTCCAACGGCAGCGCCTGTGCGCGCATCAGGAATTCGGCGTCCTCACGTGTGTAGATGTCGTTGGTGATCGCCGCGACGGAATAGGTGCCTGCCATCGCCTTGCATAGCTGCTCCATCAACGCGGTCTTGCCGGCCCCGACAGGACCGCCCAGTCCCACGCGTAGCGGTCCGTTCTTCGATTTCATGTTATTGCTCCTCGTGAATTATGTGTCTTAATGAATTGTTTTATAATGATTTCTCAGGATCGAAACATCCGCGAATATTGCGTCTCGTGGTGGATCGAGGCCATGTCAGCCCGGATCATCGCGCCCCCGATATCATCCAGATCGGCCGTGCACGCGGCTTCGGCAATTTCGCGGCAAAGACCGGCGAACGAAGATATCACGCGTTGTCCATCGGTTTGCCCCAGCGGCACGGCGCGAACTGCCGCGCTGACCAGATTGGCGATGAAGGCCTGAAGGTATAGCGTCAGCGTCAGGTCCAGCGCCACACCTTCTCTCGCCGCCGCAAGGCCCAGAGCGACGGGATAGGCGTAGGGAACATCGCCGCCGCCCAGAACCGCTGCATTCACCCGCGCGAAGGCCTTACCCTGATCCATCGTCTCCGCGTAGCGTTCGCGCGACGGGGCTAAAGCCGCAGCCAATTCCGCGACCTCATCGGCGCGCTCGGGGTGATTGTAGGCGTTGGCCAGCAGCACCGCGTCGCTCCAGCCGGAGCCATTGCGAAGGACGCCGGACAGCCAGGCCTCAAGCCCTGCCGCATCCAGAATCTCCCCATCGTCGATCAGCCGGTCCAAGCCGTGCGACCAAGCGAACGCGCCGGACGGATAGCCGGGAGACAACCATTGATGCAGCAGCTGGACGTCGCGCATCATTCCCTCTCGAACCGCTTGGCCAGATCACCGACATCACCCATGCTGGCAAGCTTGATCTCACGCATCACCTTGATCGACGGGCTGACGAAAAACATGATGGAGCCGAGCAGGAAGAACCACGTGCCCACGGTTTGCGTCGAATCAGAAAAGAACAGGATCGAGCCGATCACAAAGGATATCGCCGCCAGAAAATCAGCAATCGTGATTGCGATTTCATAGAGCGCATGCATTCGCCTGTGATCAGCCGAGGCGTTACGGCGGTTCTTTTCAAATATCATCTCGTCAATGCTCGTGGCTATGGGTGCGGCCCTGACCGTAGGCGCCGCCTTCAGGGGTAAAGGGCCCGTCGCGGAACGTGACCGTGCAGCCCAGATGTTCGAGCATGTGTCCGATCACCTTGTCCGCCCGCAATACCAGCCGATCGTCGAGGATCTGGCACGTCAGATGCCGGTTGCCCACATGCCAGGCCACACGCGGCAGGTTCGTCGGGTCGGCCGGAACCGCCTCCATCAATGGCTCATCGGCGGCGACGATGCGAATTGTCCGCCCATCGTCGAGCACGAGGCTGTCACCGGGCCGCATGTCCTGCGCCTCCGCCAGATCCAGCAGGAAGGACAGGCCATTGTCCGAACACATCGCCATCCGCCGCCGATACCGGTCGTCATAGGCGAGGGTCAGCGTGTCGGCAGGTGTGTCGTGCGAGTGGGTGAGGTGGGTGGCTTTCAAAGCTCTTGAACCTATTCGTTCATTTCAACCCCCATCGTACCATTGCCAAGTCCTTCAATTAAGTCTTCGATTGTCATATCTTCAATATTCAGTTTGCTACCCCCAATACTATCTTGAGGTACAAAAACAAATGAACCATCGGGCACCTCAATTGTGGATGTTCCGCTAGGTAATTGCCACGCAACACCGTTTTGCGGCACCCCAACTGCCATCATTTCAGTGTCAAAACTAAGTGTCGGCTCTAGGGCAGCGAAGGTTGGAAGTCCAATATTTTCACTTCCCATCAGACTACCATACTGCAGCAATTCGTTATTGTTGTTTGGGTAAACTGTGAAACTAAGAGACTGGGTATTCATCGAAGAAATATCCGCGCTAGCCTGAAACACCCAGAAACTTGCTCCCCCGCTTGCACCAGCCTCAAAGCCCACTGTCAATTCAACATCTACAGGAGATAAGAATATTGGATACTCAGTTTCACCGGCCTGACTGATCGACTGCAACTCGCTCCTGAGGTTTTCTAAATACTCTCGTAGCGCAATGCGATCACTCGATTGAGCGAAAGTAACCTGTGGTAACAAGATTGACAAAAGTACGATAATTTTCCTCATCGAGCAGATTCCCTTTTTGGTTGACTACCACTTTAGTACATGAAGTACCGCTGTGCCATCGGCAGAACCTCGGCGGGTTCGCAGGTGAGCAGTTCTCCATCCGCGCGGACCTCGTATGTTTCCGGGTGGACCTCGATATCAGGGCAATAATCGTTCAGGACCATCGCCGCCTTACCGATGCCACCGCGTGCGTTCTCAACCGCCACGGTGCCCTTGCGCAATCCCAGATGGTCCAGCTCCGCCGCCGCGCTGACGAAATGAACCGAGGCTGCCTCCTGCGCGCGCCCCAGTGCCCCGAACATCGGGCGGGAATAGACGGGCTGCGGCGTCGGGATCGAGGCGTTCGGATCGCCCATCTGCGCCATTGCAATGGTGCCGCCGATCAGCACCATTTCGGGCTTCACGCCAAAGAAGGCGGGGGACCACAGCACCAGGTCGGCGCGCTTGCCCTCCTCGACCGAGCCGATCTCGCGACTGATGCCGTGGGCGATTGCGGGGTTGATGGTGTATTTCGCGATATAGCGACGGACACGCATGTTGTCATTCTCGCCCGTCTCCTCAGGCAAGCGACCGCGCTGTTTGCGCATCTTGTCCGCCGTCTGCCAAGTGCGGATGGCGACCTCACCCACCCGGCCCATGGCCTGCGAATCCGATGCGATGATCGAGAACGCGCCCATGTCGTGCAGGATATCCTCCGCCGCGATGGTTTCGCGCCTGATGCGGCTTTCGGCGAAGGCGACGTCCTCGGGAATGCTCTTGTCCAGGTGATGGCAGACCATCAGCATGTCCAGATGTTCCTCCAAGGTGTTTACCGTATAGGGCCGCGTCGGATTGGTGGAGGACGGGATGACGTTCGCATGGCCGCAGACCTTGATGATGTCAGGCGCATGGCCGCCGCCGGCGCCCTCGGTATGAAAGGCATGGATCGTGCGGCCCTTGATGGCGGCGAGGGTATTCTCGACAAAGCCGCTCTCGTTCAGGGTGTCGGTGTGGATCATCACCTGCACATCCATGTCGTCGGCCACGCTCAGACAGGTGTCGATGGCCTGCGGGGTGGTGCCCCAATCCTCGTGCAGCTTCAGGGCGCAGGCCCCGGCCCTGACCATTTCGACCAGCGCATCAGGGCGGGCGGCATTGCCCTTGCCCGACAGGCCGAAGTTCATTGGCAACCCGTCGAGCGCCTGCAACATCCGCCCGATATGCCACGGGCCCGGGGTGCAGGTGGTGGCAAGCGTCCCGTGCGCGGGCCCGGTGCCGCCGCCCAGCATCGTCGTGATCCCGGAATGCAGCGCATCCTCGACCTGCTGCGGGCAGATGAAGTGGATATGGCTGTCGAAACCGCCCGCGGTCAGGATGCGCCCCTCACCGGCGATAATCTCCGTTCCCGGCCCGATGACGATGTCCACACCGTCCTGCGTATCGGGGTTTCCCGCCTTGCCGATCCGGGAAATACGTCCGTCGCGCAGGCCGACATCCGCCTTGTAGATACCGGTATGATCGACGATCAGCGCATTGGTAATGACCGTGTCGGCAGACCCCTCGGCCCGGGTTGCCTGCGACTGCCCCATGCCGTCGCGGATCACCTTACCGCCGCCGAATTTCACTTCCTCACCGTAGGTTGTCAGGTCTTTCTCAACCTCGATGATAAGGTCGGTATCGGCCAGTCGCACCCTGTCGCCAGTGGTGGGACCGTACATGTCGGCATAGGCGGCGCGGGAAATACGGTTGGGCATGGGAATATCCTCTCAGATAGCCGGACTTGCAACAGTCCCAGCGGCTAGGGGCGGGCGTTGGCGGTACAAGTGCCGGACAGGCAGCGTGGCACTACGCCGAAGATCGCGGGGCAAGATACCGCCGGCCTGCGCAGCGTGCGGCGAGCTTGCACAATCGAGAGCCCATGCCATTACAGCGCCCCCATGACTTTTCCATTGAAACCAAAGACCTTGCGCGCCCCGCCATAGGGCACCAGCGCCACATCGCGCGATTGCCCCGGCTCGAAGCGGACGGCCGTGCCCGCAGCGATGTCCAGCCGCAGGCCGCGCGCCGCGTCCCGGTCGAATTCCAGCGCGGCGTTGGTCTCGGCGAAATGGTAATGGCTGCCGACCTGCACGGGCCTGTCGCCGGTATTGGCGACGGTCAGGGTGACGACTGCGCGCGCCGCGTTCAACTCGATCTCACCAGACGCAGGGAGGATTTCCCCCGGGATCATCGCCGGATCCAGGCGACGCCGGCGGCAATCGCGATGACGGCCAGACCCGCGATCAGCCCCTCCGCCCCGTGCGGATGCGCATGAACGATGGAACCCCCATGCGCCAAAGCGGCACCGGGGAGGCTCGCGAGTATCAGGACGATGGATTTCATTGGGGTCTCCTTCACTTTCTCAAAATATCCTCGCCGAAGGCGGCGCTACCGGATGGGCTGGTGCACGGTCACCAGCTTGGTGCCGTCAGGGAATGTCGCCTCGACCTGAACGTCATGGATCATCTCGGCGATGCCCTCCATGCACATATCACGGGTAACGACGCTGGCGCCTGCCTCCATCAGATCCGCGACCGAGCGGCCGTCCCGCGCCCCCTCGACCACGAAATCGGTGATCAGGGCGATGGCCTCAGGGTGGTTGAGCTTCACGCCCCGTTCCAATCGACCGCGCGCGACCATCGCGGCCAGGCTGATCAGCAGCTTGTCTTTCTCTCGGGGGGTCAGGTTCATTTCGTCCTCACATATTCCAGACCCTTGGCAGGGGCGCGCCCCGCAGCCAGGTCAAAATCTCGATCAGGGCGGCCTTTAGCGGGCGGTGGTCCGCCGCATGCAGGCGAACGATCAACTGGCCGTTCCACGCGCTTGCCCCGCATGCTACGGTTTGAGGCAGGCGCGCGCGCAGCGGCTCCAACCTGTCGGCGGCATCCGGCGCGCTCAGAATGATCGTGGCGACGGCCCGGATATCGCGCAGGGTGGCGGGGCCGGACAGTACTTCGTGCAGGTCACCGCTCAGACGGAAGGCCTCTGCCTGAACCAGTTTGCCATCGCGCCGGATGCGCCAGTGATCGGCGAAATGCGCATGGGTCAGCGTTTCCCCCATCGCGGCACGGCCCAGCACCAGCGCCTCGACCCCCAGAAAGGTCGCATCGCCTGACAGGTCGATTTCGATCCGGCGGTCAACGGCGCAGTGTTCGAACAGGATCGTTTCCATTGGCAGCCAGTGCAGCGTCGCCCCGGCAGCGGCGGACAACACGGTCTCGATCCGTCCGCGACCACCGCTGGCGCAATACAGACGCTCCGCTGCCTGCGTGGTTCCGGTGGCCGAAGCGCCCTGCCCGACCGACAATTCCCAGCGGAAGCGGTCGCCGCCCGTGACCCCCCCGCAGGTGTTTACGAAAACCGCCTCCGGCATCGCGCCGTGGGTGCGCGGCAACATCACCTTGCCCGATCCCTGCTGACGCAAAGCTGTCAGACGCCCCTCTGGTCCGAAGCCCACCCGTGCAAGGCCGCGCGCCCGCTGATGCGGCACGATCGGACTGTCGGGCGGACTGTCGGCAAGGTGGCGAAGCTGTTGCATTGCACAATATAAAGCAGGCGCGCGCCGAACTGGCAACGCCTTATGCACCTTTCGCGCCACTGTGCAGAAATCAGGCGGTGAGGCGCTGAGGCGCGTCATGTGCAGGAACGCTTGACGCCCGGACAGACGTGTCGTAGCCCATCTGCACTGGAACGCGGGTGTAGCTCAGTTGGTAGAGCATCAGCTTCCCAAGCTGAGGGTCGCCGGTTCGAGCCCGGTCGCCCGCTCCAGTAAACCACCCTTACAACTTCATTCTTGCGGACGCGGTGCTGGCTGGTGCGGATCACAATCTGTGCCACAGCATCTCCGGCATACGCTCGATAGCCCAGGCGACGTATCGCCAACGGCGGGTGACCACGATGCGGCTGCGGCGGGCCTTCATTCCAGACAGGATCTGGCGCACGGCCTTGTCCACCGGTTGCAGCCACGGAACCTTGCCTTGCACGATGGCGGTATCGACATAGCCGGGCTGCACGTCGGTCACTGTTATGTTGCTGCCCTTGCGGACCGCATATTTCCGCAACCCCTCGGCATAGCGAGCCTGATAGGCCTTCGACGCGTTGTAAGCCGGTGCCGCCCGATCCCCCCGGCGCGACGCGATCGAGGAGATGATGACCAGATGCCCCGCCCCCTGACCCAGAAAGTACCGCATCGCGGCGAGGGCCAGATGCGTGAAACCGATCACATTCACGTCGATGGTCTCCACCTCCGGCAGTGTCTCGAGCGCCTTGTTGAACTTGCCGACGCCTGAGGACAGGACGATCGTGTCCACACCGCCCATGCGCGTGATCAGATCGGCCAGCCCGTCCTCGGCCGCTTCGGGGTCGGTTACATCCATGCGCTGCACCTCGACCTTGCCGGGATGCGCGCGGGCGAGCGATTCCAGCCGGTCGATCCGGCGGCCTGTAATGCCGACGTGCCAGCCTTCGTCCAGCAGCTGACGTGCCATTTCCTGACCAATTCCACTGGTCGCGCCGATTATGATTGCCCGCATCGCGCCTTCGCTCCACATTAAGACGGCCCTTCCACATCAAGTTGTGATCCAGACTGTCTGGCAAACGGGCGCTGTTCAAGCTAGGTCATGCAAGCCAGATCCGGTGAAACAGGTGAGGAACTGATCTTTGAATACGCATATCGCCGCGCCGCTGGCCCCCACGAAATTTTCCGATCCCGACATTACGGCCAAGGGCGAAACCCGTGCCGAAGTGCCACTGATGAAGGCGGAGACGTTGTGGTTCAACACCGGGACGCTGTGCAATATCGAGTGTGTGAACTGCTACATCGAAAGCTCCCCCACGAACGACCGTCTGGAATATATCACCGCGGATGAGGTGAGCGCCTATCTGGACCAGATCGTCGAGCGCAAGTGGTCCGTGCACGAGATCGCCTTCACCGGGGGTGAGCCATTCATGAACCCCCAGATGATCGAGATGACGCGCCGCGCACTCTCCGCCGGGTTCGAGGTTCTGATCCTGACCAACGCCATGCGCCCGATGATGCGCCCCCGCGTTCAGGAGGGCTTGCGCGAACTGCGCGATGCCTATCCCGGCAAGCTGACCATGCGGGTCTCGCTCGATCACTTCCGGGCGGAGATGCATGATGAGGAGCGGGGCAAAGGTGCCTATGCCGTGACGCTGGATGGGATGCGCTGGCTGCGCGACGAAGGATTCGCGATGGCCGTCGCCGGTCGCACCCTGTGGGGCGATAGCGAAGCGGACAGTCGCGCCGGCTATGCCGCTCTGTTCGATGTGGAACGCTTCCCCATCGACGCGGCGGATCCCGGTCAGACCGTACTGTTTCCCGAAATGGACGCGCAGGCCGACGTGCCGGAGATTACGACCTCCTGCTGGCGTATCCTGAACAAATCCCCACACGATGTGATGTGTTCGTCCAGCCGCATGGTGGTCAAGCGCAAGGGCGCGGACAGCCCTGCCGTACTGGCCTGTACGCTGCTGCCCTATTCGCCGGAATTCGAGTTGGGCACGACTTTGGAGGAAGCGGAACGTCCGGTAAAACTGAACCATCCGCATTGTGCGAAGTTCTGCGTGCTGGGCGGGGCCAGCTGTTCGGTTTGACGGTCTCGTATCCCACCAATATTGCGCCGAAGCCGCCGCGCAGGGTGAACGAGACCGTTCTCGCCTGGGCTGCGGTCGCGGTGACGATGATGATCTGGGCCAGCTTCCTGATCGTCACACGGGCGGCGGCGACGGCGCAGCTTGGCCCGGTGGATGTGGGGTTGCTGCGCTTCGTTCCGGCGGCGCTGCTGTTCGCCCCGATCTGGCTGCGCCGCTCACCCCTGCCCCCGGGGGCGAGGCCGATCGAGATCGTCACCATCGCCCTGACAGGCGGATTCGCCTTCGTCTTCCTGCTCAGTTGGGGAATGCGCTACGCGCCGGTTGCGGACAGCGGCGTCTTCGCGCCGTCGATGCTTCCGTTTCATGTGGCGGTGCTGTCGTTCTTTCTGCTGGGGGAGCGGTTCTCACGAATGCGGATCGCGGGGTTCGCGATGATCCTCGCGGGCGCATTGGGCATCGGGGGATGGGACATCGTGCACAATGCGGGCGGCGGGGCGTGGCCGGGGCATCTGCTGTTCTCGCTCGCCGCGATTTTGTGGGCCTGCTATACCGTCGCGTACAAACGCAGCAACATCAAACCGGTGGATGCGGCGGCGATGATCTGTTTCTGGTCGTCGCTGGCGTTCTTGCTGTTGTTGCTGGTGATGCCCAGCCGCATTCCGGCTACCCCGCCCTCGACTTTGGCATTGCAGGTGGTGATGCAGGGTGTGCTCAGCGGGTTCGTGTCCACGATGACCTATGGCTACGCGCTGTCGCGGATCGCGCCCAGCAAGGTTGCCGCCTGCGCGGCGCTGGTTCCGGTCATGGCGGCGGTTGGCGGTTGGGTGTTTCTGGGGGAACAGCTGGACCCGGCCAAGGCATTTGGCATCGCGGTCGTGGCCACCGGCGTTCTGCTGGCCTCGGGCGCGGTTCGTGCACGGCAGCGCACCGCCGGATAACATCTGGCGGATTTCGCTCGATCCGGGATGCGTTCGGTTCCGGCCTTGTATGAAAACTAGACGGCCCGCGCGGCCAGTTCCTCAACCAGCAGGGAGCGCACAACTGCCATATCAACGCCATTTGCCACAAAGGCCTCACCTATTGCGCGTGCCAGAATGAAGGTCACCTGACCGTCACGGACCTTCTTGTCCTGTGCCATCAGGTCAATCAGACCGTCCGCGTCTGGCAAATCGCCCGGAATGTCCGACAGGGTGGTCTTCATGCCCATCGCGCGCAGATGCGCGGCCACGCGGCTGGGATCCTCCTGCGCACACAGACCCAACCGGGCCGACAGCTGGAACGCAAGCGCACAGCCGATCGCCACGCCTTCGCCATGCAGCAAACGGTCGGAATAGCCGGTCGCGGCCTCCAGCGCGTGGCCGAAGGTATGGCCAAGGTTGAGCAAGGCACGCTCGCCCCGCTCCTCCTCATCCCGCGCGACAATCCCGGCCTTCATCTCACACGACCTGCGCACGGCATATGCGCGTGCGGTAACATCGCCCCGCGCCATCGCGGGGGCATTCCGCTCCAACCAGTCAAAGAAACCGGCATCGCCCAGCAGACCGTATTTTACCACCTCGCCATAACCGGCGAGGAAATCGCGCGGCGGAAGCGTTCCCAACAGATCCATGTCCGCAATGACCAGACGTGGCTGGTGAAATGCGCCGATCAGGTTCTTGCCCCGCACGGAATTGATGCCGGTCTTGCCGCCAACCGCGCTGTCCACCTGCGCCAGCAGGCTGGTGGGCACCTGGACGAAGCCGACGCCCCGCCGCAGGATCGACGCGGCAAAGCCCGCCAGATCGCCAATCACCCCGCCGCCGAACGCCAGAACCAGATCGTCGCGCTCCACCTTGCGTTCCAGCAGCCATTCAACGGTGCGTTCCAGATTCGCCCAGTTCTTCGTCGTCTCACCCGGGGGCAGGATCAGCGCCTCGCTTTCGATCCCAGCGCCAGTCAGCGCGGTTTGCAAGGCCTCCAGATGCAGGGCCGCGACCCGCTCCTCCGTCACGATCGAAATGCGCGGGCGGGGGAGCAGCGCGCCAATCCGCTGCGCCGCGTCGGCCAACAGACCGGGACCAATGACGATATCGTAACTGCGCGCGCTCAGACCCACATTAACAACCTCTGTCGAAGGATTGATAACATTGCTCATTTTTCTTGCTCCTGCTCTATGGCGCGCAGGATGCGGTCCACCATCGTCTCATGATTTGCGCCTGCTGTGGACAGCACGCGCACGTCCGCCTGTTCATAGAGCGGATAGCGTTGCGCGATCAGCCGTTCCAGCACCTGCTTTGCGTCCTGCCCGTCCAGCAGGGGCCGTCCAGGCTTGCCCGCGACCCGCGCGTGCAGCGTGTTCAGCTTCGCGTCCAGCCAGACCGACAGCGCATCCTTTTCGATGGCGGCGCGGGTCTGCTCGTTCATCCAGGCACCGCCGCCGGTGGCGATAACCTTGGGCGCGCCGGTCAACAGCCGCGCGATCACCCGCCGCTCACCGTCGCGGAACGCGCCCTCGCCCAGCGTGGCGAAGATTGAGGGAATGTCCTGCCCCGCGGCTTCCTCGATTTCATGGTCGGAATCCACGAAGGGCCTGCCCAACCGGGCGGCCAGTCGCTTGCCCACGCTGGTCTTGCCCGCACCCATCAGACCGATCAACACGATCGAGCGTCCGGGCGCCGGGTCCACGACTTCGTTCATCACGCTGACCCCCTCTACTATGCCACCTCGACCGGCCGGGCCTGCTGGACCCTGCCGCGCCATCGCGTTAGCATCTGTCAAAAATGAGGCGTCCGGGCAAGGCACAACGCGAAGTCCGGGCATGTTGCACACAGGCGGGGGCCCCATGGGCAAAGTCATTTTCTACCTTATCGTACTGCTATTGCTGATCGTCGCGGGATTCGCGGTCTATTCCGTGATCGTACCTCCCGCCGCGCCCACTGCGCCGGTGGAACTTCAAATCGACCTGCAAGACAGATCGTGACGATGCGCGTCGGCGCGGTCGTTGCGATCGTCGGATCACTCATCCTGGCTCCTCCGCTGATGGCGCAGGAAGCCGGACCTCAGACCGGGGCGGGTGTGGATCAACAGATCCTGCCTGGGATCGACGGCACTGCGCTGGGTCTGCTGCCGTCGCGGGCCACCGGCCTTCCGACAGATCTGTGGTCATCCAGCACCTCGTCACGCGTGGTGCGCGATATTCGCGCCGTCAAGGGCACCGGAACCCCCAGCGCCCGCGCCTTGTTCGAGCGTCTGCTGCTGGCCGAGGCGATCCCGCCTGAGGGGGACACCGGCGAAATGCTCGCCGCGCGGATCGAGGCCTTGCTCGAACTTGGCAGTCTGGATGCGGCGGAGGCGATGCTGGCCCGCGCGCCTGTAACGGCCAGCGATGCGGAGATCGTGGCTCTGGCTCTGGATGTCGCGGCCCTGACCAACCGGTCCGCCCCGGCCTGCGCACGCCTTGCCGCGCGCCCCGGTCTGTCGCCGGGTCTGGCCCATACCATCTGGTGCAAGGCTCGGCATGGGGAGTGGCCGCTGGCGAAACTGACACTGGATACCGCCGTGGCGCTGGATCAGTTCGACCCCGTCATGGCCGATCACCTGCATTGGTTTCTCGACAGTGAGGCATTCCCCCCCACGACCGAACTGCCCCTGCCCGAACCGATGACCGCCCTCGCCTTCGCCCTGCGCGAAAGTACGGGACAGGTCCGCGCCCCCGGTCCGCTGCCTTTGGCCTGGATGGATGGTGATCTGACGGGAAACCGGACCTTGCGGGCCCGCATGGCCGCAGCGGAGGCGCTGGCGCGGGGCGGAGTCCTGCCGCCCTCGGTGTTGTTCTCCGCCTACCGGGCGGGTTCTCCGGCAGCTTCGGGAGGCATCTGGGGCCGCGCGCAGGCCGTGCAGGATTTCGACGCGGCGCTGCGCTCGAACGACACCGAAACCGTGATCGCCGCCCTGCATGAGATGGACAGCCTGCTTGCCCCGCTTGGCCTGCGGGCCGCGGCCGCGCGGGAATACGGCTCCGCTCTGGGTGCAATTCCGGTCGGCGAGGCTGACGACCTAGTTGCCCATTACATGCTGCTGGACGGACGCAGCGCGGGCGCGCGCGCGTGGATGCCGGATCCCGCCCCCTATGCCGACCGCGTGGCCTATGCGATTCAGATGACGCCGCCCGCGCCCATGCCGGACGAACCGCCGCGCCACGATCGCGACATCCTCTCCCGCGCGATCTACGATGCGTTTGACACAGCCATCGAGGATCCCATCGCCCCCGGCGCCATCGGCAGTCGGCTGCTCGACGCGCTGCGCATTCTGGACGCGGGCACGATGGTCGAGACGGACGACCTGCGCCGCGCGCTGATCCTGCTGCGCCGCGCCGGGCAGGACCGATTGGCCCGTGCCATCGCGGTCGAGACGTTGTTCCTCGGAGATCGGGGATGAGCCATACCGGCACAGCAGAGGGTTGGCTTCGTGCCTTTCTCGATACGATCCGGGCGGAGCAGGACGCCGCGACCAATACTCTGTCCGCCTATACCCGCGACATCCGCCTGTTCATGGATTTTCAGAGGGATCGCGCCCCGGTCGAGGAGGCCACCCGCGCCGATATCGAAGCCTTCCTGAGCGCGCTGGACTCCCAGGGCATGGCCACCGCCACCCGTGCCCGCAGGCTCAGCGCGCTGCGACAATTCTACCGCTTCGCCTTTGTCGAGGGGTATCGCAGCGACGATCCCGCCGCCCTGATCCGGGGGCCAGCCAAGGCAAAGCGGGTTCCCGACTCCCTGACCATGGCGGAGGTGGACGCCCTGCTCGCCGCCGCGCCACGGGTTGGCCGCACCGAAACCGACCGGTTGCGCAATACCTGCATGATGCAGATGCTCTACGCCACGGGTCTGCGTGTCAGCGAACTGGTCAGCCTGCCGGTCGCCGCCGCGCGTGGTCGCCCACGCATGATCCTGATCCGGGGCAAGGGCGGGCGCGACCGCATGGTCCCCCTCTCAGCAGATGCGCATGATGCCCTCGCCGCATGGTTGACCGAACACGACCGGATCGAGGAGGCTCGCCCCCGTGGCACGCCCCCTGCCCGGTTTCTGTTTCCCTCACGCGGGAAATCCGGCCATCTGACCCGCGTGAGCTTTTTTCTGACGCTCAAGCAAATCGCAGCGCAGGCCGGCCTCAACCCTGAGAAGGTCAGCCCCCACAAACTGCGCCACGCCTTCGCGACGCACCTGTTGCAGGGTGGAGCCGATCTGCGGGCGATCCAGATGCTGCTGGGCCACGCCGACATTTCCACGACCGAAATCTACACCCATGTGCTGGACGAACGTCTGCGGGCCCTGGTGTTGGAGAAACATCCACTGGCTTGATGAAATGGCAAACTTGATGGAATGGCAAACCGGGCCCGTGGCGGCCTCGAATACGCGGCTGGGGCGGGCCAGCGCCCGACCTGTCGTGAAACCACGCAGGCCCCCTTACCCCCGCCCCCCACATCTGGTCTAATAGGGCCGAGCACAACACCAGACTCGGGGACCACCCTTGCCAAACGATCTATTTAAAGACGCTGCCGAGCAAAGCTACGACGCCTCCTCCATCGAAGTGCTGGAGGGGCTGGAACCGGTGCGCAAACGCCCCGGCATGTATATCGGTGGCACGGATGAGCGGGCCTTGCACCATCTGGTGGCAGAGGTGCTCGACAACTCGATGGACGAAGCTGTCGCCGGTCATGCCACCCGGATCGAGGTGGAATTGAACGCCGATCATTCCGTCACCATCCGCGACAACGGGCGCGGCATTCCCATCGACCCGCATCCCCGTTTTCCCGACAAATCCGCGCTGGAGGTGATCCTGTGCACCCTGCACGCGGGTGGCAAATTCTCGGGCAAGGCGTACCAGACCTCGGGCGGTCTGCACGGCGTGGGCATTTCGGTGGTGAACGCGCTGTCCGATCACGTCCGGGTCGAGGTTGCCCGCAACAAGGAGCTTTACGCGCAGGAGTTCTCACGCGGGATCCCGCAGGGTCCGGTGGCCAAGGTCGGTGCCGCCCCCAACCGGCGCGGCACCACCGTGACCTTCCATCCCGATGCGGAAATCTTCGGCACCGCCGCGCGCTTCAAACCCGCCCGATTGCTCAAGATGGTGCGGTCCAAGGCGTACCTGTTCTCAGGGGTCGAGATCCGCTGGAAAACCGCGGTTGAGGCTGACGGCGTGCCCGCCGAGGCGACGTTCAAGTTTCCCGGCGGGCTGGCGGACTACCTCAAGGAAATCCTTGAAGGCGTTGTGACCTATGCGGAAAAACCCTTCGCAGGCAAGGTGGATTTCGGCGAGCGTTTCAACCTGCCCGGCTCCGTCGAGTGGGCAATCCACTGGACCCCGGCGCGTGATGCCTTCATGTCGTCCTACTGCAACACAGTCCCCACGCCTGAGGGCGGCACGCATGTCAGCGGCTTCTGGAATGCGCTGACCAAGGGCATCCGCGCCTATGGCGAACTTGCCCAGAACCGCAAGGCCGCGCAGATCACCCGTGACGACGTTATGGCGGGGGCGTCCTCCCTGATCTCCGTCTTCATCGCGGAGCCGGAATTTGTCGGCCAGACCAAGGACCGCCTCGCCACGACTGATGCACAGCGGCTGGTCGAAACCGCGATCCGCGATCGTTTCGACACCTGGCTGGCCGCCGATCCCAAATCGGCTGGTGCGATTCTCGACTACCTCGTGCTCAAGGCCGAGGAGCGTCTGCGCCGCCGGGCGGAGAAGGAGACCGCGCGCAAGACCGCGACCAAGAAACTGCGCCTGCCGGGCAAGCTGGTGGATTGCTCCACCGCCACGCGTGAGGGGACCGAACTGTTCCTGGTGGAGGGCGACAGCGCCGGCGGGTCCGCCAAGATGGCCCGCAACCGCAAGACGCAGGCCCTGTTGCCGCTGCGGGGCAAGATCCTCAACGTACTCGGTGCTGCCTCGGCCAAGCTCACCTCGAATCAGGAAATCAACGATCTGGGTCAGGCGCTCGGCACTGGCATGGGCACCAAGTTCCGGCTGGACGATCTGCGCTACGACAAGATCATCATCATGACCGACGCGGACGTGGACGGTGCGCATATCGCGGCGCTGCTGATGACGTTCTTCTTTACCCAGATGCGGCCCCTGATCGACGCCGGGCACCTCTACCTTGCCGCACCTCCGCTTTACCGGCTGAAACAGGGCGCGATCAGCGTTTACGCGCATGACGATGCGGAAAAGGACGCCCTGCTGGCCAAGGGCCTGGGCGGTCGCGGCAAGATCGACATCTCACGCTTCAAGGGTTTGGGGGAGATGGACGCAAAGGACCTCAAGGAAACCACGATGGACCCGTCCAAACGCACCTTGATCAAGGTCACGGTGGACGAGGACGCCCCCGGCGAAACCGGCGGCCTGGTCGAGCGCCTGATGGGAAAGAAACCGGAATTGAGGTTTCAATACATTCAGGAGAACGCCCGGTTCGTGGAGGATGTGGATGTCTAGAAGACCGTTTGGCATGGCAACTCAGGAGCGCGCCAGAGTCCGGGGCGAGTGCAAAGCCCTCTTGGGCCGAGTTCGGCCTCGCCCGGCTATGGCGGCCATGGATGGATTGTGATTTTCTGAACTTAATCGCGGTTGATCCATCGCTCCCACCTTATCCTGCATCAGGCAGAATCACTTAGTTAGGAATGTCCGCCATGAACAAGATTTTTGCGTTGCCCATCCTCCTCCTCGCCGCCTGCACCGCCCCCGGCGACGAAGCCACCTTCGACCGTGGCCCCCTGCTCTCCGAGGCGCAGCCGACCTTGGCCGAGGACACGACGATCACCGTCACCGCCTCCGCGCGCAACGGCATCCTGACCGGGGAGAGATGTCACGCCATGGTGTCGGGCGAGCGGGTTTTCTTCTCCACCCCGGGGGAGTTGACTGCGCCCGATGGCGTGATCACCGATCTTCGCTGCACCGCGCGCGGCACGACCCTGGTCCATGACGGCCCCGTCGCCGGGACCACCTCGCAGGTCGCGTTCGTCTTTAACTGAGGTCAGCCCTCGGAAAGCTCCAGCCAGGTCTCCTCGACCTTCGCCAGCTTCTCCTGACGTTGCATCAGCCCCGCCGTCGCCTTGTCGAACTTGGCGGGGGATTTTGCGTAGAGGTCGGGATCGGCGAGGAAGGTTTCCAGCTTCGCGATCTCCGCCTGAAGGGTTTCCATCTCCGCCTCCAGCGCCGCGATCTTCACCGGGTTTCCGGCGGGCGCGGCGGTGGATTTCGGCGGCGCTTGAGTGGTTTGCTGCGCTGCCCCGCCGCCGCTTGGCTGGCGAACCGCAGTCGTCTCGTCTTCGCCGGTATCGCCGCCCTGTGCCGCGATATCGGACCAGCCGCCGGCATAGATCGTGGTGCGTCCGCCGCCTTGCATCAGAACCGTCGTGGTCGCCACCCGGTCCAGAAAATCGCGGTCGTGGGACACCAGGATAACCGTGCCATCGTAATCGGTTACAAGCTCCTGCAACAGATCCAGCGTCTCCACGTCCAGATCGTTGGTCGGCTCATCGAGAATCAGCAGATTGCTTTCGCGCGCCATCAGCTTGGCCAGCAGCAGACGCGCCTTCTCCCCCCCGGACAGGGCGCGGACAGGCGATCTGACCTGTTGATCGTCAAACAGAAAATCCTTGAGGTAGCCCACGACATGTCGGGCCACACCCCGCACCATCACCTGATCCGAGCGCCCGGAGACCCCCAGCAGCGGATCCCCCGCAAGGCTTTCCCAAAGGCTCGCATCCGGGTCCAGCGCCGCGCGATTCTGATCGAACACCACGGCGTCCAGCCCGGTGCCGATCTTGATGGTGCCGGAGTCGGGATTTTCCTGACCGATCAACAGCTTGAGAAGCGATGTCTTCCCGGCGCCGTTCGGACCCACCAGCGCCAGACGCTCCCCGCGCATCACCCGGATTGAAAAATCCTCGACGATCACGGTGTCACCGAAAACCTTCGTGACATCGGTGGCCTCGACAACCAGACGGCCGGATTTCGATCCAGCCTTGAACCCCATCGCGGCCGTGCCCTGCCGTCGAATCTGGCTCGACCGTTCGTCGCGCAGCTCGCCAAGACGCCGCACACGCCCTTGATTTCGTTTGCGTCTTGCCGAAATACCCTCGACCGCCCACCGGGCCTCCTCCTTGATGAGGCGGTTGAGCTTGTGGCGCTGCATGTCCTCCTCCTCGAAGGTCTTGTCGCGCCAATCCTCGAAGGCCTCGAAGCCGCTTTCCAAACGCCGCACCACGCCCCGGTCAACCCACAGGGTCGCGCGGGTCAGTTCGCGCAGGAACGTCCTGTCGTGTGAGATCATGACGAATGCCGACCGCGTGGCCTTCAGATGTTCCTCAAGCCAACCGATCGCCTGAATGTCGAGGTGGTTGGTCGGTTCGTCCAGCAGCATCAGATCGGGTTCAGCGGCAAGCAGTTTTGCCAGCGCGGCCCGGCGCCGCTCCCCCCCCGATGCCTGCGCGGGATCACGCTCCAGCGCCAGTTTCAGGCCCTCGGCGGCGGCGTAGACCTTCCATTCCATGCCAAGCTCCAACCCCTCCATCGCGAAATCGCCCAGCGTGTCGTAGCCGGTGAAATCAGGGTCCTGATCCATATAGCTGACCTGCATTCCGGGGCGCAGGAACCGCTGACCGGCATCGGGTTCAATCATGCCTGCCATGATCTTCATCAGCGTGGATTTGCCGGAGCCGTTGCGCCCGACCAGACAGACGCGGTCGCCCGGCTGCACGATCAATGCGGCTTGCGTGAACAGGGGATCACCGCCGAAGGTCAGCGCGATGTCGGAGAGGGTGAGGATCGGAGGTTGTGCCATGCGCCCCACTTGGAGGGGTGGGCGGTGCGCGTCAAGTGGCTTGCATCGCAGACAGCCGCGCGGCACCGTCCGCGCATGAACACGATCACCACGAACCCGCACCTCACCGCCACATTCTCCCCTCCTGTCATGCGGGCGCGCGAATGGATCGCGGGGCGCATATTTCCGCCCGACCGTCCGTTGCTGAATCTCAGCCAGGCGGCACCGACGGATCCGCCCCCAGCGCAGATGCGGCAGGCAATGGCCGAGATGATCGTGAACGATCCGGGGGCGCATCTTTATGGTCCCGTCCTGGGTTTGCCGGAATTGCGTGAGGCAGTCGCGGAGCGGTGGTCGCATGATTACGGCGGGCGGATTTTATCCGATCAGGTCGCCATCACCTCGGGCTGCAATCAGGCGTTTTGCGCGGCGGTCGCGTCATTGGCGCGGCAAGGCGACAACGTGATTCTGCCAACTCCGTGGTATTTCAATCACCGGATGTGGCTGAAGATGAGCGGGATCGAGACCCGGGCCCTGCCCGTGCGCGACCGCATGTTCCCCGATGTGGCGGAGGCGGAGCGCCTGATTGATGCCCACACGCGCGCCATCGTTCTGGTCACGCCGAACAACCCCACGGGGGCGGAATATCCCGCAGGTTTGATGCGGGCATTCCTCGAACTGGCGCGACGGCATGGCCTTGCCCTGATCGTGGATGAGACATATCGCGATTTCCATTCCAGCGACGCCAGTCCGCACGACCTGTTCACCGATCCCGATTGGCACGACACGCTGATTCACCTCTATTCGTTCTCCAAGGCCTTCCGGCTGACGGGTCACCGTGTCGGCGCGGTGACGGCAGGTGCTGACCTTATGGTGCAGATCGAGAAATTCCTCGACACCGTCACGATCTGCGCCAATCAACTGGGCCAGCGGGCCGCGCTTTACGGTTTGCGTCACATGAGTGATTGGTTGCGCGGCGAACGTTCGGAGATCCTGTCGCGCAAGGCTCTGATCGACGGGCTGATTGACACGCTGGACGGGTGGGAGCGTCTGGGTTCTGGCGCCTATTTCGCCTATCTGCGCCACCCCTACGACATGACCTCCGATCTGCTGACGCAGCGGTTGGTGGCGGAGCAATCTCTGCTCGTATTGCCGGGAACGATGTTCGCGCCCGAGAGCACCGATGGCTTTGCCGAGACGACCCTGCGCGTGGCATTCGCAAATGCCAGTGAAGAGGGGCTGCGGCAGATGGCCCACCGGCTCGCCGCTTTCACCCCCTGAGGGCAGTCTGAGATCGGCGGCTCGCTTGCGCATCGTCAGCCCATCCCATATCACTTCGCAAACTTCTTACCGACAAGGGTCGCGACACCATGCTCAGCACCATGCGCTCGAAAAAATCCGGCATTTTCGGTTGGATCATCATCGCCCTTCTGATCCTGGGGCTGGGCGCGTTCGGTTTTACCGATATCCTCACCGGGGGCAGCGCCTCCAGCGTGGCGCGGGTGGGCAAGACCGACATCACCGTGACCGAGTATCGGCTGGCGTTCGAAAACCGCGTCAACGCGATTCAGCAGCAATACGGCCTGCGGCTCGACGCGCAGACGGCGCAGGCACAGGGTGTCGATCAGCAGGTTCTGGGGGAATTGCTGCGCGCCGCCGCCTTGAAGGATGAGGCAACCCGGCTGGGCCTGTCCATGCCGGATCAGGTCGTGCAGCGCGCCCTGCTCGACACACCCGGTCTGGGTGGCACATCGGGGGAGTTCGATGCCGCCAACTATCAATTCTTCCTCAACCAGCGTGGCCTGAACGCGCAGAGGTTCGAGCAGATCATCCGCGATTCCGAAACGGTCGCCCTGCTGGGCGAGGTGATCGCTGATGGCGCGGTGCTGCCGCCGGTCGCCGCGGACGCCCTGCTCAGCTATCTGGGGGAGGAGCGCAGCGTGAACTGGGTGCTGGTTCCCGCGCAGCCCATGACCCTTGACCTGGCCGGGGACGATGCCTTGCAAGCCTATCTGGATGAGAACGCCGATCAGTTCCGCACACCGGAGCAGCGCGCCATCACCTACGCCTATCTGACGCCGCAAATGCTGGCCGCAGATATGGATTTCGATGAGGAGGCCCTGCGCGCCGAATATGAGCGGGACATTCAGGAGTTTCAGGTGCCCCAGCGCCGTATCGTGGATCGTCTGGCATTTTCCGACGAAGCCGTAGCGCAAACCGCGCTTGAGTCGATCGAGAGCGGTCAGACGACACTCGGCGATCTGGCGGTGGAGCGGGGATTGCAGCGCGGCGACATCTCGCTCGGCCTGATCAGCGAAACCCAGCTTGCCCGCTCCGCCCGCGCGGCGGTCTTCGGACCGGATGCGACTGGCATCGTTGGCCCGGTCACGACCGATCTGGGCCCGACCCTGTTTTCGATCAACGCGATTATCCCGGCCAGCGAAACCGCCTTCGAGGATGCGCGCGACGACCTGCGGCAGCGTCTGGCCCTCGCCGAGGCGGAGGAGATCGTGATCTCCGAAAGCTTGCGGGTCGAGGAACTGATCGCGGGGGGTGCCACGCTCGAACAGATCGCAGAGGAAAGCGCCTATGTACTGGGCACCGCCACCGTCACACAGGACCAATCCGGCGAACTGCCGTCCGAGGTGATCGAGGAAGCCTTCGCCAGCGATATCGGCGCGGATCGTGACCAGATCGAGGCGGGCGACCTGTCGTTCTATGCCGTGCGCGTGGATGAGGTCATCGCCCCCGCCCTGCCCCCACTGGCCGACATTCGCACCGATGTTGCTGATGCATGGCGCGCCGACGCGGCCCGCGATGCGGCGATGGAGCGGGCGCAGGAGATGCAAACCGCGCTTTCCGACGGCTTGACCCTCAGCACACTGGCACAGCGCGAGGAGCTTGAATTGCAAACGAATGAGGGGCTGACGCGCGACGCGGAGAACGGCTTCCTCAGCCCCGAGGCCACCGCCGCTTTGTTCGAGGCGGAGCAAGGCGCGTCGATGATCTTCGAGGATGAGGCGGGCGCGATCCTGCTCACCCTCACGGACGTGACGCCCTACGAGCTGGAGGACGAAAACGCCCAGACCCTGCGCGACCTGTTCACCGATCAGACCCGCGTCGATGTCGAACGGGACATGATCGGATATTTCGCAAACGCCATCGCGGATGAGCGCGGCATCGTCGTCAATCAGGCCGTGCTCGATCAAATCGTGCAAAGTCTGCGCTGAGCCATGCATCTGCTCCCCGAACTTTCCGATTTCACCGCCGCGTTCGAGGTTGGTCGCAATCAGGTCGTGTGGACCAGACTGGTCGCGGATCTGGACACTCCGGTCAGCGTGATGCTCAAGATTGCGGGCGCGCGGCGCGACAGCTTCATGCTGGAATCCGTTACCGGGGGCGAAAACCGTGGGCGCTATTCGGTCATCGGGCTGAAACCGGATCTGATCTGGCGCTGTCGCGGGCCGCAGGCGGAAATCAACCGCAATGCCCGTTTCGACGCGGACGCCTTCGTTCCCGATCAGGCCGAACCTCTGGATAGCCTGCGGGCGCTGCTGGCGGAATGCCGTGTGGATCTGCCACAGGATCTGCCGCCGATGGCCGCCGGTCTGTTCGGATATCTGGGCTACGACATGGTTCGCCATGTGGAGCATCTGCCCGACGTCAATCCAGATCCATTGGACCTGCCCGACGCGGTGATGATGCGCCCCAGCGTCGTGGCCATCGTCGATGCGGTCAAGGACGAGGTAATCGTCGTCTCGCCTGTCTGGGCCGGTTCCGGGCAAAGCGCCCGCGCCGCGCACGCGCAGGCGGCGGAACGGGTGATGGATGTCGTTGCCGACCTGGACCGCGCGCCCACCGGCGCTAGGCGAGAGGTCGTCGGCACCTCCGAAATGCCTGAGCCAGTCTCCAACACCACGCGTGAGGGCTACGCCGCCATGGTGGAGAAGGCCAGGGATTACATCCGCGCGGGCGACATCTTTCAGGTGGTTCCGTCGCAGCGGTGGTCACTGCCATTCGCGGAATCGCCCTTCGCGCTGTATCGCTCGCTGCGCCGCACGAATCCCTCGCCCTACATGTTCTATTTCGATTTCGGCGGGTTTCAGGTTATTGGCGCCAGCCCCGAGATTCTGGTGCAGGTCCGGGCGGGAAAGGTAACGATCCGGCCCATCGCAGGCACACGCAAGCGGGGTGCAACGCCCGAGGCGGATCTGGCGCTGGAGCGTGAATTGCTGGCTGATCCCAAGGAACGGGCGGAGCACCTCATGCTGCTCGATCTGGGGCGCAACGATGTGGGGCGCGTGGCCCGAATCGGCACGGTCAAGCCGACGGAAACCTTCATCATCGAACGCTATTCCCATGTCATGCATATCGTCAGCAATGTTGAGGGACGCCTGCGCGACGGTGTCGATGCGCTCGACGCTTTGCTGGCCGGTTTGCCCGCAGGTACGGTCTCCGGCGCGCCCAAGGTTCGGGCCATGCAGATCATTGATGAGCTGGAGACGGAAAAACGCGGTGTCTATGGCGGTGGCGTCGGCTATTTTTCCGCCGATGGCGAAATGGACATCTGCATCGCCCTGCGCACCGCCGTGCTCAAGGACAGCACTCTTTATGTTCAGGCCGGTGGCGGTGTCGTCTACGACAGCGATCCGGAGGCTGAATATCAGGAAACGGTCAACAAGGCCGGTGCCCTGATGGCCGCCGCCCGCGACGCGATCTCTCAGGCGCGGCGGGGCAACGGCTAGGCGCGCAACGCGGGCCTGGCCACTTTCCTCAGATTTAGTCACCTTCCTCAGATATACTCGCCTAAGGCTCCAACCCGCGCAGGATCGCTCCCCGGTTCAACGGCTGTCCTCGAACCGTTCCAGCAGGGGCGTGACCGGTGACAGGGAGACCGCCCGGCTGGCGGGTGAAAATGCCCAGGTCACGATGCTGGTGATCGTCTCGGAATTGCCCTGCCCGATCAGCATCGCACCGCCGCTGCTGCGTGCTTCCAGCGCAACGCGTTGCAATCCGTTGACCATCGCGGCCCCCCCCAACGAGCTGTCGAGTCTGCGATCCACGGTTGCGCTGGGAACGCCGGCTGCGGCAGCCAGACGATCCGCCTGATTGAAGCCCCGCCCGGCCTGCGTCACCATCACGTGCCCGCTCAGCGACAGATAGTCGAGGGCGGCGCGGGTCACGCGGCTGTCGGAACTCATCGCGCCCCCCTCGGCATCGATCACACCGATGGCTTCAGGCACAGCCATGAAAACACTGGCGAGGGTTTCGGCCACACCCTGATCGTCCATCTCACCCATTGCGGTTGCTATATCCTGCGGGATCATTGCCAGAACCTCAAACCCGGCGGCACGAAACGCGCGGGAGCGTTCGACCGCATCGGGCGCGTTGGCCGGGATCGCGACGGTCAACGGCAGGCTGAGCGCGTCGATGGTTTCCTGCGGAAAATCACCGGTGCCCCCATCTATCAGGACGACCGAGATCAGCGGCTGCCCCTCGGGAGCGAGGAAATTCGACGCGAAGATCCGGCGCGGCGCTTCCTCGGGCGGGACAGGGGCGCTGACGGGCTCTGCCTCAGGCAGGATGCTGGCAGGGGCGGCGACAAGAGGTGTGGGGGCAGGCTCCGCCTGGGGAATCGCATCGGCGGACGTACCGCCGACTTCGGGTTGAATGCCCGTGACGCGAGGCCGGGTCAGCGATCCGTCCGCATTCATGCGGGGCAAGTTCGCCGTGGGGGCATCCGCGCCCGGTGCGGCCGCAGGCTCCAAGCCCGGGCCCGGCGCATTGATTCCAGCGCGGGGCCGTGCCGGCGCGGTTGCCACGCTCAACGTTGCGGTCTGCGTTTCGGGTGCGTTCAGGCCCACCCCGCCCTGCGGCGTGGTGAAGCTGTCGGAGGGGGCGGTGGCGACCGGTGCGCCGCTTCGCGCACCCTCATTTGCATCGGGCGCGGGGGCAAGAGCCACACTGCCCGGATTGACTTGCGGGTCCACCGCCGGGGCACTGGATGGCACGACCGGTTCAGAGGTCCGGGGCCGCGTCGCCTCCAACTGACGGGTCACCGGCCCGGTATTGGTCTGCCCTTCGAGGGTCGGCAAGCGCGGTGGCAGTTGGATTTCGTCTATCTGCTGCACCTTATCGAGCGTGGGCGGAGGAAAGGCGATCGCCGCGCCGACAAACGCCGCCACGCTCAGGACGAGACCGCCGATAAATCCGCCGAAAAACCCTGATCCATCGCGTCGTGCCGCCATGTCGCTCTCCCTCAATCGCTTTGCCGCGCCAGTGATCCCTTGACCCCGGCATGGACTTCCCCGCATTTATACCGCGCACAGGCAGGTGTAACAGCATGAATGTGCGAACCTATCAGGTCGCAGGGCGGATTGCGCCCCGCGCAACCAGGAAAACGGGCAGGGAAACGGGCCGGATATGCTGCTTCTGATCGATAATTATGACAGCTTCACCTACAATCTTGTCCATTATGTGGGCGAGTTGGGCGTTGATGTTCGGGTCGAGCGGAACGACGCCCTGAACGTGCAACAGGCGATGGCGCTGCGCCCTTCGGCCATCCTGCTCAGCCCCGGTCCATGTGACCCCGATCAGGCCGGAATTTGCCTGGCGCTGGTGGCGGCGGCTGCGGAAACGCGCACGCCGCTGATGGGTGTGTGTCTGGGCCACCAGGCCATAGGGCAGCATTTCGGCGGCAAGGTCGTGCGCGCCGATGACATCATGCACGGAAAGGTCGATACCATCCGCCACACCGGACGCGGGCCGTTCGCGGATATCGACGGCCCCTTTCAGGCGACCCGCTATCATTCCCTGACGGTGGCGCGAGATTCGATTCCCGATTGTCTGGAAATCACCGCGGATGTCGCTGATGGAACCGTGATGGGGTTGAGCCATCGTGAGCTGCCGATCCACGGCGTGCAGTTCCACCCCGAATCCATAGCCTCCGAGCACGGTCACCGTATGCTGCGGACCTTCCTCGACCTGGCCCCTGAATTGAAAGCGCCCGCGCATGTCTGAACGCCTCAAACCCCTGATCGCCGCCGCCGTCGATCGCCCCCTGACCCGTGCCGAGGCGGAGGAAGCATTCGACGTGCTGATGACGGGTGAAGCCACCGCCCACCAGATCGGCGGGTTTCTGATGACCCTGCGCACACGGGGCGAGGTGGTGGACGAATACGCCGCCGCAGCCTCGGTGATGCGGGCGAAATGTGCTGCCGTCAGGGCGCCCGAGGGCGCGATGGATATTGTGGGAACCGGCGGTGACGGCAAGGGCACGCTGAACATCTCCACCGCCACGGCCTTTGTTGTCGCGGGGGCCGGGGTCGTGGTGGCCAAACATGGCAACCGCAACCTGTCGTCGAAATCCGGGGCGGCGGATGCGCTCGGCCAGATGGGCATCGACGTGATGGTCGGCGTGGACGTGGTGGAGCAGGCGCTGAACGATGTCGGCATCGCCTTCATGATGGCCCCCATGCACCACCCCGCCAATCGCCATGTGATGCCCGCCCGGCAGGAGCTTGGCACACGAACGATTTTCAACATTCTGGGTCCTTTGACCAATCCGGCTGGCGTAAAGCGGCAACTGACGGGCGCGTTTTCGCGTGAGCTGATCCGTCCGATGGCGGAAACGTTGCAGGCTCTCGGCTCGGACCGGGCGTGGCTGGTCCATGGCTCGGACGGAACGGATGAATTGAGCGTTGCGGGGCTCAGCTGGGTTGCCGCCCTCGAAGATGGCGTCGTGACTGAGCTTGAGGTGCACCCCGAGGATGCCGGCCTGCCCGTGCACCCGTTCGAGGATCTGCTGGGCGGCGATCCGGCGGACAACGCGGTCGCGCTTCGCGCTCTGCTCGACGGTCAGCACAGCGCCTATCGTGATGCGGTCCTGCTCAACGCCGCCGCCGCACTTCTGGTCGCGGGCAAGGTGGACGATCTGAAGGATGGTGTCGGCATCGCGCGTGAGAGCATCGACAGCGGCGCCGCGCGCGCCAAGGTCGAGGCATTGGCGAAGGCCACGCAAGCCTGAACCGCAAATGGTCGAGGTCCCCCGGAATGCAGATACCTCAGGCATGGTCGCATCTTTCGTTCTTCGACGCGCATTATCCGGCGATCGCGCGGCACCTGGCCGGACAGGAGCACGTCCTGCCCCCGGAACCGCTGCGCTTCGCCGCGCTGGACGCCGTGCGACCCGAGGATGTCCGCGTCGTTATCCTGGGTCAGGATCCCTATCCCACGGCGGGTCACGGCAACGGACTGGCCTTTTCCGTCAATGCGGAAATTTCGCCATTACCCCGTTCCTTACGTAATATCTTCAAGGAGATGCAGGACGATATTAACGCCGCGCCCGCCACCGGCGATCTGTCCCACTGGGCCGCGCAGGGGGTCTTGCTGCTCAACACCGCGTTGAGCGTGCGTGAGGGTGAGGCCGGCTCGCACGCGCGTCTGGGATGGGATCGTCTGGTGGTGGAGGTTCTGGCCGAGGTCTCGACCCGCCCGACGGCGTTCGTCCTGTGGGGGCGCCATGCACAGGGGTTGCGCGGCCATATCGCACTTGGCGACCATCTGATGATCGAAACGGCGCACCCCTCGCCCCTGTCAGCCCGACGCGGGTTTTTCGGGTCCCGTCCCTTTAGCCGCGTGAACACCTGGCTGAAGGCGCGAGGTGAGTCCCCCATCGACTGGGCCGGACAGGCTTTTCAAGCCGCACGCCCCGGCGTAAAGGTGACCCCATGACCAATGTTCTGGACCGTATCAAAGCCTACAAGCTCGACGAGATCGCCGCGCGAAAGGCCCGCTGCCCGCAGGGTGAAATCGAGGCTCTCGCCCGGCAGGCATCGCCGGTTCGCGACTTTGCAGGTGCGATACAGACCCGCATCGCGCAGGGCGATTATGCCCTGATCGCGGAGGTAAAGAAGGCCAGCCCGTCGAAGGGGTTGATCCGTGAGGATTTTCAGCCCGCCGCGCTGGCCGCCGCATATCAGGCGGGTGGGGCGACGTGCCTCAGCGTTCTGACAGATGCGCCCAGTTTTCAGGGGCATGAGGATTTCCTCATCGCTGCACGCGCTGCTGTCGATCTGCCGGTGCTGCGCAAGGATTTCATGTACGATCCTTGGCAAGTGGCGGAGGCGCGCAGCCTCGGCGCCGATTGCATCCTCATCATCATGGCCAGCGTATCCGACGCGCAAGCGGTGGAGCTGGAGGCCGCGGCCGAGGAATGGAACATGTCCGCCCTGATCGAGGTGCACGACGCGCCGGAACTGGAGCGCGCCCTCGCCTTACGCTCCCCCCTGATTGGCATAAATAACCGAAATCTCAAGACGTTCGAGACGTCTCTTGAGACGACGCGCGATCTGGCGGCGCAGGTTCCGGCGGACCGGATTCTGGTTTCCGAAAGCGGCATGTCCACTGCGGGGGATCTCGCGACCCTGTCCGGCTACGGCGCGCGCGCCTTCCTGATCGGGGAAAGCCTGATGCGCCAGCCGGATGTCGAGGTCGCGACCCGCACCCTGCTTTCGAACCCGGTGCCGATGGGGGCCACGACATGAGCCTGACGCATTTCGACGCCAAGGGTGACGCCCATATGGTTGACGTGACGGACAAGGAGGTCACCACCCGCACCGCCACCGCGCGCGGTTCGGTCGTGATGTCCGAGGAAACCCGCGCGCTGGTCCGTGACGGCACCGCCAAGAAGGGCGACGTTCTGGCCGTCGCACGACTTGCCGGGATCATGGCCGCCAAGAAGACCGCAGACCTGATCCCGCTCTGCCATCCTCTGCCCTTGTCCAAGGTCTCACTCGACCTCGACCTCTCCGCATCGGGCGTCGAGATTTCGGCGACTGTGCGCACAACCGGTCGCACCGGGGTGGAGATGGAGGCGTTGAGCGCCGTCACCGTCGCCGCGCTGACCGTCTATGACATGCTCAAGGCGGTGCAAAAGGACATGCAGATCACCGATATCCGACTGACCTACAAGGATGGCGGCAAATCCGGACGGTTCGAGGCGGAATGATCCCTGTTCAAGAGGCATTGCAGCGTATCCGCGCATTGATCACAACGATGCCGGTGGAGGATGTGTTTCTGCGTGACAGCACGAACCGCATTCTGGCGCGCTCGGTCGCGGCGCGACGCACTCAGCCGCCCTTTGCGGCTTCGGCCATGGATGGCTATGCGGTGCGGGATGTCGATGCAACGCTCGGCGCTACGCTCCGGGTCATCGGCGAATCTCAGGCGGGTCGTGGGTATACCGGCGATCTGGCGGCGGGCTGCGCGGTGCGCATCTTCACCGGCGCACCCGTTCCCGAGGGGGCTGAACGGGTCGTCATTCAGGAGGATGTCAGCCGTTCCAGCGACCACATCACGATCAATCAGACCGGGGACGGGCGCAACATTCGCCCCGCAGGAGGCGATTTCACCGAGGGCGATCGCGTGCAACCCGGCCGGATCACCCCGGCGCGCCTTGCCCTGTTGGCCGCGATGAACGTTCCTGAGGTCCCCGTCTATCGACGCCCGGTGATCGCACTGATCGCGACGGGCGACGAACTGGTTGTACCGGGTGAGGTTCCCGGCCCGGATCAGATCGTCAGCTCCAACATCTACGCCGTTGCCGCCATCGTTGAGGCCGCAGGCGGCATCGCGCGAATCCTTCCCATTGCGCCCGATACGACTGAAGGTCTGCGTGATGTTCTGGATTTGGCCAGCGGTGCCGACATGATCGTCACATTGGGCGGCGCATCGGTGGGCGATCACGATCTGGTCGCTCAGGTCGCGAGTGAGGCGGGTCTGGCGCTGGATTTCTACAAGGTTGCCATGCGCCCCGGCAAACCGCTGATGGCGGGGCGTCTGGGACAGGCGGTGATGATCGGCCTGCCGGGCAATCCCGTGTCCGCCTTTGTATGCGCGCAGATTTTCCTGCGCCCCGCGCTCGACCTGATGCTGGGCGGCAATGGCGATGCCCTGCCGCGAACGCAGCGCCCCCTCGCCGAAGCAGTCGGCCCGAATGGGGATCGGGAACATTACATGCGCGCCGTGCGCGTCGGTGAAAAAGTGCGCATATTCCAACGGCAGGACAGCGCATTGCTGAGCGTTCTGGACGCCGCCGACACATTGGTCGTGCGCCCGCCCAACGATCCACCGCGTGAAATCGGTGATATGGTAGCGACAATCCATCTGGATTGAGGACGCGCGGCCGTTGACACAAAACGAGAACTTTTATAGAACCATCAGGAACGATCGCTTTTGATCGTCGCATTGTCCTGTGACCCTTGATGCGGCGAACGCGATGACAGGGAGTTTTATGATGCTGACGCGCAAGCAGCTCGATCTGCTCAACTTCATCCATGCCCGTGTCCAGAAGGACGGCGTTTCCCCCTCTTTCGATGAGATGAAGGAGGCGCTGGATCTTCGCTCCAAGTCCGGAATTCACAGGCTGATTACAGCGCTGGAGGAACGGGGCTTCATCCGCCGCCTCGCCCATCGCGCCCGGGCGATCGAAATCGTGCGTATGCCCGACAGCGCGGAACCCTCCGGCTTCCGCCCCACTGCCATTCCCGGCGGGTTGAGCGAAATGCCCCCCGCCGCACTGAAAGTACGCGCTGGCGACTCGATCGAGTTGCAGGTGATGGGCCGGATCGCGGCCGGTACGCCGATCGAGGCGATTCAGCAGGTCGCCAGCCACGTTTCCGTCCCCGGCGGCATGATCCAGCGCGGCGGTCGCCACTACGCGCTGGAGGTCAAGGGCGATTCGATGAAGGACGCCGGCATCAACGATGGCGATATCGTGGTGATCCAGGAACAGGACGATGCGAACAACGGTGACATCGTCGTCGCGCTGGTCGAGGATCAGGAGGCGACGCTGAAGCGTCTGCGCAAGCGCGGCAGCGCCGTGGCGTTGGAGGCCGCGAACCCTGCCTATGAGACGCGCGTCTATCGCGATGATCAGGTAAAGGTGCAGGGGCGTCTCGTCGGGCTGATCCGAACCTACTGACCTGTTGCGGTCCAGGGCCGCGCCGCCTCATGCCCTGCCACCGTGGCAAGGTCGAAGCCGTCATCGCTCAGCCAGTAGGCAACCCCTTTCGTTGCGCGCAGCGGATCGCGACGCCACACCTGCCCGCATGTTTGCGTGGACGGCGGCAAGGGCAAATCGGGCGACCATGCTGTCGCGATCAGGATCGTGTGATCATCGCATTCCGGCAGATCGGCGGGCCAGCGACTGCGGCTCGATATCTGGATTAACTGCCACCCGTTTGTCAGGTCCACCTTTTGCCAGCCCTGCCCGCTCTGCGCTGTCCATCTTTGCGCAGCCGCTGCCTGTGATGCATCATCGCCATCATCCGCCAGCCAGCTGCGCGCCGCGAAGCTGTTACCGGACGCGCGACTGAGTGCGCGATCATCCTCGGTCATTACCCCGATCAAGCGACCGCTGGCGGTGATCAGGACCTCGGGTCGCTCACTATCGAACCATAACCATGCGGCGAGACTGAACAGAATCACCCCCACCCATCGCCCCGCTCCGCGCCAGAGGATCGACCAAATGCCGCCCAAGCTGATCATCGGCAGGACGTACCCCGGCCCCGCCTTGACACCTCGGGTCGCACCGTCCAGCCCCGCCACCCAATGGGCGACACCCAGAACGGTCTCGATCCCGAAGGCCATTACCCAAAGGGCGACTGCCTCCATCCCGATCAGTGCGAGGCACCCCGCAAGAACCCCCGCCGGCATGATGACCGCGCCCATCAGAGGCACGGCCATCAGGTTTGCGATCAGCCCCAGTTGCGACACCTGATTGAAATGGAACGCGCCCAGGGGTGCCGTCGCCAGACCCGCAACGCTGGACGTGATGAGCAGCGCGATACCGGCGCGATACCGGCTGACCCAGCCCTTTCCTTCGTCCCGCCACCAGGTGAACCCGCGCAAGGCCTCGAACACCGCCACCAATGCAGCGGTCGCCGCGAATGAGAGCTGGAATCCGGCTTGCAACAGGCTCTCCGGTCTGACCAGCAGGATCAACATTGCCGCAAGGGCCACACCGCGCAGGGTAAAGGCGGGCCGGTCCAGCAGAACCGCCGTCAGGACCACCGCGACCATGACAAAGGCACGTTGCGTCGGGACCGAGGCGCCGGACAGCACCAGGTAGCCCGCTCCGGCGATCAGCGCCGCCACGGCACCCCATTTCTTGATGGGATATCGCACAGCCAGACCGGGGATCAGAGCCAGCCCACGGCGCACCACCGCAAACACGAACGCGGTCAGCAGACCCATGTGCAGGCCCGAGATCGCCAGAAGATGTGCCAGATTGGATGCTCTGAGATCCCGCAAGACCTCCTGATCCACGGTGGACCGATCCCCTGTCAGGATCGCCGCCGCGAAACCTGCCGCAGGTTCGCGCATTTCGGCCCGGATCCCATCCGCCAGCGCCATGCGCGCTCGAAAAATTGGTGCGCTCGGCCCGTCCTCCAACACCATCGCCGGTAATTCGGTATAGCCCACGGCGCTGAGCCGTTCGAACCATGCCAGCCGTCTGAAATCGAACCCACCGGGTGAGACCGGCCCGCCCGGGGGGCCGATGCGCGCCGTCAGCATCACCGTGCGCCCGGCAATTGCAGGCGGCAAGCCCTCCGCCCCGGTGAGCGAAATGCGCACCCGTGCGACCGGGGGGCCACCATAGAGGATCACTTCATCAAGCAAGAGGCGTGGATTGCCTGAAGCGGAGCGGCCTATATCAATCACCCGCCCCGATATCGTGCCGTAGAAATCGCGCTCCAACACCGGATGGCTGACGATCTGTGTCCTCAGCGTTGCGTTGACGAATCCAAGGCACGGAATGGCGATGAGGAAAGCAAGCGCACCCGCGCTCAACCCGCCCCGATATCCCAGCAAACACAGCCCCGCCCCGATCAGGACCAGCATGGCGTGCCAGATCGTCGGTTCGGACGGCCACGCGAAATAGATACCTATGCCGATACCGAACAGCACAGGCACCCACAGAACCAACTGGCGACGTTGCGGTTCGAGGGCTTCATCCAGCCATGTCAGAGCCGAGCGCCTTGTCGGCGGGAGCGCGATTGCATTAAACACGGGGAGCATCTTCGATCCCGTATGGTTACCGGAAAGTTAACGCCTCATGAACACCCCTGTCGTCACGCGCTTCGCCCCATCGCCCACGGGCTTCCTGCATATCGGCGGCGCACGCACGGCGCTGTTCAACTGGCTGTTTGCGCGCGCAAATGGCGGCAAGTTTCTGCTGCGCATCGAGGATACGGACCGCGCCCGCTCCACCCCCGAAGCGACGGAGGCCATTTTCAACGGCTTGAAATGGCTGGGGCTGGATTGGGACGATGAGGCGGTCAGCCAGGCCGCCCGCATGGACCGCCATGCCGAGGTGGCGCACCAGATGCTGGAAAATGGCAGCGCCTACAAATGTTTCGCCACGCAGGAGGAGATAGCGGCCTTTCGTGACGCGGCGAAGGCAGCCGGGACATCGACCGTCTACCGCTCCCCCTGGCGCGACGCGACCGACCTGCCCGATGCGCCCTATGTCGTACGGCTCAAGGCGCCGCGTGAGGGGGAAATCGTCGTCGAGGATGCGGTTCAGGGCCGCGTCGCGTGGAAAAGCGAGACGCTGGACGATCTGATCCTGCTGCGGTCGGACGGAACGCCGACCTATATGCTGGCCGTGGTGGTGGACGATCACGACATGGGCGTGACGCATGTGATCCGCGGCGATGACCACCTGACCAATGCCGCGCGACAGGTGCTGATCCTGGATGCGATGGGCTGGCCTCGCCCGGTCTACGCGCATATCCCGCTGATCCATGGTGAGGACGGGGCGAAATTCTCGAAACGTCACGGTGCGCCCGGCGTCGAGGATTACCGCGACATGGGCTATCCGGCCGAGGCGATGCGCAATTACCTCGCACGGTTGAGTTGGAGCCACGGCGACGATGAGTTCTTCACGACTGCGCAGGCGATCGAATGGTTCGGGTTGGACGCGATTTCCAAGGGGGCCGCGCGATTCGACTTCAAAAAGCTCGACAACCTGTCCGGTCAGCACATCCGCGCGATGGATGACGCGGACCTGACGCAACTGCTAACGGACTATATGGCGCTGCAACAAATGCCCGTTCCCGGCCCCGAAATCCGCGAAAGCCTGACCCAGGCGATGCCCGCCCTGAAAGAGAGGGCGAAGAAACTGCCCGATCTTATTGAAATGGGTCACTATCTTCTGACCTCACGGCCTCTCGAGATGGATGCCAAGGCGGCCTCGCAGATCGATGATGTATCCCGTGGTATGCTGGAAAGATTGACTGAGCGGTTGCGGAATGTTACTTGGACGCACACTGATCTGGAGGCTACGATCAAGGCCTTCGCCGGGGAAGAAGAGCTCAAGCTGGGCAAAGTCATGCAACCGATGCGCTCGGCTCTGACTGGTCGCTCCACCTCTCCCAGTATATTCGATGTGCTCGTCCATCTGGGGCGGGAGGAGAGCCTGGCGCGGATCGACGACGTGCTCGCTGCCGGTTGAGGTACGGGCCATCGGGGTGCCGATGTGATTCGGCCCAGGGGGATCGCTCCCCCGGACATATAGAACACCGAGGCGGGGCCTTTGCCTGCCCGTAGGACAGGGACGTACGAATGACCGACAACAAGACCGCTAAACTCAACGTCAACGGCAAGGATCTCGAACTTGGCGTAATGAGCCCGACCCTCGGGCCGGATGTCGTGGATATCTCCAAGCTGTATGCTCAGGCCGACGTGTTCACCTTCGATCCGGGCTTTACCTCCACCGCGGCGTGCGAAAGCGCGATCACCTTCATTGACGGTGACAAGGGTGAGTTGCTGCACCGTGGCTATCCCATCGACCAGTTGGCGGCGAAATCACATTACCTCGAGGTGTGCTACCTGCTGCTCTACGGTGAGCTGCCGACGGCGCAACAGCTTGAGGATTTCACCAACCGCGTGACGAACCACACCATGCTGCATGAGCAGATGACGCACTTCTTCCGTGGCTTCCGGCGCGATGCGCACCCCATGGCCATCGTGTGCGGCGTCGTTGGCGCGATGTCGGCATTCTATCACGATTCCACCGATGTGAACGATCCGTGGCAGCGTGAGGTCGCGTCGATTCGCATGATCGCAAAGCTGCCGACGATCACCGCCTGGGCCTACAAGTATTCGGTCGGACAGCCCTTCGTTTACCCCGACAACACGCTGGATTACGCCTCGAACTTCCTGCGCATGTGCTTCGCGGTTCCGGCGGAGGAATATGTCGTCGATCCGATCCTGGCGCGCGCAATGGATCGCATCTTTACCCTGCACGCGGATCACGAGCAAAACGCCTCGACCTCCACCGTCCGCCTTGCCGGGTCGTCGGGCGCCAACCCGTTCGCCTGCATCGCCGCGGGTGTTGCATGTCTGTGGGGGCCCGCTCATGGCGGCGCGAACGAGGCTGCGCTGAACATGCTGCGCGAAGTCGGTTCGGTGGACCGTATCCCCGAGTTCATCGCAAGGGCGAAGGACAAGGACGATCCCTTCCGTTTGATGGGCTTCGGCCACCGGGTCTACAAGAACTTCGACCCGCGTGCCAAGGTGATGAAGGAAAGCGCGGACGAGGTGCTCGCCCTGCTCGGCGTCGAGAATAACCCGACGCTTCAGGTTGCCAAGGAACTGGAGAAGATCGCGCTGGAGGATCCGTATTTCGTAGATCGGAAACTCTATCCCAACGTTGATTTCTATTCCGGCATCATCCTCGACGCGATGGGCTTCCCCACGTCCATGTTCACTCCGATCTTCGCACTGTCGCGGACCGTGGGCTGGATCTCTCAGTGGAAGGAAATGATCGCCGACGAGAAGCAGAAAATCGGCCGTCCGCGCCAGCTTTACACCGGCGCGGCACATCGCGATTACATCAACGTCGAAAACCGCTGATATTTGGGGGCGTCCTTCGGGGCGCCCCATTTGCATTGCGGTATGGGACCGGCTCTACGGTGCCAGCCGCTCCACCGCCGCCACGACGGAACGCGCTGCGCGAATGCCGGGTTCATCCTCGGCTGTGCCAAGCATAGTCATCGCCTGCATCAGATCACTGCGCTGCGCCGCCGCGACTGCGGGGTCGTCAAGAATAGGGCGCAATGCCGCTGCAATATTTTGCGGCGTGCAGTTCTCCAGCAAGACCTCAGGCACTGCTGCGCGCTGCAGCAACACGTTGACGAGATTGACATATTTCGTCTTCACCATTCGTTTGACGATGAACGAACTGATCGGGGACATACGGTAGGCGATCACCGAGGGGCACCCCGCCATCGCCAATTCCAGCCCCACGGTGCCAGACGCTGCCAGCGCCGCATCCGCCATATGGAACAAGGCGCGTTTGCGTGCCTGCGCATCTGCGGGGGCATGTCCGTGCGGATCAAGAATCGTCGCGCGGAAGGGCCAGTTTTCGACCTCCCCCACGACTTGATCGTGAACATGGGCGACCGTTGGCACGACGACATGCAGGTCATTATGGTTCAGCAGACCCAACGTCGCCCCGAATGGAGCCGCAAGACGGCTGACCTCACCACGGCGCGAACCGGGCAAAACCGCCAGAATGCGCATTCCGTCCGCGATGCCCAATTCTTGTCGCAGCGCCTCCATCTGCGCCGGGGTCGGTTGCGGCTCGGCCACGACGGGGTGACCAACGAAATCGCAGGTCATTCCGGCGGCGCGCATGTAAGGCGGCTCGAAGGGCAGCAAGGCCAGCACGTGATCGACATACCGCGCCATCTTCGCGGCACGGCCCGCCCGCCAGACCCAGACCGAGGGCGCGACATAGTGAATCACCGGCAAGGCGCGGTCCTCACGCACCTTGGCCGCCACGCGCAGGCAGAAATCCGGGCTGTCGATGGTGATAAGCGCGTCCGGGTTCAGGTTGAGCACGGCCTGAGCCGCCTCGTCACGCCGTTTGAACAGATTGCGCAGTCGCGGCAGAACCTCGATCAGGCCCATAACGCTCAACTCTTCCATCGGGAACAGGCTGTCCAGCCCCTCCGCCTGCATCAGGGGGCCGCCGATGCCGTGAAACTCGACCCGAGGGACCACTGTTTTCAGGCCAGCCATCAGCGCCGCGCCCAGCTTGTCGCCCGACGGCTCACCCGCGATCAGGAATACCTTCATGGTTTGATCCATATGAAAAGCCCCGCCTCATCCGCCGCCGCAACGGTCGCGTCACGGTCCAGGATCAGGACGCCATTTGCCTCGATCACGATGCCATCCAGACCGGCGCGGACAGCATTTTCAACCGTTTGTGGGCCGATTGCAGGCATGTCAATCGCGCGGTCCTGTCCCTGTTTGAGCCGTTTGACCAGAACCCCACCGTGATCCGAGCGGACCTGGCCAATCATCTCCAGCATGTGATCCGTGCCAAACAGCGTCTCGATACCCAGGGTAAGTCCCCGGTGCACCACCGCCCCCTGCCCGACATCATGTGCGGCCAGCGCGGCCAGAATCGCCTCAGCCTTCGCCACGTCGGAGGCACTGTCGGCGCTCGGCTTCGCAAGGGTTGGCACATCCTCAGTCCAGGTCAGTGGAACAATCTGGTCCGCGCCGATCAGGATCAGGCCCTCTGCCTCCAACAGACCACGAACGGTGCGCAGTAGCGCGTCGTCCCCCTTGCGCAAGGCGGGTAGCAATTTTGGCAGCCAGGTCAATGCCTTGCCGTCGAGCTTGAGCGGATTGACCACGGGCCTTTCCACGCCGCCAGCCATCGTGACATGCGTACATCCAGCCGTGGCGAGGGCATTCAGGATGCGCCGGACGGCGGTAATCGCCTGAATCTCATGCGGGTGGTCGTGAACCCAATCCCCGACGAAGCCGTTCAGACCGACGATCATGTAAGGCAGCCCTGCCTGCGCCCGCGCCTCCGCCACCAGTCGCGGCAATGCGCCGCGCCCGGCGATGATTCCCAGCGGCGTCGCCGGGCCGGGCCCAGTCACGGCGTGGCGACAGAGCGCGCATGCTCCGACAGAATGAAGCCTGTGATCTGCTGAACCAACGCGTTGTCCGGGTGATCATCGGCGGTTCGTCGTGCCCGCTCATGCAGAGTTCCCGTGCCATCGACGAATATCGCCTGATAGGCGGCCCGCAGGGCATGAAGTCGCGCCCGCTCCACGCCGCGTCGTTTCAACCCGGTGATGTTAAGGCCGGCCAAACTTCCCCGATTGCCCACGACGGAGCCGTAGGGGATCACGTCCTTCGTTACCATAGACACGGCGCCGATCATCGCGCCCTGCCCGATATGCACGAACTGATGCACGCCGGACTGACCGCCGACGATAACGTTGTCCTCCAGCACGCAATGCCCTGCGATTGCAGCGTTGTTGGCCAGAACGATCCGATTGCCCAGATTGCAGTCATGGCCGACATGCGTGCCCAGCATCATCAGGTTGTCGTCCCCGAGGATGGTTATGCCGCTGCCACCCGCGGTGCCCGGATTGATCGACGTCGACTCGCGGATCATGTTGCGCTTGCCGATCCGAATCCTAGTCCGCTCACCGGAGAATTTCAGATCCTGCGGCTGATGCCCGATCGACGCGAAGGGCCAGACGCGCGTCTCATCCCCGATCTCGGTCAGTCCGGCCACCACGACGTGAGAGAACAGATGCACACGCTCGCCCAGCACCACCTCAGGCCCGATCACGCAAAATGGACCGATCACACATTGTGAGCCGATGATTGCGCCCTCCTCGATGATCGAGGTGGGATGAACCGTGGCGTCGGGGGCAATGGCCATCAGCCTTCCTCGGGCGGAACGATCATCGCCGCAAAGACGCATTCCGTCGCGATCTCACCGTTGACGCGGGCCTCGCCCTTGAATTTCCAGACCTTGCCCCGCCCGCGGATCGTAGTGACCTGCAACTCCAGCACGTCGCCCGGCACGACCTTGCGGCGGAAACGACACTCATCCACCGTCATGAAATAGACCAGCGCATTCTTGTCGATCAAACCCAGAGAGGCGGAGACGAGCACGGCCGAGGTTTGCGCCAGCGCCTCGATCTGAAGCACGCCGGGCATGACGGCCTCCTGCGGGAAATGCCCTTCGAAATGCGGTTCGTTGGCGGTTACGTTCTTGATGCCGACGGCGAATTTTCCCTCAACCATATCGCGCACAGCGTCGATCAGAAGGAACGGATAACGGTGCGGAATCATCCGCTTGATCTCCGCCAGATCGGCGGTGGGCTTGAACGGGTTGGTCTGCTCAGTCACCGGTATGTTCCTTTTCGACATGGGATGGTGAAAGGATTATTCGGCAGGTTGCTCAGGGTCAACCGATGGGCTGTCCGATCGACTGTCGAGACGGCGGATCACCTCCTGCGTGATATTCAGGCGCGCATCGGCGAGGATGACGCTGCGCAGGTCAATGACGGCGGCGCCGCCGATCTCATTGAGTATTTCGGCATAGATCGGGTTCAGGCCCTCGATGAACGCACGCTCACGCGCCTCGATTTCTACGATCAGGTCCTCCGCCTTCGCGTCCTGTTCGGAGCGTGCGGCGCGAACCCTTCTGTCGAAATCCTCCGCGAGTTCGGCAAACGCTTCGCGGGTCAGCAGCGAACGCCGGGCGGCAAGCTCCAATTCATCCTTCTCGAACTGTTCCGATACCGCGTCCGCCTCGGCCTGCAAGGCGACACGCTGGGCGTGATTGAGGGCCAGCACCTCCCGACCCGCCTCGGATTGCTCCAACACGGCGCGGGGATCCACCACCAGGATCTGCGGCGGTATGCGTAGCTGCTCCTGCGCTGCGACGCCGCCCACCGGCAGCGCCAGAAACAACGCGAGGGTCAGCGCATGCAAGCGCATCAGAAGCGACGACCGCCTGTCAGACGGAACGTCTCCTCATCATCGCCTTCGACAGTCTTGACCGCGTTGGCGTAGTCGATGCGCAGGGCACCGATGGGGCTGTCCCAGAACAACGAAACGCCGACCGCTGCCCGCACTTCCGCGCTGTCGTCGATGGTATACGTGCCGCGTGTGTCGGTGAATGTCGTATCGTTCAGACCCCACAACGACCCGGCATTGGCAAAGACGCCGCCGAACAATCCAACTTCCTCGGGCAATCCAAGCGGGAACGAAGCCTGCGCCCGAACGACCGCATAATAATTGCCGCCGAGCGCGGAATCGACCGAAGTGGCACCTGTGGTGTCGAGATCACGCGGACCGAAACCGCCGGCCTGGAAACCACGGAAGTTGCCACCGCCGAGGAAGAACCGGTCCGTAATGCGGGAGCCGTCGGAGTCAGAGGCCAATGCGCCGACCTCACCCTCGATGAACGTGACGATATCGTCGTTGCGGAAGCTTTGATAGTACCGCCCCGTCGCTGTCGCCTTGAGATATTGTGCATCGCCGCCCAGTCCTGCCAGATCGCCGGTGAAGGTCAGAACATAGCCATCCGTCGGGGCCGCGGTGCTGTTACGCCGATCATAGAGGTAGGTAAATCCGATGGAGGAGGTCAGCGCCGACCCCTCATCCGCTATGATTGCGGGGGAAACATCGACAGAATCGTTTGCCTCGATCTCATCCTGCGAAATTCGGTAGCGCAGCTGCAACGTGCCGTTGTCGCTGACGGGGAAGGTCACGCGCGGATCGAACCCGATATTCGTCTCATCGAAATTCGACGTGTCGCGATCGACTTCGCGGAAGTACAGATCAAACCCTGCGGAGACCTCTCGATCCAGAAAGCGCGGCTCGGTAAACGCCAGGCTGTAGACGTTCTCATCCGTTCCAGTCGAAAATTCGATGGCGGCATACTGACCCCGACCAAGGAAGTTGTTTTCCGAAAGAGCGACCGTTCCCCCGACACCCGAGGCGGAGGAATATGCCACACCGAAATTCACGGATCCGGTCAGGCGCTCCTCCACCACGGTTTCAATGATGGCACGATCCGGAGCGGAGCCTTCCTGAACTTCCACCGACACGTCACCGAAATAGCCGGTGCTGCGTAGGCGGTCGGCGGTCTCACGCACGGAGGAGGCGTTGAAGGCATCACCTTCGATCAGATCGAATTCGCGCCGGATCACACGGTCCAGCGTCGCTGTGTTGCCACTGATGTCGATCCGCTCGACGAAGACACGGTCGCCGTCCACGATCTCGAACGCGACGTCCACGGTCCGCTCCTCGACATTCTGGCGCACACGCGGAACGACATTGGCGAAGGCGAAGCCCATTTGGCCGGTGATCTCAAGAATATTCTCGATGGCGTCGTCCACCACACGCTGGTCGAAGCCGTCCCCGGGCCGCGCCGGAATGGTGCCGTCGAAATCCGCCGCTTCCAACCCGTCCACCTGTGGATCAACGAACAGCTCGCCAAAGGTATAGCGCGGCCCCTCCGTCACGGTATAGGTGAGGAAAAATCCCTGCCGGTCCGCGGACAGTTCGACGACGGAGCTTTCCACCTCGAATTCCGCGAAGCCGTTCTCCAGATAGAACTGGCGCAGCAATTCCTCATCCAGGCGGACCTTGCCGGGGTCGTAGGTGTCGTTGCTGAAGAATTGCGACAGCAGACCCGCCTCACGGCTGACGATCACATCCTGCAAATCACCGTCCGAGAAGACCTCGTTGCCGACAAAGGTGATCCGCTCGATCTCGGTCACGTCGCCTTCGAATATCTCGAACACCACGTCCACGCGGTTGTCCGGCCGCTCGATGATGACGGGGTTGACCTGCGCGCCGAACCGCCCGACCGAACGGTAGATGTCGATGATGATCGCGGCGTCCGCCTCGACCGCGGCACGGTTATAGGCCAGACGGGGGCGGATCTCGATGTTCTGGTTCAACATGTCATCGCTGATGACGTCGTTGCCCTCGAACGCGATCACGTTGATCGACGGGTTTTCGACGACGACGATCCGCAGGGCATTTCCTTCGACCAGGATCTGCGCGTCCTCGAACAGTCCAGTGGCATAGAGCGCCTGAACCGCCGCGTTCAGGCGGGCGGGCGTCACCGTTTCGCCGGGGTCCAGATCGGTATAGACGCGCACCGTCTCCGCCTCGACCCTGCGGTTGCCCTCGACCTGCACATCCGACAGCACGAAGCTGCCCGGTATCGGCTGCGCCGCCACGGGGGCCGCGAACAGGGCTGCGCTCGCAACGCAGGCAAGAAGAGCGGCGCGCGTGCCCCGCATGACGATCTTCGTGGTGATGGAGCGCATGTGACCCGCCTCTTTGTCAGGTGTGTTCTGCTTTGCGGCGTCGATGCGCCTACAAACGTGTAATGTCGTTATACGTCGCGAAAAGCATCAGGGACAACACCATAGCGAGGCCGAGAGCCATCGCGAAATCGACCCACTTCCCGCTCGGAACACGACCCGTGACCGCCTCGATCGCATAGAAAACAAGGTGCCCGCCGTCCAAGACCGGAATCGGGAACAGGTTCATCAGCCCGATCGCGGTAGAAATCAATGCGATCAACATGATGAAATTCGTCAGACCCTGGCCCGCCGTCTCTCCCGAGACCTGGGCGATTCCCACCGGGCCCTGCAAATTGGTCGGGCTGACATTGCCCGAAATCATCTGGCCGATCCCGTCAAAGGTGCCGGTCACGATATTGATCGTCCGGTCCACGGCGAGGGTCACAGCCTCCACCGGACCTGCCGCACGGACCTGCGGTTGCAGATAGGTGGAAACACTGACCCCGATGATGACCTGCCGCGCGAACGATCCGTCGGGCTGCGGCACGTCCTCCTCCGTCGGGATCATCTCCACCGTCAGGGTTTGCGCATCGCGGCGCAGCACGATCTCCAGCGGTTCGCCCTCGGACCCCTGCACGATTTCCTGAAGCCGGGTGATGTCGGGCAGATCCTGTCCGTCCGCCGTCAACAGCAGATCGCCCGCGCGAATACCGGCGCGACTGGCCGCCGAAAGCGGACGCACACCGGCCACATAGGGGGGGCGCAGGTTCGTCACGTCCAGCGACAGGTCCTGCCCGTCGCGTATGACATCCAGTTCTACCGGGGCCGTGCTCTCACTGACGGCCCGAGCCAGATCACCGAAGGTCGCCACCGGCTCACCGTTCACCGCCGTTACCAGATCGCCCTGCATCAGCGGCGTTTCACCCGCGACGGAGGCCGGAATCTCTCCGATCCGGGCCTCATCGACAGCCACGCCCGACCAGAAGATCAGACCGAGATAGATCACGATGGTCAGGATGAAGTTCGCCACCGGACCCGCCAGCACGGTCAGCGCCCGTTTCCACAATGCCGCACCGGGAAAACTGCGCGCTAGCGTCGCCGCGTCCATCCCCTCGACCGAATTGCGGTCCGGCCTGCTGGAGCCGTCCGCATCCCCCAGAAACTTGACATAGCCGCCCAGCGGCAGCGCACCGATCCGCCAGCGTGTGCCGCGACTGTCTGTCCGGGCATACAGCTCCTTGCCGAAGCCCAGACTGAACACCTCCGCATGGATGCCGCACCAGCGACCAACGATATAATGTCCGAATTCATGGATGAACACGACGATGCCGATGACCACGACGAAGGGCAGAACCGTCGCCAGAAAGCCACCGATCAGGGGGATGTTCGAAATAAGCTCGATCATGAAACGCCGTCCTCAACTGATCTGTTTACGCACGTGGCTCCGCGCGGCTGCGTCCATCTCCAACACGGAGGACAGATCGCCCGGCTCACCCTCGCAAGGTAAGGCATCCAGTGCCCCCTCAACAAGATCAGCCATAGATAGAAATCCGACCCGGCTCGCAAGGAAACCGTGCATCGCCTCCTCCTTCGCCGCGTTCAGGACGGTGCCCGCCAGCCCGCCCGCCGCCAGCACACGTTCGGCCAGGCGCAGGGCGGGAAACCGGTCCGGATCGGGTGCCACGAAATCGAGCGTTGCCAGCTTCGCGAAATCCACGCGATCCACCGGCAGGTCAGGCCGGTCGGGATAGTTCAGCGCATATCCGATGGCCCCGCGCATGTCGGGCGGTCCCATCTGCGCCATGATCGCCCCATCGGTGAACCCCACCATGGAATGTACGATGGATTGACGGTGCACCAACACCTCGATCTGATGAGCCTGCAAATCGAAAAGGTATTTCGCCTCAATCAGTTCCAGGGCCTTGTTAAACATGCTGGCAGAGTCGATGGAGATTGCCGCCCCCATGTCCCAGTTGGGATGCGCCATCGCCTGTTCCGGCGTCACGTCCTGCATCTGGTCGCGGGTAAAATCGCGGAACGGCCCGCCCGAGGCGGTGACGATCACCCGCTCGACCTCGGCCAGACGCTCCCCCCGCAGACACTGAAAAATGGCGCTATGCTCACTGTCGGCGGGCAGCAGAGTGGTTCGCGCCCGGTCGCATTCATCCAGCAGCAGACGCCCGGCACAGACGAGGCTTTCCTTGTTGGCCAGCGCCAGTGTGCCGCCATTCGCCGCGGCCCGCATGGTGGGGGCCAGTCCCGCCGCGCCGACAATCGCGCTCATGGTCCAATCCGCAGGCTCCGCCGCGGCGTCCAGCAACGCCTCCGGTCCTGCTTCGGCCCGCACGTCACTGCCGGCCAGCGCGTCGCGCAGATCGCCCAGTCGCGCGGGATCCGCCGTGACCGCAACCTTCGCGCGCAACCGCCTTGCGGCCTGCGCCAGACCGGCGATATTGCGCGCGCCGGTCAGGGCCACGACCTCGAACCGCTCGGCCCCGCCTGCCCGATCCAGCAGATCGAGAGTGCTGGTGCCGATGGACCCGGTCGCCCCCAGGACGCTGACCCGCCTTTTTACCACAGGAAAATGCTCTGCCCGCGCACGAAGCTGACCGCCGCCACGACCAGCGCCGCCGCCATCAATCCGTCCAGACGGTCCAGGATACCGCCATGTCCGGGCATCAGACGGCTGGAATCCTTGACGCCGAAGAACCGTTTGGCCGAGCTTTCGATCAGATCGCCGCCGACCGCGACCAAGGCCACCAGCGCGGACATAAAGGCAACCTCCGCCGGATAGCTCAACCCTACCGCCAGCGCGAAAACCAAACCGATCAGCTGAGCGCACACGACGCTGCCGATCAAGCCGGCCCAGGTCTTCTTGGGGCTGACGCGGGGCCACAGCTTCGGCCCACCGAACACGCGCCCGCCGAAATAGCCGCCGACATCGACCGCGATCACCACGAGGACCAGCCACAGCACGGCGAGGAAACCGAACCGGAAATCGTTGCGCAGCGCCTCGATACAGATCATCGCGGCGCCGATATACAGGGTTCCCGTCACGACGAAACGCAGGCTTGCCCGCTCCCACACCGCACCGATTGCGGTTCCGATGGCCAGAACTGCGAAACCGGCGGCGGGCATCCACAGATCCGCCGCGATAACGGCAAGGGCAGCTGCCGCGATCATCAGCACGCCGGGCGCACGCAATCCCTGCCCCTGACCGACAACCATTTCACGCCATTCCCAAACCATCGCACCGGTTCCGATGGCCAGCAGAGACGCGCTCCACAATCCGCCGAACAAGAAGACCAGCAGTGCTACCACCGCCAGCACGAGGGCGGAGATCAATCGAACCCGAAGGTCCGCGAATTTGGAAGATGATGTACTCAAACTTTACCGCCCTGTGCCTCAACCGCGCCGAAACGGCGTTCCCGCGTTCCGAACTCATCGAGAAGTTGACCGAATATCGCGGCGGTGAAATCCGGCCAGCATTCGGGAATGAAAGCATATTCCGCATATGCCGCCTGCCAAGGCAGAAAATTCGAGGTGCGGTATTCCCCGCTGGTGCGGATCACGAGTTCAGGATCCTCAATCTCACCGGTGTCCAGCGCGGCGGCGAAGCTGTCCTGCGTAATCTGCTCGATCGTCATATCGCCGTTAGTGACATCCGCAGCGATCCGTTGCGCGGCGCGAACGATCTCATCCCGGCCACCGTAGTTCAGCGCGATCTGAAGTGTCAGGACATCGTTATCCGCGGTTCGCGCCTCCAACCCTCGCATCATCGCCTGAATGTCGGGGGCGAGAGCGGAGCGTTCCCCGATGAAGCGGACACGCACGCCATTCTGTTCCAGAGCCGCCGCTTCCATACGGATATAAATGCGAAACAACCGCATCAGGGCCGCAACCTCGATCACCGGGCGTTTCCAATTTTCGGTGGAGAACGCATAGAGCGTAAGCGTCGTGACATCCAGATCGGGACAGGCGGACACGATCTCACGCACCCGTTGGGCGCCCTTCTTGTGACCGGCAACCCTTGGCAAACCCCGCCGGACAGCCCAACGGCCGTTGCCATCCATGATGATGGCTACATTCTGGGGTCTTTTGCTGGTCATGTCGGTCCTCCGACGGAGTTCGGGCGAGAAGTCAGGTCGGTGTAGCCTTACACCTGCATGATCTCTTCCTGCTTGCTTTCCAGCGCGGCGTCGATTTTGGCGATATGTGACTTTGTGATGTCCTCAATCTCATCGGAATAGACCTTCTGATCATCCTCGGGCATGCCGTTGGCCTTGCCCTTCTTGATCTGGTCCATGCCGTCGCGGCGCACGTTGCGCACGGCGACGCGGGCATTCTCGGCATAGGTGCCCGCGACCTTGGCCAGATCCCGGCGGCGCTCCTCGTTCAACTCGGGGATCGGCAGACGCAGGGTCGTACCATCCATCACCGGGTTGATGCCGATGCCCGCATTGCGGATCGCCTTGTCCACTGCGCCGACCAGCGACTTGTCCCAGACGTTGACTGTCACCATGCGCGGCTCTGGCACGTTGATCGTGGCCACCTGATTGATCGGTGTCATCGCGCCATAGGCATCCACCTGCACCACGTCGAGCATGGAGGCGGACGCGCGTCCGGTGCGCAAGCTGGCGAAGTCGCCGCGCAGGCTGGTCAACGCACCGTCCATGCGTTTTGTAATTGCATCAATGTCGATATCGATCTCGTCGGACATCGGTATTCCCCTGTCTTATTCCGTCACCATGGTGAATTTTCCCTGTCCGCTCAAGACCCCGGCCAATCCGCCGGGTGCTGCGAGGGAAAATACCACGATGGGCAACTTGTTGTCGCGGGCCAGCGCGATGGCGCTGGCATCCATTACCTTGAGGTTTTTGGCCAGAACCTCATCATAGCTCACTTTTTCGTAACGCACGGCATCGGGATTCGTTTTCGGATCGCTGTCATAAATGCCATCGACCTGCGTTCCCTTGAAAATCGCCTGACATTTCATCTCGTTCGCACGCAGGGTCGCGGCGGTGTCCGTGGTGAAGTAGGGATTGCCCGTGCCAGCCGCAAAGATGCAGACCCGCTTCTTTTCCAGATGTCGCACGGCACGGCGACGAATATAGGGTTCGCACACCTGATCCATCGGAATGGCCGAGATGACGCGGGTGTTGACCTTCAACGCCTCCAGCGCGGACTGCATCGCCAGCGCATTCATCACCGTGGCCAGCATCCCCATATAATCGGCGGTCGTCCGCTCCATCCCCTGCGCGGAGCCTTGCAGCCCGCGAAAGATATTGCCGCCGCCGATCACCATACAGACCTCGACGCCCAGCCGGTGCAACTCCTCCACCTGACGGGCAACACGTTCCACGGTGGGGGGGTGCAGACCGAACCCTTGATCGCCCATCAGCGCCTCGCCCGAAATCTTCAGCATGACGCGCGCGTAATTGGGGGTCGGTGCCGTATCGGGCATTCAATTCTCCTGATGTTCGGTTCGCGCGGACACTGCCCCGAAACGGGTCTGCAATCAATCGTTAAACACTTTATACGCAGCAGGTGTTATCGGGAATACGACATGCTAAAAGGTCAGAAGACACGCGAGCAGCGTGCAAGGACAGATCTAGCATGGCGAATTTATACGCATTGTCAGCCTATACTCGGACGAGTATCGGGAACGGAGGCAGCAACGTCAGAAATGGCGATGTCGTCACCCTGTCCGGCCCCCCTGATGTCGAGTTTGTGGTCAGTGATCTGGACTCCAGCGTCCAGTTCAATAGGTCCTTCGATGCGTATATTGACAATTCTTTCAATACAACGCGGTTCCGCGATACATTCACGCTGCGCAATACCAATGGCATCGATACGACCGACTATGTTTTCTACGAATTCCGCGACGGTTCCACCCGCTACTATGTCTTCGAGGGTAACAGCCCCCCGGCCGGTCATACATACGAGGTCAGCAACGCCAGCAATCCGTCCTCCGTCACCTATACCGATCTGGACAGCCATGATGAAACGGTAACGGGTCTGGATGGCGTTACATCCGGCAACGACACCATAACCGCGGGCGATGGCAACGATGATGTCAGCGGTGAGGGCGGTAATGACAGCATCCTCGGCGGCGCGGGAAACGACACTCTGAACGGAAATGCCGGCGACGATACGCTGATCGGGGGAGATGGCGACGACAGCCTGAGCGGACAGGAAGACGACGATTCCCTCAGCGGCGGCGCGGGTGCCGACACGTTGCTGGGCGGCAGCGGCAACGACACGCTGTTCGGTGGCACTGGCAACGATACGTTATTCGGTGACGGCGGCGGCGATCTGATCTTCGGTGGCGATGGGAATGACGACATCATCGGGGGTAGCGGTGCGGATACACTGGCAGGTGACCAGGGGAATGACAGCCTGACGGGCGGTGCGGACAACGACTCCCTGTCCGGCGGCGGTGGGAATGACACATTAAACGGCGGCACCGGCACTGACACTTTGAGCGGCGGTGACGGCTTCGACATCTTCGTGGCGGACGGAACGGCCGATACCATAACCGATTTCAATTTCGCCACCGGCGGCGACATCGACGATGACGACCCGACCAATAACGATTTCGTCGATCTGACCGCTTTCTACACTCAGCTATCGGACCTTCGCGACGATCAGAACGATGACGGCATCTTGCAAGGTGCGGGCGGACTGGTCATTTCCGGCATCTCCGGTGACGATCTGACAACGGACAATACCGGTGTGATCTGCTTCGCCGCGTGTACGCCGATCTCCACCCCCACCGGGCTGCGGCGGGTCGATGAGCTGAAAGTCGGCGATTTACTCTGCACGGCGGATCGCGGTTTGCAGCCTATACGCTGGGTTGCGTCGCGCCATGTCAGCGCGCAGGAAATCGCGAATGATCCCTCCATGCGCCCCGTGCGCATTCGGGCCCATGCCCTGGGACGCGGGATGCCCGACCGGACACTGATCGTGTCACCACAGCACAGGATCCTTATTCCAACGCCTGCCCCCTGGTTTGACAAGCGTGAAATGCTGGTCCCCGCCTGTACACTGATAGACGGGTTTGCGGTGGATTGGGCCCCTACCGGCGACGGCGTTACCTATGTGCATTTCCTGTTTGATCGACACGAACTGGTGCTTGCGGCCGGAACCTGGTCGGAGAGCTTCCACCCCGGCCCGGTGGCCATGAGCACTCTGGACGATCCGACGAGAACCGAGTTGATGCGCCTGTTCCCCAACATTCGGATGGAGGGAGGCGACACCGCATATGTACGCGAGGTGCCGATCGGCGCCGATCGCAGATTGATCGTTCAGCGCGCGATGTACCGGTCCAGACGATGGTTCACCGTCAGAAACAGGTTCAGGACCAACGCCCCCAGCAACGACCACGCCATTGCCCCCCACGGCAAGACGAACATGCCGACCGCAAATATGCCCAGGTCCAGGACCAACTGAGTCAAGCCCGGCCGCCATCCCATGCGGTCCTGAAGGTAGAGCGCCAGAATTCCGATGCCGCCCAGACTGGCGCGGTGCCGAAAAAGCCCCAACAGACCGAAGCCAACCAGAACACCCCCCGCAACTGCGGCATATCCCGGATGCAGATCGACCATAGTGACCCACCTGCCCTGTAGTGAAACCAGAACCGACAGGCCGGTAATCGCCCCGAACGTCTTGATCGTGAACGCCCAGCCCATACGCAGGATTGCCAGCAGATAGAACGGCAAGTTCAGGAGCTAGAACAAAATTCCCGTATCCCATCCCGTTGCGTAGGACAGAACCAGCGCCAGCCCCGCCATGCCCGAGGTGACCAGGCCAGCGGTCTGATACAATGCCAGCCCCAGTGCCGTAACAACGACCCCCGCGCCGATGCCCTGAATATCTTCCAACCAGGAATGGACAGTCGCCGTCCCCTCCCAGTGAGCGTAGCGCCGTGCCAGTTGGCCGGCTTCGTTGTTGCAGTGCAGCATTGCCATTCCACCAAGTTGCGCAGATCTTTATTCACGTCAAGTCTTCTGACCTAATAACGCAATAGATGCGGCCTCACCGACCCTGTGGCGCCTAGAATGTGATCCGCGCTTTTGATCCCCTTGAATCGCCGGGATGCACGGAATCAAAACTTAAATAACAAATGAAACCGCGTGAAACGGTACACAATCAGCCGAGGATCTAAACGTGGAATGTTGCCGTATCGTGGCCGAAGCGGATTTTCGGAGGCACTACGCACTCTGCAATTATCGCATCGACGGCGACAGTTTCGCAACTCACGCTGACGGACGGATCACCGGCTTTTCGGCGGGCTGGATCGGGAAATCATCGCTATCGTGGCGACGATGGCGCGGGGGTACCGCGTGTCGCGCGCCGTCTGCCGTAACGCAAAACGCCGCCCGGTATACCCGGACGGCGCAAAGTATCAGAAAGTCGGGTGGGATCAGCCGCCCATGGTTTTCGCGACTTCCGCTGCGAAATCCTCTTCTTCCTTCTCGATGCCTTCGCCGACTTCGACGCGGGCATAGGCGACGATTTCGACGCCTGCATCCTTCGCGGCCTGCGCGACGGTCACGTCAGGGTTCATCACGAATTTCTGGTTCAGCAGCGTGACTTCCTCGAAGTACTTCTTCATGCGGCCAACGATCATCTTCTCGATCACGGCTTCCGGCTTGCCGGATTCGCGGGCCTGATCGGTCAGGACCTGCTTTTCACGCTCAACCAGCGCCTGATCCAGATCGCTCTCGGACAGCGAGGCAGGGTTGGTGGCTGCGACATGCATCGCGACCTGCTTGCCAAACGCGGCGTTGTCCCCCTTGAAGGCGACGACGACGCCGATCTTGCCCATGCCCTCGACGATGGCGCCGTGCACGTAGGACGCGACGCTCTCACCCTCGACCTTCGCCATGCGGCGCAGGGACATGTTCTCACCAATCGTGGCAACCTTGGCGGTGATCGCGTCGGTGACGGACTTGCCGCCCATATCCGCGGCGGCCAGTTCCTCGGTGGAGTTCACGCCCATCGCGACGTCGGCCACGTCACCGACCATTTTCTGGAAATCGCCGTTGCGTGCCACGAAATCGGTCTCGGAGTTCACCTCAACCGCGACGGCGACGCCGCCCTCGGATTTGACGGCGACCAGACCCTCTGCCGCGATACGGCCGGATTTCTTGGCAGCCTTGGCCAGACCCTTGGTCCGCAGCCAGTCCACGGCGGCTTCCATGTTGCCGTCGTTCTCGGTCAGGGCCTTTTTCGCATCCATCATGCCTGCGCCGGTCGTGTCGCGCAGTTCCTTCACCATTGCAGCGGTGATTGCCATGTTATCTCTCCTGAAAAACTCGGTCGCGCTCCCGTCAGGCGGAAGCGCGTTTCAGTTGGTACGTCATGCGCCGGGCGATCAGCCCTCTGCGCCGGCCTCTGCCAGGGCGTCTTCGCCCATCGCTTCTTCCATCTCGCCCAGATCAACACCGGCCGCGCCCAGCTGATCTGCCATGCCGTCCAGCGCCGCGCGGGCGATCAGGTCGCAATACAGCGCGATCGCACGGGCCGCATCGTCGTTGCCGGGGATCGGATAGTCGATGCCCTCGGGGTTGGAGTTGGAATCCAGAACCGCGATGACGGGGATGCCCAGCTTGCGTGCTTCGGCGATGGCCAGCGCTTCCTTGTTGGTGTCCACGACGAAGATGATGTCAGGAACGCCGCCCATGTCGCGGATGCCACCCAGGGATGCGGTCAGCTTGTTCTGCTCCCGGTCGAGTTGCAGACGCTCTTTCTTGGTGTAGCCCGCACCTTCGCTGCTCAACTGCTCATCCAGCGTCTTCATGCGCTGGATCGAGTTGGAAACGGTTTTCCAGTTGGTCAGCGTGCCACCCAGCCAGCGGTGGTTCATGTAGTACTGCGCGCAACGCTCAGCCGCATCCGCGACGGGCTTTTGCGCCTGACGCTTGGTGCCGACGAACAGGACGCGGCCACCCTTGGCGACGGTCTGCTGCACAGCCTGCAGCGCGGCGTCGAGCAGGGGAACGGTCTGTGTCAGATCGATGATGTGGATGCCATTGCGATCACCGTAGATATACTCACCCATACGGGGGTTCCAGCGGTGCTTCTGGTGGCCGAAATGTACGCCAGCTTCCAACAGCTGACGAAGCGTGAACTCGGGAAGAGCCATCGTCGTTTTCCTTTTCCGGTTTCGCCTCGGCGGGGGAGAGGGCATTTTGCCCAACCGGTGGACCGTGCGGGATTTCTCCCCGACCGGCCCGTCCCCGCCTGCGGTTTCAGTGGGGTGCCTTTAGACTGCTTTCACACGGAAGGCAAGTGCCCGTCTGTCCTCACATCCCGGGCCGCCGCCCCGGACCCCGGGATATTTCGGGACACAAGATAACGGACAGTGGCGCGCACCATCTTGTGTCTTCAAATATCCGGCCTTATGTATCAAACGCACCAAGCTATTCTTCGTCGCGCTGGTTGCTTTCGTGAATTTCGACAATTGTGTAGCCTTTCGGCTCCCCGTCAATCCGCTGAACGTTAACATCAACAACAAAGACTAGATTAAGTGGGGTTTCCTCACCCTGCATCATTCGTTCTTTCAAGTCTTGGATGCTTCGACGAAAGTACACCGGCAAGACCTTATCTGAAACTTCGGGAATGCGCCCGCGATCAGCTGTGCGGCCCTTCTCCTTGCCGGGGCCACGGTTCGCTTGCTCTAAGAACAGCATGACCTCACTACGAATACCGCTGTCTGTAGGCTCCGGCTCAGCCTTTGTTGCAGGTAATGCGATGGCTTGTTCCATATTGATTGAAGCCTTGTTTATTTCGGCCTCATCGAAGTTGTATTCAACGACCGTACGCTTGTCGCCATCGGTCTTTTCATATCTCGCGTGTTTGACGCCTAGACGCGCTCCGGTCTTACCTGTCAGGGGCTTCATGAACTCCTTAAGATCAGCAGCGTCTTCCTTCGTTGGCGGTTCAAGTTTCTAAACCTCATCACGCTTGCCAGAAAAGAAACTGATCCCCCGCCAGACACGATTAGCGAAGTCTGTAACGATCATGCCGCCGTCCATCAGGGCGATCCCGCCCATCATTACTCCGTAAGGCGCAATCTCGGCGATTACCGATCCGGTTTCTAGACGGGTAACGAATAGCTTTGGCGCAGCCTCGTCATTGCTGCGATAGTGCCTCTCGTACATGCGGGCCCTATGCGACCTTCTGCGAAATGCGCTGGCCTGAGACGAATGGTGAAGCCGTCTGCCCCCGTTGCGGATGCTGGGAGACGTACAAGATCACCACGCGCCGCAAGTTCAAGTGCAAGGGCTGCGCGCACCAGTTCAGTGTTACGTCCGGCACGATATTTGCCAGCCGCAAGATGGACTTCGTGGATCTGCTGGCCGCGATCTGCATTATCGTGAACGCCTCCAAGGGCGTGAGTATGGTTCAGTTGTCCCGCGATCTGGATTGCCAGTACAAGACCGCCTTCGTGCTGGCGCACAAACTGCGTGAAGCTATGGCCGAGGAAGTCCAGACGGGCGCACCGCTGGTCGGTCATGTCGAGATTGATGGCGCTTACTTCGGCGGTCACATTCGCCCTGAGAACGCCAAGGCTGACCGCAAGGATCGTCGCTTGAAGCGCCACCAGACGGGCAAGCGCCGGGTCGTGATCGCGCTGCGTGAGCGTGAGGTCCGTACCCTGCCATTTATCGGGCTGTCTGAGGCTGAGGGCGTGGCGCTGGCGAACGAGAACGTATCGCGCCTCTCCACCATGTCAGCCGACGAAGCGAGCCACTGGGATGAGTTGCACATGGGCTACCACGTTGACCGCGTGAACCATTCCGAAATCTACAGCGACCACGGTAAGCACACGAACATGGTGGAAAGCTTCTTCTCCCGCTTGCGCCGTATGGTTGAGGGTCAGCACCACCACGTCAGCCCTCAGCACCTTCACCAGTACGCTAACCACGCTGCATGGTTGGAAGATAACCGCCGCACCGATAACGGCACTCTCGCACACGTTCTGGTGTCTAACGCGATGGATGCGCCTGTAAGCCGGAATTGGAAAGGATATTGGCAGCGCGCGGCTTGATGCCGTTTTCGTTTGATATCTTGCGCCTACGGCATTATGTTTGCCTTAGGCCTCCGCACTCCGAATACGTTGGCTAGACCGACTGTGCCAACAGGCAAGCGCCTGATGGATAGGGGGGCGGGGGACCTAACCCTCTTTATAATTCCACACGTTGATTGATCTAGCAGTGCGTGGCGTCTCGTCTCTCCAATCGTGCCTGCCTGACAATCTGCGGATGAACTCAGCCAACCTGCCTTTTTCGGTGTCAGTCCTGTTCGAATTTAGCTGCGATGCAATTCCGCCAACAATTAGATCAGCGGCTTGAATTAGGCCCGACGCTTTCGAGTCCATAGGTTCAATGGTTCTAAAGCAATTAGGCATCGCTCCGTGCTTTCTATAAGCCTTGGCGCATAGCTGGTTCCGCATATTGCAAATGTCTTTGCAGTCGTTTCCTGCATCTAGCCGGATATGTATTTCGCGTTTTTTCCCATAGAATGCAGCAAGCCGATACTCAAAAAGGCTCCAGTAAATCTTGTTTACGCTTGTATCCCTAGTTTGCTCAGGCTCCCTCTTATGGTCAAATTCACGAAAATCACACGAAATGACAAATAGCTCAGCGTAATTTTTATGCACTAAGTCAAAGACGTACTCGATTAACTCTTCGTATGGGACGCGCTTCGCGCCGCCTCGGTACTCCTTCCAATGAAATTCTCGCCGGATTCCACCTCGCTCTCTAATATCTGCAATATAATCTTCAATTTCTTGCTGCCTGTGTCCGCTAACTGCCAATCCCCCCAGCACCATGAAGTCTGAGTTTTTGCTGCTAGCGTCACCAAAGAATGATACTTTAGGGGGCATAACGGCTTTCATTGATTTCCTGCTCGTTCGCAGGATGGACCAAGTAGCCGCTTTGGGGAAGGCGTTACTATAAAATCAGCCTAAGGGGCCAGCCACACCCGCCCATCCCGTCGAACCCTGCCTCTAGCCTCCAACCTCAACAGGCACTGATACGTCCTGTTCGCAGCGGCCTTGTGTGCAATGTCAGGGCGCGAAGCCTGAACAAGCCTGCCGAGTTCCGAGTTGGTCTTAGGCCCCTCCGCCAACGCCGCCAGAATAAGCCTCTGCGTGTCGCCACGCCTAAAGGGCCGATCCTGATAGAACGCGGGCAACTGAACCTCCCGCATATCCAGCAGCACCTCAGCAAGCTTTCCCTGCTGCCCGCCTTGCTTCCGAAGCGCTAGTAGCGCGTTGTCTATCGTCCTGTCCTGCATGGCCGTAGCCTAGCAAAACAGGGCGTTTATGGATTCACAAAACTTGGTGCGTTTGATACATAAGGCCGCAAATATCCCCGCCGGAGGCTCCCACGCTTGCAACCCCGCACCGATCCCTTAAACCGGGGCAGACCTGACAGGACGTGACATGCTCCCCATATTCTTGAAGATCTTGCCCTTCTTTCTGTTGATCGGGCTGGGCTACATCTCCGCCGCGACCAGATTTTTCAGCAAGGAAGCCGCGGTTGCCCTGACCAGGTTCGTCTTCTGGTTCGCGCTCAGCGCGATGCTGTTCAATTTCACCGCGACGCTGGAATTCTCTGAAATCGCTAACGTGCCGTTTCTGCTGTGCTATCTGGCGGCATCTATCCTCGTTTACGTCCTTGCGACGGGCGTCGCCCTGATGCGCGGCAATACGGCCTCTGTCGCCGCGATCGAGGCGCAATGCGCGGTGATCGGCAATGTCGGTTTCCTTGGCATTCCGATGCTGGTGGGCCTGTTCGGACCACGGGCCGCGGCCCCGGTCCTGATGGTGCTCAGCGTCGATCTGCTGATCTTCGGCAGCCTCGTCGTCGCCGTGATAACCGGCACCCGGGGAAAACTGGAACCCGCAATCGTGCTGACCATCGGCAAGGGGTTGCTGACCAACCCGATGGTAATGTCCATCGCTGCCGGTCTGCTGTGGTCGCTTGCCGATCTGCCCATGCCTGTACCGATGGGGGAGTTCATGACAATCCTCGGTGCGGCCGCAACCCCTGCCGCCCTGTTCGCCATCGGTGCCAGTCTGGCGGGAAAGTCAGCCGAACGGCCCAGCGTGGCGCTTTGGCTATCGTCGCTCAAGCTGGTGCTGCATCCGCTGCTGGTTGCGATCTTCGCGTTGTACCTGTTCGATCTGGATCCGTTTTTGTCCGCGATGATGATCGCCGCCACCGCCATGCCGGTTGCCGGCAATATCTATATCATCGCGCAACACTATGATGTCGCACCGCAAAGGGCCTCGTCCGCCATCCTGTTTTCCACGATCCTGTCGGTCCTCACCTTGACGGCGGTTCTGGGATGGGTGGGATGATGCTGCTATGTGCCGGTTCGGTTCACTGGGACATCATCGCCCGCGCCGACAGGGCTGTCGGTCGGGGCGACGACGTGCCCGGCACGGTGCGGCGGCGCCCCGGGGGCGTGGCGGGGAATATCGCGCGCCACCTCGCGCGGCTGGGTCGGCCTGTGGCGCTGGCCGGATGTATCGGGCGCGACCCGGCGGGTGAGGAGCTGTGCGCGATCCTGCGCACATTGGGGATCGACCTGCGCGTGCACCGCAGTGAAGCGACCGACAGCTACCTTGCCATAGAGCAAGCGGATGGCGATCTCGTCGCCGCTGTCGCTGACACTGCCGCGTTGACCCGGCATGCCGCGCAAGTGGTTGACACGATCAATGCCTGCGACGGCCCTGTCGTGGTGGATGGCAATCTGCCGTCCGATGCGCTGACGACCCTGACGCATCGCGATATGTATCTCGTTCCTGCCAGTCCGGTCCGTGCGGCCGGTCTCGCCCCGTTGATCGCGCGGGGGGCGGTTCCCCTGCTGAACCGCGCCGAAGCGATGGCACTGACCGGGCGCGAAGGTGGGACCGCACAGCTTGCGGCCCAGCTAGTCGAGATGGGCGCACGCATGGCCCTGGTGACGGACGGTGCCGAACCGGCTGGGCTGGCGACATCGCAGTGCAAGATCAGCCGCGACCCGCCGCCCATTACGGTGACGGCCGGCGTGACGGGTGCGGGCGACGCCACCGTTGCGGGGTTCTTGCATGCGCATCTGTCTGGCGCTTCCCCCGGTGACGCGCTAGAAGCCGCCCTCGCCTGTGCCGCCGCTCATTTGCAAGGACTCACCCCATGACCCTTCCGCTGACCTTTTCCGCCGAAGTTTCCGCCGCCCGTGCGGCAGGCAGACCCATCGTGGCACTGGAATCGACCATCATCACACACGGAATGCCGTGGCCGCAGAACCGCGACACCGCGCGCGCGGTTGAAAAGACGGTGCGCGATGCAGGGGCAATCCCGGCGACGATCGCCATTATCGACCGGCAGATCCGCATCGGGCTGGAGGCGGAGACGCTCGACACGCTTGCGCAGACCAAGGACGTGATGAAGTTGTCCCGCGCCGATCTGGCCGCTGCCCTCGCGACGGGCGCGACCGGCGCGACGACTGTCGCCGCAACGATGATCTGCGCTCATCTGGCCGGGATCGAGGTTTTCGCCACCGGCGGTATCGGCGGCGTGCATCGCGGGGCGGAGGACACGTTCGACATTTCTGCCGACTTGCGTGAACTATCCGAAACCCCGGTCACGGTCGTGGCCGCCGGGGCGAAGGCGATCCTGGACGTACCCAAGACGCTCGAAGTGCTCGAAACCCTCGGCGTGCCGGTGATCGGTTATCGCACAGACACTCTGCCTGCCTTCTGGTCGGCGCAATCGTCCAACCCGATTCCGCTGCGAATGGATAATGTCGCACAGATCGCGGCGGCCCAGCGGATGCGCGGCACGCTCGGCCTGCCGGGCGGACAACTGGTTGCAAACCCGATCCCGGTGGCGGAGGAGATCGCACAAACCACCATCGACCCGATCATAGAGCGCGCATTGCAGGAAGCGACCGCGCAGGGCATTGCGGCCAAGCAGGTGACACCCTTTCTGTTGCAGCGGATTTTCGAGCTGACCAATGGTGCGTCCCTGACCGCGAACATCGCGCTGGTGCACAACAATGCCCGGCTCGCCGCCGCCATCGCCGCGGAACTGATCTGATTTTCCGGCCGTCCGCATTCGTTCGGTCATACGACCTTCGGCGGCTGGACCGACGCCGCACGCCGCGCTAGGGCAAGGTCATGACGCTTTCACCCGCAGAATGGCAGGCCTTCGCACTGTCGCTACAGGTCGCCGCCGGGGCGACCGCCGTCGGTCTGCCGCTGGCCTATCTGGCGGCGTGGACATTGGCGCGGCGGCATTTCTGGGGCAAGGGGCTGGTGAAGGCCGCAATCCAGTTGCCCTTGGTCCTGCCGCCCGTCGTTGTGGGGTATCTGCTGTTGCAGGTCTTTGGTCGCAATGGGCCGGTCGGGGCGCCGCTCGCCGCGCTCGGCATCACGCTGCCGTTCACCACTTTGGCCGCCGGGATCGCGGCGGGTGTCATGGCCTTTCCGCTGATGGTCCGCGCCTGTCGCCTGTCGATCGAGGCGCTCGACCCGAAATTGGAGGACGCCGCCCGGATTCACGGCGCGGGGGCGGTCCGGCGGTTTCTGACCTTATCGCTTCCCCTCTCCCTGCCCGGTCTTCTGGCCGGTGCGACGCTGGGCTTCGCTCGCGGATTCGGAGAGTTCGGGGCCACCATCGTCTTTGCCGCCAACATTCCCGGTGAAACCCGCACCCTGCCCATCGCGATCTATTCAGCGCTGCAGTCCCCGAATGGCGATGCCGCCGCAGCCCGGATGGTCACGGTATCGGTCATTGCGGCGCTTGGGGCGTTCTTGTTGAGCGAATGGCTGGAACGGCGCACTCGCGCCCGATTGTCGGGACGCTCGAAATGAGTGGGTTGAGCATCCGTACCACCATCGCCCGCGCCGGATTCGAGCTGCGCGTGGACATCGCATCCGACGCCCGCATTACGGTTCTGCACGGACCCTCCGGCGCGGGAAAGACGCTGACCCTGCACGCGGTTGCCGGCCTGATACCCTGCCCCGGCGCGCGGATCGTGCTGGAGGGGCGGGACCTTTCGTCGCTGCCCCCGCAACGACGCAACCTGTCCATGGCCTTTCAGGAACCCCGCCTGTTTCCGCATCTCAGCGTGAGGCGCAACATCCTTTACGCCTGCCGCAAAACAGGCGGGCTGGCCGCGCTGGCGGATGCGCTGGACATCACGGATCTGCTCGACCGACGTCCGGCGGATCTGTCGGGCGGTCAGGCGCAGCGGGTGTCGCTCGCACGGGCGCTGCTGCGCGACAGCGACCTGACGCTGCTGGATGAGCCGTTCACCGGGCTGGACGCCTCACGCAAGGACGCCGCCATCACTCTTTTGTCACAGCTGCGGCGGCGCATCCTGATGGTCAGTCACGATCCCGACGACGCCGCGCGCCTGAACGCACAGGTCGTTCATGTGGCAAACGGAACCGCGCAATGAAACCGATCCTGATCGCCGGCCCCACCGCGTCGGGAAAGTCGAGCCTCGCGCTCGACCTCGCGCAGCGTACCGAAGCCACGATCATCAATGCCGATGCTTTGCAGGTCTACGGCAACTGGCGCATCCTGACCGCGCGCCCCGATCCGGCTGAGACCGCACGCGCCCCGCACCGGCTGTACGGTCATGTCGCCCCGGACGTTCCCTATTCCACCGGCCACTGGCTGCGCGAAGTCCGTGAGGTGCTCGCCGCAACGCCCCGTGCCATCATCGTGGGCGGCACCGGCCTGAATTTCACGGCTCTGACGCAAGGATTGGTGGACATACCGCCGGTGCCGCAGGACATCCGTTTGCAGGCCAATGCGTTGGGGTCCGAGGCTCTGCGCGCCGACCTCGCCGCCCGCGATCCCCGGACATTCGCCGCGATCGACACCGCCAATCCGATGCGCGTCCAACGTGCATGGGAAGTTCTGACGGCGACCGGCCGTGGCCTCTCGGCCTGGCAGGACCTGACGCCGCCACCGCTGTTACCGCTCTCATCGGTACAGCCCATCGTTTTGCGCCCGGACATCGCGTGGCTGAACGACCGCATTGCGAGACGCTTTGACATGATGCTGGACCAAGGCGCCCTGGATGAGGTCCGCGCCGCCCTGCCCGACTGGGATCCATCACGCCCCTCGGCCAAGGCCATCGGCGCGCCCGAACTGATCGCGTATCTTCGCGGTGAGTTGACGCTGGACGATGCCCGCGAACGCGCCGTGATCGCCAGTCGCCAATATGCGAAACGTCAGCGCACGTGGTTTCGCAATCGGATGAAGGACTGGCAGAGCCTGCCCCTCGACGAAACGACCGACATGAACGCCGTGGTCCAGCGGCTGCTGGCGGATGCCTCCGGCGGGGATATTGGAGGAAAGTGAAAGTTCAGGCGCGGGCCCAGTCCACGTCCGCGCCGGGAAGGCCATCGCAGACCACCAAGCCCCGCCCATGCAGATCAATCAGATGGGCGAAGACGTTGCGCGCGGCGGCGGGCAGCAACCTGGGATCGACATCGGTGTAGATCGCCGCCGTCAGCGTCGAGATTCCGGCCGGTCCTGCCGTCAGTGCCGCGAGTATCTGCGCCTCGCGTCCTTCACGATGGGCCAGAAGATCCGCGATGCGACCTTCTGCATCGCGAACCGCCTCACCGTGGCCAGGATGAAGAACGAGCCTATGGCAACGGCCCTGCATCTTGCGCAGAGAAGCCATGAACGCTGTCAGATCGCCATCGGGCGGCGACACCAGCGTGGTTGCCCATTCCATGACGTGGTCGCCTGAGAAACCCGCCTGACCCTCATGCCAAACGAAACACAGATGGTTCGCCATATGACCGGGCGTGTGCCATGCCTCCAACGCCCAATCGCCGCCGTGCAACACGTCGCCATCCGCCAGAACCTCATCCGGGACGAAGCTGTCATCGACCCCCTCACCCCCGCCCAGATGCGCCCCGGCCTGCGCCAGTGCGACCATGGTGTCGCTGCGACCAGCCCTGGCATCGCCGAAACCGTAGACCGGCACGCTCAGCTCATCGCCCATCCTGCGCGCCAGGGGGGTGTGGTCCAGATGTGCGTGGGTCACCAGGATATGCGAGATCCGTTCCCCGGGTTCCAAGGCCGCCATGATCGCCGCCCGATGCACGGACATGTCCGGGCCCGGATCGATCAGAGCCACCTCGCCGCTGCCTACCAGATAAGTCTGCGTGCCGGTATAGGTCATCGGCCCGCCATTCGGGGCGCTGATCCGCCGCACATTGTCCTGAACGTAATTCATGACTGTCCCTCGCGCTTGCACGTCCGGGGCGCAGTGCCTACCCCTATCACATGATCAGTTTTAAATGGCTCAAACGTTACACGCCGCGCAACCTGTTTTCGCGCACGTTGCTGATCCTGTTCGTGCCGGTGATCGGAATTCAGCTGGTCGCCTCCACCCTTTTTATCAGCCGTCACGTGGAAGGCGTTACCCAGCAGATGGCCCGTTCCGTTGGGAGTGAGCTGAACTACGCGATATCCCTGCTGGAGGAAGCCCCCACCCGCGCACAACGCGAACGGCAACTGGATACGGTCAGCGGACTGCTGAACCTTACGCTGTTTCTGGAGGAATCGGGATTCGAGCCGGGCACCCAGCTGGGGCTGTTGGATATCTCGGGTCAGGCCGCGTATGATGCGCTTCGCACAACGTTGGATCGCCCGCTCCACCTCGACACGACATCGCTGGACAAGATCATGTTGGTGCAGGTCGCGACCGAGGTCGGCACCCTTACGGCCTTTCTGCCCAGCCGTCGGATGGTTGCCTCGAACCCGCACTTGCTGCTGACCTGGACGATCTTCGCCTCGGCTGTTCTGGCCACGATCTCTGCTCTGTTTCTGCGCAATCAGATCCGCCCGATCAAGGAACTCGCCCGCGTTTCCGAAGCGTTCGGCAAGGGCCGGTCCGAGGCATTTCGCCCCCGTGGTGCCGAGGAAGTGCGCCGCGCGGGCGGAGCGTTCCTGTCGATGCGCAACCGGCTGGAGCGCCAGATCGAACAACGCACATCCATGCTGTCAGGTGTAAGTCACGATCTGCGCACACCGCTCACACGGCTGCGGCTGGGATTGAGCCTGGCCGAACCCGGCCCCGATACTGACGCCATGATACAGGACGTGACGGAGATGGAGCGGATGCTGGACGGGTTCCTCGCCTTCGCCCGGGGTGAAGGGATGGAGGAGACCAGCGCCGTCGATCCGGCCGAGATCGCCCGCACGATGGTCGCGAACCTGCGGCGCGACGGCGCGCGCATTACCTCCCTGATCGAATCGGACACGCCCGATGAGCCGACGGTGGATCTGCGGCCCGTCGCAATCTCGCGCGCACTGCAAAATCTGTTGATGAATGCGACGCGCTATGGGGATCGGGTGCGGCTGACCATGCGGCTGACGCGTTTGAGCCTGGAATATATCGTCGAGGATGACGGCCCCGGTATCGATGAGGACCAGCGCGAACAGGCCCTGCGCCCGTTTTCGCGTCTCGATGCGGCACGCAATCAGAATGACGAGAGTGGGTCAGTCGGGCTGGGCCTTGCGATTGCCGCAGATGTCGCACGCACCCATGGGGGCGCCTTGCGGCTGGACAGATCCAATGATCTGGGCGGGCTTCTGGCGGCCTTGCGGATTCCACGCTGAGGTCTAGGGTGTGGACTCATTGATCAGCAATCCAGATGCGGATCGCTGCGAGCTTGATGGCTGCCAGGAAGTTCTCCGGA